>NZ_JBTLRK010000001.1:1114259-2441837 GCF_054482715.1 Salinimicrobium sp. CAU 1759 | reverse complement strand
ACGATTTAAGGTGGTTATAGCAACGGGGCTCACCTCTTCCCATTCCGAACAGAGAAGTTAAGCCCGTTAGCGCAGATGGTACTGCTATCTTGTGGGAGAGTATGTCGCCGCCTTTCTTTTAAAGCCTCAACAGCAATGTTGAGGCTTTTTTTTTGCACTAAATCCAGATATGGAAACGGCTCTCAGCTCCCTGCCTACCGGCAGGCACGCTTCCCTTTCAGGGAGGGGAAGTCCGCCAACCTGGCGGATGGGGAGGGTCTTCTTTCCTGAATTGGCCTTCAGGAATTTCGCTGGTGCGGGTTTTCAATCCGTACCGATACTGAACAAAAAAAAAGCCGGCACTGCCCCTACATCAGTGCCGACTTTCAAACAAAAACCTAAAGATTTATTCTACTGTAAATTCATGATAGAATACTGTGTGCGCAGTGTCAGGATTTAGGCGCATAGGATCATCTATTTCAGAAATGAGAGCATAATCTCCCGGAGTAAGTGTTGCGTTGAAATAACTAATATTACCTGCAGGTATCTCCTGCGCTCCTCCCAAAAAGGTAATTCCGCTTGGTGCCGGATTCATAAGTCCTTCCGGTATTGGTCCTTGCCCATCAAAGTTTACATAGAAATAATTTATCCAGTAATTCAGAATCTCTTTATCCCCTGGATTAAAACCATTTTCAAACCTTACAAGATGTACGTCATGCTGTAGGAGATTACCGTAAACACTTTGATCGCTAAAATTGACCTCAAAGGTTTTATTTCCCGGGGAAAGCCTCCTCTCCGACATATTTATACCCGATGTAGAAGATAGTTCTAACGAAATATCTGCCTGAAATTCCGGACTTTTTCTATGCTCTTCTTCAACCACAGTTATCTCTTTTATCATTCGTTTATTATAGGAGTGAAAGGTTCCATCAGGAGACTTTACATAACATTCAAGGAGATACGAGCCAGGCTCTAAATAGACCGATGTTGTAGCAGTCTCGCCTGGAGAAATAAGACCTGTTCCCCCCTGAATGATCACATTGCCATACCATTCTGCTACTGCACCAAATCCTTTAGCTATCATCCCTTCCTCCGGAAATAGTTCATCAAGTTCCTGCTGTGTCGAAAAGGCTCTTAAAAAGTCACCTTCTCTATAATAGTCCATTCCGTGTTGGAAAGGCTCAGAAACTCCTACAGCATAGTCATCCAGGCTTATGTCATCAGGTATTTTGAGCAACATTAAGAAATGGGTTCCACCGCTCTTGTTCATGTACATAAATGTATTCCAGCCAGAAAGAATTTCGTCAGGAGCGTCAAAATTCAGTCCTGTAGAAGTGACTTTTACAAGATTACGTGCTTTTAAACTTGCATTTGCGACTTCTAAATTAGATGTTTCTATCTCTTCCTTTTCACAACTCATGATGAAAGCCGCTAATAACAAACAGAAGAACGTCCTCCCAAATAGTGTTCGACTAATTAATTGTAAATCTTTCATAATCAAATGATTTTAATGGTTAACGGGTTAAAAGTATAGGCAAGTTTTTAGCTTTCCAGCCTGTGATGTACAAATTGGCCCGGTGAGTTTATAACCTGTAAAAATCCTGTTTACGCCCCGAACTGCACCTTTTATACGTCCGAATTAGCAGATAATAAAGTCACCGGGCTCACATTACATTCTTTTTTGTAATTTAAATTGCAATCTATTCCTATGATAAGAGCGGTAATTGTTGATGACGAAGTAAGTGCGGTAAAAAGCCTGCAATGGGAGATAAATGCCTTTTGTCCATGGATAGAAGTTTGCGCCACTTACCTTACGCCGCTGGAAGCTGTTAAAGGTATAGACCTTATTAAGCCCGACTGTGTTTTTCTTGACATAGAAATGCCGCAAATGGATGGTTTTCAGCTTTTACATAGCTTGAAATTTCGGACTTTTGAGTTGATATTTACTACGGCCTATGATAATTATGCTTTACAGGCATTCAGAGAAAATGCAGTAGATTATCTTTTAAAACCCATAGATTCCGATGATCTTCAAATTGCTGCGGAAAGGGTTCTGGACAGGAAAAAGAATAACCGCCTGGGAGAGCAACTGCGTAATATCATGCAGGACATGAGGAAGCAACCGGCCTCTAAAAAGATACCCTTGTCATTCGTAGATAAAACAATTTATGTGCCGAGTGAGGATATTATTTATTGCAAATCTGACGGTAATTATACCGAGGTGTACATGAAAGGCGGAAAGAAAGAAGTGGTTTCAAAAAAGATCAAAGAAGTGGAGGCGCTTATTGATAATCCTTCCTTTTACAGGACACATCACTCATTTCTGGTTAACCTTGGCTGTGTCACCGAATTTGTCAAAAGTGACGGCCAATATTTGATCCTCACCGACGGATCAAGCATTCCGGTCTCCCGCTCCAAAAAAACTCATTTACTAGAACTGCTTGGAAACTGAATATTTGGAAGAACTCTTAGATATTATACGCCAACCTTTTAGAAGCGGCCTTCTGACTTTCTTTGCCGGAGTTCTTTCTATTCTGGCTGTATACCATTTTCTTCTATATTTTCAGCAAAAGATAAAATCCTACCTCTTTTACAGCCTTTATCTTTTCCTGGTCTTGTTTTCCATCCTTAGGTTTAGTAGTGGAAGATATCATGAAATATATATCATGTATTTCCGGGACTTTATGTACCTCCTTACAGAGGTCACTTTTGTAGTCTATATTTTCTTTGCCTATAGCTTCCTGGAAATGAAACGTTATGCGCCTCGTTGGAACAAATATGTTTTTCGTGCTAACCTGATCTTTTTTTGTACTGCTGTTCTCGTACACATTATCTCCTATTTTGTTGGAGAGACAAATTTGAGATATCTGGGCTATAACTTCTTTCTTATATATATGCCTATCCTGGCGGTACTGTCATATTATCCAATTCTCAAAAGATCAATTCCGTTGAGATTTTACCTCATAACAGGTTCTCTGATACTGTTCCTGGGGTGGTTGGGTCCTGTACTCATATATCAGCTTAATCTGGGAAAGGAAAATTTTAGAATAGCTTCAGGATTTTTTCTTCTTTCCGGAATTGTAGAGAATCTTTTATTCTCTTTAGGCTTAGGACACAAGCAGAAGTTGCTGCTGCAGGAGAATAAGCAGGCTAAACTTGAATTGATAAGGCAGAATGAAGAAAATGAGAGATTAAGAGCAAAGATTCAGCAAAAGCTGGAAGAGAATGTGGAGACCCTGAGCAAACAGGTAGAAAGGGATAAAATTGAAAAACTCACCGCTCAATATGAGAGGGAACTGGCAGAGTTAAAAGTTAATTTTCTACGTAGCCAAATGAATCCACATTTCATTTTTAATTCCCTTAACAGCATCAAACTATACATAATTAATAATGAAAAAGAGAATGCCGTGTACTACCTCAATAAGTTCTCAAAGTTCATCCGGAAAGTACTGGATGCGACCAGGGAGAAAGTGAGTACGCTGGCAGAAGAAATTGAAACAATTCAGCTATATGTAAATATTGAAAACATCAGGTTCGAAAACCAGATCGATTTTAATGTCAAAATCGGGGATGGTTTGGACATGCAGGGAATAAAAGTTCCTTCCCTTATTCTTCAGTCCTTCGTTGAAAATGGTATTTGGCATGGCCTTTCACTTGTTGGTCAAAAGCAACTAGCCATTATTGTTGACAAGGAAAATGATAAAGAAATAAAAATAGCAATTGAAGACAATGGGATTGGGATGAAAAGATCTAAAGAAATAAACCAACAAAAATTCCATCAAAGAAGATCTGTAGGTTTACAGATCACCAGGGAAAGACTGCAAATTTTCTACAAAGATTATAAAGGAAAATTTTCTTTATCCTATGCCGAACTTTATCCTGGGAAAGACAATCCCGGCACAAGGGTAGAGCTCCGAATTCCTCTCAAATAGAGTTTACTGCTCGATAAAATCCCTGTACTCTAAAAAGAACATTTCAAGAGCATTCATTTTTTCTGCCAGCCAGGTCTGTACTTCTGGCCATTGTTTCTTGTTGTGGATGTTTACCTTCTCCAAAGTGACATAAACCCGGGAAATGACCTTTCCGTTCTCCAGTTCATATTCTTCAGCGAAGACAGCATCGGGTAAAAATTCCTCTTGCAGGATACTTTTCAGGCTTTGAAGTTTTCCGAAATAGTACTGCCTCATGATCTCATCTGAAGCATCCAGGTCAATCGAAACTTCAGCAATTCTTCGGGTGAAGGTAAACTTTAGAGAAAGATCCTTGATCCTAGTGTTGTATAAGAGCCACTTTCGTGGGTAATTTTTTCCGAAGCTGGTCCAGAATTCCTGGCGAATCTTTTTACTTTCTTCGCGGCTGTACATAATTAAAGGAAATATGCTATAAGAATCCCGGCAATGACCACTGCGAGTTTGGTAGCATTGAAACTATGATTCTTTGAGGCCTCAAAAAGTATAGTAGTCGATACATGAAGAAATATTCCAATAACCATTGCATTGATATATGCATTATGAGCTTCAGAAATTGGAAAATTGGCATTTATATAACTTCCCAGCGGAGTCATTAATCCGAAGATGATCAAAAAAAGAAAAGCCTTCCATTTTCCTATTTTTGAATGGAATAAAAAAGCTGCGAGTATAGCCGCTACAGGGATCTTATGGATTACAACCCCGTGAAGCAAATCACTGCTGCGGGTAAGGGGAAAACCTTCCAGCAAAGCGTGTATGGATAAACTAAAAAGTAAAAGGAACGGAAATTTCACCGAATCCCGGTTGTGATGCATATGCCCGTGTTCCACACCTTTAGAAAGGAATTCCAGGAATATCTGTAAAAGTAGTCCGGCCATAATAAAGATCCCGACATTCTCAAAACCTGAATCATAGACCTCCGGCAACATTTCAAAAACAGTGACCGAAAGCAGGAAAGCTCCACTAAAGGAAAGTAGTAATTGGAAACCTGTGGAAGAAGATGGTTTGAGAAATAGGGATATTATATATCCTATGACTACCGCTAACAAAGGCAGTAAATACAGCATTATCTAAAAACTAGTATTAGTCGGTCAGATGTATCTTCATTGTAAGGCTCCAGGTCATAACTTCCAAAAGTATGTACCAGTTCGATGCCTGCTTTGAAAAAATATAACCGGAATTTCTCCAGGGTAAGAGCCATTACCTTTTCGGTAAAAGCGTGATCTTCTCCTTCATCTTGAAATTCGATATTCTTAAGAATAAATCCATTTTCAACACGACGGGTGATATGAAAATCAATTCCTTTAACGGTCTTAACTTCTGAAGGAACGAGATCTTCTATCACCTTTTTTACGTTCATAAAATCTATTACCCCCCAGCCTCCTTCTTTCATTTCTTCCTTTATAGCAAAAATGCTTTCAAGGTTCTCCTTTTCCTGGTCAAAATATCCGAAGCTGGTAAACAGGTTGAAAATGGCGTCGAATTTCTGATCCAGGGGAGCACACATACAGTGAGTGTGAAAATGTAAATGCTCATTTTCGAATTGTTTTGCGTAGGAAATACTGTTTTGTGAAAGATCTACTCCCGTAACATCATAGCCGAGTTCATTGAGGTAAACCGAATGTCTCCCCTTACCGCAGGCAAGATCAAGAATGCTGGCACCTTTTGGCAATTTTAAAAAACCGACAAGGTTCTGCATGAATTCCCTGGCTTCTTCATCACCTCTGTTCTTGTATAAAATGTGGTAGTAAGGAGTGTCAAACCACGAAGTGAACCACCTGTTCTCTGCTAATTCCATATGCTGCAAAATTAATGTATTTTTGCCTCTCACAGAAACTGAGAAATGGGAAATAACTTTAAAATGGTAGCCAAGACCCTTTTTGGCTTTGAACCATTGCTGGCAAAGGAACTACGAAATTTAGGAGCGATAGATGTTAAGGAGGGAGTGCGCTCTGTTTCCTTTTACGGGGATAAAGGCTTTATGTATAAAGCAAATCTTTCCCTGCGTACCGCAATAAAGGTACTAAAGCCGGTAACCAGCTTTAAAGTTTTTTCTGAAGATGATCTCTACCGCGAGATCAAGAACATTGCCTGGGAAAAATGGATGGATGCTAATCAAACTTTGGCCATAGATGCCACTGTGCATTCAGATAAATTCACCCACTCCAAATATGTGGCTCTTAAATCCAAAGATGCTATAGTTGACAGGTTTAGAGATCGAACAGGGGAGCGTCCGGGAATTGACCTCGACTATCCAACTCTAAGGATCAACATCCATATAGAAAAGGAATTCTGCACGGTTTCGCTTGACAGTTCGGGGCAATCGCTTCACAAGCGTGGCTACAAATCAGCAACGAACATTGCACCTATAAATGAAGTTCTGGCTGCAGGAATGCTACTACATTCGGGTTGGGATGGGCAGTGTGATTTTATGGACCCAATGTGTGGTAGTGGAACTATCCTCATTGAAGCAGCCATGATCGCCTGCAATATTCCTCCCAATCTCAACCGAAAAGAATTCGGATTTGAAAAGTGGAAGGACTGGGATGAAGACCTTTTTGAGAAGATACAGGAGTCTGTCCTGAAAAAAGTCAGGGAGTTCCATTTCACGATCAAAGGCTATGATAAAGCTCCTTCGGCAGTACAAAAAGCTAAGGATAATATTCAGAATGCAAATCTTTCAGAATTCATCAGTGTAGAACACGACGACTTCTTTAAGACTGAAAAACAAACTGAAAGGCATTTGCATATGGTGTTCAATCCGCCATACGGGGAACGTCTTAATATAGATATGCCCGAATTCTACAAGGCTATTGGAGACACCCTGAAGCAAAGTTATCCCGGAACTCATGCCTGGTTCATCACCTCAAATCTTGAGGCTATTAAGCATGTGGGTTTAAGACCTTCCAGAAAGATCAAGTTGTTCAATGGTAGTCTGGAATCCAAACTACTCAAATACGAGATATACGAAGGTTCCAAAAAGGCCAAAAAACAGGAGGCTTAATTATTTCTTATAAAGAGGGATCAAATAGGAAATTGAATAGCCATAACCTACGCCCACGCTACTGCCGTCATAGGTGCGGTTGAAACCGGGGATGTAGAGGTTGTCAAAATTAGAAGGCTCGGTTTCATTTACCATCCGCTTAAGTTGTACATGAACTCCAAGGTAAAGATTATTTAGAACTTCTACCTTGGTGCCGAGTTGCAACTCCAGCCAGCCTGCAGTGAGATTGGAATATTCACGATTTTCGGTCCTTACATCAGGTTCAAAATATGGATCCCGGTCATAAATAGAGAATTCCCGTAGTTCACTTGAAAATGTAGCAAAACCATAGCGCGCACCAATAAAGATAAGGTTTTGCATCCCGGTCCAGTTTTCATAAAAGTTATAATTTCCACCTAATTTGATGTAGCTCCCTTTGGAAAAGGCTGTCACGTTGGGTTCAGAAATTACATTCTGTTCATTCCCGATTTCTCCTGCTAGATAAATATCGTCGTATAACCTGTAATCTGCCGTGAGCTCCAGGCCCTGATAATCTTCTTCAATAAAAGTTCGCAGAGGTTTACTTAGATCAATACCTACGCGCAGACCATATTTTTCACGGACATCAACAGTATCAGTTTCCTGAACCTGCTGAGCGAAGATCGCAGAAGAATGAAACACAAGGTTAATGAGTAAAATAAATATGAGCTGTTGTTTCATTTTCTACGCTTTCTTGTAAAATAGTTTCTGAAAGTATCCAATTGTCTCCATCGCCGGTCACTGCCACATCCAGGCTGTTATAGTTCACTTTGAATCCACACGCGCGGTTGAGATATTGAGGATCGGGGGAATAAGTGAAGGAGACAATATCTTCATTTTCATCATCACCACCGGAATCGTATGTGAAGATATACTCTGTAAAATTCTCGTCTGTCTTTAATGGAATGCTTATGGTGTTCACAGTTGAAGGTGCCAGGAATACTTCTTCCTTACCGCTGGCGCGAACCATGAGGTTAGGAACTGCTTTTAACCGGGTAGGGTCCAAAGGATCATAGAATTCTATCACCAGCAGGGGAGTGGTCTCAGTCCCTTCGGGGCAAATATCATCTTTTTGACACCCTAAAGCGATAAAAATAAATCCTGCTAAAAAAAGCCATTTTTGGAACCTGTTCATGATCTTCTTTCTAAGCAAACCACGTTCTCAACGTGGAAAGTTTGTGGGAACATATCTACAGCCTGTGTGCGTGTAACCTTATAGTGTTCGTCAAGTAAGGCAAGATCTCTCGCCTGGGTAGCCGAATTACAGCTCACATACACAATTCGCTGAGGCAAGATACCAATAATTTGTGCAACCACATCCTTGTGCATGCCGTCGCGTGGAGGGTCGGTGATAAGTACATCGGGATGACCATGCTCATTTACAAAGTCAGCAGTAAATACCTTTTTCATATCGCCAACAAAGAATTCTGTGTTAGTGATATTGTTGTTTCTGGCGTTCTCTTTGGCGTCTTCAATTGCTTCGGGCACTGCTTCTACACCTACTACTTTCGCGGCCTTAGCAGCAACAAACTGGGCAATAGTACCGGTACCTGTATATAGATCATAGACGAGTTCGTTCCCGGTTAATCCGGCGAAGTCTCGGGTGATCTTATAAAGCTCATATGCTTGTGCTGAATTCGTCTGATAGAAAGATTTGGCGTTGATCTTGAACTTCAGACCTTCCATCTCCTCAAAAATGTGGTCTCTACCTTTATAGCAGATGACCTCCTGGTCATAAATCGTATCGTTACCTTTAGAATTGATCACATACTGAAGGCTGGTGATCTCCGGAAATTCTTTAGCTATGAAATCCAGAAGTAATTCCCGCTTCTCTTTATTTTCCTCAAAGAACTGAATCAGCACCATGATCTCTCCTGTAGAGGAAGTCCTTATCATTAGCGTGCGCAGCATGCCTCTTTGATCCCTTGTGTTGAAGAACGGGATATCATTGTCAATAGCAAATTTCCTAACGCTGTTGCGAATGCCGTTACTTGGCGCCTGTTGAAGGTGACACTCCTTAATATCCAAAATTTTGTCCCACATTCCCGGAATATGAAATCCAAGAGCGTTGCGATCTTCAATATCTTTTCCACTCTGGATCTCTTCCTGCGTCAACCAGCGGCTGTCGCTAAAGGAGAACTCCATTTTATTCCTGTAAAAATAGATCTCTTTGCTGCCGAGAATTGGAGTGACTTCTGGTAGTTCGATCTTTCCAAGGCGGGTAAGATTGTTCAGCACCTCTTTTTGCTTATAGAACAACTGGTGTTCATAACCCATGAACTGCCATTTGCATCCCCCGCAGACACTAAAATGTATGCAGGGAGGTTCAACACGTTTATCTGAAAACTCATGGATCTTAGTGGCTGTCCCTTCATAATATGCCCGCTTCTTTTTAGTGGTCTGCACATCTACTACATCTCCCGGGACTGCATTTCCAATGAAGATCACTTTCCCATCGGGGGCCTTGGCAATGCTCTTTCCTTTTGCACCTGCATCAATGACCTCCAGGCCTTTAAATTCTTTGTTTCTGTTCTTTCTCGCCATGCCGCAAAAATAGGATAAATGCCAAGAATTAATAGGCGTAGGCTTTAAAAATTCAGGAAACATTTAGTAATTTGCGACTTCTGAATTCAGGATGATTTCTCTCCTCAAAATACCCTTTTTACAGGTATTTCCGGAAAGCAGGAATTTCTTTTTTAATAACTGTAAATAAAAATTAAAATGAAGGTTTCAGAAAAAATTTCTTCCCGCGAGGCTATTGAATTGGAAGACAAATACGGCGCTCACAATTATCACCCGCTTCCGGTAGTACTGGAAAAAGGAGAAGGAGTGCATGTATGGGATGTGGAAGGGAAAAAATATTACGATTTCCTTTCGGCTTATTCGGCCGTGAATCAGGGGCATTGTCACCCGCGCATCGTTGGTGCAATGACCGAGCAGGCTCAAAAACTTACGCTTACCTCAAGGGCTTTCCATAATGACATTTTAGGAAAGTACGAAAAGTACGCGACAGAATATTTTGGTTTTGACAAGCTGCTGCCCATGAATACAGGGGCAGAGGCTGTGGAGACTGCAATCAAGATCGCCCGTAAATGGGCTTACGAGAAAAAAGGTGTTCATGAGGCCGAGGCGCAGATCGTGGTATGTGAAAATAACTTCCACGGAAGAACCACTACAATTATATCTTTTTCTAATGACGAGGGAGCCCGTAAGAACTTTGGACCTTATACTCCCGGTTTCCTGAAGATCCCATATAATGATCCAGATGCACTTGAAGAAGTGCTTAAAAATAACAGCAATATCGCCGGATTCCTTGTGGAGCCAATCCAGGGTGAAGCCGGAGTGTATGTGCCTTCTGAAGGTTTCCTTAAACGCGCAAAAGAACTGTGTGAACAACACAATGTGCTTTTCATAGCCGATGAAGTGCAGACGGGAATTGCCCGTACAGGAAAACTTCTTGCCGTGGAGCACGAAGAGGTAAAGCCTGATATGCTTATTCTTGGAAAAGCAATTTCCGGCGGAGTATATCCGGTTTCTGCAGTCTTGGCCAATGATGACATCATGAATGTTATTCAGCCGGGACAACACGGATCTACTTTTGGAGGAAATCCTGTAGCCTGTGCCGTTGCAATGGCAGCACTTGATGTGATCAAGGATGAGAAGCTTGCTGAAAATGCCGAAAAACTCGGGAATCTTTTCAGAAGAAAGATGGACGATTACATTCGCAGTTCAAATATCGTGAACCTGGTGAGAGGAAAAGGATTATTGAATGCGATCGTCATCAACGATTCAGAAGATAGTTCCACTGCCTGGGATATTTGTATGAAGCTGAAGGAAAACGGACTTCTTGCAAAACCTACTCATGGTAATATCATCAGGTTTGCACCGCCACTTGTGATGAACGAGGAGCAACTGCTGGACTGTGTGAATATTATCACGAAAACCCTTCAGGAGTTCGAAAAATAACTTCTGAAAAGATCAAGTATAAAAGGGTGCGAAAAATGACATTTTTCGCACCCTTTATTTTTAAAAGTTCCTGGTTTCAGGTTTAAAGCTCAAGGTCTAAACCTTTGCATTTAAAACTGCCAATGGAATAATGAATACTGCCTACTGGTTTTCATAGACTCTCATCCATTCCTGTGACATTTCCTGAAGCCCATCCCAGCCGTAGATTGCGATCAAAACAATATTTATAAGCAGGTAGAGCCCGGAAAGGACGATCCCTATTATAGCAAGAATTCTTCCTGTCTTTACATTATTGTAACCTGCATAGAGTTCAGGTTCTGCCATGTAAGTTTCTTTTGCTGTTTTTGCCAGCACAAGGGCAACGATTCCGAAGATAAGGCCGAGGATTCCGTAGCAACAGCAGGTAACGATTGAAAGGATCCCAAATATTAGGATCAATGTTGAATTGGGTAATGTTTGTCTTTCCATAATATTGGTTGGTTAATTAAATAAAAAGCTCATTTTTAAAACATAGGCAGCAATAATTGTTACAGCACTAATAAGTATTAGCCCCACTTTTACGTACCAATCTCCTTTAAATTTAAAAAATAGGTTCACTATGAGGAAAGAGAGGAGGAGAAGAATGGGGTAGATCGCAGGGAACATTTTAAATGCTGCCGAAAATTCTCCCTGAAACACCAGCACTAGCGCCCTTTGTGCACCACACCCAAGGCAGTCGATCCCAAAAAGTTGCTTATTCAAACAGGGAAGCATGAATTCTTCCATAGATACTAATTGTTGTATACAGAGATTTTTCTCACCGTTTTTTGATTGTCCATACCTGTCACCTTCACAATATACACTCCGTTAGCCCAGGGCCGGGTAGAGATCTCCACAGATCGTTTGTTGTCAAAGTTACTGCGGTACAACATTCTTTTCCCCTGTAAATCAAAAATTCCAATTGCTTTGACCGGAAAATAATCATTGCCAATGATCTGAAGCTCTCCCTGCCGGTTGTTCTGAAAAATGTCAAATTTTGGAACAACAGTCTCATCTTCAAAAAACTCCTGGGGCAACTCTTCCTGCGGAATTTTCTCTGCAAAAGCCACTTTGAATCGGCCGTGATAGGTTCCCGGTTCCAGTTCTAAAGTTAAAGGTTCTTTTGAAATAGAAAAATATTCGTTGGACTGAGTGTCTACTATAAAGATTTCATGGACCGAAGTATTCGTAGAGTTACCTGCCGAAAATATCATTTTTGGAAGCTGTTCTTCCACCTGTATAAAGAGCGGGATTTCTTCAAAGATGTCGAAAGGCCGCACATCAATTACAAAACTTTTGTCATTGAGCAGCCACCCTGCATCTGTTGGAGCAACTTCAAAAGCTTCGGCGTCCATGCCCGAATCGAAGCCTGGTGTGGCATCATTCCAGAAGGCAAGACTTAGACTTCTTTCATATTGATCATTTATTGACACGTTTAATTTTATCACCGATAAATTGGGAGCTTCCTGAGAGTGAAGATGTTTTTTTGCTGAAGTTAGCGGAATAGTGGCGCTTTTTACTTGTCCCTCAGGGATATACCTTCTATGACTATTTCTGAAGATCATTTTGCCATCTTCTGCGCCCTGTACCATAAATCCTTGTCCTACCGGAAGATCTTTTCGATGAAAATATTTTCCCTTACTGCCATCTTCAGCTCCGCTTATCTTTTTAAAGACAGGCGGTTCGTAAACACCGGTGGTACAGGGATCGATTGGGCTAAATGCTCCATACCCGCCCATATAATCCTCCAGGTAATGAGAATTTCCATTTTCCCTGGAATCCCAGAAGTAGGCTATACCTGTGGTAACATTTCTCCGCTCTTTGTCTGAATAACAACCTGATTTTAATACTCCGGTACCCGAATTTTCCAAAAGGAACAGACTTAGATCAAAAGCTGATGGATATGGATTTCCTACCAGCACAAAGTTTTCAGAAGAAATTGGGATCTCTATTATTCCGGAATTGGGTCTTCCGCGGAAATCATAGCGTTGTGCATTGCCGGGATTGTTAGGCCGGCCATCTACAAAAGTCGGGTCCTGCCCGTCTGTACCTTTCATGGTAAAACCATAGGCAGGTGGAATGCTGCTGCTACCGCCGATAAAATTCCAGTTCGAATATAAATTTCCGGTAAAAGTGTAGATCCAGCGGGTGGAAATGGACAGCGGATTTGCAGTTCCGTTAAGACCTGTAGTGAGTTGTGCCGGTTTACTATTTATGGCTGAAAAAGGAGCGTGTAATAGGGAGATGCCAAAAAGGCCATTTTCGGGAGCTGTTACAGGAGAACTCCAGTAGTTGTAGTCGTAGGCGTTGGTGCTGCCTTCAGCAAAAATAGAAATACTTCCGGTTCCTGAGTTGGTCTTTGTCTGCTGTTCTCCCTGGATTAGCTGCGCACCGCTTCGAAGGAATATCGAAGCCTCACTTTCCGGTGTCGGATTTTTCATTAGCCGCATATCATTTTGAACAAACAAGACATTCCCTTTTGCATAGAGATAAGTACTTTTTTGCCCATTGCCGGAAGGAGCGACACTCAGTTGTCCAAAGACAGCTTCAAAAACAAATAAAAATGCAGTAACTATTAAAAATCCTCTCATTTTACCGAAATTTGCTGCGTGAATATTGAAGTTAGTACTCTTCTTTGGTTTTAACCTACTGGTAAACAAAATATTATGAAAAAGCCTTCTGCTCAATTTATCAATTCCATGCTCATTTTAGTGGGTGGTGCGATCCTGCTTTATGAGATCTCGGGAGAGGAAAGAAATGTTTACTCTATGATCCTGGGTCTGGTGCTGTTGATGTACGGGCTTTTTAAAGCCACCAATTTTTGGGTGGAAACCAAGGATGACCACAAAGAGGAGCAGGAAGACGAAAACCGTGACAACAAACTTTGATCATGCTTAAACGCGGAGATAAAGTAGAAGTATTGGATGAAGACCTTAAAGGGAAGGTGCTTTCTGTTTCTGGTTCCAACGTAGAAATAGAAACTACCGAAGGTTTTGTTTTGTCCTTTAACACCAAGGATCTTGTGAAGACTGGTGGTTCTTTACCCGATATCCTACCCCCGGAGGTTGAGAGCATTTCAGAAGTTATAAAGGAAAAGGAATCTTCAAAAAAAAGGAAGTCTCTTCGGGTAAAACCGAAGGAGCGCAATCAACCTCCCATGGAAGTTGATCTTCATCTAGGAAAGCTAGTGTCCAGAACCGGCGGACTTTCCAATTACGAAATTCTCAATATTCAGATGGACACGGCAAAAAGGCAACTGGAGTTTGCCATGAAAAAGAGGATCCAAAAAGTGGTCTTTATTCATGGAGTAGGGGAAGGGGTCTTAAAGGCCGAGCTGGAAACACTTTTTCACAGGTATGAGAACCTGAAATTCTACGACGCCGACTATCAAAAATACGGTCTCGGTGCTACCGAGGTGTATATCTTTCAGAATTATTGATCTTCTTCTTCGTTATCCCCAGCTCCTGTAGGTTCTAAAACAATATTCTGGGTTGGTGAAGTGATCACTCCCAGTTCATAATCCTGTAGACGTATTTGTTCTCCATCACCTCCCTGGTTCACAAGGGTGAGGTTGTTCACTGTAACAAGATATCTAAAGCTTCTTGAGATCCTGTTTTCCCGCACTCCTTCTACTTCAAAAGAGTCGGTAATTTCGGGATTCAGGTAATGAGGAATTCCATCGTCGTTTTGATCATCTGCAGGATTCAGGTTTAGGTTCCAGTCTTCATTTCGGGTAAGTACACCGTCGTTATCGTCGTCTGGGTCGATATAATCAGGAATTCCATCGTTGTCTGAATCGGGGTAATCACCTACAGTATTTTCAGCATCTACTTCTCTTTCTACGCGGGTAAGGATATTGTCATTATCATCATCAATGTCCAGATAATTTGGAATGCCGTCGTTGTCTGTATCTATTTCAGTAGCTATTCCTTCCAAACTTGAAGGAACACCGTCTCCATCGTGATCTGTAGCATTGGCAATAGTGGAAGTAATGACAACCTCACCCCCGGTCGTGCTTCTAAACTCCCTGGTCACCTGTGGCGAAACCGGCGGAATCTTATTACAGAAATAATCCCTGCTTACTTCCCCATCAAAAACCCTGTAAACCACTTGATTTGTGGTAGCATTCAGCGGGATCGTAAGCTGGCCTTCTTCTGCTAAAAAGAACTGGGGAGCAGTTGTAGTAAGATCAAATCTAAATGCAATGGCTTCATTAACGCCGCTGTTGTTGATCTTATACAGTACCTGCGACTGGTTATCACCACACCAGCTAAGCTGTGGATCCTCAAAATTAAAATCGGTTACGATGATATCCCCGTCATTACACGAAAACAACAGCAATGCTGCAAAAGATAGAGTCAACAATTTTCTCATAGGACGGGTTTTGGGCAAAATTAAAAGTAATATATAATTTAACAGAGACTTCTTTAAATAATTTTAAATCTGCTATTTTTGTGGACCATGAAAAAAGTCTATTTAGATAACGCTGCAACCACGCAGATTCGCGAGGAAGTAGTGGACCGCATTGCACAGGTAATGCGGGAAGTATATGGGAATCCTTCTTCCACCCATGCCTTTGGCCGAAGTGCAAAAACCCTAATAGAACAGGCTCGCAAAACTGTTGCAAAGATCCTCAATGTTGCTCCTTCTGAAATTATTTTCACTTCGGGAGGAACAGAAGCCGATAATCTTATTTTAAATTCGGCTGTGAGAGATCTTGGTGTAAAAAAGATCATTACCTCAAAGATCGAACACCACGCCGTTTTGTACACGCTGAATAAGTTGCACGATGTTTTTGGTGTGGAACTACTTTATGTAAAGCTTGATGACTGCGGAAGAGTGGACCTGAAGCATTTGGAAGAATTGCTTGCTGCTTCTGAAGAAAAGACTCTGGTAAGCCTTATGCATGTGAACAACGAGGTTGGGAATCTTCTGGACATCAAAAAAACGGGAGAAATTTGCCGAAAATATAATGCTTTATTTCATTCAGATACCGTACAATCTATAGGTCATTACGAGCTGGACCTTTCTGAAATTCCGGTGGATTTTACGGCTGTTAGTGCACATAAATTCCACGGACCTAAAGGAGTTGGTTTTGCTTATATCCGCAAGAACAGCAACCTGCAGCCACTAATTTTTGGAGGAGAGCAGGAACGCGGATTTCGGGCCGGGACAGAATCTGTACATAACATTGTTGGACTAGAAGAAGCGCTGAAGCTCGCCTATAAAAATCTCGATGAAGAGCGGGAATATATTACCTCTCTAAAAAGGCATTTTACAGACCTCTTAAAAAAGGAAATTCCCGAAGCCAAATTCAATGGAGAATGTGATGACTTTGAGAACAGTACCTACACTCTTGTAAACGTGTGTTTACCTATGTCTCAGGAAAAGGCATTGATGTTGTTGTTTCAGCTGGACCTTCACGGGATCGCCTGTTCAAAAGGCAGCGCCTGTCAAAGCGGAAGCGACCAGGGATCACATGTTTTAAATGCTTTTTTATCTGAAGAAGATTTGAAAAAGCCTTCCTTGAGATTTTCTTTTTCACATTACAATACCAAAGAAGAGGTGGAGTATGTGGTGAAGGTGCTCAAGGAATTTATGGAGAAGTAAAAGCGGGTTTTACCTGCTAAAAAATAATCTTCAGGTATCAAATTCTAAATTTTAAGCACCAGATTCCAATTTATTCTCATTGCTGCCTTTTCACAACAATTAGTTTTGCGATCAGGAATTGCTATAAAATGGAGGTAGAAATATGCCGCTCCTCTGGAGCTCTTTTTTCCTCATGTTATAGTTCTATAAACATTCCGCTCCTCCGGAGCTCAATTTCCTTCTGTCTCAGCCTTACAGGCTGATGAGGAACGGTAAATCAATCCCGGAACGTTGCTCCGGGCTTTATAGTGAAAGGCTTCCAGCCTTTTTTCTACTGAATAAAATCAATTCGTATCGTTATGGAGCCTGAAGGGCTCCAATATTTATAATCGGGCGCAGCGCCCGTGGTAAAGAAAGCAGAAAATATAACCAGCCAGTAAGGCTGGAACCATTTCGAGTAAAATTTGTTATACCAGGTTTCCGCCTTACAGGCTGATTGATATGAGGGATCTTTGATCTCTGAGCGTTGCTCCGGGATAAGAAATGTTAGGTTTTCAGTCAATCTATTTGAGCTTGGGTTACTATTAAGGAGCCTGAAGGGCTGTAATATTTATAGCCACGGGCAGCGCCCGTGGTAAAGAAATGAGTGAATTACCAGCCTGTAGGGCTGGAATAAAATTTTCTATAGTTTGAACCCTATTCTCAAATTATAGATCCTTGGGGTAAGATAATTTGGAACTGAATATTGCGTTTTAGTATAAACATCTCTAACGAATGTATTTGTTATAGAATTCTGGGTGTCGAATATGTTGAAGATCTCGAGGCCTATGGAAACTTCCCTAAAACCTTTTAAAAAATCTTCCCTGGATCTGTCACTTTTGACCAGGTAGAAAAGCCCCAGGTCTGCACGCTTGTAATCGGGGAGACGGGATTGGTAGAGGTAAGGATCGGCATAGGCAGGAGAACCTCCTGGAAGTCCGGTGTTGTAGATCAGGTTGAGATACATCTTGAGATCCGGAATCGTTGGGACATAATCCTGGAACAGGACAGCAAATTTTAACCGCTGGTCTGTAGGCCGGGCGATAAAACCTCTGTCATCAATATTTTCTTCTGTTTTTAAATATCCAAAGCTCAGCCAGCTTTCGGTACCGGGAACGAATTCCCCATTCAGGCGCATATCAAGTCCGTAGGCATAAGCTTCGGCATTGTTTTCAGCAGCGTAACGTATCCTCACATTTTCCAATGTGTAGGGATTCGCATTGTCGATATCTTTATAATAGAGCTCTGAAGTCAGCTTGAATGGCCGGTCAAACATCTCAAAGCTGAAATCGTTTCCAACCACAAGATGTACTGCGCGCTGCGCCTCAACCTCAGCATTCAAATTACCTGAGTAATTCCGGAGCTCCCTGTAAAATGGCGGCTGATGATAAATTCCGCCGGCCAGCCGAAAAAGCATATCGAGTCTCCAGGAAGGTTTATAGGCTAATTGACCTCTTGGACTTACTACAGTTTGTGGATCAAAAGTATTTCCTTTAGAAGATATTGTCCAGGTATGACTGCGTATTCCTGCATTGAACCAAAATTCGTCATTGCCTACCTCTAGGCGGTGACTCCACTGCAGGTATCCCTGCAACCGGTTGATCTGTGTCTCATTAAATCCTCTTATTGAAGTGAAAGGTTCGAGAGGAGCATCATAAGGTTCATAAGGCTGATTATTCTGAAAATCGGGCAGGGGAGGCCGCAGGGAGAATCCGGCGGAATCCACGATCTCATATTCCATTATTCTGTCCCTAATGTCTTCATGGGTATATTTGATTCCGTAGTTAAGATTATGCTCTTCAAGGTTCAGATTCCCGGTGTGTTCTGCGTTAAATATCAAAGCATCCAGCTTGTTCCGGGCGTGGGTGAGCTGGGCTCCCACACCTTCCGAAAATTCAACTTTTCCAAAGTCTTTTCCGCCAATGTCCATGTTGATCTCCCCGAGCCTGTATTGAGCCACAATGTCATAGTATTCCTGCTCCCGGGTATTGTATCCCGAAGCCGTGAAATGAGCTGTATAGACCGCATTTATTTTGTAGGATGCCTTTACAGCCCCAAAAAGGGTCTTGTACACATCTTCTTCTCTCCCGCTGTAGAAAACCAATAATGCCCGTGGATCCTGCAGAGTTCCGAAGTTGGTTTGTCTTGTTAAAGGGCGATAATTGTAATCATTCAGGGAAGCATTGCCCAGGAAGCTGATCTCAAGATCGGGCGAGAGGCGGTAGATCAGATTTAATTGCGCATCGGCAAAAAGAGGCTCAAAGTTGGTCTCAGTTTCCCGGGCGCTAACAAGTAAGCTATTGTCCCTATACCTGATACCTCCAAGAGCACTGAATTTTTCATTTTTTGAGACTCCTTCCGCAGCCACATTCACTCCAAGAAAACTGGCGTCAAGAGAAGCTTTGAAGTTCACCGGCCGGCGATAGGTGATGTCCAGAACAGAGGAAAGTTTATCTCCATATTTTGCCTGAAAGCCACCGGCCGAGAAGTGAATGTTCCGAACGAGATCGGGATTGACAAAGCTTAGACCTTCCTGTTGCCCCGAGCGGACGAGAAAGGGTCGGTAAACTTCAATGCCATTCACGTAGACGAGGTTCTCGTCGTAATTTCCGCCGCGAACAGCATATTGCGTACTTAATTCATTATTTGAGTTTACACCCGGAAGTGTCTTTAGCAGGTTTTCAACTCCGGCATTAGCTCCCGGAAGATTGCGAATAATTTCAGGATCTACTGTTGTGATGCCCCTTAAGACTTCCCTGTTTTCTGTCCGTAATACGACCTCCCCAATTTGCTCGACCCTGGTATTTAAAACGGGATTGAACTCCAGTACCTCCCCGGTTTGTAAAAAGGTTCTAAAAATGACCTTTTTGAAACCAATATGTGAAACCGTTAGCTCAATTTCGCGATTGGCGGGAATTTCGAGAGTATAGAATCCGTTACTATTGCTTTGTACTCCGCCTTTTTCCCAGGAAACAGTAGCATTTCTTACTGGTAATCCTTCGTCATTAAGAATTATTCCCTGGACTAGTGCTGTTTGTGCCCGGCCGGTGAGGCAAAACAGGCAGGAAACTAGTAAAGGGAGCAATATTCTCAACCGAAGATTTATTTTCTAAAGAAGGTACTCTCAAATATAGTAGTATTTCCAACATTATCCACCACTTCTATCCTCAGAAGGTTTTCTGTATCGGTCACAACTCCATCAGAGAAGTCGTGAGTGAGCAGGTTTTGTTTGTACTCATATTCCATGAGGATGAACTTTCCATTGACTGTGGCCCGATAGCTGTTGATGCCCGAAAGATCGTCGGATATCTTGACCTTAAGATCTTTATTGCCGGAGATCCACTGCCCGTCTCTAAAGTTAACAGGAGTGATCCTGGGAGCCTGTGTGTCTCTTGCCAAAGTATAGGTGCCAAAAGTGCGGGTTTTTGTGGTAAATCTTTCCCCATCTTTTGTAGTGGTGGAATAATTTGGCCTGTTCCACTTGTTAAGGCTGGCAATGAACATTTGTTCCCTGTCTTCGGGCTTGTATTTACTTACGTCAAAACCAATGGTAATATTTGTGTGAATAGGAATGATGTCCTCGTGAAGAATTACTTTTTCATCTTCAAAAGTAATATCTAGATAAGCATCCTGGTAAAGGCTGTTCTTTGGAATGTAAACATCAATGCCATTCCCTTCAAATTGTGCTCCTGCACCGGCAGGCACAAAGAAATCTGTTATTTTAGAAGGATTCTCTTTTATTTCACTTCGCTGTTTTCCTTCAATAGGAATATTTACGATACGCTCGTTGCCGGCAAAATCACTAACCTTGATCGTATAATTATAAGACAGGGAATCCTGTACATTCAAATAACCTTCATTGCTTACATTGCTGTAAATGCTTAAAGGGTTGGACGGTTCTACAAACAACTTCTGAATGCGGCTGTTATTTTTCGTGTAGTAAGCATAATCGATAAGCTGATTCAGGTGCCGGGTTTCCGCAAATGAAAATCGTTCAAAATTAGCCTGGAATAGCTTTTCTCCATTGGCTGAAGTTTCTATTCGATAGACTCCATTGTGATTTGGCGCGGCATTTAATTGATCTACCGTGTTGATCCCAAAACCAATTTCGCCGCAAGCTTCGATTTTTTCCGCTCTAAAGGAGCCATCCTGCTGCGGAATAAGCCTTAACTTTTGTCTTTGAGCAGATCCATTGACGTGGGCCTCTTCTCCTGTTGGATATACATAGACCCCCGAAACAAGAGGAGCACGGGTGTCTTCCAGATCAATGCCAAACATCAAAGGGTTCATGGGCCGTTGTTCTCCATCTCTAATCTCAAAGTGAAGGTGCGGACCACCGCTCCCACCGGTATTTCCACTATTGGCAACCAGTTCGCCACGTTCTATAGGTAATTCTGAAGCTGTGGGGTAAACTTCCACCTCATAACTCTCTTTTTGATACTGAAGTTTCTTGATGTACTCTTCGATCCTGGGAGAAAAATTCTTCAGGTGGGCGTAAACTGTGGTGTAGCCGTTTGGATGCTGAATATACAAAGCTTTCCCGTAGCCATAGTGTGCTACATTGATGCGGCTTACAAAACCTTCCGCAGAAGCATAGACCGGTAGTCCTTCCCGTTGTTGGGTCTTTATATCCAGGCCACTGTGAAAGTGGTTGGAACGCAATTCACCAAAAGTACCCGCAAGAGCAAGTGGCACCTGCAGCGGGTCGTCAAAATAATCTGTGGGAACATTTGGAGCTTGAGCACTTGTAAGCATGCTAAATAAGAATAGGAGAGGGGCAAGGAACCTTTTCATGTAGATTTTAAATTTTACTTTTTTATAGCGGGTTAAAGATACCAAACCAACGTTGAAAATTAAACCCTTATTTTTGAGGAGGTTAAAATTATTTTAAAATTCGGATCTAAAATAGAGTCCAAAATATTGGGATATTTCGGTAGGTATATTAACTTTGTGAGGGTAAGCAGCAGGTTAAGCTTTAATGAGCGATTTAACAGAAATAGTTGAAAATCTTGAAGGTAGGGTTGAGAAGTTGCTTCAGAATTACAAGAAACTGGAGCAGAGTCAACAGAACCTTCAGGAGGAATTAACTTCTCTAAGGACCCAAAATCAGGAATTGCAGGAAAGTCTGGAAGCTTCTGAAAATCGGGTTCAAACTCTTAAAGCCGCCAATGCATTGCTTGGCAGTAATGATTATAAAAAAGAAACCAAGCTTAAAATAAATAGCTTGATCAGGGAAATAGATCAATGTATTGTTCACCTCTCTGAATAGAAGAATAAACGAATGTCAAATCAGCTTAAAATAAAGATCTCTATTGCAGACAGGGTTTACCCCATGACCATACTTCCCGAGCAGGAAGAGGGTCTTCGCAAGGCTGCAAAGAAAATAGAGTTCATGATTAAGCAATTTGAACAGAGTTATGCCGTTAGGGATAAGCAGGATGTTTTGGCAATGTGTGCCTTACAGTTTGCAGCCCAGACCGAGCAAAAAGCAATTGACCGTAGCAGCGATGTAGTATTGGCTGAAGATAGATTGAAAGCGCTCAATGATCTGCTTGAAAAGCATTTGGTTTAACTGTTCTTTGAATTAGAAATAAAGGTTACTGCCTGTATTAGTTAATTTATTTTGATAAACTCAACACCAATTCTTTAAAAAGGGTGAGTTTAAGTTGTAAAAGCAAGCCGCCTTTGAGCGGATCCTTGATCAGCTTGTTAGCCCTAAACGTGATTTAAAGAGTTTATGCAAATCAACAACTAATACAGGCTTTTTTTTTACATAAAAACTAACTAATGGATACACTAACTATAGCGCTCATTATTATTTCACTTGTCCTGGGACTCGCAATTGGATTTGGTCTGGCAAAATACTTCGAGAAGCAGAACGCTTCAAAGATCATCCAAAGAGCCAAAAAGTCGGCTGCCGGGATCTTGAAAGAGGCCAAACAGGAAGCGGAAGGGATCAAGAAGGACAAGATCCTGCAGGCCAAAGAGAAATTCATTGAACTTAAGTCGGAACACGAAAAGGTCATCCTTTCCCGTGATAAGAAGATTGCAGATGCCGAAAAAAGAATAAGAGATAAAGAATCACAGGTTTCCAGTGAGCTTGCGAAGAACAAGAATCTGAACAAGGACCTTGAAGACAAGATCGCCGATTACAACCACCGCAATGAGGTGCTTGAGAAGAAGCAGGAGGAGGTTGATAAACTTCACAACAGTAAAGTGCAGCAGCTGGAAGTGATCTCCGGTCTATCGGCCGAAGATGCGAAGGCACAACTTATAGAATCCTTAAAAGATACAGCCAAGGCAGACGCCATGGCTATGGTGCAGGATACCATCGAGGAAGCAAAGCTTACTGCGCAGCAGGAGGCTAAAAAGATCATTGTCAATACCATTCAGCGCATTGGAACAGAAGAGGCAATAGACAACTGTGTTTCTGTCTTCAACCTGGAAAGTGATGACGTGAAAGGACGCATCATTGGTAGGGAAGGAAGGAACATTCGCGCCATTGAAGCTGCAACAGGTGTGGAGATCATTGTAGATGATACTCCGGAAGCTATTATTCTTTCCTGTTTTGATTCCGTACGAAGAGAGGTTGCCCGTCTATCCCTTCATAAACTTGTAACCGATGGTAGGATCCACCCGGCACGTATTGAGGAGGTAGTGAAGAAAACTACCAAACAGATTGAAGAAGAGATCATTGAAGTTGGTAAAAGGACAGTAATTGATCTTGGAATTCACGGATTACACCCAGAATTGATACGAATTGTGGGACGTATGAAGTACCGTTCCTCTTATGGTCAAAACCTGCTACAACACTCGAGAGAGGTTGCAAAACTTTGTGGCATAATGGCTGCCGAGCTCGGTCTGAATGCTAAACTTGCCAAGCGCGCCGGACTATTACACGATATTGGAAAAGTACCTGATTCAGAAACCGAAGTACCTCACGCGATCCTCGGGATGCAGTGGGCTGAAAAATATGGTGAAAAGCCTGAGGTTTGTAATGCTATTGGAGCTCACCACGACGAAATCGAGATGACTTCTCTATTATCTCCAATAGTTCAGGTTTGTGATGCTATAAGCGGAGCAAGACCTGGAGCAAGAAGACAGGTTCTGGATTCTTATATTCAGAGGTTGAAGGACCTTGAAGACATTGCCTTTGGATTTGGTGGAGTGAAGAAGGCTTACGCGATACAGGCAGGAAGAGAATTGAGGGTAATCGTAGAAAGTGAAAAAGTAAGTGATGAAAAAGCTTCAAATCTTTCTTTCGAGATTTCGCAGAAGATACAGACAGATATGACTTACCCGGGTCAGGTAAAAATTACTGTAATCAGGGAAACTAGGGCGGTCAATATTGCCAAATAGAAATAGAGAAACTAAAGATAAACTCCCGCTTCCAAAAGAGGCGGGAGTTTTTTATTTGGACCGGTTTTGTTTTCGTAAATTAAGGCAGCGAATCCTATCGGCTATGCGAAAAAAAGATATCCTGAAATTCCTCTTTTTGATAATTCTGCTTTACCCAATTTTCACGCTTTCTACTGCGGTTGGACATCTTGATGGGTCTGAAGAGCTTCAAAGTGCCATGGATGCGGTACTCCATTACCAAATTAGCATCTGGGTAAGCTGGCTGGTACTGGTTTCAGCTTCTATTTACTTTAAATGGACGAAGCACAGGAACTTCTTTTTCTTTTTCACCTATGCCTTTCTCGTAGTAGCCTTTGGTTTTCTTGGATACCTTAGTCAGGAATTGGTTACAGATTATGAGCTACCAAATAAATTCAGGGATCAATATTCCTTCGGAATTCTGCATGCTCTGCAACACATCATAACATCTGTGGTCTTGACAGCCTTTCTTCAGGCTGCAGTATGGTGGTTCACCCGAAGGTGGCACCGAAGATAATTCGTAGTTAATAGTCAATAGTTGGGAGAAGTATCAAACAAGTGTCAAAAATGTCATTTTTCAGACCTCTGTTGCGTGAGTGATCCTTCCACCACGGGAAATAATATCCTCCCGTATCTTATCAAAACCTTCGGGAATAAGAGGAACGGCCGCATCTTCAATAAGAGTGGCTTTAAATCCTTCTTTTAGTGCATCAAGAAGAGTGTAATAAACACAGATATCAGCTGCAAGCCCACAGAAATAGAGGTCTACAGCTCCTCTTTCTCTCAAATATCCGCTAAGGCCGGTGATCTTCTTATGGCCGTTGTCGTAGAAACCACTATAGCTATCTATTTCGGGGTCCATTCCCTTTCTAAAAATGGCTTCTATAGGGTCAGTATTGAGGTCAGGATGGAAATCAGCTCCTTTTGTTCCCTGGACGCAATGTGGGGGCCAAAGCTTTTGTTCCAGGCCATTAAGTTCTATAACTTCAAATTCTTTTTTACCGGGATGGTTTACTGCAAAGCTCTTATGATCATTTGGGTGCCAGTCCTGGGTAGCAACTACCAGCTCAAACTGCGATAAAATACTATTGATCACGGGAATGATCTTATCTCCCTGCTTCACTTCCAGTGCTCCTCCCGGCATGAAATCTATTTGTGCATCTACAATGACCAGCGTTTTCATGATCTTTTATTTTTGTGTTCAGCAATTAATCGATCTCTTTCATCCCTTAACTTCTGACTTATCCCGACTTTGTAAAGGTGCGGATTAAAAAACCTTTTATACTCCGGTGGAAGCTTTGACAGGCGCTCTTTGCTGAAGCTTTTTATTTCTGAAATACTTCTATTCTTACTTGTCCTTTTTTGGTCCTCCATTACCAGATCCAGTAGTTTCTCCTTTTTAGCATCATTGATATAACGAAATTTTAAGGGATCATAAGGGTGATACATCATTTCGGGATTTTCCTCTCCTCCCAGGCAAACAACATCTGCTCCTAAGAAATGTCCGTCTTCGTCCAGGAGTCGGTAGACCTGCTTTTTATGTGGTAAGGTGACTTTGGAAATAGTTTCCGACAATTTGATGCGGGGCTGATCTTGGAAATAAGACAACTTATAAACGCCGTCAAGGGCTGCATCCGGTTTTCCTGTAACCAGGCTGGTACCTACTCCAAAAATGTCTATAGGCGCTTCCTGGTCCAGCAAACTTTTAATCAAATGTTCATCGAGTTGATTGGACACAGAAATTTTCACATAATCCAGTCCCGCATTGTTCAGCATTTCGCGTGACCGTCTGGCGAGATAGGCAAGGTCGCCGCTGTCGAGTCTAATACCCTTCAATTTCTGGCCGCGGCTTTCCATCTCCTTTCCAACCTGAATTGCATTTGGCAGTCCGCTCTTCAAGGTGTCGTAGGTATCGACCAGTAAGATGGTATTTTCGGGATGGGCTACAGCGAAATCTCTAAAGGCATCCAGTTCATGTTCATAGCTTTGAATAAAAGAATGTGCCATGGTGCCTGAGACCGCAAAACCAAAATCCCTTCCGGCGCGGGTATTACTTGTAGCTTCAAACCCTCCAATGGCTGCAGCCCGGCTGGCATGGTAGCCACCAAAGCCCTGGGCCCGGCGCAGACCGAAATCTATTAACGTCCGGCCTTTTGCCTGGATAGACATTCTTGCTGCTTTTGTTGCTATTAAGGTTTGAAAGTTGAGAACATTCAGCAGTAAGGTCTCGATGATCTGGGCTTCAATAATACTTGCCTCCACCCGAACCACCGGTTCTCCGGGAAATACAAGATCACCTTCTTTCATGCTGTAGATCTTTCCGCGGAAGCGAAAATTCTGCAGGAATTCGAGATATTCAGAAGAAAAATTCTGGGTTTTGAGAAATTCCAGATCCTTATCTGTAAATCTAAAGTCCTTAAGTAGATCCAGCAGTGTTTCCAGTCCGGCAAATACGGCAAATCCTCCTTCAAAAGGCAATTTTCTGAAAAAATAATCAAAGATGGCAACGTCCTTGGCTTCTCCTTTGCTGAAGTAAACCTGCCCCATGGTGAGCTGATACTGATCTGTGTAAGTACCGCTTATGTCTAACATACTGTCTTTTTTGGATAGGTGTTTATAGTTGTTCTTCCTGGGCCTCCAGATATTCATCCTGCTTATGCCAGTCGAACCTATAGGAAAGTCCGCCGGCTACCTGCCAGCGGGAAGGTGTATCTTTAAAATTGATGAGCCCGGAAATATCGGCTTGAAAATTCTTGTGGAAGAGATAAGCGAAGCCACCGCGGGCGATCTCATCACTATAAATGTCACTGATAAAGGTTTGAAACTCTCCAAACATTGCAAATCTCGGGGAGAAGGAATGGGTAAGAGTGGCAATACCCGAATAGGTGGGGTACTCGTCTCCAATTCTATCGGCCATAAGATTTACTACCAGAACCCATGGCCCCCAGTTGTTCTGAGAGATCACAGCGGCACGCGGGGTAAATTTTCCCTGTCCCTGGTAGAGGTAAGGATTGTCCCCAAAAGAAAAGTTTGCGCCGGCATAAAGTGCAACGGCAGGAACCAATACGCTCCAGTCAAACCGTTGATTAGCTCTCCAGCTGTAGAGGTTTGGCTTTTTTTCTTTTGCATTTTTGTTAGGATCATACACCAGGTATTTAATACCAATAGCATTAGAGTCGAAATTACTAATTCCATAGGTTTGGGTACTTGCACCCACAATATAGCTGGTTGATTGGTCGAGGTAGGACCCCATGAGGTTGATCTCCAGTTGCTCGAAAAGGAATCCAAACCTCAATGCATAGTCGATTCCCCAAAGGTCTGTTTCTGTTTGCAGTAGCTCGTGATTATCATGCCCGAATTTTCCGCCTGCCTCCAATTGTAGCACCATGGGACCTACGGCAAAAGCACCCTGGGAATTCCCCGGGCGATTTGAATTTATAGTTTCGGTATATTGAGCGGTAGCTAAAAAATTTCCGAAGAAAAAAAGGAGAAAGAAAGTCGGGTAGATCCTCATATTTGGGCTGATTGGTTACAATCAAATATAGAGATTTTCTCATTTTTTTCAGCTGCAGCAATGGTTTTCTTTGCGCAGAATGGTAATTTTACCAAAACTTTTAGAATGCATGAAGCTTCCTTAACCGAGGTGCTAAGAGTGGTCTTAATAGTCCTTCTTATTTACTTTGGTCTAAAACTTTTTATTCGCTGGTTCGGTCCTATCCTGTTACGTTGGGTGTTGAAGAAAATAGGAAAGAAATTTGAGCAGCGTTTCCATCAGTATGATCCTACCAGGTCGCAAAAGCGAACCGAAGGGGAAGTTACTATTGATAAAAAGCCCAAAAACAAACGGAAATCGAAGAATGACGTTGGAGAGTACATCGATTATGAAGAAATTGACTAATTTCCGCTCCAAAATCCTCTTCTTATGAATTTTTCCCTGAAGAAAGTTCTTCCTCACTTATTTGTTTTCCTGGGATTCATCGTTCTTTCGCTCGCATATTTTTATCCTGTGCTCCAGGGGAAGGAGATCTTCCAAAGTGATATTGCGCAGTATATTGGGATGGCCCGGCAGCAAAATGAATTTAGGGCAGAAACAGGGGAGGAGCCATACTGGACAGATGCTGCTTTTGGCGGAATGCCAACTTACCAGCTGGGAGCAAATTATCCGCACAATTATATAAAAGAACTTGACCGCGCGTTACGTTTTCTGCCACGCCCGGCCGATTATCTCTTCCTGTATTTCATTGGGATCTACATTTTATTCTTGGTCCTAAAAATAGATTACAGACTGGCATTTTTGGGAGCCCTGGCTTTCGGGTTCTCAACTTACCTCATTATAATCCTTGGAGTAGGACACAATGCCAAGGCGCATGCTATAGCATATATGCCGTGGGTGCTGGGAGGAATACTGCTCTGCTTTCGGCGTAGATATATTCCCGGCTTCTTACTCCTTGCCTTCGGAATGGCACTGGAAATAAGTGCAAACCACTTTCAAATGACCTTTTATCTGCTTTTGCTGGTGATCGTGTTGGGAATAGTTTATCTAATTGATGCTTTCAGAAAAAAAACATTACCAGATTATTTCAAGGCGATAGGAGTCATAGTAGCTGCTGTAGTACTTGCCATTGGAGCCAATGCCGCCAATCTTATGGCTACACAGGAGTATGCCGATTTTAGTACCCGTGGCGACACCGGCCTCACAATAACTCCTGAGGGTACAGCAGAAAAGACGGAAGGTCTGGATTACAACTACATTACCGAATATAGTTACGGGATCATGGAAAGTTTTAATCTTTTCATTCCCCGATTTATGGGCGGTTCCAGCTCAGAGAATGTGGGAACAGATTCTGCTATTTATTCACAGTTGCTGCAACTCGGTGCTAATTCCATTCAGGCAGCCCAGTTTGCCGAGGCGGCGCCCACATATTGGGGAGACCAGCCCTTCGTTGGTGCTCCTGCATACATTGGTGCTACCGTGCTCTTTCTGTTCGTTTTCGCCCTCTACCTTGTAAGGGGCAGGCTCAAATGGTGGATCGTTGGCGGTTCCCTGCTCGCCCTCTTCCTTTCCTGGGGTAAGAACTTTGGATTTTTGACCGATTTTTTTATAGAATATGTGCCGCTGTACAACAAGTTCAGGGCGGTTTCTTCGATACAGGTGATCCTGGAATTATGTATTCCGGTGCTTGCTATTGCCGGGCTTTCAAGGTTGTTTTTCAGGGAAGAATCCGAAGAAAGAAAGCTTCATGCTCTCAAACTGGCTACCCTTATTACCGGCGGAATTGCCTTATTATTCCTGTTGTTTAAAGGAATGTTCTTCAGTTTTACCGGTGCCAGTGACGGAGTTCTAATACAGCAATTGGGGCCTGATTTCGTTCGGGCGCTTAAGGAAGACCGGAAATCTGTTTTCACTGCCGATGCACTTCGCTCTCTCGTTCTTGTCGTATTAACTGCCGGAGTACTTTGGTTCTATCTGAAGAAAAAACTATCCCCGAATCTGACCTTTTTGGCACTCGGGGTTTTGATCCTTTTCGACCTGGTTGGAGTGGATAAAAGATATGTTGATGCTGAAGATTTTGTGAGATCGAGTGTTGTAAACCGACCTTTTGAAGCAACCGAAGCAGACCGGGAGATCATGAAAGATGAAGGTCATTACAGGGTATTTGATCTAAGCGGAAGTCCTTTCAATACTGCCCGTACTTCTTTCTTCCACAACTCCGTTGGAGGCTATCATGCAGCCAAACCCGGAAGAATGCAGGAGTTGTACGACTTTTATTTGTCGCAGAACAATCTGCAGGTGCTTAATATGCTCAACACCAAATATTTCATAATCCCCACAGAAGATGGTCCGGTTGCGCAGGTAAACCCTGAAACTAACGGCAATGCCTGGTTTGTGCAGGAAGTGAAAATGGTGGAAGATGCAAATGAGGCAATCCTGGCATTAGACGGGATCAACACCAAAAGAGTTGCTGTAGTCGATAATGATTTTGCTGAATACCTTCCAAAAAAGGAGTTTTCGGCAGATACTAATGCCGGCATTGAGCTGGTTTCTTATCACCCGAATGAGCTAGTCTACAGGTCGAATTCAGCAAATGAGCGTTTGGCGCTTTTTTCTGAAGTTTATTATCCTCACGGATGGCAGGCATATATTGATGGAGAGGAAGCTCCGCATTTTAGGGCCAATTATGTATTACGAGCGATGATGATTCCTGCGGGAGAGCATGAGATCACCTTCAAATTTGAGCCTGATGTAGTGAAGACCGGAAGTTCAATCGCACTCGCGAGTTCTATTTTACTAGGGGTGTTGTTGATTGGCGGCATCGTTGTGGGCGTAAGACGCAGGTAAATTCTCATTTTAAGCAGGGCTATGAAAAAAGTACTTATAGTTACTTATTACTGGCCCCCGGCCGGTGGCCCGGGGGTGCAGCGCTGGCTTAAATTCGCAAAATATCTCCCTGAAAATGGAATAGAACCAATTGTCTATGCTCCCAAAAATCCTCACTATCCCTTAAAAGATGCTTCTCTTGAAGTTGAAGTTCCTTCAGGAATAAAGGTGCTCAAAAATGACATCTTTGAGCCCTATGCTTTTGCTGAAGTTTTTTCGAAGAAAGACACGGCGATGATCAGCTCCGGAATAATTCCGAAGGAGCAGAAACAGGGACTGCTGCAAAAGCTGATGCTGTTTATTCGCGGAAACTTTTTCATTCCCGATGCACGGAAATTCTGGATAAAACCTTCGGTTAAATTCCTTTCAGAATATTTGAAGGAAAACAGTATTGATACAATCATTACTACCGGACCTCCACACAGCATGCACCTTATAGGCTTAAAACTGAAAAAGGAATTAGGAATTAATTGGATCGCAGACTTTCGGGATCCATGGACGCAGATAGGCTATCACAGTAAATTGAAGTTGCTATCTTCTTCGCAGAAGAAACATGAAATGCTGGAACTGGAAGTGCTTCAAAATGCCGATAAGATCATTACCACCAGCTTTACCACAAAAAAGGAGTTCCTGGAAAAGACCAGGCGACCTATAGAAGTGATCACCAACGGTTACGATGTGGAAGAGGTGGAGAAGCTACCTTTAGATCAAAAGTTCACCTTGTCTCATATAGGTTCCCTGCTTTCAGGTCGAAATCCTGGAAATCTTTGGAAGGCTCTTGCTGAACTCATTTCTGAAAATGAAGATTTTGCAGCCGACTTTCAGTTAAAGCTGATCGGGGCGGTGGGGGAGCCGGTGCTGGAAAGTATCAACAGTAGCGGACTCAAAAATCATGTTTTTTTAAAGGATTATGTTTCCCATAAAGAAGCCTTGCAACTGCAAAGGAGCTCTCAGTTGCTATTGTTGATTGAAATTGACAGTGAGGAAACCAAAGGTATCATTCCGGGAAAAATTTTTGAGTACATGATCAGTGAAAGACCCATTCTTGCAGTGGGACCCGAGGGAGCTGATATCCAAAGGATCATCAAACAAACCAATACCGGTAATTATTTTCTGTACCATCAAAAAGGTGAAATCAAAGACCTTTTACTGGAGAATTATAAGCTCTTTAAAAAGGGAGAATTAAAGTCATTTCCCATAGGACTTAAGCAGTACAGCCGCAAATCTTTGACTAAAGACCTGGCAAAACAAATAAACGAGCTCTAATGGGAATAATCATTAGCCAGTCGGCCAAAAATCTCGCTACCACCTACGTCGGTTTTGGAATTGGAGCTATAAACACGCTTTTTCTTTACACAAATTTCCTTACTCCGGAATATTATGGATTGGTAGGATTTCTGCTTTCTGCTGCAAATTTGATCTGGCCGCTCATGGCCTTTGGAGTTCATAATACGCTTGTGAAATTCTATACTTCATATGACACGCAGGAACAAAAGGACAAACTCCTGAGCGTGATCCTGCTTTTGCCACTCGGAATTTCCCTTGTTCTGGGTGCATTAGGTTATTTTTCATATGATCTACTTCTCAATTATTTTGCTGATGGGGAAGGGCTGGTTCAGCCCTATATCTGGCTCATCTTTTTAATTGCCGTGGCAACTTCTTATTTCGAGATCTTTTTTTCCTGGGCCAAAATCCATTACAAAAGTGTTTTCGGGAACTTCATGAAGGAAGTCTTTCACAGGGCATGCGTCTCTTTGCTGCTGCTGGCAGTCTTCTTCGGGTACATCTCGATCGAGAATTTTGTGTATGCCATAGGTTTGGTATTCATCCTGAGGCTGGTGATCATGATGTTGTATGCTTTCAACCTCTATTTTCCGAAGCTCTGTTTGTCATTTCCGCATAACCGGAGTTTTATTCTGAAGTATTCAGCTTTAATTCTCATTGCAGGATCTGTAGCTATGGTACTGCTTGATCTGGATAAGGTGATGATAGAAAGATTTCTTCCTATTGAAATGGTGGCGGTTTACGGAATTGCTGTTTATATCTCTTCTGTGATCGCTGTTCCTTCGCGGGCCATGCACCAAATCACTTATCCCATGACCGCGACACTCCTAAACAAAAGGGACAAAAAAGGCCTTTTAGAACTGTATCAAAAGAGTTCGCTCAATTTACTGATCATAAGCGGATTGATCTTTTTACTCATCATCAGTAATATTTCGCAGCTGTACGCTTTGATTCCGGAAGAGTACCAGATAAGCTACTCCATCGTGATCTTAATAAGCTGCGTTAAGTTGTACGACAATTTGTTAGGCAACAACAACAGTATTCTGTTTAATTCAGATTATTACCGGCTGGTTCTGGCAATTGGTGTCTTTCTGGCTATCCTTGCCTTTGTCTTCAATATTATTTTCATTCCGATGTTAGAATTACTCGGAGCGGCTTTGGCAACTTTTCTTGCTTTTGCCTGTTACAACACTGTAAAACTTATCATCGTGCAAAAGAAATTCCGGATTCATCCCTTTACCAGGGAGACCGGCTACAGCCTTGTTCTGATCCTGGTATTCAGTTTAATTTTCTATTTCTGGGTTTTTCCGTGGCATCCGGTGATCAATATCGTCTTGAAATCTGCAGTTATTGGGCTGCTTTATGTCCTGGTGATCTATTTGCTGAAGTTGTCACCCGAAATAAACAAGATCATCGAAAAGACTTTGAAGCTTCCGAAGAAGTAGGAATTTAAAGAAATCTCTGATCAGGGTTTAGAAATGGAAAAATCCCCGCCGCAAGTGCAACCGGGGATTAACCAACTAACCAACCAAAATTAACTAACTAAATCTTTCTAATTTCCTCTTCGGGAACTTCTCGTGCCGCGAGTGGATGCAGGTGTACTCTCTTCTGTGACAGGGTCTACAGTCGCAGATCTCTCTACTTTCCTCGTCTGTGCCTGTGCCCTTACTTCCCGGGCGGGAGTTGCATGGACCGATCTCCTGGTTTGCTGTTGCACGCCACTCTGAGTAGAGGTGCTTCTAGAACGGCTTTCCCGAACTCTTCGTCGCTGTTCCTCTCTTTGCTCCTCTACACGCTGTTGAACCGCTCTTTGTTGTTCTGCTCTTTGCTGTACAGCAGGAGTTTCGACTCTTGAGCTACGTGTAGTTCTCTCGCTTCTTTGGGTTGCAACTGGAGTTCTTCTAACTTCTCTTTGCTCGTATGAAGACCTGCTATCAACAGAATTTGCTGTTGCGCGGGAATCTGAATAATGTCTTCTCACCTCTCTCGGTTCTTCAACTCTTCTTCCCCTGTGATAGGAAGTAACTCTATCTCCGGGTTTATAATAGCTTTTCTGAAAATTATTAGTGTTATAATAATTGTTTTGATAGTATCTCTTATATGCAGAATATTTCATTCTGTTTGGGTGATAATACAAACGGTAAGGCTCGTTATACACTACAGAATAATGAGCATAAGGTCTCATGTAGTGATCATGCCAGGGTCTATAAACGTAACGCACATTTCTGCCATTGATATAACCTGAGGTATGGCTGAAATTATGGTAAGGATTGTAGTGAACGAACATGTTACCAATTCTGTTCACCATTCCAAAAGCGTTATATCTAATCTGAACACGACCCGCCTGAACGATCCTTCCGTAGTAATCATAATACACCGGCACGTTCTCAATTTGAATTACAGCACCATAATCATCATATTGTATAAAAGGGCCATAGTTATAACCGGAATTAAAACTGTAATTAATATGAGACGGAATCCTGTTGAAGTTGCCTCGGGGATTAAAGAAGAAATCAAACTGACCGTCAGGAAAAACGGCAAATTCAACCCCTCTTTCAACAAAAATAAAGGCATCTCCAAAATTGCGGCGCTCAAAGTTAACCTCGGCTGCTGCAGGAGCAGCTTTAGCAGAAAATCCAACCACCAGTAGCGTCAATAAGAGGTAAAACTTTTTCATAATAAAGGGGGAATTAAGATTAAACATCTGTGTCTCGTCATAGACACATCTTAATATATTCAAAGTGCGTGCCATAAATTAGAAAACCCCGGAAGCTCAAAGCTGCACGGGGTTTCCAAACTAACCAACCAAAAAATTATTAATTACAACTAATTATGTAACACGAATCTTGTACTACAATTAATTCAAAGGCTGTGCCAAAAATGAGAATTCTCTCCTTCCTATTGTTAAATTACAGATGTCAAAATTGACATTTTTTACAACTTCTCTTTCAGGAAAGGTGCGGTATATGAATCCTGATTTTCAGCTACTTCTTCCGGAGTGCCGGTTGCAATAAGCCGTCCACCGTTTTCGCCACCTTCAAGACCGAGATCAATAACATGATCGGCACATTTTACGAGATCCATGTTGTGCTCGATAACAATTACCGAGTGTCCTTTAGAAAGTAAGGCATTAAAAGATTTCAATAATTTCTGAATATCGTGGAAGTGCAGGCCTGTAGTGGGTTCATCAAAGATAAAAAGCGCCTTCTCCTTTGACGTACCTTTCACGAGGAAGGAAGCCAACTTGATTCTTTGGGCTTCCCCACCCGAAAGCGTAGAGGAGCTCTGCCCAAGTTGTACATATCCCAATCCAACGTCCTGCAGGGGTTTAAGCTTTGAAGTGATCTTAACTTCCCCATTTTCGGCAAAAAAAGCTACGGCATCATCAATGGTAAGATTGAGGATATCATCAATATTTTTTCCTGCAAAATTCACCTCCAGGATCTCTTTTTTGAAACGCTTCCCATTACAGGTTTCACATACCAGGTGAACATCGGCCATGAACTGCATTTCAATTGTAACTTCACCTTCCCCTTTACAGGTTTCACAACGGCCTCCGTCCACATTAAAAGAAAAATGCTTTGGTTTATAATTCCTAATGTTGCTAAGCTTTTGGTTTGAGAACAGGTTCCTTATATCATCATAGGCTTTAATGTAGGTAACCGGGTTGGAGCGGGAAGATCGTCCTATAGGATTCTGATCTACAAACTCTACTGAAGTAACATTGCTGAATTTTCCCCCGATTTTTGTGAACTGCCCTGGTTTTTCACCGTAGCCGCTTATTTCTTTACATATTGCCGGGTAAAGGATCCTTTTGATCAATGTGCTTTTTCCACTACCCGAAACACCTGTCACTGCAGTGAATACTCCGAGGGGGAATCTCACGTCAATGTTCTTCAGGTTATTTTCACGGGCTCCAACGACGTCGATATAATATTTATGATCGCGTCTCTTTTCAGGAACTTTGATCTGTAAAGTGTTGTTCAGGTATTTCGAGGTTAGCGAGTCGGAAACTAAAATATCGCTAAATGTTCCTGTAGCTACAACTTCACCTCCATTAGTTCCGGCTTCGGGACCTATATCAATGATCTCATCGGCAGCTTTCATGATATCCTCATCGTGTTCTACGACAATTACGGTATTTCCAAGATCCCGTAAAGATTTTAGAACTTCAATCAGCTTCAAGGTATCGCGGGGATGAAGCCCAATTGAAGGTTCATCCAGAATATACATTGAACCTACCAGGCTACTCCCGAGGGAGGTCGCCAGGTTGATCCTTTGAGACTCTCCACCCGAGAGGGTATTTGATTTCCTGTTAAGGGTGAGGTAAGTGAGACCAACTTTAGTCAAAAAGCCAAGCCTGTTCCTTATCTCGGTCAGAAGCCTTTTCGCAATTGCAGCATCGGATTCCTTGAGTTCCAATTGATCAAAAAAGTCGGCTACTTTATTGATAGGCATTTCAACAAGATCGGTAATTGTTGCTCCGCCAACTTTTACATAATTGGCCTCTGGTCGTAATCTTTTGCCCTTGCAGACCGAGCACCTGGTCTTTCCGCGGTAGCGTGAAAGCATCACCCGGTTTTGTATCTTATATGCTTTGGACTCTAAAAAAGCAAAGAATTGATTCAGTCCTTCAAAATACTGGTTGCCGTTCCAGACAAGGTCCTTTTGTTCCTGAGTTAATTCAAAATATGGTTTATGTATAGGGAAATTGAATTTATGGCTGTTGTTCACCAGCTGATCTCTGTACCAGCTCATACTCTCTCCACGCCAGGGAAAAATTGCATTTTCATAGACAGATAATCCGGTATTAGGAATAACAAGATCTTCATCGATACCTATCACATCACCATACCCTTCACATTTAGGGCAGGCTCCATAGGGATTATTGAAGCTAAAAAGGTGCGGATTGGGTTCAAGAAAAGTCATACCGTCCAGTTCAAACTTATTGCTGAATTGTTTCATATTTTTATCAGCAAGGCTTTCAACAAACAGCTCTCCTTTCCCTTCAAAAAAGGCAGTTTGCACTGCATCTGCCAGGCGGTTGAGGAAATCTTCATCGTCCTTAGAAACGATCCTGTCTACAACCAGAAAGAGGTCCTTTTCTTCTATTTTTGAAAGGTCTGTTTCGTCTATTCTTAAAACCTCTCCGTTAAATTTCATGCGGCTATAGCCCTGCTGCAAGAGTACCTTTAGCTTCTCCTCCGGCGTACGGCCCTTCTCTACATGAACAGGTGCCAAAAGAAGCATTTTCGAGCCTTCAGGAAATGATTTTATATAGTTGACCACATCGGTCACTGTATCTTTTTTCACTTCATCACCCGAGATAGGGGAGTAAGTCTTACCTATTCTCGCAAAAAGAAGTTTGAGATAATCATAGATTTCTGTAGAAGTTCCCACAGTAGAACGGGGATTGGTAGAATTCACCTTTTGCTCAATGGCAATGGCAGGTGCAATTCCTTTTATAGATTCTACCTGGGGTTTATTCAATCTGCCCAGGAACTGCCTGGCATATGAGGAAAGGCTTTCCACGTACCTGCGTTGGCCTTCGGCATAAAGAGTATCAAAAGCCAGAGAAGATTTACCTGACCCTGAAAGTCCGGTTAGGACTACCAGTTTATTGCGAGGGATTACTACATCAATGTTCTTTAAATTGTGGAGCCGGGCCCCTTTTATAATAATATTCTCCTTTGGATCGACTCCCGAGATGTCTGTTTGCATAGTAAAATTTCTGATAGAAATGCAAAGGTACTTAAACTCGAAATTTATTGGCTTGGTGGTAGAACATTATAAAGGGCTGAAAATTAATTTGTTAAAAAGATTAACCTTTTATTTGTATATGTGAAAATTTTCCTGTTATATTTGCTATTAAGAAACCACAAATCTCAATTGCCTATAGCATAAAGTTACTTTTGAACTTGTATTAACTAACCAGCAGGCCTACCCCAACAGCCTGAAAAAAGTAACTCTTATGAACTACACCGAGGCAAACGACGCTTTTCTCGTAAAAAGCTACATTGAAGGAGATGAATATTCCCTTTCAATCCTTATCAACCGACACCAACAACGAATTTACAGTTTCATTTTTTCGAAAGTTTTCGACAAGGACATTGCTGAAGACATTTTTCAGGACACCTTTATTAAGGTGATAAGAACCCTAAAAAGAGGTAAATACAATGAGGAAGGAAAGTTTCTTCCCTGGGTAATGAGAATTGCTCATAACCTGGTGATCGACCACTTTAGAAGGAATAACAGAATGCCGAAGTTCGAGAATAGTGGCGACTTCAATATTTTTTCTGTGCTAAGTGATTCAGATCTTAATGCTGAAAAGCAGTTGATTAAGGATCAAATAGAAGCTGATGTGCAGGAGTTGATAAAGGAGTTACCCGAAGATCAACTGGAAGTGCTGGTAATGAGGATCTATAAAGACATGAGTTTTAAAGAAATATCTGAAAGAACAGGGGTAAGTATTAACACAGCCCTGGGTAGGATGAGGTATGCACTTATTAATCTTCGTAAGGTTATTGAGAAGCATAATTTAGTTTTGACTAACTAAACAATAAGATAGAAGTTTTGCCGTTAATTATTTACAATCTTAAATAACCAACAATGGCAAAACTTTACTCCGAAAAAAAATTGCAAAAGATGACCCCAAAAAAGGAAACGATCAATTTCCTTTTGAACTATTCTAAGGCTTTGCGAATAAGCTCTTATAAAAAATTACAGTTCGAAAGTATTTTGAACTAGATCAAAAAACCCGCAACTAGCGGGTTTTCTTTTTATAATACTCGTCTAGTACCTTCTTTCTACCTATGGTTTTTGTGATGATATCTTTTTCCAGGTCCCAACCTCTTGCAGGGGAATACTCCCGCCCATACCAAATGATTTGAAGGTGAAGTTCATTCCAAAGTTCCCTGGGAAACAGCCTTTTTGCATCCTTTTCAGTTTGTATTACATTCTTGCCCTTAGATAAATTCCACCTGTACATAAGGCGGTGTATATGTGTGTCTACGGGAAAGGCAGGAATATTGAAAGCCTGTGACATTACTACACTTGCAGTTTTGTGACCTACTGCAGGAAGCTCTTCGAGTGCATCTATATCTGCAGGAACCTCCCCGTTGTACTTTTCTATCAGGATCTTCGAAAGTCCGTAAATACCTTTTGCTTTCATAGGAGAAAGGCCTACCGGCTTAATGATCTCCCTAATCTCTTCTTCGGAAAGCTTCACCATGGAATAAGGATTATCGGCCTTTGCGAAGAGAAGGGGAGTGATCTGGTTTACCCGAACATCTGTACTCTGGGCAGACATTAGCACCGCAATTAGCAAAGTATAGGGATCTTTATGATCTAAGGGAATGGGAACGTTGGGGTAAAGTTCGGCTAAAGTGTCTATAACGAACTTAACTTTTTCCTGCTTGGTCATTAATATGTAACTTGTAACTTTGAGACAAAAGTACTAATTATGACAACACTTCAACCCGGTGATAAGGCGCCGGATTTTTCTGCTAAAGACCAGGATGGCAACCAACATAGCCTGCAAGATTACAAAGGCAAAAAACTTGTAGTATTCTTTTATCCCAAGGCAAGCACGCCCGGATGTACTGCTGAAGCCTGTAATTTGAGAGACAACTATGAGGCTTTTCAGGACAAGGGGTACGAGATCCTGGGAGTAAGTGCCGATTCTCAAAAACGCCAGCAAAACTTTAAAAATAAATACGAATTGCCATTTCCACTATTGGCCGACGAGGATAAGGAGGTTATCAATGCTTTCCAGGTTTGGGGACCAAAGAAGTTCATGGGAAAAGAATATGACGGAATTCACCGCACAACTTTTGTTATTGACGAAGAAGGAGTGATCTCTGATGTGATCTCAAAAGTAAAAACAAAAGAACACGCAGGACAAATCTTATAAATGATTAAGGTCTAAGGAAGAAGGAATAAATTATTATTGAATGCTTTATTCCTTTTTCCAAATCTCCTGAAGGGTAGCTAGAGAATCACAATTCTCAAAAAGCATTTCCAATTCCCCGATTTCTGAATTACCGGTAATCATATATATTTTACAGGAATCGAGATCTGTATTGCTTCGGCTGAAATCTACATCTCCTTTGTGAAGAACTCGGTTAATTGAAGCAGTGTCGATCTGTGATCTCTGCATTTCTTCCAAGGCTTCTTCGGAATATGCTCTTTCCTTTAATCGAATGTTCTTGAGTACACGGGCGTCTGGCCCGTAGGCACAGGATGTTCTTTTTCCACTTAAAAAAAAAGCCAGAATAACTAATCCTATGGCAAACCCTCCCAGGTAATAGCCAAGTCTGTGAATAAATTTCATGAAGATTTAAAAAATGAGGAGGTTGATGTCCCTGTAGGAGAGATCGAACCAGTCTGCTATAGATTTGTTCGTTAAAATTCCGTGGTAAAAGTACAAACCATTTCTCAATCCTCTGTCAAATCTCAATGTATTTTCTAGACCACCCTGTTCTGCAATGTGAAGCAGGTAAGGAGTAAAAATATTACTAATAGAAAGGGAAGAGGTGCGGGCGTAGCGGGATGGAATGTTTGGGACACAGTAATGTACGACACCATGTTTAACAAAGGTCGGGTTATCATGGGTAGTGATCTCACTACTTTCAAAGCAGCCTCCCATATCTATACTCACATCAATTACCACAGCTCCCTTTTTCATATGCTCAACCATAGTTTCCGTGACCAGGATGGGAGACCTGTTCTTTCCTCTTACTGCACCAATTACCACATCACTGCGTTTTAAAGCTTTTATGAGATTCTTAGGTTGAATAGTAGAAGTGTGAAGCGGTCTTCCCAGGTTAGCCTGAACTTCTCTAAGCCTGGTAAGGGAATTGTCGAAGATCTTGATATTGGCCCCGAGACCAAGTGCCGACCGGGCTGCGAATTCTCCAACAGTGCCGGCCCCTAAAATGGTCACCTCTATTGGTGGGACCCCACTAATATTACCAAACATAAGCCCATTTCCCGCAGGATTGTTGCTCATGATCTCCGATGCAATAAGAATGGAAGCAGTTCCTGCAATTTCACTAAGTGCTCTTACCGCAGGATAAGTGCCATCATCATCACGAATGAATTCAAATGCCAGGGCTGTGATCCTTTTTGATGCAAGTTTCTGAAAATAGTTTTTTTGCTGAGTTTTTAGCTGCAGTGCAGATATGATGGTAGTTTGCGGATTTACCAGGTCAAGCTCTTCTATTGTAGGAGGCTCAACCTTGAGGACCATAGGACAGGAAAACACCTTCTTAGTGTCTCTGGAAATCTCTGCTCCTGCTTCCGAATAATCTCTATCACTGAATTTAGCTCCCTCACCTGCACCCGATTCTATGAGCACCCGGTGACCATGAGCTGTCATTGCAGCAACAGCGTCCGGGCTAAGACAAACCCGTTTTTCCTGGTAGGCATTCTCTTTGGGAATGCCAATGAACAACTGGCCTTTGTGTTTGTAAACTTCCAGGGTTTCTTCCTGCGGAATCAACTGTTCCTTTGTAAAAGGAGATACTTGCTCTGTCATAATTTGCTGGTCACAAAGATAAAATTACGACATTTTTGTTGAGTGAGAGAATTTAGAGCTTTGCGTAATATTCCTCCTGGATCTCAGTTTTATTTGACTCGCCTTCCCTAAACTCTTTTATCTCAGAATATTCCTTGTCTGAGAAAGGAGAAAACGGAGAGATATTCTCGCGTTCAATTTCAGTAAGATCAATACCGTATATACGATCAAAAATTTTAATTCTTATTAAGTATACAATTGATAAAACAATGATAAAAAAGGGGGCTAAATAAATCAATTGATTTGTATCGATAACCCCTCCATCGGGAGACATATCTTCATATACTGCAGAAACGAGCTGGTAAGCATACATAATGGTAGGCACAAGAATCGCATGATACCACCAATGTTTGCAGGTGAAGAACCAGATCAACAGGAGGTACAAGGGAGTAATTTTTCCGAAAAACGTCCAGGCAGCAGTTAGAACATTTTCATAATATTTACTCTCATATGTAAAAAAATAATTTTCCCAAACAGGACCGCTTGGGAAAATTTCATATAAATAGAATATATAAGGTGAAAACGCTACTAATACGGCAATAATACTACCCGTTAGTAGGAACTTTGATCGTCCTGGTGTCAACAGCTGTTTTCTTGATGTCATTCTTGTTATCGTTGTCTGAGGTTGAAGTTACAAAGAAAGTTGCTCCAAAGATAGATACGGCTAAGAAAAGGGCTTTAATTTTCATGATATAGTTTTTTAAAGTTGTGTTTGTTTCGATTTGTTGATACAAACCTATATAAAACTAAATCGCTAATAATTAATGCATTATTCGTACTTTTGCCGCCTTTTTGAAGGAAAAATCTTCAAACTCTTAAAATATTGTATTTTAAAATTTACAGTTAAAATAATTCATATTTCGGTCAATGGCTGCTGCTGAATTCGAATTTGTTAATATAATCCTAAATACGAAAGAAAATTCGTACACAAGTCGAATTTTTCTCTCCAGAATATTTTCTTCAAAATTAACAAAAATTTAACTTTCTAACATCATTTTCAAGAACATTTATTTCCACTTTTTGATGCTCTTCATCAATGAAATTTTCAATTTTTTGAGGCCATTCTATAAAATTCCAGTTTCCCGAATCTAAATATTCTTCAAATCCCATATCCCAGGCTTCAGATTCATCTTTTATTCTGTAAAAATCAAAGTGATTTACAGTTCCATTTTCAGTTTCATAAACATTTACAAGGGAGAAAGTAGGGCTGGCGCCATTATCTACGGCACCTAAGGTCTTTAAAAGAGCTTTTATGAGAGTTGTTTTCCCGGCACCCATTTCGCCGTAGAACAATAGGGTTTTGCTTTTGGTTTGTTCCAAAAGTTGACAGGCAACATCTTCAATTTCAGATAGAAGGTAGGTTACTTCCATTCAAAAGTATTATGATTTGGGGTTGTAAAGATAGGTAATTTCTTGTTACCTAGGTGATAAGACGCTAAAAGGGATGATCATTTCCTCCATTGAGACTCCACCGTGCTGAAAAGTATTGCGATAATAACTAACGTAATGATTGTAATTATTTGGATAAGCAAAAAAGAGATCTCCCTTGGCAAAAATAAAGGAGCTACTCATGTTGATTGCCGGTAAATGAATGGTCTTGGGATTGGGAGCTGCCAACACATCCTTCTCTTCATAAGTTAAACTTTTACCTGTTTTATAGCGAAGGTTGAGACTCGTCTGCTTATCTCCAATAACCTTAGAGGGGTTCTTTACATTTATAGTTCCATGATCTGTAGTCACTATAAGTTTAAAACCTAAATTTTGGGCCTGCTGAATTATCTCAAGCAATGGAGAATTCCTGAACCAGCTATGTGTTAAGGAGCGATAGGACTTATTTGTAGATGCCAATTCTTTGATCACTTCCATTTCTGTTTTCGAATGGGAAAGCATATCTACGAAGTTATATACTACGACAGTTAGGTCATTGTCTTTTTGGCTTCTAAAATTTTCAACCAGTTTCTTGCCGGCTTTTAAGCTGCTAATCTTATGATATTCATGTTTAAAGTTCGCACCTAGTCTTTTTAATTGTGCCTGTAGAAATTCTGCCTCATGTAAATTTTTCCCTCCCTCATCTGTATCGTTTTTCCACAGGTTAGGATAGAGCTTCTCCATGTCGCTTGGCATCAATCCGGAGAAAATTGAATTTCGGGCATATTGGGTTGCTGTTGGCAGGATGCTAAAAAAAGGGATTTCCTGCTCCTTTTTATAATAGTTATTGATGACAGGTTCAAAGGCCTTCCATTGGTCATACCTCATATTATCAATTACTACCAGGAGAGTTGGTTTTTCTGCACTTACTTCGGGAAGGATTTTTTCCTTAAAAAGGGTATGAGACATTATAGGAGCATCGGCATTCTTCTCAAACCATTTTGGATAGTTCTTGTCGATGAATTTACAGAACTGTGAATTGGCTTCAGTTTTTTGAGACTCCAGGATCTCGAACATCCCGCTATCTTCAATATTTTCGAGTTCAAGTTCCCAATAGATCAATTTTTGATAAAGCTCTGTCCATCCCTCGTAGGAATTGATTATTGCCATATCCATAGCGATCTTTCTAAACTCCTGTTGATAGCTGGAGGTGGTCTTTTCAGAAACCAGTCGGGAGTGATCCAGGTTCTTTTTTATGCTCAATAAGATCTGGTTGGGATTGACGGGTTTAATGAGATAATCTGCTATTTTTGAGCCTATAGCTTCCTCCATAATATATTCTTCCTCACTCTTGGTGATCATCACTACCGGAACATTCGCTTGTTTTTCCTTTATTTCAGAAAGTGTCTCAAGCCCCGACAACCCTGGCATATTCTCATCCAGGAAAACAATATCAAAATTCTCCTTTTCAATTTCCTCCAAAGCTTCAGTTCCACTCTGACAAGTAGATACTTTATAATTTTTACTTTCAAGAAAAAGAATGTGAGGCTTCAACAGGTCGATCTCGTCATCCACCCATAGTATTTTGATATTATTCATATATGTATCTTTGTTGGCACTAATTAATAAAGAATAAGGCTTGCTTCAGGGAAACAAACTTAAGATCTTAAACGATCCAATTTACGGATTTATTACAATACCAAATGAGCTGCTCTTTGGTATCGTGGAGCATAAATACTTCCAAAGACTGCGTAGGATTTCTCAAATGGGGCTATCTTATTTGGTCTATCCCGGGGCTCACCATACCAGATTTCATCATGCTTTAGGGTGTCTCCACTTGATGCAAAAGGCGGTGAGGGTCTTGAGATTGAAGGGGGTAGTGATCTCTACGGAAGAGGAGGAGGCACTTCAAATAGCCATTCTCTTACATGACATTGGTCATGGACCTTTTTCCCACGCAATGGAGCACAGTATCGTGGAAGGAGTTAGTCACGAGACCATTTCTTTTCTCTTTATGGAGGAAATGAACCGCGAGTTTAACCAAAGATTAACTATGGCCATTGAAATTTTCCGCGGAAAATACCCCCGGAAGTTTCTTTGTCAGCTCATTTCGAGTCAGCTCGATATGGACCGAATGGACTACCTGAAGCGGGATAGTTTTTATACCGGAGTAGCTGAAGGGAATATTAATAGCGAGAGGCTCATTAGTATGCTTACTGTGGTTAATAATGAGCTTATGGTAGAGGAGAAGGGAATCTATTCTGTAGAAAAATTCCTTCTTGCACGCCGACTCATGTACTGGCAGGTCTACCTGCATAAAACCGGAGTAGTGGCAGAACAACTTTTAATAAGAGTGCTTCAGCGAGCGAAGGAGCTGGTGAATTCGGGAAGGACATTGTTTGCAAGCACCGCCTTAAATTACTTTTTGCAAAACCAGATCACTGCCGAGAATTTTTCCGAAGAAACCCTTCAGATATTTGCCAGGCTTGATGATTATGACATTTTAGTTGCCATGAAAGAATGGGCGCAAGATGAGGATTTTGTGCTGAGTAATCTGTGTCAAATGATCATCAACAGAGATCTGTTGAAGGTGAAGCTGAAGAAAAAACCTGTGTCTGGTGAGAAGCTGGAAGGTCACCTTCAAAAGGTGATGTCCCAATATCAGTTAAGTAGGGAGGAAGCCGCTTATTTTGTATTTAGCGGAGACATTAGTAACCTGGCTTATAAGAGGGAGGACGAAAAGATACACATCCTCTTTAAAAGTGGAAAAGTGACAGATGTTATAAAAGCTTCAGACCACTTTAATCTCAAGGCTTTGTCCCGCCCGGTCACTAAATTTTATATCTGTTACCCTAAACCTAAAGATTAGTTCATTTTTTTTACTTTTGCCAGAATGAAGTTTACAGCAGCTCAAATAGCAGGTATCTTAGAAGGGGAGGTCGAAGGAAATCCCCAGGCAGAAGTTGACAGGCTAGCGAAAATTGAAGAGGGAACAGAAGGTTCGATCACTTTTTTGGCAAACCCTAAGTATACCTCCTTTATTTATTCCACTAAGGCAAGCATTACTATTGTAAGCAATAATTTTAAGGCCGAAGATGATTTGTCTACGACTTTAATAAAGGTCGAGGACCCTTACAAGGCTTTTTCGAAACTCCTGGAGTATTATAACCAGGTAAAACTAAATAAATCAGGGATTGAGCAGCCAAGTTCAATTTCAGAAACTGCTTCTTATGGAGAGAATATCTATTTGGGAGCTTTTTCTTATATAGGGGAGCAGGTAAAGATCGGGGATAATGTGAAGATATTTCCTAATACATATATAGGAGATAATGTGAAGATAGGAAATGACGTAATTATCTTTCCCGGTGCAAAGATCTATTCGGAGACTATAATAGGGAATAATTGTGTAATTCACGGCGGAGTGATCATTGGAGCTGATGGTTTTGGCTTTTCTCCTAATCAGGAGGGAGTTTATTCCAAAGTCCCACAGATTGGAAACGTGATCATTGAAGACAATGTGGATATTGGAGCAGGAACAACTATAGACCGTGCAACCCTTGGCTCTACTATCATTAGAAAAGGAGTGAAATTGGATAACCAGATCCAGATCGCCCACAACGTCGAGATCGGAGAGAATACTGCCATTGCCGCACAAACGGGAATTGCTGGTTCTTCAAAAATTGGAAAAAATTGCCTCATTGGTGGACAGGTAGGAATTGCAGGACATATCCAGATTGGAAACGGAGTTAAGATCCAGGCACAGTCGGGAATTGGAAGGAATATTAAAGATGGCGAAATGATACAGGGATCTCCGGCAATAGGTTATAGTGAATATAATAAGTCCTACGTGCATTTTAAAAACTTACCCAAGATAGAAGATCGCTTAACCAAACTAGAAAAAAATAATCAAAATAATGGCTAAACAACGCACCATAAGTAAAGAAGTTTCTTTACAGGGAGTTGGACTTCACACAGGTAATGAAGTCACTCTTACTTTCAAACCGGCTCCTAATAATACCGGCTATTGTTTTGTGAGAACAGATCTTGAAGGAAATCCTGTGGTGGAAGCCGATGCCAGTTATGTAGTTACCACCCAGCGTAGTACAAATCTGGAAAAGGATGGGGTGACCATTCAAACTTCAGAACATGTTCTCGCAGCCTGTGTTGGTCTGGAGATCGACAACCTTTATATCGAGCTTAATGCTTCTGAACCTCCTATTATGGATGGGTCGTCCAAATTCTTTGTCGAAGCTTTGGAGGAAGCAGGCATAGAAGAACAGGAGTGTGATAGAGAGGAGTTTGTGGTGACAGACGTGATTCGTTATGTGGATGAAAGTACCGGAAGTGAGATCCTCGTCATGCCTGCAGATGATTATCAGGTAACAGCTATGGTCGATTTTGGAACCAGGGTTTTGGGAACACAAAACGCATCCATTCACAAAATGAGCGATTTCAAAACTGAAATTGCCAATGCAAGAACTTTTAGCTTTCTTCATGAACTCGAAACCCTTTTGGAACATGGACTAATAAAAGGAGGAGATCTTAATAATGCCATCGTTTACGTGGATAAGGAATTGAATCCTGAAACCATGGAAAAATTAAGAGGAGCATTTAAGAAAGACAATATATCTGTTAAGCCTAACGGAATTCTGGATAATCTTACGCTGCACTATCCAAATGAAGCAGCAAGGCATAAGTTGCTTGATGTTATTGGAGATTTGGCCTTAGTTGGAACCCGCATTCGGGGAAAAGTTATCGCCAATAAACCCGGCCACCATGTGAACACCGAGTTTGCCAAAAAACTATCAAAAATTATTAAAGCAGAAAAGCGGAACAACGTTCCCAAGTATGATCTTGACCAGGAACCACTAATGGACGTTAACGAGATCATGAACATTCTGCCTCACAGGTCTCCGTTTTTACTGGTTGACAAGATCATAGAGCTAACAAGCGATACTGTAGTAGGTGTCAAAAATGTCACAATGAACGAGCCTTTCTTTGTAGGTCACTTCCCTGGAAAGCCGGTGATGCCCGGAGTGCTTCAGGTGGAAGCCATGGCCCAGACAGGAGGGATCTTAGCTCTTAAATCTGTTCCCGATCCTGAAAATTACCTCACTTTCTTCATGAAAATTGACAATGTCAAATTTAAGAGACAGGTAGTACCGGGAGATACTTTAATATTTAAGCTTGAATTGCTGGCCCCAATTAGAAGAGGGATCTGCCAGATGCAGGGATATGCTTATGCCAATGGTAAGCTGGTGACAGAAGCCATATTAATGGCACAAATTGTAAAACAAAAATAAATTATATGAATCAACCCTTAGCATACGTACATCCCGGAGCCAAGATTGCAAAAAACGTAGTAATTGAACCATTTACCACTATTCACAATAATGTGGTGATTGGAGAGGGAACCTGGATTGGCTCGAATGTTACTATTATGGAAGGGGCGAGGATCGGAAAAAATTGTAACATTTTTCCCGGTGCCGTTATTTCTGCAGTGCCACAAGACAAGAAATTCAACGACGAAGATACACTTACCGAAATAGGTGATAATACTACCATCAGGGAATGTGTGACCATTAATCGAGGTACCACAGACAGGATGAAGACAAAGATAGGGAGTAATTGCTGGATTATGGCTTACTGCCACATTGCTCATGACTGTATTGTGGGAGACAACTGTATCTTTTCCAATAACAGTACTTTAGCCGGGCATATTAATGTGGGTGATTATGTAGTTCTTGCGGGCATGGCAGCAATTCAGCAGTTCTGCAGCATTGGTAGCCACGCTTTTGTAACCGGTGGATCTTTGGTTCGTAAAGATGTACCTCCATTTGTAAAAGCCGGTAGAGAACCTTTATCTTATGTGGGAGTTAATTCTATTGGATTGAGAAGAAGAGGCTTTAGTACCGATAAGATCCGGGAGATCCAGGATATTTACAGGATCCTTTATCAAAAGAATTACAATAACAGTCAGGCAGTAGCTATCATTGAAGCTGAAATGGAAGCAACTTCCGAAAGGGATGATATTTTAGAGTTTATCAAGAATTCCCAGCGCGGGATCATGAAAGGATATATAAGTTCAAACTAATAAGTCTTAAAAATGGCAAGTACAAGTGATATTAGAAATGGATTGTGCATTAGATACAACCACGATATTTTCAAAATTATAGAATTTCTTCACGTAAAGCCGGGGAAAGGTCCTGCTTTTGTAAGAACTAAACTTAAAAGTGTTACCACCGGAAAGGTGATCGACAATACATTTTCAGCTGGTCATAAGATCGAAGATGTTCGAGTTGAAACTCACAAATTTCAGTTCCTTTATAACGATGGAGAATTTTACCATTTTATGAATACTGAAGATTATACTCAGATAAGGCTTACAGAAAATGCTTTAGATGCACCCGGACTTCTTAAAGAAGGAGAAGTGGTAACTATCCTCATCAATACTGAAGATCAAATGCCTCTTTCTGTAGAAATGCCTGCAAGTGTAATACTTGAAGTTACTCATACAGAGCCTGGAGTAAAAGGAAACACAGCAACTAATGCTACCAAACCTGCAACAGTAGAAACAGGAGCTGAGGTGAATGTTCCGCTTTTCATCAACGAAGGAGATAAGATCAAGATCGAAACTGAAAAAGGAACTTATAAGGAGAGGATAAAAGAGTAAGCAGTGTTCAGTGTTTAGTGATCAGTGATCAGAAAAAATCTCGCATCTCATATCTAATATCTCATATCTAACATGAAGTTCCCGCAGCAGCATACTCTTGAGCAAATAGCGACCATCATTTCTTCGGAATATGTTGGTCCGGCAGATTTTCCTGTATTGGGAATGAATGAAATTCATGTGGTGACCCCGGGGGATATAGTCTTTGTAGATCATCCTAAATATTACGACAAGGCACTGAACTCGGCCGCTACAGTTGTGCTTATCAATAAAGAAGTCGATTGCCCGGAAGGAAAGGCGTTGCTGATTTCAGATGATCCCTTCAGAGATTTTAATAAGCTTACAAAATATTTTAAACCTTTTGAGAAAGCTGTCTCAAATATTGCTGCTTCCGCAGAAATTGGAGAAGGTACTGTAATACAGCCCGGTTCTTTTGTGGGTAATAATGTAAGGATCGGAAAGAATTGCCTTATCCATTCAAACGTAAGTTTGTATGATAATACATTTATAGGAGATAACGTGACGATTCATTCGGGCTCCGTTTTAGGCGGGGATGCCTTCTACTACAAAAAGCGACCGGAAGGTTATGACAAGCTCATTTCCGGAGGTAGAGTAGTGATCAGGGACAATGTCGATATAGGTGCTAATTGTACCATCGACAAGGGCGTGACGGGAGATACAACGATTGGAAAGGGAACAAAACTGGATAACCTGATTCAGGTTGGTCACGATACTGTGATTGGAGAGAATTGTCTTGTTGCTTCACAAGTAGGTATTGCCGGCGCGGTTGTAATTGAAGATGATGTGACCATATGGGGCCAGGCTGGTTTCCGCAGTGGCATAGTGGTCAAAAAAGGTGGCGTTGTGATGGGGCAGGCAGGTATTACAAAATCGACTAAAGAAAATACTGTATATTCGGGCAATCCTGCGATGGAATCCCGGGAATGGTTAAAAGAATTGGCGCTTTTGCGTCGTTTACCTAAATTAATGGATAATTTAAAAAGTTGATATGGAAGCTAAAGACTGCGTTGCGAAATTCTATTCTTCAGATTTTTACAAAAATCCCGATTCTGTAAAGGAGTATCTCCATCCCGAAGCTCAGCTTTTTTGGAACAGTAGCGCAGGATTTCACAAGCTCGGGTTTTCAGATATTGCAGCAATGTCAAAAGAATTCTCCCGCTCGTTCGAACATCTCAAGGCAGACATTAGTCACCTCCTTAGTGATGACAATATGGTGACAATAAGATTCACGTATTATGTTCGCACTGTGGAGAATCCCGATGAAGAACTTCCTATGGCGCACTTTATTGCAATTTGGGAGTGTAAGGACGGGAAAATGTACCGGGGCCATCAAATAAGTCAGCAGGCCGATGACAGCCCTGAAAATCTGGATTCTTTCCTTCCAATTAATTAGTAAAAACCCTTTAGGTTTCTTTTATAAAAACCTAATTTTGCAACTGAAAAATCAAATAATCAACTATGAGCGTTTTAGTCAATAAAGATTCAAAAATAATTGTACAAGGATTTACCGGAAGTGAGGGTACTTTTCATGCCGGGCAAATGATCGAATATGGAACGAATGTGGTAGGTGGAGTAACCCCCGGTAAAGGAGGTCAAAAACACCTTGAAAAGCCTGTTTTCAACACCGTCTCTGGTGCTGTTAAAGAAACAGGAGCCGATGTTTCAATTATTTTTGTACCGCCGGCTTTTGCAGCCGATGCCATTATGGAAGCTGCAGATGCAGGGATAAAAGTGATCATTACTATTACTGAAGGAATCCCTGTGGCCGATATGATTAAAGCTGCCGATTATATAAAAGATAAAGACTGTCGTCTTGTTGGTCCTAACTGTCCTGGGGTAATCACTCCGGGTGAAGCAAAAGTGGGTATCATGCCAGGCTTTGTCTTCAAAAAAGGTAATGTAGGTATCGTTTCAAAATCTGGAACTCTTACTTATGAAGCAGCCGATCAGGTTGTGAAGCAGGGATTAGGGATCACAACGGCAATTGGAATTGGAGGAGATCCAATTATTGGCACTACTACCAAAGAAGCTGTTGAGTTGTTGATGAACGATGACGAAACTGAATGTATTGTGATGATCGGTGAGATTGGTGGACAACTTGAAGCCGATGCTGCCCGCTGGATCAAGGAGAACGGAAATAAAAAACCGGTAGTTGGATTTATCGCCGGGGAAACTGCTCCAAAAGGACGCACAATGGGTCACGCCGGAGCAATTGTTGGAGGTAGTGAAGATACTGCCGAAGCCAAGAAAGCGATCATGCGTGAGTGTGGGATCCACGTAGTTGATTCTCCTGCAGAGATTGGTAAGAAAGTTAAAGAAGTAATGGGATAGGATCTTCCTGTTTAAAATAATTTAACCTCCGTAACTTGTCAAAAAGGGCAATTTTCGGAGGTTTTTTAGTCTTGACCGTTGTTTTACTATATTTGAATTTAATTAACCCCACCAGGAAAACAGATTTTAATCATGAAATTATTAGAAGGAAAAAATGCTATTATAACCGGTGCCAGTAGAGGGATTGGAAAGGGAATAGCCGAAGTTTTTGCTAAGCATGGTGCCAATGTGGCCTTTACCTATAGCTCCTCTGCCGAAGCTGCAAACCAGCTCGAGAAAGAACTTCAGGAGCTTGGAGTAAAAGCAAAAGGATATAAATCAAATGCAGCCGATTTTAAAGAAGCTGAAGAACTTGTGAAAAATGTTCTGGAAGATTTTGGAAGTATTGATGTTCTTGTAAACAATGCAGGGATCACTAAAGACAACCTGCTGATGCGAATGAGCGAGGAAGATTTTGATAAGGTGATCGAAGTAAACCTGAAGTCTGTTTTCAATATGACTAAAGCCGTTCAAAGAACCATGTTAAAGCAACGCCAGGGAAGTATCATTAATATGAGTAGTGTGGTAGGAGTGAAAGGAAACGCGGGACAGGCAAACTATGCCGCTTCCAAAGCCGGAATGATAGGATTCTCTAAATCTATGGCTCTTGAACTGGGCTCCCGGAACATTCGTACCAATGTGATCGCCCCCGGCTTCATTGAGACAGAAATGACAGGAAAGCTGGATGAGAAGGTAGTAGAAGGCTGGAGAGAGGCTATCCCATTAAAACGTGGTGGAACGCCAGAAGATATTGCGAATACATGCGTCTTTCTGGGCAGTGATCTAAGCGCCTACATAACAGGCCAGGTGATCAATGTTGATGGAGGAATGCTTACCTAAAAATAATGACCCGCTTCTATTAGGAGCGGGTTTCTTTTCTTAAACCAGTACACATGCCGGCAACAACGATTCTTCTTCTTATCGGAGCTTTTATCCTTGCGCTGGTTCTGGCTTTATTTCAGTATTTCTATAGGTCGAAGAAGAGAGGTTCCAAAAATGCCATTTTTGCAGCCCTTCGTTTTGTAGCTACCTTCGCACTTTTGCTATTACTTATCAACCCAACCATAAGTGATGCAGAATATTTTACCGAGAAGCCGGATCTTGTCCTGGCGGTAGATAATTCTTCATCAATAAAGGAATTTGGTGAGGGAGAACGGGTGAAAGAACTGGTAAGTAAGCTTCGGAATGACCCCGACCTTAGGGAAAGATTTGAAATAGAAACCTTTTCCTTCGGTAGCACTTTAAAAAAATCTGATTCTTTAGATTTTGAGGAATCTCAGACAAACTTACCTGTGGTTTTTCAGGATCTTTCCGACCTTTATGAGAGGGAGATTGCACCTGTAGTTCTTATCACAGATGGTAATCAAACTCTTGGTGAAGAATTTCGCTTTCCGGCGCAACGTTTTAAGCAACCAATATTACCTGTAATAGTTGGGGATACTGCACGATATAGGGATTTGAGTATAGGCCGTGTGAATGTCAATAAATATGCTTTTTTGAACAACCGTTTTCCGGTTGAGGTTATTGTGAACTATTCAGGAGATGCTGCGGCCCAGACGAGACTGGAGATCTTGAAAGGAGGCTCGGTAGCATATTCTCAACAACTTTCCTTTTCTTCAGAAGATAATTCTGAAGTTGTACGGGTGGAGCTTCCGGCCAGTGCAATTGGTGTACAGAATTTTGAAGTTCGGCTATCGCCTCTTGAAGCCGAAAGAAATCTACTCAATAATAATCGGGAGTTTGTGGTGCAGGTGATCGATGAGCGCAGTAAAGTTCTTATCGCATATTCCATTCTGCACCCAGACCTGGGGGCTCTGCAAAAGGCCATTGAGAGCAACCAGCAAAGAGAAGTGGAATTGAAGCCAATCTTAGAGGTCAAAAATATTAAAGGTTTTCAGCTTGTGATCCTTTATCAACCCGATGCCAGGTTTCAGGATCTTATGACCCAGCTGGACATTGAAAACAGGAACTATTTCCTCATTACCGGTCCAAAAACGAACTGGAAATTTTTGAATCAACAGCAGGAAATATTCCGCCAGGAGATCACAAATCAGTCAGAAGAATATATTCCGGTTTGGAATGAGAATTTCAAAGCTTTTCAAACAGAGGATATAGGTTATTCAGGACTTCCACCTCTCGAAGGAACATTTGGTAATCTTGAGGCCCCTCAATCCCTGGATATTTTGTTATACCGGGAGCTGCAGGGAATAGAAACCTCGATTCCTTTACTGGGAATTTCCTCAGGGACTGGACCTAGATTCGGATTTCTTTTTGGAACAAATTTGTGGCGTTGGCGAAGTTCAGTTTTTCAGGATACAGGATCTTTTCAAAAGTTCGATGATCTTATTGGAAAGCTGGTTCAGTTTCTTGCATCCTCAAACAGACAAGAGAGACTGGTGTTGGATTATGAGCCTCTTTATAATGCAAGTCAGGGTGTGATTGTGAAAGCCGAATATTTCGATCAAAGTTTTAATTTTGATCGCCGTGCTTCAGTTTTCTTGCTAATAAGAAACCAAGAGACCCAAGAGCAGCGACAAATTCCTTTCCTGCTTAAAGAAAATTCTTTTGAAGTAGATTTGAGCAGCCTACCTGCAGGTGATTATAATTTTACTGTTGGGGTGGAAGGCCAAAATCTTTCGCGCTCGGGTAATTTGAGAATTCTGGAATTTGATGTCGAAAAGCAGTTTGTAAGAGCAAACCTAGAAGGATTGCAACAAATTGCATTGCAAAAAGGACAGGAGATCTACTTTTTAGAAGATTTCCAGGAGCTTAAAAATGAGCTTCTGTCGTCCAATTCTTATGCAACCATCCAAAAAAGCCGCGAAAAGGACGTATCTTTGATCGACCTTGAAATTTTATTAGGAATTATCGCACTAGCTTTAAGCGCTGAGTGGTTCCTGAGAAAATATTACGGTCTTATCTAATTTACATTTAACTATTATCATGGAAAGATTACCAAAAATTGGCCTGCCAATTCTATTCGCAGGAATTATTTTAATTATTCTTATTGCCAAATCCACCATCACTATAGATTCCGGGGAAGCCGGAGTTTTGTACCAGACCTTTGGGGGTGGTGTGGTTGTAGATGAGCCACCTTTAGGGGAGGGTTTTCACTTTGTAGCTCCCTGGAATAAAGTTTATGTTTACGAAGTTCGGCAGCAGTCCCTGGATGAAAGAATGCAGGTGTTGTCTTCTAACGGACTTGAGATCGAGATAGATGCTTCTGTATGGTTTCAGCCAGATTATAAAGATCTTGGTGCCTTGCATAAGGAAAAAGGAGAGGCTTATATTCAGAGGGTACTTCAGCCGGCAGTTCGATCGGCAGCCCGTGCGGTAGTAGGAAGATATAATCCGGAGCAGCTTTATGCAAGTAAACGTGAAGCTATTCAGAAGGAGATCTTTGAAGAAACTCAGTTACTGCTCAAAGAGCAGTATGTGCAGATCAACGAGGTACTGGTGAGAGATGTCTCGTTGCCTTCTACGATTAAAGATGCCATAGAAAGAAAGTTGAGACAGGAGCAGGAATCTTTAGAATATGAATTTCGTTTGACAAAGGCCGAACAAGAGGCCGAGAGACAACGTATTGATGCCGAAGGAAAGGCGCGTGCTAACCAGATCCTGGCTGCTTCTCTTACAGATAAAGTGCTTGAGGAGAAAGGAATCCAGGCAACCCTGGAACTGGCAAAATCTCCTAACGCGAAAGTTGTGGTGATAGGTGGAGAGAATGGAATGCCAATCATTCTAGGAGATAATTAAAATTTAGGCGAAAAAGAATTTTAGATTGTAAAATAAATCTGTAATTTCGCAATAGTAAAATGAAGACACAACAACTACATCATCATCATTCTCATGCATTCGCTCTTGCGAGGTGAGATAGATATGTGTATATAAACCATATTTCTAAAACCCGTTTGAGCAGCTCAAACGGGTTTTTTTATTCCCTTTGTTCTGCCCAGACTAAAAATGAAAAACATGAAGAGAATAAGAATAGCAGTTCAAAAATCGGGGAGGTTACACGACGATTCCTTAAAGCTTTTAAAGGATGCCGGAATTTCAATAGACAATGGGAGAGAGCAATTAAAGGCTACCTCCGGAAATTTTCCGCTGGAGGTATTCTATCTCCGGAATGGTGATATTCCTCAGTATCTACGGGATGGAGTTGTTGATGCTGCGATCATTGGAGAGAACGTGCTTGTTGAAAAAGGCGAAGACATCAAAATGGCCGAGAGACTAGGCTTCTCCAAATGCCGGGTTTCTCTGGCTGTTCCAAAATCGGCCCGCTACAACGGTGTTGAAGGCCTGGAAGGTGCAAGGATCGCCACCTCTTATCCAAATACGGTACGAAATTACCTCTCGAAAAAGGGAGTTACGGCCGATCTTCATATTATCAACGGTTCGGTAGAGATCGCGCCAAACATTGGTCTGGCCGATGCTATTTGCGATATTGTATCCAGTGGGAGCACATTATTTAAAAATAATCTCAAGGAGGTAGAGGTCATGCTAAAGAGCGAAGCCGTACTTGCTGTATCACCAAAAATTTCTTCGGAAGTTGATGAGATCCTGAAGAAACTTCAGTTCAGGATCAAAGCAGTATTACGAGCCCGCAATTCAAAATATATCCTGATGAACGTCCCAAATTCTAAAATTGAGGCGGTCGTAAAGCTGTTACCGGGAATGAGAAGCCCAACTGTACTGCCGCTGGCTGAAGAAGGCTGGAGCTCCCTGCATACAGTAATTTCTGAGGAAAGGTTCTGGGAGGTAATAGATGAGCTGAAATCAAACGGAGCAGAAGGTATTCTGGTCGCTCCAATCGAAAAAATGGTACTCTAAAAAGCTGAAAACATGAAGAAATTTTTTGATCCGGAACAAACTGAATGGGAGGCAATCCTTGAACGTCCAACCAAAACTGTTGCCGATATCGAACAGATTGTGGAACAGATCTTTAGAGAGGTCAAAGCCGATGGAGATGCTTCAGTAAGAAAATATGCCGAACTATTTGATGGCTTTAACTCTGAAAGTTTTGAAGTTTCTTCTAAAGAGATTGAAGCAGCAACTGGCAAGGTTTCAGAAGAGCTTAAAGCTGCTATTGCTCTTGCCAAGGAAAACATCCGGAAATTCCACGCAGCTCAGAAAACCGAAAAAGTTTCTGTCGAAACTGTAGCCGGAGTGAAATGCTGGCAGGAAAAACGACCTATTCAAAAAGTGGGTCTGTATATTCCCGGCGGTACCGCTCCCTTGTTTTCGACGATCTTGATGCTTGCTGTCCCTGCACAGATCGCAGGATGTAAAGAGGTAATTCTTTGCACGCCGCCGGCAAAGGATGGTTCTGTAAATCCTGCCATTTTATATACCGCTAAGCTTTGCGGCATAGAAAAAATTTACAAAGTGGGAGGGATCCAGGCCGTTGCTGCCATGACGTTTGGTACTGAAAGTATAAAGAAGGTTTACAAGATCTTTGGCCCCGGTAACCAATATGTCACTGTGGCAAAGCAAATGGCGACAAAATATAACGTGGCCATCGATATGCCGGCTGGCCCTTCAGAACTGCTTGTGGTAGCCGATGATACTGCCGATGGAGCTTTTGTAGCTTCCGATCTGCTTTCTCAGGCCGAGCATGGTATTGACAGTCAGGTGGTGCTGGTTTCTCCTTCCAAACAGCTTTTGAATAAAGTAGAAGCTGAAATTGAAAGTCAGCTGAAAGATCTTCCGCGGAAAGAGATCGCACAGGCAGCAATAGAAAATTCCCGCTTTATCTATATGAGTTCTGCTGAAAAAGCTTTAGATCTTATAAATGAATATGCCCCTGAACATTTCATTGTCTGCACCTCCAAAAATAACTTTTTTGTGCAGGGAATTATAAATGCAGGTTCGGTTTTTATAGGTAATTACACCCCCGAGAGCGCAGGAGATTATGCATCGGGTACTAATCACACCTTGCCAACCAACGGGTACGCTAAACAATACAGCGGGGTGAACCTCGATAGCTTTACCAAAGCCATTACTTTTCAGGAGATCTCTGCGGAAGGAATCCGGAATATTGGGAATTCCATTGAACTTATGGCTGAAGCTGAAGGTTTACAGGCTCATAAGAATGCCGTTACTTTAAGGTTGAACCAGCTGAAATCTTCGGGAAATGAATAAGAACTTTGATCTAAATCGCCTGGTGCGACCAAATGTTCTGCAAATGAAGCCGTATTCTTCGGCGAGGGACGAGTACAAAACAGACGGCCGAAAAATGACATTTTTGGATGCCAATGAAAATCCGTTTGAAAATGGAGTGAACCGTTATCCCGATCCCCAGCAGGGAAAGGTGAAGCAGGTGCTTGCCTCTCAAAAAGGGGTTTTGGAAGCACAAATTTTGTTGGGGAACGGCAGTGATGAAGTGCTGGATCTCATCTTCAGGGCATTTTGTCGACCGCAGGTTGATAATGTCATTACGCTGCCGCCAACTTATGGCATGTATAAAGTGTTGGCGGGATTGAACGAAATTGAAGATCGGGAAGTGGTTTTAAAGCAGAACTTTCAGCCAGATGTGGATTCAATTCTTGAAAAAGTTGATGAGCGGACAAAACTGATATTTTTGTGCTCTCCAAATAATCCCACAGGAAATTCATTTTCGGAAGCTTCCGTAGAAAAGATCCTTAAGGACTTCAACGGACTCGTGGTAATTGATGAGGCATATATAGATTTTTCAGCTGAAAGAAGCTGGCTGGAACGATTGGAGGAATCTCCGAATCTGGTGATCACCCAGACGCTTTCCAAAGCTTATGGCATGGCAGGAATAAGATTGGGAATATGTTATGCTTCTGAAGAAATTATTGCTGTTCTGAACAAGATCAAGCCGCCATATAACGTCAATGAGCTTACGCAACAAAGAGCATTGGAGCGGCTCTCGAAGCCGGAGGAGGTGAATAAGGAAGTACAGCTGATCTTAACGGAAAGAGAACTGCTTGCTGCTAACCTCTCAAAAATGGCATTTGTGAAGAAGATTTTTCCATCAGACGCGAATTTTCTTTTGGCGAGAGTTGAGAATGCCGGGAAAAAGTATGAGCAGCTAATCGAGGCCGGAGTGGTGGTACGCAATCGCAGCAATCAGCAGCTATGTGACAATACCCTGAGGTTCACGGTAGGTACGCCGACGGAAAATCAGGAATTATTAAAGAAATTAAAGGAACTTGAAGCATGAAAAAGGTATTATTTATAGACCGTGATGGTACAATTGTATTAGAGCCGGAAGATTTTCAGCTTGATCATTTTGACAAGCTGGAATTTTATCCTGCAGCTTTTCATTACCTCTCAAAAATTGCCCGGGAACTGGATTACGAGCTGGTGATGGTCACCAACCAGGATGGATTGGGAACAGATTCCTTTCCGGAAGATACATTTTGGCCCGTGCAGAATTTTGTGCTGAAGGCTTTTGAAAATGAAGGAGTGAAATTTTCAGAAGTAATAATTGACCGCACTTTTCCGGAAGATAATGCGCCTACGCGAAAACCGGGAACGGGTTTACTAAAAGCTTATTTCGATACTGAGAAATACGACCTCAAAAATAGCTTCGTACTAGGGGACCGACTTACCGATATGGAGCTGGCCAGGAACCTGGGGGCAAAAGGAATTTTTATTACCGGTCATGAGGAATTAGGAAGTAATGAGCTTTCAGTAAAAAAGGAGGAGCTTCAAAAAAGCATAAGGCTGGAGACCAACAGCTGGAAAGAAATTTATGAGTTCCTGAAGCTGGAGGAGCGTACGGCCAGCATCGAAAGGAAAACGAATGAAACCGATATTTCTATTTCTCTGAATCTCGATGGCACCGGTAAAAGCCGGATCGACACAGGGATCAAGTTCTTTGATCACATGCTTGACCAGATCGCCCGCCACGGACAAATGGATCTGGAGATCATGGTGAAAGGAGATTTGGAAGTAGACGAACACCACACGATCGAAGATACTGCGATTGCCCTGGGCGAAGTTTTTTCTAAAGCATTGGGAAATAAACTCGGAATTGAACGCTATGGTTTTGCACTGCCAATGGATGATTGCCTGGCGCAGGTAGCCATTGATTTCGGCGGAAGGAATTGGCTGGTTTGGGAAGCCGATTTTAAAAGAGAAATGATAGGTGCAATGCCTACAGAAATGTTCTATCACTTTTTCAAATCCTTTACCGACGGCGCAAAAGCAAATCTGAATATCAAAGCTGAAGGCACCAATGAACATCATAAGATCGAAGCCATTTTCAAGGCTTTTGCGAAGGCGATAAAAGTAGCGGTTAAGCGGGATTCCGATAAAATGATCCTGCCTTCCACAAAGGGAATGTTGTAATAGATCGGAGATGTTAGACTTGAGATAGTAGATATGGGTATTGAAAGAAATAAAGCTTCTGAGAAAGTTGTTATTATAGATTACGGGGCAGGGAATATTCAGAGTATAAAATTCGCCCTGGAAAGACTTGGCTACACCGGAATCCTGAGCAGTGATTCGGAAGAAATAAAGGCTGCCGATAAAGTGATATTTCCGGGAGTGGGAGAGGCGAGTTCAGCCATGAAAAAGCTGAAAAGTACAGGATTGGATAAAGTTATTCCGCAGTTAAAGCAGCCCGTTCTGGGAATTTGCCTTGGCATGCAGCTCATGTGTAACTGGTCTGAAGAAGGAGATACAGAAGGACTCGGGATCTTTAATGTAGATGTGGTCCACTTTGAGAAAACTTTAAAGGTTCCGCACATTGGCTGGAACAGGATAAAGGAACTTAAAACTGACCTTTTTGAGGGGATAGCTGAACAGGAATTTGTTTACCTGGTACACAGTTTTTATGCCCCGGTTTGCTCAGAAACCATAGCCAAATGTGACTACGGCGTGAATTATTCATCTGCGTTACAAAAAGATAACTTTTACGGGGTACAGTTTCATCCGGAAAAAAGCAGTGAAGCAGGGGAAAAAATTCTGGAGAATTTTTTGAAGTTAGATTTACGAAGTTAGAAGTACGAAGTGAAGGTAGATTTACGAAGTTAGAAGTACGAATTGAAGTTAGATTTATGAAGTTGGAAGTACGAAGTGAAGTTAGATTTACGAAGTTAGATTACGAAGTTAGAAGTACGAATTGAAGTTAGATTTCCGAAGTTAGAAGTACGAAGTGAAGTTAGATTTACGGAGTAAGAGGTGCAATCGTTAATAATTAGAATATGAAGGACTTAAAATTAAGGACAAAGGAATTTGCGGTTAATTGTTGGAGGTTTTGTCATAAGATTCCGCATTCACGGGAATAGAATGCTTATGTAAATCAACTCATCAAAAGTTCGAGCTCTGTAGGTGCAAATTATCGCGCAGCTCAAAGAGCTAAATCAACTGCTGATTTTATAAATAAACTTAAAATAGTTGAGGAAGAGGCCGATGAAAGCATGTATTTTCTTGAGCTTTTTATTGAAATTCTTGGCCAAGATATTCAAGAGGTAAAAGTGTTGCATTCCGAAGCAAATGAAATTATATCTATTGTAGTTGCCTCCATCAACACGGCTAAAAAAAAATCAAAAGGAGAAATAAAATTTAAAAATCTTTCTTCTAAAATAAAACTTCTTAAATCTGACTTCTAAAATCTAACTTCAAATGAGAATAATACCAGCCATAGATATCATCGACGGAAAGTGTGTAAGGCTTTCCCAGGGCGATTATAATTCAAAAAAAATTTACAATGAAAATCCGTTGGAGGTGGCGAAGCAGTTTCAGGATCACGGAATTCAGTATTTACACCTGGTAGATCTGGACGGAGCCAAGTCCAAGCATATTGTCAATTATAAGGTGCTTGAACAGATCGCTTCAGGAACCAACCTGAAAATCGACTTTGGTGGCGGACTAAAATCTGATAAAGATCTGGAGATCGCATTTAATAGTGGCGCTGCTCAGATCACCGGTGGGAGTATCGCGGTAAAGGACAGGGAAACATTTCTGTCATGGCTCGAGAAATATGGAAGCGAAAAGATCATTTTAGGAGCCGATGCCAAGGATGAGAAGGTCGCGGTGAGTGGCTGGCTTGAAGAATCTGAGGAAGATTTATTGCCATTTATCCAGAGATATCATGAAAACGGAGTCCAATATGTGATCTGTACAGACATTGCTAAAGATGGTATGCTGGAAGGTCCGTCTTTTGACCTGTACCAAAAGATACTCAGGGAAATACTGGATGTGAAACTGATAGCCTCCGGAGGGATTGCAGAATTTGATGATCTTCCAAAGCTTCAGGAAATAGGGTGTGAAGGAGCCATTTTAGGAAAGGCGATCTATGAGAATAGGATTAGCCTAAAGCAGTTGGAGAAATTCATTTTTTGAGAGGCAAGAGCCAAGAGACAAGAATCAAGACAAAAAATATAAGCACCAAATTTCAAGCACCAAATTCCAATAATAAAATGAGAGGATGGATTAGCAAAAAGAATCTCACATCTCATATCTCAAATCTAATATCTAAATCATGCTGACAAAAAGAATAATTCCCTGTCTGGATATCAAAGACGGAAGAACTGTAAAAGGAGTGAACTTTGTGAGTCTTCGGGATGCGGGAGATCCTGTGGAGCTGGCGGAGATCTATTCAAAGTCGGGCGCAGATGAGCTGGTGTTCCTGGATATTTCGGCTACCGAAGAAAAACGTAAGACTCTTGCCGAACTGGTGCGGAAGGTGGCGGCTACTATAAATATTCCATTTACTGTTGGTGGCGGAATTTCATCTGTAGAAGATGTGGATGTGCTGCTTCAGAATGGCGCCGATAAAGTTGCTATCAATTCTTCAGCAGTGAAAAATCCGGGGTTGATCAATGAGCTCGCAGCAAAATTCGGAAGACAGTGCATAGTGGTGGCAATAGATGCGAAGCAGGTGAGAGATAAGTGGCTGGTACACCTGGTAGGTGGAAAAGTACCTACAGAAATTGACCTTTTTGACTGGGTAGTTGAAGTAGAAAAACGCGGTGCCGGGGAGATCCTCTTCACCTCCATGGATCACGACGGCACCAAGGCAGGCTTTGCCAATGAAGCTCTCGAGAAAGTATCCCAGCTGGTGAGTATTCCTGTTATTGCTTCCGGCGGTGCAGGAAATAAAGAGCACTTTTGTGAGGCCTTTAAAAAGGGAAAAGCCGATGCTGCTTTGGCGGCAAGTGTTTTTCACTTTAAGGAAATTGAAATAAAGGACCTCAAACAGGAAATGAAGAAACAAGGGATTGAAGTAAGATTGTAGAAGTTAGAAGTGCGAGAGGGTCCCTCGACCTGACAGGAGAATAGTTATGATTAAAAAATTAATGAAATGAAGATAGATTTTAGTAAAGATAAAGACGGATTAGTACCGGCAATTATACAGGATGCCGAGACGAAAAATGTTCTGATGCTGGGTTATATGAATGAAGAAGCCTTCAGGAAAACACAGGAAACCAGAAAGGTGACATTTTTCAGCAGGAGCAAGCAGAGGCTTTGGACGAAAGGAGAGGAGAGTGGTAATTTTCTTCACCTGGTAGACATGCAGGTAGATTGCGATAATGATACGCTGTTGGTATTTGTAAATCCTAAGGGGCCTACATGTCATAAGGGAACTGACACCTGCTGGGGAGAAAAAAATGTTTCAGAAATGTCATTTTTGACACAGCTGGAAACCGTGATCTCTGACCGCAGATCAAATCCTGACAATGAAAAAAGTTATGTGGCTTCTCTGTTTAGAAGTGGGATCAACAAAATTGCCCAGAAAGTGGGTGAGGAGGCAGTAGAAACTGTGATCGAAGCAAAGGACGACAATGATGACCTCTTCCTGAATGAAAGCGCCGATCTCTTGTTTCACTATCTCATCCTGCTGCAGGCTAAAGGATTTAAATTAGAAGATGTTATTGAGATCTTAAAATCAAGACACAGTAGAAAATAAAAAGAGTCTGTCTGAAAAGTGCATTTCGTCAAACTGAACTTGTTTCAGCTTCCATTTTCCAATTTACTTTCGTTTTCAATTGGTTAAGATCCTGAAATGAATTCAGGATGACGTTTCATGCTTTTCAGACAGACTCTTTACAAATCTATTCTTCAAATAATTATTTAGAATCTTCGGAATTTGTTTCCTTTTTGGCCTTTTCAACCTTGATGGTCAATTCCTTCTTCTCTTCATCCAGATCCATAAAAACCTTGTCTCCTTCAGAAATATGAGAGGTAATGATCTCTTCGGCCAAAGCATCTTCAATATATTTTTGAATAGCCCGGTTTAAAGGCCTCGCACCATACTGCTTATCAAATCCTTTTTCAGCAATATAATCTTTTGCCTTTTTGCTTAATTCCAGATCATAACCTAAGGCACCAATCCTTCCAAACAATTTTTCAAGCTCGATATCGATGATCTTGTGAATATCTTCCTGCTCAAGTGGGTTGAAGATCACTACGTCATCTACACGGTTAAGAAATTCTGGTGCGAAAGCCTTTTTCAAAGCGCTTTCTATTACTCCTCGGGCATTCTCGTCCATTTGGTTCTTCCTTGCTGAAGTTCCAAATCCAACTCCCTGGCCAAAATCCTTTAATTTTCTCGCTCCAATATTAGAAGTCATGATGATGATCGTATTTCGGAAGTCGATCTTACGACCTAAACTATCTGTCAAATACCCATCATCAAGAACCTGGAGCAGCATGTTGAAAACATCGGGATGCGCCTTCTCAACCTCGTCCAGCAGGATCACCGCGTAAGGCTTTCTACGGACCTTCTCGGTCAATTGTCCACCTTCCTCGTATCCAACATATCCCGGAGGTGCTCCTATCAATCTACTCACGGCAAACTTCTCCATGTATTCGCTCATGTCAATACGTATCAACGCATCTTCATTGTCGAATAACTCACGGGAAAGGATCTTCGCCAGCTGAGTCTTACCAACCCCGGTTTGTCCTAGGAAGATAAAGGAACCAATTGGTTTGTTTGGATCTTTTAATCCGGCACGGTTACGCTGGATTGCCTTTACAACTTTGCCAACGGCTTCATCCTGACCAATGACCTTACCTTTAATAAGTTCAGGTAACTGGTAGAGCTTATTGATCTCTGTTTGTGCAATTCTATTTACGGGCACCCCTGTCATCATTGACACAACATCGGCAACATTATCTTCTGTCACCGTTTCGCGATGCATTTTGGATTCTTCTTCCCAGCGGGCTTGTGCCTGCGCTAGATCCTTCTCAATATTCTTTTCGTCATCACGAAGCTTTGCAGCTTCTTCATATTTTTGCTTTTTAACCACAGTGTTTTTAAGCTCCCTTACTTCCTCCAACTTACGCTCAAGTTCAAGGATCTGCTTTGGAACATCAATATTTGTGATGTGAACCCGAGACCCTGCTTCATCAAGGGCATCAATGGCCTTGTCTGGCAAAAACCTGTCGGTCATGTATCTGCTGGTAAGCTTCACACATGCCTGTATGGCCTCATCTGTATAGGTGACATTGTGGTGTTCTTCGTATTTATCTTTTATGTTATTTAGGATCTCAATAGTCTCTTCAATAGAAGTAGGCTCTACGATCACCTTTTGAAAACGTCTTTCAAGGGCTCCATCCTTTTCTATGTACTGCCTGTACTCATCAAGAGTGGTAGCACCTATACATTGAATTTCACCTCTTGCCAGGGCCGGTTTAAACATATTGCTGGCATCCAGACTTCCTGTAGCGCCACCGGCACCTACAATTGTGTGGATCTCGTCAATGAAAAGAATGATGTCATTATTCTTTTCCAGCTCGTTCATAACGGCTTTCATCCTTTCCTCGAACTGCCCACGGTACTTGGTTCCTGCCACTAAACTGGCAAGATCTAGAGTTACCACACGTTTGTCAAAAAGAATTCTGGAAACTTTTCTTTTTACGATTCGAAGGGCGAGACCTTCAGCAATAGCCGATTTACCGACACCCGGTTCTCCAATTAGTAGCGGGTTGTTCTTTTTCCTTCGGCTTAAGATCTGAGAAACTCTCTCTATCTCTTTTTCACGACCAACAACCGGATCGAGTTTATCAAGCTCTGCAAGTGCCGTTAGATCCCTTCCGAAGTTATCCAGTACCGGAGTCTTAGACTTTTTGGTAGATTTCCCCGGAGTACCGGCAAAAGGATTGCTTTTTCCGGAATCATCTGAACTGGAATCCTCATCTGAAAAAGATTCGGAGGTTGGGGAGTCAATATAATCGTCCTCGTTAGTGATCATATACTTGAACTGGTCTTTGACTCCGTCGTAGTCTACCTTTAGCTTATTCAGAAGCTTGGTCGTGGGGTCATTTTCATTCCTTAATATACACAATAGCAGGTGTGCTGTGTTAATGGAGGTGCTTTGGAAAAGCTTGGCTTCCAAAAATGTCGTTTTTAGAGCTCTTTCCGCCTGTCTTGTTAGATGCAGGTTTCTCTTTTCATTAGATTCTACAGCTACATTGGGATTGGCGGGGCTAAGGATCTCGACCTTTCTTCTCAAATGAGTAAGATCCACATCCAGGGCATTTAATATATTAATGGCTTTACCATCACCATCTCTTAGAAGACCCAGCATTAAATGCTCGGTACCAATAAAATCATGGCCAAGCCTAAGTGCTTCTTCCTTGCTATAGGCAATTACGTCTTTTACTCTTGGTGAAAAATTATCATCCATGTTAATTCCTTTCTCTCAAATTATTTTTATACAGGTTTCAAAAACCGTACCCGATTCTCTGAATTGTGTTTATCTGAAGTAAAGCTAATTGACGAATTTGTGTCAATAAAACAAAGCAGAATGTAATGAACTTATTAACCAAGCACAACTAAAAATTTGTTAATAAAATACAAGAAAACCTCAATGTAGAGTGCCTGTAGGTGGGCTAAAATGCGTAAATTGGCACGTTAGATTTTTGAACCAAAATAATAGATATTTATGGCTGAAGGAGAAAAGTTAATTCCTATCAATATTGAAGATGAAATGAAGTCGGCTTACATTGATTATTCAATGTCGGTCATTGTGTCACGTGCCCTGCCAGACGTACGCGACGGATTAAAGCCGGTACACCGCCGGGTATTATATGGAATGTACGAGCTTGGAGTTCTTTCCAACAGGGCTCATAAAAAATCTGCAAGAATTGTAGGGGAAGTTTTAGGTAAGTTTCACCCTCACGGAGATTCATCTGTTTATGACACTATGGTGCGTATGGCCCAGGAGTGGAGTTTGCGTTATATGCTCGTAGACGGGCAGGGTAACTTTGGTTCTATTGATGGGGACAGTCCTGCAGCAATGCGTTATACCGAAGCCAGAATGCGCAAGATCAGTGAAGATATGTTAGCAGATATCGATAAAGAAACTGTCGATATGCAGCTTAACTTCGATGATACAATTCATGAACCTACTGTATTGCCAACGCGTATTCCAAACCTTTTAGTAAACGGGGCAAGTGGAATCGCAGTAGGTATGGCTACAAATATGCCTCCTCATAACCTTTCTGAAGTTATTGATGGCGTTGTAGCTTATATCGATAACCATGATATAGAAATAGATGAGCTTATTGAGCATGTAAAAGCTCCCGATTTTCCCACAGGAGGTATTATCTACGGTTATGACGGAGTTCGCGAAGCTTTTAAAACCGGTCGCGGAAGAGTTGTGATGAGGGCGAAGGCCCAGACCGAAGAAGTGGCGGGGAAAGAGGCTATTATAGTGACCGAAATTCCTTACCAGGTCAACAAAGCTGAAATGATCAAGAAAACAGCCGATCTTGTAAATGAGAAGAAGATCGAAGGTATCTCTCTTATCAGGGATGAATCTGACCGTAATGGGATGCGCATCGTGTATATCCTTAAAAGAGATGCTATTCCAAATATTGTACTAAATCTATTGTACAAGCATACAGCACTACAAAGTTCCTTTAGTGTAAACAATATTGCTCTTGTAAAAGGTCGTCCTCAAATGCTGAATTTGAAGGATATGATCTATCATTTTGTAGAACATCGTCATGAGGTGGTCGTTCGCCGAACTGAATATGAGCTAAGAAAAGCTGAAGAGCGTGCGCATATATTAGAAGGACTTATCATAGCTTCCGATAATATTGATGAAGTTATCGCTTTGATAAGAGCTTCCAGCAATGCCGATGAAGCCCGTGCCAAGTTGATCGAACGTTTCGAGCTATCCGAAGTGCAGGCCAAGGCAATTGTAGAAATGCGCTTGAGACAATTAACGGGTCTTGAGCAGGATAAACTACGAGCTGAGTATGAAGAGATCATGAAGACCATTGAAGATCTTAAGGATATTCTTGCCCGTAAGGAACGAAGAATGCAAGTGATCAAAGATGAGATGCTTGAGATCAAAGAAAAATATGGGGATGAAAGACGCTCCACAATTGAGTATGCGGGAGGTGATCTTAGTATGGAAGATATGATCCCCGATGAGCAGGTGGTGATCACTATTTCGCATGCGGGTTATATCAAAAGAACATCTCTTACTGAATACAAGACCCAGAACAGGGGAGGAGTAGGACAAAAAGGATCTACAACAAGAAATGAAGATTTCCTTGAGAACCTCTTTATCGGGACCAACCACCAGTACATGCTGTTCTTTACTGAAAAAGGTAAGTGTTTCTGGATGAGGGTGTTTGAGATTCCTGAAGGAAGTAAAACTTCAAAGGGAAGGGCTATACAAAACCTAATCAATCTTGAACCGGATGATAAGCTGAAAGCATTCATATGTACTAAGGATCTCAAGGATGAGGAGTACATTAACAGCCACTATGTCATGATGGCTACCAAAAAAGGTCAGGTAAAGAAGACATCTTTGGAGCAGTACTCAAGACCTAGAACAAATGGGATCAATGCAATAACAATTCGTGAGGGGGATGAGCTGCTTGAAGCAAGGTTGACAACCGGTGAGAGCCAGGTGATGCTCGCGCTAAAAAGCGGAAAAGCTATACGATTTGATGAAAGCAAGACCCGTCCTATGGGTAGAAATGCTTCGGGAGTTAGAGGTATTACTTTAGCAGATGACAAGGATGAAGTAGTAGGAATGATCACCATTGAAAATCCTATGGAAGAAACGGTACTTGTAGTTTCTGAAAATGGGTACGGTAAACGTACCTATATTGATGACCCTGAAGATGGGGAACCAATCTACAGGATCACCAACCGTGGAGGTAAAGGAGTGAAAACTATTTCCATTACCTCTAAAACAGGAAGCCTTGTTTCAATAAAAAGTGTGACCGATCTTGATGACCTTATGATCATCAATAAATCTGGTCTTGCAATTAGAACATCTGTTTCTAATTTGCGTGTAATGGGACGTGCAACGCAAGGGGTTAGATTAATCAACTTAAAGAATAATGACTCTATTGCTGCCGTGGCGAAAGTGATCAATGAGGAAGAAGATGTGGAGGATGTGGCAGGAGATGCAACCCCCGAGATCACTGATCAAAACCAGGATGGCACAACTATTGCAAACGATAGTGAGGAATAATTTTAATCAAAACCACAAAAGATGAAAACCAGAATTTTAACGGCAGCTTTAGCTATGTTCACTGTCGTATCATTTGCCCAAAAGAAGGAAATAAAAAGAGCCGGAAAAGCGGTTGAAAAAGGGGAATATCAGGAGGCTAAAAACTACCTTCAGCAGGCAGAAGCGCAATTGGCTAACGCCGATCAAGATGAAAAAGCAGATTTCTACCTTTACAAAGGTTATGCATTAGTAGGAACAGGTGAAAACGTACCAACTGCCGATCTTATGGCTGCAGCCGAGGCTATGAAAAAAGCTAAGGAATTAGGTCATGACGAAGTTCAGCAGGGAATGGATGCGGTAAGCAATGCATTGGTTAATTCAGCTATTGCAGATCAAAATGCACAGAATTTCGCTGAAGCGTCACAAAAGCTTGAAGCTAGTTACAGAATGAATAACAGGGATACTGTTTACCTTTATTATGCAGCTTCAAATGCAGTGAATTCTCAGGATTACGATGAGGCTTTAAGATACTACACAGAGCTTCAGGATCTTGGATTTACGGGGGAAGAAACAATCTTTACTGCAGTAAACAAGGAAACAGGAGAAGAGGAGAGAATGGCTTCAAAAGAGCAAAGGGATCTTTTCGTAAAGTCTGGAACTTACATTAATCCTCAGGATAAGAAAACTGAATCTAAAGAAGGAGAGATAGCTAAGAACATTGCTCTTATCTACATCGAAAAAGGTGAGAATGAGAAGGCAATTGCTGCAATGGAAAGAGCTAAAGAGGCTAATCCCAATGATGCTACTCTTATGCAATCTGAAGCAGATATGTACTACAGAATGGGAGACATGAATAAATATCGTGAGATCCTTGAAGAAGTAGTAAGCCAAAACCCTAATGATGCCACTCTTTACTACAACATGGGAGTAAGTTCTGCTCAACTTGGAGAAAATGATCGCGCTATAGACTACTACAAAAGAGCGATTGAGCTTGATCCGGAAATGCATAATGCGAGAATTAATATTGCATATGTTATTCTCTCTAAAGAACAGCCTCTTGTAGAGCAAATGAACAAGCTAGGAATGAGTAAGGCAGATCAAAAGAAGTATGAAGAGCTTTCTGAACAGCGTCAGGGAATCTACAGAGATGCACTTCCACACCTTGAGAAAGTGATGGCTAATGACCCGGATAACATCGAGGCTGCAAGAACGATGATGAACATCTACTACCAGTTGAATGAAACCGCTAAGGCAGAAGAAATGAAGGAAAAAGTAGCTCAGTTAGAAGCTGCCGGAGCTTCTTCAGCTACACCTAAGCAATAACAGTTTTAAAGCTACTGCATAAAAAAACCGCTCAATTATTTGAGCGGTTTTTTTATATCATCTTTTTAATGACTCTCAATTTGTGGGTGTGGCGTCTGAGTTCTGAGTTATAGATCCCTGAATGATCTATACGATCCAGCCGTACTTTTCCGTCCGCATGCAGGATGTAATTATCTCTCATCATAATTCCCACATGATTAATAACTCCGTCGGCATTGTCAAAGAATGCCAGGTCACCCGGTTCGCTTTCCTCAATAAAGCTAAGGGATTCTCCCTCCCTTGCCTGCTCTGCAGCATGCCTTGCCAGTTTGTGGCCATTTAGCTTATAGACCATCTGGGTAAAGCCACTGGCGTCTATTCCCATTGGTGTTTTTCCTCCCCATAAATAGGGAGCATTCAGGTAAAGAAAAGCAGTTTCAATAAGTTTGTCCTTGGGTTGGCTGCCGTTTGAGGTTGTGCCGGTGTGCCTGTGTCCCAAAAGCTCTACTCCCTGTATTTCAGAACAAAGAGGTATCGGGATGAGCTGCTCTCCTGCGGTCACGAACTCCACAAGATCAGCCGAAAGCATCGGTAAGGCAATCTGCAGATTCTCATAATCTGATTCAGAGATCTTGAGGATCTGATTATTCTCTATCCATGCTTCCAGAGCATCAAATGATGTGCGGATCCTCGACCATTTTGCTCTGGCCTCAAGGATCTTATAGGATTCGCCATAAAGCAACTGACTAACCATTTCTGAGGTATGTGCAGGTTCTGCTCTTAAAGGGACAACTCCCAGATTACAAATGGCATATTGCATTAAAAAGGGGCTTTCAAACCGGTATTAAGGACGTTCAATGATCATAGCCGAAGCTCCTCCGCCACCATTACAAACCGCAGCTGCACCTATCTTACCGTTGTTTTGTTTAAGTACATTGAGCAAGGTCACAATAATTCGAGCACCTGAACATCCCAGTGGGTGTCCCAGAGAAACGGCACCTCCATTCACATTCACATTCTTATCCTCAAGTTCCAATATCTTCATGTTCACTAGACCTACTACAGAAAAGGCTTCGTTGAACTCGAAGTAATCTACTTTGTCAATAGAGAGTCCGGCTTTATCCAGAGCTTTCGGTAAGGCCTTAGCAGGAGCTGTGGTGAACCAGATTGGTTCTGTGGCAGCATCTGCAAAGCTCTTAATGCTTGCCAGAACTTCCAGTCCAAGCTCATCGGCCTTTTCACGGCTCATTAGTACAAGTGCAGCAGCACCGTCATTTATGGTAGAGGCATTTGCGGCAGTAACAGTACCGTCTTTGCTAAAAGCTGGGCGTAAAGAAGCAATTTTATCCATCTTTACATTCCTGTATTCTTCATCTTCCTTTACCACAACAGGATCTCCTTTTCTTTGAGGCACTTCCACCGGCACTACTTCCTCATTGAACCTTCCTTCTTCCCAGGCTTTTCTGGATCTTTCGTAAGACTGGACAGCAAATTTGTCCTGTTCTTCTCTGGAGTAATTATGTTCTTTAGCACAATGATCTGCGGCTACTCCCATTGCATTATGGTCATAGGCATCTACAAGACCGTCTTTCTGCATACCGTCTTCCATTTGAGCCGGTCCAAATTTTTGACCGTTTCTAAGGTGTAGGTAATGAGGAATAAGACTCATATTTTCCATACCTCCGGCCACAACTATATTAGCATCTCCAAGTGCTATAGCCTGTGCTGCCTGCATAACAGCTTTCATTCCGCTGGCACATACCTTATTTACAGTTGTACAGGGAACACTTGTTGGGATTCCTGCACCCAGGGCAGCCTGCCTTGCAGGAGCCTGGCCTACGCCGGCCTGTACTACATTCCCCATGAGTACTTCGTCCACCATTTCGGGCTTCAAATTAATCTTGTCAAGAGCTCCTTTTATTGCTATTGATCCCAGCCTGGTAGCGGGAACAGAGGATAAGCTGCCTAAGAAACTGCCTATTGGAGTTCTTACTGCACTTACTATAACTACTTCCTTATTCATGGTTTTGCGGATTTAAATTTTCACTTTCGCGAATTTAATCATTTTATGAGGAAGAAACCAACGACTTCTTGACAGCCGGCTTTTTTTAGTACTTTTGAAAAGAATAGTCCCTGTATGAAATCTTTTATCAACAGCCTTTATAAAAATCAGGATCTCTTTTATAAGGTTTTTTTATTTCTCCTTACCACCTTTATAATTGTCTATTTGTTCCCTAAGGGAGGTAAATTCAAATATGAAATTCCAAAAGGAAAACCCTGGCAATATGAAAACCTTTATGCGCCTTTTGACTTTGCCATTTTAAAGACCCCTGAAGAACTGGCTGCTGAAAAAGAGGAGATCAACAAGACACATGTTCCTTATTATGACTATAATCCGGAAATCGTTCAGGATGTAGAGGCTGCTCTTGAAGAGCAATACATAAGTGTTTTTCCTGATACTCTTTCCCGCCGGGACAACAACAGGTTAAAAGATTTCATAGAAGATACTTTTGAAGAGATCTATGACGCCGGAGTGCTTCAGGAGATAGTTCCACTTAGCCCCGATCAACTGGTCTATCTTAGAGAAGGAAATGAGGTGACAGAGGTAACCTATAAAAGCATTTTAAAACAGAATCAACTCCGGGATTTCCTCAACCGCAGAATTGATCAGGCACAGCTTCAAAATTTCAGGGAAGAACTTATTAGCCTTTTCTTTGATACGGTAAAGACCAATGTTACCTATAATGAGGCTTTGACTCAAAGTGATTTGGAGAGCAAATACAACCAGATCTCCTACACCCGTGGAAATGTGGAAAGGGGGACAATAATTGTTGCCAAGGGAGAGGTCGTGGAAGGAAACAAACTGCAGATCCTTAATTCCCTCAAGGCTGAATATGAATCCCAGGTGTGGAGTGAGGCTAATTACAATTGGGTCATAGTAGGATATACCCTGCTTGTGTTTCTGGCTCTTTTAATGCTAATGCTCTTCATACGTAAGTATAGGTATGATATCTTTCAGAATAACATAAAGGTGACCTTCATTTTCTTTAATGTCACTCTTATGGTGCTGCTCACAGTACTTGTAATAAAATTCAATGTAGAATATGTGTACGTGGTGCCTTTGTGTATCCTACCACTTACCATTAAAGGATTCTTCGATTCCCGACTGGGGCTCTTCACCCATGTAATTACTGTTTTGCTACTCGGATTTATTGTTCCGGATAGCTACGAATACATGTTCCTGCAAATCATTGCAGGGATTGTGACTATACTCACTGTCTCTGAACTCTATAAAAGGGCAAATTTATTCATTACTGTTGGACAAATAACCCTGGTGTATATAGTTTCCTATTTCGCTTTTACCGTTATTCAGGAGGGATCCATTTATGAAGTGGAACCTGAAATTTTTCTCATGTTCCTCCTGGGAGGTCTGGCTACTCTGTTTGTGCAACCACTTATCTATGCTTACGAAAAGATCTTTGGTCTAATTTCAGATATGTCCTTACTGGAACTTTCAGACACTAATACCAAGCTTCTTAAAGAGCTTTCAGATAAAGCTCCTGGAACGTTTCACCATTCCTTGAATGTTGCCAACCTGGCTGAAGCAGCAGCAAATGAAATTGGTGCCAATTCAATGCTGGCAAGGGTTGGAGCTCTTTATCACGACATTGGGAAGATGCGGAATCCTACATATTTTACCGAGAATCAAACTACCTCCGTCAATTCTCACGATGAACTTTCACCAAAAGAAAGCGCCGATATTATTATCGAGCACGTGATCAACGGAATTGAAATTGCCAAAAAGAGGAATCTACCTGACAGAGTTATAGACTTTATCCGTACCCATCACGGAACTACCACGGTGTATTATTTCCTCAAGAAAGCCATGGAAAATGATAGGGATATTAACGAAGATGACTTTCGTTATCCCGGTCCCATGCCTTTTAGCAAGGAAACCGCAATCCTTATGATGTGTGATAGCGTGGAGGCGGCAAGCAGGAGTATTAAGGAACCTACAGCCAAGACCATTGATGAATTCGTGGAAAAGATCATTAACAAACAAATGGAAGACGGGCAATTCCTTAATTCCAATATTACCTTTATGGAAATTCAGCAGGTAAAAAAGATCCTGAAGCGGAAGCTAAAGAATATCTACCATCTTAGAATTGAATATCCGGAATAGCTTTAATGAACTTTAACGATATCCACCTTTCCATCTCTGAAACTGAAGGAGTCTCCGGCTTTTTTTCCCTCCATTTCCTTATAAATAGGAGCATCTGTTGAGATAGCATAGACTTTGCTTCCGCTTTCCATATCTACTTCCCCCAAGGGAACAGAAACAAAATAATACCCTTTTTCGGTTTCCACAACACTTCCCGGACGGACTACTTCACTTCGGTGATCCATATCAAGGTTCGCTAAAGTTTCCTTCATACTACGCACCCTGTCAAGATAGGCGGCGTTCTTTTCATATTCTGTAAGCATTTCTCCTTTATTGCCGTATTCATCAAAATCTGGATGAAATTTATGCTGCTCATTCTGGCCGCTAATTGAATCCATTTTTTCATTGTACTGGTCAATTCTATCATTGACTATATCAAGACATTTGTTGAATAACTCTTCTTTATTAATGCTCATTTTTTTTGCGTTTTCATTAAAATTAGCCAACGCAAAATTCAAAAAAGAACAATTAGCAAAAGTTTAATAAATACAGACTGTTGAAGCCGAATCAAACGGCAGGAAGGGAATCCAGCAGCTGAATATTGCTCTGTAGTCTTTCCTTGACCAGGTTCATCATCCTTTTGTTCAAAGCCGAAGAATTTGTGATGTAGTAAGTGTATTCTTCAATGGTAAATTGGCCAATGACCATCCCTTTAAGGCTGTTGCGGAATTTTATATCCTTCTGAATTGAATTTTCTATATACGCCATTCTTTTTTCGATGCTCATTTCATAGAAGACGTTCTTATGTTTTTGCACATAATTCCTGAAAGCCTCTAATAAAAGGTCATTTTGGAGTAGGATAACAGGGCGTAGCGTACGGTTCTGGAACTGTTCATCGGGAAGTGTTGAAGCATTTACTACAGCAGATTCAATTTGAGGCCGTAATTCGAGGAGGGATTGATCGCGATCTTTCATAACGGGGGTTTTTATTAAATATACAAAAAGTACAGTTCTACTCAGCTTTAGGTCATTACGATTTATGAACCTGTTGTGAACACTAAAGCTTCAGTTAAAATCCCTTTAATAATTTCTCTTGCTTATGAGTTCTTTTTACCTTTAAAAAAAGCCATTTTTATGATCCTTTCTAAAAACCCTTATTCCGGAGAAACTCTTTGGGAACACAGGGAATCATCCTCTCAAGATATTGACCAGGCCCTTGAAAAAGCAACAGCTGTTTTTAAGGAATGGAGAACTACCTCATTTTCTTTTCGGTCGAAACTTATGTTCAAAGCTGCAGAAGAGCTGCGGAAGAATAAACAGGAATATGCCGAGGTTATAACTAAAGAAATGGGGAAGCCAATAAGGCAGGCCATTGCTGAAGTAGAAAAATGTGCATGGGTATGCGAATATTATGCAGAAAATGCAGAGCAGCAGTTAGCTTCTGAAGAGATCGAGACAGATGCCGTGAAAAGTTATGTCAACTATGCTCCCCTTGGAGTGATCATGGCAATTATGCCCTGGAATTACCCTTTTTGGCAGGTATTTCGATTTGCAGCGCCGGCGCTAATGGCCGGGAATGTAGGGGTGTTGAAGCATGCCAGCAATGTGATGATGTGTGGAAAGAACCTGGAAAAAGTTTTTATAAGGGCCGGTTTTCCTGAAGGTTGTTTCCAGAATTTGGTCATTGGCAGTAAAAATGTGGAGGAGGTAGTAAAGGATAAAAGAGTGAAGGCCGTTACCCTTACCGGAAGCGAGGGAGCAGGAAGTTCTGTGGCTGCAACTGCCGGTAAGGAGATCAAAAAATCTGTTCTTGAATTGGGTGGAAGTAATGCCCTGGTGGTTTTTGATGATGCCAATCTCGAAGAGACGGTAAAAACCTGTGTGCAGGCCCGCTTCCAAAATACCGGACAAAGTTGTATTGCCGGAAAGCGACTTTTACTGCATAAAGACATTGCAGAAAAATTCACGGAATTATTTGTTGACAGAGTCAGGGAATTAAAGTCCGGCGATCCAATGGATGAGGGCACTTTCATTGGGGTACAGGCCAGAGAAGACCTGGCGGAGGATCTCGAGAAACAGGTAAATGAATCGGTGGAAATGGGATCGAAGGTCTTGATAGGAGGGGAGCGAAAAAAGGCATTTTACGCACCTACTGTTTTAGCCGGCGTCACTCCAAATATGCCAATGTTTAGGGAGGAGACTTTTGGTCCAGCCATTGGCATTACCACTTTTAGATCATACGACGAGGCGATTGAACTTATCAATGGCACAAAGTTCGGGCTCGGTGTCTCCTTGTTTACTACAGATGAGCAGAAGGCAGAAAAGTTGATCCCGCGAATAGAAGATGGCGCTGTTTTCGTGAACGAGCTGGTTAAGAGTGATCCGCGGCTTCCGTTTGGGGGAACAAAAAAATCGGGCTACGGAAGAGAATTATCAAAATTCGGGATACGGGAATTTGTAAATATTCAAACGGTTTATTTTAAGTAAAGAATTTATGGCTAAACAGAATATTTCAGTAACTACAGACTGTGTGATCTTTTTCAGGAATGGTAATAAACCAAAGGTCCTCCTGGTAAAGCGAAAAAAAGATCCTTTTAAAGATCAATGGGCGCTCCCCGGTGGCTTCTTAGAAGATGAAGAACCATTACAAGATGGTGCGAGGAGAGAGCTTGAAGAAGAAACCGGTCTAAAGGTTCAAAAGCTGCAACAATTACACACTTTTGGGACTCCGGGGAGGGATCCCCGAGGCAGAACCATCAGTATTACCTATTGGGGAGAAGTGGACCGGGAGGAAGAGGTGAGAGGAAATGACGATGCGGTAGAAGCTTCTTGGTTTGAGCTTAAGGATCTTCCCGAACTTGCTTTTGATCATTCAGAAATTCTTCAGCTGGCTCAAAAAGTGTATTTTTCAGAACATCCTTAGAATAAAAATTATGAGATTTCATACCCGAAAATGGATAAAACCCCAGGACCTAAATCCTAACGGAACATTGTTTGGCGGCCGACTTTTAGAATGGATAGATGAAGAAGCTGCTTTATATGCAATTATTCAGCTGGAAAATTCGAGAACGGTGACCAAATACATGAGTGAAATAGATTTCAAAAGCTCAGCAAAAGAGGGGGACATCATAGAAATTGGAATGGATGTGGTCAAATTTGGTACAGCCTCCATCACCCTGCGCTGTGAAGTACGAAATAAAATGACCAGGGAAGTCATTATTAGTATTGAAAAGATCGTGATGGTGTCTCTGGATGAAAAAGGAAAGGCCAAACCTCACGGAAAAACTCAGATAGAATATGTAAAAGACCGGCTTAAGAACTAGCTATTCCTTGCCTTCAGCTTTTTCTTTTTGATCCTTTTTGTCTTCTTTTTCGATCTGTTTTTCTGCTTCCTTTAATACTTTTTCACTGGCGGGTTTAGTAGTCTGGACTGCTCTTACCCCCGGTTCCAGGCTAAGTTTTGCATAAAGGGGAAAGTGATCTGATTCAACATCACCACCCACTTCCATCGTTACCAATCGAAATTCATCTGAAACAAATAAATGATCGAGGGGCCATCTCATTAACCAGCTGTTTGCATTATAGGTATTATAGAAACCTCGCCCAATGCGGGGATCCAGTAATCCGCTTACATCTTTAAAAAGCTGAGTGGTCTCAGACCAGGCGACGTCGTTGAAATCTCCTGCAACGATCACCGGAAGTTTTGATTCTTTAGCCATTTTTGCGACTATCATCATTTGCGCATCTCTGTCAGTAGAAGACGCATCGTGCGGGGGCATAGGCGGTGTGGGATGTATGATATGAAGTTCCACCAATTCCCCGGAAGGCATCACCAGCTTTGTATGCATGGAGGGAATACTGTCTTCCAATAAAAATTTTATCTCTGCATCAAGGAGTTTTAACCTCGAGTAAACCAGCATTCCGTAGGTATTATCGAGTGGCATTTCCATGCGGTAGTTGTAGTCATAATTCTTGAGCCGCTTTCTCAATTCATTTTGCCACTTTGTATTTGTTTCAGTAAAAATGAGAAGATCGGGATCATATTTAAAGATCTCACCAACCACCCGGTCGTACTCCTCATTCTTCTGCAGTACGTTCGTGGCAAGTATGCTCAATCCATGCTGTGGATCGGCGGCTGTATGATACCTTACTTCATTCTTTGCAAACGGTGTATAGGGATAGATCTTTGTTAATTGGAGGAGGAAACAAACTGCAAGTACAATGACGAATGTGTAATCTCTCCAATTGTGCAGATCAAATCTAAAAAAGTACACCAGCAGGGCAACCAAAGTAAGGATTGTAAGCTGCACGTGGGGGTAATCAAACATTCTTATCCACCAGTAATCGGCAGCCACAAAGGGAAAAAGTGAGAGAATTACAGCAATGATTCCAAATGCCTGAAGAAATTTTTTTAATGTCATAAGGAATTATTTGGGGTTAATTCAATTTTAGAAAACGACTTTAAATTCTCTTCTAAATTAGGTTTTTCACCTCCTACCAGAGCCGTGAAATAGAAAATCTTTAATTTTTTTTAAGAAAGAATGGAGATTTTACTGCTTATCTTGTGTTTATCTAGCTAATAAAGAAGGAGATAGGCTTCTTCTTAACTAACCAAAAATAAGTAATCATGAATAAACTTGTCGAATTGAATTCTCATAATGCAGTGCCCAGAAAAGGGATTTCCTGGAGAGCAATCTTTGCGGGAGTGATCTGCATTCTTTCGATTGTTTTTCTTTTGAACCTGCTGGGGCTTTCTTTTGGCTTTGGCACAATTGAACCCGCAGAGGAGAGTAGTCCTTTGAGTGGTCTTGGGACCGGAAGTGTTATTTGGTGGATCGCTTCAAATCTTATTGCTTTATTTATTGGAGGATACGTCGCAGCAAGAGTGGGCGTTTCTTTTTATCATAAAAGCGGAATTGTGCAGGGAATAATGACCTGGGCCTTATATACCTTTATTTCTGCATGGCTGGTAACTTCAGCTGTAGGTGGAATAATCTCCGGAGTTGGAAATACGATTGGCAGTGTTTTGTCCTCAGGAGGTGACCAACAACAGCAGAGCCAGCAGCAAATGAGCCAGGAGCAAAACCAAAGACTCAATATTAGCCTGCAAAAAGCCAAAGAGGAATTTTACAGTTTACTTGAAGATACCCAGAAGGCGGAATTAGATCCGGAGCGAATTGAAAGTCGGGCCGAAGATGTTGTTAGAAGTGCAGGGCAGCAGGCGCGAGAGGCTGCCAGAACCCCCGGTAGGTTAGATGCCGAGGTCGAGCAGATCTTTAGCAATGCGAGAAACGAATTTGAAGATACCTGGGAAGCTTTGGATAAAGAAGCTCTTGTGAATGTTTTGACCGAGAGAACAGATATGAGTGAGGGTGAAGCCAGAAGAGCGGTTGATAATTATGCGGCTGAGTATGAAAATCTTCGCAAAGAATCAGAGCAGTTTCTTGAGCAAGTGAAACAGCAGGCGCAGGAAACAGCGGGCAATATTACTGATGCCATGGGCGATGCTGCTCTTTATTTATTCATCGCCCTGCTTCTCGGTGCCATTGTCGCTGCTGCGGGTGGAGCTGCCGGCGTAAAAAGCTTACGAAGTGATTATGTTGACAGCCATTATATTGATCGGGAGCATTCTTCTTACTACGACAGCGATGGAAATCTAAGAACACGGCGTAGCGAAAGGACTGTTGATTACGATCCTGATGATCGGAGAAATCTAAGATAGTATCCACCTAAAAAGGGGCTTTTTCAAGCCTCTTTTTTTAATTGAGTTGTAAAGGCTTCAGAGCTTTCACAATGTCGTCACCCGAAGGAGATTCAAATAACTGTAGATCAAAATAAGGAACAGCAGCTATTAAGTGGTCGAAAATATCGGCTGTAATGGCTTCATAGAATTCCCAGCGTTTATCGGCACTAAAGCAGTAGATCTCGATAGGGATGCCCTGAGTTGTTGGAGGAAGATGTCGCACCATCATCGTCATTTCCTGATGGATCTTTGGGTGGGACTTTAAATACGAAAGTGCATACTGCCTAAATACACCCAGGTTGGTTTGATGTCTTCCGTTAATAAGGTGCTTTTTATTTATCTCTAATTTTTGGTTATAGGTATTTATTTCCTCCTGCCGTTCCTTTATATAAGGCCCGATCAAACCAAACTCTTCAAACTTTTTAATATCCTCATCATTGACAAACCTAATGGAATTTTGTTTGATGTTAAGGGAACGTTTGATGCGTCTTCCCGGTGATTCCTGCATTCCACGCCAGTTGTGAAAGGAATCGGAAATAAGGTTATAAGTGGGAATAGTGGTGTAAGTGTTGTCCCAGTTCTGTACCCTTACCGTGGCAAGGTTAATTTCAGTTACAAAACCATCGGCTCCATACTTGCTGAAGGTGATCCAGTCTCCAATACGAACAATATCATTTACCGAAACCTGGATGCTGGCCACAAAACCCAGGATGGTATCTTTAAAAATCAATAAAATAACTGCTGAAGCCGCTCCCAAAGTAACCAGAAAACCAACAATAGACTTTCCTGTGATTTCTGAAAAAATGAACATGAAGCCTATTGCCCAGATAATAATCATGAGTACCTGCGTATAGCTCTCAATAGGTTTGTCGTGATATCGCTCATGCCTCTTCATGTACTCGGTAGTAGTACGCAGCAGACTTCGGCATATAAATACTATGAGAATTATGATGTAGATATCCACCAACTTCTCAAAGATGTTGAGCAGTTTCGGATAATCCTCAAATACAACCGGAATGGTAAGAATGAGTAGCAGTAGCGGGAGAATATTGCTTACATAACGTGGGAAATTACTTTTAACCAAATAATCGTCAAAAGTAGTTTTCGTTTTATTGGTGAAGTTTTGGAACGAGGTAAGAACAAGCTTCTTTGTGATGTAATGAATGACATACCAAAGAACAGAAACAATTGCAATGTTGATGAGCATGTTGAGGAAATGGGCAAGATCCACATCCATTCCCTGTTCAATGAAATAATTAGCTAAAAATCCTCCAAATTCCCGTATCTGTTCTCTCATTGTTTTAGAGATATTTTTTCTCTACATAAAATGGACCTAAAGGCAAAACGGAACTTAAACAAACAATAGCCAAAGTTTTGGTCTTCCACTTAAGGGGTCTGTATAAATAAAAAGCTCCGGCTATGTAGGCTACAAATAACCAGCCGTGAGCCATACCTACAATGCGTACCATTTCGGGAGCATCCCATATATATTTCAACGGCATCGCGATCAACAATAGAACGAGGAAAGAAATTCCTTCAAATATACTGATCCATCTAAAGATTTTTACCTGTAATTCTAATGACATTGTCTTCTTTTTTCTGGGTGCAAATATACTTCAAAAGCAACTATTTGAAGGTGGGATTGTCATCAAATTTTAAGGATTATCTCTACCTAAATTTAGCTTAATTAATGAGGATGAACGCAATATCTTAAGCAAATGTTCATCTGCCTTAAATTGCTGGGAACTCTGGTGTTTCTCAATCCTAATTTCTTAAATTGCGGATTATTCAGAAAAAAAGAAAATGAGCAAGAAAATACTTGTCACCGGCGGATTGGGATATATTGGATCTCACACTGTAGTGGCACTTCAGGAAAAAGGTTTTGAGGTAGTTATAATTGATAATCTTTCCAATTCTTCTATTGAAGTTCTGGGAGGGATCACAAAGATCACCCGCATCTCTCCACAATTTGAAAATTTTGATCTTAGGGATAAACAAGCTGTAAAGCAATTCTTTGAAAAATATCAGGAAATAGAAGGAGTGATACATTTTGCTGCATCAAAGGCAGTGGGCGAGAGTGTGCAAAACCCTTTGCTTTATTATGGAAACAATCTTAATACACTCATCTATCTTTTGCAGCAGTTGAAAGAAAAGGAGGCTCCAAAATTCATTTTCAGCTCTTCCTGTACTGTTTATGGGCAGGCAGATGAACTGCCTATTACCGAGAGTGCACCGGTAAAAAAAGCTGAATCTCCTTATGGAAATACGAAGCAAATTGGGGAGGAGATCATTTCTGAAACCTGTAAAGTGCTGCCTCAGTTAAATGCTATTTCCCTTCGATATTTTAATCCAATTGGTGCACATCCATCTGCCAATATAGGGGAATTGCCAATAGGTACTCCGCAGAACCTGGTGCCATTCATCACTCAAACAGCTGCTGGAAAAAGAGATAAGCTTTCGGTTTGGGGGAATGATTACCCTACGCCTGACGGTACCTGTATTAGGGATTATATTCACGTGATGGACCTTGCGAGAGCTCATGTCGTAGCACTTGAGAGGTTGCTTGATAATGAGCAGACAAGCAATTACGAGGTCTTTAACCTGGGAACCGGAAAAGGTAATTCGGTTCTGGAAGCGATTAAAGCCTTTGAAAAAGTTTCAGGTAAGCAACTTCCATATAGTTTTGCCGATAGAAGAGAAGGAGATGTTATAGCTGCCTATGCAGATACTACTAAAGCTAATGAAGTGCTTAAGTGGCAAGCTGAGTATAACATTGAAGATGCATTAGGAAGTGCATGGAAATGGCAACAAAAGCTTGAAGAAAAGACAGAAAAAGAATAAATAAAAAACTGTCTAAAATATAAGCTTAAAGGCTAATTCAAACTTAGTGGATACCTTCTTTAGAGAAGGTCGATGCTTCCAATCTCTCACCTTGGAAACATTGAGGGGAATTACATTTTAGACAGTTTTTACTTCTATTAGTTTACAATAAAAGCATGGATAACTCCAGGCAACCACCCTATCAACGTAAGGATTATGCTTATCAAAAGTGTGGTTCCTACTCCATGGTTTAGATAAACGGCTAAAGGAGGTAATAGGATATTCAAAATGATAGTCAGCATGTTTCTTTTTTTAGTGGTTATACCACCAAATTAATGATAAATTCCTAATTTTTATGCTGATATTTTTGCTTTAGCTTCAATTTAACATGCAGATTATTAAAGTCTTAAGAAGTTTACAAGACAAACTAAGAGCTGGAGCGGCTTGGGGATATATTTGAAGTTCTAAGTTCCTGTTAATGGGAATACCTTATCTTCGCAAAAAATTTAATGATGACATTTAAAGAGCTGGGAGTATCTGACGACCTTATTAAAGGATTAAATGAGATGGGAATAATCAACCCCACAAAGATCCAGGAGGCAGCAATTCCCGTATTGACCGAAGGAGGTGTGGATTTCGTTGGGCAGGCCCAAACAGGTACCGGGAAAACTGCAGCTTTTGGTCTTCCTATTCTTGCACAAATAGACCCTGCAAAAGATGAAGTGCAGGCTTTGATCCTAGCACCAACCAGAGAGCTGGGACAGCAGATAGCGAAGCAGCTTTTTAAGGTCACTAAATACACTGATAAAGTGTTTACAGAAGCGGTCTACGGCGGTGAAAAGATAGATATACAAATTGCCCGACTCAACAGACCAACCCAGATCATTGTGGCCACGCCGGGAAGATTGATCGACCTTATGAAACGTAAAGCTGTAGATGTAAGAACTATAAAGACACTGGTTCTGGATGAAGCAGATGAAATGCTAAGCATGGGGTTCAAACAAGACCTTACAAAGATCCTTGAAGTGACTGCCTCAAAAGAAAGGAATGTTTGGTTATTTTCAGCTACAATTCCCCAGGATCTTAATGAGATCATCAATAAGTACGTCAACAAAGGAGCGAGGCGCGTTAGTGTAGACAAGCAGGATGCTGTAAACACCGGAATTCAACACCAGTTCGTCTCAGGAGATGATAACAGTAAATTAGATACTCTGGCTTACTTCCTGAAGAGTCAGGGCAAAAAACGTGGAATAATCTTTACTAAAACCAAGACCGCTGCACGAACCCTTGCCAAACAACTCATCGCCAAGAATCACGAAGTAGGACTGCTGGAAGGAGATATGCTTCAAAAGGATCGCGATAAAGTGATGCGGGCTTTCAAGAGTAAGAATTTGCGACTTCTTGTTTCTACAGATGTTGCAGCCAGAGGTATTGATGTGGCTAATCTCGCATTTGTAGTTCATTATCAGTTACCAGATCAAACTGAGTACTATACTCACCGCAGTGGCCGTACTGCAAGAGCCGGTAATACGGGATTATCTCTTGCTCTGGTAAACCAGTATGAGCTGAAAAAACTACGCCAGTTTGAAAGGGAGCTAAACATCAGGTTTAGCCAGATACGTTAAGCGCCTACAAAAGATCGCAGGTTTCTTCATCAAGTTCAGTTTCGATAGTATAGTGGTCGAACTTATATTCCTGCAGTACATCCTTTACAGCACGTTTAACATCCAGCAGCTGCTGGAATCGGGTGATGTTCTTCAATTTAATATGGGTAGTAAAAACATGGTCTGTTCCTTCAAGAGACCATAGGTGTGTGTGGTGAAGAGATTCTATTTGTGGAATGGCCTTTAGTTTCTGCTCAATTTCTTCAAGATTTACTTCCTTTGGAACACCCTGTAAAAATATGAAAAGTGTTTCCTTGAGGCGTTTAAAAACATTGTATAAGATGTAGAGCGTGATCAAAAGGGAAAGAGCGGGATCAAGATACGGGGTGTTGTAAAAATGTAATACAACTGCGACAATTAAGACAGCCACCCACCCAAGTACATCTTCTATGAGATGCCAGGAGACAACCTTTTCATTTATTGAAGTGCCTTTGGATAGCTTCCACGCCGCAAAACCATTCACTGCTACTCCAAAAAGGGCAAAAATGAGCATTCCTCCGGCATCGGAATATTCCGGTTCTACAAGCCGGCTAATAGCCTCGGTGATCACATAAACAGAACCTGCCAAAAGTACCAGGCTGTTAATTAAAGCCCCGAGAAGTGAAAATCTTTTGTAGCCAAAACTGAACTTGTAATTTCTACCTTGCCGGGATTTGTTCTGGAGGTACCATGAAGTACCTAAAGAAAGCGTATCTCCCAGATCATGAACTGCATCTGAAATTATAGCGACACTATTCACATAAAATCCGCCGATGAGTTCAAAAACAGTGAAGGCAGCGTTGAGAAAGAAAGCAAGTTTGAGGTTATTGCTTGATCTGTGGTGATGATGGTGATCATGGCCCATAAAAAATCCCGTATTTAAGGTCTCTCAAAAATACGGGATTTAATAGGAATTGTAGTTGTTACTACAATCTATACAATTTTAAATATTACCAGGGCATATCCATAGAACCTGATAAATCTCAAAAGTCCGAATAACAAGTAATATCTGAACTTATAATTAATAATTCCTGCAGCTACACTTGTCATCGAAAAAGGGATAGGCAAAAGAGCACCTACAACAATAAGAAATCCACCCCATTTTTGAGTGTTCTTAATGTGCTTGGCCATTTTGGTCTCCAAAGCCTCATGTACAGCAGGGATCTTAGTAATAGCTTTGCCCATCCAATATGAAATAATTCCACCCAGATAGGATGCAAGGGCGAGCAGGCTTAAATAGCCAACCGGCATGGTAGATTTACCTGCCCAGGCTATAAAAAGTTCTGGAGGGACAATTCCTAGAAAAATGGATTCTGAAGCAAGAAAAACAGCAAGGATCCCAAAAGGTGAATAAGTCTCCGTTACCGTTACCAGAATACTGTTGATATTGATAACATATTCATTTATTGCAAAAATAGCTGCAATAAAAAGAACAATAGGCAAAATGGCCTTTTTGACACTGTTACCTACAAACTTGTAAAATCCTGTGTAATTATAGTATTGGTGAAGTAATTTCCAGCGGGGTTTTTTATTCAAGACAACCTCATTTTTCTTTTTCATATTCTTTTCCTTCCTTAAAAGCTTGCAATAATATATTCAATTATTGAGCCACTTCAGCAAAACAAAAGGTTAATTCTCTTCGGCGTATGCAGTAAGGCTGTTGCTATACTCTCTTAGTTCAAGAGCATTGATCTTATTTTTGGCTTCTGCCATAAGTGAAAGAAGATAATCCAGGCTTTCTGCAGGATCAAAATCACCGTTTTCTTCTGTTTCTTCCTCAAATCCTTCAACAGGTTCATCTTCAGGAATTGGAATATCAAAGGTTTGATAAGTCTCGATGTGCTCATAAGTGAGCCTAATTACCTTCGCAAGTAAAGGACTTTTTTCCTCTACGGCATATGGCCTTAACTCCTTCAAATCTTCTACTATGGTATTGATAATGCCATTACGCATAAGGTCGCGTTGTATTTTATTCAGAAGTTTTTGTGCCTTAGGATTTTCCAATGTGTTTAGTGTTTTATAAAAGATTAAACCAAAACTTCCTGAAAAGCCTCACATTTAGCTCTTTTTGGAAGGTGGGCAAAGATAATTGTTTCTCTCTGTAATTTGTGTTAGTAATTTTAAAGATTTTCTCTACGGAAGTTAAAAATTTTTCTGAAGGCTTACGCTACCCGAAGAATTAACAATATCTTAAAAGGTTCCAATCCCTAATTGGCCTGCATAATTACTAGCTTTAAACTGAAAATTTTATACAAATGAAGAATTTAGAAAATAAAGTAGCCTTCGTAACCGGAGGTAGTAAAGGAATTGGGTATGGTGTTGCAGCTGCGCTCTCCTCTATGGGAGTTAAAGTTGGGATCACCAGCAGGCATCGTGATGAAGCCGAAAAAGCTGCAAAAGAGATCAGTAAAAACGGAAAAGGGGAGGTGATAGGAATAGAAGCTGATGTACGGAACTTCGAGAGCCAGCAAGCAGCCATTAAACAACTAACCGAGAAATGGGGGCAGCTCGATGTTCTTGTCGCAAACGCAGGAGTGGGGCATTTTGGCTCTATTGAAGAGCTTTCACCAGAGCAATGGCAACAAACCATAGACACCAATCTCACAGGCGTTTTTTACAGCCTTAAAGCAGCTGTTCCCGAACTAAAGAAAAGTAAAGGGTATATTTTCACTATCTCAAGTTTGGCAGGTACAAATTTCTTTGCAGGTGGTTCTGCCTACAATGCCAGTAAATTTGGAGTGACAGGATTTACCCAGGCAGCTATGCTTGACCTGCGGAACTATGATATCAAAGTAACCACAATAATGCCGGGATCTGTAGCTACCCATTTTAATGATCACACTCCCGGGGATGCAGATGCATGGAAAATCCAGATCGAAGATATTGGTGAACTGGTGGTAGACCTTCTAAAAATGAATCAGCGGGCGCTGCCGAGTAAGATCGAGATCCGGCCAACAAAGCCACCACAAAAATAATTTGAGATATTGAGTCAAAAAGGAGGTTTTTAAGCCTCCTTTTTTTGTGTCTTCAGGTGAACAGATTTCGCAAGGTCTACAATTTTATCTGCGATTCCCAGCCAGGCCTCTTCCTGGAGGAAATGCCGTGATCTTAGGGTGTGGATCTCTTTTAAATCGGCCACTTTTTTTATTTCTTCACCATAAGTTTCGAGCTGTAGCGCCGGATCTTTGGCACCCCATATGGCCTGTACCGGATATTCCTTACTCTGTACCGCTTTATAACATTCATCTCTAAATTGAATTGAATGATCAAAGCTTCTCATGATCTTCAAAAATGCCTTTCCATGGTCATTTCTTTTTAGGAGATCAACATAAGCATTGATCTCAGACAAGCTAATGCGGGATGAGTTCTCTACCCCCATTTGTTTGAACATAACCGGCCAGGTGAGGTGAGTGATCATTTTAAGTTCGGCTTCACCAAGGACTTTCTTTTCAAAAGGCCGCATAACTACCGGCTTTTTAAAGTTTACAACATCTGCCCAGGAATTTAAAATTGTGAGTGACATTATTCTATTAGCGTGCCTGGCGGCAAGAGCAAAACCAATTGGACCTCCAACATCGTGAACCACTAGGTGGAACTTCTTTAATTTAAGAGCTTTGGCTGCCTTGTAAAGAAAATCGGCCAGATTCGAGAAGGAGTAGTCAAAATCTTCAGGACGGTCTGTAAGACCTAATCCCGGCATATCAATACTTACACCTTTATAGCCTTTTTTTTCAAGGGATCTGAGAACCTTGCGGTACAAAAAGGAAGAGGTGGGCACCCCGTGAAGGCACAGTACGGTTTCTCCCCGGCCATACTTCAAGGCAAAGGTCTTTATCCCGTCAACATCAAAATAAGTGCCCGAAGCTTCATGTTCCTTTATTACCTGGGCGACAGATCTTTCTTTTTCGGCCATATGAATAGATAATTATTTTTGGAGTAAACGGAGCAATTCTCTTGCTGCCTTTTCTGAAGAGGCAGGATTTTGTCCGGTAATCAATTTTCCATCTACCAGGACGTAAGAGCTCCAATCCTCTCCCTTGCTAAAATTTGCTCCCAATTGGTTCATCTTATCTTCAATAAGAAATGGAACTACATTGGTCAGTTCCACGGCGTCTTCTTCAGAATTCGCAAAACCTGTAACATTTTTACCTCTTACCAATGGTTTCTTGTGGTCTTCAACATTGGCTAAAGCTGCCGGAGCATGACACACAAATGCCATTGGTTTCATTTGGTCATTGAACTTTTCTATTAGGGAGATTGATTTGAGATCGTTGGCCAGGTCCCAGAGCGGTCCATGCCCCCCGGGATAGAAAACACCATCAAAATCTGAAGCATCTACTTCTTCCAGTTTTTTTGTGGAGGAAAGTTTTTTCTTTAAGTCCTCATCCTTATCGAATCTCCTGGTAGCTTCGGTCTGGGCATCTTCTGTAGTGCTGGAAGGATCAATAGGTGGTTGTCCTCCTTTTGGAGAAGCCAATGTGATATCGGCTCCAGCATCTGAAAGAACATAATAAGGGGCAGCAAGTTCCTCTACCCAAAAACCCGTTTTTTTTCCCGTGTCTCCCAGTTTATCATGGGACGTAAGAACCATTAATATTTTCATAGTAATCTTATTTGTTTATTGTTTCTAAAGCCCTGTTGCTGCAGGCTCTTTCTTAAAACTTAAAATTACGACCACAAGAGAGTCTCACCAAAGTTGAGATACTAATTAAAGGTTAAATTCTCCTAAAGGGTATATTTTTTTCTCCAGAAGAACTGTCTTACTCGTTGAAGCCAGCTAAATTTGCAGAAAACACAGCAGAATTGTATCTATACCGGCAATTACATTCCTTTTACCAGCTTCTTAAGACTGCCGAATTTTCAAAAGGTCTACGCTTTGCAGGGGCAGCTATTATCCCGCTTGTCATAATGGCATTTCTGGACCACATAGATATTGGTATAGCCATGGCTGTAGGTGTGCTTTTGACCTCTCCCAGTGATGTTCCTGGAAGTTTGAGGCGAAGGGTAGTGGGGATCAGCTTTTCTATTGTAATAGCTGTTCTGGCGACTGTAATTACCGGGTTTGCACTTATAGATCCACTTCTCTTTGTTCCGGTTTTAATTTTGCAAATATTTCATATTTCAATGATCTCGGTTTTTGGTTTTAGAGCCTCCCTAATTTCTTTTTCGGGTTTACTTGCTGTTGTGCTCAGTATGGCTCAAGTGGCTTCTGATGGAGGTATCATTATGCACGCTCTTTGGATAGGTGCGGGAGGTGTTTGGTTCCTGTTATTTACGCTTCTGCTTCATTACCTTTTTCAAAGACGGGAGACTGATGCTCTTTTAGCCGAAACCTTTGAGCTTACGGCAAGATACCTGGAAATTAAATCGCAGCTTCTTAGCCCTCAGGACCAACGCAGAGAACAAAAGGAAAAAGAGTTGTTTGAGCTTCAAACTACCCTCAATGAAAAGCATGAGATCATTAGAGAACTGGTTATTAATCGCAGGAGGAACTTCGGAAGGTCGGGAATGGTGAGAAAGCGGCTTTTAATTTTTATGGAGCTGGTGGATATCCTGGAATTAGGAATGGCGAATCCCGTTAATTACCTTAAGATGAAGGAGCTTTTTTCTGTCCATGAGCATAAGATCCATCTCATTCAGGAGTGGAATAAAATAATGGCTGCCCATCTTAGAGCGATTGGAGAAAGCCTGTTGCGCAAAGCTTATTTTTTAGACAAAACAGACCTCAAGGAAAAAAGAGAGGAAGTTCTTAGGCGTTTAAAAGAATACGAATTGTCTAAAGAAATGGATGCTGAAAAGGACGTGCTGCCGGTTTTGATCAACTTGTTCAACTTTAAAGACAAGCAGCATCAAAAGGTACTTTCCCTGGAAAGGTTGATGAAGGAATGGGAGGGAAGTGAAGACCTGAAGCTAAGATTAAAGGATGCTACCAGGTTTTTAACTACTCCGGATTACAACTTTAAAACTTTACAGGACAATTTTGATTTTAAGTCTCCAATTTTCAGGCATTCCCTAAGATTAACGGTGGTCATGGTACTGGGGTACGCAGCAGGGGAACTTTTTGCCATGCAAAATGCCTACTGGATCCTGCTCACTGCGGTGGTGATAATGCGACCCGGTTATGCCCTTACCCGCGAAAGATTTAAACAAAGGCTCTACGGAACATTAATAGGTGGAGCGATTGCAGTTGTGCTGGTCCTTCTCATAAGAAGCCGGATCTTTTATGGAACTCTATCGGTGATCTTCCTGATTTTAGCCCACTCCATGATCCAAAGAAATTATAAAACGGCAGCTGCATTTATTACATTGAACGTGGTTTTTGTCTATAGCCTCTTAAGATCCAACGTACTTGAGGTCATTGAATACCGGGTGCTCGATACAGGAATTGGTGCAGGTCTGGCTTTTCTTGGAACAAAATTTCTTTGGCCCACCTGGGAATACAGTACCATTGAGAATTTCCTAAAAAAGAGTTTAGTGGCTAATGCAGGTTTTTTAAAGGAGGTAGAATCGTTTTATTTCAGCAAAACTACTCTGCCGGTTTCTTACAGGCTGGCTAGAAAAAAAGCATTTTTGGCTATAGGGGATCTCAATGCAGCTTTCCAAAGGATGGCACAGGAGCCAAGAACAAAGAAGTCAATGTTGGAAAAATATTTCAGACTTGTCTCCTTGAATCAGGAGTTCTTATCGGCCACAGCTTCTTTGGGTACCTTCATTAGGTCCAGTCCTACTACGAGGCCATCGAAACATTTTGAGAATTATATGCATAGCATTCAGGCTAATCTTTCGGTTCTATCCAATGTAGAAGCAAATGTTGAAGTGAACACGAAAAATATCCGGAAAGCCACTCTCTTTTATAAAAATCTCTATCAAGAACTTCTGGACCTGCATCCAGAGAAAGACAATGAAAAGGAAGATGTCAAGGAGAAGTTGCAGGAAGTCCAGCTAATAAGGGACCGACTACAGTGGCTCCTGGAAATAACTGAAGGGTTAAAAAGAATAATGCTCGGGAATGAAAAAAGCCACCCTTTGGAGGTGGCCTGAAAACATACTAAAATGTAATATTAAGACAATCTTACTTTTTAGTTTGTTGTCTTCCTTTTTGATCTGCTTTTTGATCTTGCTTTTTAGCAGAGTCCTGCTTTTGGTTTGATTTTTTTTCTTCTTGAGCCATGATAATAAGGTTTTTGATTAATAACAATTTAAATTTACAACACCTTGAAAAACAACTGGTTTAAGTGCTGTATTTTTAACCTTTCTTTTGTAGTTAAAGTTTTTTGTACGAAAGAGATTGTAAAACCTGGGTGTGCTTGAGATCCTATTTAGTAATTTTACAAAAGAAGATATCTGTATGGACCACCGGGAAATTATCAAACAAATTGAAGCTCAAAAAGAAAATCTCAATTTGAGGTTTAAGATCAGGGAAAAAGCTGAAGCCTTTACTCAGAAACTGTTTTATACTCTTTTTGACAAGGATTCCCCTGTCGAGGGAAATCTTGAAAGGTTAAAAGTGGATTTTAAAGAGCTGGCAGATCTGGTTTGTTGGGAGCCGGGAAAATCCTGTTCAGAGATCTGGGGGGAATACTGCGCCAAACTACCCGACCTTCTTCAAAGGATCAATCTTGATGCTGTAGCGATAGCCAATAACGATCCTGCAGCCAACTCGGTGGAAGAGGTTTATCTTTCTTACCCCGGATTTTTTGCTATTGCGGTTTACCGGCTTAGCCATGAGTTTTACAAAATGAACCTGCCCCTGGTTCCCAGGCTTATGACCGAATGTGCTCATAAATTGACGGGAACAGATATAAATCCCGGGGCGCAAATTGGAGATTCCTTTTTTATTGATCATGCTACCGGCGTGGTAATAGGAGAAACAACCGTGATAAAGAACAATGTGAAAATTTATCAGGGGGTGACCTTAGGTGCTCTATATGTGGAGCGTGGGCTGCGGAATAAGAAAAGGCATCCTACCATTGAAGATAATGTCACTATTTATGCCAATGCTACTATCCTGGGAGGAGAAACAGTGATTGGAGCAAATACAATTATTGGAGGAAATGCATGGCTAACCCGCTCAGTTCCCCCAAACTCTTTTGTTACGCACGACCCGGTGATAAAAATAAAAAACCTTCAAAAATGAATCAAACAGTACTAGATCTTATTGGAAACACTCCACTTGTGAGAGCTCAAAACCTGATAGATAATCCCAAGGTCGAATTGTATTTCAAACTGGAAGGACAAAATCCGGGAGGTAGTGTAAAGGACCGACCTGCTTACAACATGATCAAAAATGCACTGGAAAGAGGAGAAATTACAGAAGAGACAAAATTGATTGAAGCTACCAGTGGGAATACCGGTATAGCTCTGGCCATGGTGGCGAGACTGTTAAAGCTCAACATTGAACTTATCATGCCCGAAAATTCAACTGCAGAAAGGGTGCAGACCATGAGGGCTTATGGGGCCAAAGTTATTCTCACAAGTGCCGAGGGTGGAATTGAAGGCTCCAGAGATTTTGCCGAGGCCAAGGTAAAGGAAGGTAACTATTTTATGCTTAACCAGTTTGGAAACAATGATAACTGGAAAGCTCATTACCACACCACAGGACCCGAAATATGGAGGGATACCAATCAAAAGATCACTCACTTGGTTTCTTCTATGGGAACTACAGGTACGATCATGGGTACATCTACTTTTCTTAAAGAAAAAAATCCAAATGTACAGATCGTAGGAGTACAGCCAGATGATGAGGCGCGTATCCCCGGAATAAGGAAGTGGCCTAAGGAGTATTTACCCACCATTTTTGACCGGCAGAAGGTTGACAGGATCCTGGAGGTGACAGAGGCCGAGGCTCGTGCCATGACAGCAAGATTGGCCGAAGAAGAAGGAATTTTTGCAGGTATGAGTAGCGGAGGTGCAACGGCGGCTGCAGTAAGACTATGTAATGAACTGGAAGGGGGAGTGGTGGTGAGCATAATTTGTGACAGGGGAGACCGCTATTTATCGTCAGATCTGTTTACAAAAAAATAGGGACAGCCTATGACTACTTTTCTACTTCAACCTTTTATCCTCCAAACAAACCGAAATGTTTAAAGCTACCAAAGTGTCAAAAAAGTAATTTTAGTTGTCCCTTGTTTTAGCTTACATAAAACCTTATAGACCAGCTATAGAAAGGCGATCGTTCCTTCTGTCGATGCGAACTCTCCTGGTTCTTTCGCCATCATCCAGTTTTATTTTGTAATATTCCTTATCAATTATCCATCCTTTTGATTGCGCAAAAGATTTTGTGCTCAATACGTTTGCTCCGTTGTAAAGCTGCGCTATTTCCAGTTGAACATCTTGCGGTAACCTCATATTTTTAAATCTCTGCTGAGATGAAATTAGGTCCCCGTCTCCATTGAATCTTGCGGTCATATATCCCTTATTACTAACAAAATTCACCTGGAATTCAGCAAAATCTTGATCTGCATTATCTTTGAGAAATGATTCTACATCAAAATTATTCTTCATGAAAATCAACGGGTCTTTTCCAAATTCGCCAACCTTTTTTTCCGGAATATGAATAACTAAAGTTTGAGTTGCGGGATCCAATTTCATAGAAGCTTTTTTATAGTCTACTTTAGCTTCGTCTAATAAAATCTGTGAATTACCTGTTGCAATAAAAGCTAACAGGAAAATTCCAATGATTAATTTTTTCATAGCACATATATTTTAGATTAATATATGGTAAAGTTACTATGAGAATATAAGACCAAATACTACCCAGGTAGCATATCGTGTTAAATGTTAATGTGCTGAGGCCCCGTTATTGTTGGCTTTCGAGAGCAACAGGTCCAGATCCTTGATCTCAACTTTGTTCCTTCCCAGGCTTATAATTCCATCATTTTTGAACTCCTGTAAGTGACGGTTCACAACCGCCCGGGTAGATCCTATGAGATTTGCAAGTTCTTCATTCGACAGGTCATTAATCAATTCGAGTTCCTGGGATTCAGCATTTATATTGCTTAAGATTAATCTGGCCAGTCTGGTAGAAATATCTATTAGAGTCACATTGGAAGCATAGGTTTCTAACGTTCTCATTTGATTACTTAAGTATGGTAGCAGGTTTTTATTGATCTCCGGATGCTCAAGAACCCAATTTTTCATTCTGTTCATGGGAAGAGATAAGAGTACCACCCTGTCAAGAGTTTCATAATAAACATCATGTTCATTACCGTCTAACAGACAAAGTGTGTCAAAGGCATCATTTTTCTTCAGTAAGAAGAAGGTGAACTCCCTGCCGGTGTGTTGATCGATCTGGTAGACCTTTAGCCGGCCCGAGATTATGAAATGAAAAAAATTAGAGGTACGCTGTTTATAAATACTACAGGTGCTCTTAGGCCAAACGACCTCTTCAAGTTCCTCTAACAGGTTTAACAACTCATTTTCAGGAAGATCCTTAAGCAATTTATTGTTGCCAAGATTACCTGCATATTTCCTCCTTTTTTTTTCCGTCAACATACTTCCAATTTTTATTCAAATCAGGTAAAAGGGGGTGGTATACAGCTTTCACAAAGTTAACTATTTTAAAATCAGCGGATTGTTAAAAGTGGAATTTTGTTTTTTTCCATTTTGTGTTGGTTTATTTTGCTTCAACCTTTATTTCAGCTATTTTTGCAAAATTGCAATCGAAAGAAATAATTGAATGGCGCAGGATACATTTGGGATAGTTGAAAAGAAAATAGATAAGGAACTTTACGAGTACCAACAGGAGGATATCAATAAGATATTCAAGGTGCTCGAGGCTCATCCGGAACGTTACAACCTCCTTTACCAGTTGCCTACCGGTGGTGGTAAGACGGTGATCTTTTCTCAAATTGTTCGCGAATACATTCAGCGTACTAATAAAAAGGTGCTTATCCTCACGCATCGTATAGAACTTTGTAAGCAAACCTCGCGTATGCTTACAGGGTTTGGGGTTCACAATAAGATCATTAATTCCAGTATAAAAGAGCTTCCAGATCAAAATGAGTATATGTGCTTTGTTGCAATGGTTGAAACCCTGAACAACCGCCTGAATGATGAAAAGGTGGAGCTTGAGAATCTGGGAATGGTGATCATAGATGAAGCCCACTATAACTCATTCAGGAAGCTATTCAAATTCTTCAATAAGTGTTTTATTCTGGGAGTTACGGCCACTCCTCTTAGCTCCAATATTAAGCTTCCCATGAAAGATAATTACCGGGAACTTATCGTAGGAGATTCTATATCCAGTCTCATTTCCAAAGGATTTCTTGCAAAAGCCAACACATATAGTTTTGATGTGGGGCTCTCTACTTTAAAGGTTGGTATCAATGGAGATTACACTGTAAAATCTTCAGAAGAGTTGTACTCCAATTTTAACATGCAGGAAAAACTTCTGGACGCCTACATGGAAAAATCCCAGGGCAAAAAAACCCTTATCTTCAACAACGGTATCAATACTTCAAAAGAGGTCTATGAGACCTTTAGGAATGCCGGTCTCGAGATAAGGCATCTTGATAATACAACGAGTAAGCAGGACCGGAAAGATATTTTGCGTTGGTTCAAGAAAAAACCCGATGCCATTCTTACTTCAGTAAGTATTCTTACTACAGGATTTGATGAACCCACTGTGGAATCCATTATTCTAAATCGCGCCACCAAATCACTTACGCTTTACTATCAAATGATAGGGCGGGGTTCCAGGGTACTGCCGGGAAAAACTGAATTCACTGTAATCGATCTGGGTAATAATGCAGCCCGCTTCGGACTTTGGAGTGCACCAATTGACTGGAAACAGATCTTTAGATCACCCGATTACTTCCTGGAAAATCTTATAAGTGATGAGGAGATAGAGCAGAACTTTCAATATGAAATGCCGAAAGAACTGCGAAAAAAATTTTCCAATACCAAAGATGTATCGTTCAATGTTGATGATGAATATGATGACATCATCAAAAAAGGACTTAAGTCCAAGACCGTGTTAGAGCGTTCTCTTGAACAGCATACCCGCATGTGTGTGGAAAACAGTGAAGATGTCTTTGATGCAAGGCTGTTGGCAAAGGAGCTGGAGGAGGATATTGCTTACAGGATAAGAAAATACTCCTATTGCATTAGCAACAGTACTAAGAACTATCGGGATTGGCTTAAGGAAGACTATATGCGAAAATTAAGACTGAAGATCAATCAGGCTACTTTTTAATTTGCAAAGCATTCTGATAATACATCCCAAAAATGTCATTTTTAAGACCTCTTCTGCGGAAAGATTTAAAAATAAAAATGTCCAGCCAGCTACGTAAATCCTTCTGTACTTCCCCTAATTCTTTTTCTTAAAAAGTCCTTTGATCTTTTTAAAGAATCCTTTCTTTTCTTCCTTTTGGCCTCTCCTGGGAGAGTCGGCCTTTGTAAATAGCCGCTCCATAAAATTATCCCTCCTTTCAGGTTCACAGGCAAGCATCATTTGAACAGTAGGGGAGGGAGCCGGAAATTTAGCCTCTGTGATCTCCTTGAACTGAGGATCTGCATTCATTTTTTGCATAAGTAACGCAAAAGCCGGTAAAGCTGAATTCGCTCCCTGTCCAATATGAGTAGAAGGAAAACCAATTCGGGCATCATCGGTACCTGCCCAGGTGACAGAGACCAGGTTGGGAGTTATTCCAACAAACCATCCATCCCGGTTGTTTTGTGTGGTTCCTGTTTTGCCGGCAATATCATTTGGAAGTTGATAATTATATCTCAATCTTGCAGCCGTACCATTATTTACAGTACCCTTCATCATTTCGATCATTATCTGGGCAGTAGTATTAGAGAAAGCTGGTTGGGCCGCAATTTCAGGTTTGAATTCGGCAATTATATTTCCGTGTTTATCTTCTATTTTGGTTAGATAATAAGGTTTTGCAGCTTTTCCCTTGTTTAAATAACTGGAAAAGGAGGAGGACAATTCAGATGCGCTCATCTCTGCTGTTCCCAATGCAATTGAAGGGTAGGCAGGTAGATCTTCAGGAAACATCATCTTTTTCGCCTGTGTGAGTACATTCCCCAGTCCTACGTCAAAAAGTACTTTTACTGCTATGGTATTGATTGAATTGGCCAGAGCATAGGCCATAGAATAATTCATGTAAGGATCTTCCTCCTCCCTGCCGGAGTTGGAAGGAGTCCATCCTCCTTCATAGGTGACTTCCCTTATGGAGTAATAGGTGCAGGGGTCTATACCCGCTTCTACGGCTGCAGTATAAACCACAGGCTTGAAGGTGGAACCAATTTGTCTTCGGCTTTGAGCTACGTGATCGTATTTGAAGTATTTATGATTTATACCTCCCACCCAGGATTTTACAGCACCGGTGGAAGGTTTCATGTTGATCATACCCATATTCAGGAATTTCATGTAGTGCTGAAGGCTATCGGCTATACTCGCCTGAGTCAATTTTTTCTGGCCCCAGTCGAATAATTCCATATCAGTTTTGCGGTGAAGCGAGTCCATTATGTTTTCCCTGCTCCAACCGGCAGCTGATAAATTTTTATACTGCTCACTTTCTTCCAGTGCCTCCTGTAGCAAGTCATCTCTAAGCCAAGGAGCTCTTTTTCCATAAGCTTTTTCAAACTGCTTTTGTAAGCTGCTCATGTGTTCCTCCATAGCTTCCTCGGCAAGTTCCTGCATTTCATAGTCTATGGTAGTATGGAGTTGCAACCCGTCACGATATAAGTTGTACGGTTCTCCATTTTCATTTTTGAGCGTGTCAAGGATCTTTTCAACTTCTTTTTTCAACTGAGATCTGAAATAAGGGGCAATGCCTTCATTGTTGCTGAAATACTGGTAATCCAGATCTAACGGCTTTGACCGGTATTTCACATATTCCTCGGAAGGTAAGTAGCCGTATTTGTTCATTTGTGACAACACCACATTACGACGTTCCAGGCTTCTTTCTGGAAAGAGACGGGGATTGTAGTAATGGTTTGCCTTTAACGAGCCTACCAGGGTTGCTGCTTCCTCGAGTTCAAGGTCTTTGGCAGGAGTACTGAAGAATTTCATGGCTGCACTTTCTATGCCGTAGGTATTGTCGCTAAAAGGAACAGTATTAAAATAGAGGCCAATGATCTCTTCTTTTGAATAAATGTCCTCCAGGCGTTGCGCAATTACAGCCTCTCTAAGTTTATTTATCACGATGCTCAAATGCCCGTAATCCTTTCTTCCAAAAAGGTTCTTTGCAAGCTGTAGGGTAATGGTACTTCCGCCTCCCGAAGATTCATCCCCCATTAAAATGGTCTTAAAGAAAACCCGTAACAGGCTTCGGTTATCTATGCCCGAGTGCTCATAAAATCTAACATCTTCGGTAGCAATTAAAGCATCAATTAAATGTTGAGGTAGTTCATCGTAGAGAACCGGTTGCCTGTCAAAAATGTAATATTTACCTATAAGTTTACCTTCAGAAGAAAATATTTCTGTGGCTTCGTTTTGCTGTAGGTCCTGCAGCTCTGAACTGCTTGGGATCTTTCCCCACCATCCCCAATATATACTTAGGTAAAATGCCCCGAAGAAGAGGAATATTCCCAATAAAGCACCCAACACCCATTTCCTGAGGGGTGTCAACTTCACATTTTTCAAATTCATAGGTTAAGTGTCTGCCAAAGAAACGAAGACTTACAAATATTATTCCTGAAGTTTGAAAAACTTTAGGATTTTCAACTTCATAAATCCCTCCTAATATTCTTGAAGGAAAGTTTAAATCTTTTTGGCAGCCGCCTAAATTCCCTAATTTTAAAGAAAATGGAAAAGATGAGCCATAAAAAGGTCGTTTTCTTAATTACGGGTGGATTAGCACTGGTGATCCTGGTATTCGTTTACACCTTTGTGGGGGAAGCTAAAAAATACCGGTCTACCATCTCATCTTCAGTTACAATTAATAAGACCTGGAAGTTGCCCTCAATTCTAAATGAGGTTTCAGGAATTGCATTTTTGCCACCCAATAGAATCGCCTGCATTCAGGATGAGAAGGGAAGTATTTTTATTTACAATCTCGAGACCTCCAGCCTTGAGCGTGAGATAAAATTTGCAGGCGGGGGAGATTATGAGGGAATAAGTATCCAGGATAATACTGCTTATGTTCTTGAAAGCAACGGAACGGTCTACAGGATAGCCGATTTTATGGAAGATGCCCGTACAGAGATCTTCAAAACCTTCCTGTCTTCCAAAAATGACACAGAGGGATTATTCTATGAAGCAGCAAAAAACAGACTTTTGATAGCTGTCAAGGCAGAAGACCCTAATTCTAAAAATCAAAAGGGTATTTACGCGGTAGAGCTACCTTCAATGAAAATGCAAAAGACTCCGGTCTTTAGTCTGACCTTTCAAGAGCAATTATTTGATGATATAAGAAAAAAAAATGCGGAAGATACCTTCTTTCCTTCAGAAGTTGCCGTTGATCCTTCAACCGGGGAGATCCTCATTCTCGAGGCACGGGAACCAAAATTGCTAATATTGGATCCCGACGGAAAAGCAAAAGCACTACACGTTCTTAGCAGGGAATTATTTCCGCAGCCTGAAGGTCTCACTTTTGATGCTTCGGGCAGACTGTATATTTCAAATGAAGGAAGACCTGCAACGATTCACCGTGTAACTCTAAATCACAAATAGTTCTATGCCAGATCCTGTTGAAACGCCTTCGGTCAAACAGAGTAAAGCTCCACTTTATATCTCCCTTTTTATTATTGCAGCCTTAGTGCTGAGTTATTTTTTCATTCCGCAGGTGCAGGAATTTCTCAATAATGGCTGGAGTGCACTCACCAGCGGCGATGAACAGCGTACCAGGCAATGGGTATCACAGTTTGGATGGTTTGGACCGCTTGTTATTGTGATCACCATGGTCCTGCAAATGTTCCTGATAGTAATCCCCACCCCTCTGCTTATGGTGGTGACGGTACTCGCCTATGGACCATGGTTAGGAGCTGCGATTCTTTTCATTGCTGTCTTCGTTGCCTCCAGTATTGGATATTTTATTGGCCGTTATTTTGGGCCTGTAATCGTAGAGAAATTAATTGGGCATAAGAACGAAAAGAAGATATCCGACTTTATTGAGGACTATGGCTTTTGGACAGTAATCGTGGTAAGGCTTAGCCCCTTCCTTTCCAATGATGCTATAAGTTTCGTTGGAGGAGTGCTAAAGATGGGTTATTGGAAATTTATAGGAGCTACTATGATCGGGATCTCTCCTTTGATCATCTTCATAGCTTACCTGGGTGGTAATTACGAACGCCTCAAAACCGGACTTGTATGGGCTTCATTGATTAGTTTGGTCCTTTTCGTTGTCTTCGTATGGTGGGATAAAAAGGTTAGAAATTCTAAATAATTGTATTTCCTTTCGTGCCTCTGTTTCTTAGAAATTATTCTAAGCTGCAACAGCAATTATTGTGTTAAATGATTGTTTTAAAATCATGGTTTTTGTGGGTTTTTTCCGATTAATTCATGATGTATTAGATTATTTATTTTAATTTTATATTTCAGTTGTTTTGCTTTCCCCTCTAAGAATCTTGCCCTCGCAAGAACTTCCCCGTTCTTAAGAATTGCTTATTTCCCCAGGATAAGTTCCGACATCGTATTTTATTAATCACCTAAATTTTTTGTTATGAAAAGATTTAAACTTACACTGGTCCCGGCAATTCTATCATTCTTTATTTTTTCCCTGTACAGCTGCAATGTTTATCATACGGGACCTGGAACGATAAGCGAAGCTGTAGAGTCTCAGGACAGGGTGAGAGTGGTGACCAAAGACAATAAATCCTTTGAGCTAAAGAGCTTATACCGGGAAGGAGATGTATTGGTGGGTATTGCCGGCAGGAACTCTGATACGGTGAAGATGCTAAATGGGCGTTCACAGGAGCCGGATGGAAAGAATGTAAGGATCAAATTTCAAAAAGAAGAAATTCTTGCTGTATATCTCAAGAACAGAAGCGCATCAAGATTAGTTAATTATGGTGTTCCTGTTATTGGAGCGGCCGGAATTATAACTGTTACTTCCAGCGATTTTAAGCCTGACGTAGGATATTAGAATTATAACTGCATTTTAAAAAAAGAAAGAGGGTCATGTTATCGAACCCTCTTTCTTTATTTATTGGCGATAAAGCGGATTATTGTTTTTCCTGAAGCTGTTGTGCCACAGCCTGTACTTCATCTAATACTCTTAATAAATTCTCGCCCCAAAGCTTTGCAATTTCATCTTTGGTATAGCCTCTCTTTACCAGTTCCAGAGTAACATTAAAGGTTTGTGAAGCGTCACTCCAACCTTCTACACCCCCACCTCCATCAAAATCTGAACTTATCCCTACATGGTCTATTCCAATTCTCTTCACCAGGTAGTCAATGTGGTCAACAAAGTCTTTAACATCAACTGGCGGTACCTTATCCTTTAATTTCTGGACCTTAGGTTGTGCCAGTTTTCGTACTCTCCTGTATTCTTCGTAATAGGCTTCCTGTTGTTCGTTCTCCATTTTTCTCACTTCATCTCTTGGCAGGATCTTAAAACCAATTCTCTCTGCTATCTCTTGATAAATTTTATTCACCGCTTCCTCATACGCACTGTGCTTTTCGGTATTGAGATAAGAATCAAAGGCTACCGTTTGTATTACTCCGCCATTCTGTTTTAACCATTCCAGTTGTTCGTCATCAAGATTGCGGCTGTGGTTGCACAAGGTCCGGGCAGAAGAGTGAGAGGCGATCAATGGAGCTTTTGAAAGCTCGATCATCTGCCGAATTGCTTCTTTTGAAGGGTGGGAAATATCGATTATCATTCCCAGTCGATTCATTTCTTTTACCACGCGTTTCCCAAGTTCACTTAAACCTCCGTGTAACCATTGATCTCCGGCTTCACCAGTATTTGAATCACAGAGTTGACTGTGCCCGTTATGAGAAAGTGACATATATCTTGCTCCCAGATCATAGAACTTTTTCACATTGCCAAGATCGGTTCCTATGGGATACCCATTTTCAACTCCAATCATTGCCACCTTTTTTCCTTCGGCCACCAGTTTCCGTACCTCTTCACTTGTAGTAGCAAGTCCTATTTCACCCGGGGCAATTTCATCCACTAGCCGGTGGATTGCATCAAACTTTGTCATAGCCTGCTCGTGAGCAGCTTTATATCCCGCGGGCGTGAGTTCTTCCTGTCCGGTATAAACGATGAGCCAGGTAACATCCACACCTCCTTTTTCCATTTTTGGAAGGTTTACCTGTGTCTCGAGGTCCTGAGTGTAATTTCTATTAATGGTAAAGTTCTTTGTATTGATATCATTATGAGTATCAATGGTAATGACTTCCTCGTGTATTTGGCGGGCTTTCTCCATAATTTCATTGTCTACAGTCTGGGAATTGGCCGCAAAGGCTGTGAAAAATACAAGTAGGTATTTTTTTGAAAACATATGATAAGATTAGATTTAGTCGTTCAAAATAGTAATTTATTTTTTATTCCTTCTTTCGGGAAGTAACGGGAGTTGGAGAATCTTTGGATTTATGGTGAAGCAGGTTTTCTTTAATTCATTCGGTTATTAATTTTGTTCTTTATATCTTGTTAAAAATTTAACACGACTTGCTTAGTAAAAGTCTCACTTAAACAGGCAGATCATGAAAATAAGATATTGCAGAAGTCTCATCAGGAATAACTATGGTTACGGCTTAACCATGATAGGGCTGGGTATATTTGCCGTTTACATTAACAGTAGTTCCATCTTTAGCTATTTGTGGATCTTTTTAGGAGTTCTACAGGCGGGAACGTCCTACTATCGTCAAACCTATCAATATCTTACCATACAGGAAGATAAGCTCGTAAGACATAGTATCATACCAAAAAGTATTGCTGTTGCCGATATTAAGCGGGTGAAGAAATATGTGAATAGTTACAAGATCGAGACTCACAACCAATCAATGCGCATCGAAAAAGATTTTATTGACAGGGAATCTTTAAAAAGATTAAATCTATACCTGGAGAGATTACAACCTCAAATCTCCAGTACATTAGGATAACCCTGTGGAAACTTTTTTCATTTTTGGTGCTCTCTTCATCTTTATCCTTTTCTGGGTATGGACACTACTAGATCTTATTTTTTCAACCTTTAGAAAAAGCAGATGGAAATTTGCATGGATCCTGGTGATCATCTTTTTTCCGGTAATTGGTTCTATTCTGTATTTCATACTTAGAAAAGATTTTCAGTTGAAAAGAAGGCGCACATTTCAGCCATATTTCAGACCGGGTAGTAGAAGTTAGATTATTTTTAAACACACCTCTCTATAGTGATTATGGGTCTTCAAAAGATCTACGAAACCAAACGTCTCTACTTGCGGCCTACAAGCATAGAAGATGCTGCTTTTATATTTGAACTGTTCAATACACCCAAATGGTTGAGGTATATTGGGAATAGAAATCTTACCTGCGTTAAAGATGCTGAAGATTATATTGTAATGAGAATGCTTCCGCAGCTGGAAAGATCAGGAGTGTCAACCAATACCGTTATAAGAAAAGTGGACGGAGCAAAAATTGGCACCTGTGGATTGTATGACAGGGAAGGAGTTGAAGGTCTTGATATTGGTTTTGCTTTTCTTCCTGAACATGAAAGGCAGGGCTATGCCTTTGAAGCTGCGGGCAGGTTATTGAAAATGGCAGAGGAAGACCTAAAGATCTATGACGTGGCCGGTGTAACTTCCAAAGAAAACATTGCTTCCCAAAACCTACTTAAGAAGCTTGGGCTTCGGTTAACAGGGGAAATTTATCTGCCAAAAGAAATGGAGAAAGTCCTCCTGTTTAGAATACCCGGCACCGTACAGAAATAGAAATTTTTCAGTTACAAATCTTTCTGATTTTTTTAATTTTAGCTGAGGTTCCAAAAATGTCATTTTTGGAACCATTAAAAATTCTAAACCGACTAATACTTCGTATCCATGACCAGATTCCTATTGTTTTCCGTATTCTTATGCTTCAGTTTTTCTGTAACTGGACAAGTGATGACGCCAGAGAAGCTATGGACTCTCGAGAGAGTTTCGGCAGTGGGGTTGACTAATGATGGGCAAAAGGTGATCTACCGAACCCGTTCATATGATGTGGCTGAGAACACCGGAACCTCTCAAACTTTTGTTATTCCGCTGAGAGGTGGAGAGCCTGTTCCAATTAATAATACAGACAGCATTTATAGTGATGGCAAAACCTCAGTTTCAGGAAAATGGCGAATAGTTCCAAGAGAGGTGGAGGTAGAGCCGGTGACAGGAGAAGACTTTTACCCCGAGCTGAAAAAATCTGATGTCTATATCTATGACGATCTCAACTACAGGCATTGGGACACCTGGGAAGATGGAAATTACAGCCATTTGTTGCTCAAAGATCTTTCGAGTGGGGAAGAGCGGGATATAATGGCAGGAGAACCCCATGATACACCTTTACAGCCTTTTGGAGGCCCTGAGGATTATATTTGGAATAACGATGGCACCAAAGTTTACTACGTTTCGAAGAAAGTGAAGGGTAGGGATTATGCTGTAAGCACAAACACAGATATTTATGTCTACGACCTTGCAACGAAGACCACTTCAAACCTAACTGAAGAGAATGAAGGTTATGATACTCAACCTGCCTTTTCTAAAGATGGGGTGCTCGCCTATCTACAAATGGATGAGCCGGGTTATGAGGCCGACAAGAATGATATTATTATTTTCCAGGATGGAAAAAAGACAAATCTTACTGCAGCCTGGGATGGAACAGTGAGTAGTTTCATTTGGAGTAGTGATGGTCAAAAGATCTATTTTGTGGCACCCATAATGGGAACAAAGCAGGTTTTTGAACTTAATCCTTTCAGTAAAAGAAATCCTGGAGTGAAACAGATCACCGAAGGACAATTCGATATTACCGGAATAGTGGGGCAATCGGGCAATACATTGGTCGTTACAAGAACAGACATGAACCATGCGGCTGAGATCTATACTGTGGATGTGAAATCTGGAAATCTTACTCAACTTACCCATGTCAATGATGACTTCTATGATAGTATCAACTTAAGTAAAGTAGAAAAGAGAATGATCCCTACTACCGATGGTAAGGAGATGCTTACCTGGGTGATCTATCCGCCCGATTTTGATCCAAACAAAAAGTATCCTACGCTACTATATCTGCAAGGAGGGCCTCAATCTCCTTTGTCACAGTTCTACTCCTTTAGGTGGAATTTCCAGTTGATGGCAGCTAACGGATATATAGTAGTGGCACCAAACAGGAGAGGGATGCCCGGGTATGGCGTAGAATGGAATGAGCAAATAAGTGGGGACTGGGGTGGACAGAATATCCGTGATTATCTATCGGCTATTGATGCTGTGAGCCAGGAGCCATTTGTCGACAAAGCAAGGATAGGCGCCGTAGGTGCCAGCTATGGAGGTTATTCTGTGTTTTTCCTGGCTGGTAAGCATGAAGGACGATTTAAGACTTTTATTGCACATGACGGGATCTTCAATACCCGAAGTATGTATGGAACTACAGAAGAATTATTTTTCGTAAATAAAGATCTTGGCGGTCCATACTGGCAGGATCCTGTTCCAAAAGCATATACTGAGTTTAATCCTATAAATTTTGTAGATCAATGGGATACCCCAATTATGATCGTGCAGGGTGGAAAAGATTTTCGTGTACCTGTAGGGCAGGGATTGGAAGCATTTCAAGCCGCACAACTTAAAGGACTAAGGAGCAGGTTACTGTATTTTCCTATGGAGAACCACTGGATCTTAACTCCGCAGAATGCCTTGGTCTGGCAAAAGGAATTCTTTAAGTGGCTGGAGGAAACCTTAAAGTAAGTATCTTCAAAATGCTCCTGTTCAAAACAGAAGGAGGATTTTTTCTGAAACTCTTCTATGGCGTTCAAAATTTACACTAAATTTAACCTTTAGGTAATTGTTTAATTGATGAAAGTAAGATCCTGCCCAAATTGCGGTTATAAATATTCCTTTTGGCTACATCTTCGCAAGCATTTTTTTCAGAATGTCTTTTCTGCCTGGGAATGCAGGAACTGTGGAGTAAAATTGACTGTAGATGCCCAAAGAAGGATCCTTTTGGCAGTGGTGGGTATTTTTCCCATTGGAGCCGTTCCCATAATGACCGACTTTTTAATGGGCTATTATTTAGGTCGTCCCTTAAGCTATACAGTAGCTGTTATCCTGGCTTTTATCTGGGCCACTTTCATTTTTAGTCTGGATCATTTTCACCTGGCAGAAGGTGAACCGATCAAAGGAAACAAAGAAGAATCCTGACTTTTCAAAGTATAAGGAATAATGAGTACTTATTTTGTTAATCCTTAATTCTTTTTATTTCACAAGATGTAGGAAGAGCTTTTAGAATAATGCGTCGCCCACATTGAGTGCTGTTGATCCTTAATCTAATAACAGTATCTGGGGCCGTTGCAGGCTTTCATGGCTGGTATATTATCAATTAATTAACTAAATTAGACGATAATATTTTACGGGATGACACAGTATTACTACTCCGACGGGCTCGAAAAGCATGGTCCTTTTTCACTTGAAGAATTAAAAGCAAAACACCTGAACCGGAAAACTCTGGTGTGGCATCATCCGCGGGAGAAATGGATCCCTGCTTCTGAATATCCCGAACTGCAGGATTCTCGTAGTGATGATCCACCTCCAACAGAGTCTGCAGCTTCTGCTTCCTCATCCCGGTCCTATAATTATTCCGGAGACCGAAAACTTCCCCGCACCTGGCTGGTTGAATCAATCCTGGTAACGCTTTTCTGTTGTTTGCCGTTTGGAATTGCTGGCATTGTGAACGCAGCCCGGGTAGAGACCCGTTATAGCTGTGGAGACTATGAAGGGGCGGTAAGAAGCTCAAAGGAGGCAGGAAAGTGGACTCAGATCGGGTTCTGGATTGGAGTTGCTGTTATAGTCATTTATGCTGTAGTAATGGTATTTGCCATCGCCCTTGATTCTTAGAGTTCACATACGAAATGGAGCTCTGGCCTTACTTTTTCTTGGGCTGGTAGTGGTCTATGCTGTTTTTGATCCAGCCGTGGCAAACATATTTCCTTCCTGCCCATTTCATTCAATAACAGGATTACTGTGTCCCGGCTGTGGATCTCAACGAGCATTACATCACCTGCTCAACCTGCAAATACAAACTGCCTATTCGTATAATCCTTTGCTTATCATTTCCCTGCCCTATGTTGTGGCAGGTGCCATTATCGATCGTGGTTTTATTTCTTCTCAAAAAGTGGAAAAACTCCGACGATTTTTCTTCGGAAGAAATGCCATAGTTCTGATTCTATTCATCATCATCTCCTTTTGGATCCTTAGAAACCTTTAGTTATGCTTTTTAAAAATGTCATTTTCCTGATTCTTTTTTCTGTAACCTATTCAGCCATGGCACAGCAGCCTCCTGAAAGGTCAGAAATCGAAATTTTGGAAATAGAAGCTCCCGGTCTCGATAGCCTTAGAACCATTCGAATACATCTTCCTGTAGATTATGCAGAGACAGAGGAAAAATATCCCGTGCTTTATATGCATGATGCACAAAATCTATTCGATACCGCCACCGCTTTTGCAGCAGAATGGCAGGTGGACGAGTTTATGCAGGCTCAAAAAGGGCAAAAAGTGATCGTGGTAGGTATAGATCATGGTAATGACAAAAGGATTTCCGAACTCACACCTTTTCCCAATGAGAGGTATGGTGGAGGGCAGGGAGCAGCATATGTTGATTTCCTGGTAAATACCTTGAAGCCTCATATTGACACCACTTACAGAACCATTCCCGAAGCTGAAAATACAGCCGTGGCAGGATCATCTCTTGGCGGGCTCATTTCTTTTTATGCTGCACTAAAATATCCTGAAACATTCGGAAAAGTCGGAGTGTTTTCACCCTCCTTCTGGTTCAGTGAAAAGATCTTTGATTTTGCTGAAGCCTCTCAAATACCGGAAAACACCAGATTCTATTTCGTAGGCGGCACTGCAGAAAGTGAGGAAATGGTAGCACATCTTATGAAAATGAAACAGATCCTGTTAAAGCGTGGAGTATTGGAGGAAAACCTAAAGGTGAAGCTGGTGAAAGACGGGCAGCACAATGAAGCTTTTTGGAGCAGCGAATTTCCTGAAGCATTTCAGTGGCTGTACCCGGAAAGTGAAGGGCAAAAATAATCTGTTTCAAAAAGGCTATTTTTGAAGGTGCTTAAAAGTATGCATCAACAAAATTTAAGATATTTTGCCAAGACCCCAACGATCCCTTGAACCAAATAGATACAAATTTAGAGAAAGCTTCATCTCCCTTAAGTTTGTTCCCAGGTTTTTCGGGGAGATCAGGAAGGTAAATCCGCGGCTTTTTTATATCAATGTACTTTGTCGCCTGGTGAATGCAATTTTGCCAGTGCTCATGCTTTGGGTGGGAAAATTGATCATTGATGAGGTAGTACTGCAAATAGCTGCTGATGTAAAGGATCTCGACCGACTCTGGGCACTGGTTGCTGCCGAATTCGCCCTGGCCGTCCTTTCCGACCTGCTTAGCCGTGCCATAAGCCTGAGTGATGCCCTCCTGGGAGATCAGTATTCCATAGATACATCGGTAAGGATCATCAAGAAGACTTCCGAAGTGAATCTGGACGAGCTGGAGGATTCAGAATTTTATGATAAGCTGGAAAGGGCCCGCCAACAAACAACCGGGAGAGTAGGGCTTATGTCAAATATTCTCACCCAGGCAGAAGATATTATTGTCATCGCTTCCTTGCTGGTAGGGGTTGTGGCTTTTGAACCCTGGCTCATCATATTGCTCGTGGTCTCCATTATTCCTACCATGATCAATGAGATAAAATTCAGTGGGACCAGTTATTCCCTTGCCCGAAGCTGGACACAGGAAAGACGGGAGCTGGATTACTTGAGGTATGCAGGGGCCAGTGATGTGACTGCTAAAGAAGTGAAGCTCTTCGGACTTTCAGACTACCTTGCCAACCGGTTCAAAGGCTTGTCCGATCAATATTACCAACAGAGCAAAAAGCTGGCAAAGCAGCGTGCGGGATGGGGTTCTTTTTTTAATATTATTGGAACCTCGGCCTATTACGGAGCATACGCTCTTATCATCTTTAGGACTGTTCTTGGCGTGTTCACACTTGGTGATCTCACCTTCCTTTCGGGATCATTTAACCGACTAAGGCAAAAACTTCAGGGGTTTTTTACAAGGTTTACCATAATTACAGAAACAGCACTTTACCTGCAGGATTACTTTGATTTTCTCGATCTCACCTACCATGATCCCGATGCGGGAGGAACAAAACCACTTCCGGAGCAGATAAAAGACGGTTTCAGCTTTAATAATGTCGGCTTCAAATATCCGAAGTCTGAAAAGTGGGTGGTGAGAAACATCAACTTCAATTTGAAGGCGGGGGAGAAGCTAGCTTTTGTAGGGGAAAATGGTGCGGGAAAAACCACCTTAATAAAACTTTTGCTTCAGTTCTACGAACCTACCGAAGGGGAGATCCTTTTGGACGGGGTGCCTATCAAACAATTTGACAGGACAGCTTATCAAAAATACTTCGGAGTGATATTTCAGGATTTTGTGAAGTTTGAACTTACTCTTCGCGAGAACATTGCCATGGGAGAGATCACCAAAATCGAGGATCAGGGCAGGATCGAAGGTGCAGCCCGAAAAAGTCTTGCAGATCAGGTGGTGCAAGACCTTCCATTTGGCTATGATCAGCAGTTAGGCAAGAGGTTCAAACAAGGAAAAGATCTTTCGGGAGGGCAGTGGCAAAAGATAGCTATTGCAAGAGCTTACATGAAAGATGCAGAAGTTCTTATTCTCGACGAACCAACCTCGGCCCTGGACGCCCGTGCCGAGACTGAAGCCTTTGACAGATTTATTAAACTTACAGAAGGAAAAACGGCTGTGATCATTTCCCACCGATTTAGTACAGTGAGAATTGCCGACAGGATAATGGTCTTAAAAGATGGAGCCGTGCTGGAAATTGGAACTCACGAGGAACTTATGCAAAACAATAAATTGTACTCCGAATTATTCAATCTGCAGGCCGCAGGATATAAATAACTTAAAGCCGAAAACTCAGGAATAAGCGATCGACCAGCTCAAGAACTTTCTTTTAAAAAAGTGAATAGTTTGAGTAACATTTCGTAGAAAATGCGTCAAACAGGTAAGGGTATTTTTCTAAAGGATGAAACTAGAAGAGGCCATTCAACGGCTGGACCGCTCCACGGGACACCCGGGCATTAAAGATTCGGTTAAAATCAAGCAGCGATTTAGTAATATTTTGCAGGAAGTGAAATACAAAAATCTTCCTCCGGAACAACTCGCTCTTCTTGAATATGAACTGGATTCTATTTTTGAGGGCGTCGATCTGGAAGGAGAAAAAGTTTCCCAATACCTTAAGATTCATCTCAAACACTTCCTCAAATTTTTACGGGTGAACTTCGCCTTGTTGCCTGAAGTCTATTGTGCATGGTACGGCATGAGGTTGGGACTGGCAATTGGAACTGTTGTGATGCTCATCCTCATTGTTTATACCCAATTTGATTATAGGTTTTATGCTCCTCTGGGAGGTCTGCTTCTGGGAGTGATGGTGGGTTCTGTTTGTGATCGAAGACGAAAGGCCAGGGGTAAGGCTCTTCTTACCCGTATGGTATAAAAGCTTTCAAAAATGACATTTTCTAAAGCACTTTATTTTGCAGCTTTGGTACCAGACCAGGCAGTGAAAGAGGAAATAAGAAATTTGAAACTGGAGATCAGGGAGAAATATGGAGTGGCTCATGCTTTAAAACTTCCGGCCCATATCACCTTGATCCCACCTGTTTGGCTTCAGTACGAACAGGAAAAGAAGTTTGTTAAAGCTTTGAGGAAAGTAAGTGAAAAGCAAAATTCTTTTCCGGTGGAGTTGAGAGACTTTGGACGATTCGATCAACGGGTGATCTTTTTAAATGTTATAGATCATGAGCCTATTCAAAAGCTACATAATTCCTTATCACGAGCCTTAGAAGAAATATTTCCCATAGCTAAAGAAAAGAAACTGCATCCACACGTCACACTTGCGACCCGAGATCTTTCCAGAAGCCAATTCAATGAGATTTGGGAGAGTTTGAGGGAAAAGAAATTTCACGTGTCCTTTGAAGCTAAGGCAATTACAATATTCAGGCACAATGGAAAGACCTGGGATATTCTGGAAGAGGTAATCTTTTAATAAAAGAGGTTAATGCTCGATACTATAGTAGCTAATCAATAGCTATCTTAACATTATTTTATAACTGCCCAATAGTAGTTCCCTGCTATTAAACTTAATTTAGAGGATCATAAAGCAAGAACAGTGAAAAATCCTCTTCAAAAATTATTGCCTTATCTCTTTTTGTGCAGCATTTCCTTTGTGTTTCCTTTACACGCTCAGGAGTCTCCTGAGGTAGATATTGGTGGTGCTTTACGTTTTAATTATAATCTTTCCTCCTGGAAGCCAGAACAAAAAAAGAGGGGAGGAGACTTTGGCTATGATATGTTCAGGATCAATGCCATTGCTGCCTACCGGGGGATCTATGTCAATGCCGAATATCGCCATTATTCCGAAGCATTTGGAGGAGGCATGCTCAAGCAGGGATGGTTTGGCTACAAGTTCAATGAATTTGAGGAGCTTCAGGTGGGGCTTACCCAGGTGCCTTTCGGGATTCAGCAGTATAATTCACACAATTGGTTCTTTAACCTGGGATATTATATGGGCCTGGAGGATGATCACGATATGGGCATAAAGTATATGAAGCTTGGAGCGACATGGGAATATCAATTAGCCTATTTTAAAAATGCCGAAGAACTTAGCTTTGGGAATACATCAGCAGTTTCTCCCAGCAGGTATTCTTATGATGTGGCGGGAAATAATAAGGAGGTGCACCAGGCCAATGCCAAGCTCCTGTATAAGTGGGGAGATACTTTGCAATCGCAACTGGGAGTATCCGGCCAGTATGGCGGTTTATACAATATTGTCACCAATGAGACCGGAGACCATTATGCCATGGCTGTCCACTACGAAGCAGATTACAAGTTGTGGAACTTGAAAACAGAAGCAATGGTCGTTTCCCACAATCCTGAAAACGCCGAGGGTAATTCCGAAGAGATCATAACCATGGCCGCTTATGGTGCTCCTTATGAAGTTGCTGCCGATTTTAACCTGTACACGATAGCTATATCGCGGGATGTGCCGGTGAACTGGGGCCCTGTGTCGAATCTGCAATTTTACAACGACTTCGGGTTCATGCAGAAAAAACAAAAGTCTTTTGAAGACTCCTATATGAACGTGACGGGAATCTTAGTGACGGCAGGAAATCTTTATACTTATATAGATTACGCTGCCGGATATAATCATTCCTGGTTGGGTGGAAATTTTGTGAATGATTTTGCTGAAGGGATTCCCGATGCGAAATGGGAGGCAAGATTTAATATTAATTTCGGGTACTATTTCTAATAGCCGGAATGAATTCTTAAAACAGAGACCATGACTAAAAAGATCGTAAGAAGTGATGAACGAAAATCTATTATGGGACTCAACGTGAACGGTCCTGTATTTTTTAGTTCGTCAATCATCATTATCATCAGTATAGCTCTAACCCTGATCTTTGAGGAGCAGGCTGAAGGTTATTTTAACGACATACAGGCTTTTGTCTCCAATAACGGCGGCTGGTTCTTTATTCTGTGTGTCAACATCTTTCTCATATTTGTCCTCTATCTCGCCTTTAGTAAATTCGGAAACATAAGGATAGGAGGGAAAGATGCAAAACCCGAATTTAAAACTATCTCCTGGTTCGCCATGCTGTTTAGCGCAGGGATGGGGATTGGTTTGCTTTTTTGGAGTATTGCCGAACCGGTAACACATTTTATGAATCCGCCGCTTACTGAAGGAGGAACTCCTGAAGCCGCCCAGGAAGCTATGAATTTTACTTTTTTGCACTGGGGCTTTCACGCCTGGGCGATTTATGCCCTGGTAGGGCTTTCGCTCGCTTATTTTACTTATTCGCATGGTTTGCCACTCACCATTCGCTCAGTCTTTTATCCTATTCTGGGAGACAAGATCTACGGGAAAAGAGGAGATCTTATTGATATTTTCGCGGTTTTAGCCACTTTGTTCGGCCTGGCGACCTCCCTTGGATTGGGAGTGCAGCAGATTGCTGCGGGACTGGCTCATGTCTTTGGAGTTGACAGCGGAATTATCACCCAGGTAAGTCTTATTGCAGGGATTACTGCTATAGCTACTATATCTGTCGTTTTGGGTGTGGACAAGGGAGTAAAATTTCTGAGCGAATGGAATATGAGAATAGCCGTCTTATTGTTGTTACTGGTAGTAGTGCTGGGTCCGACTATTTTTATTTTTCAGTCCTTTGTTCAGAATACCGGGAACTACTTGTACAGCTTTCTGGAGATCTCTTCCTGGACAGAGAGTTATACCGGTAATGACTGGCAGAATTCCTGGACCGTATTTTATTGGGGCTGGTGGATCGCATGGTCTCCTTTTGTGGGGATGTTTATCGCCCGTATCTCCAAAGGAAGAAGCATCAGGGAATTCATTTTAGGAGTGCTAATTGTACCTTCCATCATTACGTTCTTTTGGATCTCTGCTTTTGGTAGTACCTCGATTCAGCAGGCTTTACTGGGGGATCAAACGATCATAAACGCTGTAGATGACAATGTAGCCACGGCCTTGTTTGTATTTCTTGAAGATTTTCCCTTCGCGGTGGCCTTGAACATTATTGGAGTGGTATTGATCGCCGGTTTTTTCGTTACCTCTTCAGACTCGGGTTCATTAGTGGTGGACAGTCTTACCTCTGGGGGGAAAATTGACGCCCCTGTGGGGCAGCGCATCTTCTGGGCGGTAGCCGAGGGTGCAGTTGCAGCTGTTCTTTTGATAGGAGGAGGATTACAGGCATTACAAACGGCTTCTATTGTTACAGGCTTACCCTTTGCTTTTATTTTACTATTCATGTGTTATTCGCTCTACATCGGCGTACGGGATGAATATGTCAAGAGCGAAGAGAAAAAAGCCCAGAAGGAACTGGAGAGCTATGAAGAAGTGATCTCAGACCTTATCAAAAAGAGGGGGAGAAATAACAAAGAAAATCTTTAACTAAACTGTCATGAAGAAGATCAAAAATATTCTTGTCGCCCTGGACCTTTCGGCTATTGATGAAAAGCTTATAACCTATGCTTCTTTTATTGCTGAAAGATTAAAGGCAGAGAACGTTTATTTTGTGCACAACATCAAAAAATATGAAATTTCCGAGCTTTTTGAAGAACACCTTAAGGATGTGAACCTGGATGAGGTGATTGGAGATGAATTGAACGAGAAGGTAAAAACCCATTTTTCAGCAACTGCAAACTGGGAGGTACTTATTTCTGAAGATCCCTACAGCGAATCTCTCTTAAAGTACATTGTAGAAAAATATGGAATTGATCTTGCTATTGTAGGGAACAAGAAGCACGAAAAGGGCACCGGAGTAGTAAGCGGCAAGCTGCTGCGGTTGCTAAGGTGCGATATTCTTGCAGTACCGGCCGCTGCAAGAGAAAAGCTGAACATGATCTGGGCAGGAACAGATTTTTCCCATGACTCCCGTAAAGTCTTTAGAATTACAAAAGAACTTCAGGAAGGACAAAAAGTGGATCTAAAGGTTGTACATGTGTACAGTGTTCCCGTACAGTTCTCTCCTTATGTTTCACCCGAATCAATGGGTCCAAAAGTAGAGAAACACGTGAAGGAAAAATTTGAAAAGTTTCTGAAGAAGCTCAACTATTCTGAGCCGGTTGAACCACTTATTTTCATGGGAAGGGAATCGGGAGCTGCTCAAAAGATCATGGCTAACCTAAGAAATTCTGAAGTAGATATGCTGGTCGTATCAGATAAAGGCGGGAATACCTTTTCTCCATTTGCAGTAGGCACAGTGACTGAGGAGTTGTTTAATGCTAATCTTGATGTCCCACTATATGTGGTTAAATAGCTATAACGGGACCCGTGGATAATTCTGTATCTCTTTTTCCTCGTCATTTTTTAAAAGGATAATCCTACTGGGGCGGTTCTCCTGTGCCGTTGCCTTGGCTTTTTCTATGGCATCTTTCATTTTTTTAAAAGATTGGATCGACTCATTTTTATGGTTGAGTACCTCCCATTCTTCTTCCTTGATCTTCCATTGCACCCGGTAGGTCCGCTCCTTTACAATTTGATCTTTATTCTTGAGAAGTTCAAGAATTACTTTACCATCACTAAAATTTCCCCCGGGATAAAGCATGGGTAGTAGTGCGAAAAAGACGTAATACATTGAAAAATATGTGAATTGATAAGTCAACATTCCTTCCTCCAAAGTTTTATTCTCTACTAAAAGAATCACCGCCATAGTGCTTATTAGATTAAACAGCGCTCCTCCAGAAAAAATAAGAATATTAGCCACTTTTTCTTTACGTTCAATATTCTCAAAGGTGCAGAACCCATACCAGAAATAATATTGCCGAATTTCCAGTATTCCCCGATTATAGACCGGTTTCCCACTCCCAACGATGACACGGATATTTTTAGCACCCATGATCCAGGCAAAGAAAACGTGTCCTAACTCGTGTATAATAGATATTAGTGGCAGTACCAGGAAAAAAGCCAGCAGGAATTTTGGAATGTCACTTATACCAAACATTTGGAATTGATTAAGAGATCATAATTTAAGGAATTCACGGCTGCAGGTTCTTAAATCTGCTTTAAAGTTCTAGTTCAAAGTTATCCAGATGAAACATAAGTCGGAGAGTAACTTTGGGAAAGATCCCTTATAATTTCTTAGGAGAACAGAAGTCCGGATTTTCTTTTCAAAACCTGGTTCTAAAGAAAGTCATTCTTAGAGAATTTGATAAATTAGGGAATGAAAAAAATGATCTAAAGAATGCACTTTCCATTACTCCAGGACATTGTGGTTTTGCTCGGTTTTTCGGTAGTAGTTGTTCTACTGCTTCAAAGGCTTAGACTACCTTCGGTTCTTGGATTTCTTGTCACCGGCATTATTATAGGTCCTTTTGGCTTTGGATTGATTGAAAACCCAGAACAGGTTGAGTTATTATCCGAAATAGGCGTAATTCTTTTGATGTTCGTCATTGGGATGGAGCTTTCTCTTAAGCAGCTGGCTTCTATGAAACGAACGGTCTTTGTGGGAGGATTTATGCAGGTGGGGCTGAGTATAGTGGTGACGGCATTCATCTTTTTCGTACTTGGGTCATCTTGGAATGAGGCTGTTTTCACCGGCTTTCTGTTTTCGCTTTCCAGTACGGCTATCGTCTTAAAGATCTTATATGACCGCAATGAGATCACTGCTCCTCACGGAAGAATGGCACTGGGAATTCTCATTTTTCAGGATATTATTGTGGTACCCATGATGTTAGTTAGCCCTATTATGGCAGGTAATTCGTCTAACATTGTTAATGAAGTGCTATTTCTATTGCTGAAAAGTGGGCTGGTACTTGCACTCACCTACATAGGGGCAAAATATCTTGTTCCCAGAGGAATGTTCTTGATAGCCCAGACAAAAAGTAAGGAGCTTTTTCTTCTGGCCACTATCGCTCTATGTTTTACTGTTGCTTTTGTTACGGCTTCTGCCGGACTTTCTCTGGCATTTGGAGCTTTTCTTGCAGGACTCATTATTTCTGAATCCGATTACAGTCACCAGGCCACCAGTACAATATTGCCTTTTAGGGAGCTATTCATCAGCTTCTTCTTTATATCCATAGGAATGTTACTCGACCTGGATTTCTTTGTGAAAAACGCAGTAATGATCCTTTTAATGGTCCTGGTGGTTTTTATCCTGAAAGGGGGTTTGGTGTCGCTTACTGCCCTGGCCTTAAAATATTCTATGAGGACAGTGATCTTATCGGGAATGGCATTATTTCAGGTAGGGGAGTTCGCCTTTATCCTTTCGCGGGTGGGAATTGAGAATGGACTGCTTTCTCCACAAATGAATCAGTATTTTCTTTCTGTTTCAGTATTTACCATGTTACTAACACCTTTCATTTTCCTGTTTTCGGGCAACACAGCAAATTTTATCTTGAGGAAGTTAGCACCGGGAGTGGGAGGTTACAAAGTAGATAGGGAGTTTTCTCTTTCTGAAGAAGGGGCTAATGGTCCAGAGGACCATTTGTTGATCATTGGTTATGGTATTAATGGTACAAATCTCGCTAAAGCAGCAAAATATGCAGACATTCCCTATATGGTCCTGGAGCTTAACCCCGAGATCGTTAAAAAGGAAAAAGCAAAAGGGGAACCAATAATTTATGGTGATGCCATGCAGGAGCACATGCTCGAGGCTGTGAATGTAAAAAAGGCACGGGTTGTAGTCATTGCCATTTCAGATCCCAGGGCTACCAAAGCTATTGTGGCAAACATCCGGCATCTTTCTCCTTCTGTACATATTGTTGTAAGGACCCGCTATGTAAAGGAGATCAAAAGCTTGCTGGCCCTTGGAGCCGATGAGGTCATACCCGAAGAATTTGAAACTTCAATAGAGATTTTTTCCCGCGTCTTGACCAATTTTCTTGTACCTATTGATGAACTGGAAAGTCTCGTCGATTCAGTTAGGGCAGATAACTACCAGGTTTTTCAGTCCCGTAAACCTCTTAGAACTTTTAGCTCTTCAACTATTCCTGACTTCAAGATAAGTTGTGTTCGAGTCATGGCCGAAAGCGGTTCCATTATAGGCAAGACGATTGAAGAGTTAGATGTGAGAAAGAAATTTGGGGTCAATGTTCTTGCCGTGTCCCGAAAAGGGAAAATTATTAAAACTGTTTTTCCAAGTCTAAAATTACTGCGGAATGACCTGGTATTTATAAGTGGAGACCAGGAGCATATCGATTCATTTTATAAGGCAGTGACTTAGGATCACGAAAACGTTTGAAAAATCACAGTAAAACTGATTCTTATCATTCTTCTCACCTGGGATGCATTGTACTTTTGAACTGTAAATTTAAAGACAGAAGGATCAATGACAACCGCACCTCTTACCGATCTCGACATTGCCCAAAAAGTAGAACTCATTCCAATTACAGAAATTGCTAAAAAATTAGGTCTCGATCCCGGGGAGATTGAGATGTATGGGAAATACAAGGCTAAGCTACCACTTAAAAGGATTGACAAAAAGAAAGTAGATTCCGGAAACCTTATCCTTGTTTCCGCAATTTCCCCAACCCCGGCAGGGGAAGGGAAGACCACAGTCTCCATCGGTCTTTCTGAAGCGATGAACAGGTTGGGTAAACGAACTACTGTTGTGTTAAGAGAGCCTTCCCTTGGGCCTGTTTTCGGCATCAAAGGAGGAGCAACAGGAGGAGGGTATTCCCAGGTTCTTCCTATGGAAGATATTAACCTTCACTTCACCGGAGATTTTTCGGCAATTGAAAAGGCGCATAACTTATTGGCAGCTCTGGTTGATAATAATATTCAGTCTAAGACTTGTAATCTGGGGATTGATCCCCGTACCGTGTCTCTTAAACGGGTGATGGATGTAAATGACCGTGCACTTCGTAATATTGTTATCGGTCTCGGCGGAACAGGATCGGGGATCCCACGGGAAAGCGGGTTTGATATAACAGCAGCATCCGAGATCATGGCTATAATGTGTCTTGCAGAAAACCTTGAGGATCTAAAAGGGCGTCTTGCGAACATTTTTATTGGCTACACTTTTGACAAGAAAGCTATATATGCCAGAGATCTTAATGCTGAAGGTGCCATGGCAACGCTTTTAAAGGATGCTCTCAAGCCAAACCTGGTACAGACCATGGAAGGTAATCCGGCAATAATCCACCTTGGCCCATTTGCTAACATTGCGCAGGGTACCAACTCTGTAATAGCTACAAGAATGGGAATGAGCCTTTCGGACTATACCGTTACCGAAGCCGGCTTTGGATTTGATCTTGGAGCAGAAAAATTCTTCAACATTAAGTGCCAAAGTGCAGGATTAGCTCCAAAGGTTGTAGTAATGACCACTACAATTAGAGCTTTAAAGTATCACGGAGGAGCACCACTGTCATCACTTACTACTCCAAATGTTGAGGCTCTTGAAAAAGGATTGCCTAATCTGGAAAAGCACCTGGAGAATGCACTACAATTCAATATTACTCCTGTAATAGCTATCAACAAGTTCTACAGTGACAGTGATGAGGAGATTCAACTAATCGTGGATCTTGCTAATAAACTAGATGTCAAAGTTGCACTTTCCAATGGTTGGGCCAAAGGAGGAGAAGGGGCTTTAGAGCTGGCAAAAATGGTGGTTGAAGCGATTGAAGAGGGAAAATCAGATTTTAGGCCACTTTATAACTGGGATGATCCTGTTATGAGTAAAATTGAAACTATTGCTAAGAAAATTTATGGTGCAGATAAGGTCGAATTCGGGCAAAAAGCTAAAAAGGACCTTAAGAATATACTGGATCTCGGACTTGAGGGGTTACCTGTATGTATAGCCAAGACACAGAAATCCCTTTCCGATGATCCAAAGCTGTTGGGACGACCAAAGGGGTTTACACTAAGTGTAAGGGAAATAGAAATTGCTGCCGGAGCAGGATTTTTAATACCTGTTACCGGAGATATGATGCGAATGCCGGGTCTGCCTGCACATCCTGCATCGGAGAACATAAACATAGATTTGGAAGGAAATATTTCGGGGCTAATTTAGGGGCAAAATCTATTGACTTCCAAACAAGATAAACCTTCCGGCGAATTTCCGGAAGGTTTTTTTATTGAACTAATTCTTTTACCTCTTTAGGGAGTTGATTTATATTCAACAATTATTTCCGTTTCTAAGAATATATTAAATCTTTAGCATCATGGGAAATATAAATTACTGTTTAATTATTTGTGATCCAGATTTTTGAATTTTTTTTAGTGTGAGTTTTTGGAGACATAGGAGGTAAATTAAAATTAGTATGCAGCTGAATTTCCATTCATTTTTTCATATACCTTTGATCAAATTTTAAACACTTAATGAAGAAATTTTTAGTTGTAAATAAACCCGAAAACTGGAAGCTTTCTCTTGAAAATATGGAAGTTATTTCGGCCAGGGATTATCTTACAAATTCCGGGTTTTCCAGACTGAAGAAAGCTCGAATATTCAATTTATGTAAGGATTATTCTTACCAGAGTAAGGGCTATTATGTCTCCTTACTCGCCGAAGCCCGGGGACATCTACCAATTCCTACAGTAATGAACCTCGTGGACCTTCGGGAGCCTAAATTAGTGAAGATCGTTTCTGATGAATTTGATGACCTTATTCAGAAGAGCCTTAAAGGAATTAAATCACCGGAATTCACACTTAGTATCTACTTTGGGCAAAATGTGGCTCAGAAGTATCGGGAACTCAGTGCGATGTTTCACCGGCACTTTCAAATCCCTTTTCTTAGGGTGAAATTCTATTATTCCAACAAGTGGAATATTAAGTCGATCAAAGCTTTATCTGAAATTGAAATTCCTGAGGAGCATAAGGCTATTATGCATGATTCTGCAATACAATATTTTGCCAAGAAAAGATACGACACGCCCAGAAGTGAAACCTATGAATATGATCTTGCAATCTTAGTTCAGGATCATGATCCTGCACCCCCAAGTAATCAAAAGGCACTAAAGAAATTTGCGGAGCTGGCCGAAAAAATGAATTTCTATGTAGAATTTGTTTCTCCCAAAGACCTGTCCCGACTTTCGGCTTTTGATGCACTTTTTATAAGACAAAGTACAGAGGTGAACAACGAAGCCTACGCTTTTGCCCGTAAAGCACAACAGGAGGACATCGCCATCGTGGATTATCCCGATGCCATTCTTAAATGTTGTAATAAGGTCTTTATGGCAGAAGCTCTTGAGAATGCCGGAATTCCTACGCCTAAGACAATTATTGTACACAAGGAGAACAGGAACAAGGTAACAGAAAAAACAGGACTTCCGTTAGTGCTGAAATCCCCCGATTCAACTTTTTCGTTTGGGGTCAAAAAAGCCTCGACGGTTGAAGAATATGAAAAGTTAGTAGGGGAGATGCTAAAGGAATCGGAACTCATAATTGCGCAGGAATATACCCCGTCCGATTATGACTGGAGAATTGGAATACTCGATGATAAACCCATTTTTGCCTGCCGCTATTATATGGCAAAAGGTCATTGGCAGATCTATAATTGGAATGCAAAGAAGAAAGATGATCAGGAAGGCAATGCAGATGTAATTTCTATTGATGAAGTTCCAAAGAAGATACTGGATGCCGCATTAAAGTCGGCTAAACTTATGGGGAAAGGCCTTTATGGAATTGATATAAAAGAGGTAAATGGCAAGCCATTGGTGATCGAAATCAATGATAATCCCAACGTGGATTTTGGAGTTGAAGATCGCTACTATGGAGACAAGGTATACATTGACATACTTACAGCCCTTAAGAACCGACTTGAAAAGAAGATCGAATGAGTTATCACCTTTTTAAAGTCTTTGGAATTGAACTGGAGTACATGCTGGTAGACTCCAAAACCTATAAGATCAATCCAATAGTTGATAAGCTACTCATAAAAAAGAACGGCAGTCTCACCTCAGATGTTGAAAATGGCAAAATCGAGTGGAGTAACGAGCTGGTTGCGCATGTAGTAGAACTAAAAACAAATGGTCCAACGGCCGATCTTGAGACGTTGGATGAACTTTTTGCTGAAAACATTCGGGAAGTGAATACGCTGCTACGGGATTTTAACAGCGAGTTATTAGCCACCGCGGCACACCCTTTAATGCAACCTGAAAAAGAGATGCAGCTATGGCAACACAACTACAGCAAGATCTATGCTCTGTATAACCGCATCTTTGACTGCACCGGCCATGGGTGGAGTAATGTGCAGAGTATGCACATCAATTTACCTTTTTCGGGAGATAAAGAATTTGAAAAATTGCATGCCGCAGTTAGGATCCTGCTGCCCATAATTCCTGCGCTTAGTGCAAGTTCTCCCATTTTTGAAGGTAAATTGACCGGATATAAAGACGCAAGGATGCATGTTTATAAAACCAATCAAAAAGAGATACCGGAGATGACGGGGAAAGTGATCCCGGAACGTTTTTTTTCAAGAAAAGATTATCAAAATGGCATTTTTGACCCCATAAATAAAGCCATTAAACCTCATGATACCGAAAATATTCTCGATCAGCATTTCCTGAATTCGAGGGGAGCGATCGCCAGGTTCGACCGGGGAGCAATAGAAATTAGGGTTATTGATGTGCAGGAATGTCCTAAAGCTGATATAGCCATTGCAGTTCTTATCATTGAAGCGCTAAAGTTATTAGTGAGCGAAGAATTGATCTCTCTTGAAGATCAAAAAAACTGGCATGAAAATGACCTTTTTGAGATCTTTGATGAAGTGATTATAGATGCTGAAAACACTTTGATCAAAAATGCAGAATATGCCGATATTTTTGATCTACAACCAAAAGTTAGCACTTTAGACATCTGGAAAAAGATCTATTCATTGGTAAAAGAAGACCTGTCTCCAAAACATCAACAAAGCGTTGAATTTCTCCTGGAGGAGGGAAGTCTCTCGGGTAGGATATTAAAAGCTTTAGGCGAAGATCCTACAGAAGAGAAAATTCTTCAAGTTTATAGGGAACTTGGTAGTTGTCTACATGACAACAGATTTTTTCTCGATTAAAAATGAATGATTAGCAATGATCAAACCTTAGCACTATGAAGTTAATTCTGACTTGCGAGCATGCAGGAAATGAAATTCCGGAGGATTACCGGGATTTTTTTTCCCGAGCACAGGAGGTGCTGGAGACTCACCGCGGATTCGATCCGGGGGCGCGGGACCTGTTTCAGGAACTTTCAAGCTTAGCTGTTTTTAATCAGGATTATATGATAAGCAGACTTGTCGTAGAGCCCAATAGATCCCTTTGGCATCCACAGCTATTTTCAGGATATACTGCTCCGTTACCAGAGGCTCAAAAAAGGGAAATTCTGGAGGAATTTTATTTGCCATACCGGGAGTACGTGGAGAGTAGAATTAATAACCTGATACAGGAAGGAAAAGTAATACTCCACATTTCTGTCCATTCTTTTACTCCGGTGCTAAAGGGAGAGGTAAGAGATGCAGACATTGGCCTCCTGTTTGATCCTGCGAAAAAATCAGAATCAAGCTTCTGTCAAACATTCAGAGAAAGGATTCTTCAGCAGGACAAAGGTCTTAATGTGCGTTTCAATTATCCTTATTTTGGTATTGATGATGGTTTTACCACATATCTCAGGCAAAAATTTCCGGAGCAATATTCAGGAATTGAGCTGGAGGTGAATCAAAAATTTGTGCAGGCGAACAAAATGGAAAAGCGCCTCAAAAATGACATTTTTGAAGCGCTTTCTCAAATACTTTCTGAAGCTTGAAACTTATCCGTTCAGGGTAGAATCTAGCGTGATCTCAGCATTTAATAATTTCGAAATTGGGCAATTTTCTTTTGCGCGATTGACCAGGTCATCAAACTTTTCCTGTGAAATTCCTGGAACTTTGGCCTCTAAAGTAAGATGAGACTTCTTCACGGTCCCGTCTTCAAAGGTGATCTCACATTTAGTTTCCAGCTCTACAGGATTAAAATCTTCCTTGCTCAGGTTCGCTGAAAGCTGCATGGTAAAACACCCGGCATGTGCAGCTCCAATAAGCTCTTCGGGATTGGTTCCCGATTCATCCTCAAATCTCATCTTGAAGGAGTAAGGTGTTTTCTTGAGCACCCCACTCTGAGTAGTTAGATTTCCTTTTCCTTCTTTTATTGTTCCGTTCCAAACGGCAGTTGCATTTCTTTTCATGTTTTTGTGGTTGTGTTATTAGTTTTGCTCTTTCAGGGATTTCATATCAATTACGAACCTGTAGCGAACATCGGCATTTAAGGTTCTTTCGTAGGCTTCATTGATCTGGTCGATATTGATCATTTCTACATCTGAAACTATTCCATGTTCTGCGCAGTAATCCAGCATTTCCTGTGTTTCTTTTATGCCACCCACTAGAGAGCCTACAAGGCTTCTTCTTTTCATTATCAATGGAGCAGCGAGTACTTCTGAAGGTTTAGGAGGAATGCCCAATAAGACCATTACGCCATCTGTTTTTAGAAGATTGAGATATTGGTTATAATCGTGTTGTGCCGAAACGGTGTTAATAATAAGATTAAACCGGCCGGCCATTTTTTTCATGTTTTCCTCTTTCGTGGTAAGTTCGAAGTGAGCAGCTCCCAGTTCATTTGCATCCTGCTCTTTTTCAGGTGAGCGACTAAGCATTGTTACTTCCGCCCCCATTGAGGAGGCAAGTTTTACTGCCATGTGCCCAAGCCCACCCAGACCAACTACTGCAACCTTATCACCCTTTTTGACATTCCACCTGCGAAGGGGAGAGTAGGTCGTAATTCCGGCACATAACAGCGGCGCAACGGCATTCAGCGGCAGCTTATCTGAAATATTTAGAACAAACTCTTCCTTCACTACTATGTGAGTAGAATAACCTCCATAGGTATGAACATCTTTATCTAACCGGGAGGGAGAATTATAAGTTGCTGTAGGCCCATTTAAGCAGTACTGCTCCAGGCTTTCTTCACAATTCTCGCAATGACCGCAGGAATCCACAAAACAGCCTACTCCAACGGTATCTCCTTCTTTAAAGTTTTTTACTTCATCTCCTGTTCGGGTTACTTTCCCCACGATCTCATGACCGGGAATACAGGGATATTTTGTACCCCCCCATTCGTTGCGGGCGGTATGTATATCTGAATGGCAGACACCACAAAACAGAATTTCTATTTCAACATCTCCTGGACCCGGTTCCGACCGGTCAATTTGGAAGGGCTTTAAATCTTGATCTGCAGCCTGGGTTGCATAAGCTTTTACATTTTTCATACATTCTTTTTAAGGCTCCTGAAGTTACGGATTTTACCGTAAAAGTTAGAGGCCTGTTGATTAAAACTGTTTTTCAGAAAACTTTAGATTTCTCGATCGTACCCATTGAGAATACTTGATCAGGATGACACGGGTTAGTAAAAATATGCAGAACAGTAATCATTGGTCATAGATCACTTTCTAATTAAATAGCTGCCCCGGGATTTTTTGGGGCAGGTCTTATTTTTACTTTTCTGTGATCAAGATTTCTTAAGATAGATCACGGCCATGGGAGGTAAAGTTAATGAGATCGAATTCTCCTGCCTGTGTGCCGGTAATTGCCCGCTTTCTATCTTGCCATCATTCTTTACATTACTTCCTCCAAACCTTTTGTCATCACTGTTGAAGATCTCTTTCCAGCTACCTGCTTCCTGTACTCCAATCCTGTAGTTCTCTCTTGGCACAGGAGTAAAGTTGCAAACTACCAGCAGGTTGTCCTTAGGATCATCTCCTTTTCGCAGAAAGCTGATGATACTATTTTCTTCATCATTTATATCTACCCATTCAAATCCTTCATGGGAGAAAGCCTTTTCATAAAGGGCAGGTTCTTTTTTATAGAGCTTGTTAAGTTCTTTAAAGGTCTCCTGTATTTGTTGATGTGGGCCTTCATTTGTTAGATGCCATTCCAGGCTGGAATCGTGATTCCATTCTGTGGTTTGTCCAAATTCTGCCCCCATAAAGAGCAATTTTGTTCCGGGATGAGCAAACATATAGGAGTAAAGGGTCCTGAGGTTGGCAAATTTGTTCCATTCATCTCCCGGCATCTTGTTAAGGATGGACTGCTTACCATATACTACCTCATCATGAGACAAGGGTAGCATAAAATTCTCTGTAAAGGCGTAATTGGAACTGAATGTAATAGTGTTTTGATGATACCTTCTGTTAATAGGATCTTCACTAAAATACTTGAGAGTATCGTGCATCCAGCCCATCATCCATTTCATCCCAAAACCAAGTCCGCCAATGTAGGTAGGTTTGGAAACCATTGGCCATGCTGTGGATTCTTCGGCAATGGTCACTGCATCGGGAAATTCCTTGTAAACAACTTCATTGAATTCCTTGAGGAAACTTATTGCTTCCAGGTTCTCGTTTCCACCAAATTCGTTTGGCTCCCATTCCCCTTCTTTTCTGGAGTAATCAAGATAAAGCATAGAAGCTACGGCATCAACTCTTAATCCGTCGGCATGGAACTTATCCAGCCAAAAGAGCGCGTTACTTATGAGGAAAGACCGTACCTCATTTCTTCCATAGTTAAATATATAGCTCTGCCAGTCTGGGTGAAAGCCTTTTTGCGGGTCGGCATGTTCATAGAGATAAGTTCCGTCAAAATAGTGGAGACCATGGAGGTCTGATGGGAAGTGGGAGGGAACCCAATCCAGGATAACTCCAATTCCCGCCTGGTGCAGGCTATCGATAAGCTGCATGAACTCCTGCGGAGTGCCAAAACGGCTCGAAGGAGCAAAATATCCTGTTATCTGATAACCCCAGGATCCAAAGAAAGGGTGTTCCATGACAGGCATAAATTCCACGTGAGTGAATCCGAGGTCTTTAATGTACTGTGGGAGTTGCTCTGCAAGTTCAAGATAGGTAAGGGATCGAAAATTATCTTCGGGTACTCGCTTCCAGGAACCAAGATGGATTTCATACACCGACATAGGTTGCGCTTTACCCTCTTTTTTCTGCCTGTCTTTCATCCATACTTTATCTTTCCAGGTATTCTCAAGATCCCAAACTACAGAGGCTGTATTGGGAGGAGTTTCCCATTGAAAAGCAAAAGGATCTCCTTTCTCGGCTTCATAGCCGTTATTGGACCTTATAAAATACTTGTACAAACTGCCCTTTTTGGCACCCGGTATAAATACCTCCCAAATCCCGGAATTATCCCATCGCGCCTTCATGGAGTGAGCTTCCCTGTCCCAGTTATTGAAATCCCCAACAACCGAAATCTTTTCGGCATTTGGAGCCCAAACTGCAAAATACACACCTTCTGTTCCCATATATTCCATAAGGTGAGAACCTAACTTGTTATACAAGTGATAATGTTTTCCTTCCCGAAACAGGTGAATATCAAATTCTGTTAGTAAAGTTGCTTCCACCGGTTTATCAGAGGAAGACTTTTGCTCCTCCTTTTTGTTCGTAGTGAGATCCTCAACTTTTTCCTTTGCTTTATGGGCTGCAGCTGCAACCTCCTCTTTGTTGGGCAGAATTTCCTCTACTTTTTTCTTTGCCTTTTCGGCTTGAGGAATGATCTTTTCTGCCAAATTTCCGGCTGCATCTTTTATGTCTTCAGGATCGGGAATCAAGTCTCTCGCCATTTTTTCGAGATCCCTTTTCGTTTCTTCATCAGGTGTGATCTTCTTCTTGAGATTATCAGCTGTTTCCTTTGCAGCATCTTTTAGATCTTCGGAAGGTGAAGTATTCGGCAGCTTCATTTTTTCTTCGGCACTTATACCGGGAACTTTTTTCTGCCTGGACATCTTCTTTGGAGCCTTTTTCTCTGTTGGTTTTGGCTCTGCCTCTTCTGCTTTTTTAACTGCACTTTTCTTTGTTGTAGGGGTCTTAGGCGTGGCCGTAGCCTTCTTTTCAGCTGTTTTTCGAGTTCTGGTCTTCTTCTCCGGGCTTTCCTGTGGAGTAGTAGTGACTTTTGACGCCGGTGCAGCCACATCGGGCACCTGGTCATCGGTTAGGGGTTCCTGAAATTTTACAGGTTTAGAAGAGCTATCTTCCTTTTTCTTTGCTGCCGATGTTTTTTTTGTCGGTTTCCCGGGTTTAGGACTGGCGGCAGCGTCTGAATCGGGCATCTTCGCTTTGGGCAATCCTGTTTTTAATTTTGTCGCCTTTTCTGCAGTTGTTGATTTTGATTTTGCTGAAGTTTTCCCGTTCTGCTTTTTAGGCTTAGGTTCAGCTGCTGCATCTGCATCGGGCATTTTAGTCTTAGGAAGTCCAGTGTTCAGTTTTGTAGATTTTTCTTCGGCAGAAGATCCAGACTTAGCTGATGTCTTTTTAGAAGCTGTAGCCCTTTTTGTAGCCGGTTTTTTTTCTGAAACAGATTTATCCGAAGTTGATTTCTTTGTTCCTGTCTTCTTTGGGGAATTATCACCCACTCCTTTGGGCCCTTTAACCTCTCCTGATTCCTCGGCAGAAGTTTTTCCTTTTTCAACAGGTCCCTTTGGAGCCTTTCCGCTTCCTGAAGTTTTTTTCTCTATATCTTTCTTATTGTTCTCTTTCTTAGCCATAATTTATTGTTTAATGCATGATTTAATTCCCCTTAGCGGGATCAAGACCCAATCTGGCCGGTTGTTCAATTCATAATTCATCTCATAAATTGCTTTTTCGAGCAGGAAGATCTGCATAAGGATCTCGGTATCTTCTTCATCTGGTGGTATAAAATCGTTCTCGCCTACATGTTCGTAATACCCCTGAAGGAAAATTTTGGTGACGACATAATACCAGTTATCGGCCCAGTTATCAAGTTCTCCTTCTTTATTGTGGTCGTCAATATCAGATTCCATAATGCTGCTGTAGGCCGCATAGTGGAAGGAGCGAACCATTCCTGCAACATCCCGTAGCGGTGACCTCTTCAATCTTCTTTCACTAAATGATCGTGCAGGTTCTCCTTCGAAATCAATGATCACAAAATCTTTTCCTGTCCATAATACCTGCCCCAGGTGATAATCTCCATGGGTACGTATCTTCATGATTGGTATTTTGTGATCGTACACTTTCCTGAATGTTTTCAGAACATCTGCTTTCATGTCTAATACTTCCTGTGCTTCTTCCTGTATGTGCTTGGGAAGGGTCTTAATGCTTTTCTGAAGGTTTTGGAAAGCATTCCGGGTAAGGGATTGCAGGGAAGAGAAAAGGGACCTTTGGTAGTGCAGTGAAAATGGTTCCGGTTCAAAATCCTTTTCAAGAGGGTTTGCAGCCAAAGCCTTGTGCATTTCTGCTGTTCTTTGTCCTAGCAAAAATATTCTCTCAGGAAAGACCATTCCCAGTAATTCTTTCATGTTTTCTGAAAGATCCTGGTAAGAATGTGGTTTTAAGGTGTGTTCTACCGGTTCAAATTCCTGCTCCTTAGGCATTGTCAATACCCTGTCAAAAAAGCGGTTTAGAGCATCCTTTGTATAGTCCCAGGCGTCACCCTGGTTAGGAACCAGGTCCTGCATCATTCCCAATACAATGATATTCTTGGCATCAGGTTTATATTCTATTGCCCCTACAAACCGTGGAGAATTTTTGTATTCTGTCTTTTCTGTGAGATATTTTGTGATCTCCAAGTCGGGATTTATGGTGTTGTCCAGTTTACGGTAAAGCTTGAGGAAATACCTGTTATCAAAAATTAGTGAAGTATTGCTCTGCTCTGCATTAAGGATCTTGGAGTGAACCTTATCTGTTTTGTCAAATCCGTCCTCACTGTGGTAGAACACTAAATTTCCGCGGCCACTCTTTAATTTCCGGCCTTTCTTGATGTTTCTGAAAAGTACATTTCTAAAACTTTCACTGTAGACGGCATCAAAAAGGTATCCTTCTTCTTCTCCCAACTTTAGTTTCGCAATAATTCCTTTGGCCGGGATCTCTTTGTACTCTTCATCAAACTTCGGACTTAAAAACCCGAGAGGAAGCTGGTAAACTTCAGGTAATCCATCATTGTAGCTCACCTCAATGGTTATTAAGGTAGACGGAATTTCCTCTACCGGGATATCTACCTTATTAACCACCGTTATATTCTGTATGACTCTGGACTTACCGCCAAACCAGCGGCAGCTATTAAGATAATTAGGAAGAATGTTGTGCTCAAATCGGGATTTCGTCTTGTTTTGAAGCAGATGATCCCATTCTTCGACCTGTATCTCAGGTGTTTCAGATTTGGCAACGTGACCCTCTTCTTTTTGCAATTGGAACCAATAGTAACCATGAGGTGCCATGGTAAATAAATAAGGGTGTTCGGTTATCCGGGGAAATTTGTTATGACTAAAAACCTCTACCGGAATGTAATCTTCATAGGCCTCCAGATCCAGCTCTGCAGCCTGTGGGAATCTCGAAAGATTTCCTAGTACCAGAATATCTTCATCTTCAAAGGTCCTTGTAAAAGCGATGATCTTGGCATTGCTAGGGGAGAGGAAATTAATATCTCCGCGCCCAAAGGCTTTGAACTTTTTTCTCATGCTAATGATCCTCTTCATCCACCAGAGCAGGGAAGAAGAATTCATCTGCTCGGTTTCCACGTTTACAGATTCATATTTGTAAGATGGATCAATGATCACAGGCAGATAAAGCTTATGAGGATTGGCGTGTGAGAATCCTGCATTCCTGTCTGATGACCATTGCATTGGGGTCCTCACCCCATCGCGGTCTCCCAAATAATAATTGTCTCCCATTCCAATTTCATCACCGTAATAGATCACGGGAGTGCCGGGGAGAGAGAATAGCAACACGTTCATTAGTTCGATCTTGTTCCTGTTGTTCTCCAGTAAGGGAGCTAACCGGTGACGGATCCCCACATTGATCTTCGCCTGCGGATCTTTAGTGTATACTTTATACATATAATCTCTTTCCTCATCGGTCACCATTTCCAGGGTAAGTTCGTCATGGTTCCGAAGGAAAATCGCCCACTGGCAATTTTCGGGAATATCGGGTGTCTGGTCGATAATATCCATTATCGGGTACCTGTCTTCCATTTTTACCGACATAAACATCCTGGGCATGATAGGGAAGTGGTAATTCATATGACATTCGTCCCCTTCTCCAAAATAGGCAGCCGAATCTTCGGGCCACATATTGGCTTCTGCCAGGAGCAATTTGTTATCATATTTGCTGTCCACATGTGCCCTTAACTTTTTCAGAAAATCATGGGTTTCAGGAAGGTTCTCACAATTGGTGCCTTCTCTTTCGAAAAGATATGGAACAGCGTCAAGTCGAAATCCATCTACTCCAAGGTCAAACCAGAAATCCAGTACATCAAAAACTTCCTGTTGTACCTGCTCATTGTCAAAATTAAGATCGGGTTGATGACTGAAGAAGCGGTGCCAAAAATATTGTTTGGCAACAGGATCCCAGGTCCAGTTGGATGGTTCGGTATCTGTAAATATTATTCGGGTGTCCTTATATTTTGTTGGGTCATCAGTCCATACATAATAGTCTCTTTCTGGAGAACCTATAGGTGCGTTACGTGCCCGCTGGAACCACGGGTGCTGGTCTGAGGTGTGATTGATGACCAGCTCGGTAATGATCTTTAATCCACGTTCGTGAGCTTCATCAATCAACCTTTTAAAAGTATCGAGGTCTCCATAAGAAGGATTAATACTGTAGTAATCTGCAATATCATAACCGTCATCGCGAAGTGGTGAAGGATAAAAAGGGAGGAGCCAAATGGCAGTCACTCCCAGATCTTCCAGGTAATCAAGTTTTTGAAGTAGGCCTTCAAAATCTCCAATTCCATCACCGTTACTATCGAAAAAGGCTTTTATGTGAAGTTCATATATAATAGCATCTTTATACCAGGTATCCTGATCGCTCGCTTGAAGTGGTTTGATCATGCTAATTGCTTTTATTGTATAGGTTTTTTTGTTTCTACTTTTAAGATATGCGCAGGGATCGCCCGTGGATGCAGCTCTACATAATTCCACTCATTTTGCCAAATATAGCTGGCTCCCGTAAGGAGATCTTTTACTGAATAAGAATCACGATCCTCGATCCCAAGTCTTTTTAAAGGGACCTGAACCCAACCGGACTGGGTATTGTTCGGGTCAAGGTTTACCACGATGATGAGCTTGTTGTTCTCATCTTGATCTACTTTGGAATAACAAATGATCTGGTCGTTATCTGTAGCACAGAATTCTATGTTCCAGGTGGTTTGCAAAGCCTCATTTTCATTTCTAATCCTGTTGAGGATACTTATCATTTCCTTAATCCGCGTGTTGCGATGCCAGTCCCAGTGATAGATCTGATATTTCTCGGAATGGATATATTCTTCTTTTCCGGGATAAGGTTCATTAAGCCCAAATTCAAATACAGGCCCGTAGAGTCCATAATTCGAAGACATTGTGGCAGCAAGTATTAACCTGATCAAAAATGAAGGTTCATCTTTGTGTTCCAGAGAAATTGGAAGGATGTCTGGCGTATTTGGCCAAAAATTCGGCCTGTAGTATTCCCTAACCTCGGTTTGTGTAAGTTGAGTGAGATACTCCTCAAATTCTTCTTTTGTGTTTCTCCACGTGAAATAAGTATAGGATTGGTTGAAGCCAATTTTCGCCAGTTCCTCCATTACCCTGGGACGGGTAAATGCCTCTGCTAGAAAAATAATGCCATCGTGCTTTTTGTTGATCTCCCTGATACACCACTCCCAGAATCCAAAGGTCTTTGTATGCGGATTATCTACTCTGAATATATTTACACCCTTATCGATCCAGAATTCCACGATGCTTTTAAGCTCATCCCACAGGTTTTCCCAATCTTCGGTCTCGAAGTTCACCGGCAGTACATCCTGATATTTCTTTGGAGGATTTTCGGCATATTGAACCGTACCATCCGGTCTCCATTTAAACCATTGAGGGTGTTCTTTCACATAGGGATGATCTGGAGAACATTGAATGGCAAAATCCAGGGCGATCTCGATTCCCATATCCCTGGCTTTTCTTACCAGCCGGGTGAAATCTTCCATGGAACCTAACTCCGGGTGAATGGCTTTGTGGCCTCCTTCTTTTGCTCCAATTGCCCATGGAGAACCGGGATCTCCTTCCTCGGCTTCCGTAGCATTGTTGAGCCCTTTTCTATGGCTGCGGCCAATTGGGTGGATAGGTGGAAAATAAATTGTGTCAAATCCCATTTTTGCCACCTCAGGTAGTACATTTTCGCAGTCTTTGAAGGTCCCGTGTCTTCCTTTTTCGGGAGATGCAGATCGCGGGAAGAATTCGTACCATGCGCTAAAAAGAGCCTTTTTTCTTTCTACTCTAACTTCTAGTGTCTTGTCATAAGGAAAAGCTTTGTTGCGATCCCGGGACTCATACATAACCCTGGAAGCACTGTCGCTCAAAGCTTCAGAAACTGCTCTTTGCTCATGCTCTTCATCACGAAAAAGCTGGATCCATTCCTTTAATTTCTTTTTGTTGGGCCCAGAAGCCCGGGGAAGAGCTTCTTCCATGAGTTCTGCTCCAATAAGCAATTCAGTTTTGATGTTTTGCTTTGCAGCGGCTTTTTTTTCAAGTCCGTCCTGCCAGGAAGTGTAGTGATCTACCCATGATTCAAGGGAATATTCGTAATCTCCCGTTTCATCCAGACTAAAGGTAGTGCTCCAGTGATCATTACCTTCGAATTCCATAGGTTTTTCCTGCCATTTTTTCTCACGACCTCTACCTTTTTTCTTTTGGCGGTAAAGAAGTACAGCATCAACTTTATCATGGCCGTCACCAAAAATGTCGGCCTCTACCTTTATCTCTTCATTTATAACTCTTTTTATCGGATATTTTCCACAGTCAATTTGGGGTTTTACATTTCTTATACTAACTCTCTTATGACCATCAATTTTCATATGTTTTCTTTAAAATATAGGAGGTTGATTTTTTCTGAAATGCCCGTCATTTCAGGTCTTTCTGAATTCTAAAACACTTAAATTTAGGCAAGTAAAAGCACACCCTTAGTTAAAAAACTATTAAACATTGATTCTTCCATTTTATCCTTCTTAGCTTTGATAGTGATTGAAAAATTTGGTAGAAGTTTATTTATGGGAAAGAGTGTTGGTGCAGTATATAAAGGAGATAAAAAAACTGAATTTTGCGTATGGGCCCCGTTTGCAGATACTGTAGAAGTTGTCCTGAAAAATATTGATTCACAGAGTCTTGCAAAAGATGACAAAGGTTATTGGAAGCAGACCCTTTACAATGTAGCACCCGGGGAATTATATAGGTTCAGAATAGACAAAAAAGAGTTTCCAGACCCTGCTTCTCTTTCTCAACCCGAAGGAGTTCACTCCTGGTCGAGAGTCATCGATCACAATTCCTACTCCTGGCAAGACCGGTCCTGGAAAGGCAGGGAATTATCAAATATGATTATCTATGAACTTCATGTGGGAACCTTTACTCCACAAGGCACTTTTGAAGCCATAATTGACAAACTCGATCATTTGGAAGAGCTGGGCATCAACACCATTGAATTAATGCCTATTGCACAATTTCCCGGAGAACGAAATTGGGGCTATGACGGTGTCTATCCTTTTGCCGCCCAGCACAGCTACGGCGGAGTCGAAGGTCTTAAGAAACTGATCGACGCCTGTCATAAAAGGAATTTTAGCGTCCTGTTAGATGTGGTCTATAATCACTTTGGTCCCGAAGGAAATTATATTTCCCAATATGGGCCTTACTTTACAGATAAGTATCATACGCCTTGGGGAAGCGCCATTAATTATGATGATGAACATTCTGACCAGGTAAGGCAGCATTTCATTCAGAATGCTTTGATGTGGCTGGAGGATTTTCACTTTGACGGACTCCGTTTAGACGCGATCCATGAGATCATTGATCGCGGTGCAAGACATTTTTTAAAGGAATTGAGTGAAAAAACAGATGAACTGGAGGAAAAAACCGGAAGGAAGTATGTTCTTATTGCCGAGAGTGATCTAAATGATACAAGAATAATTGATGATTACTCCAAAGGTGGATATGGGCTTGAAGGGCAATGGGTTGATGATTTCCACCATGCAGTCCATACAATACTTACCGGAGAGTCTGCCGGGTACTACGCCGATTATGGAAAAATGGATTATCTGGCCAAAGCTTTTAAGCAGGCTTTTATCTACGACGGTATATATTCCCCTTTCCGGAAAAAGACTGTTGGGAATAGTCCGGAGGGGTTTGACCCCTCCAATTTTGTCATTTGTATTCAGAATCATGATCAGGTAGGAAACAGACTGCTTGGAGAGCGCCTGGCCGAACTGCTGAGCTTTGAAAAGCAGAAGCTTGCTGCAGCCATTATGCTTACGGCCCCTTTTGTGCCTATGCTATTCATGGGGGAAGAGTTTGGGGAAAAGAAGCCCTTTCAGTATTTTATAAGTCATGAGGATCCAGATCTTGTAAAAGCAGTACAGGAGGGCCGAAAAAGAGAATTTGAGTACTTTTTTCATTCCCATTCTGAAGGCGAATTTCCCGATCCCCAGGCTGAAGAAACCTTTGAAAACTCAAAGCTGAACTGGAATTTTAAAGAGGAAGAACAACAAAATCTTCTGTTCGAGTTTTATAAAGAATTGCTGAAGCTGAAAAAAGAGGGCGCTTTTGACCTTTTTGGAAATAAAGGCCTTGATACTGAGGTTGATGAGGAAAAAAAGATATTTAAGGTTTCGGTCAAGGTGGGAAATTCAGGCTTGAAAGGGATCTTTAATTTTGGAGAATCAAAATACACCGAAAAGACTTCAGAAAAGGATTACCCTGAAGTTTTTATCTCTTCCGCAGATAAGAAATGGGGAGGAAATATGGAGGGGAATGACCATTTCAATTCCGGAGAGCTTACTATTCCTCCTGAAGCGGTGGTGATCTACAAATTGTAAAAGAAGACCCCTCAAAAATGCCCTTTTTGGAACCTTATTAAAGAGGTAGTTCATTAACTAACTAACAAAAAAATTATGAGTGAGAAATATGTATGTGTGCACGGTCATTTTTACCAGCCTCCAAGGGAAAACCCATGGTTGAACAAAGTAGAGATCCAGGAATCGGCCTATCCCTATCACGACTGGAATCACAGGATCAACGCCGAATGCTACGTGAGAAATTCGGCTTCCCGCATACTTGATGAGGAAGGGAAGATCCAGGCGATCATGAACAATTATGCCTGGATGAGCTACAATATCGGTCCTACTTTACTGGCCTGGATGCAAAACGAGACGCCAAAGACCTATGAGGCGATCCTGGAGGCAGATAAAATAAGTCAGGAGAATTTTTCGGGACATGGAGCTGCACTGGCACAGGCTTACAATCACCTCATTATGCCTTTGGCAAATAAAAGAGATCAGGAAACACAGGTAATATGGGGCATTGAGGATTTCAAATCCCGCTACAACCGGATGCCCGAAGGAATGTGGTTAGGTGAAACTGCGGTAAATACCGATGTGCTTGAGGTGCTGGCAAAGCACGGGATAAAGTTCACTATTCTTTCTCCTTACCAGGCAAAAGCAGTAAGAAAGATTGGCTCTAAAGAATGGGAAGATGCGACCGATGCTAAGGTGAATACCCGTCGTGCCTATACCTGTAAATTGCCTTCGGGAAAAGAAATTAGTCTTTTCTTCTATGATGGTCCTGCTTCCCAGGCGGTGGCATTCGAAGGACTTCTTAACAATGGGGAAGCATTTGCCGACAGGTTAAGGGGCCAATTTGCAGAACATGATGATATGGAACTGGTACATATCGCTACCGATGGAGAAAGCTATGGTCACCACCACAAGCTGGGGGAAATGGCACTTTCTTATTGTCTGCATTCCCTGGAAGAGGACGATGATATTAACCTTACCATCTATGGTGAGTTCCTTGAAAAATTTCCGCCAGAATATGAAGCCCAGATCATTGAAGATACTTCCTGGAGCTGCTATCATGGGGTAGAGCGCTGGCGCAGTGATTGTGGTTGTAACACAGGTGGCAACAATGACTGGAATCAGGAATGGCGAAAACCTCTAAGAGAAGCTTTTGACAAGGTTCGGGAAAAGCTCATCACACTCTTTGAGAAGGAGATGGAGCCTTATACTTCCAGCCCCTGGGAAGTCCGGAATAAGTATATCCAGGTGATCCTTGACAGAGATCCAAAGAATGTAAAAGGCTTCCTTACTGAAAATACCCGTGAGGATCTGTCTGAAGAAGACCAGGTCAAGCTACTCAAATTGCTGGAGATGCAGTATCACGCTATGTTGATGTACACCAGTTGCGGGTGGTTCTTCGATGAGGTCACAGGGATTGAATCCATGCAGGATATCTTTTATGCACAACGTGCCGTACAGCTTGCTGAAGAGGTTAGTGGTGAAAAATATGAACCCGATTTTGTCGAATCCTTAAAGAAGATCCCAAGTAATATTCCGCAGTATGAAACGGTACATAAGGCATATGAACTTTTCGTAAAGCCTATGGAACTGGATATGATAAGGATTGGGGCCCACTATGCTATTTCTTCGGTCTTTGAAGAATTTCCGGAAGAAGTGACCCTTTACAACTTCAACGCTACTACAAAAGCCAGCCACTACTATGAGGCCGGAAAGCAGAAATTGATCATAGCCCGTACAGAATTCCGCAGTGATATCACCTGGGAAAAAGTGGATATCTCTTATGCTGTGCTTTACATGGGCGATCACCACATTTTTGGGGGGGTTAGAAAATACATTAGTGCAGAAGCCCTGGAGGAGCTTCATTCCAAGATGTCACACTTCTTTGAAAAGGGTAATATGTACGAGATCTTTAATCTCATGGATACTCACTTTGGAAACCATAACTATTCCTTCTGGCATTTGTTCAGGGATGAACAGCATCTCATTATGAAACAAGTGATGGAAAACAATCTAACCGGCGCCGAAGGTGCCATGCAGCAGCTGTATGACAACACTTATCCACTGCTTAAAACCTTTCAGGAGGTGAATATGAGGGTCCCTTCCCGACTTAAGTTGCCGGTCGAAATGGCTGTAAACAACCGTCTGGAAAAGGAACTAGAAAAAAAGGACTGCGACTTCAAGAAACTTGAGAATCAAATCAAAGCGGCTGTATCTATAGAAGCCGAGCTGGACTCCGTCACTCTAAATTTCCTCGCAGAGAAGCGGCTTACAGATCTTACGTTGGAGCTTGAGAAAAATCCTATGGATCTCAAGATGCTGAAGAAGGTCAATGCCCTCTTGGAAATGCTGGAGGAAACTCCTCTCTCTCCCGAAAAATGGGAGGCTCAGAATATTATTTTTGGAATAAAAGAAGAACACTTCCGGGAAGCACTTGAACGAAGTGAGGAAGGTGATGAGGCAGCTACAAAATGGGTTCAGGAATTTCAAAAGCTCGAAGAATCCGTAAACCTGGCCCTCCAATGAAAAATCCGGTTTCTACATACAGAGTCCAACTTTCGCCAGACTATACTTTTGATGATCTGGACGGGATCGTTGACTATTTAGAGGAGTTCGGGATTTCGACCATCTATTCTGCCCCCTTTTTTCAGGCACGTAAGGGCAGTACTCATGGATATGATATTACCAACCCTTTCCAGATCAACAAGCAGATAGGTAAGTTGGACATGTTTAGAAGGATCAGCAAAAAATTGCAGCAAAAGAACATGTCCTGGCTGCAGGATATAGTTCCCAACCACATGGCTTTTGACGGGGACAATATTTGGATGCAGGATATTTTTGAAATGGGCCCGGATTCTATTCATTATAATTTTTTTGATATTGACTGGAAGGAGTCAGGGAAGGTAATGGCCCCTTTTTTAGGAAGCCCGCTGGAGGATGTGATCAGGAATAGAGAATTGCAAATAAAGGTGTCAAAAAGGGGATTTTTGATCACTTATTTTGATCATGAATACTTTGCCGCCGCACGTTCCTATGCCTCAATTTTAGGCCGGGAAATGGGAGCTAAATGGGAAGAGCAGTTCCGGAATTTTTCAGGAGAGGATGAGAACTGGCAGGAGCTCAAGGAATATTTCCTTAGAGAGTACGACAAAGAACCCGATTTCAGAAATAAAGTAGACCAGAGGGTAGAGGAGATCAATGCTTCTGAAGAAAAGCTGAAGGGAATTCTCGGGGAACAGTTCTTCTTGCCGGCACACTGGAAAGAGACTGAAAAGGAGATCAATTACAGAAGATTCTTTACTATCAATGACCTCATCTGTCTTCGAATGGAAGACAGGCAGGTTTTTGAGAGCTATCACAGGTTTATTCTTCAGCTATGTGAGGAAAATCTTATACAGGGATTGCGAATTGATCATATTGACGGACTTTTTGATCCTAAAGGCTACCTGGAGTGGCTTCGGGAGAAATTGGGTCCCGAATTCTATATTACTATTGAAAAGATCCTTGAATGGGATGAAAAACTTCCTGTTCACTGGCCTGTTGAAGGTACCAGTGGATATGGTTTTTTAGCTACGGTAAACCAATTGCTCACAAATCAAAGGAGTGAGAATAAATTTACAGAGGTCTATCAAACGCTCAACCCGCGCCACCAGGATTATCACAAACTCGTCTACGAACAAAAGCGCTTTATCCTGGAGGAAAGAATGGGTGGGGAATACAATAACCTCTGGAAAATGGCTCTTGAATATGACCTTTTAAAGGAGAAAGAAAATGATCGGAAAGCTTTAGGTGCATTTTTGGCTGCCTTTCCTGTATACCGTATATATCCTGAAGAATATCCGTTAAGAAAGCGACAGAAGAAGATCATAGATGCTGCCTTTGAGGCTGCTAAAGATCATCAACCCGGGCTTAAGGAAGAGCTGGAAGACATTAGAAAATTTTTTCTGGGAGAAGCTGAAAAAGACAGGGAGCATATGCTGAAGTTTCTTCAGCGATGTCAGCAATTTACAGGACCACTCGCAGCAAAAGGGGTAGAGGATACTACCTTTTACATCTTCAATGAATTGATCTCTCATAATGAAGTTGGAGATTCTCCTGAAAATTTTGGATTATCGATAAGCGGTTTTCACAAGAGGATGATAGGAAGAATGGAAGATTTTCCACTTTCCATCAATGCTACGGCTACTCATGATACCAAAAGAGGGGAAGATTCCCGTATGCGGCTTAATGTTTTAAGCGAGATCGAACAGGAGTGGTTTGAAAAGGTTCAACAATGGAAGGAAATTGCAAAGACAGTTCGAAATGATAATGCTGTTCCCGATACCAATGAGGAATATTTTATCTATCAAATGCTCATTGGTGCCTGGCCATATTCAGGCGAACCAGGGGAGGAATTTCTTGAGAGATCAACAGCTTATTTGCAAAAAGTCCTGCGGGAGGCCAAAGAAAATTCGTCCTGGGCTGCTCCAAATGAAGAATACGAGAATAAGGTCTATACATTCCTAAAGGATCTGCTGAACTCTTCTGATTTCAGAGATTCTTTCCAATCTTTTCATGCAAAAGTTGCCGTTTACGGAGTTGTAAAATCCCTGTCTCAATCCCTGCTGAAGATCATTGCGCCGGGAATTCCCGACGTCTATCAGGGAACAGAACTATGGGACCTTAGTTATGTAGATCCCGATAACCGCCGACCTGTGGATTACGATCTCCGGAAAAAATATCTTTCAGAAATAGCTGCAGTGTCTCCGGAAGAAATGGAGAAGGAATTACAGAACCTGAAGAAAGATTATACCAACGGAAAAATCAAGATGTACTGTCTTCACCGTGCCCTGTTGGCTCGAAGGGATATGGCTGAAGTTTTTGAGGCAGGAGAATATATTCCTTTAGAAGTACAGGGTGAAATGGGATCCAGGATTGTTGCCTTTGCCCGCGTAATAGATGGTAAGGCCGCAGTAGTGGTATCTCCTGCAATGGTAGTCGATCTTTTTACCGAAGATCTCGGGGTAAAGGATCTGCCTGAAGAGCTGAAAGTGATCCTGCCGGATACTCTAAAAGGGACCTTCAAAAATGTCTTTTCGGGAAAAGATTTTTCTTCAGAAGCTCTTGTGGTAAAAGATCTTTTTACCGACTTTCCCGTCGCACTTTTAACACGCAACACCTGATATGAAATTAAAAAGAAGCAGCGGAATTCTTTTACATATAACTTCACTTTCCGGAGAATTCGGAATTGGGGATATGGGACCGGAAGCCTACAATTTCCTCGATTTTTTGAAGAGATCGGGACATACGTACTGGCAGATCCTGCCATTGAATCCCACAGATGGAATCTACCAGCATTCCCCTTACAGCAGCCATTCGGCTTTTGCGGGAAATCCTCTTTTGATAAGCCCAAAGCTTCTAGAGGAAGAAGGATATATCGACCTGAGAGATTTCCCTGTACCTTCAGAAATTTCTTCTGAAAAGGTCATTTTTGAGAGGGTAGTAGAATATAAGCGGGAGATCTTTGATGCCGCTTTTGAAAAATTCAGAAGAGAGAAGAAGCAGGAAGAAGAATTCAGGGAATTTAGGCAAAGCCATGACCATTGGCTGGACAATTACTGCCTATACATGGCCCTGCGCTACAGATACAATAAAGCCAACTGGCCAGAATGGCCTGAAGAGCTAAGGGAAAGGAAGCCTGAAGCTCTCGAAAATGCCAGAATTGAGCTTAAGGACCAAATCGAACGCGAAATGTTCGTGCAGTTCCTGTTCTTTTCACAGTGGTCCCAGCTTATGATGCAGGCTCACAACTCCGGAATCCGGATTTTTGGTGACGTGCCTTTTTACGTCAACCACGACAGTGCCGATTGCTGGGCAAATCCGCAGATTTTCAAGCTTGACGGACAGAAGCAGCCGACTCATGTTTCGGGTGTACCACCGGATATGTTCAGTAGAAGCGGACAATTGTGGGGAACGCCTGTTTATGACTGGAAGGAACTAAAAAAGAACGGATATCACTGGTGGATCGAGCGCCTGCGACAAAACCTGTTGCTATTCGATGTAGTAAGGATCGATCATTTTAGGGCCTTTGCCGCTTACTGGGAAGTGCCGGCAGAGGAAGACACAGCTATTCACGGCAGATGGATTCCTACTCCCGGGGTAGATTTTTTCAAGCATGTAAAAGCAGAGTTTCCCGATATGCCCTTTATCGCAGAAGACCTTGGCGTACTGGACCAGCCGGTGTATGACCTGTTGGAGAAGTACAACTTTCCCGGGATGAAGGTGCTGCAATTCTCTTTTGGAGACACTAACCGCCGGAATCCATACATTCCTTACAATCATGAGTTCAACAGTATAGTCTATTCCGGGACCCACGATAATAATACCACTCGTGGCTGGTTTAGCGACAGCGGCAGAGAAGTTCGTGAGCACCTGAACAAATATACAGGTCAGCGCGTAACCGATAAGAATGTGCATGAAGTTTTGCATCGCATAGCACTACAATCTGTATCTGCAGTGGCTATTACTCCCATGCAGGATATAGTAGGGCTGGGGGGTGAAGCAATAATGAACACCCCCGGAAGTACAGGAGGTAACTGGACCTGGAGGTTAACTAAAGAAGATGTTCCGCAGGAAAGAGCAGAGGAATTGTACAGGGAGAATGAATTATATGGTAGAACTCCCTAAAATAATATCTTTCAAAAATGTCCTTTTTAAGAAGTAAAAAGAGGCTGTCCGGAAAGTGTTTTTTTTCGTCAGGCTGAACTTAATTCGGCTATTAACCGGTATTGAATATCAACTGCTTAGGATCCTGAAATTAATTCCGGATGACGTATTACATGCTTTACAGACAGCCACTCTGTGTTAGGCTGCGTATTTTTTACAGGCTTCTTCACATTCACGGCAGGCTTTTGCACAATCCTGACAGTGCTGAGTTTCGTGCTTTTCGCATTCTTCGGCACATTCTCTACACACCTGCTCACAGTACTTAACCAGTCCTGCTGCATTGGCATTCCTGACTGAAAGAATATCGGCAAGAGAGGCACAGGCAGAAGCACAGATCTTGTCCTTTCTAATGCATTCCACCATCTTTTTGAGATTGTCCTCATCAAGACAGGCATCTGCACAATGATTACAGTGGTTGATACAGTTAGACAGCTTGTTTAAAAATTCTTCATTTCTCATTTTATGCAGTTTTAGGTTAAACTTTGTTCCTTACATAAGATACCCAATCAACTGCCTCTGAGAAGAAAAAAGCTGTTAAACAATGATCAACAAAGGGTTAAAAATCTTTTTTCCTAACAACCGTTGCAATCCTCAGCAGTGGAAGCAACACCCAAATGACCAACATACCCATAGAAGTGAACCCGCCGAGCGGAGTTCCGAAAAATTCTTTAAAGACCGCTCCTGTGTAGCTAAGCAATGCCGAAATATCCAGTTTTAGAAGGATGAGAATTCGGGAGAGATCAATTGGATTGAACATCGTGGCAATCAATGAGAACCTGTCCAGAGGGTATTCCTGAAAGTAGACCAGCGAGAGTAGAAAGAGTCCGTCATAGATCACGGCAAGAAATAACCACAGCAAAATCGCGTAACCAAAGCCCTTGATCTTATTTTCATTGGATAAAGCAATATTAAAAGCCAGGGCAGAGAAAATGAGCGTGAGAAAGAGACCGGTAATAAGAAGCATTACAAAATCCCAAATCGCCGGAGATTTAAATAATCCATAAGCAGCAAATGGAATTCCTAAACCTACAACAAGGCTTAGGGATAATGAAATAGCAACTCCGAGGTATTGCCCCATAAATATGGAACTGCGTTTTACCGGTTGGGCCAGTAAAAGTTCAGTAAACTCTCGTGAATTATAATAGTACATGACCCCGAAGATGGTTCCAATGAGGGGTACGAGCATGATGATCACATTCATTAAGGTGATCACTGCTGTAGAGAGGTCATTATTCAGGAACAACAGCGTAATTCCCAGCAGAAGATAAAAGAAGAAATATACATAACTCCAGCTACTGCGGGTAAGGTCAAAAAAACTGTATTTAAGGATCTTAAACATTTTCTTCAGATAATAATTGCGCGATGGCGTGTTCAAAATCAAATTTTCCTGTGGAGGTCTTTAGTTCATTAACAGTACCGTCAAAGTAAATCTTGCCGTCTAGCAGGAACACAATCCGATCGGCCTTTTCCTCCACGAAATTCATAATATGGGATGTGATCAAAATAGTCTTACCTCTTTCTTTTTCGGTCCTTATCAACTCTCTCAAACGCAACAGAGAAACCGGGTCAAGACCCGAAGTTGGCTCATCAAGAATTATAAGTGGACTATCGAACATAAAGCACAACAATAAATTCACTTTTTGACGGGTACCACCCGAAAGCTTGTTGAGCTTTTTATCGAGGTAGGGGTGAAGTCCAAAGAAATCTACCAGCTGTTTGTCTCTGGCTGGCTTGCCGCGAAGATCTTTGATCATGGTGATCAATTCCTGAACCCGAAGATTTCCGGGGAAGTTCGCGATCTGCGGAAGATAATCCAACTCCTGCCTGTAATCCCATTTTTTCAGGATGCTCTTACCATTTATCCCGATCTCTCCTTTTTCGGGAACTACCATACCTAAAATGCTTTTTATGAGCGTAGTTTTTCCCGACCCGTTAGGGCCAAGTACAGCAATTATCCCTTCCTCTTGTATGTTGAGATCAAGCCCATTCAAAACGACCTGGGAACTGTATTTTTTGTGTAGGTCTTTAATGCTTACCATTTTATTTTTCTTAATTGGGGTTGTGGATCGACAAGTTCTGCCGGAGTGAACACGGGAGAAACCTTTTCTGAAAAATCAAGTAACCCAATGAACATGCCTCTTAAGAGAATGATGGCTTCCGGAGTGGTGTTAACCAGGTAGGAGAATAGCTTTACCGGCCGGTAAGGAACATCCCCAATTCCATCTTTATTTAGATCATAACCGGTGTATTCACTCCAGTAATTCCTCAAAAATTCATTTTCATTGATATTTCCCGTATAGGCTACGTCAAAAGAATTTGCAATAAAATTATTCCTTTGAAAACTGTTCTTGTAACAGGCCCCTCTTATTCTTACCGCATAACCGTTGCTGATGAAGTCATTTTCCAGATAGTCGATCCTGTTAGTATTATCGGCACTTATAGCAATGGTATTATCTTCAAAAATGTTATGCCGAAGAGTTGCATCATTGATCTCTTTTAGGAGAAGTCCGTAGGAGGCGCTGCCCCAATTCTTCCTGAAATGATTTTTTTCCATTTCAATGAACTTCGAATACATCACAGCCACCCCTGCGCCGTTGTTTTCAAAAATGTTTTTAATATAACTGTTGTGGTCTGAGAACATGAAGTGAAGACCATATCTTAAATTATCTTTGCAAACATTCTTAACGATGTCGCATTTATTGGCAAACTCCAGGTAGATCCCGTCTCTTACTCCTCGAATATCATTGCTTTCTACTCTTATCCCCTTCGAATGCCAAATGTGAATTCCATTCCCGGAATTCGCCTGACTCCTGGCTTTACTTCTTATTCTGTTATTGGTGATGTTTCCTTTGGAAGATCTTTCTATTAAAATTCCGAAGAAGATATTGTCGAGTCGGTTATTATTAATGCTGAAGTTGGTGGAACGGGAGACCAAGATCGCAGCATGATCACTCGTATGACTTGTTCCAATATTTTTGATGTGCAGTCCCTGAATAGAAAAGTCCTCTGCCTGAACTTTAATAGCAGTTCCCTTCATTTCGGCGTCCAGGATGGGAAAATCTTCTCCTATGATGGTGAGGGATTTGTCCAGGATCTCGATTTCATGCTCTTTATAAATTCCTTGTTTTATTCTTATGGTATCGCCACTCTTAGCAAGATCAACCGCTTGCTTGACTGAAGAAACTTCGCAAGTAGCGCAAACAATAATTTCTGTGGCTTGCGCAGTACTTACTGCAAGGTAAAAGATGAGTAGAAAGAATTTGATTTTCATTACTCTAGGTTGAATATGGAATCTTTTTCCAGAAGGTGGGTGAGGAGATCATCCCAGAGGTAAGTATCAGCACTTTGTGGGGAAGCGACAGAAGACGCCTTTTTCACGGCAGCGAGGTTTGCCCCCATGGGGCTGTTTATGCTATCATTAATAATGAAAAGTGATTCTTCAACCTTTATCATGGTTCCGGGAATTGAAAAATCTGCTACCTGTTGAATTTTCATTACTGTATTATGATCGTGAAGGTCATTGACCATACATTCAATGGCATCATACTTAAACTGTTTTCCTTTATCACTTACCGCTTGCGCCGAATATGAGCGGCTTACAATGGTCATTTCGCAATAATCACAGGTGTCTTTTCCGTAAGCAATAGGTTTTGTTTCTATACTACAGGTAATCAATAATAAAGTCATCAACAGGTAAAGCAAATTTTTCATTGTGAATTTCTAATCTCTTTTCATTTTTCTACTGCCAAGAATCCACGCCAAAAGGGTAAGAAACATTCCGAAGAACATTAAATAAGCTCCTGTTTTAGGGTAGGAATGGGCTGTAAAGTTTAGGATCTTTTCCGACCCCAAAAGAGGTGGTTTATAACTTAGAGGCTTGCCATCTGAGTCGGTCAGTTTTATAATTGCCTTTGGATCGAGATCTGTTCCATATTCGATCAACCAGCTGTTAAAGTCATACATCCCCAGTATTCCCAGGATACTCATTAAGATCAACCAGCCCAGGAACCAATGCGGACTTATCTTTCCAAGTAATCCTAAAAGACCTAATAGAACCCCGAACCCTGCCATGCCTCCTATGACTATAGGAAAAACATTGAATTCCCACATTTCTTCGGGCTTTGGGATCTTTTTCATCCCAATATAATGATTGATCCCGTCAATGTTCTGGATATCGAACTCCTCTTCTCCTTCAATGCCGGCAATATAGATGTCCATACCTAATGGATCGGGATACTGTGGAGCTTCCAGTCTAATATTCCATAAAGGATATATAAACAGCCCCAGCAGGAGAACCGAACCGATGATCATTAAAAAACTTGAGGTTTTCATTTGTTTGTATTTAGATAAGAAAGCGGGTAGTATACCCTGACCCGCTTTCCTGAAATGAAGAGTGTAACTTTTAACTAACTAAACACAGGTTACTCTCCGTCCAGTGTCCATCGTAGGGGAACATTGGAATTCTTGCCGGAAACCCTCACATAACCCTGCATCTCCTGATGAAGAGCAGAACAGAAATCTGTACAGTAGAATGGCCATACTCCTTCTTTCTTAGGTTCCCATGTCATTGTTTTTGTTTGTCCTGGCATGATCAATAACTCGGAGTTGTTTGCTCCGATCATTGCAAAGCCGTGTGGTACATCAAAATCCTGCTCAAGGTTGGTTACGTGGAAATAAACTTTATCTCCAACTTTGATTCCTTCAAGGTTATCTGGTGAAAAGTGGGAGCGAACAGTGGTCATATAAACATGCACATTGTTTCCTTCACGTACCATCTTTGTTTCAGCTTCGCTGGTTGCAGCATACTTGTGTTTGTTCTCATCAAGTCTATAGATCTTCTTGGAATTCGCTTTTACTTTTTCAGCAGAAATGCCTGCTGCGTAGTGCGGCTCCCCGTGAGTAGGGAAGTCTAAAAGAAGCTCCATTTTATCTCCTGAAATGTCATACAATTGAGCTGAGTGTTCCAACTCGGGACCTGTAGGTAAATAGCGGTCTTTTGTGATCTTGTTCATAGAAACAAGGTATTTTCCTTCAGGATTTCTTGAATTTCCACCGGGGATCATAAGGTGACCTACAGAGTAGTAGCTTGGCTGCCTGTCAAGTACTTCCCAGGTGCCCAGTTTCCATTTAACAACTTCCGAAGAAATGAAGAAGGTAGTATAAGCATTACCTTTTCCGTCAAACTCTGTATGCAGTGGTCCAAGACCTCCTTCTTTTACAGTACCTGCAAGAGTAGAATCGAAGTTCAATACCGGGATACCATAAGCTTCACCTGTGAAATCTTCATTTTCAATTGCCTGTAGCATTTTAGAGAAGGAGTGAACTGTAAGGTCGGTAGAAAGCTTACCATTACCTACAATATATTCTCCTGATGGATCCACGTCACAACCGTGAGGAGATTTGGGGGTAGGCATGAAGAATACCGCTCCTTCAACTTCACGGGGATCTACTCTGGTAACTTTATTTTCCATAGTAGTTGTGGCAGTATGAGTATTGTGATCGTAGACGTTGTGAGCGTATTCTGCATCCATTTGCTCGCCGCCTCCATTTCTAACATACTCCTGGATCTTCTTCCAGTTCACCGCAGCAATGAAATCCTTATCGTTTTGAGAAGCATTTACCTCCTGCATAGTGTGAGCTTCTTCTGTATTGTAGGTGGTGAAGAAGAACCATCCATGAGAGTCACCACGGCCGGGGTGGGAGAGGTCATAGTTGAAACCGGGCATATCTAACTGGAAGTCGATTTTCATTCTTCCGTCATCGCCTACAGCAATAAAGGTAAGGGGGCCTTTAAAGTTTCCTTTCATCTCCTCGATAGGCATATCCTTTTGAGGATATGGCACGGCAAACCTTGTTCCGGCGACTACGTACTCAGTATTTTCGGTTACGAAAGAAGAAGAGTGGTTACCGGCACTGTGCGGGATCTCGATGATCTCTTCGGTCTCAAAAGTTTCAAGACTTATACGTGCGATACGAGGAGTGTTATTCTCATTGATGAATACCCATCTCCCGTCAGTTTCTCCATTAGTTTGAGAAATGTCGGGGTGGTGAGAGTCTCCCCAGGGAATAAACCCGTGAGAGGTCATCAACATTGGTTTGGTCTCTTCAGAATAACCATATCCTGAAGTGGGGAATTGAGAGAAGACAGGGATCTCTTTCAACATACGCCCGGAAGGTAATCCATAAACTGTAAGGTTCCCGCTATATCCTCCCGATATGAAGGCGTAGAATTCGTCATGTTCGCCGGGAGCCACATAAACTCTCTCGGCAGCATTTGAGACCATGGCTCCGCCCGATCTTTCCCTGCCATTGTTATTATCATCTCCACAGCTTATCATTAAAAGGCTCAGGAGAAAAACAGATAAAATTGAATTGATTCGTTTCATTGAATAGGTATTAATTGTTTTTAGGTAAAATCACACTGTCTACTACGTGTACCCAACCATTGCTGGCTTTGACGGTTCCAAGTATTTTGGCTCCACCCACGTAAAGGTCTTCGCCCTTTTGAGTTACTTCCACATTCTCGCCCGATGCCATGTATAAGGTTCTTCCTTTTTTGACATTTTTGAGGAGCATATCTACAGGGTAATTACTGGGAGCTACGTGGTTAGTAAGGATGTAGGCGAGCCTGGATTGGTTCTCGGGCTTTACAAGGTTTTCAACCGTACCTTCAGGAAGTTTTTCGAACGCCTCATTGGTTGGGGCAAAAACAGTAAGAGGTCCAACATTTACCAAAGCATTCTGTACTTCGGCTGCTTCGACGGCAGCTACCAAGGTGGTGTGATCTGGAGAGTCTATCGCTATACGCAGTGCATTGGGATTGTCACTCTCGCTATCGATATATGCCTGACCTTTGTTCGAAGCCGAGACATCTGAATCTTGCTGAGCTACAGGAGTAGCCGATCCTTTATCGGATTCCTCCTTACATGAGGTGGTAATTAACAGCCCTGTAAGACTGAAAAAGAAAAATAATAGTTTGATTGTTTTCATTGGTTAGGATTTAAAATGGATCTGTGGGATTATACCTGTAGAAGGTCATTTTTAATTAGTTTGCCTGGTCGTATTGCCTGAAGTATTCCAGAATGGCCCTCGCTTCCTCTTCAGAAAGGTTTTGATTTGCCATTACCGCCATGTTTGATTCAAGCAATAATTTCTTTGCAATAGGATCTTCCTTGATCATTTGTTCAGGATTGAGGATCATGTTCATGATCCATTCGGGAGCACGTCTTTCAGTTACTCCTGCTATTTGTGGTCCTACGAACTTTTTGTCCATCTTATGACAGGCAGAGCACATATTTTTGAAAAATTCTTCTCCACGGGTGGCCATGGCCGCGTCTATGTCACTGCCCAGGTTGAGATCAGTGATCGGTCCAACGCCTTTGTTTTGCATATTATCCACTGCTGCCGTCGTATTCACGGCTTCTTTCACAACTTCTTTTTTTACAGCTGTACTTTCATCTGTTAGTCTAATACCTTCCTTTTCCTCTTTTTGCCCACATGCAGTGATAAAGAGTACAAGGAAAGCCGATAAAATTTTCAATGTTAATTTCATGATAAATGGTTATTAAGTTTACACCGCTAATTTATAACTTTATTTAAAAAAAGATAAACAGATCTTTTAATATTTTATTTGTAAAATTACTTGTTATGTGGAGTGGGAGATTCCTTCAAGTTTATATAGGACAAAACTCTCCTAAATGAGAGCAATAAAAAATGATAATAATCAGGATTTCTGTAAATTTGGACTTCTAAGTCTTTTTTATAGTCCAAAACCAAACTAACTATAAACCAAGCTCAATGTTATCCAGTTCCAGCAAATATGCCGTAAATGCCGTACTATACCTGGCAGTACACTCCAGTGATAAGAATAAAATAAGAGCTAAGGAAATTGCAGAAGCTATTAAGTTGCCTTCTCCATTCCTGTCAAAGCTTTTACAGTCTTTGTCCCGGGAAAACATAATTTCATCTTCAAAAGGACCTACCGGTGGTTTTTATCTCACCGAGCAGGCTTTGAAAAGGCCCTTGATAGATGTGGTGAATATTATAGATGGTACCCAAAGATTGGATGAGTGTGTGCTGGGTTTGAAGAGATGTAGTTCAGAACAACCCTGTCCTGTACATTATTCGGTGCAACCTTTAAAGCTTAAGTTTAGAGCAGAGCTGGAAGAGAACATCAGCGTATTTGCAGCAAAAGTAAAAAGCGGAGAGGCACACCTTTTTGTGTAGACCTTTCCGCTTAAAAATACCTTTTTGAGAAGGCGTTAAATTAGAACATTGCCAGAGTTTGTTTTGCAATCTCCAGTTCTTCATTAGTAGGGATCACAAGGATCTTTACTGCTGAAGATTCCTTCCCGATATTCCTGATCTCCCTGGAACGAATACTGTTCTTTTCTTCATCCAGCTCAAGCCCCAGGAAGTTCATATCTGTACAGACCATTTTCCTTATAACATCTGAATTTTCTCCGATCCCGGCAGTAAACACTACAGCATCAAGACCGTTCATAGCGGCGGCATAAGCTCCCAGGTATTTCTTGATCCTATAGGCATTCATTTCAAGCGCCAGCTGGCACTCCTTATTGCCTTTTGCAGCTTCATCTTCGATGTCACGAAGATCACTGTAACCTGTTAGACCCAGCATTCCGCTGTTGTGGTGTAGCAGGTCACTCACTTCTTTTGCAGAATATCCAAGTTGTTCAATGAGATAAAAAATCACCGACTGGTCAATGTCACCACTCCGGGTTCCCATGATCAAACCATTCACAGGACCAAAGCCCAGGGTGTGGTCAATGCTCCTTCCATCCTTTACTGCGGTCATACTACACCCATTTCCAAGATGAACCGTGACTAGCTTAGTGTTTTCCTTTCCAAGAAATTCATTTGCCTTTTCTGAAACATACTTGTGACTGGTTCCGTGAAATCCATAGACCTGGATATGTTCCTTTTCATAGAATTCATTAGGAATAGCATACCGGTTGGCACGAGAGGGAATACTTTGGTGAAATGCAGTATCAAAAACAGCAACCTGTTTTGCATTGGGAAAGATCTCTTCAGCCACTTCGATCCCTTTTAGGTTTGGCGGATTGTGCAAAGGAGCAAGTGAAAAAAGTTCCCTGATCTTTTCTTTTACCTTTTCGTCAATAATTATTGTATCCGAAAAACTTGCGCCTCCATGCACAACGCGGTGCCCTATAGCAGGAATATCGGCCGGATCCTTAATCACCCCATAATCCTGGTGCATTAGATGTTTCGTCACCTCTTTAAGTGCCACCGAGTGATCTTTAATCTCCATTTCTTCGGAAGTGGAATGCACTTCCGATCTATAATGTATCTTTCCTGAAGCCTGTCCAATTCTTTCTACCAGCCCTGAGGCCACAACCTTTTCAGCCGGCATTTCGATCAACTGGAACTTTAAGGAAGAACTTCCGGAATTTATAATCAATATATTTTTATTCATAATTTCACTTTAGAATCAAGAGTCAAGAACCAAAAGCCAAGACTTTTACAATTAACAATTAACAAATAACAATCAGCAATTAACCAATTTCCTTAAACCTTAAACCTTAAACCTTAAACCTTGGACCTTAGACCTTAAACCTTTACAGTCCCTGTGCCTGTATAGCTGTAAGGATCACCGTATTGAAAACGTCATCAACGGTACAACCACGGCTAAGGTCATTCACGGGCTGATTAAGTCCCTGAAGCATTGGCCCTATTGCCAAAGCACCTGTTTCCCGCTGCACTGCCTTGTAAGTATTGTTCCCGGTATTCAGGTCAGGGAAAATGAGTACACTTGCCTGTCCTGCAACTTCAGATCCCGGGAGTTTAGCTTTACCAACACTAAGATCAACTGCGGCATCATATTGTATGGGGCCTTCAATCTTAAGATCGGGACGTTTTTTCTTAACTATTTCTGTAGCTTCCCTCACACGATCAACATCTTCTCCTTTTCCTGAACTTCCGGAAGAGTAGGAGAGCATGGCGATCTTAGGTTCAATTCCGAAGGCCTTACTACTTTCAGCAGATGAGATACAGATCTCTGCAAGCTCTTCGGCAGTAGGATTAGGATTAATGGCACAATCCCCAAATACGGAAACTCGGTCTTCAAGACACATGAAGAATACCGAAGAAACCACAGAAACTCCGGGCTTGGTCTTAATGAACTGCAATGCAGGCCGAATGGTATGCTGAGTGGTATGAGCAGCTCCAGATACCATCCCGTCCGCATGCCCCTTATGTATCATCATGGTCCCGAAGTAAGAGACATCGCTCATAAGATCACGGGCGATATCCATGTTGACATTCTTGTGCTTGCGCAGTTCATAGAAGGTTTTCACGTAATCGTCGAAATATTCAGATCTTGTCGGGTTGATGATCCTTAACTTATCAAAGTCTATAGTAAGACCAAGGTTCATCGCCAGTTTTTTGATCTCTTCTTCATCTCCGAGAATAGTGAGGTCTACGATATCCATTGCGATCAAGCGGGAGGCTGCAGTGAGGATGCGTTCATCTGTACCTTCAGGTAATACGATATGCTTTCTCTTTTGCTGAGCCCTTTTCACCAGGCTGTACTGGAACATACGAGGTGTTAAACCGGTTGGTTGCAAACCGGCAAAACGTTCTATTAAAGGATCCATATCCACAAACTTCTCAAAGGTGCTTATGGAAGTTTCTATTTTTTGAATACTGTCTGCATAAATGTTAGAATTTATTGCTCCAACCTTGTTGGTCACATTAAAAGTCCCGTCCTGAACAGAGATGATGGGGACTACCTGGGAAAGCCCCTCAATTAACTTGATTATAGAATCCTCAGGAATAAGTCCCCCCGTAAGTAAGATCCCCGAAATTCTTGGATAATTGCTGGATATGTGTGCCTGCAGGGCACCGAGAATGATATCTGCACGGTCTCCGGGAGTTATCACCAGGCTCTCATTTTTAAGGTGGTTCAGGTAATTGCGAAGTTGCATGGCTCCCACGTTGAAGCTCCCCGACTGGTTGTCCAGAAATTCCTCTCCAAAAAGCACTTTTCCATCCAGTACTTCCACGATTTCCTTAATAGTAGGATTGGCAAGTGTATCTATAAGCGGAAGAGCAAAAACTGCCACATCATCGGGCAGGAATTCTCTCATTCCCTCTGTTGCTATGGTAAGGTTCTCAAGTTCGATCTTGTTACTCACCATGGCCATTACCCTTACATCTTTCCGGATAAAGGTTTGGTAAGCCATTTGCAGGCTGCCCATAAGACCCTCTTTGGTCTTGCCGCGGCCACTGGCTACTATGATCACCGGAAGGCCCAAATTCTTGGCGATGTTTACATTTTCATCAAACTCGAACACACTGCCTTCGCCCGAAAAATCACTGCCTTCTACCAGCACAAAATCAAAATCCTCTTCGAGTTTCTTGTACTTTCTAATAATCGTATCTATGATCTCGCCCGACTTGCCTTCGTTGCGTTTTTGGATCACCTCGCCTCTTTTAAAAGCATAAGCGTCTTCATAACTAAGAGGCAGGTCGAAATATTTAAGAACAGTCTCAATATGATTATCTCTTTTGCCGGGCTTAGCTTCATTGATGATCGGCCTAAAATAGGCCACACGTACTGTCTTACCTAAAAGAGCCCTCATGAGGCCAAGGGAGATCAAAGATTTCCCGCTGTTTGGCTCCAGGGTCGCTATATAAAGTCCTTTATTCATAGTTTTCAAATTCTCATGCAAAAATAAGGCTTATAAAAAACCTGGGCCGGCGCTGCAGAGTAAAAAGTGGTCAAAATCTGATGAAAATCAGTTGAAGCTGGATGATTTGGTCCTGTTTTTCTCCTTCGGAATAATCTCTCCCAAAAATGCCATTTTTGAGGAGTAATATCTTCAGCTGAATTTTCGATTTCATTCTTTGTTGAAATGACCGCTGAACTTTAAATTCAAAGAAGGGACTAGCCCTAAATCGACCTTAAAATTTCCTTACCTACTGATATTTATTATTCCCAAAGACCAGCTTTGCTCAAAAAACAGCTTGCGTCTATTGTGACGTTCAACAAGATCAATTGGAGTTTGGGCAGGGGATTGGATAATGTAAAACGATCGAGGTCAATAAAAGCTGAAACCTTTTAGGCCCTGAGACAGCTTAAAAAGTAGATCCTTTTAAAGAATTTCTCTCTTTATACCCAGTAATAACCTACTGTTTTACAGTGCAGCCAATAGCTTTTGTTTCTTTTACGCTTACTTCCTTTCCGGCTAATAATTCGTTCACGGCATTTGCAACAAAGCGCTCCTTTACAGCATCTGCACTGCGCACGTTATCGTCAATGGCTCCTATGTATTTCACAATATTTTTCCCATTTTCCTTCTGAAGCAAGTAGACATGCGGAGTCTTTTTTGCACCGTATTTGGCGTAAATAGTCTGACTTTCGTCATATAAATATGGAAAAGTAAATCCTGCTTCCTTGGCTTTTTTCTGCATCAGTTCATAAGTATCATCAGGCTGCACTTCAGGATTGTTCGGGTTGATGGCGATCACGGGATAACCCTTCTTTTTGAATTCCTTATCCAGCGACACAATACGCTGTTCACTGGCTACTGCATATGGACAGGTATTGCAGGTGAAGATCACAATAAAGCCTTTTGCATTGGGATAGTCTGAAAGGGATACCATTTTGCCGTCAACATTTTTTAGCTCAAAATTGGTGGCTTCATCCCCAATACTATAGCCGTCGGTTATACTAGTTTTTGATTGGTTGCTGTGATGTGGAGTGGAAATTTCACCACTACCCAAAGAGATCAAAGCTAAAAGAACTACTACAGATAGATAAGTATATGTTTTCATAATTGAAATTTTGATGTGAGTTCAGATTTTAATTCGTCATATGTAAAAGAACGTTCATAAAATTTTCGTTCCTGTTGATTATATATGATAGTTGCGGGAATTGCGCCACTCCATTCTTCTGAGACTTTAGGGATCCATGAATTTGCATCGGGATCATCGAGGAGCACTACTTTGCTGTGTAGATCATAGTTCTTAATAAAAGGGATCACCTGTTTTTCCAGTCTTTCCGGAAAATCAAGACTGGTTAGAATTACTTTGACCTTTTCTTCTGAATATTCCTGATTTATTTTTTCAAAGGCCGGTAGTTCCTCAATACAGGGTTTGCACCAGGTGGCCCAGAAATTTATGATGTAAGTGGTGTCATTCTTATGCCGGAGGTACTCCAAATCAAAAGCTTCAAAATCTACCGTGGGAATTAACGTTGAAGAGGTAGCCTCATTTTGTTGAAGACTTGTGGTCTCGATAATTTCGGAAGCCACTTCCTCTTCTACCTTTTTTACATCGTCTGCACAGGCAAAGAGGGGAAAGATAAAAAGGGTCAAAATCTTTTTCATCTTTGAAATTTAAAAATTTGAACTGATTCTCTGATGTGCCTGACTGTTATATTTTTAGTAAAAAAATAAAGCAGGTGAAGATTTGGAATATTTTTCATAGCTTTTTCTATTAATAGGTTGCACAAATATTTATGAAAGACTACTTTTCTACAGCATCTGATAAATATGCGCAGTTTCGGCCTACCTATCCACCTGAGCTTTACAGTTTTCTCCTGCAGCTTTGTGAGAACAGAACAAAGGCCTGGGACTGCGGTACAGGTAACGGCCAGGTGGCGGGAGAACTGGCCAATTTTTTTGAGCAGGTTTATGCGACCGATATAAGTATCAATCAGCTCTCACATGCCATTCAGAAAGATAACATTCATTACTCCAAACAAGCTGCAGAGAAAACTAACTTTCCCGATGATACTTTTGATCTAGTGACAGTTGGGCAGGCGGTACATTGGTTCGACTTTCAGAAATTTAATTCCGAAGTAAAAAGGGTTCTTAAAAAAGATGCATTAATTGCCATTTTTGGATACGCTCTTTTCAGAAGTAATTCAGGAACTGATGAGATCATTCAGCAGTTTTACCACAAAATTATAGGATCATACTGGTCGCCGGAGAGGCGTTATCTGGAGGAGAGGTATCAAACAATTCCTTTTCCGTTTGAGGAAATAGAGGCTCCGAAATTAGAGATGAAGCAGCAATGGAGTTTTGAAAGGTTGACAGGTTATCTCAAAACCTGGTCGGCTGTGAAGAGCTATGAACGAGAAAAAGGGGAAAATCCGGTGGAGCTAATAAAAAATGATCTTTTCAATAGTTTTGGTGAAGTGGGGGTGATTGAATTCCCGATTCTGCTTCGGGTGGGGAGAAGGTGAAGCCACGGCGTTTATTTTGCAACAAAAAAAAGACACCCGAAAACGGATGTCTTTTTTTATCATTTTAAAAGATAATATTATCTATTATTCTTTCCTTGCGCAGGTTGAATCGGTCCACAAGCAACTGGTAAAGTTGCAATATATCCACTGACAACCTCAATTTCATCATTGACAACCTGAGTAAGTTCTGCTGTCATCCCGTGCAATACAATAGTATTGTTTTGAAGTGGGGTTAAAACTTGATCATTACTTAGGGTGTAGGTGTTTTCAAACATTATTGTACCGTCATCTGTTTCAGGAAATGGTTCTAAAAATAACTGCGGCGCACCGTAGAAGGGAAGTCCCTCACCAATTTCTACGAAACCGTCTCCATCGTCATCTGCAGAAGCGGGCGGGCATTTGGAGTTTTTATTACTATCAGTAAACCCATGAATATGTTGTGGATGAGGACCATCTTCCAATCCATAAGCTGTTATCATCACAGTCAGCTCGTTACCCATAAGAGTCAGCTCGGCAGTACCCGAAACTCCGGAGTTATTGAGAGTGGAGAGATTGGCTGTATAATATTTAGCTTTAGCCGACATGTTTGCATCTTTATGAGCGGTTTGCAGATCACTTTCCAAACCATAGATGATATCTTCGTCAGCTTCAGATTTTGAGCAGCCTGTCAATATCAGAACCAAGCTAAAAATCATTAAAAATGGAATTAAGCGATTAAAATTTTTCATAATAATTGTTTTTTAGGTTTTGAACAAAATTATGTTTTATAAAGGCAGTTTTCTGTTTATAATATTCTAATTGTGAGAGGTTTAAGCTAAGTCGTCCAGTAATAACAGTTCATTAAGACAAAATGGTCCTGATTAAGGTTGTTTGTAAGTTAATTCTGCTTTCAAAATTTAACAGGCGTGATAAAAGGTTTTGGTAAAGCACTGTTAACCTGGGGATTTATTGTCATATAAGTTTTAAAAGTGAACTCAAAATCAGCCATTTTTTACCTCCCGGTATTCCAATTCATAGTGTTATATTTGCACCCGCCAAAAAGTGCATCAAAAGATATTATATGAAAGCCGGAATTGTAGGATTACCCAACGTAGGAAAATCAACCTTATTCAATTGTCTCTCTAACGCCAAAGCCCAAAGTGCCAACTTCCCGTTCTGTACCATTGAACCTAATATTGGAGTGGTAAACGTGCCCGACAGGCGTATTGAAAAACTGGAATCCCTGGTAAATCCTGAAAGGGTTATTCCCGCAACAGTTGAGATCGTTGATATCGCCGGACTTGTAAAAGGAGCGAGCAAAGGAGAAGGTCTTGGGAATCAATTTCTCGGAAACATCAGAGAAACAGATGCCATCCTGCACGTATTGAGATGCTTTGAAAACGACAATATTGTTCACGTAGACGGAAATATAAATCCTGTACGGGACAAGGAAACCATAGATATGGAACTGCAGCTGAAAGATCTTGAAACAGCAGAAAAGAAGCTGGAGAAAGTGAAACGCGCTGCAAAAACCGGGAACAAAGAAGCTCAAAAAGAGGAAGCGGCCTTGCTAAAGGTCAAAAGCGGACTCGAAGCCGGAAGATCTGTGAGAGCAATTGATCTTTCTGAAGAAGAAAGAGCTGAATTCATAAGACCTTTACAGTTCATTACAGATAAGCCGGTAATGTACGTGTGCAACGTCAATGAAGGCGACGCGGTTTCAGGAAACGAATATGTGGATAAGGTAAAAGAGGCGGTAAAGGATGAAAATGCTGAAGTCTTAGTACTTGCAGTAGGTACAGAAGCCGATATCACCGAGCTTGAAGATTATGAGGAACGCCAAATGTTCCTTCAGGATATAGGTCTTGATGAGCCGGGATCTGCAAAATTGATCCGGGGAGCATATAACCTTCTGAACCTGCAAACCTATTTCACCGCCGGAGTAAAAGAGGTGAGAGCGTGGACCATTCCTATTGGAGCTACAGCTCCTCAAGCCGCCGGAGTAATCCATACCGATTTTGAAAAAGGTTTTATTCGTGCTGAAGTGATTGCCTATGACGACTACGTAAATTACGGCAGCGAAGCCAAGGTCAAGGAAGCAGGAAAAATGAGAGTAGAAGGGAAGGAGTACATCGTTAAAGATGGCGATGTAATGCATTTTAGGTTCAACGTGTAGTAAGTCGATAGTCTGTAGACGGTAGATAAGCATAGACCTCACAGGTTTTCAAAACCTGTGAGGTCTTTTTAGTTTAAGTTCAGGAGAAATTTTAGGTGCCAAAAATGTCATTTTTGAGAGTTATTTACGTAGAAAAGTAAATCCTGAATTTTGAACATTGAATTTTAGATTTTTCTCTCAAGAAGGATATTTCAGCAGAATTTAGTTCTTCTTTTTCCACCTCACCACGACCTTGAACTTTAAATTTAAACCTTGAACCACAGATTGTGAAACAATTGTTAATTATTTTGTCTGCCGATGGTTTCAACTTTTTAGGGGAAAGCTTATATTAGCCTCGAAACCGCAGGAAGCAGCTATGATCGAAGAAACTAAATATACCGAAGATAATATACGGTCGCTCGACTGGAAGGAGCATATTCGTATGCGTCCCGGGATGTATATTGGTAAACTTGGAGACGGTTCCAGCGCCGATGACGGTATCTATATTCTTCTTAAGGAAGTTATAGACAACTGTATCGATGAATTCGTGATGGGCGCGGGGAAGACCATTGAAATTTCCGTTCAAAACCAACGTGTGATCGTTCGTGATTACGGTCGGGGGATTCCGCTGGGGAAGGTTGTGGATGTAGTTTCTAAAATGAATACCGGTGGTAAGTACGATACCCGTGCCTTCAAAAAATCTGTAGGTCTAAACGGGGTTGGTACCAAGGCGGTTAACGCTCTTTCCAGCAATTTTAGAGTGGAGTCTACAAGAGATGGCCGCTCCAAATCAGCAGAATTTGAACAGGGAAACCTTATCAATGAAGAGGAACTGGAAGAGACTTCCCGAAGAAGAGGTACCAAGGTTACCTTTACTCCGGACGAGCTGATCTTTAAGCATTACAAATTCCGTTCAGAATACATTGAGAAAATGCTGAAGAATTATGTTTACCTCAATCCGGGGTTGACCATAGTTTTTAACGGCGAGAAATTCTATTCAGAAAACGGACTGGCCGACCTTTTGGCCGATAGCATTAACGAAGATGATCGTTTGTATCCTATCATTCACCTTCGTGGGAATGATATTGAGGTGGCGATCACTCACAGTAAGACTCAGTACAGCGAAGAGTACCACTCTTTCGTAAACGGGCAGCACACTTCCCAGGGAGGAACACATTTAGCTGCTTTTAGAGAAGCTGTTGTGAAAACCCTGAGGGAATTTTACGGAAAGAACTTTGAGGCCAGTGATGTTAGGAAATCTATAGTTTCGGCTATTAGTATAAAAGTAATGGAGCCGGTCTTTGAGAGCCAGACGAAGACCAAACTCGGTTCGACCGACATGGGAGGTGACCTGCCAACGGTGCGTACCTATATCAATGATTTCGTAAAAACCCAGCTGGACAATTACCTGCACAAAAATTCTGAAACTGCGGAATTGCTGCAGCGTAAGATATTACAGGCAGAAAGGGAGCGTAAGGAGCTTTCGGGAATTAGAAAACTGGCTAAGGACAGGGCTAAAAAAGCCAGTTTACACAATAAAAAATTAAGGGATTGTAGAATCCATCTCGGAGACAGCAAAAAGGAACGTTACCTTGAAAGTACGCTTTTCATTACAGAGGGAGACTCGGCTAGTGGATCTATTACAAAATCCAGGGACGTGAATACTCAGGCGGTTTTCAGCTTACGGGGAAAGCCACTGAATTCCTATGGAATGTCCAAGAAGATCGTTTATGAGAATGAGGAGTTCAACCTGCTTCAGGCAGCGTTGAATATCGAAGAATCCATGGAAGATCTCAGGTATAACAATATTGTGATCGCGACAGATGCCGATGTGGATGGAATGCACATCAGGTTACTGCTTATCACTTTCTTCCTTCAGTTCTTTCCGGAGTTGATCAAGGAAAACCATTTGTACATCCTGCAAACACCACTCTTCCGCGTGCGGAATAAAAAAGAAACGATTTACTGCTACAGTGAACTGGAAAGGCAGCAGGCAGTTCAAAAACTTTCAGGAAAACCCGAGATAACCCGATTTAAGGGATTAGGAGAAATATCTCCCGATGAGTTCAAACACTTTATTGGGGATGATATTCGGCTGGATCCTGTAATGCTCGACAAGGACATGAGCATTGAGGAACTCCTGAACTTCTACATGGGAAAAAATACGCCGGACAGGCAGGAATTCATTATTGATAACCTCAAGGTAGAGCTGGACCTTATTAACGAGTAGCATGAAGTTCAACAACAGGAAAGAAACCGGTGTCATCCCTTCAATCTATATTATTGTCGTGGCGGTTTTCATTACTAATGCGTTTGCATCTGTTGAACTCAAATATGATGATGTTCCCTTTAATTACAGCAGTCTAATACCAAATGCAATTGCACTGCTTATCGGGATCTACATATTTATTGTGGGGAAGACCTTTGAATTTGATAGTGATGGGGAAACCATCAATTTTAAAAGCAATGGAGTGCTGGTTTCACAGTTCATGCATTACAGAGAACAGAGAACTGAAGTGCCAAAGTCGAAACTGAAGGATTTTAGAATCGAAAATTATTTCTTCTATAAGCGTCTGCACATCTTTATACATTCACGCAACAGCAGGGGCTATAGACATTATAAGTATAATATTACCTTTTTGACAGGCAAGAAAGTCAAGTCTTTAAAGATGTCACTTGCCAAGATTTTGGAAAAAAACAAAGCGAGGGCTTAAATGGAGAACGAGAATCTAAACGATCATCAGGAAGATCAATTTGAGCAGAACGAAGAACTTGAATCAGGGAATAGCGAAGTACTAACCAAGGTTACGGGAATGTACAAGGATTGGTTCCTGGATTACGCATCATACGTGATCCTGGAGAGGGCTGTTCCTGCTCTTGAGGATGGTTTCAAACCTGTACAGCGCCGCATCATGCATTCTATGAAAGATCTGGATGATGGGCGGTACAACAAGGTTGCAAATATTGTTGGTCATACCATGCAGTATCACCCGCACGGGGATGCCAGTATTGGGGACGCCATGGTGCAGGTGGGGCAAAAGGATCTTTTGATAGATACTCAGGGAAACTGGGGAAATATCCTAACCGGCGATGGATCGGCTGCTGCGCGTTATATTGAAGCCCGACTTTCAAAATTTGCTCTGGACGTAGTTTACAATCCCAAGATCACCGAATGGCAGTTATCATACGACGGAAGGAAAAAAGAGCCGGTAAATCTTCCGGTCATGTTTCCGTTGTTACTGGCTCAGGGAGCTGAAGGGATCGCTGTAGGTCTCAGCACCAAAATTTTGCCTCACAATTTTATTGAACTTATCGAGGCTAGTATCAAACACCTGCAGGGAAAAAAGTTTAAGTTATTTCCTGATTTTGTTACAGGCGGTATAGCTGATATTACCAACTACAATGATGGAATGAGAGGCGGGCGCGTAAGGGTTCGTGCAAAGATATCTCAACTCGATAAAAATACTTTGGTCATTAAGGAGATCCCTTTTAGCACCAATACCTCTACATTAATTGATTCTATTCTCAAAGCAAATGATAAGGGGAAGATAAAGATTAAGAAGATTGAAGATAACACTTCAAGCGAGGTTGAGATCCTTATACATCTACCATCGGGAATGTCACCCGATAAGACCATAGATGCCCTTTACGCATTTACGAACTGTGAGATCTCGATTTCTCCTTTGAGCTGCGTAATTATCGACAACAAGCCGGCATTTTTAGGAGTTTCTGAAATTCTGAGGAGATCTACAGATCATACGCTGAGTCTGCTGAAGCAGGATCTCGAGGTGAAACTGGATGAGTTTCAGGAGCAATGGCACTTTGCTTCTTTGGAAAGGATCTTCATTGAGAAACGGATCTACCGTGACATCGAAGAGGAAGAGACCTGGGAAGGGGTAATAAGAGCAATTGATGAAGGATTGAAACCTCATATTGCTCATCTAAAAAGAGCGGTTACAGAAGAAGATATAGTTCGCCTTACTGAGATCAGGATCAAGCGTATTTCCAAATTTGATCTGGAAAAGGCACAACAAAAGATCGAAGCCCTGGAAGGAGAGATCGAACAGATCAAGCATCACCTGGATCACCTTATTGAATATGCCATTGCTTACTTCAATCGTCTCAAGAAGGAGTACGGTGCAGGAAAAGAAAGAAAGACCGAACTTCGATTGTTCGATGACATAGAGGCTACAAAAGTTGTTATCCGAAACCTGAAGCTGTTCGTTAACCGCAAGGAAGGTTTTGTGGGAAAGGCGCTTAAAAAGGATGAATACGTCACCGACTGTTCTGACATTGATGACGTGATCTGCTTCACTGCTGATGGAAAAATGATCGTTACCAAAGTTGATGCGAAAACTTTCATTGGGAAAGACATCATTCACGTTGCCATTTTTAAGAAGAAAGATCGAAGAACCATCTATAACATGATCTATAAGGACGGTAAAGGTGGCGCTTCCTATATTAAACGTTTTGCCGTTACTTCGGTGACTCGAGACAGGGAGTACGACCTTACCCAGGGGAAGAAAGGTTCTGAGATATCTTACTTCTCTGCCAACCCTAATGGAGAGGCCGAGGTGGTGATGGTTTACCTCCGACAGGTTGGAAGTATCAAAAAGTTGAAATTTGAAGTAGATTTTGCCGACATGGCCATAAAAGGAAGGGCGGTAAAAGGAAATATTGTTACCAAATATCCGGTCAAAAAGATCGAACTTAAAGAAGAAGGAGTTTCTACACTTAAGCCTCGCAGGATATGGTTTGATGACACTGTAAGAAGATTGAATGTGGACGAAAGAGGGGAGCTGCTGGGAGAATTCAAAGGGGAAGATCGGCTTTTGATCATCACCCAAAATGGAGTAGCAAAGACCATCAAACCTGAATTGACAACCAGATTCGACGAGGATATTATAGTTCTGGAAAAGTGGTCTCCAAAAAAGCCAATCTCAGCTATCTACTGGGAAGGGGAAAAAGAGCGTTTCTATGTTAAGCGATTCATTATAGAAAACGAAGAGAAGGAAGAGAATTTCATAGGAGATCATCCAAAGTCATACCTGGAAATTGTATCGACAGATTATCTGCCTGTAGTGGAGGTGGTTTACGGGAAAACAAGAGGTAAAGACCAGAGACCTAACGATCAGGTAGAACTTGAAGAATTCATTGCAGTAAAAGGCATTAAGGCTCTTGGAAACCAGTTAACTACAGAAAAAGTAAAACAGATAAATCTCCTTGATCCCAAGCCATATGAAGAGCCTGAAGAAGTAGCTCCCGAAGATATGGAGGTAGTAGATGAGGAGAGTGTAGAAGGCAAAGCTTCAAATTCAGATTCCCCCGATTTTACTGAAGGAAAACTGCAAAAAAAAGGCGCTAAAACAGACGAGACCCAAATTAAACTTTTTGAGGAGTAATGGCTAAAGGGTTTCTAAAGGAATTCAAGGAATTTGCCGTTAAAGGCAACATGATCGACATGGCGGTTGGTATCATTATAGGTACTGCATTTAATCGCGTTGTAGATGTTTTAGTGAAGCAGGTGATCATGCCGCCTCTTTCTATCCTTACAGGAAGAATTGAATACGCCGATAGGAAATATATCTTAAGAGAAGCTGTGCCGGCCACAGATGGCGCCGAAGCCGTAGAGGAAATAGCTGTAGGTTATGGCTTGTTAATTGAAGTATTCATTGATTTCCTGGTGATTGGTTTTGTGGTGTTTATCGTGGTGAAGTTCATGAACAAATTCAGGAAAAAAGCTGAAGATCCCAAAGATAAGACTGTAGCTACTCCTAAAGACATTGAACTTCTTACAAACCTCAATGAGTTAATGCAGGAACAAAACGACCTGCTTAAGAAAAGTAGTAGAGGATAAGCCTCGTGGATTATCAGAAGCGGCAGCAGCCTCGTTTTAAGCCGCGATGCTATTCTACCTTTACAACTGTTCCCCGCTGCTTTCTTGCTTCTCCTACCAATCCATATTCAAAAGTATAAGTGTTTCCTTCGGTAGTAAGGATCTTGATATGAATAGGCTTTTCCTCGGCACGATTCTTTGGGTTTAAATTCGAGATCAGGTATTCGCAGTCATTTATCCAGCGCACAGAAGAAGTGTCGGTCTTTCCTCGAAAAAAATCTATTTCAATACTGTCATTCCGAATAAAGCGACTCTTGACCAGTTCTCCTTCCAAATAAGATTCAAATTCGAAGGTACCGGTTCTAAAATCTTCACAATTGCGTTGGGGCTGATAACAGGCGCTTAGGGAGCCAAAAAGGGCTAATCCGAAGAAGAATTTTTTCATGCCCCAAATTTAATTCTTTTTTACTGCTTAATAATTCTCGTACGCATCAAAAGTTCCATCTGTATAGAGGATCACAACTTTTTTTATTCTTTTTGAAGAAGAGGAGACAGGTCGATCTTCCAGGGCGGAATAGGTTGAGGATGAAAAAAGATCTTCTACAGGACGTGGCTTTACCGCTTCTTTATTCTCGGGCTTAGAAACTTCCCCGGATTTCTTCGGAAAATTTCCCTTACCGTTAAGCAGCCAATAAAGCTCGACTTCCGGAAAAGCATTAACGATCTTCATCACAAAATCCAGGCTGGGTTTATTTCTGCCCGATAGAAGGTGGGAAATAGAGGAGCGGCCGACCTCAATTTTATCTGCAAAAGAGGCAGCGGAAAGATCATAATATTCCATGATCTTGTTGAGTCTAATTGTAAATTCTTCTACGTTTACCATTGTAAACACAATTGTAAAATTGATATGTTTACAAAAGTAACATTAAAAAATTTAACCCACAATACTCTTCAAAAAAGGTATTTATAGTTTAAAATTATGCTTTATATAAGGAAACTTAAAAGACTAAAAATTAATCTATTACATATATATATTTTCGTATAAGGAATATTTCCCAACTGAAGGTTTACAGGATGGTTTAGCTTGTTTACATTATTATACTGTGGGAGGGGATTTTTATGTTTACGAATGTAAATTTTGGATTATTTACTTTTGTAAACATGAAGAGTGTCGAAGATTTTTTACAGGAATACGAGAAGTTCAAAGCGAAGAAAATTCATGGTAGGTATTTAGATAATTCTGCCTTAGAAGAAGCTTTGCAGGAATTAAAAGGCCATTTTCAAATAGAGGAAGCAGGATCTTCTTTTCTCAATATGCCTATTAAAACCATCCAAATTGGTAAGGGATCCAAAAAAGTTCTAGCCTGGTCCCAAATGCATGGGAACGAAACCACCACCACAAAAGGAATCCTGGACCTCCTTCACATGTTCGTGGATTATAAAGAAGATGATACGGTTAAGGAGATCCTTGACGAATGCAGTCTCCTTATCATACCCATGCTTAACCCGGACGGAGCGGCAAGATATACCCGGGAAAATGTGAACAAAGTGGATCTGAACAGGGATGCCTGTGATTTGGAAGAGCCCGAAAGTAAGGTGCTGCGCAGGGTTTTTGAAGAATTTAAACCTGATTTCTGCTTCAATCTGCACGATCAACGTACCATCTTTGGTGCAGGAGATACAAATTTGCCTGCCACACTCTCTTTTTTGGCTCCTTCTATGGATGAAGCTCGTACGGTTAATCCTGTGCGCGTAAAGGCTATGAAGATCATTAATGTAATGAATGCTGCTTTACAGGAAATAATTCCCGGACAAGTGGGGAGATTTGATGATGGATTCAATATCAATTGTACAGGGGATTATTTCCAGGCTCAGAACGTTCCAACCATACTTTTCGAATGTGGGCATTTTCAACAGGACTATTTAAGGGAAGAGACCCGCAAATATTTCACATTGTCTATGTTTACTGCTCTTAAAAGCATAGCTTCAGGCAGGTTTCTGCAGCAAAAGGAACAAGACTATTTCAGTATTCCTGAAAATAAAAAGAACTTCAGGGATATAATCCTGAGAAATGCAGTGTTAGAAGGTTCAACAGTAGATGTGGCCTTACAGTATTCAGAAAAAATGAAAGCAGGGGAGGTTCACTTCTTCCCGGAAGTGGAGGAAATAGGGGAGAATTTAGCATTCTTCGGTCATTATGAAATTGACTGCAAGGAACAGGAGGTAAAAAAGGAAGATGGAACCAGATTTATCGAAAACGATATAGTAGAGGGAATTCTGTTAAATAAAGAGAAGTTATTAATAAAACCGCCTTATATTCCGTGAATATTATTTATAATCTAATTATTTTGTATTAATTTTGTACTTCGTTTAAAACAATGAGAATCTACAAAAGATAAGATATGGCAAAGTTTAGATTAGATGAAACAGATCACCAGATCCTCAATATGTTGATCGACAACACGCGCACCCCTTTTACCGATATAGCTAAGAAGTTGAACATATCGGCTGGTACTGTGCATGTTAGGGTGAAAAAAATGGAAGAGGCAGGGATAATACTTGGTTCTTCACTTACTCTTAACTATGAAAAGTTGGGATATGCCTTTATTGCGTACGTAGGAATCTTCCTTCAGAATACTTCCCAAACGAAGTTCGTTTTAGAGCGCATCAATGAAATTCCTTTTGTTACTGTTGCGCATGTTACTACCGGCAAATTTAATGTGTTCTGCAAGATCAGGGCTCGCGACACGCAGCATGCAAAAGAGATCATCTTTAAGCTCGATGACATTGACGGGGTATACCGTACAGAAACAATGATCTCACTTGAGGAAAGCATTAACGATAAGAAAAGGCTGATGCACTCGATTTTTGAAAATCTGTAAGTTTAGCTGAATTTATATTAACAGCCCTTTAGACATCTGGTTTAAAGGGCTTTTTTATTATTGGAAAACTTCCTACCTTTTACTTATGAACTTTATAAAGCGGAAGTTACTATCCTTCTGGAAACTCACAAAGCTAACCTACTTTAGCTGGAACAGGAATGAACCCTGGGCTCGTAGTGCAACAATAGCCTACTATGCCCTTTTTTCGTTACCCTCCTTACTTATTATTGTGGTAACAGTGGCGGGATATGTTTGGGGAAAAGAAGCCGTTCAAGGAAGGATCACCCAGCAAATAGAAGACTTCATTGGATTGGAGGCTGCAAAGGCTATCGAAGGAATGATCGCTAATGCTGCACTCGATCAAACATCTACCTGGGCCGTCGTTTTTGGATTTGCTTTTTTGATCTTTGGTGCTACCGGGGTATTTTTCCAACTAAAGGCTGCCATGAACAATATCTGGAACATTGCTGTAAAAAAGAATACCGTAAAAAGAATCGTTATCAACAGGATCATTTCTTTGGGAATGGTATTCGTACTGGGGTTGCTTCTCCTAATTTCCCTTATTATTTCGGCTCTTATTAAGGCAGTGAAGGATTACGTCGCATCAATCGAGCCCGTTATTTCGGTCTTCGTCCTCGAAGTGCTGAATTTCGCACTTTCCTTTACCATAATAACATCTCTCTTTGCTGCTATTTTCAAATGGCTTCCCGATGTCAAATTAAGATGGAAAACAACTTACCTGGGAGCTATGTTGACGACCTGTCTTTTTCTTTTAGCCGAATATCTGATTGGTTTTTATTTTGGACAGAGTAACCCGGGATCCATCTATGGAGGTGCTTCATCGGTAGTGCTCATTCTTCTATGGGTTTATTACACCTGTCTTATTGTTTTTTTCGGAGCAGAATTCACAGTTCAATATGCTCTTCACAAAAAGGACAAAGTGGAGCCTAACGAATATGCCGAACCTGCCATTTACCAGGAACTGGAACGCCTTGAAGAGAAGAGAGGACAGTTAATCGATGAAAAGAGGATCCTCGATACCTTGCAATCCCATAAAGATGAGGAAGAAGAGGCGCGTAAGAAAAAGGGAAAACCTGAAAATAATCCTTCTTAATAAAGTTTAACCTTCCCTCATCTTATTTTATAGGCTCCTTAATACAGAAAGATCCATTTGGTAGTTATCTTCGATCAAATTAATGTCGAACAGAAAAAATTACAATATGAATAAGAAGGTAGCCATTTTGGCCACGAATGGATTTGAAGAAATAGAACTAACCTCTCCAAAAGAGGCAATGGAAGATGAGGGATTTGAAGTTCACATTGTAAGTCCCGAAAAAGATAACATTAAAGCCTGGGATAAAACCGACTGGTCGAAGGAATACAAGGTGGATAAAAATCTAAGTGAGGTAAGTGCCCGGGATTATGATGCGCTAATGCTGCCGGGAGGAGTTATTAACCCGGATCATCTGAGAACAAGTGAAGACGCTTTGAAATTTGTGCGGGATTTCTTCGAGCAAAAGAAACCTGTAGCGGCAATTTGCCACGCCCCCTGGACACTTATTAGTGCAGGAGTGGTAAAGGGCAGAACCATGACCTCCTATAATTCCATCAAAGATGACGTTAAAAATGCAGGAGCAAACTGGGTGGATGAAGAAGTTGTGGTTGATGAAGGATTTGTCACCAGCAGGAACCCCGATGATCTTCCGGCTTTTAATGCAAAATTGATAGAGGAAATAAAAGAAGGAAAGCACCGGGAACAACATGCATGATTCTTTAAATTAAGATCAACAGAAAAGCCGCTTTAACTTAAAGCGGCTTTTCTGTTATAGAGATAATTATGTGGTCTTAATCTTCGTCTTCTTCGATCTCGTCTGAAGCTCCTGCCTCATCTATGTCTTCTTCTACCTCCTCATTCTTTTCCGGAAGGTCTACAATAGGTTCATTAAAATCTGCATCATCATAATCCTCTTCGTCGTAGTTGGCCATGGAATTTTCCAACCGGGTACTCACTTTTACAAGGTAAATACTGTCTTCGGTTCTTACCTCAACAGCCTCTACAGTCTCATTCTTTGCATTTTTAAATGAAATGATCTGATCATCATCATAACCGTCAGGATATTTCTCAACCAATAGACCCAGGATCTCGGGAGTAAGCTTTTTGTAATCAACAATAACTCTTTTCATAAGTAATTTTTTGGTCCTCCTTCTAAGCGAAAATAACGATTCATTCTTCCGCCGCCGTTAAAATAAATAAAAAATTTAATCTCAGTTAGTTAGTTCGAATTTTGGCTCTCCGGTTGATCAAGATAAAACTTAAAAGCATCCAGAATGAGCCTGTTCGACACCTCCCGGTCAATAACCGGTTCTCCAATTTTCCGCAAAAGAACAAAATTTATCTTTCCTCCCTCATTTTTTTTATCGAATTTCAACAGGTCGATGATTTTTTCCTGATCCTCCTTGGAAAATGCTGTTTTGCCATACATGGAATGTATAACTTTCTTTACTTCATCTCTCTTTTCCCGGGAGAATCCTTCAAGTTCTGACGATAGATACACAGCCAATACCATACCTACTGCTACTGCTTCCCCATGTAGCAACTTGACACTCTTTTTAGATTCGAGGAAATAAGATTCTATCGCATGCCCAAGAGTGTGACCAAAATTCAGGCTTTTGCGAAGTCCTTTTTCATATGGATCCTGCTCGACAATATTTTCTTTAATGATCATAGATTCTTTGATCAGGCCTTTAAGATCCGTGAGGTTCAGGTCCTTTAAAGAGTTGAGACGGTTCCAGTAATCTTCATCAGCGATCAAGCCGTGCTTAAGCATTTCTGCAAGTCCGCTGCGCATTTCAGCCGCAGGGAGTGTGCCAAGAAAGTTAAGGTCGGCCACGACCATTTGAGGTTTCTTTATGACTCCCACCTGGTTTTTAAGTGCTCCCAGATTGACGCCATTCTTTCCGCCAAGTGCAGCATCAACCATTGCCAAAAGGGTAGTGGGGAAGTGAACGCAACTAATTCCCCTTTTAAAGGCTGCTGCTACAAAACCTCCCAGATCTGTAACCACACCCCCTCCGAGATTAATTAATAAGCTGCGGCGATCTCCTCCCATTTCAGACAAGACCTGCCATAAAGAATTGCAGGTGTCCAGCGATTTATACTCTTCTCCGGCTTCGATCTCAAGTACCTCAATTTCCGCAGACGCTTCAATTTTTGGAAGAAAAGAGGAAAGACAGTGCAGATGGGTATTACTATCCACCAGCACAAAGATCCTGGTAAATCTTTCTTTCTTCAGAAACTGGTTAAATTTTTGATATCCTAAGTCATTGAAAAATACCGGGGATTCAGCAGGAGCATTAGTCATGTGATGATATAAAAAAAGACGTGGTTAAGAGCCCGAAAATAAGGAGAAAATTTCTAACAATCCCCGCCCATTAATTATCTTTGTGCACCCTAATTTTTTGAAATGATCACAAAAAAAATTTTCAATGATACTGAAACAGCTTTTAGGCTGAAATCAGATTCAGAATTAAACCGGGCTATCTTTCTTTTTGAGATGATAGACCGTCCGCTCCTGGTCAAGGCGGGAACAACTATGACCAATCTTGCTCTTAAGGTTAACCTGCCTGTTGAGGGTCTCATCAAAAAAACCATTTTTAATCAATTTTGTGGAGGAGTGACAGAAAAGGATTGTCTTCCAACCATAGAAAAAATGTATTCCAAGAATCTTCACAGTATCTTGGATTATTCTGTTGAGGGAAAAGAGAAGGAGAGTGAATTTGAAAAGGCTATTGAGCGCAAGACAAATATTGTGAAGTTCATTTCAAAAAGAAAGGAAATGCCATTTGCCGTTTTTAAGCCAACGGGAATTGGGCGCTTTGAACTTTGGCAAAAGGTTTCTGCTAACGCCAGCCTTTCTCTTGAAGAGGAAGAAGAGTGGCAAAGAGTTAAGAACAGGGTGAACAGGATCTGCGAGGAGGCTTACAATCAAGGTGTGAGTTTACTGGCCGATGCCGAAGAAAGCTGGATGCAGGATGCCGCCGATGTTCTTATAGAAGAAATGATGTTCAAATATAACCGGGAACGGGCTGTGATCTTCAATACCTTACAATGCTATCGTTGGGATAGAATGCAGTATTTAAAGGATCTCCACAGCCGCGCAAAGGATCAGGGATTTATTGTGGGCGCAAAGATCGTTCGTGGAGCTTACCTGGAGAAGGAAAATGAAAGAGCTTCAAAAATGGGATATTTATCGCCTATTTGCGAGAACAAAGAAGCTACAGATGTTAATTATAACGGAGTGTTGACTTACTGCCTCGCACATATAGAAGATATTTCAGTCTTTATAGGAACTCATAATGAAATGAGTAACTACCTTGCTTTACAGGTGATGGAAGACAAAGGCATTGCTATAGATGATGACAGAGTATGGTTTTCTCAGCTTTTCGGGATGAGTGAGCATATTAGTTATAACCTTGCTGAAGCCGGTTATAATGTGGCTAAACTTGTTCCTTTTGGACCTGTGAAAGAAGTAGTTCCTTATCTTATTAGAAGGGCAGAAGAAAATACTTCAGTAAAAGGCCAAACCGGAAGGGAATTGGCCCTGCTTTATGAAGAGCGAAAGAGACGAGCCGGAGAAATAACCAAGAGCAACCGGGAGAGTGAACTGGTTAGCTAGATTTATTTATTTCAGGATAATGGGCTGGGAGTTCCATGGGAGCTGGCCCGCCGGATTAAATAGAGCAGTGGTGATCGTTGTTCCTCACACCAGCTGGCACGACTTTTATCTGGGGCTTTTGGTGAGGAGGATCCTTGGAGTAGACATAAAATTTGTTGCCAAAAAAGAACTTTTTAAGCCTCCTTTTGGCTGGTACTTCAAGTGGATGGGAGGAACAGCCTTAGATCGAACTCCGGGTCAAAACAAAGTAGAGGCAATAGCTGCTATCTTTGATCAAAAAGAGGAAGTTCGATTAGCAATTGCACCCGAAGGCACAAGAAAGAAAGTAGCCGAATGGAAAACAGGGTTCTACTATATTGCAAGATCGGCTAATGTTCCCATAGTAATGATCTCATTTGATTTTGGAAGAAAGCGGGTCAAGATCTCGAAGCCTCTGTGGACCACAGATGACAGGGCGCAGGATTTTCTTAAGATCAAGGAATTCTTCAAAGAGGTAACGGGAAAAGTTGCCCACTATACATAAAAAAAGCTGCCGGGCAAGGGCAGCTTTTTTATTGTTTATCAAAGAGATCAATATCTATAGACTGCATTTACTTTGGTCTCATTGTTGGGCATGAATTCATTCTCTACCAGGTAAACTTTCCCATTTTGTTCGATCACCTTTATGGCAGCCAGATTCATTAAAGAAACGCTTCCATTTCTTCTTTCATCATGAACATCTACAGAAGCCATGTTCTCATTGTAATCTCCCCAAATATCTTCCCGGTTCTGAAGAAATAAGGTGTCCACTTTTCCTTCATGTATAGCCGGAATTATTTCTGAAATACTTGAAGAGGTACGGGAAGGGTTGAGATCATTGAATTGCTGCATTTTCTCTTCCTTTTCCTTTTTAAAGTATGGTTCCAGAGTTCTGAGTGCTGCATCGTGAAGACTAAACATGTCTTCATGTGCTTCGGGATTACCCGGGACAGATTGTGGATACAGGTTCTTGTAGCGACTGGCCTCCTGGTAAATTGGAAAGAAGGAGTCTTCACAGGCTACGATTAAAGGTACTTTCTCATTGTGCAGTACTTCATAGACTGCTTTGTCCACAGCTCTAAAGTAGCGTAGTATCTCATTGTTCCTATCCCTCGTAGCAGGTTCGTATCCGTGTACGGTAGAGGTTCCGGTTGTAGTGTTTTGTGTCTTTGCTTTTCGGCCTCTTTCTTCATAATCATAACCCACCCGGTCTTCAATTTGGGAAGGAGCGATGTCATCTATTTTTACCTCTCCAATTGAGAATTGTGAGGCTTCAAAGAGTTTTACCTTATCCAGCTGCAGGGACAAGAGGAAAAATCTGCCATCACCATTGAACATAGGCACCATTGGCTTCAGATAAAAATGGTCGGCTACGTAGGTAAAAGCTTCAAAGTAAACCGGAAGAGTGTATTGCCTGTAAAACCCGTCGGCAAGAAAAAGAGCGAGTCCATCGCTTTGATGTCTCCAAAAATCCCGGTCATCTAATAGATCACTTACCGGTTTTCCTATTTTCTCTATTTTATCCTGAGCAAATCCCAGTTTTTTGAGCTCTTCTCCGGCTTTCTTCCATTGGCTCTTGAGGTTGATCTTATCTTTTTCCTCGAGCACGTCCTTTCCGGCCCTTTGGGTTGGGATAAAGATCGAAACGCAGGGATTACTGTCAAATTTTGCTAAGTCCTGAAATTGTTCTTTTGTCAAAATTGGCATGATCTGTCTGTTTTAATGGAAAGAACTTCCCTGATTAGAAAAGTTTTTTTTCCTGATTTATACTTCCTAGTTAAGATACTAAGATGACAAAAAAGCCACAGGGCTGCCGGTCATAATTTTTCCTTAATTACTAGGGAAAAGGCCGTTAATATTCTGCTAAGAAATTACCACCATACTATGAAAAAGCGTTCGTGATTTCCTGCAGGAGTCTTCATCCAGATGAGGGGAGCGAATTTTTTCTGTAATAAAATGTGGAGCTCCTTTTCAATTTCTTCAAAGGCTTTCCATACTTCATTTACTTTAGGGTCCACAGGCCAGTAGAATTTGCCGGGAATGAAAAACCGGTTTTCGTCATAACCTTCAGGAGTAAACTCCTTTGCTTTGATCCAGTAGCCGGCAAGAGTTTGGGGATTGATTTTAGTTAATACATTTTCCTTCATATTCAAGGGAAGAAAAACCCAGGCTTTAAAACACATTTTTTGAACTACATCTTCAGCCGGGAGTCCTAAAGAATTCAGGAGATCTTTCGTGGCCGGATGAAACAACAATGGAAATTGTCTTTTTTGAAGCCTCTCCAGCTTTTGATTTAGGCTGTCCCTCTTGTTGGGTCCTATAAGATGATCTAATTCTGAAGTTCCGGATTCGGGATCAAAAAGATAGAATTTGAAGATCATTTCTACATGTGAAATTACTTCTGAAGTTGTTTGCTTCAGTAAAAAATCTATTTCCCCAACAGTATTTTTGCCCTGAATGATCTGCTCGTTCTGGATCAGGATCTCTTCCGAAGTAAAGTTAGTTATGTACTGCGCAAAGAAATCCTCCATTCTTTTTCCGAGTACCTTCGCAGGTGGGGCGGAAGGTTCAAAATTTAAAGCCTTTGAATAATTTTCAAGAGTTTGGAATAAAGGATATTCAAAAATGCCATTTTCAACAAAGATTTGTGGCGCTTGGAGAAATCCTTCGAATTGTGCTTTTTCAGAAATTCTCATTTCTTGTCTTCCTCTTTGCTAATAAGGAAAGCAAAAGGCTTTAAAGGAGCAACATGAGCAAAGACTATTTTAAACATTGCCAGGATAGGAATGGCCAGGATCATCCCCATGATCCCCCATATTGTACTGCCGAGGATTACGACCAGAATTACGAAAAATGGATGTAAATCTACCTGGTCGCCCACCACATACGGTTCCAATACATAGCTTTCTACAAATTGAGCAACAGAGAATGTAAGGACAATACCAATTAAAACCGTTGCATCACCGGTGGTGAGATAGCCAAAGATCATCGCCAATCCAAAGCCAATGATATTACCTATGTAAGGCACCAGGCTGAGAACCGCCGAAATGATACTTACCAGGATAAAATTCTCCACCCCCGAAAAACCCAGGCCTATGGCATAAAGAATGGCAAGTAGTCCAATGAGTATGAGTTTCCCTATCAAATATTTTTGAGTGACTTTAGCCGAATCCACAATGACTTCTTTTACTTCCTTACGCCTGGAATCGGGAAATAATTTAAGAATGAACTCCTTAAATCTGTTCCTGTAGTTGAGTATGAAGAAAATATAGATGAAGGTGAGAAGATAATCTCCAAAAAACCGGAAAGCACTGTTGAGAAAAGTGGCTGCCTTTTGACCGGTATTAGAATTCTTACCCATAAAAGGAATAGAAGAACCCTGGTCTGATTGTTCAAGATCTGCAGGATCCAGTGGAGTATGTTCAAGTAAAAACAGCTTGACGTTCTCGATCTTTGGCTGCATAGTTTCTTTGATCTGCTGCCAGTCGTCAACAACCCGCTTCACCTGCATGGATACAAGGGCCAAAAAACCTATAGATACCAGGAGGACGATAAGGGTGCTAATGAGGGAAGATACACTGCGATTAAGGAATGACTTTTCCATCCTACGGGCAAGGGGCATCATGAGCAAAGCCAGTATAAAAGCGGTTACCAGGGGGATTAGAAATCCTCTGGCGTGAAGCAGTCCATTAAATAAGAAGTATACAGCCAGTATACTTAGAGTGCCAAAAATGAGAATTTGCTTTCCTTTTGAGGTAAGAGATCTTTCCATATTAGTGAAGATACGAAAGTGGAAATCAAAATTTTCTAAGTAAAAGTTAAAGAGCAGGAGGCGTATGTGCTTGTCCTACTCCTTATAATGGAGTAAATTTGATTTAAAACATTCCTGTGCGCCAAAGATTTTATTATCTCATCAAGATACAGTATTTGGGTTACCGTCTTCACGGCTGGCAAGGACAACCGGGCCTCAAGACGGTTGAAGGCCTGGTGAAGAAGACCTTAAAGTTCGTTCTTCCCGAAATCAAATTCAAGATCCTTGGGGCGAGCAGGACCGATGCTATGGTCTCGGCTCATGAAGCAGCCTTTGAATTGTTTATTGATCATCAACCCCTGGAGAACATGGCCGATTTCCTGGTGTTGTTCAACAAGAATCTTCCTCCGGACATTAGGGCTCTTAGTATCAAAGAAACTGATGCCTCTTTTAATATTATTCAACATCCAAAACTCAAGGAATATCTATACCTGTTTGCCTTCGGAAAGAAGACGCATCCTTTTGCAGCTCCCTTAATGGCAACTTTTCACGAAAAGCTGGACATTGATCTTATGAAAAAAGGAGCAAAGCTTTTTGAGGGTAGGCATTCCTTTCACAACTACTGCACCAAGCCTACAGAACATACAGTATTGGAAAGAGAGATCGAGAAATGTGAGATCGTACTGAACAAGGAGATCACCGCCAGCTTCTTTCCCGAAAGATCTTATCTATTGAGAGTAGTTGGCTCAGGTTTTCTCCGGAACCAGATACGGTTGATGATGGGCAGCCTTGTGCTTTTAGGAAATGGAGAAAAAACACTGGAAGAAATGAAGGCGAGCCTGGACAAAAAAGTTACTTCTCCTGCAACATTCATCGCTCCCGGCAGCGGATTGATCTTAAATAGAGTGGATTTTCAATAAAAGGAAAAGGACGGCTATGCTCCTGAAGCCAAGAGCCCGATAAATAGAACCGGGAGTCAAGAACCCGGAATCAAAACTTTTTAGCACATGAATTTCAATCCACTGAACGCACCACTGAACACTGACCACTGATCACTGCCTCATCCTCATCCTTCCTTTTCAAGAATGGTAAGTCCAATCCGAATCGTATGGTACTCCATAGCTTCCTGAAAGTGTTCAAAATAAGGTTTTAGAGCATCGGGATTGTCTAATTCTTTCCGGGCTTTTCTAATGGCCTCAAGATCCTTTGGAGTTATGAACTTCTCCAGGTGCACATCTTCCCCGGAATCATAAAGCTTTGCCAGGTGTGAAAATATGGTGGTAGAAGCTAGTTGTCGTTGCGCGGCTATTTCCTCTATGCTCATACCTTCTTTATATAATTTGAAGGTTTCCTTATAGGTATTTCCCTTTTTCCTGGATTTCTTTTCCCGCTTTTCCTTACTATGAGCAATGATCTCCTTAATGAATCGGTAGCCGTACTTTTGCATTTTTTGACGCCCCACGCCGTTGACCAGCATAAACTCCTCATCGGTCATTGGCCGTTCCTTTTCCATTTCCTTGAGCGTGGCATCATTAAAAATGAGATAAGCAGGGATATCTTCATCCCTTGAAAGTTCAAGTCTTAGTTTTCTTAGCCTCTCAAAAAGAGTATTTTCTGAAGCTTTTTCTGAAATGCCGGTTTCCTTTTTAAGGTCTGCCTGAGTAACATGGGCCAGGGAAACTTTTTCTCCTTCGAAAAGCACATTTTTGGCAAGGCTTGTAAGCAACAGCTTGTTTTGATCATGAAATGCGATCTCAATAAATCCCTGGTTGATCAACTGGATCAAATACTGCTGCCAGTCTCTCCATGATACATCCTGCGAAATACCATATGTGGAGAGGTTTTGATATCCCTTCTCGAGGACCTGTGCGTTCTGGGCTCCTCTTAGAACATCAATGACCATAGAAATTGGCTCCTGTTCTTTAAGGCGGTAAACTGTTGAAAGGGCTTTTTGTGCCATGATAGTGCCATCAAAGAATTCGGGTGGGTTTTTACATACATCACAATTTCCGCAGTCCTTCATGATCAACTCCCCAAAATAACTCAGCAGGATCCTTCGGCGGCAGCTAAGAGCTTCAGAATATTGTTTCATGCGTTCCAGCTTTGCCAACTGCACATCGGCATTTCCGGAACCTTCAGCAAACTTTTGCAGCTGCACTACATCGGCATAACTGTGGAAGAGCAGGGTGGAAGAGGGAAGTCCGTCACGACCCGCCCGGCCGATCTCCTGATAATATCCCTCCAGGTTCTTAGGCATATTGTAGTGAATTACCCAGCGCACATTAGATTTGTCGATTCCCATTCCAAAGGCAATGGTGGCACAGATGATCTCGTTGCGGTCATTGATGAATTCTTCCTGTATCTTAATGCGGTCGTTGTGTGAAAGCCCGGCGTGATAGGCTTCAGCATTATAACCCTTTGCTTTTAGCTTGGCTGCCAATTCTTCGGTATTCTTCCGGCTAAGACAGTAGATAATTCCGCTTTCTGCTTTCCTGCCTTTCAAAAATGCCAGAATCTGTTCAAATTTTTTATTTCCGGGGCGAACCTCAAGGCTTAGGTTCTTTCGGTCGAACGAGGAAATATGTCTTTGAGCAGCGGGAATGTTGAGCTGGTCGCAAATATCCTTCTGGGTCGCTTTATCGGCAGTGGCCGTAAGTGCAATAACAGGAGTTTGTGGATGCCGGTTCTTCAGGTATCCCAACTGAGTATAGGCAGGTCGGAAGTCATGTCCCCAGCTGGAAATACAATGTGCCTCATCTATGGCAATAAGGCTGATATTCCCTGCGGAAAAAACAGCATCTATGTACTGCAGACTTTCCGGAGCTACATAAAGTAACTTTATCTCGTTCTTTTCTATCTTGCTGAAGATCTCCTGCTGTTCCTTTTCCTGCTGACTACTATTCAGAAAAGCAGCAGAAATACCATTTGCCTTCAAACCATCAACCTGGTCTTTCATCAAAGCGATAAGAGGAGAGATCACAATAGTAATACCGGGAAGTAAGAGGGCAGGGAGCTGGAAACACAGTGATTTCCCACCGCCTGTTGGCATGATCACCAGGTTGTCATTCCCTTCAAAAACAGAAGAAATGATTTGTCTTTGCAGCGGCCTAAAGCTGTCATACCCAAAAAACTCCTTTAATGTCCCCAGTAATTGCTCCTCCTGTACCATGCTACAAAGAAAACTAAACGCACTCAAAGCTCAATGGGAATAGCCTGTTAAAAACCCATTTTTGAAGGGTGACTTCAGCTAAAGGAAAATTCTTACTTTTAGAGAAATCTTTTTCCATGGTCAAGAGAACCCGTTACCTTTTAAAAAGGCCGAAATCAACGAAGGCACTACACCAGGCTCCCGGAACAGTGACCTATGTAGGGCGCAAGGAACAGGTGGAAACAGTCCTTGAGGTTATTGATTATAACGCCGATGTTTTTGAGAGGGTAATTTCTAAGACTCCGGAAGATGCTTTTAAGTTCGAAGAAGAAGATCGCACCACCTGGATCAATATTGACGGGTTAAGCAACACCGGTGAGATCGAGAAGATTGGAAAATACTATGATCTGCATCCGCTTATCATTGAAGATATTGTAAATACAAATCAACGGCCCAAGATCGATGAGTACAGTGATTACTTTTTTATAGTAGCTAAAATGCTTTATTACCGGGAGGATGGCAGGCTTGAGAATGAACATATAAGCATGGTGCTTGGCAAGAATTACGTGATTACTTTCCAGGAAGCGGGAGGCGACGTTTTTGATGGAGTTAGAGAGCGCCTTTCTAAGGCTAAAGGCCGAATAAGAAGTAGGGGAGCAGACTACCTGGTTTTTGCCCTTTTAGATGCCATAGTAGACAACTACTTTGTTGTGGTTGAGGAGATGAGCGACAAAATAGAAGCAATGGAAGAAAGGGTTTTTGACCCTCAGCCAAATGACGATATCACCCTGGAGATCCAGGAATTGAAGCGCACTATGCTCAGGATAAGAAGGGCTGTGAATCCTTTGCGAGAAGTAGTGAGCAGGCTAGAGAAGATGGACCATGATCTCGTACAGGAACAGACCATCAATTACCTGAAAGACCTGTACGATCACATGCTTCAGGTTTCAGAAAACATTGAGATCTACAGGGAAATGACCTGGGGATTAATGGATATGTATATGACCAGCATTAGCAACAAGATGAATGAGGTCATGAAGGTATTGACCATTATGGCTTCCATCTTTATTCCGCTGACTTTCCTTGCCGGGATCTATGGAATGAATTTCGAGTACATGCCCGAGCTTCAGTTTAGATTCAGCTATCCTATCCTCCTGGTCATCATGACGGTTCTTATCATTGGAATGTTGATCTACTTTAGACGAAAACGCTGGCTTTAATTTTTGAGCCAAAACTTATCCTCCCAATCATCAGGATCAGGGGTGATGACCTGGTCTTCCTTTTTAGAGATCTGCTGTAGCTTCTCTTCGGAAATATTATCCTGGAGGACCATGAATAATTCTCTTTCTTCGAATCTTATATGTCGGTTGAGCTCTTTTTCGATCGAGCTGAAATTTTCTTCACTGGCTTCAGCCTGGAAAAGGTATTCCAGGCGGTGATGTTCTCTAAGGGCTCTTATGGTCAATGGGTGCTCTTTTCCCAATAGCGGAAATATCTCATCCTCCTCAAAATCAAAGTGCGGTCTTAATTGGGAGGAGAAAAAGTAATCGGTATAAGATTTAATTCTTTCGTGTTCAATTCTGTGCTTAAGACCCTTCCGAATTTTCCAGCATAAAAGAAGACCCTGATGGTGATCCCGGCTTAGAGGTTGAAGAGCTTCGTGTCGTTTCAGAGGTTTTGTCATGATCTTTGGATTGAGGGCAAAGCTAAAAAGATCCTGCTCTAAAACCTATGATGCCTATCATATTTCCTTATGTGATGTTAATGAAAATCAACAATTTATCTTTTTTTTAATAACAAATATCCTGATTATCCTATTAAGCTTTATAATTTTAGAAGAAAGCATAATTCCATTAAACTAAACCTTCTGCAGCTATGAAGATAGGCTTTCACGCGTCCCATGAACAATTTACCCCGCGCCACCTCCTCGAACTTGTTCAAAGGGCTGAAGATGCAGGATTTCAGGCAGTTTTATCATCAGATCATTTTCATCCCTGGAGTGATAAACAGGGGGAGAGTGGCTTTGCATGGAGCTGGTTGGGTGCTGCAATGCAGGCAACAAAGCTGGAATATGGAATTGTAAATGCACCGGGTCAAAGGTATCACCCGGCTATCATAGCACAGGCTGTAGCCACTCTGGACCAGATGTTCCCAAAGAGGTTTTTTCTCTGTGCGGGTAGTGGACAATTGCTGAATGAGAACATCACAGGTGAGAAGTGGCCGGCTAAAAGAGACAGGAACATAAGGCTGCAGGAATCTGTGGAGGTGATGAGACGTTTATGGCGGGAAAATGATTATATCAACCACAAGGGCATGTTCACCGTGGAGCGGGCAAAATTATTTACGAAACCCACTCATATTCCAACTGTTTATGGAGCTGCCATCACCGAAAAAACTGCATCCTGGCTCTCTTCCTGGGCCGACGGAATGATAACCATCTCAAAGCCAATTGAGGATCTAAAGAAAATGGTGGAAACCTTTAAGGGAGCAGATGGCGCCAATAAGTCTATGGCTCTCAAAGTCCAAATATCTTACGCCAAAACACCCGAAGTGGCGCTGGAAGGTGCCTGGGAACAGTGGAAGAATAACATTTTCCCCAGCAAGTTAATCGCCGATATTGATAGTCCCGAAAAATTTGATGCCCTGGGCATGAATACAAGAAAAGAAGACCTTGAGAAACATGTGATCATTGGAAGTGATGCAAACATCTTTATTGAAAAGATAAAGGAATTCGAAACACTTGGGTTTGAGAAGATCATCATTCACAATGTGAACAAGCAACAGGAAGATTATATTGACTTTTTTGGACAGGAAGTGCTTCCCGTCATTAAGCAGCAATAACTAACCAATTATGAATAAATACTGGTATAAGAACGCGATCATCTATTCTCTTGATGTAGAGACCTTCAAGGATTCAAACGGGGACGGTACCGGTGACTTTAAGGGACTTAAAAAGGCACTACCTTACCTATCAAGCCTGGGCGTGACCTGCCTATGGCTCCTGCCCATTTTTGATACGCCTAACCGGGATAATGGGTATGATGTAAAAGATTATTACAAGATCGATTCACGTCTCGGGGACCTGGGTCATTTTGCACAATTGATAGATGCTGCCGAAGAACAGGGGATTCGAATAATAATTGATCTTGCCGTAAATCATACTTCTACTGAGCATTTTTGGTTCCAGGAGTCAAGGAAAAGTAAAGACTCTAAATACAGGGATTACTATATATGGGTAGATGAAAAACCTGAAGATCCCGAAAAAAATATGATGGCGGAAGATGGTGAGGACAGCTCCAGCTGGAAATATGATCGTACTGCCAAGGCATATTATTTCCATTCCTTTTACGCTCACCAGCCCGATCTCAATATTTCCAATCCTCAAGTACAGGAAGAAATTTTCAGGATCATGCATTTTTGGTTAAAAATGGGAGTTTCAGGTTTTAGAATAGACGCCGCACCCCATATGTTCAAGGAAAGAGGGAGGATGGACTTTGACGGAGATCCTCACCAGATCTTCCGGAATTTCAGAGAGTTTGTTGAAACTCAAAAGCCAGATGCCATTCTTCTCGCTGAAGTTGATCTCGATCCAAACCAGTATAATAAATTCCTTGGCAATGAAGACCAGATGCACATGTTGTTCAATTTTTATGTCAACAACTTTATGTACCTGGCTTTTGCGAGAGAGGAGGCGACACCTTTGGCCAGGGCTCTCCAAAGAATGCCCGAAGAAATTACGGAAAAGGAACAACTCGCCACTTTTCTGCGCAATCACGATGAACTCAATCTGGATAAATTGAGCAGGAACGAAAGGGAAGAGGTCTTTAAAGCTTTTGCACCCAAAGAAAACATGAGGATTTTTGGCCGCGGAATAAGACGTAGACTGGCTTCTATTTTAGGAAATGACCGAAAGAAGATGGAATTGGCTCACAGTCTTTTGTTTACCCTGCCGGGAACACCTGTGCTTAGATATGGAGAGGAGATAGGCATGGGAGAAGATCTTAGCATGGAAGGTCGCTCCAGTGTACGTACCGTAATGCAATGGGCGAATGACAAAAATGGTGGATTCTCAACTGCGCCGGAAGATAAACTTATTAGAAATGTCATTTCAGGCGGGGAATTTGGCTATGAGAAGATCAACGTAAGCGATCAACTAAGAGATCCCGATTCATTTCTAACCTGGATTTCAAAAGCTATTGACTACAGAAAAGAATTCCCTGAATATGGTTATGGCCGAAACAGGATCATTGACACCGGAGATCCTCATGTTCTGGGGCACTTCACCAAATCTGAAAAAGGAATGGGAGTAGCTTTCCATAACTTTTCTGGCAAGGAGATCACCATTGAACTTGAAATGAAAGAGGAAGATAAAGAAGACCTTGTTGATATTTTCGGAGATATCAGATACGAAAAATTTGATCCTGAAAAACCTAAAGTGAGATTAACCCCTTACGGGTATAGATGGCTGCACAAAAAACACAATTTTTTATGATGTACAAAGATTACCTGTGGTGGCATAAAGGAGTAGTTTACCAGATCTATCCACGATCTTATAAAGATAGTAATGGGGACGGAATAGGGGATCTGCGTGGGATAATCGAAAAACTGGATTACGTAAAAGACCTTGGAATAGATGCGGTCTGGATTTCCCCCATCTATCCTTCCCCTATGGCCGACTTTGGTTATGATGTAAGTGACTACACCGGCATACACCCAATGTTTGGAAACATGCAGGATTTTGATGAGCTGCTTAAGGAGATTCACGAACGGGGAATGAAACTTATTCTTGATCTTGTACCTAATCACTCCTCAGATCAACATCCCTGGTTCCTGGAATCTAAAAGCTCAAAGGACAATCCTAAGAGAGACTGGTATATATGGAAAGATCCGGGTCCCAATGGAGATCCGCCAAATAACTGGCTCAGTGTTTTTGGTGGTTCAGGATGGGAGTACGATGAAAATACCGACCAATATTACTATCACGCCTTTCTAAAGGAACAACCCGATCTAAACTGGCGAAATCCTGAGGTGCAGGCAGCAATGTTTGAGGTGATGAGATTTTGGCTGGAAAAAGGTGTGGATGGCTTTCGGGTTGATGTGATGTGGCACATGATCAAAGACGAGCAGCTTAGGGACGATCCGCCAAACCCGGATTATCACGCAGGCATGAACTCCTACAGTAAACAGATTCCGGCTTATTCTACAGATCAGGATGAGGTACATGATATCGTCCATAAGATGCGCAGGGTTATTGATGATTATGATGAGAGACTGCTCATAGGAGAGATCTACCTGCCAATAAGTAAACTGGTTCGCTATTACGGGGAGGATAATAGAGGGGCACATTTACCCTTTAATTTTCAATTGTTGCAATTACCATGGAATGCTCCCAAAATTGAAGCAGCCATAAGTGAATACGAAGGTGCTTTACCCGAATTTGGATGGCCAAACTGGGTTTTAGGAAACCATGACAATTCGCGTATTGCAAGTAGGGTACGAAAGGAGCAGGCAAGAAATGCGGCCATGCTGCTGTTGACTCTACGTGGTACTCCTACTGTGTATTATGGAGATGAACTTGGAATGGAGGATGTGGATATTCCGGAAGATAAGATCAAGGATCCTCAGGCCCTGAACGAGCCTGGCGTTGGCCGAAGTCGGGATCCCGAACGAACTCCTATGCAGTGGAATGATCACAAAAATGCCGGATTCACTGAAGGAGAACCCTGGCTTCCGCTCATGGAAAATTATAAAGGTCTCAATGTTCAGAAGCAATGGAACGAGAAAGGTTCCATGCTTGATCTTCACAAGAGACTGCTCTCTATAAGGGCTAAAGAACCGGCTTTGCACGTAGGCAAATACATTCCGGTTTCTTCGCAAGGTGACCTGCTTGTATACATGAGAGAATTTGAAGAGACAAAATTCCTTGTCGTTCTAAACCTTGGAGATTCAGAAGAAAACTTTGAGCCGGGGATGGAGTGGGAAGGAACAGTGAAAATATCAACCGATGGAAGCCTGGAAGGGCAGGAGCTAAAGAACAAACTGAAAGTAGCCGCAAATCAGGGGCTATTGATAAAATTGAAATAAGATGAGAACATTAGGAAAGAAAACCTGGGTAATTGCTGAAGGTTATATCCCAGAATACGGTACAGGAAAAGAACCGGAATTTACCAGCCACGAAACCGCCTGCATTCTCAACACCTCAAACCAAAATGCCGAGGTGGAATTAACTATCTTTTTTTCAGATAAAGATCCGGTTGGTCCATATAAAGTAACAGTAGAGGCGCAGCGAACTAAGCATTTAAGGTTCAATGATCTTAAAGATCCTGAACCCGTTCCTCTGGGAACAGATTATGCCTGTGTCATTGAATCTTCTGTACCTGTTGTGGTACAGCACACAAGGCTTGATTCAAGACAGGCCGAAAATGCCCTTTTAACCACTATAGCTTATTCAGAATAAATGGAGATCTTCAGCAATTGGAGCGGGAGCATGACCTTTACTCCGGGAGAAATTTGCAATCCCGAGAGTGAGGAGCAGGTTTGCGAGCTTGTCAAAAAAGCAACTTCTGAAGGAAAAAAGGTCAGGGTTGTTGGTGCAGGTCACTCCTCTTCTCCTTTGGTGAGGACAAATGACTACCTGCTTTCACTGAAGCATTTCCGCGGAGTTGAAGATCCCGATCTTGAAAACTACCGCGCCATTGTGCCTACGGGTATGACTGTTAAAGAGGCCGGAAAAGATCTTTTTCGATACGGTCTTGCCATGCACAACACCGGAGATGTTGATGTTCAAACCCTTGCCGGCGCTATTGGCACCGGAACCCACGGAACAGGGGTAGAGCTGGCCAATCTTTCGGCTATGCTGTATGGGGTGAGAATGGTGACAGGAACGGGTGAGATCGTGGAAATTGATCGCGCTTCCGATAAAGATACTATGCAGGCTCTGCAGGTTTCTATGGGTAGCTGCGGAATTTTCCTTAAAATAAAACTTCAGCTGGAACCAGTGTACCAGTTGTATCGAAGGGAATATTGTGTCTCTTTTAAAGATTGTATGGATCACCTGGAAGACCTGAAAAAGAACCGGAATTTCGATTTCTACTGGTATCCACGCACCGACCTTTGCAAGATCAGGATCATGAACACCGAAAAAGAAAAGATGCCGGAAATTAGCTATGGCTCCCTGGAACTGGAACGGGAAGGCCCTAGCCATGAGATCCTGCCGCGGTCGCGGGACATTAAATTTGATGAAATGGAGTATGTGCTTCCACAGGAAAAAGCAATGGATTGTTTTCGGGAGGTAAGGCAGCAGGTGAAGGAAAAATACAGAAGGGACGTCGCATGGCGGCTATTGATCCGTACGATCAAGAAGGATGATGCCTTAATAAGCCCAATGAGCGAAAGGGAATCGGTTACCATTTCCCTGCATCACAATGCCGGGCTCAGGTTTTGGCACTATTTTCAAGCCATTGAACCTATCTTTCTAAAGTATGAAGGTCGGCCGCACTGGGGAAAGAAGCATACTCTTAAGGCAACGCAACTAAAGGAAATGTATCCTCACTGGAAGAAATTCCAGCAAACCCGTCAAAAATTTGATCCCGAAAACACCTTTTTGACACCCTATATGCACGAACTTTTTATTTCAGAAGTATGAAAAAGATAGGAAAACTGGACTGGGCTTTTTCGGGTGGAAGAATTCCTTTTGAATCTACCGGGGAAGAACCGGAGTTCAACAGTCATGATAAAATAGCAGTTTTAAACACCTCCGGAGATACTGCAGAAATTGAGATCTTTATTTTTTACGAGAATCAGGAACCTGTGGGGACTTATGAGGTGGAGATCGAAGCCCGAAGGCTGCGGAAGATAAGGATCAATGACCTCATAACCCCCGACGCTGTACGGCTGGACAGGAATTATGGTTGTTATATTCGTTCAAATGTGCCGGTGGTGATACAATTCAGCAGGATGCATACAGGGCAGGATGCCAATGCGATAATGGGAACAATGGCATTTCCTGCCGACTAAAAATGGGAAAAAATGTTAGGATTTTTACTGGCTTTTGGAACCGCAATTTCTGAAGCTTTAAAAGACATTACCAGTAAACATAATCTTCACCATGTTGACGAATACACGGCTGCATTTGCTATGCACCTGGTGCAGAGCCTTTTATTGATCCCAATCGTTTTTTTTACGGGGATGGAGTTGTTAAGCACACGCTTTCTCTGGACCTTGCTGGCAAGTTCACTTTTGCAGCTCACCGTTATTCTATTGTACTTCAAAGCAATCAAGCGCTCAGAGATCTCTGTTACTTTGCCGCTTATTACTTTGACACCGCTATTCATGCTCATTACCTCACCAATAATGATCGGGGAATTTCCCAATGCTTTGGGCTTGGTGGGAATCCTCTTGATCGTTGTCGGGACCTATATTTCAAATCTTAGTGAGGATCCAAAAAAGGTATTTGCGCCCTTTGTTTCTTTGGTGAAAAACCAGGGGTCGCGTTATATGCTCATGGTAGCTTTTATCTGGAGCATTACGGCCAACCTTGACAAAATAGGAGTGGAGGAGACTTCCCCGGTTTTTTGGTCTTTTTCAAAAGATTTTGTCATCTTATTCTATCTTGTTCCAATTGTGCTTTGGAAATCTAAGAGGCCCTGGCTACAAATTAGGAACAGGAAACTTCCTTTAGCAATGGTAGGATTCTTCAGGTCTACAAGTGTACTTGCTCAAATGTTTGCCATTCAATTCATCCTGGTACCTTATGTAATCTCAATTAAGAGAGCCAGTGCTGTGTTTATTATTCTCTACGCCTTTTTCTTTCTAAATGAAAAAAAGAATTTCAGGAACCGCGTAATAGGGATCACAATCATACTTGCAGGTCTCTTTATCATCGCCATTTCCTGACCTCTCAAAAAGGGTAAAAATCTTCTCCATTATTTCTGAAGAAAATATTTTCTAATTCCCGGTGTCTAAATCCAATTTCTTATGAAAAACAAATTTCTAAAACTCTCTACAGGAGAGGTGGCGGGAATCCTTAAAGGAAAACTGCCACCTCTGTAGAAGTTTTTTATTGTTCTTCTATAACAAAAAACCCGTCATTTCCCTGAGACTGGTAAAGAGGCATAAAGATATATGCATCCCATTCACTTTTGATTTCACGGCCATTACTTGTTGCAAGGGTCTGGCCTTTTTTGATCTTCTGAAAATTCTTAAAGCCCGGTTCCATTTTAAAGTTATCTCCTTTCTTGATCTCATGTCTGTAGATGATCTCGAAGGTTTTTTGCGAAGGAGCATTCTTTTCTGTGAAATGCTCAACACATTCTGGGTAGCAGGAAACCTTCTCTACATCCAGGCCGTTAGCCTGTTTCAAAGCCAGCCATATCATTCCTTCGTGATTTTCTACAGAAGCATGACTGGTGTGTTGTCCTGCCTCAAAAACAAATCCCGTAAGGCCTGTGCGGCTCATGTAGTGATCAATAGCTCCATACACTATATCACTAAAGCCTCTTACGATATAGGTTGGAAATTTGTGGGCCCAGCTGTCATTGTCGTTTACATCCTGTACAGAAATGTACGGAAGACTGTCCGAAGAAGTCGTATGACAATCAAGGAAGTAGCGCTTAGTAAAATCTTCCTTTGAGTACTTTTCAAGGATCTCGATGATCTCATGCATTTCCCTTTGTTCCTGCGTTTCGGGATCGTTATTTTTTACATTATCTTCGGTCCAGGTGCGGTTGAGATCTTCATCAATATACCTTTTTCCTTTTTCAAGTGCAGCTTTATTTCCCATTACCCCCACGATCCTTCCGTTGATCTCGGGCTTTGTCTTTTCCAATTCTGCAAAGACCTTCTTAAGAGCTTTTACCCCACTGGGTTCATTTCCATGTACACCTGCAGTGACAAAGAGTAAAGGTCCTTCTTTATCACTGGAGTAATCTCCTATAATTCTTGAATTTTCTATCATTATTGTTTCTTTATTTATGCCATGGTAGCCAATACCTGGTTTGAGATCTGGCCTTTGTACATCTTTTTATATTCCACTTTCTTTTCTATTGCATCAATCACAACATCCGAAAAATCGGGCAATCCAATTTCTCCAAAGTGGTCTAATCCTCCGGGGCTTAAAACATTGATCTCTATGAGCTTATCCTTGACTATATCAAGTCCTACAAAAAATAATCCATCCCTTATCAATTTTGGAGCGGTTATCTCGATGATCTTTTTCATCTCCTCTGTTAGCGGACTTTTATCCCCGGTTCCTCCCTGATTGAAATTACTGCGGAATTCCCCTTCGCCTGTGACTCTTTTGATGATCCCGTAATTACCATCTTTCTCCATCACCCGCCCATTCATGAGCAGTACTCTAACGTCGCCTTCTTTGGCTGCAGGTAAATATTCCTGAGCAATGATATATCCCTGGGCTGTTAAGTTCTCAATGATCTGATTCAGATTTTTTTCATTCTTGTCAATGAGATATACATCACGACCACCAGAACCTTCCAGGGGCTTTAAGACCATTTTCTTTTTGTGCTTTTCAAAGAATTCCATTACGTCTTCCTTCTTTCTTGTAATAATGGAGTAGGGCTTAATACTGGCAGGTAGCTCTTCAAAGTACAGTTTATCGATGAAAGCGTTGGAAAGGGCATAGGCATCGTTTAAAACTAAAACCCCGTCCTGTTGTACCATCCGGCCAAAAGCTACGCCGGCTTGTTCGGCCCACTGCCTTGAGGAACCCTCTTCTGTCGGGTTATTCCGGATGAACAGTACATCGAGATCTTTTGCTGTTATTCTTTCCTTTTTCGCCTTATCGCTCTGTAAAAGCTTCAGGTACTCCTCCGGAGTTTTTGCCTCCATTTTTTTTGGAACGTAGACAGAGTCGATACCTATTTCCTTGTCCTGCTCGAAAAAGAAATCACCCACGCCCATTGCGTAAACATCGTGTTTTCTTTTTCTGGCCTCGTGCATTAGAAATACGGTAGTACCACAAGTTTCTGTTTCTACATTATTGACTACAAAACATATTTTCATTCATTCTTGTTTTAAGGGATCTCTCCCGAATTAATTTTATTTTAAAGGATATGCTACTCCATGGTAGCAAGCTCACGGTTGGAAATTCCAGAACCATAAAGCTTCTTATATTCTATTTTTCTTTCAATGGCTTCTATGATCACATCAGAAAAGTTATCCACTCCAATTTTTTGAAGGCCATCCAGCCCACCCGGACTAAGAACATTTATTTCAATCAATTTATCTTTTACGACATCAAGGCCTACAAAGAAATGTCCGTCCCTTTTTAATTTAGGGCCAATGATATTCACGATCTTCTGGATTTGTTCTGTGAGTTCAACAGTTTCCGGCGTTCCCCCCTGGGATATATTACTTCGGAATTCTCCGTCCCCACTCACTCTTTTAATTATACCGTAATTTTTGCCTTTTTGAAGGATCTTTCCGTTGAGGATAAGAACACGCACATCGCCTTCTTTAGCGGCAGGTAAATATTGTTGAGCTATGATATAACCCTGGGACGTAAGGTTTTCAATGATCTGATTGAGATTTTTTTCATTCTTGTCGATTAGATAAACTCCCCGGCCACCCGAACCTTCCAAAGGCTTAAGGATCATCTTCTTCTTATGAGCTTCAAAAAAGTCCAGAATTTCCTGCTTATCGCGGGTAATAAGCGAAGACGGTTTTACATGAGCGGGTAGCTCTTCAAAGTAGAGCTTATCTATAAAAGCATTGGATAGGGCAAAGGCATCATTGAGCACAAGCACGCCTTCCTTTTGCACCATTCGGCCAAAGGCTACCCCGGCCTGTTCTGCCCAGTGCCGGCCACTATCTTCCTCGGTGGGATTGTTCCTAATGAAAAGCACGTCAAGATCCTTTGCTACTATTTTCTGTTTTTTGGCTTTTTCTCCCTGAAGAATCTCCAGGTATTCCTCGGGGGATTCAGGGTTAAAATTTTTGGGCAGGGAAGTAGTAATGATGCTTAGCGCCTCATTCTGTGTAAAACTGAAATCTCCCACCCCCATTAGAAAAACTTCATGTTTTCTCTTCCAGGCTTCGTACATCATGTAAACAGTAGTACCTGCACCTTCAGATTCTACACTATTAACTACAAAACATATTTTCATGCATTGATCAATTGTGAAAGAGAAATTCCCTCCCTGATTTTATTTAGCTTGTTCTTCGTCTCTTCCGTATTTAGATATCTTGGGCTCAGTTTGACAGGAGAAAGAACCCGTCGCTCTTGTAACTCATTAATAATAGGCATGTGTTCAAGAGAAAATTTTCCGGTTAGCAGGGGAGCCAATTCTCCTCCTTCCTGTAAATGTTCCTTTAGTTGTACCAGCCCTTTTAAATAAGAGATATCCTTCGTAAAACCTCCACCCTGCATAATTCGTGAAGTAATATTGAAGGCTCTCTGAGGGGTAAATCCATAATCTTTGTACAGAAGCCGGAATATTTCCTGGAAACTGGCTCCATGCATTCGGGCGGAAGCTGCAACGACCCTTCCTGCCAGCGTACGCATCCTGTTTGCCGTTAACCCACCTACAAGATATTCCGACAGTACAGCAAGACCTTCCTGCAGCGTGTCATAATCTGTTAAGCCTATGGAAAGTAGCCTAAGTGGCTGTTGTCTTCCGTTGTAATAAGTTAAGACGTGGGTTCCTATCTCATGCTGGATCAATGCCCTTGTTTCATTAGCATTTAATTTGTAGTCACTGGGCAAATAGAGTTCCCCGCGGGAAACCATTAGGATGTTCACATCATCACGTACATGTACCTGGCTGGAGAAATTTTTGTCCTGCTCTTTGAAATAATCAAATTCGCGGTTAGCCAGGGCTTTAAAGTCCTCAGCCTTCATGATACTTTCGAAATCCTGATCTTCTTTTTCCTTCACCTCCCGAAGAACGGTTTCTGCTTCCCTTTGCAGTTCGTTGCTTATTTTTCCGAACAGCATCATACTGTTATAGAAAAAACTATCCGAGCCTCTGTCTGTAAGCATACTTATTTGCAAGTCCAGTTCCTCCCGCTTTTCCCGGAAAATATAAGAGAGGGCAGGATCATCAACATCCTCGAGTTTCAGGTTGTAGAGCTTTCTCTTTAAAACATCGGGGTCAAAGGGGAGAAGCCTGTAATGGTAATTGAGCACCTTTTCATAATTACTCTCAAAAAAGGCATCTTTGATATGTCTTATGTTTGCCGGTGAAACCAGCCACAGGAATTGATACGAAGTTTCAATTTCAGAAAGCTGCCGGTCGATCTCTAAAACCTTTTCCTGAAGGTTTTTTTGACCGAGAGCCCTGTAGCTCTTTACTCCGCTGGAAGTTTGAATTCTAATGAACTGGAAAATAGTTTTATGAAGGGCAACAACAAAGTCATCCTTAAAACTTCTGAAGAAAACCGGATAATCCTGGCCTTCCTTGCTGCGGTATACGGGAGGTACTTCAATACCTATAAGCAAACATCCCGCATCCTTCAACTGCGATAATTTCAGGAGTGGTGGCTCACCTTCAGGTTGGCGTTTAACACTATCCTCAACCTCTGTAGGTTCAAGATGCAGTGCATGGTAGCCTGAATTCAAATTATCCAGTTCCTTCTGAAGTTCCTTTATAGTAGTTGAAAGTTTCTCTGCAGGACCTTTGATCTTAAAATTCCGGCTCTGTTGATCGCCTGCAAAGACCTCTATTATTAAAAAAGACTTAAACTTAGAAGACATAGCTTCACTTAGGGAGAACATAAGTCGCCGGTAACCTTCAAAGTCTTTGTTCCCAATAATAAGAAAAGATGCCTCACTCAGGATAAGGCGCACTGTGGCTCTGTCTATTGCATCTTCATCATCACCATCAAGATTCCTGTAGACCACCAGGTAGGGAAGTTCATCGCTCATATGCAGATAACCACCTCCCGGTAAATGTTTTTCAATTTCGCATTCTTCCTGAAGTTCTTCTATGATCTTTTCAATGGAGGTTTCACCAAGGGGTTGTGATTCTTTTGATGTGCTTACTTCCATAAAACTTTTTTGCTTTCTTTAGAATTCCTCAAACCAGAAAAAGGCTGAAAAGCCCTGTAAAAATGCTCTTTAGTAAATTTAACCGATTCAGAAGTTTTTGAAGAATATTGCCCCTGCAATTAGCTGAAGTTTAGGAAAGATTTAATAGTACTTTTGGATATGAGGTAAGGACATTCTTTTCCTTTAAAAGCTTGATCATTGGTTGAAAGATGCCTGAAAAACGACTTCTGAAAAAAGCTTTTTTAGCTAACCTTCTGAAGTTGTAAAGCTTAGCAAAAACTATCCAATAAATTATTTTTTTTGCTTGTCCTTTTTAAAAACCTCATTATATTTGCACCGCTTTAATGGTCGCGTAGCTCAGTTGGATAGAGCATCTGCCTTCTAAGCAGACGGTCAGAGGTTCGAATCCTCTCGCGATCACATCAAGTACAAAACCACGTCCCGAAGGGCGTGGTTTTTTTGTTTCACGGAAACCTGAAGCATAGCTTCATCTGTAGGCATCGATTCTTCTTTGGCCTCTTTACAAAGAGGGCAGGTAGGAATAGATTTTAAAATGCTATTCATTTCTAACTTTTTAAGCCTCATGGGATATCCCAGGCCATTTTGCGCACTAAGACATTTATAAATTTATTAATAATGTTGTTCCAAAAAGAGGTATAATCGAAATTCTGAACGAAAATGTTATTGTGTGATTCCAATTTTAAGGATATAGAATGCTCGCTAAAAAGGACTTTTTCCTCATATAAAAGCTGGGAAGGAGCATCTAAAAAATACCTAGTATAACTTCCAGAAACATGAGGAATGTTATAAAATCTTAAAAGTTGGATTTTCCTTATTCTTTTATAACCAGAAGTTTTATATTAAGTAAAAACCTAAAAATTAATAAGTTATGAGAAAGACATTTATTAGTACGTTTATGATTCTTTTCCTGGGAATGAACCTGGTAGTAAATGCACAGGAGAAAAAAGCAAATGTTGAACACTGGCCGGAAACTGCTAAAAAAGCAGCGAAGGCAATGACAGAGAAATATGGAGAGCCACATCAGCAAACGGAAAGCATGCTTATTTGGAAAGATACAGAGCCTTTTACTCATACGGTAGTGTATAAGGAGGAAATTCAGCATAATTTCCCTATGCCCCATAAGGATGTTTTGGAGCAGGTGATCAATTATGATGTTCCGGTTGAAAAATTCTCTGATCTTGCCACTTTTGATGGTAGTGTGATAGTCGAGAGAACCAAAGGAACTATGGCAGCACGTTGTGACAAGGAAGCAGCCAATCTTCTGGCTTTAAATCTTGCTCACGACATTATACAGGGAACCCGCACGGTTGATGAGGCCCGGGAAATGTATGCCGGAGTCATAATGCAGATGTTGCAGGGAAAAGAACATGGTTACCTGCAGAAATTAACTTTTGGTCTGCCGCAAGAGGATATTACAAATCCTGACGAAACGATAATGGACATGTCGGAAGTCAAACGCTTGAAGAACAAATAATTTCAATCTTTTACTTACCGGTCTAATTGCCGAAGGCTTTTCCTTCGGCAGTTTATTTATACAACTTCCAATATGAGCAAGAAAATGAACTTATATCTCATTTGGAGCACAACCCGGAGGACTATGAGTTTTTCAGCAGAGAAAGATTCTTTTATTACCCGTACCTTAGAGTGTAAGTGTAATCCTTTTGCTTTCTTAAGTGGCAACTGACTTTATTAAAAATAGAAGGGAGTAACTTTTTAATTTCATAAAAAGTCAATGGAAACTGGTTGGAAACCTTCATTTTTCACCTGCTGATGACTTTAAGACACCCAAAGAGATTTTTCACTCCTATCCTCACGAATAAGGCTATTTTCCTTCCTCTTTCCCTGCAAGGTTGAGCTACAGTAGCAGCGGCAATAGCTTAAAAAAAAATTGACATCTGCCTAAATTTATACCCATTTCCGATTTTTACTCATCTTAATGTTTCCTTATCAACTATCTCTTTTTGTGGTAAAATACTTACCTTCAAGATATGAAGAAGCTCTCGATCCTCTTATTTACAGTTATTGCGGCCTGCACTTTCCCCAAGGATTCTAAAGATTCTTTTGAAGAAGCAAGGAATTCTGCTTTAAAAGTTGGGCTAACAGAAAATCCACCTTATGTGATCCTTCAGGGGGAGGAGCCGAAAGGTTTTGAGGTGGAAATGTTGCGGGAATTTGCATCCAAAGAAGGTCTAAAGGTGGAATTCAGCAAAGGTTCAGAGAGTGAGTTAGTAAATAAGTTACACAAATTTGAACTACATATAGTTGCCGGGGGAATGGATAAGAAGACGGTTTGGAAGAAAGAAGCCGGACTTACCACTACCTATGATGACAGGCATGTTTTTCTTATTCCCAAAGGGGAAAATCGTCTACTGGAGCATTTGGAGAAATTTATCTTTAGTAAAAAGAAACAGCAATGAAAACAATTCGGGACTTTGAATTGCCTCCAGAGTTAAGAGAAACGCTTAAAAAAGCAGAGAAGCTGGAGTGGATCACTCTTGTCTATCTCATCTCGGTCACAATTGTGATGTATCTGGTATTGGGATCCAGTCAGGCCATGAAAACTGCATGGCTGGAGGACGTTCTAAGCCTAATTCCCTCAGCCGGTTTTCTCATTGCCAGCAAGATCAACAGCAAAGCACCCAACAAGCGGTTTCCTTTTGGTTATCACCGGGTGTTCTCCGTTGCTTTTCTGGTGGGAGCTGTAGCTTTGCTTGGAATGGGGCTTTTCCTGCTCTTCGATTCTTCAATGGCCCTTATCAAGACTGAACGTCCCACAATAGGAAGTATGCAGATCTTTGGGTATACGATCTGGATGGGATGGCTTATGATCGCCGCTCTTATCTACAGCGCAGGCCCTGCTATGTGGTTGGGAAATAAGAAGATCCCCATGGCTAAAAAATTACACAACAAGCTATTGTATACAGATTCCAGCGCTCAGAAAGCCGATTACATGACAGCACTCGCTGCTATTTTAGGTATTCTTGGAGTAGGGCTGGGGCTCTGGTGGGCAGATGCAGCAGCAGCTATTTTTATTTCGGGTTCCATTCTTAAAGATGGCTTTAAGCATACTAAAACTGCTATCTTGGATCTCATGGACAGATATCCAAAGCGGTTATTAGCAGAGGATGAAGATCAGATCATCGTTGATGTGAACAACCGGGTTCGTTCCTGGGATTGGGTAGCTGAAGCAAAGGTGCGTTTTCGTGAGGCGGGACAGGTTTATTTTGGTCAGATAGCTGTAGTCCCAAAAGGAGAAATTGACCTTGAAAAAATTGAGGAAGGTTATGAGGAAATTAAAAGTATGCACTGGAAGCTGCACGATTTTACAATAGACCCGGTGAAGAAATTACCCAATTGGTGATCTAACCGAGTAATAGCTGTTTTTAATTTTTTATCATCATCTTCAGGATAGCCGGAAATTAGCTTCTCCAAAAGCGGACTCTTCCATAAGTTCGGCTGCTGCAACTTTCCGCAAAGTTTTACCGGTTGCCAATTCAAACCTTGTCATATAATGAATATTCAATGGAGTAAAGATATCAAGGTATAGCAAAAAACCATTTCAAGTTTTCATGAAATGGTTTTTAGTTTGTTTGAGCTAAAAATATAGTACAGTACTCTAAAATGCCATTTTTAAGAGGTGTTCCTGCAACTCTATGACATAGCAGGGAAACCAAGTAGAGGAGAAGGACTGCAGTATTGCATTTTCTTGATCATGTCTCTCGTAAGACCTCGTTTTAGGAAATTGCTGTTCTTCCTGTCGGGCATCAATACAATATCAGGTCGTTCTTTTTCAATGGCTTCTCTCAGAGTATCAAAAACTTCAGAAGAGTATAGGGTTTTATATTTGATGTTTTCAAAAGAGACTTTTTCAAGTACTTTATCCTGGAATTTGCTCAGGTTTTCCAGTGCTTCAGTTTCCTCTTTATGACTAATATGAAGGATCTCGATTTCTGCTTCCAGCATCATTGCTAAAGGAATTAATTCTTTCAGAAATGTAACATCCTGGTTATCATAGGTGCTGGAAAACAGGATTTTTTGTGGTTGTTTGTATTCAAATCCGGGTGGAACGGCCAATACCGGTAAGGAAGATCTACCAATCATTTCCCCTGTTGTAGTACCCAGGATACGGTCCTTTAATCTACTGGCGCCACAGGACCCCATAACTACCATCCGTATATTCAGGTCTTTGGAAAATTTCAGGATCTCCTCGGCAACACTTGTACCCGATATTGCTGCTGGGGAGATCATTTCAGGATCATAGTCACCTCCCAGATGCTCCTTGCAGAAATCCTTTAATTCCTTTTGATGTTGTTTCAAAACATCAGAATTTTTATTTCCGTTTGCGCCTGTAGTGTACACGTGAAGTGCGATGAGATCGTCACCTAAAATACGGGCTAAACCTGCGGCTGAATGGAGTGCTGCAACAGAATTCTTTGAAAAATCTGTGGCATAGATAATCTTTTTCATGCTTTCATGATTTTGAGGCATAAAGGTAGCTTCCCTGGACCTCAAAAAGGATGATATTGATCAGCAAACCGGAAGTTTCAGGTGCTTATCTAAGCCTTAAAGCAGAGCTCTTGCACTTCTGAAACCTTGCAGCAAACCTTTACTTCAAATTAACGTTGAGAATTCCTTCTTGCCTGAAACTTACTGTATTTTTGACATTTTAAAGAAGTTTACTATTAATGAATTATTCAAAGATACAGCTCATCGTGAGTGATATGGATGGCACTTTGCTGAACAGTCAGCATGAAGTAAGTCCGCAGTTTTTAAAGATCTTTAAAGAGTTGCAGGAGCAGGGGATAAAGTTTGCCGTTGCCAGTGGCCGACAGTATTACAGTCTCATGGAGCGAATGGATGCCATCAAGGAAGAGCTCATCTACCTGGCCGAAAATGGTGCTATTGTGATGTACCAGGGAAAGCAACTTCATATTGTGCCGATGGAAAGGAAAGTTGTGCATGAGGTTATTAAGGCTGTGAGGGAACTGGATAGTAAATATCTCATTCTCTGCGGAAGGGAACAGGCTTACATTGAGAAAACAGATCCCGAATTTATGGAACCTTTCCTCAATCACTATGAAAAATATAAAGTTGTTGAGGATCTACTGAAGGTTGAGGATGATGTGATCCTGAAGCTGACGGTTTGTGACCTTGCCGGAGCCGAAGAGAATTCTCTGCCACACCTTAAACATTTTAAAGATCGTTTACAGGTGAAACTTTCAGGGAAGATATGGATCGATTTTAATGATAAAGAGGCGCAAAAAGGAAATGCTTTAAAAGCTGTTCAGGAACAAATGAAGATAAAAGAGGAAGAAACGATCGCCTTTGGGGATTACCTCAATGACATCGAATTATTTCAACATTCCGGCTACAGCTATGCTATGGAGAATGCACATGACGAGGTGAAAGCCATAGCTACTCACCATGCCGGTAGCAATGATGAGCTCGGAGTTGAGAAGGTACTTGAGGATTTTTTGGAGTCTCTTAGGGCTGCAAAAGCCTGACTTAGAGATCAAAAACAGAAAAGGCTGTCTAACAAGCCAGTCGTTCGTCATTCTGAATTTCTTCAGAATCTTATAAATCTTCACTTATGATTAGAACCTGAAACAAGCTCAGGTTGATAGATAAACAACTTGTTAGCCAGCCTATTGTATACTTCAAACTACAACTAGTAAGTTGCAGGGGTGCCGGGCTGTGGTAATGAGTTCAGGATAAATTCTCTCAGGTCGTCGTTAGCTTTTTTCAGGTCTTCATTCCTAAGGTACATCATATGTCCGCTTCTGTAGCCTTTAAAGCTCAACCTGTCTCGCATTTTTCCACTTGGATCAAGTTGCCACATGGTATATTTTGCGTCAAAGTAGGTTGTAGCTCCATCAAAATATCCACTTTGGATCAAAACATCCAGGTTGGGATTTTGAGCCATTGCCTGTCTTAAATTCTCACCTGTATTATCTCTGGTTCGATCCCATGGGTGCACAGGTCCAAACATGTAGTAGGTAAGATCGGTCTTGAACTTTAGATCATTTCTTAGATAATGGTTAATCGCAGGAGTAAATGAATGCAGCCAGGAAGTAAGTTCAGAATTATAGTCGGGAGAATCGCCGGCCTCTTTACGATCTAAACCAACATAGCGGGAATCCAGTCTTCCTACCGTCAAACCTTTTTTATCCCTAAGCAGATCCTTCCAGAAATACCTGTAGGGCACCTCCAAATTGTGTTGAAGGATCTCTTCCCGGGAGATTCCTGAATATCTGGCCATGGTCGCGGCGATTTCCTCTTTTCTTTCCTGCTCAAGGAAGCCACCTTTTGCAAGTGCCGGCAGTAATTCATTGATGGCGTATTTCTCAACTTCGGGAAGTAATTCTTCCAGATCTCTTTGCTGAAGTTCCTGCGGAAGCAGGTCGTGATACCATGCAGCAGCCGTAAAGTAGGGGAGTCGGTTTGCAACTTCTACAGGACCATCACGATCAATTCCAATATCTGTTGGGGAAACGAGGATGACCCCATTGAGATACATCCACTGTGAATTCTGAAGTTCCAGGGCAAGACCAGAAACTCTCGTGGTACCGTAACTCTCTCCTATAAGGTACTTTGGAGATAACCATCTGTCATAACGTGTAACGAAGGTGTTGATCCACTTTGCCAGGTAACTAACATCTGCATTTACGCCAAAGAACTGGTCTCTATCTCTCTTCTTTTCACCTTTTGGTTCAATGATCCTGGAGAAACCTGTATTTACGGGATTAACGAAGACAATATCTGCAACATCCAATATTGAATAAGGATTTTCTTTAACGCCATAAGGCTGAATTGGAAAACCTTCAGGGTCAATTTCTAACACTTTTGGACCTGTGTAAGCTATATGCATCCAGACCGAAGCCGATCCCGGACCACCATTAAAGGAGATCACCAGGGGACGATTCTTTAGATCCTTACCTCCCTCACGTTTGTAGTAGGTGTAAAAAAGACTCGCTATAGCCTCGCCGTCATCGTTCCAAACAGGTTGCATCCCGGTGGTGGCGGTATAATCTACCTTCTGGCCATTGATATTGACCCTGTGGGCGGTAACTACAGTAGTGTCTACGGGAATTGGAATTTGTTTCTGGGCTGTAACTTCAGGGGATAAAAAGGCGAATAAAATCGCCAGGAAGAAGATCTTTCTCATGTTTAGGATTTGATTAAAGCCTAAAAATAGAAAAATTCAGCAGAAAAGAAGTGCCAATCTTAAAAGCTATACTGAAATGAGAGCCCCTGGTATTCATATCCGCGGATGTCTACTCCCATTGTTGGTGACATCCTCAAGTCTGAACCTTCAATTTTATGAAATTCCGGAATCAAGATACCGCTCGCTGCTCCAATAGCATATCCAACCACATTATCTGTCAAAAAGTGCTTGCCTGCCTTAGATCTCAGGTAAGCTACCCAGGCTGGTACGGCGGCGGCGGCTGTCCACACGTAAGGCTTCAAAGCAGAGTCGGGATAAAAGTCGTTGTAGATCTTGGCAGCAAAGAACGTTGCCGATGCAGTTGCAGCAGTATGCCCTGCGAAAAATGCCCTTTGTGCACCACCTTCTCTTCGAAGATCTTCGGGTACAGAGGTGTTATAGGTCAAAGGTCTGGGCCTGTCCACCAACCCTGCAGTAATAGTAAATAGAGCCCCTGTTGTAGCCATGCTTTCCACAAACAGAACAGAGATCTGGCCGGCGTGAGGCCTCAGCCTGGAATCTGAAAGCATCATGACCACAGGAACAGCAAAAGAGCCGTAAAAGGGATAGTAGCTAATCTCATCGGCATTTTCGCTGTAGTTGCCGGCAATGAACCTGTCAATACGCGGGACATCTTCTTTAGAAAGATCATTCATCTCCTCCAGGCTTAATGCTTCTTTGCCCTGTACTAGCTGAAATCCCAGGACATTCAAACCAAGACTTACCCCCACATAAGTGCCATCTACTGCCCAGCTGGTTTTATAGGGAGAAGAATTCTGGTCGGGAGTTTGATCATTAAAATCTTGAGATTGAGTAGAAGTAGAAATACCAAAGATAAAGATGAGGGGGAAAATGTATTTGTTCATGTGTTGATTTGGTTTATCTCAAAACTCGCATATTTCTATACCAGTACCTTGGAGATTAACGCAATTATAAGAGTGTTCTCAATGCTTTTGAGAAAATTTTCAGGTTTCGAACCTGAAGAGGAAAAGTTGAAAATAAAATATGTTTAAATTAACTATATATTATTTAAACAAAGTTATCTTTGCAGAAATTATCTGATATGAAAATTTACTCTTTACATACAGTTCAAAAATTACCGATTTCTATTGAAGTGGCCTGGAAATTCTTTTCCGATCCAAAAAACCTGAAGGTTATCACCCCGGGATATATGGGGTTTGATATCATTAGTGGCGGTGACAGGCCTATGTTTGCAGGGCAGATCATCCAGTATGTCGTGAAGCCTGTCGCCGGACTTAGAACAAAATGGGTAACGGAGATCACTCATGTGAACGAACCCTTCCACTTTGTGGACGAACAGCGGTTCGGTCCTTACAGCTTGTGGCACCATAAACACTTTTTCAGGGAAATCGAAGGTGGAGTAGAAATGGAGGATATGGTGGATTATAAACTACCCTTTGGCCTTATTGGGCGCGTAGTTCACAAGCCCTTGGTAAGAAGAAAACTAGAGGAGATCTTTGCCTTCCGACAAAAGAAACTTTTGGAGCTTTTTGGGGAATACAAAGAAAAATCCGCCTGAAATGTCATTTTTTACACCTATGGGTGGCGACATTCCAGACGGATCATTTTCAACCTAAGAATTATATTTTCTGTGCTGCTTTTTGTTTTTGATGACTAAACAGGTTGTGTTCCTTGATCATAGCAGTTGTTCTTTCAGGAAGCATTTCTTCCCAGCCACCTTTCCCTTCGGCGATCATCTGCAGTACTTCCCGGGAGTAGATATCCAGGATTTCGGGGTCGTAATCTGTAATATCAACTACTTTACCATTGTACTTAAAGAATTTGTAAAGCTCTTTCATCCTTGGATGTACCTTCAGGTTATCACTGGTGGTGATCTCTTCTGTCTCCTTATCTTTAAGAGGATACAGGTAAACCTTAAGGTCTTTAAAGAATAACTTACCAAAAGCTTCTAGAATACCTCCACTTAAGTGACGATAATATTTCTCATCAAAAATGTCGACCAGGTTATTAACTCCCATGGCTAGCCCCATACGTTCCTTAGTGTATCTTGAGAAATACTCAACCACTCTATAATATTCCTGGAAGTTGGAGATCATAACAGTTTGACCAAGGGAGCAGAGGAGTTCTGCCCGGTCCATAAAGTCTCTCTCATCAATTTCCCCTTCAGCCCGTAAGTTAGAAAGGGTGATCTCAAAAATCACTTCTGTATTTTCTTCAGCAACTCGGTTCTCTTTCAGGAACAGTTCCAGGGAACGCTTGTACATGTCCATGTTCACCTTGGTCACCGGTCTAAAACTTCCACGCAGAGCAAGAATATTTTTCTTGTAAAGGATCTTTGCAGGAAGTACGTTATTACCATCGGGTGCGAACATCACAGCTTCCGTCATTCCATTCTTTACAAGCTGTAAACTCATTAACCTGTTGTCTACCTTTTCAAATCTCGGTCCCGAAAAGTTGATCGTGTCGATCTCTATCTGGTCCTTATCGATATGGTCATAGAGGTATCTAAGTAGTTTTTTGGGATTATCATATTTGTAATATGCCCCATAAATGAGGTTAACTCCAAGGATGCCCAAGGTATTTTGCTGAAGACGTGCATCGTTCTCATGAAAACGCACGTGGAGAATGATCTCGTTGTAATCTTCTTCAGGATGCACCTGGTAACGGATACCAACCCACCCATGACCTTTGTATTTTTTAGCAAAGTCAATGGTCGCAACAGTATTTGCGTAAGTAAAAAATAATTTATTGGGATGTTTTTCACGCGAGATCCTTTGCTCAATAAGGCTGGTCTCGTGCATGAGCATCTTTTTGAGTCGCTCTTCTGTCACATATCGCCGGTCATCTTCAATTCCATATATCGCGTCACTAAAGTCCTTATCGTATGCGCTCATGGCTTTCGCAATGGTACCCGAGGCACCACCGGCTCTAAAGAAGTTACGAACAGTTTCCTGTCCCGCACCTATTTCAGAAAAAGTTCCATAGATATTTTCATTGAGATTAATACGTAAAGCCTTACTCTTAATTGACGGGACATTTTCAAACTCCCGGTCACCCATTATGGTTATTGGCATAGCAGATTTTTTTATCAACAATCGGTTCCTCCTTTCAGAACCCTCCATATTGTCATCAAAGGTACTAAAATAGAGGGCTAAACAAAAAAATAATACTTAGTTTTGTGGTAAATTTTAGAGCATTGAAAGTAACATTTTTAGGTACAGGAACATCGCAGGGCATTCCGGTTATTGGTAGTAAACATCCGGTATGTAAAAGCGAAGATCCTAAAGATAAAAGGTTACGGGTTTCGGTCCTGGTGCAGGTTGATGATCTCAATATCGTGATCGATTGCGGACCCGATTTTCGGCAGCAAATGTTGAGTAATCCTGTAGACCGTCTCGATGCAATTCTCTTTACCCATGAACACAGTGACCATACGCTAGGCCTGGATGATATTCGGCCCTTTTTTTTTAAACAAGGTGATATTCCCGTATATGCCCATGAGAGGGTGATGAAATCTCTTCAAAAGCGGTTCGATTATATCTTCTCGTCAGAAAATAAATATCCCGGCGCGCCAAGTGTACATGAGAATATTATTAAAAATGAGGCTTTTAATGTCAAAGGGGTACAGGTAGTACCTGTAGACGTGATGCACAACCGGGTGCAGGTCTTTGGTTTCAGGATCCGTGATTTTGCCTATTTGACCGACGCCAAGACGGTAGAGGAGGAAGAGGTCAACAAATTAAAAGGAGTAGATGTACTTGTGATCAATGCCCTTCGCGAGGAGCCGCATCATTCTCATTTTAACCTGGAAGAGGCCCTTGAGTTCATTCAAAAGATCAATCCAAAAAGAGCATATTTAACCCATATAAGCCATTTACTGGGCTTCCATGAGGAAGTGGAGGCAGAGTTGCCATCCAACGTTTTCCTGGCTTATGATAACCTTCAAATCGAGATCTAATGCGCAAGAGCATATTGTTATACCTTTTCGTTTTTACGGCCCTGCTGGCCATTTTCTTTTACGTGAACGGACAAAAGATGATCGAGTCAAAAGATTCTGAAATTGAATCTCTTAAGTCACAGCTTGAGGAATCTAATTTGGCTGCTGAGACTGCTGCATCAAAATTTTCTTCAGAAGAGACATTTACACTAACCTCGAATGAAGAAGCTTTGACCTATCTGGAAAACAGAGGTTTTGATCCTGCAGGAGTCGCCGCTAAAGTAGAGCAGGAGCTTATAAGCCGAAATAAAGCCGATGTCGACAATGACCTCGTACCTTACGAAGGTATGGAAGGACCATTTAGGGTAAGTAAAGTAAAATTACTTAACCACAAATGGGCTATAGCCAGTTTTACAGACGGTGCCTACTGGGGAGAGCTGTTGATAAGCTTCGAACTCGACGAAGCCGGAAACCCGGAACTCACTACCGAAAAAGCCGTGCTCTACCCACGCAACTAAAGGTGATCTTTGAGCCAATCATTTAATTCTCTGAAGTTTTGAGGCGCCACTCCGTGACCTACAGGAAATTCTGAATATTTATTCTCGATCTTGAGTGAATCCAGTAAAGGTTTGGTCATCCGTGCCCAGGCAACAGGGATCACCTGGTCTGCTGTTCCGTGAGAGCTATAAACAGAGAGGTTCGAAAAATCCCTTTTTTGATAACCTTCTTTTATGATATTCTTATTTATGTATCCACTTAGTCCAATAACATTTTTAATTTTTTCGGGATAGGAGAGGGCGACTGCAAAACTAAGTATACAACCCTGGCTAAAGCCTACAAGCGTCACATTATCGGGATCTACCGGGTATCTTTCCTCGACTTCTTCTAAAAACTGAACGATCTTTTCTCTCGAGATCACCGCCTGATTGTCATCACTGAATTTCCCATCGCTGCTTCCCTGCCAGTGAATTGCGTACCACGCATTGCCGTACGGTTGCATAGGATAAGGTGCCCTTACAGAAATGATGAACAATTCATCGGGCAGCTCTTCAGCAAAAGAAAAGAGATCTTCCTCATTGCTGCCGTAACCGTGCAGCATGATTAGCAATGGTGCTTTTTCTACAGGTCTTTTGGGTTTTCTAATTAGGTGATATAAAGTAAACGTGTCTGTCTCCATTAGTTAATCGTGCTAAACCATTTTTGATATTGTCTTCCCAAAATTGGTACTTCGTTTCTTTCCCCCTGTATTGCAGCAATTATACCATAACCCCAAAGCACTATGATGAATAAGTAGAATGGTGCCGAAATAAGCCAGGTGTCAAACCAGGAGACAATAATTCCTAAAAGGTAAAAAGTAATATGAATTCCCAGTGCCTGTCTTATATGAAAGGACCCAAAAGGATTTTTGGTATCATTATTAATAAAGTAGGCAATTATAGTCCCAATGATAGTCAAATAAGCTACAATTGCTGCTGTTTTTCCCTGGTTGGCTACGCTGTCCATAATTTAAAATTTATGTGCATAAAATTACAAAAAAATCATTGCCTCGCTTGCGACTCAGGGCTCAGGAATTCTTCACCAACAAGGATTCCGTAAACTTTTCCTTTAAGCTGTTTTCCCAGGAACAAGCTGTTTTGAGATGAGCTATAAATATGGCTTTTTTCAAAGGTATACTCCACATCGGGATCGAAGAAACTGAAGTTTGCAGGAGAACCTTCATCAATGGCATTCTCACTTAAATTGAACCTCGCCTTTCCTGAAGTAAGGACCTTGATCGCGGTCTTAACCGTGAACAACTGAAGTAAGGCTCCCAGTGCCGACTCCAATCCCAGGGTGCCAAAAAAGGCATTATCGAACTCAACTTTTTTATGTTCTACATCCATCGGTATATGATCTGAAGTAACCATATCGATAGTGCCGTCTTTAATGCCCGAAATCAAAGCTTTAACGTCTGACCTGGTTCGTACTGGAGGTAGGACCTTGGCATTGGTATCAAAATCACTGAGCACTTCGTCTGTGAAGAATAAGTTGTGTATCGCCACGCTACAGGTCACATCCAGTCCACGTTCTTTTGCATCTCTTATGATCTCCACAGATTTTGCAGTAGAAATGGTGGGAATATGTAATTTTCCGCCGGTGTATTCCAGGAGATAAAGATCACGGGTGATCTGAAGTTCTTCAGCAAGGGCCGGAATTCCTTTTAAGCCAAGTAGGGTACTGTTTTCATGCTCGTTCACCTGTCCATTAAGAGCAATCCTGTCTTCCTGCGGAAATGACATTACCAGTCCGTCGAAATTCTGGGAATATTGAAGAGCCAGTTTCAGCAAGTTTGGATTTGAAACGGAATGTTTGAAATCTCCGAAAGCTACAGCCCCGGCCTGCTGCATATCGTAGAGTTCGGCCATATCCTTGCCTTCACTTTTGCTGGTAAGCGCACCAATTGGCAACAGGGTGACAGGCTGTCCTTCAGATTTCTTTAAGAGGTAGCTTACCACCCCTTTATTATCTGTTACCGGATTATTTCCGGGATTAAGAGCAATGGCTGTAAAACCACTGTAACCCGCAGTTTTGAGTCCGTTATCCAAAGTTTCCCGTTCCTCAAAACCCGGTTCACCAAAACTCACACTACTGTCAAACCAGCCCTGGGAAACATGAAGATTGTCGAATTGGATCTCAAGATCAGGCTTTCGGGTCTTAATGGAGGGAGCAATTTCCTTAATGATCCCATTCTCCACCAGAATGTCCATGACCTTATTATTGTAGGGGCTTTCGTTATCAATTATTTTGGCCGACTTAACCAGTATTTTCATTTGAGGAATTTTAGAATAAGCATTTCAGTGAGTAAGAAAAACAGAGTAAAAATAACAAACCATTTCCAAAGGTTCTCAACTTCGTTGGCCGATTTGATTTCAGAAAATACCTGCGGAATAGAAGAGTGAACAAAAACACCTTCTTGCTCCTCTAGTTGTTCCCTTATTGGGTCATTTTCACTACGTGAGATATTAAAGCTTAAAGTTCTCAATCGCCTGGATTCCTGCAGAACATCAAAATGTCCCGGTGCAGTAGGCAGATCCTCCAGTATAAGGTCAACTTTATTTTGAAAACTTTGTTGCTGCGGAATAAAAGTGGTTTCACCCGAAGAGAGCTTGAGGATCTCATCTTTTGGAAGATTTGCCTGTATGTTTATCCTTTGAGTGTCTCCCAGAATATGGTATAACCGGGACATGGAAATTGCCATGTTTCCAATGTTGTAAAAGGTGGGAACAATAAGTGGGGCATTCCTGAAATTTGAGTTTTCCCTGTTAAGACTTGAAGTAAACACGAAAACATTTTTTTGCTCATAAAGGAACGGCAGACCATTCTGATATTTAAGAATACTGCTGTTTACAGCATTTACAGGAAACCACTGCTGTACCCTGGGATATTCAAAATTCCTGATGGTCTCACTGAAGACCTCACGGTAGACTGGGTGCTCAAAAATGATATCTGTAACCAACATTTCCTCATCATTTGGGACTCCAAACAACGGAAGCTCTAAATTCCTGAAAAGCAGGTTGTACTTTTGCGTATCTGCTTCCACTGAAGGAATGATCACCATGAATACCTGTTCCTCATGCAGTTGTTCAAGGATGTTAACAAGAGATACGGGAATATTTTTTAGCTGATTCAATACAACCAGGTTGGCTTGTGATAGCAGGTTATAATCAATGTTGTTTTCAGGAAAAATATTCAGTTGAAAGTCCGGGGCACTGTAAATCCGCTGGAGGTAATCTGCTTCAGAATCTCCCAGCACCACTACCTTGACAGGGGATGTCTCATTGATACTAAAGAAAAGACGGTTGTCAAATTGCAGCCCATTATCTTCAACTTCAATTCTTCCATAGGGAATCGCATTTGGTTTTAAGCTGAAGGTGGTAACTCCGTATAAATCCCGGTCTAAGGCAACAGTTTTTCTGGCCAGCATATTTTGCTCCTCGTACAACCCAACAGAAATTTCCTCTTTCAAATCTCCGGTGCCCGAAATTGCTACACTTAATATCACTTCATCAATACCTTTGTTAGAAACCCATGCAGAGTCAATCGAAACATTGTTTTGATTCTCTGGCCTGAGGTGTACCAGATGTGTCTCAACTTCACCCGCTAAACTGCCCAATGAATCCTGCAGGTGTTGAAAATCGGAAATAGCGATGAAATTCTTTTGGGTATCCGGGGATCCTTTGAAAAAGTTCCGGGCTTTGAGTTCTACCGCTCTCCAGGACAATTCTTTGGCAGAGAAATTCTTGTCCTGCAATTTCTCCCGAAGATTTTCAACCTTAATTTCGCGGTATTCTTCAGTATTGGTGAATAAAGTTACGGTTTCCTCCTGCGGAAGGTTTTCCAGAAGATCCTGAATACTCCTTCTTAAAAGAATTCCTTTATTCCCTTTGGCCTGCATGCTGTAAGAATCATCAAGGTAAATTACTGTTTCCATTTCCCTGATTTCGCCCGAAGCAGGAGGGAAGTAGGGTTGTGCAAAAGCAAGGACGATACAGGTAAGCATCAAAAGTCTTGTGCAGAGAATGAGAAATTTCTTAAGCCGGGAACTTTTCCGGGTTTGGGAAACGGCTTTTTTAAGGAATTTTACATTGGTAAATTCTGTGGTCCTGAACTTCCGAAGCTGGAACAGGTGAACCAGGATAGGTATCAGAAGTAAGAATAAAGCATAAAGGAGTTCAGGATGTTTAAAGTACATGCTCGGGCATTCTTTTGTCAAATATAAAAAAAGGCCTTAGCAAGACCTTTTAATTTGAAACTTAAAATTGCTGCCTATGCCCGGTTCAGACGCTATTTGAATATCCCCTCCCATACGTGTCAGCAGTTTTTTTACCGTTGCGAGGCCTATCCCGCTTCCTGGGTTCCCATCACGGTCATTTAGATCAAGCGTGGTGAAGAGGTCAAAGATCTTCCCGAAACTTTCCTCCGGAATTCCGTCCCCGTTATCCTGAACTTCAAATTCATAGAATTCATTTGAGGTCCTAAAGTCGATCTCTACTTTTCTTTTTGATTTATGGTTATATTTTAAAGCATTGCTTATCAAATTCATGAAGATTTGAGTAAGGGCAGCTTTATTTACCTTTTTTAGCACCCCTTCTTCAGGAAAAATAATTTCTACATCCGGGGTAACAGTATAAAGGTTGGTTATCGTCTTGAAGAAGTCATGTAAATTGACATCTTCTTCCTCCTTTTCCAGAATCCTTTCACTGCGATAAAATACGAGGAGCCCATCCACATAATTTCTAAGACTATGGGATGCCTGGGATAAAAAATCGATGTACTGCCGGGTTTCTTCATCAAATTTTCCCTCGTTCTCCTCTTTAAGCAATTCTACGAGAGAAATTATATTGGCAAGAGGGGATTTTATATCGTGAGAAACCACACTTGCAAATTTCTCCAGTTCTCTGTAGCGTTGTTCCAGGTCTTGTTGCACCCTTTGAAATTGATTGCTTTGCTTCTTGAAAGCTATAAAGGTGAGGATTTGATTTACAAGAAGTTTTAGAGCGCGTTTTTGATTTGCATCCAGGTTTTGATCTTGAGGGTCAAAAAGGGCAATTATCCCCAGTTTTTCTCCTGTTTCGGTGATGACCGGGACGGCAACCAGGCTCTCGTGATCCATGCCCGAAGTAAGAAGGTCCTCAGGACCAAAAATATCTATTTCATCTTTTTCAAGCACCTGCTCCCATAGAGTAGCATCTGTATTTAATTCTTCAAGTGCTAAGCCGTAAGTGGTTTTTACCCAGGTTTTTCCATTTTCTAAAACCACCAAGGCAGCAACCTTAGCCCGGGCAATTTGGGAACAGAGAAAAAGCAGGTTGGAAAAATCTTTATCTGCCGAAGTCTTGAGAATGTGAAATTCTTCGGGAGCTGGGTGCTGCCGGCTTTCACTATTCCGAATTTGGGAGTCGGGCATATATTTAACCTTAGATGTAGTTAAAGATATTAATTGCTCCTAATAAAAATGAGAATTTGCTGAAAATTTTTCAGAAAGTTCCTACAAGCCGATCAATATTTCTCAAAAACTCCCAGTCCAAAAAGGGCAAAATCATACTTCACGGGATCTTTAGGATCGAGCTCCCGAAGGCTGTTGTCCAGCTCTGCCAATGCTTTGGCATCGTTCTGTTTACGTTTTAGAAGTCCCAGCTTGCGCGCCACATTACCAGAATGGACGTCCAGGGGACAGCTCAATTGGGCAGGAGATAAATTTTTCCATATCCCAAAATCAACACCCGAATTGTCATTTCTCACCATCCAGCGTAGAAACATATTGATCCTCTTTGCAGCCGAATTCTTTAATGGATCACTAATATGCTTTTCAGTTCTTCGCTCATGTGGTAGCTCAAAGAACTTATTTTTAAATACATGGATTGCAGGCTGCAGGCTTTTCTCAGTTGAACTGTTGCTGAAAATAAATTCCAGGCCCTCATGCTCCCTGTAAATATGCTGAAGTGCCTTTATGAAGTAAATGAAATCTCTCCCATTGAATGTACGGTGGACAAAAGTTTCAAGCCGGTCGAGATCATTTTCTGAATGCTGCATCACAAATTGATAAGGAGCCTGATCCAAAAGGTCCATCATGGAATTTGCATTTTTGAGTATGCTCTTACGGTTGCCCCAGGAAATAACAGCTGTCAAAAACCCCGAAATTTCAATGTCTTCTTTTCGGCTAAACAGGTGTGGGATCTGGATAGGGTCAGACTCTATGAATTGCGGTGTATTGTATTGTTCAACCTTAAAGTCCAGGAATTCCTTAAGCTCTTTTCGGGTCATTTTGAAGTCATGTTTTGTAATTACGCCCTTGGTCTCTTAAAGAATTTTCCCGTCAACCATGGTCAATTTTCTGTCGGCCATATTTGCCAGCTCTTCATTATGGGTGACGATTACAAAGGTTTGCCCGAATTCCTCCCTAAGATCAAAGAAAAGTTTGTGGAGATTTTCTGCAGATTCACTATCGAGGTTACCCGATGGTTCATCGGCAAAAATTACCCCGGGATTATTGATGAGGGACCGGGCTACGGCAACACGCTGCTGCTCGCCGCCACTCATTTCGGCCGGCTTATGATCGGCGCGTTTAGAAAGTCCTAAAAATCCAAGGAGTTCCTTAGCTCTTTTTTCGGTTTCAGATCTTGAGCGATTGCCAATAAAAGCAGGAATACAAATGTTTTCAAGCGCCGTAAATTCCGGAAGCAACTGGTGAAACTGAAATATGAATCCAATATTATTATTCCTAAACCTCGCCAGTTCTCTGGAATTCAAGGCGTAGACATCCACATCATTCACCCGCAGTACGCTTTCCTTACTTCGATCTGGCCTTTCCAAAGTTCCAAGGATCTGGAGCAGGGTTGTCTTTCCGGCTCCCGAAGCTCCAACTATGGAAACAATTTCACTTTTCGGGATGTGCAAATCGACTCCTTTTAGAACATGCAGGTCATTATAGCTTTTATGAATGTTTTTGGCTTCTACCATAGATGCAATATTAACCTTTAAAAGTATTTTTAATAGTATTATAATCTAAATAATATACGAGCCGCAGGGAAAGGTTGTGCCTTGCAGGTTGACCAAAGAGGTTGTCAAGACTTTCCAGGTATACCAGTTCGCTTTGATTATCGAATTTGAATATTGAATTCCTGTAAAGCAGGATCATTTCACTTCCCGGGGCAAATCTCCATTGGTAACTTAAGTCCAGGTTCCAGATGTTGAAATTGGCATCGGGATCATTCTCTTCATCTACTTCATAATTAAACGGTTCCAGGTTTCCATTATCAAGTAAAGTTGTGAAACTTTCATCATCAAAAGTTGCCGAAGACCAGAAATTCCTGAAGCTAAGGCGTAAAGCTTCCCGGGTATTGAAGTTATAGCTGCCTTGAAGAGAATTTTCTATACTCTGCCTGTGACGGGTGCCAAAAATGACATTTTTGGGGAGTAATGCCACAAAGCTTTCCCGCGCATTTTCCTCCATAAGATCAAAGGAGTAAATAAGCATGAGTTTATTACTGACTCTCAAGCGGGGGCTAAAATTAAATCTCAGCTGGTTATGATCTGTTCCCAGAAACTTATTGTAGTTAAAACGGGAATCTACTGCAATTCTTTTTCGGTAATCGGAAGAGATCCATGCACCGCCCGAAGCATTTTCGGGATATTGTACATAGGTGTTCTCTTTACGAGGTTCAAAAAAGTCTTTGAATGGAGTACTGTAATTGACAGAACCACCAAAAGCAAAACGGGTAGTTGTTACTCCGAAGAAACTTGAACCAATGTTGGTCGTAACAGCAACATCGGGATCATACCGCCGGTGATGGTTTCCCTGAAGCCTTATGTTGTATCGGTTAAAAATACCTTTAGGTTCAAAGATCCTGTAGGAGGTATCCCAGTAGAAGTTATTATAGTTGTTAAAGAAATTTACACCAAGGTCATTAATATCATAGGTTTTATTGGCAAATTCATGAGAAACTCCATACCTGAATTTTCCTTTGGTTCGCGACACGCCAAGTTCTGAAGCAAAACCGGTTTTATTGCTTTCCGGAAAATTTACCCGACTCATCTTTGCTTCCCCGGAAAAGTTGAAGGAACTATTCTTATTGAAAACATCAAATAGGAAACCTGTTACATTACCGTCTCTAAAATGCCCTTCCCGCGTAACATTAGTATTGATGATCGAAACAGAAGACTTTTGATCGAATTGCTGATCAAGTACAAAGATGTTGTAATTGGCAAAAGGTTCGGTCACCAGTTCCCTTTCTTCATCTGTGACCCTGTTATAAAACCGGGCCTTCTGCCTTTCGGTAATAGCATTAAAAAACCCAATTCCCAGGCCACCAGTAGTCCTTCCGGAGATTTTTAAAGCATTTAAAAGGTTTGTGGTTTCAGGATTTTCTACAATGTCTTCATTCTCAAGCCTGGCATCCTGGACTTCATTGAATCCAATAGGAGTATCTCCAATACGGCGGGAATAAAAAAGATCACCTTTTGTGAAGAGTTCTGTGCCTTCAGTAAAAAAGGCCCTGTTCTCACCAAAGACCTGCTCAAAAGGCCCCAGGTTAAGCTCCACGTCATCATAGGCCGTTTGGCCAAAATCGGGAATGAGGGTAGCATCAAGAGTAAAGGCGTCGTTGATGCCATACTTGATATCCATTCCGGCATTAAAGGCGGTAGAGGTTTCACTGTCGAAATGATTGACCTCACCCGAAACATAGGGATAAAAACTCAGCCTTACCGGAGCATCTATGTCTCTTATACCTTTTAGCAGACCGTTATAATGAGTGAATTCTCCCACAGATTTATCTACATAACTCCACACGTAGATCTCATTAAGGTGAGTGATGTTCCGACCCATTTGTAGGCTCCATAGCTGCTCCTCCTTATCTGGAAATCTTAAAGCAGAGTAGGGGATCTCCATTTCAACATACCAGCCTTTAGAATCCATAGAAACCTGTGCATCCCATACCGCGTTAAACGCGTAATCTTCATCTTCTCTTTTCATTTTGGCATCGGCAATGGTGCCGGCGGAAGTAACGTAGAATCTCGTTTGATTTTCCCCGTCATTATAGGTGTTGATGTCGATAAAAAAGTGGTCTGCAGTAGGAATGTTGTCTCGCTGTGCAAAGTCACGCCTTATTTTGGTAGGGTTGGAATCGTACAGGTATGCAGCCACATAGATCGCCTCATCATTGTAGGCAATTTTCACTTCTGTGGGATGTGTGCTGCGGGAGGGTTCCCCATCGCCGGGTTCTACCATTACAAAATCTGTAGCTACGGGAATGTCCTGCCAAAAATCTTCATTAGGTATCCCGTCTATTAAAGGCTTATCTTCAATTCGTGACGCTATATAGCTTTTTTTCTGCTGAAGTTCTTTTTGCTGAGAAAACAAAGTTCCTGTACATATGAAAAATAAAAAAAACAGCAGGTGTTTTGGAAGCATGGGATATGATTAAAAATCGGCTTAAAATGCGAATTGCAATGTTACGAAATCCTGAAATTTTATAATTGGAAGGTTCATGGTTTTTCCCTATTTTTTGAAAAAAGAAAACATGGAAGAACAACAATTGGAAAAGGCAACGCTGGCAGGGGGATGTTTTTGGTGTACCGAAGCAGTATTTCAACGGGTAGAAGGTGTAAAAAATGTGACTTCAGGCTTTACAGGTGGTAATATAAAGACTCCGCCGTACCGCGAGGTGGTCACCGGAAGAACAGGCCATGCCGAAGCTATCGAGATAGAATTTGATCCAGATATTGTCACTTTTGAGGATTTACTCTACATGTTTTTTGCTACTCATGATCCCACCACTCTAAACAGACAACAAAATGACGTGGGTACTCATTACCGGAGTGCGATCTTTTATCATTCTGAAGAACAAAAAGACACGGCAGAAAAAGTGATCAAGAAACTCGAGGAGGAGAAGACCTTTAGAGATCCTATAGTAACGGAAGTTTCCCCTGCCGGAGAATTCTATGTAGCTGAACAGGAACATCACGATTACTACAATCAAAATCGCAATCAACCGTACTGTAGAGTGATCATTGATCCTAAGGTCCAGAAGTTAAAACACACCTTCTCAAAAAAGGTCAAAAGTGAGGCTTGAAAAAATGGCACTTTTCTTGCTTTAATAGAGGAAAAAAGCAAAAAACATGAATTCAGATAAAAAGAAATTATTGATCAAAGGACTGGTTTATGATGCCATAGGTATGGCTAGTGGAGCAGTTCCATTAGTTGGCGGATTCCTGGATTTATTATGGGCTCCTTATGCCGCTAAAAAAATGAGTGCCATGTATCCTGGTAAAAAGGGAAAACTGGCCTCTGTAATAGTATTTTTGGAAGAGATCCTTCCTTTTAGTGATATAATTCCAACCTTTACCTTAATGTGGCTTTACACTTATGTTTGGCAAAAAGGAGAGGATTTTGGACAACTGCGTCCTATTCCGGTTAGAGCAAAATAAACGAGTTTCTATAAAAAGAGAAAGCCGGTCAAAAAGTTGACCGGCTTTTTTTGTGCTGAAAAATTTCTAAAATTTCACTCCCACTCCCAAAGAGATATTTCTTCCCATGTTTGGAATACCTTCAGGTTTTAACCTTGATAGATGGGAAATGTAGGTTCTATCGAGAAGATTTGTTCCTGTAAGTCTAAAGTTTAGCTCCATAGAATCTAAAACCATAGAAGTTCCCACTCCTGCGTTTAGAAGAGAATAACCGGCTGTTTCTGTTTCAAAAAGTCCGGCCCTATCCTGATCAAATACAGTCTTAAGACTTAGGCTCGCATAACCATTGCTGAATCTGTTTCCGTCAGGTAATTCTACCCAGATTGTGTTGAGAATAGCCTGGGCAGGAATAAGAGGGAGGTAATTTCCATTATCCTGTTCCCCGATCACCAATTCGTAATTACTTTCAATGTGCAACCAATCCAGGGGATGAGGGTGAATATGTAATCCTATTTCCCCTCCATACAGTTTTGCATCATTCTGCAGGTACTCAAAAACAGGATTTTCATCCATGGTTTCTCCGGTTGGGTTTAGGAAAATATAGTTATTGATAGCGTTATAAAAGGCATTTGTAGAGAGCTCAAAATGCTCATTCCTATATTCCAGTGCGAGGTCCAGCTGGTAATTCTGTTCATTCTCCAGATCTGCATTTCCAATCTCAAACCTGTTGGTGCCGTGGTGACTTCCGTAAGAAGTTAGTTCAGCAAGAGTAGGAGCTCTGAATCCGGTGGCGAGATTAAGCCTGGTTGTAAAGTGGGGGGTAAGATCAACTTTTACTCCCAAAGCACCGTTATAACTGTTGAAATCCCGCTCAAGAGCAGGAACTTCAGTTTCGGTGTCATGATTTTCATAACTATCTGCAGAAATTCGCCTGAAGTCGTACCTAAGACCTGCCTGGTAATCTATTTTCTCAAGGTGATAATGTGTCGTGGCTAAAACACCGGCATCTGTGGTGGTAGCATCGGGAATTAAGATCTCTTCGGCCAAATTTGTGTTGGTCTGGAACATTCCCTGTAGACCAATAATGGTCTCAAATTTCCCATGGGCAGGAAAATTATATTTCACATCATAATTGAAGGTTTCTAGATGCATTTCTAATGCAGGTTCTCCTTCAAGATGCATATCCTCTTCTTCATGCTCCCCCTCATGTTCTTCTTCCTCATGGTGCTCTTCTTCTTCATGGTGCTCTTCAAATTCTTTCCGGTTATTAAAGAGATAACCAAACTTAAGATCCAGACTGGAGTCATTGAAGTAAAATGAATTTTCGAGACTCAGGATATGATTATCCACCTGCTGATAAGGTTCCATTTTACTTTTAGATGTTGTTTGTGTTTCAAATCCTTCCGGAATTCCAACAAAACTGCTGTTCAAATTATACCTTAGATCTCCCTTATATTTATCGGTGCGATACCCCAGGCCACCTTTAAGATCATATTCGGTAAAACGGGTATTGGTCACTCTTTGGTCTTTGCCGGTCTCATAGTCACTAAAGGTCCCGAAATTTCCCCGCAGTAAATAACTGAAGTTCTCTCCTGAAGATTTTACTCCGGCATTAGCCTCAAAACCTTCAGTGTTGGAATAGTAGGTGGTTTCTGCATCTACAATAGTTGAATCTGCCGGGGCATACCGCTCCGGATTTAGATATAGAACACCACCTAAAGCATCGCTTCCGTATAGAAGAGAAGCGGGTCCTTTAATTACCTCTACGCTCTCGATCCCCGAGCTGCTAAGTCCAAGTCCGTGTTCATCACCAAATTGCTGATTCTCATATCTTACCCCTTGAGCATATACAAGAACCCGATTGGAACTGAGACCACGAATAACCGGCTTTCCAATTCCTGCACCTGTGGTTATGGTCTCTACACCGGCTATTTGGCTTATTCCCTCGGTAAGTCTGTTACCCCCGGTTCGTTCCAGGTTTTCCATGGTTACACGCTCCACTTTCATCACATTTTCACTCTGAAGTTGGTGAAAAGGTGTGGATACGATCACTTCTTCCATTTCGATTGCTGTAGGGGAGAGTTCTACCTGAATATCTCCGTCTTCGGGAATTTCACCCTTGACTGTTTTGGTTCCGTAGCCAAGTGATGAAATGATCAGGGTGTAAGAACCTTCGGAAAGGTTTTGAAAAAGAAATTCACCCGAGAGGTCTGTAATTGCAGCACGTTCGGGTTTTTGAAGCTGTACGGTAGCTCCAATTAAAGGTTGTTTTGTGTCTGCGTCTATTACCTTGCCATTAATAGAATATTGGCTAAAGGCATTAGTGACCACTAATAATAGTAGTCCAAAAATGATATTTTTCATGGATATTTTTTAATACGTATTAACTAAAAAGATGTTCTTCAAAAGGTCACACCGAAGCAGGGGGTGCCCTTAAAGAAAAGTGCAGTTTTTGGAACGTATTTAAAAAATCATATTCTCCTGGTACCGGAAGGAGCTTTACTTCGGGCTCAATGAGTGACCAGGATTGTAGAGGTGGAAATGAAAACGGATTTTGCTGAATGTGGAGAATATCACAGTCTACTGTTTTTTGGTGAAAGTGAGATTCCGCATAATGGTTACAGGTATAGTGCTGGTGCCCGGAAAAAACGTGTGCAAGATCTACTGCCGATGGGAAGAGGATCAATCCTGAAAACAGGAGCAGAAACATTTTTTGCCAAAGCTTCATGCCTACTTAAGGATTTTAGCAAATCCCATACGGGATAACATATTCTTCTCAAACTGCCAGAAAAACCTAAACTGTCCAAAGATCCAGCCGTATCCCACCAGTAGTACCTGGTAGACCGGAAAGACCATAAGAAGACGTAAAGCATGATAGCTAACTCCTCCCCAAAGATCTGAAGAAAAGCTCATACGGGTAAGGCCAATGAATTCCAGAACCGGCTTGGCTACAAAAAGTGATGAGGAACCGGTAAGTCCAAAGACTATGAAAATAATTAAAATTTGCCAGTTGGAAGAAATACCCCAGCGTTGCTTCAATTTGTTCATGGCGCAAATATAAAAAAGAAAATCAACAATTTTTGAAGTTCCGGGTTATTGTATTTAATTGAATTACAAGCGTGTAGGAACCGAGAAGCGCTGGTTGTACTTGCGGGAGAGGTAGACAAAATAATTATAAAGCTTGTAATTGACGTCATAACCATAATCTATGTTAGGGTCATAGTTTATTTCCATTTCATAAATGTTGGGATTATAGACCTGAGGCTGTCGTACCCTGTTATTATAATCATTAACTAAGAACCTGTTTTTGTTCTCAAGGTAATTCAGCGAATAGTAGCCTTCGGGACGTGCGATAGCATTGAGGAAATATGAAAAACCAGGATCAATGATAATGATCTCATATTCAAGACTATCGTTTGCAATGCGAACAGTGTCGTTTTCAACCATACCTTCACCTGGCTGCATATCCCGATTTCGGGTAGAGGAGCAGCTGTAAATGAATAAGCCCAGGAGCAGTATATAAATAAGATTTTTCATGATCTAACCTTTAAAGAAATCACCCAATCCTTTGGGTTTGTCCTTACCTTTACCACCAAAGATCTTGCCAGTAACATCCCCTGCAATTTTCCCTCCCTTGTCCGAGTCCATGAAAGTTTCGAGCATGGATTGGTCGTGGGAAGAATTTGTTCCGAGAACAGAACCCACAAGATCTGAGATTCCGCCACCGCTGTCTATATTCTCTTTTCTCTTTTGTTTCCCAAGAAGGCCCATAATTACCGGAGCAGCCATTTGAAGCAGCTTATTTACTTTTGAAGCATCCATTCCTATAGCTGCACCCACTGCGGAAGCTATTTTGGACTGACTGCCACCAAGAACATGACCCAGGATTCCTGACCCTTCACCCATAAGACCTGAAAGGCCGCCAACCCCGATATTATCCAGAACAGAGCCGTCGTGTTTTTCCTTACCCAGTTCTTTTTTCAGCTTTTCTGCGCCTTCTGGACTATCGGATTTTTTTTTCATAGCACCAAGGATCATTGGCAAAGCCATTCCCAAAGCAGATTTTACCTTATCGGGTGATTCATTCACCTCGTCACTTGATTTCTGAATGAATTCTTTTCCTTTTGCGGTGTCTAAAAAGTCTAAAATTGAAGCCATCTTTTTCTTTTTAATTTACAAAAAAAGATGCTGTCTGGTAGGAGAGAGGTATGTTTTAACCAAAAAAAATGCTTCCTTTAACAGAAGCATTTTCAAAAATGTCATTTTTTTAGAGGTGTTATTTAAGAACTTTGATGATCTCATCTGCCAGTTCGTATCCTATCCTTTCCTGGGCCTCATTTGTAGCAGCTCCAATATGGGGACTAAGAGAAACCTTTCCATTCATAAGTACTTTAATGGCCGGTGAGGGTTCGTGTTCAAAGGTGTCCAGACCTGCAAAGGCAACTTTTCCGCTGTCCAGGGCTTCTACCAGGGCAACCTCATCAATGACTCCGCCACGGGCCGCATTGATAATTCCCACCCCATCTTTCATCTGATTAAATTCTTCTCTGCCAAGAACAGGTTCTTTTTGGGATGGGACATGAAGGCTTATAAAATCTGAATGTCTTATCAGATCTTCAACAGGTTCAGTCTTTATGGGTATTTTTATTTCCTGATGGTTGTAGAATTCAAGTGTGATTTCGGCTTCACCTTCAGTTCTGTCACTGGCAATTACTTTCATGCCGATCCCCAGGGCTATTTTCGCTACCTCCCGACCAATTCGCCCAAAGCCGATGATCCCCAAAGTCTTGCCTCGCAATTCCCGACCGCCTGCATAATTTTTCTTCAATTCTTTGAAACGAGAATCACCTTCGAGCGGCATGAGTCGGTTAGCATCATGCAAATATCTTACCCCACCATAAAGGTGTGCAAAGACAAGTTCGGCTACTGAAGCCGAAGAAGCAGCCGGAGTATTAAAAACATGTATTCCCTTACTGCGGGCATACTCTACATCAATGTTATCCATGCCAACTCCCGCACGACCAATGATCTTGAGATTGGGACAGGCGTTGATAAGATCTTTACGAACCTTTGTGGCACTGCGTACTATAAGACCGCTAATATTATTCTCGTTTAAAAAATTGGTTAATTGTTCCTGGGCTACTTTAGTAGTTATAACTTCAAATCCGGCTTCCTCCAGTTGTTTTTTTCCACCAGAAGCAATTCCGTCGTTTGCTAATATTTTCATTCTTTGAATTATTGTTTAGGCTTTTCTTTCCAGTTCGCTCATCACATCGACCAGTACTTGTACACTTTCCAAAGGAAGAGCATTATACATGGATGCGCGATATCCTCCAACGCTACGGTGACCATTAAGGCCGTTAATTCCGGCTTCCTTCCACATAGTGTCAAAGGTTTCCTTTAGATCGTCATTGATCAAATTAAAGGTAGCATTCATGTTAGATCTGTCTGCCTGGTCTGCATACCCTTCAAAAAGCGGATTAATATCGATCTCTGAATAAAGTAAATTTGCTTTCTTCTCATTCTGTTCCTCTACGCCTGCAATTCCGCCGTTATTTTTCAGCCATCTTAGCGTAAGCATAGAAACATAAACGGCATAGACTGCCGGGGTGTTGAACATACTGGCTTTATTGAGATGTACACGATAATCCATCATGGATGGCACTGAGCGCTCTACTTTCCCAAGAATATCTTCTTTTACCACCACAAGGGTAGTGCCTGCAGGTCCCATGTTCTTTTGTGCACCGGCATAGATCAAATCAAACTTTGAGAAGTCGATCTGCCTTGAAAAAATATCACTACTCATATCACACACGATCGGCTTCGGAGTATTCGGAAACTCCTTTATCTGGGTTCCGTAAATGGTATTATTACTGGTGCAATGGAAATAATCAACATCTGAAGGAATGAAGTAGCCTTTTGGTATGTACTTAAAATCTCTATCGGCCGAGGAGGCAACTTCTGCAACCTCTCCAAAGAACTTCGCTTCCTTAATCGCTTTGGTACTCCAGGTACCTGTATTGAGATAAGCAGCTTTGGTCTTTAAAAGATTGTATGGCGTCATGAGAAATTGCAAACTAGCTCCTCCCTGAAGAAAAAGTGCTTTATATCCTTTTCCTTCCAACCCCATAAGCTCCAGGGCGAGGCTTCGGGCCTCTTCCATTACATCTACAAAGTCTTTACTGCGGTGGGAAATTTCCAGAATGGATAATCCGGAATTATTAAAATCTAATATTGCCTGTGATGCCTCCTCGAAAACTTCCTGGGGAAGAATACAAGGTCCGGCACTATAATTATGTTTTTTCATACTTGTTTTTTAACAGTTACAAATATGAGAAAATCATAGGCAAATTCTTGTTACTAAAATGATAATTTAGGAGATTTTGCAGGTTGAAAGTTAGAATTTTCAAACTTTTTGGGTTAAAAAAGCAAGTGTGTCAATATTATCTGCATAATCCCATAAATGAGGATGCTGGGTTTCACCAAAGGCTACTTCATTTTCATTTAAATTTTTCCCTACTACACACTGAATTTCTTCTTTTCTGCTATCAAGTTCCTTTTTCAGGGCCTCGAGATCTTCATAATGTTCATAGAAAAGAGTAGCAATGGGAGAACTAAGGGATCTGTCTTCTTTGAGGATCAGGAATCCATTTTCCAGAAGTTGGAACTGGCTCATAAGATAGACAGCTTTGTTGTAGTCGTAGTTGTTAGCGTATTTTGCCTGATTTATAATAGGATTCCACCCGTATATAGCCTCAAAAAAGGCATTAAAATCATAATTTTTTGGAACATATAGCTTAGATACATTTCGACAACCCAAACCATAATATCTGAAGATATCTTCAGCCAGGGCAGAGAGTTCTTCAGGAGTTTCTTTTCCGGTAAGTACAGCTACAGAATTTCGGTTTTTCCTGATTATTGATGGTTTATCGGCAAAATAATATTCAAAATATCTTGCCGTGTTATTACTTCCAGTAGCAATAACAGCATCATAATTTGTCATTTTTGAAGCCCCGTCTGCAGAGTCGGGCAGGATCTCGATTTTCTCTTTCCATTCCGGAGCAATGGCTTTAAGGTAATCGGAAATTACGGGCAGGAGTAGCTTATCGTTGGAAGATTGCTTTACCAGAACTTTGTGACCACTGACCAAAACTGAAATGAAATCATGAAAACCTACTAACGGAATATTCCCGGCCATAATGATTCCCACCGTCTTGGATTCCACCTGCTCAAAATTGTAATTGGAAAGCCATTTTTGGAGGTTCGCTGTTGTAAGAGCATTACTCCATTGCTCAAGAGAGAAAAGCACATTTTCAAGGGTGAACCAGCCGTTGTAGTGTATAGCCTGTTCTATCTTATCTTTTAAAATATCAAAAAAAGGATCATTGTGCGGCAGGTTATTATCTTTTTCAATCCCCGATCTTTTGAACTGATTCAAAAACCGGCCAAGGCTTTCTAATTTTTCTCTGCGCTGCTCGATTGTCATCTCCTTATTTGTTTTAGAACTGTTTTGGCTTTAAATTTGTGCAAATTTAGAATAAAAAAAGCTATGGCAATTATAATAACCGACGAATGCATTAACTGTGGCGCCTGTGAACCTGAATGCCCGAATACGGCTATTTATGAGGGTGCAGACGACTGGAGATATGCAGACGGTACAGATCTTAGTGGAGATGTGGTACTTCCTAATGGAAAAGCTGCAAATGCAACCGAGCCACGGGAACCGCTTAGCGATGAGATCTACTATATAGTACCCGATAAATGTACAGAGTGTGTTGGGTTTCACGATGAACCACAATGTGCTGCGGTTTGTCCTGTGGATTGCTGTGTCCCTGATCCTGCCAATGAAGAAACTCAGGATCAACTTATGGCCAAACAAAAGTTCATGCACCACGATTAATATACAAGCAAATTGAAATTGAAATAAAAAAGAAAAGACCTGCAAGCTGCAGGTCTTTTCTTTTTTATAAGATAAGATCAATTACTTGATCTCTACCACTTCAAGATCAAAGATTAGATCTTTTCCTGCCAATGGGTGATTCCCATCCACAACAATAGAGTCCTCTTTTACTTCTTTTACCACAAGATTCATCTCACGACCGTCGGGGCTTTTTGAAACCAGTCCCATTCCCGGCTCCGGCTTGATCTCATCAGGTAATTGGCTTTTATCTACTTCCTGAACCAATTCTTCTCTTGGAGCTCCGTAAGCTTCTTCGGAAGGAATTTCAATAGTTTTCTTCTCATTCACTTTCATGTCGAGTAAACCTTTCTCAAATCCGGGGATAAGTTGTCCCTGGCCCATAGTAAACTCAATTGGTTCTCTTTCCAAAGAACTGTCAAAGATTTGTCCATCGGTTAGTTTACCGGTGTAGTGTACTCTTACAGTGTCATTTTGTTTAACCTGACTCATAATAAATGTTTGTTTATCAATTAAAATATTCGGGAAATGGAAATCAAACAGAAAATAAAAAGGAAGGACCTTAACAGAACTGAGAAACATCTCATTTCGAAAGCTGCAAAGATACCATTTATAAGACGGACAGCCAAAGAATGAACACTTTAGTCTGAAAAAGACAAAAAATTGTGCAGCAGCTGAAAATAATCAGCAAAAATATCAGTTTACTTGCATAGTTTTATTTTCTCTTAAAGGAGGGTTAAGAAAGCGTTCATTTATTGTTTAATGCTCTATTTTTTACTATGTTGGTTATCATGTTCTCTGTAAAAGCGATTTTAAAGTTATTGGTATTACCGTTGATCTTTGTTGGAGCTTTCGAAAGCTGTAAGGAAATGGAGATGGAAAAATACAACTTTGAGGATTGGCAAAAGATCACAGTAACTGCCTCTGCATATAATTCGCTAAAGCGCCAGGGAGAAGGAAACCCGGTAATTACAGCATGGGGAGACACCCTTCATTCGGGAGTGCAGTCAATTGCAGTTTCGAGGGACCTTATAAAGAGAGGACTGGATTATAAAACTCCGGTAAAGATCGAAGGGTTTGATGGAGTTTTTATTGTAAATGATAAAATGCACCCTAGATGGAGAAACAAAATCGATATCTATATGGGTGAGGATAAACAAAAAGCCCTCAAATGGGGGAGAAGAAAAGTAGAAATTGCCTTCCCTGCAGAGGAGGAGCCGGGAGGATAAAATAACTTAAATGGTACAGATCACGAAGAAGTACATCAATGAATTCGTTGAATTTTTCAAGCGACACGTATCCAGGAGCCACCCCGATTTTCCTTATTACCTGTTAATTTTCTTTGCTCTTGTTGTATTCGTTCTTGGAACCAACCTCTTTGTAGAATTGACAGAAGAAGTACAGGGAGAGAGTATCGATGCCTTTGATAATCGGGTGACAGATTATGTTACCTCCTTTAGAACACCGGCACTTAATAACTTCTTCCAGTTTGTCACAGATCTTGGTGATGTTTATGCCTATATAGTAGCTACTACTTTAGCCGCCGTTTTTTTCTTCTTCAAGCTGAGAAATAAAAAATTCATCCTGCAGTTACTTGGGGTGCTTATATTATCTGCATTGGCCAATATGGCTCTTAAAGAAGCTTTTGACAGGGCGCGTCCTACCATTGAACATATGGTAGTGGTTAAATCCCTGAGTTATCCCAGTGGCCACGCAATGAGTGCAATGGCATTTTACGGTTTTCTCATTTATCTGGTATTCCACATTAAAATGAATAAATGGCTTCGCATTTTCCTAACGTTGCTCTTTTCTTCCCTCATCTTCTTTATAGGCTTAAGCCGAATATATTTGGGTGTACACTTTCCTTCAGATGTATTGGGAGGATTTACAGCAGGCCTTATTTGGATCGCTTTCTGTGTAGTTCTGTTCAATATAATCGACCTTTTGCGCCAAAGAAAAATGAGGTACAATGAAATGGAAGAGGAGGAGAACCTCGAAACCGACTGACAAAATCTTATTTTTTTGTTAGAGCCAAACAGCTTCTAGACCAGATTTAATATCTTTCTGTAAATACCAAAATGAGCCCTAAGATCGTCTATAATTCTACAACCTACATGGTTGTGGAATTCGTGTTATTCTATGTCTTCTTTCCGTTTATAGCCAACAAGTTTCTCGATGGATGGTACAAGATCATTCCATTAGCGCTTATTGCCATCTTCTTTTTGTTTTTGCTTTTAAGGGATCCAACCTTCGACAGGCGGGTGCTAACCCGTTTTGATAAGGATTACCTGGGGAAGAGTATAGCCAGGATGATCATCATCACTCTCTTACTGGTCTGGTTTACCTGGTGGATATTTCCCGAGTTGTTCTTTTTATATCCTGTGGAAAATTTTAAAGGCTATGTCATAACCTTTTTTCTCTATCCCGTCGCATCCGTATTTCCGCAGGAAATCATTTACCGGGTATATTATTTCCATAGGTATCACCGCGTAATTCCCGAAAAGTACCTTTTAATGCTAAGCAATGCTTTTATCTTTGGATTGACCCATTTTATTTACGGAAATTGGGTAGCCCCAATCGCAACCTTCTTTGCAGGCTGGATCTTTCTATACAACTATTATAAAACGCAAAGTCTTCTTAACGTGAGCCTGGAACACTATCTCTATGGGCTGATAATGTTCACAATAGGCTTTGGATATTTCTTTCAGTAAAAGTAAAAGATCTTAGATCCCCAGGTTTGACAGAATCCACCACAGGATAATAAATATGATGATGGTGCCAAAACAACCACATCCCGTCTTACCTCCAAGTTTTTTAGCTCCCCAACCAGCCAGAATAGCTCTTATGATCTTTCTCATAGCAATCTTTGTTTATATAAAAGTAGGGGGAACCAGCTTCCAGTGTTCTTAGTTTAGGATATGTTTAAACAAATTCTATAAACCTTTATTAAAATGACATTTTTGAGTAACTTGAAAACAAAAACAATGAAACGACTGACCTTACTAATAATTTTATGCGGAATTACAGTGACAGGACAGGAACAACCTTTAGCTCCCGAAGTAAAAATTACCGGCTTTAGTCACCCGGAATCTGTGATTTACGATGATGGGAGTGAATATTTTTATGTCTCCAATATGGCAGATAGAACAGAGGGCGATGGTTTTATCTCCAGGATCTCGAGGAAATGGAAAAAGCAGGAGCATCATTGGGTAAAAGGGCTAAATGACCCTAAAGGATTAGTTGTAAAAGATGATCGTCTTTATGTCACCGATGTCACCGTTCTGGTCGAGATCGATCTTGAGACTGGGGAAATTCTGCGTCGTATTCCTGTTGAGGGTGCTAAATCACTCAATGATCCGGTTATGAATGAAAAAGGCGAGATTTATTTTTCAGATCTTGCCGGGAATAGCATATACAAATTAAATGAGGGTGGGGAAGTGGTTACCTGGTTAAACAGTCCTGATCTGGAGAAACCTAACGGGTTGTTTGTAACACCAGATCACCTTCTTGTCGCCGCCTGGGGTGAGGAGCAAAATGGCAATATTCTCAAGATTGACCGCTCTACAAAAGAGATCAGCAAGATCTCCCGGAAAGGAATTGGAAATATGGATGGGATCCAACCAAAAGCTAGTGAGGAATACTTTGTTTCTGATTGGGCTACAGGAAATATCTATTCAATAGATATGAAAGGGAATCTCACAAAAGTCCTTACTTCTGCAAAAAGTTCTGGAGATATTCTCTATCTCGAGGATGAGAAAAAACTTTACCTCCCAATGAACCACCAGAATGAACTGTGGATCTATAGTTTAAAGTGATCAGGTCGACTTGATCTCGTTCATTAACTGGAAAGCCTGGTTGACATATTCTTTTTCCAAAAAGAGGGTGAAGTAATTGGAAGTAGAAATGATCTCATAGACAGGAATGCCTTCGTAAGCCAGCAGCTTAAAAATGTAGAAATAGAGACCAACGGTTTTAGTGTTCTTTTCTGGCAGGGCTATAGTGATGGATGAGAGTTCTTCAGAAATACTTACCAATTGTTCTTCTTTAAAGATCTTCTCAATTACAGGCTGCAAACTTGTAGAAACAAGAAAATTGCTTTGCTGGAAATTACTGGAATAGTTTAAAAAGATCCCGGTTTGATCTTTGATGGCATTGAGTAGTTCAGCCTTTCGGGCAATGATCCTTTGGCTGTTGAGATAGGTGTACTCAGTAATCCCCGACCGCACGATCATATCTCCCAATTCCCTGAAATTCTTCGCAGTAAACTTACTCCTTTTAGGATGATACCTGCGCAGGGCCATAATGATTGATCCCTGTTTTACCGGTTTGCGCATCTCTTTTTCCACCTGCGGCTGTAAGTCGGCAGCCAGGGAACTAAAGTTTATAATATTGCGGGCAAGAGCATCGTCCAGAAACGGTTGATGCTTGATTATATCGTGAACACAGGTACTGATGGTCTTCATTGTTAAATAATATACAATTTGTGCAAAGGTATGAAAAAGAAGTCATTTTTTTTATTCCCTGATTGTCAGCTCGTAATTATGCAACCTGAATCTGTAGTATGAAAGTTTTAAAATTCGGAGGTACCTCTGTTGGTTCTGCGGAAAGCATTCGCAATGTAAGGAAGATCATTCTCGAGCAGAAAGGTCGCAAGATAGTGGTGGTTTCGGCTATGTCGGGTGTTACAAATAAACTGGTAGAAGTTTTTGAAGCTCAAAAAGCCGGAAGCGCTGAAGTTGTCAATGGACTTATGCTGGAGTTAAAATTAAAGCACTTGCAGCTCATTGAGGAGTTAATTGAAGCTGAAAATAATAAAAGAGCAACCGAAAATTCATTTTTGGAGCTGTATATCCAGTTGGAGGAAATACTTCAGATCAAACCTGTTTCTGAAGCTGCTGTAGTGACTTTTGGAGAAAGCTTTCTAAGCCTGATCTTTTCTAATTTTCTGGAAGAACAAGGTGTGTCCAACACACTTTTGGATACCAAAGATTTTATGCACATCTCTAATGTTGAAAATCCGGAAATACATACTGTTAAGAAACTGTTGCAGGCAACTTTACAGAGAGAAGTAACTTCGGAAGTTTATGTTACCCAAGGCTTTATAAGAATTGATCGAAATAAGAACATATGCACTCTTAAGCGCGGAGGCAGTGATTATACTGCAACAATCGTAGGAGCTGCTGTTAATGCTAAAGAAGTGCAGATATGGACCGACATCGATGGTTTTCACAATAACGATCCGCGGTTCGTGGAGCATACTTCAGCACTAACTCATCTAACTTTTGAAGAAGCGGCCGAGCTCGCTTATTTTGGGGCTAAAATCCTGCATCCACAAACTGTATCGCCGGTCAAGGACAGGAACATTCCTATTTATCTTAAGAATACCTTTACACCCAATGCATTGGGAACCTGTATCTCCAATGCACACCACAGCACGGGATTAAAAGCTATTTCGGCAAAAGACGGAATAACTGCCATCAAGATCAAATCAAACCGAATGCTCATGGCGCACGGTTTCCTGAAAAAGATCTTCGAAGTTTTCGACAAGCATGAGACTTCCATTGACATGATCACCACCAGTGAGATCGCCATTTCCCTGACAATAGATGATGCCCAAAATCTTGACAAGATTCTTTACGAGTTGGATGAATACGGCGAGATCACTGTAGATACAGATCATAGCATTATTTGCGTGGTAGGGGAAGGGGTGATTAATGACCGGGAAACTTTTAGGTTATTCGAATTGCTTAATGACCTGCCGGTAAGGATGATCTCTTACGGGGGAAGCAGTAATAATATTTCCCTGCTGGTGGACACCAAAAATAAAGTTCAGGCACTGCAATTACTACATCAAAAACTTTTTGAAGAGAAGATATTGAACGAAACCTAGTTGCTCAGCTTTGAGTTGTTAGTTTATTTGTTTGGATTGAAATCGCCCGTTTTACGGGCGATTTCTACTTTTAGCCTCAATATATTTAGATAAGAATTTGGTGCTTTGCAGACTATGATGCTGCAGCATTAGTCCCGTAAAATTCTGGAGTCTGTGCTCCTGTAGATCCTTACCCAACTTTTGCAACACACTCCGAAATCTGTCCCGATGCTCAGAAAGTGAAAATTCCTGTTCCAGTATCCTAAAGCCGTTTTTTACCGATTCCTGCCAGAGTTCCTGGTTGTAATATAGTTCAACTGCAGCATCGGCAAATTCCTTTGGTGAGTCTTTTATGAGGCCGTTCCACGGATAATCCCCGGGCATTCCCTCGGCACCCAGGGTGGTAGTCACTGTGGGTGTTGCTACCTGCATAGCATCTGTGAATTTTCCTTTTAAACCTGCTCCGAAGTTCAACGGAGCAAGAAGGACTCTTGCCTTGCCTATCTCTTCTTTTGCAGATTCGGCTCTGCCGTGGACAAGAAAACCTTCTTTCTCATGGTGCATCTGAATTATTTCCTGCGGAACATAAGCTCCAAAAACGTGCATTTTAGCCTCCGGTATTTTGGTTTTAATCAGAGGCCAGATCTCCTTCTTCAGGCGGATAACAGCATCTTTATTCGGAGCATGAAGAAAATTACCAATGCTGATGAAATCTTTTCTCTCTTCGAAATTCATATGTTCTTTTTCCACTTTTTGGGAGATCATGAAGGGTAGATAAAACAGAATTTCCTTCGGAACTTTGAAAGTCTTCTTCAGCATTTTCATTTCTGTTCTTGAAATGATCAGGCTCAAATCACAGCGATAAATACTGGCTATTTCTCTCTTTGCTGTATCTGAAAACAGCAGGGTAGGACTTAGCTTAGTTTTCTTTTTATATGCTTCCTGTCTTGCCTTGCGTAGAAAGTGGAGATCTTCGGTATCCAGGATTCTCAAAGCTTCCGGGCAAATTTCAGCCACCCGCCACCCGAATTGCTCCTCCATCATAAACCTGTCAAAAATGACAATTTCAGGATTAATTTTTTTCAGGACATGGTCGAAGCTCTCATTGTTGAGTTCGATCTTTTCCATAGCAATCCCGCGGGAAGGGAGATCTACCATGAATTCAGTTTTGGCTGCTGTGGTGGCAAAAGTGATGGAAAAACCTTCAGCCAGAAAGAATTCCAGGAGCTGCATCATTCTGGCACCGGCAGCCGAGGATTTAGGTTCGGGCCACACGTAGCCAATGACCAGAAGTTTCTTTTGAGACATGTGTCAAAAATAGGAGTATTTACTGCAATTTTTGAAAAGTGCGGCAAAAATGGGATCTTTAGTAAAAATAAGACTATGAGTCGCGGATTTGTAAAGGAAGAAGATCAGGAAGAAGCACCGTTCATTCCGCCACGAGCCTCCTTACCGGCAGGAGTGACAAATTATGTGACGCCTGTAGGTCACCAACAGCTTTTGGAAGAGAGGGAAGAACTGGAGAAGGAGCGACGGGAGCTGAATATTGAAAGCGATAAGGAGCGGAGGCACGCTACAGCCATTCTTGACGGCAAACTCAATTTGCTCAATGAGAGAATCGCATCAGCTCGAGTTTTACAGCCGGAAGACCAACCTCAAGATGTTGTAAGGTTTGGAGCCAGAGTGAGCTTTAAATTTTTGGCCGGAACACTAAGAAAGAAGGAGCAAACCTTTAAAATCGTGGGAGTAGACGAGGCCAATATTAAGGCTCAAAAAATAGCATTTTTGGCACCTCTTGCAAGAGCCCTCACCGGGAAAAAATTGGGAGAAACAGCTACAGTACAAATGGGAGGGAAGCTTCAGGAGTTGAAAATAACTCAAATCTCTTACTCCTGAGCCTTCGGTTTTAAAGTGAATTCGAGAGTATCTACAATATCTCCATACTGGTCTACTTCAATTTCAAATTCTGTGCGCCCCGGAGTAGCCAGATAATTGAGATTCTCAAGTTGTTCCGGATCAATTTCAGCTGTGTATCTACCTGGAGCCAAACCGAGATAACTGAAATAACCATCGGCTTCACTCAAAATTTCGGCTGCTTTTTCCCCTTTTTGATCAATAATATTGATGATGATCCTTCCTTGTCCACGAGTGGAGTTTCCGTCGTTGAAGTAGACCATTCCGCCCACTTCTCCCAGTACTTCTACAGGGACAAGAACTTCTTTAAAATGGTTGGGCTGTGTTTTCACCAATATTTTAGGATTGGTAATTTTCCATGCGATATTGTCCAGACTTATAGGATCCAATTCAAGCAGGAGATCGATATACGGCTGTAGTTCTGTAATTCTCAGAATAGTTCCATCTTCGTTATATGTCACATTACCGCTTCTATTCTTGAGCTTTAGACCCCGAACCCCGGGCTCCATTGGATCTTTAATTCCGTTGTAATTGAGGTCCAAAAACGGAATGACCGTAAGAGCAGCACGGGACATGGCAGTACGGTTACTGGCAATGACATAGCCTGTATTGTCATCGAGCATCAAACTTCCTCTTGCCGACTGAACAAAGGAGGAGTTTCTATTCCCAAGCCTTGATGTTGCCGAGGTCTGCGCAAAATTAAATGCATAGCGGAGTCCGATCTCGAATATATGCGCATCTCTCAGGAAGTTGTTTTCATAGGAAAGGTTGGCAAATCCCTGTTTAAAAACCGGTCTCTCAAATTCCAGGATCAGGTTGTTGAACCTGTTCCTGCTAAAATCATACTGAACCTGTGGAGAAAATAGAAACTTGCGGGGAAGTCTATAGGTTTGAGAAAAGGAACTGTAGATCGTGGGTTCTGCCATTCGATCATTGTAGAGGCCGTAAGTCGTGAAGTTTGTGCTTATACCAAATACAGCACCGGACAGCAGAAGCTGCGCCGTGGTAAACTCGGTAGTCGGCATGATAATCTGATTGATACTAAAGCGGCTAAAAATCGAAAAATTGTTAGTCCTTATAGGAGTTGATAAGCTAATTTTTCGCTCTTCAAGGTAATTTAAGTTGATAGCGGTCTGCTCCTCGTCATATTTTATATAATTAAGGTCCACCTGTAATTGACGCGGAGATCGATAGCTCAACAAAGCCTCAGCTTTTACTCCAAACATATACTCTCCCGAGAATAAAAGATTTGAAGCCAATCTCATTGAGGAGTGGAGGAAAGGCATAACTTCTCCACTTTGGACCTCAGAAAGATATTCTACACCTCCTCCAAGAGTAATGGAGTTATTGAGTCCGTAGTTTAAATTCAACCGGCTAAAGCGGTTCCATTCTTCATTCTCAACCACACCTGCACTAAGGGTGTATTCAAATTCATTTTTAGGAACAAAGTTGTAAGGGATGTTTATCACTCTATCTTCGACCCGCTCTTCCCCCCAGGGGCCGTAAAAGCGAAGACTTACTGCAGTGTTGCCATACATTAATGGAACTTCAAAACTGTAAAATCCTGAAGCATCTGCCTGAGTAAATGCTACCAGTACATTGTTTACATAAAGTTCGACGGTCCATCGGGGTTGGGTGTAGTCGTTCAGGAGGTAACTTCCAAAGGACCTACGGTTTTGAAGTGGACTGTTGGTGATTTGTACCCCACTAACCGGTGCAAACAGGGAAGAGGTGGCCCTGGTAAAAATTCTACCCGCCGTAACCTGCTTTAGAAAATCATTATCGTTGTTGACATATCGCCATTGATAGAACTGGTTGCGGGAGGTGAAGGGAACACGGCTGGAATAATTGAGCAATAGGTTTGTTTCTCCACCAAGGAACATTGTTCCAAAGCCAAGCATAAGGCGATTGTCATTTTCAAAATCGGTTTGCTGAGTAGTTACCACGCCCCAATCCAAAGTCCCCGGTTTGAAAAAGGGTCGTCGTTCAGGAAGGACGGTATCCGGAACTACTACACCTTTTACCCGGTCAAGATTCTCCCTCATTTTTTGGAGGCGCATTTCCTTTATCACGGGCAGTTCCCTGTCTGTTTCCAGTTTGATGCTCAGGCTTCTGAATGAGAAATCGGTATCGAGTCCAAAGATCTTTCCGAAGTGATCTGATCTTAAGTACCTGCCGGAAGGGGGGCTTAAAATGTCATTTTTGGAGAGGTTATATATTTGTTCTCTAAATTGAATAGCAGGAGTATCCCAGTAAATAGTATAGGTGGAATCGGGGTGAATAATAAATCCTTTCATTTGATCACCTTCAGCCTCATGTTTGATCTTAAGCAGGTCGAAAATGGAGGTGACAGATAGATAAGCATCCTCACCTTTTATGGCTACAGGAACTTCAAACGTTCCCAGCCGCGGTATATTCAGTTCTACATTTAGCTCATCATATTCGGGAAATTCTTCCTGTGCTATTCCTATTGTGTTCAGGAATAATATACATAGCAGAATGATTCTGTGTTGATTCCTTTTTAAAGAATGGAAGAGCAGGGAGAAATTTTGAGGCATTAATCTACCTATTATTGATGAATGAAAGTGAGATTAAATGTGGCATTATAGCTGCCGGGCTGTACAGTATTTCCCGAAGGAACATGTAAAGTTCCTCCCACAAAAACCTCAAATGGAGAACCGGTAGTAATAAAGGTCTGTCCAGGATAAATGTCCACAGCAGGTTTTATTTCAAGCCTAACCTGATCATTTGTTGGTCCCATTAAATAGGTGTCTGAATATGATTGAATTTGGATGAGCGTACCTGGATTGGAGTAAACATCAAATATTGCATAGGAAAAGTCATTCCCAAGCAAATAGATGTCTCCCGTTGAAATTCTACTTCCTTGTGGGTCTATAACTACGGTTCCACCCGTTGCCCCTACAGTGAACTTTCCGAAGTTGAGGAATTGAGCGTTTCTTACCTCTACCTCAATTGGAATAGGTGGATTCTCCTGGGCCTTTACCTCAACAACGGCAAACAGCAAAAAAGCCGAAAGCATAAAGATATTTAGTATGTCTTCTTTCTTTTTTACCATTACTGCTGAACTAAAATTTTTTTGGTTTCTTCACCTTCATGTGATCTTAAAGTGACCAGGTATACCCCGGTGGGAAAACCTCTTAAAATAACTTCTTCTTCTCCATTAACTTTCTTCTTTTGGAGTACCTGCCCTGAGTAAGAGATAAGCTGAAGATCACCTTCAACTCCATCCGCCAGTCGGGTTTCAACAATAATTTCTCCGGAGGAAGTAGAGATTTCAAAAGTTTTAAAAGCTGACTTCAGATCCTGATCACTCAGTTTTTCCGGGGATAAGACCAGAAAAAATCTATTGTCAAACTCTCCTTTTTGAGTTGTAAAGGAGTATGGTCCTTTAGTAAGATCCCAGAGAACCTTTTTTTGATCATCCTTTATATATAAATGTTGAGAAAAAAGAGCCACGGGTACGTTCTTCAAATTAAGGCTCATTTCACCACTCCTTAAAGCTCTTAATCCCAAAGGAATTTCCAATACCGCTGCAGTAGTAAGATCTGCTACAGCATTGATAGATAGTTTTTCTCCGGCTGGGGTTAAGGTATAGAAACTGGGAACTTCAACTGAGGTATTTAATAATTTATGGGCGTCAAATTCCTTTTCAAAGTTATAGGTGGAACCCGGGTACTGGTAAAGGACCAGGGCGTCTCGAGTTTTTTCATTTTCAAATCCGGCCGATAAGACAAGTTGCGATTGAAAATTGTTTCTATTTGACTGATAGAAAATTGAAGGATTACTGTTGCCTACCCGGGCAGCATCTGTAAATTCCAGAGTTCCCGTTGAACCCGGATCACTTACTCTTACAAAAAATCCTTGCATTGAAGCTATGAGATTAGACGAACTCCCGTCATTGGAGACGCCGTTGATGTACGAGGTATAGGTTCCTGTATATCGTTCCTCATTCCCTGCAGTAAAAAAATAAACGGCATCATCAATACCGATCCTTGAAACAAGGTCCCAGTCTATGGGAGAGGGATAAGGATTTCCAACCAGGTGAAACCCCTTAGTATAGACTCCATTATTGTTTTCCAGGTTCAGGGAAATATTTCCATTATTCACCACTCCTGAAATTTCAACAGTCACGGGGACGTTCGTATCACTTAGGTTGGCAGCATAACCCCTTCCCGGGGAAAGAAACCCTAAAGGATCTATATACGCTTCCCAACCTGAAATATCTTCACCAGTTCCATCTTCTCTATTCTCATTGTAAGTATAAAAGTGCGGAAAACTGGTAGTAGGATGAACCAGATCCATATATGGTGAAAAATCTCCAACTATGGTATTGTTAAAGGGACTGCTGAAATATTTATAACCAAACCCACTGCCCAGATAGCGTTGCATGTTCACAGATCCTGTAATTTCTCCTAAGCCGCTTCCGTCAATGTAAGCAGTTCGGGATTCACCGGAAAGAAGGGTGAGATCATTTCCTGTTTCAAAGGAGCCATTGGTAACCTTTAGAGAATTAAGTACTTTTATGGAAGCCAGGGAAGTTACACTTTCAGAATTGTTAATTGTTAGATTGTAGACAAGATCATTCGAAAAAATTCCGGAAGGAATGGTCTGTGCAGCACTACCTGAAAGAGCCACCGAACCTTTTTCTGCATCAATACTACCTGCAATCGTTAGGGTTCCAGCAATGGTCAATTGCCTGTCCACAATAGTGAGAAGAGCTCCTGTATCTACAGTTAGATTTTTTACAGCTCCGTCTATTCCTGTTTGCAACACGGGGTAATAGGTTGTTCCGGAAGGAATTGTGACGTTTTTACTTACATCCGGCACCTTATTACACCTCCAGTTTGCAGGATTATTCCAGTCAGCATCTTCAGTGCCGGTCCATATGTAACTCATGCAAGGCAATACCTCTATCAGACCATCTGGAAAGTCTTCAGCGTTATCCTCAAAATCATCACCTGTACCGTAGTCGCATTCTTCCGTAGTTATTTCACCGGTATCTCCACTATAATCTTCACAAGTAGTAAATTCTTCTCCCCAGTTATCTACAGCTCCAAAAATGTAAATATTACCTCCTTCTACATTAAGATCGGCTGTATTAGAAGGAGTATTATTTATGAAACTACCGTAAATAATAAGGTAACTTTTTGCGGTAATGCTTACGCTATTGGAAGAAATAAAATCTCCGTAGACAATCACAATGGCCTCGGGGCCCATTATGAACTGAGATTGGTTCCCAATCATATCCAGATTACCATGAACTATAAGGGTGCCATTTACAGTAAGAACAGATTTATTGGTATTCAAATTTACATTTTGATACTCCTCCTTAGCGTTTGCAGCAATAGTGTAAGAAGAGTTACCAATATTTAGATCAGGAAAGGTTTCTTGTGCCAAAACATTCGTTCCCATTAAACATCCATAAAAAACAAGAAGGAGGAGTTTGAAAGCGGAACGAGATTGGTTTTGATTCATAATCTAATTGAGTAGCTTTTCGGCGGTAGCCAAACTTTTCCCTTTTTCTTCTGAATATGTGATCTTTAAACGTCCTGTATGCATGTCTACCTCGGCAGTATCTCTTAATTCAAAGGAAAAATTGCGATGCGAATTCGGAGTATAGACTGATATTCCTTTTACAGTACCGATTATTGTTTCGGGACCCTGAGGAGAAATATGCACAACCTCTAAATCTCCATAGACCGACATATTTCCGCTACGGTCAATGCTGAGAGCTAGTTTAGGATGTTCTCCAGATCTATCCAGCTGAATATCATTTAGCTGCACCTGAGTAGTAGATGCACCATGACGTATGATCACAGGAATACTTATCCCAAAAACAGTTTTAATATTGATAGAAATACCTTCAGCTTCACCGGCTTCTTCGGCACCAAGTGCTGTTTGTTCTTCTACAGCCCTAAAGTACATATGGGAGCGATATTCTCCCTGTTCAAGGTTTCCTGTTCTGGTTAATTGCACTCGAATGGTCTGAGCTTCATTGGGGGCAAGTGTGACTCTTCTGGGGAAATATCTAAGAAAATCGGTCGCGAAACGTTGATTTGCTTCGGGTTCTTCTATCTGTTCAAAATTGCCATCTTCAGTCATTTTGTAATTAATGAAAGAAATCGCATAGACAGCAGTATCACTTCCGGTATTGGCAAGATTGATCTCATGAGACCGCTGAGAACCGTCAAAAACTAATCTTTTGGGCATGATCATAAGATCACCCTGAGCGAGAGCGGGAGTGGAAAGAATGAATACGGTAAGTAGAAGGAGAAGTAATTTCTTGTTCATATCCTGGGGGCGGGATTAATTCTGAAACAAATTTAGCTAATAAGCAGTAAACTGTTAAACAAATGTGAAATTAATTATAGGACACTGTCACATTAAATCCTTCTGAATTAGTATAATAACCTGCTGGTTGATTAGCTTCGAGGTTTAAGTTAGCACCAATTCTTAATATATCCTTTTCATCGCCGGCTATAGGTTCCACTGTAAAGTTATCGATCACCAATACCTGGTTCGGATTTTCCTGATGATAGAGAGTAAAGGACTGTGGTAAAGTTATAGCATAATTGTTATTCCCGTGTGTCACAACGGCTTCTGCAGGAGCAACATTTCCGGGAATTGAACTGGACAATAATACACCGTAGGCGACACGGCTTCCATCTGGAGACAGGATCACCGTTCCTGGGGTGTAGGCTGAGATCACATTACCAAAATCCAGATCCACCGTTTTCTCGATCTGGATAGGATCTATAACAGTGGCCCGACTCTCTACAGTAGCAGATGCCGAAGCCTGCCCGAATATTGATCCTGTACAAAGCAGAAAAAAAAGAAAGCCTGTGAATTTTGCCATTTTTGAAGGGTTGGATCGTTTTAAGATAAGGATAAAACATTGACGCCGCCACATTGGGCGGCGCAACTATTATAATTACTTAACTCTTACTCGTAAGAGACAGTTACAGAAACTTCACCTTCATAAGCACCAGGTCCTTGATTCCCATTAACTGTGATAGTAGCTCCAACTTTAAAAGATTCTGCAGTTACTCCATTTAAATCAGTTAAATTAGTGGTAATATCTTTTATGACCATTTCTGGTTGTCCTGTCAGTTTCAAATTTGTCGAGGAGGTCATTACTTTATAAGTTAACCCTGCTTCTTTGGTTACTGTAAACAATGGAACAGTGGTATTAGTATTGCCCGGTACTACCATACCTGCAGGTATATTCCTAACATTATCAGCTGTCAGGACTACATCAGTAGCATTTTCTGGAGCTGCTATAACACCAAAATCAAGAGCACTAGATGAAGAAATGGCTAAAGGCTGCACAATTTCAGCTTTGACGACAGCTGTTCCTTCTACAGAATTCTGTCCAAGAGCAGTTCCTGCGATAAGTGCAAATAAAATAAAAGTTATTTTTTTCATGGTTAGAGAGTTTGTAGGGTCTAAGATTAATTCTTTAACAGGTCGAAAATATTCCCTTTAGGAACCCCGTAAAAATATAATCGTTGAAGTGTCAGTATAATCGTTAAGGAACCATTTCTTCCCAATTTTTTAACAAGAAAATAGGAGCTATAACGTTTTAGTTGTAATTAACTGTAATGGAAAGGGGAGTGGGGGTAGAATAGAAACCGGGAGCTTGTTGTGGATTTATTTCTAAAGTTGCACCGACTTTAATAAAGGTTTTTCCTGTGCTGAGCTTACCATTAGAACCTGTGCTGCTGGTAAAATTCTTAAGGGTCATATTCTCTTCACCATTGACCAGTTGAGCCTGATCTCCGGGAAGGCTAATTGAGAAGGTATATCCCTGCTGTCCTACCACTTCAAAAGCTGCGGCTGTGACAATTGAACCTTCCGAAAGCCCAACGTCTCCGCTAACAAGCCGCTCGCCCTGCGGCGTGAGGACGACCTCTCCTCCCTCTTTTGCATCAATACCGGCAAAATTCAGATTAGTTATTGTCGATATACTTATTGGCTGAATTATAGTTGCAGATGCCGTAAAGTTAGCGGTAGCCTGTGCTGAAGCCCAAGTACAGCAGAGAAGGAAGAGTAGAGTTGTAAGAAAATATTTCATCAGGGAACAATTCAAGATTGAAGATATTAATATTTTCCTAAAATACTAGACCAAATACATTTTTTATCGATAAAGTGCAAAATTGAATATTGGCTGATAAGTTTAGACTGCCTTTTTCAATGGGAAAGTGTAAATTGGTTTGATGAAAAATATCTATCGTACCAACCTTAGCCTATCCCAGGTCGACCTGGGACTTGCACTTTTACGAATTGGAGCAGGAGGACTCATGCTTACACATGGATCTCCAAAGCTCCTCAAACTTTTTAGTAATGATGAAATAGCCTTTGCCGATCCATTCGGATTTGGAATGGGAATAACTCTGACGTTCGCAGTATTTGCTGAATTTATTTGCTCAATTCTTGTGATCCTCGGTCTGGGAACCCGGCTGGCAGTTATTCCTCTTATAATTACCATGATTACAGCAGCCTTTATCATACATGCTTCTGATCCCTTTCAGCGGAAGGAAATGTCCCTTATTTATCTTTTGATCTTTGTCGTGCTGTTGATAACAGGTGCAGGAAAACATTCCCTTGATTATCACTGGTTAAAACGGAAATAAAAAAAGGCTGCACTTGCAGCCTTTTTTGAGATCTATGTTTTCGCTATGTTAGTTGTTCATAGCATCGACCGGCTGTGCGGCAGACTGCTCGGAATCTAATAGAGCGAGGAATTTATCCAGGTTTGGAAGAATTACAATTCTCGTTCTCCTGTTTAAAGCACGGTTTTCGCGCGTGTCATTTTCAGCAACAGGTTTGTAACTACTTCTTCCGGCAGCAATCAGTTTTTCAGGCTCTACATTAAATCTGTCCTGCAGTAGTCTCACGATCGCAGTCGCTCTTCTAACACTCAACTCCCAGTTATCCTGGATATATGAATTTTCGACCATGGTCTGGGAATCTGTGTGTCCTTCTACCATAACTTCCATGGCAGGTTCAGATTTGATCACTTCAGCAAGTTTCTCAAGTAAAGGATATGCATCCCGACTCACACGGTGACTACCGCTTCTAAAAAGTAATTTATCTGATACGTTGATCATCACAACAGTCTTGTCAACTGTTATATCCACGTCCTCTGAAGCTCCGCTGCTAATCTGGCTCTCCAGGTTATAGGCTACGGCCAGGTTAATAGAGTCTTCAAGAGTTTCTGCTGCGGCAAGTTTTGCAGGATCAACTTTTTGAAGGGTGGCCCTCATCTTTTGCTTGTTAGCTTTAGACATGGCTGTAAGGTCATTCATTTCCAGCATACGATCATTATCCTCTGTAAGGGAATTGATCCGTGCATTATAATCTGCCACCCGTTGTTCAATAGCATTCAATCGTTCCTCAAGTCGTTCTTTTTCTACCTGAGTTTGCTGTAGATTACTCCGGGTGTTGTTGTAATCTTCCTCCAGTGCGACATATTTCTTTTTTGAAACACAAGAGGTTAATACTGTCGCAGCCAATATGGATACGCTAAGAATTCTTTTCATGATTTTAAAATTTAGGTTTTAATGTTCAAGCTATTTGGGAGCTTTTGCACATCAAAACGAGTTAATCCCGCCGAAATTATACAACCCACGATCTTTGTGGATTTAATTTAACGTAAGATTATTAGTTGTTGCTGCATCCTGCTAAATTATTCCTAATAAAATGGTCACTTCAGCCCTTTTTTTTACCTTTTTGAAACAATTATGGGGTCAGAATGTATTTAATCAAAGGTTTAATATTCTTGCACCTTGTTTAACAGGGATTTACCTATACCATATTTCCCGATCTGCCTTAAATGAGATATATTTAGAGAAAGTAGAGAAAACATCTTTGGAACCAGAAAAACCTAAAAAGGAAAAAAAGAAGAAAAAGAGCTCGGGCCTTAGGTTATTTTTTAAGATCCTTCTCGGGATCTTTATCTTTATTTTCCTGCTCCTCCTATTCATCCGCAGTCCCTGGGGACAGAATATTATTGTCGATAAGGTGGTGAATTATATCACCGATAAAACTAATACCACTATAGAAGTAGATAGACTTTTTGTCACTTTTGGAGGGGATATTAGCCTGGAAGGACTTTATATGGAAGATGAGAGCGGTGATACGCTAATTTATTCTCGAAGCCTGGAAGCCGATATTCCACTTTGGCCTATTATAAGAGGAGAAGGTATTGCTATAAATAGTCTGGACTGGGATGGGGGACGGGTGAATATAGATCGACAGGATACCATTAGTGGTTTTAACTTCAGTTTTCTTGCGGAAGCTTTTGCTACCGCCGATACTACGGCTGCTACTACTCCGGCAGATACTACTGCCTCTTCCATGCAAATAACTTTTGGAGATATTAATATTACCGATCTTAGGTTCAACTATGATGATAAGTATTTAGGGATTGATACAAAAGTTGACCTTGGAAGATTACAACTCGAAATGCAGGAGTTTATGCTGGACAGCATGAGATTTGAGGCTGGGGATGCCGTCATTGAAAATACTCGATTTTATTACGCCCAAACAAAACCGGCTCCAGAATCTCCCGAAGAAGACCCCGTTCCAATGCCCTTTTTGGCAGTAGAGAATCTGGAATTAAATAATGTCGCAGGCTCATATACCTCTGTTCCCGATGGAATCGTGACAGACATAAATGTAAAGGACTTGCTTCTTAAGCTTCCTGTAGCCGATCTACAAAACAATATTATTGAGGTTGATAAACTTCAACTGAATGATTCAAGGGTCCACTTTCAGTCCAAAACCGCTGCTTCTTCTCAAAACCCAGCTGATACCACCACAACTCCTGAACCTTTTCAATGGCCTGAATGGCAGGTGCGTGCTTCCAATATTAGCTTGCAGAATATCAATTTTAGGTACTGGGTTAATAATAGCAGGCCAACTGAAGGCACATTTAATCCCGAAGCAGTAGGCCTTAGAGATCTAAATCTTGAAGTTCCGCAGTTGGTTCTGGAGGATCAATCTCTGGAGGCCGAAGTGGAAGCTTTGAACTTTAGAGAAGCTTCAGGATTGGATCTAAACAGGACTCAATTCGCGCTTCAAGTGAATGAAGACAGAATGCAGCTTCAGGACCTACTTATTAGGCTCAATGGAAATATGTTACAAGGAAATCTTTTAGTAGATTATCAATCCCTGGACACTTTTATTGAAAATCCTGAAAATGCCACGGTCGATCTTGATCTTCCGCAGTTTCAAATAGATCTACAGGATATATACCGTTTTCAACCAGACCTACGGCAGAATCCATATTTTGCTGCACTCGCCAAAAAGGGGCTTTCCGGTCGTCTTTCTGCAAAAGGAGAAATGTCTGCTATTAATATTGAGAGAGCAAATGTCAACTGGGGAGGAAATACTTCCCTTGCTGCCACGGGAACCATCTACAATGCCACCGAACCTGAAAAGCTGAGATTTGATATTCCACAGTTGAGACTGCAGTCTTCAAAAGCCGATCTAAATGCCTTTATAGCAGAACAGGACCTGGGAATTCAGCTTCCCAAAAATGTCAATTTAGCAGGAAGTTTCAGAGGTAGTCCCGAAGATATTTCTGTTGATGCTATTCTCAATTCTTCCGCAGGAAAAATAAACGTGGAAGGTCGTTTTGTGACAGCCCCCAGAATAGCTTTTAATGCAGACCTGCAAGTCACGGAGCTGGAAGTGGGTCAACTACTTCAAAACCCTGCTCTGGGCCCTATTAGCCTTGATGTTCAGGCTTCGGGTAGTGGAGAAGATATTAATTCCCTTAATGCAGTTGTTGAGGGAAACATTGGCCGGTTTGTATACAATAATTATGTCTTCAATAATATTGGCCTTTTTGCAGAGTTAGAGGAAGGAGAAGGTTTTGCTAACATAGATTATAAAGATGAGAACCTGAATTTGGAACTGGAGAGTTTCGTGCAGCTCGACTCTGTGGCACCCGAAATAAACCTAAAGCTAAATGTCATTGGTGCCGATCTACAGGCGCTGGGTCTTGCCGTTAATCCTGTAAATGCAGCGATGGAGGTAAAAGGCACCTTTGAAGGTAATGCAGACAGTTTTGATGCGACCGCGACAATCACAGATGGTGTTTTTGTGTACGATAATGAATCATACCTGCTGGGAGATCTCGATCTTTTGGCCCATGTGAGACCCGACACTACTTCCCTCGCCATTGAAAACCGAATGCTCGATCTAAAACTTTATTCTAATGCCGGTCCTGTTGATTTTTTCAACGCCCTTAACCGCCACTATGAGAGCTACTACAGTACAACCAATGTGACAGACACCGTGGTAAATCCTGTCAATATTGATCTTACCGCTCAAATAAGGCCATCACCGATCCTGGAAGAGGTCTTTTTGCCACAGCTTGAAGCTTTTGATACCATTAGTATCAAAGTCGATTTCAGTGAGAGGGAGAGAACTTTAGTAGGTAATGTAGAGGTGCCTTATCTCAATTACTTCGGAAGTGAAATAGATAGCCTTTCATTATTTGTAAATTCAAACCCTGAAGAACTGTTCTTCAATTTCGGATTGGAGAGCCTGGATACGGGACCTTTGGCTATAAAGGAGACCAGCATAGAAGGATTGTTAGTAGATGAAGAGCTCAATCTTCAGTTCCTTTCAATATACGAGGATGAACCTTTGATGAAACTACAATCTTCAATAACCAAAAGTAATGATGTAATTAGAGTAGCCTTTGCTTCTGATAGCCTTATCCTGAATTCCCATCAATGGCAGATAGATCCTCAAAATGAGATCCTTATTGGAGATGATTTCTACACCTTCAATAACTTCAGGCTTTCCAGGAATGATCAGGAGTTAAGGGTGACAAATGATCTTGCGGGGGTCCAAAAAGAGCATATTGGGATCGAATTTCAGAATTTCAATTTAGCTGCTTTATTTTCTTATCTCAATCCCGAGGCTGTTTTGGCTTCAGGAAGTATGAATGGAAATTTCGTTATTGAAGAGCCTTTTGCACAAACCGGCCTGGTAGCCGATCTTACTATAGATCAATTTGGAGTAATGGACGTCCCTCTCGGGACACTCACCCTGGATGCCGAAGCAGCAGGCTTTAATACTTATTCGTTTGACCTTGCAGTAGAAGGCAGGGCCGATCTTGAACTTACCGGTTCCTATTTGGCTGAAACTAATGGAGGGAAGCTAGATATGTTCCTTAATCTGCAGAATATATCAATGGAAGTCTTGGAAGGATTCTCCTTTGGAGAATTGAAGAACACAAGCGGGAGTTTGTCGGGTGAGTTTAATATTACGGGAGAGCCTATTCAACCTCAATATGAAGGTTTTCTGAACTTTAATCAGGCTCAATTTACAGTTTCCATGCTCAATGCACCATTTACTTTGAGAGATGAGACCCTGCGCATAAATAATGAAGGTGTTTATATGGACAATTTTGCAATTCGTGATATTAATAATAATGCCTTAATTCTAAATGGTGCCGTTCTTACAGAATCTCTACTTAACCCGGAATTCGATCTAAGTTTTACGACCAACAATTTCACTGCTTTAAATTCAACTGAAGAGGATTTCGATCTCTTCTACGGAAAATTCGTATTTGATGCTACCGGCTCGGTAACGGGAAATTTGGAGCTTCCGCAGATAGAACTTGATCTGGAGGTGCTGGAAGAGACCGATCTAACTTACGTGATCCCTGAAGCTAATCTGGAGATCGAAGAAAGAGAAGGGGTCGTGATCTTCGTTAATAGAGAAGATCCAGACAGAATACTTACCCGCAGGTCTGAAGATGAGGAAATTGTTGCCTTTTCAGGATTTGCTCTCAACTCCTATATCAACCTTCAGGAAGGATCAACTTTTACTATAGTCCTGGATGAGAGTACAGGAGATCATTTCCAGGCGACAGGCGACGGGGATATTCTTTATGATATCTATCCCAATGGTAGAACTACAATGACCGGCCGGGTGGAGTTAAGTGACGGATACTACGAAATGAGCCTCTATAACCTGGTCACAAGGAGATTTGAAATTATGGATGGTAGTTCTGTAGTTTGGGCCGGTGACCCTCTTGATGCCGATCTAAACATAACTGCGGTCTACCGGGTAGAAGCTGCAGCGTCTGGTCTTATGGCTTCCCAATTGCAGGGTGCAGATCTTTCAGATCAAAATAGATTCCGCCAGGAGCTTGATTTCCTTGTGTATCTTAAAATTGGAGGTGAGATCTCAGCTCCTAAATTATCCTTTGGCCTGGATATGCCAGAGGATGAACAAGGCGCTCTTAGCGGCCAGGTGTATGGGCGTGTTCAGCAAATTAATCAACAGGAGAACGAGTTAAATAAGCAGGTTTTTTCTCTCCTCGTCCTAAACCGGTTCTTTCCAACCTCTGGTAGTGACGGTTCGGGTGGAGGAACTCTTTCTTTTGCCAGGGATAATTTGAACGAAGCTTTATCAGATCAACTTAATATCTTCTCTGATCGATTGCTCGGAGAAACAGGCGTAGATCTCAATTTTGGATTAGATACATTCACAGATTACCAGGGGGAAAGTCCGCAGGAAAGGACTCAATTGGATATTACTGCTCAAAAAAGCTTTATGGACGACAGGTTAATTGTAAGTGTGGGTAGTGAAGTTGATGTTCAGGGAAGCAGCCCGGTAGAGGAAAGTACTCCTTTAATAGGTAATGTAAGCCTGGAATATCTTCTCACACCTAATGGAAGATTCAGACTTATGGCTTTCAGAAGAAGTAGTTATGAGAATGTGATAGATGGACAATTGATCATAAGTGGTCTTGCTTTGATCTTCACCCAGGAGTTTAATAAGTTCAATGAACTGTGGGATCAGGTAGTGAAAGGAGACAAGCCACAAGAGGAAGAAAATCAAACCGAGGAATAAAAATGGAGCACAGGATAAAGTTCATGATTTTAAGTATTACAGGCTTTTTTTTCTTGCAGGCATGTAGTGTGAAGAAGTTTATTCCCGAAGATAAATTATTATATACCGGTGCCGATATTGAATTAAAATCTGATGATCCTATTGAAAATAAAAAGGATCTTAAGAATCAGCTTCAATCTTTGATCACCCCAGATCCCAACAGCAAGATCCTTGGATCCAGGATCGGGCTTTATTTTCATTATAAGGCCCAGCAGGAAAAACCCGGATTCATCAATAAATTCTTCAACAAACAGCTGGGAGAGGAACCTGTCTATCTTTCTGATGTTGACCCTTTCCAGACCGAAAAATTACTCAAGAACAGGCTGGAAAATCGAGGCTATTTCTACAGTAGGGTAAACCATTCTGTCAAGGAGAATGAGGAAGAGAAACTTGCTCACATTAATTATTCTGCAATTTTACCTGAAAACCCTTATATCCTGGAGACATACCAAATGGACAATGATAGCCTGGAGACCTACAGGAAAATTCAGGAAACCCTGGATGAATCTTTATTGGAGCCAGGTGAAAAATTCAATCTTGCCATGTTGAAGGCGGAACGGGAACGTATTGATGCGGCACTAAAACGGAGGGGTTACTACAACTTCAGCTCAAATTTCCTCATTTTTGAAGCTGACACCAACCAGTATGACCGCAAGAAGTTTGACCTGTTTTTAAGATTAAAAGAAGAAGTTCCCAAAGCCGGTATTAAACCTTACGTCATACGGGACGTAAACATTTACCCTAACTATGTAATTGGCACAGATTCTCTGGCCCGGGATACAATTAGGTTTAACGAGAGAAACTATATTCAGGAAGAGATCTTTTTCAAGCCAAAAAAATTAGACCCTTTTATCCTTTTAGAGGAAGGAGAGTTTTATTCGCCAGAGGTTTCTGGAAAAACAAGTAGAAGACTTACCTCTTTGGGGACTTACAAATTTGTCAATATCAGGTATGACGAAATAGACTCACTATCTACAGATAGCCTGGGATATTTAACGGCCAATATCTTTCTTTCTCCTATGAAAAAAAGAGCGATAAGGGCAGAATTACAGGCAGTGACTAAATCGAATAACTTTGCAGGCCCTCACCTTGCCCTTACCTATACCAACAGAAATTTATTCGAAGGAGGGGAGATCCTTAATATTACCGGAAAAGTGGGTTATGAATGGCAATTATCAAGTGATAGTGATGTGGGTAACAGCAGTACTGTTCTTGGATTAGAAAGCGCGATCATAAGCCCCAGGATGATTTTTCCATTTGTCAACATCAGGAGTAACTGGTTTGAATATTCCATTCCAAAAACTAAAGTCAGTTTAGGATTTGAATATCTAAATAGGAGTCAGCTTTTTAGCCTCTTTACAGTTACAGGCAATTTTGGGTATATATGGAAAGCGAACCGGTTCATTACTCATGAATTGAATCCGCTCTCGGTTGATTACTCCAGGCTTAGCAATACCACACAAACCTTTAGGGATATTCTGGATGATAACCCGTTCTTAAGGAGCAGTTTTGAACAACAATTCATCGCTGGACTCACCTATGGTTTTACCTATAACGGTATGGTAGATAAACTGGAAACTCATCAATTCTTCCTCAATTCCAATCTTGAACTTGCCGGGAATCTCATTGACCTTCTTAGCAGTGGACCGACACCACGAACATTTTTGGGAATGGAGTTCGCACAATTTGCCCGAATTGATGCAGACTTCAGGTATCACTACAACCTAACTCCCGAACAAACTATTGCTGCCAGGTTGTATGGCGGGATTGGTATCCCATATGGTAATTCTGAAGTAATGCCGTTCAGCAGGCAATTCTATTCGGGAGGGCCATACAGCGTTCGTGCATTTCAAATAAGATCTTTGGGTCCGGGTAGTTACTCTCCCGAAGGTATTGGAGTACCGTATTATGACAGAATGGGGAATCTAAGACTCGAGGCGAATGTAGAATATCGTTTTCCACTATATCAGGTTCTTAAGGGTGCGGTTTTTATGGACGCAGGAAATGTTTGGAACACCGAAAACAACTATGCCGAAATTGAAGGGCAACCCACAGCACAACAGGAATTACTTCTTGAAAAAGGGGTGTTTGAAAAGGATTTTATGTCTGAACTGGGAATAGGAGCAGGGGTAGGATTAAGGATTGACATCCAGAATTTTGTTATTCGGTTTGATCTGGCTGCACCACTCCACACCCCCTGGTATGAAGAAGGCGAACGTTGGGATTTCAGGATAAGTGATCCGGTCTTTAATTTTGCAATAGGATACCCGTTCTAATGTTGCATTTTAGATCCAAAACAAAGATCACCCGCATCACCAAGGCCTGGTACTATATAGCCTCTTTCATCTAGTTTTTCATCTATAGTAGCTACCCAAAGATGTGAATTTTCGGGAAAGTTCTCCTGCAGGTGTTCAATTCCCTCTCGTGCAGCAATTACAGATACTAAATGAATTTCTTTTGGTTTGCCCATAGTTTCGAGCGCTTGTAAGACATTTACGAAAGATCGGCCTGTAGCGAGCATCGGGTCGGCCAGGATCAGAGTTTTTCCTTCAAGAGAAGGGGAAGCGAGATACTCCACCAGGATCTCAAACTCCTCATTGTTGTGAGGATGATGACGATAAGCAGAAATAAAGGAGTTATCTGCAGCATCAAAATAATTCAATAGCCCATTGTGAAGGGGTAGCCCTGCTCTTAAAATGGAACAAATCACCAGTTCCTCCTTATGTAGAGGCAAATTTGCAGTACCTAAAGGCGTTGGAACTTCTACCTCTCCAAAACTGAAATTTTTACTCAATTCATAGCCAAGGATCTCTCCTAATCTTTCTATGTTTTTTCTAAAGCGCAACCGGTCATTTTGGACCTTTACATCACGTAGCTGTGCAATAAATGTATTGGCAATAGAATTCTCCTGAAGTAGATGGTGGACATGCATAGTAAGCTCTTTCTTGTAAGGAAGCCAAAGTTATTAATTTTTGTGCCAATAACTCTACAACCTGAAAACTGGAAAAGGACGAAGCTAAAAGTTACCGTTTGAAGACATTTTTACGATTCTCAAGTTGTGAATTTATCGTATATTTAAAACAGTTAGGATTTGAAAAACAGGTGATTATGAGTTCTTCAATAGATAATAAAATGACTGAAAAAGAAAAATTTTTAAGGGATGTTAACCAGGCATATGCAGAAGGGGATGAGAAATTCTTTATGGATCACATTACCGATGATATTTGTTGGACGATCGTGGGCGAGAAGGATATTGCAGGGAAAGCGGAGTTCAAGGAGGTTCTGGATCAAATGAAGGAAATGCCTGCAGTTGAGATCGAAGTGGAAAATGTTTTTGTAGCCAACAGCCATGGAATAGTGGAAGGGGTAGTGATTAGCAGGAACAGGCTCGGTCAAAAGAAGCATTTTGGCTTTTGTGACATTTACAAGTTCACAGAAGGAAAAGCACTTGAAATATATGCGATAACTTCCTACGTCATAGACATTAGCCGGCATATGCAGTACAGAGAACGCTGCTAAAAAAATAGCCACCTTTTGAGGTGGCTAAAATGTTATTTTTTATTGTCTTTATCTCTGGTTTTTTCTGAAGGATCCCTGTACTTTTCAGCTTTTTCACCTTTATATACCGTTTCTGTTTGTGACTCTATATTATCGTTAGAATTAGCTGATTCTTTTGGTCTTCTTTCTCTTTCAACATCCTGAGGTTCGTTGGTGGTGGGATTGAACTTGCGGTCGTCTTGCCCCGGAATATCAAGGTCGGCACCGGCATAATCTATGTCTTCTTCACGATCTTTAAAGTAGTCTCCTTTTTTCTCATCCTGGCTCTGGTTGTTTAAAGTGGATTTGTCTTCGGGAGTGATATCTGAATTGTACTTTTGGTTCTCATCCCGTTTCATGTCTGTACGAGAATTTTTTGGTTGTTCTTCTTTCTTTGTCATGGTGTAGTTTTTATTTTAAATTACAGATAATCTTATATTTACCCGATGATTTGCGGTTAAAATGCAGTTAAATTTTTTGCAGGGAATCAGAAAGTCTGCTGAAAAAATCAGATTGGTTAAATTTTTGATATCTTTTTGCTGAAGAATATTCTGGTTATGAAATATTTATTTTTCTTGATTTTCACTCTTGTAGGTTTTGCAGGGCATTCACAGGTCGACAATCCAACCGCTCCTGTCAAAGCCCCCGGGGAACTCATGGCTCCAAAGAAGGGGAGTGAATCTTCATCTTACATAAAGTCTTCTGGTAACCACAGCCTTAGCTCTAAAAAAGGCATCTTCAGCACCGAGAGTGAACCCATTAAACTTGGCGAGAAAGAACCCAAGTCTTTCAGCATGAGAACAGATGAGAATGGGCTTATGACCTTTAAAGGCAAAGATTTCACTCCTAAAGCCTTTACTAAGGACAAAGAAGCAAGAGAAGAATTTCGTAGAGATCAATATTTAGGAGACTTTAAAACTACCGGGGTATTTGTGGAACTATATTGTCGTGATCATGAGTATATCGATGGCGATAAGGTTAAGATCACTGTAAATGGGGTGGTGATCAATAAGAACATGTCTCTTGGAGCAACTTATACCCCGATTATGGTAAGACTTGACAGCGGACTCAATAACATCGAATTTGAAGCATTAAACCAGGGCACATCAGGGCCTAATACTGCAGAACTCAGAGTTTATGACGACCAGGGTAGGGAAGTGATAAGGAAAGAGTGGAACCTCCTTACCGGTGCCCGTGCAAACCTTGTTGTAGTTAAGCAGTAGACAACTCCTAAAGATTTCCTTCAAGCAGATTGTATATATTAAATCCAAAGAGGATTAGAATTGTGATAAATGCAATAATAGTAGGAATGGGAATATTGTTCACATTAAGTCTTATATAAAAAGGCGGCTTTTTATCCTTCTCTTTTCTTTTCTTATGTCTGAGGTTAAGGAGTGCCATGTTGACCATTCCAAAAACGAAAAAAATAAATATATTACTGAGGCTGGCTACTACCTTGAGATTGCCGATCAAACCAAATGCTATTGCCACAAGGCTTATCACAATTATTGCATAATTGGGAGCATTCCCAATGCCTGAAATAGTAGTGAATTTTTTAAGCCAGGATTTCTCGCTATCCCTGGCTACATCATATAGCAATCTTGAAGTTCCAAGAATATTACTAAGAATAGTCTTACTGGTTGCAAATAACGCAATGATCACAAGGGAAGTAGCACCCCATGCCCCCAGTTTTGCTTCTATGACCGCTGCTAAGGGGCCATTGGAATTTGAAAGTTCTTTCCAGCCCAGTACGCTTACTGAACTTATTGCGATCAATACATAAACCAGAAGGACAATGATTCCGCTCATAATAACTGCTTTGGGCATGTTCTTTTTAGGGTCCTTAGTCTCCTCTGCCATTTTTACAAGGTCCTCAAATCCAATATAACTAAAGAAGATCAAAGCCCCTCCGGCAAAAAGGCCGGTCCATCCCCTATCATTGGTTTGAAGAAGGGGAGTGGTGCCAAATTCCGGAATGCTTACTACCACTACTGCTGCAAGACCTATAAGTGTTACCACAGTTGCGAGAGAATTGAAATAGGAGCTGTACTTAGCTCCTATGATATTGAAAAATGCCATCAACGAAATGATACAAATCACAATGATCCAGGAAGGAAAATCAACAAGCCGACCCAAATAATCTGCAAAGCTTATGGATATGGCAGCTGCAGCGATTATTCCCGTAAAGGCCATGAAAATGGACATAATAAATGCAGTTTTTCTTCCCAGCCCTTGTTTGATATACTCAAAACTTCCTCCCGAATCTGGATACCTGCTAACAAATTCGGCATAGGAGAGGCCGGTAAGTAGAGCTACTGTCGCAGCTATTATAAAGCTAAGCCACAACATGTTGCCGCTAAGTCCGGCGGCCTGGCCAATAATGGCATAAATTCCGGCACCTACAATTCCGCCGACTCCAAACATTAATACATCCCAAAATCCTAAAGTTCTTTTAAGTTCCTTTTTTCCCATTGAAGCAAATCACATTTTTTGATGCTGCTTAATATAAATTTTCAATAAGTTTTGACGTAAAGGTTTAACAGGAACTAAAGAAAAACCTAACAGAACTTAAGAAGCAGGCGCAAAAAAAAACTCCGCATAACCGGAGTTTTCAAACCATAAAAAACAGTGATCTACTGTGTATTTTTTATGGTTTTCAATTCAGAAATACTAGCCCTTATTTCAGTAAGGTGTTTTCGTAGTACTTCCCCAATCCTAGGAGGGAAATTGTTCTTTCTCAATTTATTCTCGTATTCTTCTACACTGTTCTTTTCGCCTCTTAGACACTCTTCTATTAGTGACTTATCGGTATCTTTTCCTAATGAACTTTTTAAGTTGATCCAGGTTCTGTTTAATCCGGCTACTGTTGAACCTGGATCCTTTGGATGTTCATTTAGAGAGTGGAGTTGCTTATCTATTTCTGTAGCGAAATGGTTCTTCTTTACAGCCTGCTTCTTGAAAAAGTCCTTTAGAGCAGGATCTTTAGCTCGTTCCCGGGCTGTTCTATAATCCTTCTCCATATCATAGTTTTTCTCCAGCAATTCCTGCAGGCCCTGCGATACCTTTTTATGGCTTTCTTCCCGGGCAGATTCTCTTGTTGTTTTCATATGCTTCCAATTTTTCGATCCTATTAAATTTACAAATAAGGCAGTGAATAATCCATATGAAATGTAATTTTTATATACCCTAAACAATTGAATGCCAAAAGGATTTAGTCGATACTTTACCTTTAAAATAATTCCTTCAAATTTTGTAATTTTAATGGAAAAACCAATCATGAAGAAAATCCTGATCGCCGTAGATTACAATCCTGTTTCTGAAAAAGTTGCTGAACAAGGATACGAACTGGCAAAAAGCCTCAATGCTGAAGTCTGTTTGATCCATGTTCTTGACGATGTGGGCTTTTACGGAGCCCAATACCCAACATTTATGGGCTATGATGGTTATTCTGGAATGGGACCGGATCTGGATGTGGCAATGGAAATGAGAAGTATTGCTGAAGAATTTCTTAAAAAAGCAAAATCCCACCTTAATGATCCGCAAGTGAGAACTCATCTTGCTGAAGGTGATACGGCAAAAACCATTATGGCGTATGGAGAAGAGTGGGGGGCAAATATTCTGGTAATGGGTACCCACAGCCATTCTGTCCTTGAAAAATTATTATTGGGAACAGTAGCCGAAAAGATATTAGAAAAGACAACGATCCCGGTTTACCTGGTACCGGTAAAGAAGTAATAAAAAAGCAGGCGAGTCAAATAAATGACTATCTTTAGATAGATCCTTCCGGTTCTAAGAACCGTGACCCTTATAACACGGATTCCTGCCGTAGTTATTGTTCCCCTTACTTCATTTAATTCTTAATCCTTTTGCTATGAAAAATAGGGAACACTTTAAGATCCTGGTGCTTATTAGCTTTTTGCTGTTTTATTGCGTAGAAGTTTTGGCACAGGATAAAGAGCTTTACGAGACCAATTCTGTGGTACATGATGCTAATGACAAAGACCTGCAGTGGGGACCCTGTCCCGACTTTATGCCAACAGGGTGTGAGATAGCTGTTTTACATGGAGATCCTGCTAAAAAGAACGTGGATATTCTTTTTAAAGTTCCTGCCGGCTCAAATATTCCCAATCATGCCCATACTTCTGCCGAAAGAATGGTCTTGATCTCAGGAGAGCTCGACGTCACCTATGAAGGTGAGGAAACACAAAAGATGCTTCAAGGGTCTTACGGGTATGGACCGGCAAAGAAACCCCATACGGCCCGCTGTGGAGATGCAGGTCCCTGTGTGCTATTCATTGCTTTCGAGGAACCACTGGATGCCTACGCGATTGAAAAATAAATTTTTAGAAAAGTATTTCTGAAGAAAGGCAATAAATTGAAATTCAAGGCCAAATCAAATCTTGAAAAGACAAAAAGAAGTTATAACTTTGTACAATATTCAAGGCTAGAACAATTTTAGGTAAATCTTCACGATATTTTTCCAATCTTCTTTTAGTACTTCAGATTATTTTATTTATATTCAACTGAAATCCAATTAAATCGCTAATGGCAAAGTCACAACAGACGTACAACAAAATTGAAAAAGAAAAGAAACGCTTAAAGAAGCGTGAAGAAAAGAAGAAGAAAAAGGAAGAAAGAAAAGCAAGTGGTGAATCCGTTTCAGAATTTGCTTATGTCGATGAGCATGGAAACCTTACAGATACTCCTCCAGATCCATCTCAAAAAATAGAGGTTGATGCTGAAAGTATTGAAATCGGTATCCCTAAAAAAGAGGATTCAGATGAAGAAACTGATTTTAGCAAAGAAGGAAAAGTTTCCTTTTTTGACTCTTCTAAAGGATTCGGATTTATATTAGACTCCACAACTCAGGAAAAATATTTTGTGCACGTTACAGGTCTCATTGATGAAATTGGTGAAGGTGATAAAGTGAGCTTCGAGCTTGAAAAAGGTCTTAAAGGCATGAATGCCGTGAGAGTAAAAAAGATTTAAAAAATCCCTTTTTTTTGAGAGGTAATAAAAAGAGCGGCAGTTTTTACTGCCGCTCTTTCTTTTTATACATTCAACCGGTCAGGACTTCAACCAGCTATGTCTTAATTCCATTTGCTCATCATTGGGATTCATGATCTCAACAAGTCTTAATCCCGTTGCCATAGGTTCCAATACTTTCCCGATAATTTTCATTTCATTGCCACCTCTTGAAATCGTGAAGCTAATTGGATCTCCCACGTTCCAGTTTGCTGAATCTCCAATGAGATCATAAACATTCTGTACATTATATGATTTCCCATTGATGCTTTTTATAGTATCTCCTCCTTGAAGATCAAGCTCTTTAAAGAAACTACTCAGCGGTAGATCATCTCTGAGTAGAATTGCTCCTGAAGCATCTACAGTTATATAAGGAGTGGCCTGATCCTGAAGAAAATATCCAACCGGGATTTCTCCCTCCCTCATCTCAAGACAAACTTTCTCAAAGAACTCATTGTAAGGGATTGGGTTTGTACCGCTAACGTACTTCTCGAAGAAATCTCCTATTTCAGGATAGGTTAATTCTTCGATCACAGTAAATAATTCCTCATCTTCAAATGGCTTATTTTTACCATACATATTCGTAAGCTGTTTCATTAATTCAAGAAGACCCATTTTTCCGTTACTTAATTCCCTTAACCTAATGTCCAGAGCCATTCCAATAAGCGCTCCTTTTTGATATACATTGTAGTAGCTGTTCTTATATTCGTCTTCCAGAATGTTCCGGCTCATTTCCGTAAAAGACATGGTATCATCGAAATTCTTAGAAACACTGATCTTTTCCTGGATCCTGTCGTAAAAATCCTGTCTCGAAATAAGTCCCTGATTTACCTGAAAAAGATTTGCAAAATATTCCGTTACCCCTTCATATAACCAGAGATGCTGTGACATTTGAGGTTCATTATAATCAAAATAGTGCACCTCATTAGAGTGTACTCCAAGAGGTGTATGTATATGAAAGAACTCGTGAGATACAATATCTGTAAGAGATTCATTCAGTGCTTTCAGGTCCATTTGCTCCGGCATCACCACAACCGTTGAAGTGTGATGTTCCAAAGCTCCGAAATTTGCCGCATCACCCTCACCGGGACTAGCCGATAAATAGAGCAGGATCGCATATTTATCTGTATCATCTACTTCCCCTAAGAAAGCTTTTTGGGCAGTGATCATTTTCTCCATTGCGGGCTTAAAATCCTGAGAACTGAATTTCTTAGAAGGAGAATAAACATGCAGCAATACATTCATATTATCAACCTTAAAGGAAGCCGTATCTGGAGCTGCATACATAATAGGATTATCGGTCACCTCAAAGTACCTGTTGACGTTGAAGATATCCTTTTGTGTTTGTAGATCTACTTCCTTTGATGCAAAGAGGTCTAAAGCACTGCCGGCATAAAGATCCTTCGGTCTTATGATCTCCAGGCGATATGGTTCTTCGGTAAGCTCATTAAAATAACCCACAAAGCCGTGAAGATTCAGAAGAAAATTACCATTCTCCTTAATGTTAGTGCCGGCCATAGAATAAATGCCTCCTTCCCCGGGAACATCAAAAGTATCGTTCATCCAGTAAGACACTTTATCAAGTGTGGTAGCATTGGCAATGCTCCAGCTGTTTTCATCCAACACGGTTACCTTAAGCTCATTTCCTTTGTAATCATAAGCTTTAACGTCTTCAGCATATTTTCCATAATTGGCAGTAGAGTAGGTGCCGGGAACAATTTTTGGAATATAGAATGTAATGCTGTCAGCCTTTATCTCTCCCGGATCTACGGTGATCATGATCTTATCATCCTTCACATTGACCAAATCCAGGGTGGTGACAACGGGCTGTTTTTCAGACACCTTCGTTTGTGGGGCTTTGCATCCCACAACAGTGGCAGTAAATGCGAGAGCATAGATTATTTTCTTCATATAAATTTCGTTTACAATAAGACTGCGTATTAAGTAAAAAGTTACACCACCCAAAGATCTGTGCCAGTTATCGGATATCAATTCCTTGATTTGAGTGGATTTTTTCCATGATATTGATCATGAAAAAGGTAAAAACCTTCTCTATTCAAAAAAATTGTGGATTGAAAATAATAAATTTAAAGGAGTTAATTCAAGTCGCTAAAGCTGGAAATAATGTTTGATCCTTTTCTCTTCTCAGTTCTAATTTCCGGCTATTTCGCATTAGTTTTTTTTCTCATTCCACTAAACTTTTTTAAAGATGAAGATTTACGATGACAAACACATCAAAAATGTAGTCTTTGTTGGCGCCCATAACGGGGGTAAGACTACCCTGGCCGAAACCATGTTGTTTGAAGCCGGATTGATCAACAGGCGAGGTACTGTAGAGGCTGGAAATACAATTTCAGATTACCATGAAATTGAGCATGAAAAGGGAAATTCTGTCTTTGCCACCCCTCTACATACCGAGTGGCGGAATTATAAGATCAACATCGTTGATACTCCGGGTCTGGATGATTATATAGGTGAGATTATTTCTTCAATTAGAGTGGCCGATACCATCGTCACAGTTCTTAATGGGCAATACGGTGTGGAAGTAGGGACAGAGATCATTTGGAATTACATTAGAGATTACCAAAAACCCACTGTTTTTGTCATCAATCAAATCGATCACCCCGGCCTAAGTTTTGAGACTGCTTTCAATTCCATTAAAAACCTTGTGGGGAATAAAGCAGTTAAGATCCAGTATCCGTTGATGAGGGATGGGAAGCAGTGTATCATTGACGTGCTTAAAATGAAGATGTATAAATTCTCTGCGGAAGGAGGGAAGCCCGAAAAACTTGCTATACCCGATGATCAAATGGATATAGCTGTGACCTTACATAACGAACTGGTGGAGAAGGCTGCCGAAAATGATGAAGAATTAATGGAGCTGTTCTTTGAAAAGGGTTCTCTTAATGAAGATGAAATGCGGAAAGGAATAAGGGCCGGAATGCTTAATTACGACCTTTTCCCTGTTTTCTGCACATCTGCCCTTAATGATATGGGAAGTGGAAGACTTATGGGCTTTATTGACAATGTGGCTCCCGCTGCAGTCGATCTAAAAGCTGAAAAAAGTAAGGAAGGCAAAGAGATTGAACCAAAACCCAAAGAATCTCCTGTTCTGTTCGTATTTAAAACAATACACCAGCCCAATTTAGGACAGGTCACTTTTTTCAAAGTAAAAAGAGGAGAGGTGACAGTGAACGATAAATTAGTGAATTCAAGAAGTAGTGAAACTGAAGTTTTGAACCAGCTGTTCATCATGGATGGAAAAGAAAGGAACCCTATTTCAAAACTTGTAGTTGGAGATATTGGGGCCACCCTGAAATTAAAATATACTGAAACAAATGACACCCTTGCTGTTCCCGGCGAGGAAATCACTATAGAACCTATAGAATATCCACAGCCCAGAATAAGGAGAGCTGTTTCTGCAGTAAATACTAAGGACGAAGAGAAACTAAGTGATGCCCTTAAAAAGATCCATAGCCAGGATCCCACGGTGGAAGTCACCTTTTCAAACGAATCCAGGCAATTGATCCTGGCCTGCCAGGGAGAACTTCATTTGGCAACGATTGATTGGCTCCTAAAGAATATTTATGGTGTAGAGGCCGAATTCAACAAGCCTAAGATCGCTTTCAGGGAGACGATTCAGAAATCATCTAATTCCAATTACCGGCACAAGAAACAATCCGGAGGATCCGGGCAATTCGCAGAGGTTCATATGAAGATCGAACCGTGGGAACAAAATATGCCGGAGCCGGAAGGATTTAACATCAAGGGGAAAGAAGAAGTTGATCTGCCCTGGGGTGGTAAACTTGTATTCTACAACTGTATTGTTGGAGGGGTGATTGATCAACGTTATTTGCCTTCGGTGATGAAAGGAATTATCGAGGTAATGGAAAATGGTCCATTGACAGGTTCATATATTCGTGATGTAAGAGTGATAGTCTATGATGGAAAAATGCATTCAGTAGACTCTAACGACATCTCCTTTAAGATTGCCGGCGCTCATGCCTTTAAAAAGGCATTTCTGGATGCCGATCCAAAACTTCTGGAAACCGCTCTTGATCTAACCGTTAAGGTTCCCGAAGATATGGTTGGAAATGTTATGACCGAGCTTCAAAGTCGGCGATCGATCATCCAGGGAATTGAAAGCGCAGAGAATTATCAGATCCTGAAATGCATTGCTCCGGAATCTGCATTATTCGGATTCTCGACCGAGCTTCGTTCCCTTACAAAAGGGAGGGCTACCTTCAGTACCAGTTTCAATGGATATCAACCTGTGCCTTCCAATATTCAGGATGAATTGACCAAAAGTACAGCCTTAGCATCATAAGTGTCTCTCAGATATTTTAGTCTGCTTATTTGTCTAAAAAACCCGGAACTCTTTCATTTCGGGTTTTTAATCTTCCAGTATTTTATAACTTGCCAGGAAACCAACCGGAATAAATGAAATCAAAGAAACTACAGGCCCAGTTAGAAGAGATGGAGCAGTACATCAAAAATAAAGACCAGCTCGATCCCAAAGTTTCCAAAGCGCCGGTAGGTTGGCATTTGGCTCATAGTTTAAAGGTTATTCATTCCATCCTTGATTCTATAAACACTTCAGATCCCGAGAAGTACCAAAAAAAGTTCAGCTGGATGAAAGAAATGGTTTACTTCACCGGTCGTATTCCCAGAGGAAAAGCCAGGGCTCCAAGAGTAGCAATTCCCAAAGAGAATATTTCAGAAGAAGAGTTAAAGAGCCAAATAGTTTCGGCAAAGAAGAAAATACCAGGAATTATAGAACTTCCCAAATATGCCTTTTTTGAGCACCCTTATTTTGGACACATTAAAAGAGATGAAACGACAAAGTTCCTGGTGATCCACACCGGTCATCATCTCAAGATCATTAGAGATATACTCAGGATAAAATAGATTTTAAAGCTACAATAGATTATACCAAAAAAATACCTCTCAAAAATGACATTTTCGAGAGGTAATAATTATTTAGGGTTTAAGAACCTTAATTCTTGAAGGGGGGTTCTAGTGCCTCATCTTTCAAATGCTTGGCAAAGAAGCCTAACATTGCTTCGTAAAGGTCTATTCGGTTTTCTTCTTTCCCAAAGCCGTGTCCTTCATCATATTTGACCATGTAGGGCACGTCGACGCCTTTTGCTCTCAGGGCTCGCACAATTTGATCGGACTCATCTATGTTAACCCGGGGATCATTGGCACCCTGAACAACTAATAATGGTTTCTTGATCTTGTCTATATGGAACACCGGTGAAACTTCTTCAATAATGGCCCGCTCTTCAGGAATGTTCTCATCATACCAGATCTCTCTGAGGATCTTTTCATAAGGCTTCCAGTAAGGAGGTATGGTTTCCATAAAAGTAAATATGTTGGAAACCCCCACGTAATCCACACCTGCAGCATAAAGATCGGGAGTCTTTGTTAGACCTCTTAGCACCGCATAACCACCATGGCTGCCTCCATAGATCGCTGCTTTTTCTGGATCTACCCATCCCTGGTCGATCACGTACTGTAATCCATCTTCAACATCGTCCATAGCTTTTCTTCCTATCTGCTTGAAACCCGATTCCATGAATTCACGTCCATAACCCCCGGAAATTCTGAAATTCACCTGTAGTGTAGCATAGCCGCGGCTGGCAAATAATTGTGCTTCAGGATTGAAGCCCCAGGAATCCCTGATTCCTTGAGGTCCCCCATGCGGATTCACAATAACAGGAACTTTTTTTCCTTCTAGAGCAGCTTTTGGCAAGGTGATATAACCATGAATAGTTTTGCCATCCCTGCTTTTAAAAGTGATTGGCCTCATTTCGGCCATATCTTCTGCTTTAAGCTGAGGCATTAAATTGTACAACAATTCAAATTTATCGGCTTCTACATCATATGACCAGTACTCTCCGTATAGTTTATCACTTTGAAGGAAAATAAGGTATTTGCTTTCGTCATCGGTCTTATCCGCAATTGAATACTGCTTATCGGGAAATTGTTCGGTGATTCGCTTATGCAGTTTTTTATAGTAGTCACTTACCGGAACAATTTCCCGCTTTTCTCCCTGGAAGGTGTAGTAATCAAGTTCATAATTCCGGTTTCTGGAAAGAGAAACTCCCGAGATATCGTAGTCAGCATTTGAAAATAACTTTTTGATCACCTTATCTTCCTTTAGATCATATAGGTAAACAGTGTTCTTATCTGTTTCCAGGTTTGAAACAACATATGCATCATGAGGATATTCAGTAGCGTAATTCAGGGAAGGACTAAAGTTATCTTTCCAGTTAATTTGCTTCACGACTTCGAAGTCATCACTAGCTGTATCTTTTTTGTAGTAAAGATCCATATTTACACCTTCCCGTAAGCGCACAAAACCTCTTAAGGTGCCATCCTTGTCGAAAAGGTAGTTCATTATAGGATTTGCAATGTCATCATTTGTAAACAATTTGGTGATCTCGCCGGTCTCAATATTTACCTTGTACGGTTCGAAAACCTGTGCATTTTCCTTGTTCATCGAAACAATGACGTGGTTTTTGTCATCTTTTAGTATGTCTAAGATCTGAGTCTGGACTCCTTCAAACGGGGTTAAATCCATTGTATTGGAACCATCAACATCTGCTGCATATAAATGATAATTTTCATTTCCTCCCTTGTCCATAACATAAAGAAGCCTATCCTCATTGGCCCAGCCATAACCTCTAACCAGTTCGTCCTTTTCGACAATGGCGCGGGTTATCTCGTTTGTTTCAAGATTCTTAACAAAAACATGATTTTTCGCATTCTCATCTTTTTCGCGGTAAGACATGTATTTACCATCTGGTGAGAATTGGAAAGAACTAGCTTTTGGCTTTGCAAAGTAATCTTCAACTTCATATTTATATTTTCCCTGGTCATATGATGCCAATTGCTCCAGTTCTTTTTCAGAAGAAGGCAGAGAAGGATCTCCGGGTACGGTTTTTTCTACTTTATTAAGGACCAGAGGGAATTCCTGACCCGATTGTCTAAAGGTTCCAGAAATCGTTTCTCCGTTCAGTGTTCCTGTATAAGTAGCACCGATCTGGGAATAGGAGAGGGTTACCTGATCATTTTCAAGTTCTACCTTATCAAGCGGTAACCCAAAAGCTCCCTGCAGTGGACTATCCATAGTGCCTGAAAACGACTCATTCTCTTTTGCAATGTCGAACTTTAAAGGCAGTTCATTACCCTGAACATCCAATTTACCTTCCCAGGATCCTTCCAGTTCCTGTGCCTGGATTCCGCTCATACCTGAGAAAACCGAAATTAGCAGGATAGAAGATAATTTTAAAAATTTGTTTTTCATTATTTGATTTTTAACGGTTAGGAGGCTTAAGTTAGCTAAATTTTACAAATTCGCTTTATTTGTTCAATATGACTCAATCATAAGGTTGGGAATTTTTATTTCACAAGAATGGCCGATTCGAATCTGAGAATTGCAGCTCAACAACTCCGGTCTTAAACAGGTCCTTTAAAACTTTCGACGACTGTCTTTATATTTCTGGATAGAAGCTTAGCTTCTTTTGTAAAAATCATTTTAGTATTCATGACAAGACCAGGTAAAGGATTCAGGAAGCAAAGTGCTCTAAAATATGAAAAACAATAAATGATATAATGTGCACTATAATTTATATTATGTAAAATAGAAAATATAGGAATAGGCTATTGAGAAGATTTCTTCCTCATATCCTCTACAGAGGTACTAATCAATTTTTTTAACACTTCCCTGTCAATATCATCCAGTTTTTTAATATAAAGACAAGATGAAGAAGTTTTGTGTTTCCCCAGTTCTTTTAAAAGAACTTCATAATCCCGAAAACCTGCCATGATATAAACCGTAAGATTTTGCTTTCTAGGTGAAAATCCGGTTAGAAACCATGCGCCTTCATGGCCAGATTTATATTTATAATGGTATTTTCCAAAGCCCACCATATTATCTCCCCACATCTTTGCAGGCTCTCCCGTAACTTCAGAACATATCTGTAAAAGCTCAAAACAGTCGGCTTTCCGCTGTTCAGCTTCTACTTGATCCAGAAAATCTTTAACACTGGCTTCTGTGGGTTTTGTTTTTAAGGTGGCCATGGATATTAGCGGTTTATCAATCTTCCATCATATACGATTGTTTCCCTTTGGGTAGAAGTAACTGAAGTCCTGGCAACTCCGTTGGGAAAGATGGTGATTCGAAAATCCAGGCTTTCTGTATTCCTGTTCCCTTCAAAAAAAATATTTACAGCTCCTTTTTCCGGATTTTCCTGGAGTTTCAGGTTTTTTGGAACACCTCTATATTGTATGGCTCCGTCATCGGGGTCATAAGCTCCACCGGCATACCGTTCCCCAAAGAATGGAAGATATACTTCTACAGAGTCATTTTCGAACTTAATCCGGTTAGGATTTCCCAGAAGATTTACCCTGTTATATTGTGTGGGGTTTGCCCATTCATTTTCTATCTCAAATTCCAGATCGCTTACTTCTTTTACCATTTCCCGGTATTTTGGATCATCTGCCATGTTGCGATTTGGACTACCACAGGCAGCTAATAAAGAACCCAGGATCATAATTGTTCCCAGAATCTGTCCGGTAAAGCTAAAATACTTTTTCATGATCTATATTTTACCTCTAAACATGTCGAAAAAAGTTATTTTGTGTCGCAGCTTCCTTCTCAACGGCTAATAATTCAATGAAAAATTGAAAATCCCAAGGCCTTAGGAAAGATTCACGAGATCAGGTTTCTTTGATCTATTCCCATAAACTTCGTCTTTATTTTATCTGTTTCCTCTCATTATCGGTAACGGTATTTTCCTCTACAGCATTGATGTCTTTATTCTTAAGCTGCTCTTTAAATTCATTGATTATTCCTCCTTTTAGAAGCACCTGGATCTGCCTGTCACTCATGCTGTGTTTAGTTTCAATCTCTACCGTTTCACCACTACTCTTTTCAATAGTAACTTTTATGTTGTTCCTGTTCTTGACATCCTCCCTTAAATTCAGAAGGTTTACCTGGTCCCCCTGCTCGATTTTGTCATAATCGGCAATATCAATAAACTCCAAGGGAAGTATTCCGAAGTTTACAAGATTCTGCCAGGCAATACGGGCGTAAGAATTTGCAATGACGGCGATCTGTCCCAGGTATTTAGGAGCCAGGGCTGCGTGCTCCCTACTTGATCCCTGTGCGTAATTGTCTTTTGCCACCACTATATGTCCGCCGTAATGATCTTTAGCCTCCAGGGCTCTATCATAGAAGGTATCATCTATGACCGAATAGGAGAATTTACTTATCTCCGGCAAATTACTTCGGAATGGCAGCACCTCTGCTCCTGCCCGCAGGATCTCATCTGTTGAGATATTATCTCCCATTTTCAGCAAGACAGGCACTTCACAGGTTTCTCTTAGAGGTTCGATATATGGAAGGGATTTAATGTTCGGTCCTTTCTTAAGCTCCACATGCGAACCATCTTCAGGTGGTTTCACCAACATCATGGTATTGATCAATTCTTTTTCAGGATATTCATATCTTGGATATTTCATATCGTAGAGCTGCTCCAGGTCACGCGGATCTGTGATCTTTCCTGTCAAAGCCGAAGCTGCTGCTGTTTCAGGGCTGCATAGATACACCTGGTCATCTTCTGTTCCCGACCTGCTGGGGAAATTACGTGGCATCGTCCTTAAGCTGATGGTATCTGAAGCCGGGGCCTGCCCCATTCCAATACAACCCATACAACCCGATTGGTGGAACCTCGCTCCTGCAGCAATAAGTTTCTCAAATCCTTTATTGGCGATCAAATTCTGGATCACCTGTCTTGAAGTAGGATTAATATCAAAAGACACTTCTTCCCGGGTAGCTTTACCATCGACAATTGCTCCTGCAACCCAGAAATCCCGAACTCCGGGGTTAGCTGATGATCCAATCACCACCTGCCCTATTTCCTTTCCTTCAACTTCCCTCACCGGAACCACATTTCCCGGGCTGGTAGGTTTTGCAATTAGAGGGACCAGATCATCCAAAACGATCTCATCCTCCAAATCATAAGTACAACCTTCATCGGCCAATAATTCTGTCCAGTCCTCTTCCCTATCCTGACTTTTCAAAAATTTCCTGGTAATCTCGTCACTTGGGAATACAGTGGTTGTCGCACCAAGTTCGGCACCCATATTTGCTATCACATGCCTGTCCATGGCACTTAGCTCCTTCAATCCCGGACCGTAATATTCTATCACCTTCCCTACACCACCCTTTACATCATACCTCCTCAGCATTTCCAGGATCACATCTTTTGCGCTCACCCAGTCGGGTAACTTTCCCGTCAACTTCACGCCCATCACCTGCGGCATTTTCACGAAATATGGCTGACCTGCAATTGCGGCCGCAACATCCAGTCCTCCCGTCCCAATGGCCAGCATTCCCAAAGATCCTGCTGCAGGAGTGTGGGAATCAGATCCTACCATGGTTTTTCCGGGCTTACCAAAGCGCTCCATGTGTACAGGGTGACTTACCCCGTTTCCCGGCCTGCTGTACCAAATTCCAAAGCGTTGAGAGGCTGAAAGTAAAAAAGCGTGATCATCGGCATTTTTAAAGTCGGTTTGCAACAGGTTGTGATCAACATATTGCACAGCAACTTCTGTCTTGGCTCTGTCCAGTCCCATTGCCTCGAGTTCCAGCTGCACAAGAGTTCCTGTAGCATCCTGTAACAAAGCCTGGTCGATCTTAATACCAATTTCTTTTCCGGGAGTCATTTCTCCCTTTAAAAGGTGCTCCTTGATCAATTTCTGTGTGACGTTAAGTTTTGACATTTCCTGAAGATTTAATTCCTTTTAAATTATCAAAATTAGCTTGGAACTACAGGTGGTTTAACAATATCTTATAGTTAGGCTCACCTATAGCACCAAATAAAAAGGACTACCCGAAAAGCACCTTCCATATACCTTCACCGGAATTCTCAACTTTACAAACCCGAGAATTGAAGTGAAGGCGAAAGTACTCTAGGGAATAGCCCTCTCCTATAAAAAACCGCCACAAAATCCTGTGAATTCGCAGCGGTTGATCAGTCTATATGATATAGCAGGTTAGAGATTAGGGTTGTTTCCACCTTCTCCGGTGCTGCCAAGTTTTACGATCAGATCCTTTTGCTGCCCTTCAGTAACATTGAATTTTGGTTTCCCCTTATAAGGAAAGAAATAGCGAAATTCCCTAACATAGGTTCGCCAGTTCTCTGCAATACCACGATTCTTATTTTCACTTCCTGTATCTGCCCTCTTCAACTCGTCACCTTCCTCATCATAAGGAGTGGCTTCAACAGTATCTCCGGCAAAGATCATCCCGTTGTTTATTTCTGAATAAATAACCGCAGTTTCCCCACTTTTTGAAGGAAAATCTGTGAGCTCTATAGAAAAGTGTTTAAAAATGTCATTTTTGCCATTAATATCCCTCACGTTAAAATCGAGATTGGTGTTATTCACGGGATGGCTAAAAATTGGTGCTCCCCCGGCATCTTGCGAGATTTCCTTTAAAGGGGCATAAGTCTTTTGCAATGCATCTTTATGCGTCACCAGGATCCCTTTGATCTTATAACCTTCTTCCACAAGATGTTTTATGCCTTCTTTTGCCCCAGATGCAGTTGTATCAATAAGGAGCATATCCTGCCTGTTCAAATGTCTTATGGCATAACCCTGCGCACCACTATCCATCTTAATAATGAAGGTATCGGGGATCATTTTGTGAAATTTTCCGGGTTCAGCTTGTTGAATAAATTCAGCCGACTGGCTGCTAATAACTTCTTTCTTATCTACAGACTTCATTTAGTTCGTTTTTGGATTCAAATAAAGATACAATTGCACCAAAACTCGTCCAAAGTCCTTAAGACTGTTTAACTGATGTTTCACAGTTAATTAACGAGAGACTGTAAGCGTAGAATTTGCCGTGCCCGCTAAGGGAAAAGCGATTAAAAAAGAAGCTGTTATTACTGCTCAAAAATGGCATTCCAAAGGCATCTTTCTCAAGCCGGATTTCTTTTTCTTTGATCTGAAATTTTTCTGAAACAAGCCTAATGACCTCTTGTTTTACTTCGGAAGAAGAGGTCTCGAAAATGGCATTTTTGACACCCCAGGCAGGAATTCTTTCTGCGGAAGTATGAATGTATTCTGAAGTTATTTCTGAAGTAGTATGATAAATCCTTTCAGTGATCTTTACTGTACCTGAAGCCTTTTCTGAAGATACATTTATAATCCTACATTCCTGTGCCAGCCAGTTGAGCCGGCGGGGTAAATTTAATTCCCGTTGATTCGCTTTGTATGCAGCTTCTTTCATGCTCCATAAAAGCCAAACTACAAGGTTTGGGTTGTGTGATCCAGTGATATACTCCTGTTCGTCTTCTAAAAATACCTTTTCCAAAAAGCCTTTGCGTCGCCAGTTACTTTGCCGGCTGGCGAGCTGCAGGTCGATCACATCATTGCCTATCACTGTTCCCTTTGCTTTGTCTTAATGATCTCTACAGCATCATTTACGGTGAGCATGTTATCCATGGAGTCATTATCGATCGCAATGTTGAATTCATCTTCTACATCAAGAACGATATCCACCAGGTTAGCCGAATTTATCTCCAGGTCCTGTATAAAATCTGTTTCTTCTCCAAAGTCCTGATAGGCCAGATCATTTTGTACGTAGGGCTTCACGATCTTTTTGAGGCAATAAATAATCTCATTTGTTTCCATTCTCTAGATTCAAGATTTAAAATTCAATATTCAAAATTTTTATGACCACTAAACACCGATCACTAACCACTATATTATCTGAATTTACTAAAAATCACGACTGCATTTACATCTCCAAACCCAAAACTTGCTTTCGCGACTTTATTTACCTCTCTAAAAAGGGTTTTTTGAGGTACCTTATCCCTGGTTGCCATTTCATTGATCTCAGGATGCAGGTCTTCAGAATTTATGTTCCCAAAGATGAAATCTTCCGATATCTGTAAAACGCTCGCCACACTTTCGACGCTTCCGGCGGCACTCAGGCAGTGACCGGTAAGGCTTTTTAAGCTGTTGATGTAAGGGAATTCGTTTCCCGATACTCCTAATGCTTCGCTCCAGTTCTTCACTTCTGTAGCATCCATAGCGGTCGCGGTCAAGTGACCGTTGATGCTGTCGATTTCGTCTCCCCGTACTCCGGCGTCAAAAATGGCATTTTCTATACACCTTTTTACACCTTCTGAATTTGGAGCTGTCATACTCCCTTTATTTCTTTGTCCGCCGCTGTTGATGTGCCCCCCAAGAACTTCGGCGTAGATCTTCGCTCCTCTTTCCAAAGCCGATTCCAGGTCTTCCAGCACCAATGCCCCTGCCCCACTTCCAGGAACAAAGCCTGCCGCCGATGCGCTCATAGGGCGCGATCCCTCTTGCGGATTTTGATTGTATTTGCCCGGTAATATTCGCATAGCGTCAAAACCTCCCCAGATATACGGACCGCTGTCGCTGCAGCTTCCTGCCAAGATTCTTTTAGCTTTTCCGGACCTTATCCTTTCTGCAGCCATCAAGATGGCCTCTGTCCCTGTAGTACAAGCCGAAGAATTGGTAGTGACCTGGTTTCCGCAGGCGAGTTTACTGTTCAAATAAGCACTTATTCCACTGGCCATCGTTTGAATGACACTGGTGCTTCCTAATCTGCGAGTATTCTTATCGTCGATCAAATGAATTGCTTCCCGAAATTTATCCACTCCAAGTATTCCTGTGCCAAAGATGATCCCACTGTCCCAGTCAGTTTCCGCTTCTTCACCTACAGGTAGTTTGGCATCTTTCCAGGCGTCAACACCCGATATCACTCCGTAAACAATTCCGCTGCTATTGAGACCCCGAAGTTCCAGGTCTGTGAAATAGTTTTTCAGCATTTCCTCCAGAATTTCAGGTTGACCGGCGATCTGGCACCTAAACTTAAGCCGCTCAAGTTCCTGGTGAAAGCTTATTCCGCTTTTGCCCTTTTTGAGACTTTCCGTAAATACATCAAGACCCACACCGTTCGGCGCGGCAATGCCCATTCCGGTAATTACTACTCTTCTATTCATCGACTTTGATCATTCCTGAAATTTCTCCCTTGCACACAAGCTTTTCTTCAGCATTAAACATCTTGACTTTGCACTTCAATTTATTAAACCTGAAATAGATCTTCTCTGAAACAACGCTCACTGTCTCTCCGGGAAAGACCGGCAGATAATAATCAACTGTTGAATTGGACAGAGCGATCCTGTAGTTATTGGTTTCTTTGTCCTTCAGTAGAAAAATTCCGAGGCAAACTACGCCGATCTGGGCCATACATTCTGTAAGAATCACTCCCGGCGTCACTGGATTATCCTTAAAATGGCCTCTATAGAAATCTGAATCTTCTTTAAATGTATAGGTTCCAAAAATGCCATTTTCGGATACTTTTTTTAGCTCATCCACAAACAGAAAAGGTTCAGAATATGGTAAAAGATCTATGACATCCTTGTGGTTCAATGTTTTAGATTCAGACTTTCTGTGCTGCAGGCTTTTCAATCTAACTATTAACTTTTAACTAATAACTACTTCAGGTGTTCCCCTCCATTCACAGGGATCACAGTTCCTGTAATCCAGCTGGCTTCGTCTTTGCTAAGCAAGTAGACAGCATTGGCAACATCTGTAGGAGTCGTGAGCCGCTTAAACGGATTCCTTTTTAAAGCGTGTTGCCGCAAAGTTTCATAACCGGGGATCAACTCTAAGGACCTTGTTACTGTCACTCCTGCCTGGATGCAATTGGCGCGAATTCCTTCAGGAGCAAACTCCAGAGCTATACTACGGGTTATAGCTTCCAAGGCTACTTTGGCAGCCGAAACTGCTGCGTAATCTTTCCAGGCTTTGGTATTGCCTTCACTGGTAAACGACAGAATACGGGCATCTTTTGCGAACAGACCTGCATCATAGATTAATTTGGTCCAGTCGTAAAGGCTTATGGCCATGGCATCTATGGTTTGCTGGAAATCATCACTGCGAAGGGTTGGTTCATCTCCTAACATCGACTTAAGATTGCCTTTTGAAATGCTGTGCAACATGGTTCGTACTTTTCCCGAACTCCCTAATATCTCCTGCATTTCCTGTTTGATCTCCTCCCTACGGTCTTTCCTGGTAGCGTCCCGGTTAAAGGAATGTAATTTTACTCCCAATTGCCTTATCTCATCAAAAGCCGATTTGATTTCGGGCAGGTCGTCTTTCCTGTCGCGATGAACAACCAGGATGTTCATTCCATGCTCTGCCAGTTTCTTGGCCGAAGCAAAACCCAGGCCGCTACTTCCGCCAAGCACCAGGGCCCAATAATCTTTTCCTTCAAAATCCTTTACCATTCCAGTAATATTTTTTGGGCCGAAAATCCGGGGCCAAAGCTTAGCATAAGTCCCTGCTCCCCTTTTTCAATGGGCCGGTTAAGAAATCTTTCCAGTACATAAAGCACCGTAGCACTGCTCATATTTCCATAAAGCCGCAGCACCTCTTTGGTGTCGTCTATATTCTTACCTAATTTACCAAAAAGATCCTCAACCGTCTGCACAATCTTTTTTCCTCCGGGATGAAAGATCAAATGCTCGACCTTATCAATAGACGAATCATGTTTTTTGAGAAAAGGATGAATTATTTGAGGGAAATGATCGGCAATGGTTTGAGGAACAGCTGGGTCCAGAACCATTTTCAAGCCCATATCTGTGAGGTCAAAGCCCATTAGATGTGTAGCATCAAAGAAGTGGTACATATCATCTCCAATAATACCTGGACCTTTTGCATCTTCTTCAGAAGACATTAGGACACATGCAGCACCGTCTCCAAAGATCGCAGCGCTCACCATATTTGCCATGGAAAAATCCTCAAGTTGAAAGGTTGCTGTCGGACTTTCCACTGCTATAACCGCCGCCCTCTTCCCGGGATTAGCTTTCAAAAAATTGTTGGCATAGATCATTCCTGAAATTCCGGCAGCGCAACCCATTTCGGTTACAGGTAATCGAAGAACATCCTGTTTCATCTGCAACTCGTTGATCAAATAAGCATCGAGAGATGGGATCATGATCCCTGTGCAGCTTACGGTGATGAGATAATCAATAGAATCTGCTGCCCAACCTGACTGTTCTAATGCCTTTTTTAGCACCCCGGATCCCAGTTTCTTTACCTCCCTTATGTAAATGCGGTTCTTATCTTCAAAAGAAGTGGCAGTAAAGACTTCTGAAGGATCCATGATAGAATACCTTTTATCTACAGCAGCTCCTTCAAAGATCTTGATCACTTTTCTTCTAAACCGCTCCTCCTGCCCGTCAAGCCAAGTTTCCACGAAAGGAATTACCTCTGCGGTTTCGCGGGAGTATGGTGGAAGTTCTTTTGCTACAGTAGTAATTCTTACACTCATTCTTATTTTTCTATTTATACAATATCCATTGATATCTAAAAGCCCATTTTTTGTTGATCTCCTGCCGACTCACCTGCAGACCCTTTCCAAAAGCTTCAAGGTCCTTCTTTTTAAAACTTCTTAGGATGGAAGTAAGACCATCTTTACGATTGATCTCCCTTATCCCGAAAGCTTTGCAAAAAACCTGAAAAAGATAATATGCTCTTTTGCTTCTTTGAAGATCATTGATCACCACTCCCAGTCCCGCCTTTTCTGTAAATAATTTCATGAGCCGCACTATTTCGTCATTTGAAAAATGGTGCAGTGTCAAGGTACACAAAATTATATCTGCTTCAAGAGTTTTAAATTCTTCTGAAAATACATCCATAGCCCTAAAAGAAGCTTCGGGATAACCTGAAAGATTTTTTTTCGCTATTTCCATTGCATTTTCATTGGCATCGATACCCAGAAGCTCAAATTGTTCACCTGTTCTTCGGCCGTAATTTGCTACTTCTTTTAAAATGCTACCGTTGCCGCAGCCCACATCAATGATCTTCACCGGTCTTCTATAACAGCAACTTTTCAGGAGTTTCTCAACCCCTTTTACAGTAATCTTATTTCCTCCCAATAGCTTATTCACCTTATCCAGGTCCTGCAGAGTTTTCGCAAGCTCCTCTCCCTGCATATCAAGATCATCCATGATCTCTTTTTTACTCGATCTCTTACCGGTATGTACCATTATGCAATAGGTTCTCCATGGGTTTGCTCAATGATCTTTGGGAGCAGAAAAGGTACAGTGGAAATGAGGGCCTGGGAAACTTCAGCAAGATTTTCCCTAAGCAGGATCTTTTGAAGCCAGGCAGCCGTGGTAAACCTTTTGCTAAATATCTTCTCCCATCTTTCCTTGTACGCCACTTCCATTTCTTCACGGGTGTTTTTTCTTTCAAGGTGGCGCAAAATTTCTTCGGAAGCTATTTTGGCGCTGTGAATGGCAATGGCCATCCCGTTGCCACAAAGCGGATGTATGAGCCCCGCAGCATCTCCCAGCATGAGCACGTGATCTTCCACAGCTTCTTTCTTGCTGAAGGAGATCTGTGCAATGGTCAACGGCTGCTCAAAAACAGGAGAAGCATCGGCCAGGATGTCATTCAAAAACGGGTTTTTCCGGAGTACTTTTTCGTTGAACTTTTCAAGGTCTTTGTATTCTTTGAAACTGTCGTAGGTAGCGAGGTAGCATACATTCACAGTGCCCGATTCTGTTCTTGAAATTCCGCAGTAACCTCCCTTAAAGTTGTGAAGTGCCACAAGATCATCGGGAAAATCCTTCAGCAGGTAGTGGTTCTTAACTGCGACCCAGGGAGCCGGTTCTTTAAAGAATTTCCGCCTGAGATTTTTATCCAAGAGTGATCTCTTTCCGAAGCTACCCAGAACAAAGTCGGCAGCATATTCACCTTCCGAAGTAGTGACTTTAAAATTAGCCTTCAAAAATTCTGTTTTCAGCACCTTTTCCTGCCGAACTTCTACTCCGTTTGCCTTTGCAACTTCAAAGAACAAATTATCTAAGGCATAGCGACTTATACCAAAAGCCCCCATAGGCAAATCTACTTCTAAGCTTTTTCCAGAGGGGGTGCTGTAAAGCAATCTATTGATCGATTTAGGCTTTAGATCATCAAGAGAAATCCCCAGTTCATTCAGGTAAGGCTTCACTTCCCGGGAAAGATATTCGCCGCAAACTTTGTGATGCGGAAATACTTCCTTCTCAAAAAGAGTGATTTTTTGCCCTTTCTGGGACAGGTGTATTGCAGCTGTCAAACCTGCGAGCCCGCCACCAACAATGATGATCCTTTTATCTTTCATTCAGATTTTCTTCGGAATAAAAAAACCCGGCAAAACCGGGTTTTTTAGCTGGAACCGGAATCTAATTGCCGGCCTGTTCTTCTGCTTGTCTCTTAAGTTCCTCGTTAGCAACAATAGCTAATTCTACCCTCCTGTTTTTTGATCTTCCTTCAACAGTAGAGTTATCATATTTTGGCTGCGATTCTCCATACCATTTGGTCGTGATCCTTCCGGAGGAAATTCCCTGACTGGTAAGGAAATTGGTCACGGCTTGCGCCCTGTTCTTGGAAAGGGTAAGGTTATAGGCATCACTACCAGTACTGTCTGTATGTCCTTCTACAAGAATATTCGTGTTTGGATATTCTTTAAAGATATTTGCAAGTGACATTAAAGCTTCCCGTGACTGGCCTTCAATGGCATATTTATCTGTAGCGAAATAAACTCCGCTGGTTTCATCAAAGGTCACGTTTATACCTTCACCTACTCTTTCAACTTCTGCCCCGGGGATCTCTTCTTCTATCCTCTGGGCTTGTTTGTCCATTCGGTCACCAATATAAGCTCCGGCAGCACCCCCTACAACGCCACCAATAATGGCACCGAGAGCAGTATTTCCTTCACCTACATTATTACCTACAACACCACCAATTACGGCACCACCTGTGGCACCTATCACGGTTCCTTTTTGTTTATTGCTTGCATTCCTGGTCGCGTCACAACCAACTAACATGACTGCGGCAAATAAAAGGGCAAAAATTCTGTTTTGTCTTATTTTCATAGTAGTTCAATTATTTATTAAAATTCATTTTGATCGTAAAGGGCTTTCCTTCAAAAGTTACTGTTTGTTCCCAGGTCATTTGACTCCCCGAGAGTTGAGTAAGATTGATCCTGTAACCTTTATTCCCCATTTCAGATTTATGATCGGAGTTGGTAGGTTTGAACATGAGATCATAACTACTCATCCCGGCCTCTTCAATTGACCAGATAAAGAACCTGGTATCTGAACCACAGGTCATTCCCGAAGGTATGTATGAACCTGTGTTATTGTTCGAAATAAAATTCCAGGTACTGCCTTCAAGACATCTTGCAGGCATATCGTCCAGGAGGGAAACCTGTACATTTTGATCATTTCCCGGATAGGTGATACTGGTCAATTGCCAGTCACCTCTCATGGTCTCTCTTGCTTCATTTACCACACGGCTTGAACCGCAGGACAAGAGAAAGGCCACACTTAAAATTAATACTGCAATCTTTTTCATTTTTCTTTTTTTGGATTAATAAAAAATCCAATGCCACGGTCGCAAAAACCTTACTTATGACATTGGATTAATCTTTTCTACAATTACCTTCTAAAGAGCCTACTTATCAACGCTATAACCAGTAGAACTAGGAAGATGTAAAAGATGATCTGCGCAATATCGGCAGCACCTTCTGCAATTCCCCCAAAGCCAAAAATGGCAGCAATAATTGCAATGATTAAAAAGATAACGATTAATCGTATCATAATTTAAGGTTTTAGTGATTAGTTACTCTAAATTACGTTTCGACCTCCCGTCAGACAAAAGATTATTACTTATTTAACAATTTTTTTGTAAAGAAATCCTAACAAGCTGCAGATCCCGCCAATTCTTTCTTAATACTTCAATAATTCCTGAATCTTAGCTTCAAATCTCTTCTTTGGAAGGTAGCCTTCCTCAAGGGTTTGGGAGAAGGGAATGGGAGTCTCAAGGCTGCCCACCCTCGTGACAGGTGCATCAAGATATTCAAAACAATGTTCGGAAATTAAAGCAGCAATATCTGAACCTATACCACCAAAGAGACTGTCTTCCTGTAAAATGATTACTTTGCCGGTTTTTTTGACTGAAGTAAAGATAGCTTCAGTGTCTAAAGGCTGAAGGCTTCTAAGATCCAGAAGATCGGCACTTATCCCGGGATGTTTATCGAGTACCTCTATAGCCCAGTGCACTGCTGCTCCAAAGCTAATTACCGTCACATCCTTCCCTTCTCTAAGCACTGCTGCTTTTCCAAATAACAGCGTATAATAATTTACCGGCACTTCCTGCCGAATGCTCCTGTATAAAGCTTTATGTTCAAAGAAAAGCACCGGATTGGGATCAATGAAAGCGGTATTCAACAGGCCTTTAGCATCGTAAGGGAAAGCAGGATAAATAACTTTGAGACCAGGGGTCTTTGTAAACCAGGCTTCATTGGTTTGACTGTGAAAAGGACCTGCTCCTACTCCCGCGCCGCAGGGCATTCTAATTACCACATCGGCATTCTGGTTCCAGCGGTAATGAACCTTAGCCAGGTAATTCACAACAGGGTTAAATCCTGAACTCACAAAATCGGCAAATTGCATCTCCACCATCGCCTTCATTCCCTTGATAGAAAGACCCATTGCAGCCTCTACAATACCCGATTCACATATGGGAGTATTTCTTACTCTCTCTTTTCCAAATTCCTCAATAAAACCCGCGGTGATCTTAAAAACTCCGCCGTACTCTGCTATATCCTGTCCCATAAGAACAAGATCCTTATGTCGCTGCATGGACTGCCTAAGCCCTTGAGAAACAGCATCTATAAAGCGAAGTTCTGTCGTTTCCTCTGTTGGTTTAACTTCCTCATAAACAAACTCTTCATATACATCATTTAATTCATTAGTTTCATCGAATTCAATGACTGCTTCAGAATTTGCTATTTTAAGACCTTCATCAATTTCCTTCTTAATCTCCTCTCTAAATTGATTATCAATAGTGTCATTCAGAATTTTTTCTGATAACAAAAACTCCCTGAAATTTCCTACGGGATCTTTTTTCGCCCAGTCCTTCATCAGTTCATCTGGCACATATTTTGTCCCACTAGCTTCCTCATGACCTCTCATCCTAAAGGTCTTGAATTCGATAAGAACCGGTCGTGGCTCTTTTCGCATGCTCACGGCAAGTCGGGATATTTTGGAATAGACTTCCAGTATGTTGTTACCGTCTATTATATGGCTCTCCATTCCATAACCTGCAGCACGTTGAGCAATATGATCGCAATTATACTGCTCCTTTGTGGGTGTGGAAAGCCCGTATCCATTGTTTTCAACACAAAAAAGGACCGGTAGCTGCCATACCGAAGCTATATTAAGAGCTTCATGGAAATCTCCTTCACTCGTTCCGCCCTCACCCGTAAAAACTGCAGTGATCTTTTGCTCTTTTTGAAGTCTATGTGCAAGGGCGATTCCATCGGCCACACCCAACTGAGGGCCAAGATGCGAGATCATCCCCACGATCTTATATTCCTGGGTGCCAAAATGAAAACTGCGATCCCGGCCTTTCGTAAAGCCGGAAGCTTTTCCCTGCCACTGCGAAAAAAGCCTGTAAAGGGGGATCTCCCTTGTTGTGAATACGCCAAGATTGCGATGCATAGGAAGGATATATTCATCCTTATCAAGAGAAAGTGTGACCCCAATAGAGATAGCTTCCTGCCCTATTCCGCTAAACCATTTTGAGATCTTACCCTGTCTAAGGAGTACCAGCATTTTTTCTTCGATAAGTCTCGGCTTTAAAAGCGCCTTGTAAAGATCCAGTAGCTTAGTCTCATCAAGGTTTGATCTATCGTATTTTATATTTAGTTGAGGCGGTGTTTCTCCAATTTCCATATTAAAAGATTGCTTTACCAAATGTACTCAAATTTGGTCTCCTTGTTATTAAGAATAAACTAAAGCCCGCTTCACTCTTTGGATTTTATTTAACTTTGTGAAGTAAACTAAACATGATCTTATGGAAATGAACAACATTCCCAGTGTTGACCTAGCAGACTTCCTGTCTGACGACCCAAAGCGAAAGCAAAAATTTGTTGATGAAATAGGTAAAGCCTATGAAGAAATCGGGTTTGTAGCTCTTAAAAATCATTTTTTAAGCGATAATCTGGTTGATGAGCTTTATAAGGAGGTGAAGAATTTCTTTGCCCTTCCGGTGGAGACTAAAAAAAAGTATGAAATTGAGGGGCTTGCGGGCCAGCGGGGATACATTTCCTTCGGAAAAGAACATGCTAAAGGAAAAAAAGAAGGAGATTTGAAAGAATTCTGGCATTTTGGTCAGGAGCCTTCAGAAGATGCCAATCTCACCGAAGAATATCCTGAAAATGTACAGGTAGAAGAACTCCCCGATTTCAATCATACCGGTATGGAAGCATATCGAATGTTGGAGAAGACCGGGATCTATGTTCTTCGTGCTCTTGCACTGTATATTGGCCTGGATGAATTCTATTTTGATCATTGGGCAAGTAACGGGAACAGTATTCTTCGTCCTATTCACTACCCTCCTATCACTGAAGAACCAAAAGGTGCCGTGCGTGCAGGAGCACATGGAGATATTAACCTGATCACTCTTTTAATGGGAGCTTCCACAGGTGGATTACAGGTGCTTAGAAAAGATGGAGAATGGATAGATGCAATCCCAGAAGAAGATGAACTGGTGATCAACGTGGGAGATATGCTTGAAAGACACACCAATAACAAACTTCGCAGTACCATTCACCGCGTGATAAATCCTCCGAAAGAACAATGGAGCACACCAAGATATTCAATACCATTCTTTATGCATCCCAGAAGTGAGATGCCACTTAACTGTTTGGAAGAGTGTATTGATGCTGAGCATCCAAAAGCCTATCCTGATATTACTGCAGGAGAGTTTCTTCACCAGCGACTGGTAGAGATCGGTCTCAAAAAATAGATTCTATGGCCAAGAAGAAGATGGGGCTTGAAGATCTTGGGGGATTTGTTTTTTCAACCGACAAGGATTTTGACCCCGAACAATATAAAGATGAAGGTCAGGAAGAAGTGCTTGAACCTAAAGATCAACTTCTTGAAGCACATTATAGCTCAAAAGGGCGTGCAGGAAAGAAAGTTACTGTTGTAAAAGGTTTTGTTGGCCCCGAAGATGATTTCAACGCTCTGGGAAAAGATCTTAAAAAGAAGTGCGGTGTTGGAGGCTCTGTCAAAGATGGAGAAATTATTATACAGGGAGATGTGCGGGATAAAGTAATGTCTTATCTTCGAGATCTTGGCTATAAAGTAAAGCGCATAGGAGGCTAAGCTAAATTCATCTTTATGGAGGAAAAGAAGATCTTACATATTACCAACGGGGATGATCTGTCAGCTCAGATCCTTGAGCTTGACCTTCCCGGTGATGTGATCACCTGGCGGGAAATGCTGTGTGAAGGGCCCGCTTCTATGGATGTGGGAGATGAGAATTTCGTTCTTCTTAGAAAGGTCTTTTTGCTTGAAAAATATAAAGTTTCTGAAGAAGATTACCAAAAGGAGTTTCTTCAAGAGCTGGTCAAACTCGCTGCTATAAACAACTATGATGAAGTAGTGCTATGGTTTGAATTTGATCTCTTTTCCCATATGAACATGCTGGCCCTTATAAGTTTTCTACTTCAGAACAAAAAAACAGGGCCGTTTTCCCTGGTTTGCAGCCGTAAGCTGAAGGGAGAGGAAGAAATGACTCCGCTTTCACAGCTTTCGTCCAAGAACCTGATAGAGCATTACAAACAGCGTATTCCTCTTACAGATGAGGATATCCAAACAGCCCAGTTAATTTGGGAACTGTATTGTGGTAATAAACCCAAACGTCTTGCTTCAGAAATAAAAAGGACTAGCAACTTTGAATATCTCTCAAGTTGCATAAGGGCTCATATTGAGCGCTTCCCAAGTGTAAAATCGGGATTGAATACACTTGAAATAAACGTGCTAAAACTTATTGATGAGCATGAGATCAAGTCCATAAATCACCTTTTAGGTTATGCTTTGCAGTACCAGGGATATTATGGTTATGTGGATATCCAAATGCAACGGGTACTGGAAAAGCTCAGCCCATTCTATGAAACTTCAGAAGATGGAATAGAATTGAATGAAGATGGACTTAAAGCTTTGAGCGGCTCCAAAAATTATTACCAGAATTTAAAAGATGACGAATTTTATGGTGGGGTCAGGAAATATGACTTCTTATATGACCCCGAAAACCATGACCTACTAAAATTATAAAATGAACCACTTAGCAGCTTCAGAACTGATTCTGAACCCTGATGGCAGTATATACCACCTCAATTTAAGACCTGAACACATCGCCGACACCATTCTACTTGTCGGGGATCAAAATCGAGTAGATAAGATCACTCAATATTTCGACGAGGTGGAGGTGATCATCAAAAAACGGGAATTCCATACCCAAACAGGGACTTACAAAGGCAAAAGGATCTCTGTAATTTCCACCGGAATTGGTACAGACAATATAGATATTGTAATCAATGAGCTCGATGCACTGGTAAATATTGATTTCCAGACCCGGCAAATAAAAGAGGAAAAGACAAGTCTGAATATCATTAGAATCGGAACTTCGGGATCGATCCAGAAAGATATTCCTGTAGATTCGATTGTTGTGAGTGAACTGGCTGTGGGGTTCGATAGTTTGTTGCATTTTTATCAAAGCGATGACGTTCAGCTTCAGGATTTCAATGAGGCCTTAGAAGATCACCTAGAGATCTACGAGAGGAATAGTAAGCCGTACGTAGTTCCTGCCGATCCTTCCTTGGTGGAGAAATTTCTAACACCTGATGTCTACCCGGGCTTTACAGGAACTAACGTAGGATTTTATGCACCACAGGGTCGTGTTCTTCGTTTACCTTTGCGGGACGATAATATGAAGGATAAACTTGCCCGGTTTAGTTTTAAAGGAAAGAAGATCACTAATTTGGAGATGGAAACTTCTGCTATTTTTGGTCTGTCTAAAATGCTTGGCCATAAAGCACTTGCACTAAATGCCATCATTGCAAACAGGGCAACAGGAAATTTCACAAAAGATGCTCCTTTAGCTATTAAAAACACTATTAAATTTACCCTTGACAGGCTTACTTCAGCTTAGATTTCATTTAACACAAAATTAAAAGCCCACGTAGCTCATATTCGTATTTTTGGGTAAACCCCTCCTTATGTTAAAGCCTGAAGAGAAAATTACAAGGCATCGCGATTTAAATTGGTTAAGTTTCAACGAAAGAGTTCTTCAGGAAGCACAAGACAACTCCACTCCTTTATATGAGAGGCTAAAATTTCTTGCCATTTTTTCTATGAACCTGGATGAATATTTCAGGGTTCGAGTTTCCCAATTACGCCAAATGAAGCGGGTTGAGAAGAGCATTCGGAAAAAGCTCGCTCTTAAACCCAATAAAACTGTAAAACAGATCCTGAAAGAAGTCAGGGACCAACAGGACAGGTTTGGCAGGATCTATAGAGAGGAAATAATTCCGGAACTGGAAACAGCTGGAATCTATCTTGTACACAGGGAAGACTATAATGAACACCAGGAAGAATTTGCCCGGCGATACTTCAAGAAGATTAGCAAATGTATAGAGACCAGGATAGTTGATTTTCCAGAAGGAAGTGATCTTTTCCTCGAGAACAATTCCCTATACTACATGGTCTCTTTTGAAGATAAATCTCAATTCGGAATTATTAATGTTCCTACAGATGAGTGTGGCAGGTTCATCACCTTTACTTCAGAAACAAAGGAGCATAAAATCACCTTTTTGGATGATATCGTAAAAGTGAATATTCCGCAGTTGTTTCCTGACAAGAAAATTGAAGGTATCTACCAGATCAAGTTATCCCGCGACGCCGAACTATACATAGATGACGAGATTGACGGACTACTGGCAGAAAAGATCTATGATTCCTTAAAACAGCGTACAGACGGGCAGCCTACGCGGCTGTTGTATGATGCCGAAATGCCTGTTGAAGATCAAACTATCCTCAGGAAAACGCTGAAGCTTGGTAAGATCGATATGATGCCCGGGGGAAAGTACCATAATTTTAGTGACTACTTCTCATTCCCCGATCCTACAAATAATCCAGAACTTCACTATGAAGAACTGCCTCCAATAAAACATGCTGTCCTGGAAAAATCTGATAACTATTTTGAAGACATTTCTAGAAAAGATCAATCGGTACATTTTCCCTATATGTCTTTCGATTATGTGGAGAGGTTTCTGCAACAAGCTGCCAATGACAAATTTGTAAGAGAGATCAAGATCTCTATTTACAGGATCGCAGATGAATCTGTAGTGACTTCTGCCCTTCTTAAGGCTCTCAAAAATGGCAAAAAGGTGACTGTTTTCATTGAAGCCAAAGCAAGATTCGATGAGAAGAATAATATTGACTGGGGGCGAAAATTTGAAGAAGAAGGTGCAAAGGTGATCTATAGCTATCCAAAAATTAAGGTACATTCAAAGATCTTGCTCGTAAGTCGGGAGGAAAATGAGGGAATGAAAGATTATGCCTATATAGGCACGGGCAACTTTAACAGCAAAACTTCTAAGATCTATTGTGATCACGCCATATTTACTGCCCACGAAAAGATAACAAGCGAACTATCCCGTGTTTTCCTGGTTCTCGAGGGTGAATTAATTATTCCGCGGGCAAAGCGCCTGTTAATTTCCCCTTTTTCAACCCGTAAGGTATTTACCGATATGATACACCGGGAGATCAAGAATGCGAAGCTTGGTAAGAAAGCACAAATTCAGGCTAAGATGAATAGTCTGGAAGACAAAGAGATCATTGATCTGCTTTATGATGCAAGTGAGGCCGGAGTAAAGATAAGGCTGTTGGTAAGAGGGTTTACCTGCCTTGTGCCCGGAGTAGAAAATCTAAGTAGCAATATCTATATGACCAGTATCGTTGATCGTTTCCTTGAGCATGGGCGTATGTATATCTTCGAAAACGATGGAAATGAAGAACTTTACTTCGGAAGTGCAGATTGGATGACCCGAAATCTCGACCGTCGAATAGAAGTGATAGCACCGGTATACGATGATGATATTGCGAGAGAATTCAAAGATATTCTGGATATTCAATTCAGGGATAATGTAAAGGCAAGAATTCAGGATCCTACTGAAAAAAATAATTTTGTAGAGGCCAAACCCGGAGAAAAAAGAATAAGATCCCAATACGAGATCTACAATTATTTAAAGGAAAAGCACACTTTATGAAAACTATAAAAGTAGGCGGAGTACCGGAACATTTCAACCTGCCGTGGCATTTTTGCATTGACGATGGCACCTTTAGGGAGAATGGCCTCGATTTGAGCTGGCGGGATTTTCCCGATGGTACGGGAGCTATGTGCAAAGCTTTGCGCAATAAAGAAATTGATGCCGCTGTTATATTGACTGAAGGTATAGTCAAGGATATTCTCAATGGTAACGAAGCATTGATTGTGCAGGAATATATTGCCTCTCCCCTTATATGGGGTATTCATGTAGATGCAGATTCCGGCTTCAGAAGTTTTGAAGACCTTGAAGATCAAAAAGTAGCCATAAGCCGATATGGCTCAGGTTCACATTTAATGGCCTACGTAAATGCCCGCAATCTTGGCTGGGATACATCTAAGTTGGAGTTTGAGGTCGTTGGAGATATAGAAGGTGCTATCAAAGCTTTGAAAGAAGGAAGAGCCGGCTATTTTATGTGGGAACATTTTACGACCAAGCCATTGGTGGATAAAGGCATCTTTAGGAGAATAGCCGATTGCCCCACGCCCTGGTCCTGTTTTGTGATAGCTGTGAGAAAGGAAGTATTGAACAATGAAGCTGCTGCCATCATGACCATGCTTAAGACCTTGAACCAGCTTACAAAAAAGTTTAAAGCTATTCCCAAAATAGAGGTGGCATTGGCTAAAAAGTATGATCAAAAAGTACAAGATATTGAGCAATGGCTCAAAATCACCACCTGGAGCCAAAAGCAGATCTCGGTTCAGGAGTTACAGAAAGTGCAGGAACAACTTAAAGAGCTCGACTTGATACCCGAAATAAAAGATAACTCTTATTTTTTACCCCAATAAAAACCTACTATGAAAGAACTCAAGATTTTACAATTTTTGACACTCTTGCTTTTTTGCACCCCGTTGTTAGCACAGGAAAGAGGAGGCGAAGAAGAAATAGAGGAAGTTGAAGAAATAGAAATAGATCCTGTAGTTCAGGAAGAGAGAATATTTAGACGGGATACTACCCTTAGTGAGGTGCATCTCAACGTTCTTAACTTGCTGGTGTTTGGAGCACTGGATGTAGGGTACGAACGCCTTATAAATGATCATGCTTCGGCCGGGGTAGAGATCTTCTCCAAAGTCTTCAATAAGAACGAGGGCGAGGATGTTGACCTATCAAAGGTGTATGCTAAAGATTTTTCGATAACAGGAAGATTTAAATATTTTCTACAGGAAGAGAATACTGCCTGGGGCTATTATGCAGAGGCCTTCGGAATGTTCTCTAATGGCACAAATGAAGTGGAAATGGATTTCCATATTGAAGAAACAGGTGGTTTAGAAACCAAAGAAGTAGATATAGAATACACCGATATCGCCCTGGGAATTGGTGTGGGTGGAAAATTCGTAGCTAAACAGGGTTTTCTTATTGATGTTTCTTTCGGCATCGGAAGAAATCTGTTTGACAAGAATTCGCCGGACATTGTTCTATTACCTTCCGTGAATCTGGGATACCGGTTCTAATTACCAGTTGATTGGCTTTTTTCCAATTGATTCCAGATACTCATTCGCTTTGCTGAAGTGTTTGTTACCAAACCAATAGCCACGATTAGCAGCCAAGGGAGATGGATGCCCGCTGGTTAGAATAAGATGTTTTTCCGCATCTATTCTGCGCCCTTTTCTTTGGGCCGGACCTCCCCATAACATAAAGACCAGGTTTTCCCTCTCTTTTGAAAGCGTTGACACAACCGCATCTGTAAACTTCTCCCAACCTTTTCCCTGGTGGGATCCTGCTTCTCCTGCTCTTACTGTGAGCGTGGCATTAAGCATCAACACCCCCTGCTCTGCCCAGTGTTTTAAATTACCGTGATCTGGAACAGGTTTACCGAGATCCTCTTTGATCTCCCTGAAGATATTTACCAGCGATGGAGGAACCTTTACATGAGGCTGTACAGAAAAACACAGGCCATGGGCCTGCCCATAGCCATGATAAGGATCCTGCCCCAGGATCACCACTTTAGTCTCCTCGAAAGGAGAAAGCTCAAAGGCTTTAAAAATATTATTGGGGTGGGGAAAACAATCGTTCCTGTTGTATTCAGAAGTTACAAAGTCAAGAAGGTCATAAAAATAAGGCTTCTCAAGCTCATGATTTAACTTTTTTTTCCAATCGGGACTTATGTTAAAGGTCATAATATTGAGTAAATTGCGGCTTCCCAAAAATAGGGAAATTTTATATGATCAAAATTACAGCTAAGACTCTTCAAGACCTGGAATTCCCTACAGTATGCCAGCAGGTTAGCCGGTTTACCGTCACTGGGCCCGGCAAGGATAAAGCTTTAGAAATACAACCATACCCCAGCTACGACAAAACGGTTTTTGCTCTTAAGCAGACTAATGAGTACGTATCTTCATACCAGCAGGAAAGCAGAATTCCCAATCATGGTTTTGACGCCATAGATCAGGAAATAAGATTTCTGGGAATTGAAGAAACACATCTTGAAGCTCCCGGTTTCAGGAAAATTGGTGCCCTTTCAGAAACTGCCAATATCTTGATCAGGTTCTTTGAAAAATTTGAAGAGATCTATCCCTGCCTCAATAAAACAGCTTCAGAAGTTGAATACACCCCTGTCATTCTCGAAAAGATCAATAGTGTGATCGATCGGTTTGGAGAGGTTAAAGATGACGCCTCTCCCCTGCTTCAGGAAACTAGAAGAAAAATAGGGCGTGTAAAAGGGCAAATAAATACAAGTTTTGGGAGTGCTCTCACCCATTATAACAACCTTGGTTACCTGGATGAGATACGGGAGACTGTAGTAGATAATATTCGTGTGCTGGCTGTTTCTGCCATGCACCGTCGCAAAGTTAAAGGCGGAATACTAGGTAATTCCAAGACCGGAAGTATCGTCTATATACAGCCTGAAGCGACGTACAATTACACCAGGGAACTCAATAACCTGGAGTACGAGGAAAAGGAAGAGATCAAAAAGATCCTGAAGGAACTCACCAACTTCATTCGCCCATATCGCCCGTTATTAATAGATTATCAGGATTTTCTCAGCGATATAGACGTGATCGCGGCGAAGGCAAAGTATGGGATGGAGATGAATGCCGTTATGCCGAAGATCTCCAAAGATCGGGAGATGGAATTAATAGATGCCTATCACCCCCTGCTCCTGTTGACCAACCGGAAGCAGAACAAGAAAACTTTTCCGCAGACCATCGAGTTGAACAAAGAGCGACGCATCATTGTGATCTCGGGACCTAATGCAGGCGGAAAGAGTATTACGTTGAAAACGGTAGGACTTTTGCAGATCATGGTCCAAAGTGGCTTGCTTATCCCGGTCCACGAGTACAGCCGGATTTGCCTTTTTAAAAGGATCCTTACCGATATAGGAGATAATCAAAGCATAGAGAACCACCTAAGTACATACAGCTACCGTCTGAAAAACATGAATTACTTCCTGAAAAAGGTGAATGACAAAACACTTTTTTTAATAGATGAGTTCGGTACGGGAAGTGACCCTGAATTAGGTGGTGCCCTGGCTGAAACATTCCTGGAAGTATTCTATGAAAAGGAGGCTTTCGGGATTCTAACTACGCATTACGCCAACCTGAAGATGCTGGCTAACGAACTGCCGCATATTATCAACGCAAATATGCTGTTCGATTCCAGAACGCTTGAACCTCTCTATAAGCTGCACATGGGAGAGGCAGGAAGTTCCTTCACCTTTGAGGTAGCTCAAAAGAATGGTATTCCATATAGTTTGATCAATCGCTCAAAAAAGAAAGTAGAGCGCGGAAAGATTAGATTTGACAAGAGTATTGCCGATCTCCAAAAGGAACGTTCAAAGCTTCAGAAAACCACCACTGCGTTAAAGACAAAGGAACAAAAAACAGAATCTGAAAAGAAAAAACTGGAAGAGACCAACGCCAGGATTCAGCAGAAACTGGAGAATTTTCAGGAGTTGTATGACAGTAATCAGCGGTTGATCTATCTCGGAAATAAGATCAATGATATTAGCGAGAAATATTTTCAGAACAAGAAAAAGAAGGAGCTTATAGGAGAATTTCTCAAGATCGTGGAAATGGAGAATTCCAAACGTAAAAAAGTGACGGCAAAGGAGAAAAAAGTGGAAAAGGCTAAGGAAAAGCAGGTGATGCAGGAAGCTGAGAAGAAGGTTGAGGAAATTAGAAAGAAGAAAAAAGAAAAACAGGAAAAAGAAAAAAAAGAAGAAGTTGCCAAGCCAAAACCCGTCTTAAAAGTGGGTGACCGTGTAAGAATGCAGGATGGCAAAGCCGTTGGAAGCATTGACAGCATTGAGAAAGGAAATGCCAAGGTAAATTATGGCATTTTTACAACCTCGGTCTCCGTGGATCAATTGGAACTGGTGCAGCGAAAAAAATAGAAAAAGAAAATTATGGTAAATTTCCCTGAGAATAAGAAGATAATTCTTTTTGATGGCGTCTGCAATCTTTGCAACAGCGCTATCCAGAAGATCATCAAAAATGACAAAAAAGATCTGTTTCGTTTTGCACATCTTCAAAGCGATCTTGCCCGTCAGATCATTAATGAAAGAGGTATTGACACTGCCAACCTGGAATCGGTGATTCTAATTGAGCCGGGTGTGGCTTACTATCACAAATCTACTGCGGTGATCGAGATCGCCAAAGACCTCAAGAAATATTCCTGGCTTAGAATTTTTAGACCACTTCCCGAAGGATTACGGGACAGTATCTATGAATTCGTTGCGCGCAATCGATACAATTGGTTTGGAAAAAAAGAGAGTTGCATGATCCCCACTCCCGAGCTACAAGCACTCTTCCTTAAATAGGCCTCAAAAAAGTCATTTTTAAGGCTCCTATTTTAGATTGCTCAACAGGAACTCAAGCTTATCGTTCGTATTCCTGTTTTCTTTGAATGCCTGGGTGAAGTAAGTATTCTCTTTTGCCAGCCCTTTTTGCTGAAGATTTTTTATCAGTTCAACATCTTCCAGAGCTACTTTTCCAGTGAGCAGGATTCCCATGTCTTCTCCTGCCGAAAAATAGTCATAGACCTTTTTAAGTCCCGGTAAGTATTGATGATCTTTGGTAAATCCTCCTCCTCGGTGAGCCCTGAGAGTGATCAACCAGGAAGTTTCCCGGTCTAGTTTATACTGGCTATACAAGAGATCGAAGGTATCGCTAAAACTGTAGCCTTTAATAAGACTATCGGCAGCCAAAACGCGGTAAGCCAGCTCCTTTACTCTCTTAAGGCTAAGGCTATCACTCATGTATTCACTAAAAATACCCAAACCAACCTGTGTAGAATAATTGTTGGCAAAACCATTTGAAAAAATCCTGAGTGGTTGATCCAGTCCATTGAAGGTGGTGAGCATATTCACCCCGATCTCATGATTGGATAAGATCTTTAGATCATTATCACTGAACTTCCGGTTCTTTTTCACAATCAACTCACGTGAATTTAAAGCCATAGCAGCACCTGTTATGCTATTGCTCTGTCTTACCCTGAACCTGAAGGGATATTTCTCTCCAAATGCCTGAAAATACGCCTGTGCCTGATCGGCATTATACCGGGGCACCATTTCTTCAGCATCTTCCTCTTTATGAAAATGCAGGATAAATTTGGCATTTTTGACATCCCTTTCCGTAGGAGTTCCAAAGACGCGAAGCGAATTGTAGAAAAACTTCTTTTCTTTCCCTACTGTAGCTACACACTGCACCAATCCTGAATATTCATAGATGGTATCGTGATAGAGCTTGTAGATATCTTCATCGGGAATATCCTCCAACCGCTGACTAAAAAATTGCCTTTGTAAAGTATAAGGATCGAATTTTAATTTCCTGTATTTAAAAACAGGATCTTCGGAAAACTTTGAGGCAAAGAATCTCTTCTTTTCCTGCTCAATGTTCAATGGATTGAGGTAATTCAGCACATCGATCTCGCGCACGAGTCGGTCGAGATTTTGATCGATCTCCAGTAGAGTCTTGTAATAGTCACGGGTTTTATCGGTCATTGCTGAAGGGTTTGAAGGGTTCAGAATTTGTCGCGCGCAAATACAAGAAATTCTACCAATCCTCGCAAGCTTTCGATGTGAAAACTTAGCAAATCAGGGAAAGTTTGATACTCTATTCCTCTACAGTAACTTCCTCCTTTTTCGGAAGATTTTCATCCCAGGTCCTCTCGTGTGGTTCCCCCAGTTTTCCGACAGATTTTGCTACCATCATAGAAACAGCTGCATCTCCTGTTACATTTACCATGGTACGGCACATATCCAGGGGACGGTCAACAGCAAATATCAAGGCAAGACCGGCTTCAGGAATTCCCGCCTGAGCCAATACGATCACCAGCATTACCATTCCGGCACCGGGTACTGCCGCAGATCCTATAGACGCTAAAGTGGCTGTGGCAATAATTCCCAGTTGTGCTCCAATAGAAAGATCCATTCCAAAGGCCTGGGCAATAAAGACTGCGGCCACTGCCTGGTATAAACTTGTACCATCCATATTTATTGTGGCTCCAATTGGAAGCACAAAACTTGTTACTTCTTCATGTACTCCCAAATGTTCTTCCGTCCTTTCCATGGTTACAGGAAGTGTAGCCGCACTGGAACTGGTTGAGAAAGCCAGAAGCTGTGCCGGTGCTATCCCATTTTCAAAAAATGCAGGGGTTCTACCGGTAACCATCCAAACGATAAGCATATAGACCCCTATCATAAGCGCAAGACCAATAAGCACCGTTAATGCATAGTAAGCAAGAGCTGCAAAGAGGTCGGCGCTGGGAGACTCTACCACCAGAGCTGCAAGCAAGGCGAAAACACCATAAGGTGCCGCCAACATTATAAGGTCGATCAGTTTTAGAATGACTTCATTAAACCCGTCAAAAAAGGCTTTTACAGGTTTCGCTGTTTCTTCAGGAATTAGAATGAGACCAATCCCGAAGAAGATGGCGAAGAAGATCACCTGTAACATATTCCCGTTATCGCTGGCTGCAGCAAAGATATTTCCGGGCACCAAATCTTCGAGCGCCTGTAAGGGACCCGCTTCCTTTTGACGCTGGGCATCGGCTATTCGTACATTTGCATCTCCTTCATAACTTGTAATAAGATCATTCCTGGTACTTTCAGAAATTGCATCTCCGGGCTGAATAAGGTTCACCATCACCAGGCCAATTGTCACTGCAATTACCGTAGTACCAATGTAAATAAGAATGGTGCGGGTTCCCATTTTGGACAGCTTCGAAATATCCTTAAGATCTGAGATCCCTTTAATAAGAGAAGCCAAAATAAGAGGCACTGCAATTAATTTAAGAGCATTGATGAAAATATTTCCGAAGGGTTTGATCCAGTCGCTAATAAATTCGGCTCCCCAGGAAAAATTGGTCATAAGAAGGGCAAAGATCACCCCGGCAACCATTCCCAGTAATATCTGCCAGTGCAGTGCTAATTTTTTCATTTTGAAGTCTCTGTTATTATAATTTTGATGTTCTGTCTAGTAAATAATAATCGGCTAAAACCAGAGCGGCCATAGCTTCCACAATAGGAATTGCACGTGGCACCACACAAGGATCATGTCTCCCCTTGCCCTGCATTTCCACCTCCTGCCCTTGAGCATTGATGGTATTCTGCTTTTGCATAAGCGTGGCGACAGGTTTAAAGGCTACCCGAAAGGTTATGTCCATTCCGTTAGAAATTCCACCTTGAATTCCACCACTAAAGTTTGTCCTGGTCTTTCCATCTGTCTCAAAAAGGTCATTATGTTCACTACCTTTCATTGCTGCACCCGCAAATCCACTTCCATATTCGAAGCCTTTTACTGCGTTGATAGAAAGCATTGCAGATCCCAATGCAGCGTGAAGTTTGTCAAAGACCGGTTCTCCAAGACCAACGGGAACGTTAGAGATCACACATTCCACTACTCCCCCCACAGTATCTCCCTGTGAACGTATTTCCTTAATGAATGCCTCCATTTTTTCTGCAGTCTCAGGATCGGGACATCGCACCGGATTCTTTTCAATTTCTGAAAGATCCAGCTCCTCAAATTTCTTTTTAAGCTGAATATTTCCAACTGAAGCAGTATAAGCTGTGATCTTAATTTCAGAAAGTAATTGCTTAGCTATGGCTCCCGCAGCTACTCTGCATGCCGTTTCTCTTGCCGATGACCTTCCTCCTCCCCTGTAATCCCGGTTGCCGTATTTCTGGTCATAGGTATAGTCGGCGTGGGAAGGACGGTAAACATCCTTAATGTGAGAATAATCCTTTGACTTTTGGTTTGCATTTTCAATGATGAAGCCAATTGGCGTACCTGTTGTTTTCCCTTCAAAAATGCCCGAAAGGAACTTCACTGTGTCTGGTTCTTTGCGCTGGGTCACAATAGCAGATTGTCCCGGTTTGCGCCGTTCCATTTCCTGCTGAATTTGCTCAAGGTCTAAGGCTAGTCCTGCAGGGCAACCATCAATAACTCCTCCTATAGCTTCGCCATGAGATTCGCCAAATGTGGTAAGTCTAAAAAGTTTTCCGAAGGAATTTCCGGCCATTGAAGGTGATTTTGAGCAAATGTAATTTTTTAAGATAACATTAAAAAATGTTATTTAAGCGCTCCTGCCATTATAACTGCAGGGTGCAGGGCCTTTTTTCCTGTTCCATCGTAGATCTGGTGGCGACAGCTGGTTCCGGGAGCTGCGATCACGGTCTCTTGGGAAGCTTTCCTCACTGCAGGAAAAAGTGTTTGTTCTCCTATCTGCATGCTTACCTCGTAATGCTCCTTTTCATAGCCAAACGAACCAGCCATTCCGCAGCAACCGGAAGGAATCACAGTAACCTCAAAATTCTGCGGAAGGTTGAGCATGATAAATGTGCTTTCCACTCCCGAAAGAGCCTTCTGGTGGCAATGACCGTGAAGCTTAATTCTTTTCTTTTCTGAAGTAAAGGAGTCGGCAGTGATGTTTCCGGCAAGCACTTCTTTCTTGAAAAATTCTTCCAGTAAAAAGGCATTTTTGGAGACCTTCTCTGCAGCAGCTTTATCGTCAGCCAATCTCAGATATTCATCTCTGAAGCTCAGGATAGCTGAAGGTTCCAGCCCCAGCAACGGACTATCTTCAGAAATAAGATCTTTAAAAATGGAAATATTCTTATTAGCTACTTCTTTTGCTTCCTTTAAAAAGCCTTTGGAAATGAAACCGCGGCCACTTTCGGGATGTTCTACGAGCTTGACCTCAAAATTAAGACCCCACAGGAGTTTTAAGGTCGCTATTCCTACTTCGGCATCCAAATAATTAGTGAACTCATCATTGAAGAGGTAAACTGTTTTGATCGGGCTGTCAATTCTCTGTTGGTTCTTTTTGAAATAGGTTGATAAGGTTGTTTTAGAAAGTTGCGGCAGGCTACGCTGCGGCGCAATTCCCATAGTTCTTTTGATCAAACCTGAAGTTAGAGAGTTGGAAAACATAAGGTTCGAAAAAGGGGAAATTTTTGATGCTTTTTTATTCATCCCGGCGTTAAAAGCAAAAGCTTTTGAACGGAGAGAACTTCCGTTTGCCAGATTATACTGGTACTGGAATTCTGCCTTATACGCAGCCATATCCACGTTGGAAGGACATTCACTTTTACAACCTTTACAGCTAATGCACAAATCGAGAACCTCCTTGAGTTCTTCATGATCAAACCTGTTTGGTTTGTTGGAATGAGTCAGAAATTCTCTTAATGCATTCGCCCGGGCGCGGGTGGTGTCTTTTTCATTTCGGGTTGCCCGATAGCTGGGGCACATAGTCCCACCTGCTTCCGCCGGTTTCCGGCAGTCTCCACTACCATTACAATTCTCGGCCCCTCTAAGAATTCCCAGGGAATCTGAAAAATCCATTAGGGTGTTTATCTCCGGTTCTTTTCGACCGGGCTCATAACGCAAACTCTCATCCATTGGCGGTGCATCGATGATCTTTCCGGGATTGAAAATATTCTTAGGATCGAAGATGTTTTTTACCCTTTTTAGAAGGTCATAATTCTCTTCCCCAATCATGAACCTGATGAACTCGGCTCTTACCCTTCCATCACCATGCTCACCGCTCATGGAGCCACCGTACTTCTTTACCAGTGCAGCGACGTCCTCAGTGATCTTTCTAAAAAGGGTAACATCAGCCTCATTTTTTAAATTTAGAATTGGTCGAAGATGCAGTTCGCCGGCACCTGCATGCGCATAATAAACAGCATCCTGGCCGTAATTCTTCATGAGCTCAGAAAATTCTGAGATATAGGCGGCAAGGTCTTCTACTGCTACGGCTGTATCTTCAATACATGCCACAGCTTTGCGATCACCTACAATATTACCTAATAATCCAAGTCCGGCCTTGCGCAAATCTAAAGCAAGTTCTATAGTGTCATTTTTTAAGACCGGAAGTGCATAAGACAGTCCGGAATCTGTGAGAGTTTTCAAGAGTTCTGCCGTGCGATCGGCCAGTTCTTCTTCAGAAGAAGATCTTATCTCCAGCATTAAGATCGCTGCCGGATCTCCTTCAATAAAGAATCGATTCTCCCTGTATTTAAGGCTGTTCTTTGTGCAATCCAGGATCACCTTATCCATCATCTCACAAGTAAAAAGAGAATGCTGCATCGACGGCACTACCGCCTGCAAACACTTCTCAACCGAATCGAAATGAGCCGCCATCATTACGGCATTTTCAGCGGGTAATTCGTCCAGCTGTAAGGTGATCTCAGTAGTGAATGCAAGTGTTCCTTCACTACCACAAAGAAGTTTACAGATATTGATCTTTTCTTCATTACCACCTAGAACTTCAGCTTTTATAAGCTCATCAACAGCATAACCGGTATTGCGTCTGTGAATTTCAGGTTTTGGAAAGCCTCTTTCGATCTCTTGCCGGACAGCTGCAGGCTGCAGCTCCTCATAAAGCTTCCGGTAGATCTCCCCTTCAATAGATTCAAGCTGCATTTTTTGGCGAAATTCTTCCGAAGTAACTTCAGAAAAGACAGCTTCAGAACCATCATTCAGCAGCACTTTCATCTCCACTACCTTATCCCGCGTAACGCCATATTTTATTGAGGTGGTACCGCTGGAATTATTGCCTACCATCCCGCCTATCATACAACGATTTGACGTCGAAGTATTAGGGCCAAAGAATAAGCCATGAGGCTTAAGATGGCGATTGAGATCATCCCTAATTACGCCGGGTTGCAGCTTTACCCTGTTTTTAGTTTTATCAAGGTCAATGATCCCGGTGAAATATTTGGAGACATCTACAACAATTCCCTCTCCCACGCACTGTCCTGCAAGAGAAGTTCCTGCAGTTCGTGGTATAAGAGAAGTTTTATTTTGGGCAACAAATAAGATAAGGGATTTGATATCCTCCACTGTTTTGGGATAAGCAACTGCAAGCGGCAGCGTGCGATAAACAGAGGCATCTGTTGCAAAGATCCGGCGCCACAGGTCATCATAGAATAATTCTCCGGTTAAGTTTTCTGCCAGGGCTTTTAATTGCTGCGTCATAATTGTATAATAATGAATGTTTTAAGGCTTAAGCGGGCAGATTTGAATTAAAATTAACATTTTATTAGCGAAAGCCACGGGTTCTTACACTTACAGAACCTCTAATTTTACAGCAACAAATAAAAAGAAAAGATATGAAAAAATTAATCTTATTAGCCTTTTGTGTTTTTGGTCTAACCTTGAGTTCACAAGCTCAATCCATTGCAGACAATGCCCTGGGTCTACGTCTTGGTGGAAGCGATGGGGTAGGAACAGAGATCTCCTATCAAAGAGGCCTTTCCGATAATAACCGTCTGGAATTGGATCTGGGCTGGCGGAACGGAAAGTATTACGACGCATTTAAACTTTCAGGTCTTTACCATTGGGTTTGGAACATTGACGGAGGTTTTAACTGGTATGCAGGTTTTGGTGCAGGAGTAGGTTCTGTGGATGGAAATGACGACCGTTGGGATGATGATGATAACGGAATTTTCGTTAACGCTGCCGGAAACGTTGGAATCGAATATAATTTTGACTTCCCGCTATTGCTGTCTCTGGATTTTCGCCCGGAATTTGGAGTGGTCAACTATTACGGAGATGACCTGGATTTTGATCTTGCACTCGGTATACGTTACCAGTTTTAGAACTAACCAGTAGAAACTTAAAGAGGATGCACAATAGCATCCTCTTTTTTTTTAAATTTTTTACTAAGGTGTCAAAAATCTAATTTTTGGCAGCCTTTATTTTTTGAACTGATTCAAGCGCATTCTGGTAAAGATCCTCATATAAAGGAACTACAGAATAAATATCAAAAATAAAGGACTGTTTACGGGCGTTTTCTTTAAACTGTTTCAGCGTATTGTCGTTTTCCAGAATAGTTAGTGCATTTGCCGCCATTTCTTCAACCTCTCCAACATCACTCAAAAAGCCTGAAAAGCCGTCTTTATTGACTTCTGGAAGCCCTCCTGTATTAGTAGAGATCACAGGAACACCATTCACCATTGCCTCCAGTGCGGCAAGCCCAAAACTCTCTTTTTCTGAAGGTAAAAGGAACAGATCTGAATAGCTCAGCACTTTATCAATTTCATGTGATTCGCCTAAAAACAAAACTTTTTCTTCGAGTCCGAGATCGTGGACCAGTTCCTCGGCCATTTCTCTTTCGGGCCCCTGCCCTACCATAATGAGCTTTGATTTCAGCTTCTTTTGAATCCCATGGAAGATCATGATCACATCTCTTACCCGCTTTACCTTTCGCAAATTACTCACATGGGTAATAATCCTCTCATCATTTGCAGCCAACATTGTTCTCTGGCAGTTACTTACAGATTGGGTATATTTAGTAGTATCTATAAAATTAGGGACCACATTGATCTCACGTTTCACATCAAAGAGCCGCAAGGTATCGGCCTTTAAGCTCTGAGAAACCGAAGTCACCACATCGCTATTGTTGATGCTGAAGGTCACTGCAGGTTTGTAAAAAGGATGATTTCCAACGAGGGTTATATCGGTACCGTGAAGGGTGGTTACCATTGGCAGGTAAATTCCCTCTTCTTCCAGCATTTTTTTTGCCATATAACCTGCATACGCATGAGGAATGGCATAGTGCACATGAAGTACTTCTATCTTATGAAGCTTCACCATATCCACCAGTTTACTGCTCAAAGCGAGCTCATATGGCTGGTAGTGAAAAAGTGGATATTCGGGAACGTTTACCTCATGAAAATGTATGTTGTGGGAAAGCTGTTCCAGCCTTACCGGCTGTTTATAGGTAATAAAGTGTATCTCGTGACCTCTCTTGGAGAGAGCCATCCCCAATTCTGTAGCAACCACACCACTTCCACCAAAGGTGGGATAACAAACAATGGCAATTTTCATGTATTAGCGATCTATAGCTTCGTAAATAAGTTCCTGAATATCTGACCGGATACTCTCCCTCGTAAGTTCATTGTTCGCTGCCGATGGATGTATACGGTTTGCTAAAAATACGTAAACTATTTCTTCATCGGGGTCTGCCCAGGTAAAAGTTCCTGTAAATCCACTGTGTCCAAAACTGGTCATTGAAACACAGCCACAGGTAGGGCCCACATTTGAAAGCTGTGGTTTATCAAAGCCCACTCCCCTTCTCACGTCATTTTCGCAATAGTAACAGGTATTGAATTTATCTACTGTCTTTTGGTCCAGGTATCGTTTCCCACCATATTCCCCGCCGTTCAAATACATTTGCATGATCTTAGCCACATCATTGGCATTAGAAAAAAGCCCTGCCTGGCCACCAATTCCCCCCAGGAGTGCTGCTCCTTCATCGTGGACGTAACCATGCAGTAATTGTCCTCTCCAGTATTTGTCATTCTCGGTTGGAACGATCCTCTCTTTCGGAAGCTTCTTAAGAGGTAAATAAGTTGTACTATGAGCTCCTAAAGATTTATAAAAATGATCCTGGGCGAGATACTCCAGGGATGTGCCGTAAATATCCTCCAGGTAAAACTTGAGCAGGTAATATGGGAGGTCGCTGTATTTATAAGTCTTTCTCTTTTCGAGTTCGCTGTCCCTAATTACCTTGAGGATAGTATCCCTAATATCATTTCTGGCATAGAAGTTTTCGGCAATTTGTACGTTATAACCTCTATCTTCCCGGGAACGAATATATTTCACATCTGGTCCTTTCTTTTCGGGGTCTATCGTCATCCGGTGAAAAGGGATCCAGCTTTTAAGTCGGGCGTAATGAGATAACATGTCCAGCACGGTAAGATTTTCCTTATTGCTTCCGCGGAAGTAAGGCAACATTTCTCCCAGAGTAGTGTCCAAATCCAGCTCATCTTTGTCGACCAATTCCATTAAAAGCGGAAGGGTGCCCAATATTTTCGTTAGGGAAGCGAGATCATAAACATCTGAAGCCTGCACAGGTCTTTCCCTGGCATAGGTGTGATAGCCGGCATTCCTTTCATAGATCACTTTTCCGTTTCTCGCGATCAACACCTGAAGGCCCGGTGTCATTTTCTCATTAATAGCTTTATCAATAAGTTTATCTATTCTCTGCAATTTGTAGGAATTCATTTCTACCTGTTCGGGAAGACCGTAGGATAATCTATCGAGATTTCTGGTCCTAAAGCCGGTACCAACGGGAAAATCATTTCCTGCACTTACCGGTAACTTACCTTTAGCTTCTAAAGCTCCAAAGATCACCTGAGCAGCTTTTTGTTGGGCCAGTTCGGTATTTTGATAAGCAATTTGAATAGCTTCAAAATTTCCGGTGCTTTCAAGGTCAAGTAAGGTGTACGGACTGGTAAAAACGTTGAGTATAACTCTGTTCTTTCTTGCGATCTCGTACAGCCAGGTTTGCTGTCTCTCATTCAACCTGAAACCACTCCAGGGAGATGCAGAGGATTGATGGTAACCAATGATCACCTGGTTATAGGAATCGAGCTTGTCAAGCAGTTCATTCAGGTTTTCTGCAGAAATTGAATCCACCTGAGCATATTTATTAAGCTGGTCAAAAAAGGCATTTCCAGAATCCTCTCCAAAATGCACATAGGCGATCTTGTTAGTTTCAAGATCCCTTAAAGGAATTGCAGACCGGTCGTTCTTGATCACCGTCATTGCATTTTCATATAGCTTATGGGCAAGGACGTCATTTTGCAGGCTGTTGAGATCTTCAATAAGATAAGCCGGTTCTACAGGTTGGAAATTATCAAGACCAACTTTATACTTTGCATACAATATCTTTCTTACCGAATGCTTCAGGCGTTCTTCTGTAATTAAACCTTTATTATAGGCCTGTATGATCATTTCCGAAGCAATAGGTACATTTTGCGAGTACAGCAAAATATCGTTCCCGGCAAGGAAGGCGGCCAATTCTATTTCTCCGGGTTCATCAAAATCAGAAACGCCCTTCATGTTAAGAGCATCTGTAATGATCAGGCCGTTAAATTCCATTTCCTCTTTCAGGATCCCGGTGACAATTTTGTGAGAAAGTGTAGAGGGAAAATCCTGACGATCTTCCAGGCTCGGAACATTTAAATGCGCTACCATAACACTGCTAAGATCTTCCTCAATGAGTTTACGGTATGGGTACAATTCTTCCCGAAAGATCCTGTCCCGGGAAAAGTCGACGGTAGGAAGAGTTTTATGAGAATCCCTCTCTGTATCCCCGTGTCCCGGAAAGTGTTTAGCACTGCTCAGCACCCCTTCCCGTTGCATTCCTTTCATAAATGCAGTTGCCTTGCGAGTGACGTTGTCTTTATTCTCTCCAAAGGAACGGTTTCCAATAATCGGGTTTTTTGGATTGGTATTAATATCCACCACCGGAGCAAAATTAATATGCACTCCCAGCCTCTTTGACTGGCGGGCAATATTTGCACCTACCTCTGTAACTAATTTTTCATCCTGAATGGCACCGAGAGTCATGTTCCAGGGAAAAGCATAGGTAGAATCCAGACGCATCGCCAAACCCCATTCGGCATCCATACCTACAAGTAGTGGGATTTTTGCCAGCTCCTGTAGCTCATTATTTAATTTGGCTTGTCTTTTTGGTCCACCTTTGGAGAAAATGATCCCACCAACATATTCCTGCCTCACCAGTTCCTTTACCCTATCGATCTTCTCTAAAGGGTCGGAGGAAACTATATCGATCATAAATAGCTGCCCAACCTTTTCTTTAAGAGACAGCGAATTGTATATACTGTCAACCCAACGCCGTTGTTCCTGAACATCTTCAGCAATTAAAGGGCTGTTTTGGGAATAAGAAAATTGGGAAATAGAAAATAAGGCCAGTAAAAGGCCTGAAAATATCTTGTTGTTAATTGTCATTAATTTAGGAAACGCTTATGCCAGCTTTCAGATGCAGGTACCTCCCAATCTGAAAGATATTCGGCTTTATTGTTCACGAGATTATTAAACACTATGGTTTTTGGGGAAACGGCTTTGTCTTTGGCCATTTTCCTGAAGTCGGTTAAGGTTTTATACGCCACAAATTCTCCCTGTTTGTAAGAGACATTCATCTTGTCAAGGAGATCAACATTGTAATCTTTTTCAAGTTGCTGGATAAACCTAACAGATTCATCAATAGAACATCCTGTGGCTGCATTGATCTTTTGGTCCAGTGCAAGAATTATAAACCGCTTATAGCGCATTTCAAAGGACGCTTTAAGATTTGCGCCGTGCGCCGTCCATTTTTCAATGAACACTTGAAGTTTTTCTTTAATTTCCTTCTGCTCTTCCTCTGTAAAAGAGCGATTTGACTGATAGATCCAAACACGGGAACTTTCAGGTAAAGTTTCAAATGGGACAAACATTTTTCGGGATAAATTTAGTGCTACAAAAATAAAAGAAATGAAGCCGGGAAACCAATTTCAGAAGGTTAAAGTTGTTCGAGTTTTACATTTCAAACCTCAGCCTCACAATTATGAAAATTGAAAAAGATAAGCTGATATAAATCATAATTCTTAGAAAGATCCTCACTTAAATTTGTCCTATGGAACACGAAAAAACAGAGCTTATAAAATTCGCAAAGGATCTGGGCTATCATTCTCTAAGTAGAAATCTTTACGATCTCAGGGACTAGCTGCGGAAAGAAAAGGAAATCCATGTGGAGGTAGGAAGCATTTGGGATGATTTCACCAATACTGTTGAATTCTATTGTTTTACTATAACTGCACCTATTTGTATCTATTTCTTTGAACCTGTATACGTTTCGGGAGGAAAATCCCATAGAGAAATGCTTTTTGACGGGCTTCTTAAGGCACTTAAGATTCTCCGAAACTATGATAAGCAGAAAGATATCAAAGTGTCAAATGATCAGGTGGTTATTGCATATTTAAAAGGCTATGGCGATAAAAATAGAGCTGCAGCTCCGTCCGAATACACCACTAATCTCGAAAGGTATGCTTATTTGCTAGGCAGGCAGGGAGATTATATTGAAGAAGGCTTTACGGAAGATGATATTATCATTCTGGCACGAAATATTGAACCGGAAGAAGAAAACCTAAGGCTGGAAAACAATTCTTAAAAACAAAGGGGCTGAAAAATGTCATTTTCCAGCCCCTTCAGTTTTAATCTTTCTTGACTACAGGTCTTCTGCAGTAGCGATCATTTCTGCAATATCCATTACTGCTATATTATCCTCCCGATTTTTAGCCTTGACCCCGTCGGTCATCATAGTGTTACAGAATGGACATCCGGCTGCGATAACTTCCGGTTTAACATCAATTGCCTGTTCAGTACGGGCCACGTTGACATCTTCCTTCCCCGGTTCCGGCTCTTTGAACATCTGCGCACCACCGGCACCACAGCACATAGCATCTTTTTTACACCTTTTCATTTCTACCAGCTCCACTTCCAGCTTTCTCAGCAAATCACGCGGCGCTTCATAGATCCCATTCCCACGCCCCAGGTAACAGGGGTCGTGAAAAGTTATTCTTTTACCTTTGAATTTTCCGCCTTCTACTGTCAGTCTACCCTCTTCAAGCAAAGACTTCAAAAAGGTGGTATGGTGCATTACTTCATAGTTACCACCTAATCCCGGGTATTCATTTTTGATGATATTGAAGCAGTGTGGGCATGTGGTAACTATCTTCTTTATTTCATAGCCATTTAGAACTTCAATATTTCCGGCAGCCTGCATTTGGTAAAGAAATTCATTTCCGGCTCTTTTTGCAGGATCTCCCGTACAGCTCTCTTCGGTTCCTAAAACAGCAAAATCAACATTTGCTTTATTCAGAAGCCTCACAAAAGCTTTAGTTATCTTTTTAGCTCTATCATCAAAACTTCCGGAACAACCTACCCAAAAGAGAACTTCGGGTTGTTTTCCTTCTGCCATATATTCTGCCATTGTAGGCACTTTTAAACTTTCTGCCATTATTATCTATGTTGCAGCCTCAAAAAGGCCAATTTTGATATTAATTTTCGTTTGCCCAATTCAAGCGGTCCATTTGATTGTAAGGCCAGGGCGCACCATTATTTTCGATATTACCCATTGCATTATTCAAATCGGCTGGACCGGCACTTTGCTCCATCATGAGGTACCTTCTCATTTCTACAATAATCGACATAGGATCAATTCCAACAGGACAGGCTTCGACGCACATTTGGCAGGTAGTACAGGCCCAGATCTCTTCTCTTAGAATATAATCATCCAGGAGCTGCTTGCCATCATCCACAAATTTTCCATTCTTGTTGATGTTCTCCCCTACATCTTCCAGCCTGTCGCGGGTATCCATCATGATCTTTCTGGGAGACAGTAATTTTCCTGTATTATTTGCAGGACATTGATCTGTACACCGTCCGCACTCGGTACAGGTATATGCATTAAGCAACTGGACACGGTTTAGGTCAAAGACATCTGAAGCGCCAAACTTTTCGGGTTCTCCTTCGTCATCGCCTTGAGGCTCTGCCGACGCAGCAAAAGGATCGGCATCGGGATCCATCATTAACTGCACTTCTTTTGTCACCGCATCAATGTTGTCAAACTCTGCTTTAGGTTTGATCTTCGAATAGTAAACATTCGGAAAAGCAAGAAGAATATGCAGGTGCTTTGAATAGTATAGATAATTAAGGAAAAACAGAATTCCAAGGATATGCAACCACCAGGCAGTTCTTTCAATAATGATTAGGGTAGGATTGGAAAATCCATCTAATAACGGAAGTAAAAAGCTACTCACAGGGAAAGCCCCGGCTATTTCACCACTTGCCATTGCATAATGAGGTGCAAGATTAAGCTGTAATTGATAATCGGCCGCATTCATGACAAGGAAAAGCGACATAAGGACCATCTCAAAATAAAGAATGTAATTGGCGTCATTCTTCGGCCATTTCGTAAGTTCTCTGGCTCTAAACCTGTAGATGTAAATGATATTACGTCTTATCCAGAAGATGATTACTCCAACAAGAACCAGCAGGGCAAGAATTTCAAATGCGGCAATAAGAAAGCTGTAGGGAGCACCAGCAAAGGCAAAGATCCTGTGGGTTCCAAAGATACCATCTATAATGATCTCTAGCACCTCAATATTAATAATAATGAAACCCAGATAAACTATGATGTGAACAATCCCGGAAACCGGTCTGCGCACCATCTTATACTGGCCCAGAGCGATCTTGGCCATTTTTCCCCAGCGCTTGCCGGGACTATCACTACGGTCGGCTTCCCGGCCCAGTTTAATATTCCGGATCATTCGCCGGATATTACGAATAAAAATACCTATCCCCACTGCCAAAGCGAGGATAAAGGCGATTTGTGCAAGAATTTGCATGACTGGTTGGTTATTTTAATGAATCTCTCGGGGGCGAATATGGTCCCGGGTTTTTTCCAAAGATAGAAAAATGTACGTAACGTTTTGGATTCAGTTTCACGTCCTGAATCAAAGCGTCTAACTGATTCGTTGCCCTCTCAAGATTATTGTATACAGATGGATCATTGATGAGTTTCCCTGCAGTTCCTTCTCCCGAGTTTAATTTGCTGGTAACAGTTTCAAAATTAGAAACTGCCTTTTCGAGTTCTTCTGTCACCTTTCTGAGTTCAAAATTTGCCAGGGTATCAGAAAAATTGTTAAGGTTAGTGGACATCTCGTCCAGATTGGTGAAAGTTCGGTTTAACTTAGTACTGTTCTCACTTAAGATTCCTTCAACCGAATTTGCCGAGTTACTTAGCGATGCAACTGTGGAATTTAAATTGGCAATACTATTCTTAAGATTCTCCCTGGTTTGAGCATTCATTACATCATTGAAGGAGTTGATCAAAGAATCTGTACTCACGATCACTTTTTCAATTTTCTCCTGCAACGGGGTCAATCTTTCATTTACCAATTCCAAAAGCCCCTCTTCTATTGCACTTTGCAGAGTGTCACCCGATTTAGCCATATTTCCCTGTTCATATTTTGGGATAATAGCGATGGACTTCCCTCCTATAAGGCCTCCACCATAAATTTGTGCTATACTATTTTTTGAAAAAGGAAATTCATTATCAACTGTGAAAGAGACCACCAGTTTACCGGAATTATCCAAAAATCCGATCTTATTGACGTTTCCAACCTTGAGACCATTTATAGTAACAGCAGAAGAAGGTGAAAGTCCTTCAACATCATTATAGACTGCATAAAAGGTTCTACTGGAATCAAACCAGTTCTTACCTTTTAAGAAACTATAACCAAAAATAAAAAGAAGAATGGCAACAATAGCCAGAAGAGCGGTTTTTACCTCTTTAGTATATTTCACAAAGACTGTCCTATTTGATGAAGGACAAATATAAAATTTATAAAGTAAAGAAGGTCTATTTCATTTTTGTTTTTAACGCGTCATTAACGCTGATCTTCTCATTTCCGCGGAATGCTACAATAAAACTATCGCGATATCCCTTACGTTTTGCCTCTTCATGAAGATCCTGTATCTGCCCGTAACTGGAAGTGGCCCCATAGTAGTATTTGAATAGCTTACCTTCCTTATTTCTGGAAACCTGAGTTAGACCTTTAAAGTTTCTGGCGCTGGGATCCAGTTTCTTCCCTGTGGCTGCCAACTGTACTCTAAAAGTGATCCCGTCATACACATCAAAAGCTGGTTGAGGTGATTCTTCAACTAGTTCCACAGCAGGATTAGCTTCGATGTTTTGAAGGATCTCAAGATTCATGGAGTTCTTATATTCCTTGACTGCCTTCACGATAGACTCGGCAATTGCAGATTGCCCTGCAGCACTATTGAGATAAGCTCCTTCAGATTTATTACTAAGAAATCCTGCCTCGACCAGAACACTTGGCATATAGGTTTCTCTCAAAACAAGGAAACCTGCCTGCTTTACTCCCCTGTTCACTCTTTTATTGATATTGGTGAAGTTCTTCTGAATGAGATCTGCCAAAAGAATGCTTTGATCAAGATACTCTTCCTGCATTAAGGTAAGACCTATGTAAGATTCAGGAGAGTTCGGATTAAAACCGTCATAGGTCATTTCATAATCTTCCTCCAGAAAGATTACCTGGTTCTCTCTCATGGCCACCTCAAGGTTGTCCTGGTTTCGGTGAAGCCCCAGCACAAAAGTCTCTGTTCCCTGGGCCTGGGATTTATGACCATTCATATGAATAGAAACAAAAAGATCGGCTTCTGCCTTATTGGCAATTTGTGCCCTTCCCGCAAGGGTAACAAAAACATCACTTTTGCGGGTATAGATCACTTTTACATCCGGAAGTTTCTCAAGTTCAGCCCCCACTTTTAGTGCAATGTTGAGGGAAATATTTTTCTCAGAATAACCATTCCAGGAGTTCCCGGGATCCTGTCCTCCATGACCCGCGTCAATTACAACTACAAACTTATCACGAATAGGATCTCCCGCAGCAGAAGCAGTTGCCAAAGAAATTGTAAGACTGAAAGATATAAAAAGGGCAAAAAATTTCGTTTTCATATGGAAATAACGGTTCATTGGGGCGGTTATTATTTTTCCTCAAGTCAAAAGGTACCTTAAAAAATATATGTAATTTTGAAACTTCAAAAAACAGGCCACACTGTACAAAAATACTATAACTAGCATTGCGAACAAAGATACTTTACATACTTTCCTGCTGTATTTTTTTGCTTTCTTTAGCCTCAAAATCAACAGCTCAGGAAATAAGAACAAATGAAGGTATCCGCATCCCTGCAGAACGGGAACCTGTTCAACCAATACGCGATTCCTTACGAATTGAAGCTCCTGTTCCTGTTATCTCTTTATCTCCTACTCCCCGGGATACAGTGCGGCCCAAAAACGAGCCATTAACCGACAGGGTGGTTTACACCGCCCAGGATTACATGCGCCTTAGCCCTCGTGAGAACAGGTTGTATCTCTATGACAATGCTGAAATTACCTACGGGGATATTAATATTACTGCCGGAAAAATTATCCTGGATAACGAAAGGAATGAAGTCTACGCCTACGGAATAGTGGATTCAGCAGGAGTTTATACTCAAAAACCGGTATTTACGCAGGCTCAAAGCATTGTTCGTCCCGATTCCATCAGATTTAATTTTGATACAGAAAGAGCTTTGGTCTTTAATTCCCGAACCGATCAGGGAGAGTTCAAGGTGCTGGGCGAGATCACTAAAAGGGAGAATGATTCGGTATATTACATGAAAAATGTACGGTTTACCACCTCTCCCAATGAAGAAAATCCTGATTATTACTTCTATGCCCGGCGAATAAAATTCGTTCCCGATAAGAAGATAGTTTCCGGCCTGGTCAACATGTATATAGCCGATGTTCCTACACCACTGGGATTGCCTTTTGGGTATTTTCCAATGACAGATGAACAAACTTCAGGATTCATTATTCCTTCTTTTGGTGATGATAACAACAGAGGTTTCTATCTACAAAACGGAGGGTACTATTTTGCTATTAGTGACTATATGGACCTCACGGTTTTAGGTGATTACTATACTAACGGAAGTTATGGGTTGAGAATGGAATCTTCTTATGCTCTCCGCTACAGATTTAGAGGAAATCTTAGTTTTAGATATGAGAAGCTTATCAACAGCGAGCCCGGTTTCCCCGATTTTTCTGAATCTACCATCTATAACCTGCGCTGGAATCATTCGCAGGATTCAAAAGCAAATCCAACTTCAAGATTTTCAGCAGCAGTGAACCTCGGTAGTAGTGATTATTACCAGGCTTCTACAAACCAGATGAACACAGGAAACCGGTTGACCAACACTCTAAGTTCCTCCGTTTCCTATTCAAAGACTTTTAATATTCAGCCTCAAATAAACCTGAGTATTGCGGCTACACATAGTCAAAACACTAATACAGAGCAAATCAATATGACCCTTCCTACCGTGCAGGCGAGCATGGCCAGGGTATATCCTTTTGAGCCTAAGGTAGGTGCCAAAAAAGGCATTATTGAGAACATAAATTTTCAGTATAATTTTAGGGGAGAGAATAGATTCCAAACAACCGATTCCCTCTTCTTTAAACCGGAGATGTTCAAAAATGCCATTTTAGGGGCCCAACATAGCATCCCGCTAAACACCAACTTCAAGCTTTTCAATTATCTTAGTGTAAGCGCCGGAACTAATTATACAGAATCATGGGTTTTCAAAACATTCGAGCGTTCCTATGATGAGGAGGCCCGTCTGGAAGTTATAGATACCGTGAGTGGATTTGATTCCTTTCGCACCTACAACTTCAATACAAGTATTGGGACCACGATCTACGGAACCAAAAATTTTAGCGGAAATGGAAAATATCAGGCTATTCGACATGTTTTAAGACCGTCCGTCAGCTACAACATTAATCCGGGATTTGGGTATTACTATGATAATTACATTATTCCCGAATCCGACGGCAGAGAAGAACGTGTAGTGGAATATTCCCGATTCCAGGGAACCTTATATGGTCCTCCCGGGAAGGTATTTTCCAGCTCTATTGGCCTCTCTTTAAGCAATACTTTTGAGGCAAAGGTCAAAGACTCAGTAGATGCCGAACCTCGTAAGGTCACACTACTAAACAACTTCAACGTTAGCACCTCCTACAATCTTGCAGGAGATTCGCTTCGCCTGTCCCCTATCAGTGTCCGCGGAAATATTCCTATTATTCAGAATAAACTGGACATAAATTTTGGAACCAACCTGGACATCTACGCCCTCAACAATGAGAACCGGCGAATCGATAAACTCAACATCGAGAACGGCGGAAGTCTCTTTAGGCTTACAAATGCCAACATGAGCTTTGGATATTCCTTCTCCAGCGATCAGTTTTCTGGAGGAAAGGAAAATGTGAACCGGTTGGAAAATCAGACCTTCAGAAATGGAGGACGCCCCGATGACCTCTTTGGAAAGGACATGGATATTGACGGAACTTTCTATGATGAAAAAGAAACGAATCCTGCTGAAGAAGAAGAAAGTGAAAACAGCTGGTATAACTTTGACATCCCCTGGGATCTTCGCCTGGCCTACACCCTAAACTATGCCAACAATGCACGGCAAAGTCAGGTAACATCGCATTCATTGATGTTTTCGGGGGATGTAGAACTTTCTCCAAAGTGGACTGTTGGTGCATCCTCGGGTTATGATTTTGTAAATACAGGTTTTACTCATACTCAGCTTCGTTTCGCAAGAGACCTGGAAAGCTGGCGAATGACCTTTAGCTGGACTCCATTTGGGGTATACAAACAGTGGAATTTCTTTATTGGTATCAAATCTTCCTTATTGAGAGATATCAAATATGAAAAGAGAAGAGAAAGAGACAGAAGACTTTAATCTAAAAAATACATCAGCTATGAAAAAGATCATCCAGACAAAAGATGCTCCGGCACCAATTGGAGCTTACAATCAGGCGGTTTTAAGCGGAAATACACTTTACATTTCGGGTCAGATCGCGATCAATCCGGTAAATGGAGAGCTGCAACAGGAAACCATTGAGGAAGAAACCGAGCAGGTGATGCGCAACCTGAAAGCTATTCTCCACGCTGCTGAAATGAGCTTTGAAAACGTAGTAAAGAGCTCGATCTTTATAAGTGATATGAATAATTTCTCCAGGATCAACACGGTTTATTCCAAATATTTTAAAGAAGATACAGCACCGGCACGTGAGACTGTGGAAGTGGCGAACTTGCCGAAGTTTGTGAACGTAGAGATCAGCATGATCGCTGTAAAATAAAAAATAAGAGGTTCCAAAAATGACATTTTTGGAACCTCTTAAATTAAAATTCATCTGCTCCCGGAAATCTTATATAAGCCGGCGCCAGGCTTTTCTTTTGCTCCCCCTGCTCTTTTTCATCATCCTCCCGAATGGCGGCAGTTGTAACTTCCTTATCAACGATCTTGCGCAACAGCTCTTTGAAGGTGTCAAAATCCACCTGGTAAGACAATCCTACCCCCTGAGTAAAGCCAAGCTCCTCACCAAGGTATTGGATGTTATTTTCCCTGTTGAAGATCTTTGCACGAAGATTTCCTTCTTCGTTAAGTAAAAATTCGATCTCGAGGTTTCCTACAATAACAGTCTCGGTAACACCACCCACCGGCACCCCGACCTGACCATTGATCAAAACCCTTTCACTTATCTGGGTCGAAAGAGTAACCCCAAACCTGTCGGCCATTGACTGTTCCGGTGTTCTTGAGCCCTGTTCGTAGTTAAGACCGACTTCGAAAACCCCTCCATCATCACCAATCAAGCTGCTAAACAAACCTGAAGATGCACTCTGGAATACGCCACCAATTATAGCGCTACTTGCATTTCCTCCAAGTACATCGGGAGTATAGAATTGCCCTAGTGCAAGCAGTGAAAATGCCTGAGCTTCACTATTTCCACTTGTTTCGATCTTATATTCAAGTTCAGATCTTACCGCCGAAGCCACATTGGGGTATTCGATATCAAAAGAAATATCAGGTTGCACAAGTTCACCTTCCAGGTTGATCACCACATCTACAGGTATTCTCCGGCTAATTCCCGGATTATCCAGGATCACAGCAGGGTTGGCATGAGCTTCATAAATAGCACTCATGTTGAGATCAGCAAGGGCCGGGTTTCCATTCCAGTTAATGGTTCCCCCCGGCCGCACTTCAAATCGCTTTTGAAGAGCTCCGTAGTTAAAGATATATTCTCCGGTATTTGCAATAAAGTCTCCCCACATATTGAATTTTCCGAGGGTATTGATCTCGATCAGCAAAGTCCCTGCTCCCCTTCCACGCAGAATACTGCCGTCAATATCAAGCTCTACAAGAGCATCATTGGTTACATCAAGATCAAAGTTAAGCTCCAATCCTTTTACTTCCTGAAACTCCAGTTCCTCTCCGGCCAGTCTCGCAGCTTTTTCCTCCGGGCTCAAAAAGTGAATAAAGGAATTGTCACCGATACTCTCTGAATCATTAATAGGGATTTTGAATACTGTTCCCCTGCGGGTAGTTCCTATTACATCAATGACCAATTCTGAAGTGGGACCATAGATCGAAGCGTTGCCACCAATGAAGCCGGTACCATAATAAAGAGCTTCTTCATCATATTCTGTATCGAGTACAAGTAGCCTGTCTGTGGAAATATTCAAACCCAGGACCCAATCGCTGAAATTGGTGTGTGAAATCGTGCCATCCAGCACCCCGGTAGTTTTAAATTTTGTATCAGTGATAGTTATCTCGTCAAAATTGAACTGTTGTCTTGTTAGGTTCACAACAGCGCCTTCTTCAAAAGCATAGTCAACATCCAGGTAAGGAATAGATAAACCTGCCCGATTCAAAAATAGACGCCCGTTAATATCCGGATTTCGGTAATCTCCGGTAACATCGGCCTCCCCGGAAACCAACCCCCGAATATTATTCAAAACATCCCGCCCCAGTGGGCTAAATGCCGACATATCAAAATTCTTTAGTTCAACCTCCAGGTCGATCTCGGGAGTTTCGCCATCCACAACAATTTCCCCAATAGCCGATAAAGATTCGAGACCGGCATTGCGAAGAGAGGTATTGACATTGTACAGGCTCAGGTCCCGGTTACCCATCACGTCAAGGTTGAGCACTCCAAGCAGTTGATCATTGATCGTCAAATCCCGCACGGTAAGAGAAGTGTTCGGATAATAGGCGCCATCCTCCTGCAATAGATTCAAAGAGCCATTGACCAAACCTCCCATCTCCAGGCTATTGATCTCCGGAGTGATCTTATATAGATCTACGTTTTCAAACTCCATTTGAAAATCCTTATATGTCGAATCTCTCATTTGGCCTGCCAGGCGTATTTCTTCATTTTCATGACTTAACACCAGGGAGTCGACTCTTATGTTGTTCATTCCATTTGAAAAAATGACTCTATTGGACCTGTTTCCTTCTTCGTTAAGATGCCATACACTTTCCTTGAACTTAATATCTGAACGTTGTAAGCCCACCACAGAATTATTGTTTTCATTTATGGTGTGGTACATGTTAAGATTGAAAACGTCATTGCTTTTAGGCCCACCCCTAAATTCTGAACGGATAAAGAGCGTATCATTAAGGGTAACATTAATAAGGTTGAAATCTTTGATGTTGTAGAAATTAGTCGCTACGCTATCAATTTCAATAAAGGTGTTAAAAAGGGGATTGGAGTTATCTACCTGAATGTTAACCTTTTCGAACAGGTTATCGAAAGCTTTTATTTCAGGTGATCGAAAAGCAAGGCGGAATTCAGATTCATCAGATTCTACGCTTCCGCGGATAAAAGTATTGGGAGCGAGAGTGATCTCGGGGTAAAAAACTTCTACGATCTTATTGTAGATATCAAAGTCAAAATTAAGATATTGATTGGTGGTGATCTTATTAGGGCGATAATTGGTATAGAGACTACCAACTGCATTCTCCACAAGGGCGGGCACTTCTGTAATATCAAATATTCCTTCTATTGTACCGCTTATAACATCGGGCGAATTCACCTGAATTGTCCTTACCGGTCCATCAAAGGAAGAGGTAATTTCCAGGTCCTTGAACATATAAGAGTCATTCTCGTTCTTATACGAGGTATTTAGCAGGTAAATCTCTCCTTCAAAATTGTTGAGATTCGTTCCTTCCATGTTCATAATAATATCACCCTGGAATATGGCTAAACTATCTCTTTTTACGAGGTTCATTGCAGCCAGATTCGCATGAGCAACAGAAGCTTCAAAATCATAAACATTTGTACCTGCCGAAAAATCGGCAAGTCCATTAAATTCCATTTCAAGATTGGGGTCCAGAGAAACAACATTTCCATTAAATAATGGAGCCTTTAATGTTCCACGCACCTTTAGGTTATTATATGCATATCCACGATAAACAAATCTCGAAATAACTCCCTGCACCTGAGTATTAAGTGTTTCAGTAGTAAAACCCCGTCCGTCAAAAGTGATATTAAAAGAGGTAGTTCCCAGGGCTTGTAAATTTGCGAGTCGGCCTACATTAAAGTTTTTCACTTGAAGACGTCCCTTATAGGAAGTAAGATCTGTTTCACCAAAACCTTTTAAATCAAGATCCACATTTGCAGTCCCTAGTTGCGAGAACAGGAGAGCTTTAGTGGAAAGAGAATTTTCAGAAACATAGATATTGCCTTCCATTCGTACATTTCCAAATTCCTTAAGCTCTGCAGGTAATTTCTCCCGAAGCAGACCCGGTAAAAGATTCACCAGGTCATAATAATTAGTAGAAAGTTCACTAAGACTACCTTCAAGCGAAAACTCCTCCTCTTCTGTAGACAAAGAGTTGCGTATTTGAAGTTCACCGGCCAAACGAGTCCGGTCAAGACCCGTCATTTCCAGATCTGACAGGTGAAAATCATTTAATATTCCGTCTAGCCTGGTTGAGAACCTTATTTCCTGATCATTACCGAATTTATCATAAAAAGGCTGCAGGTCACTTGTAGAAATGGTGGATGGCCGGAAAACAGCCTTTACAGGAACTTTATTGATGAATCCCGCAAAACCGTTGGTGATATCAAATCTCACATCTGCATCTATCCTGGAATGTGGTGTCTCCACCTCAAGATCTTCCAAAGCCATTTCTTCGGAAGTATAACTGAAGGCTGTACTCAAATGATCTACCTGAATTCCCCTTTTTTCAAAACCAGACAACCTTTCAACCTCGACGTACACATCAGATCCGTCAACAAGAAGCTCACTTGCCAGAATATTGAGATCATCAAGGGAAATAACTTCGGGATAATTGAGGTTATAATTCGTGTAGCTATACCTTCCATTAATGACTTCTAACCGGGAAATAGCAAGAAGAAAAGGAGTAGATTCCTTTTTTGTTTGGCTCTTAAGTTTGTTAAGGAAGATATTCAGGTTATCACGCTCTTCTCCTTCATAAACCTTCATATCCATGTAAAGCTCTTTTGCTGTTGTAGCTCCAAGGGTAGGATTGTTGTTGTAAATGCTTCTAAGACTGGTGGCAGAAGTTCTTACGTTTTCTGAATAAATAAGTGTATCCTGATGGTGGTCCAGGATAAGAACATCCTGTAACTTTAATTTACCACTGTAGGTAAGGCCAACCCGCCCTATTCTTATATCTACATCCTTGGTTTCTTTGAGGTTATCGGTTATCTTCTTTGCAACAAAGGTTTGGACAGAGGGTATAGAAAATACGATCAACAAAATGATGAAAAGCAGCAGCAGGGCGAGCAGCGTTTTACCCAGTATTTTCCAGAATTTTCTGATAGATTTTTTAGTTATAACTTTGCGAACAATATTAACAATTTTCGGGCCTAAATACTAAGGATGGCAGCACAAAATATTTACATACTAGGCATTGAATCATCCTGTGATGACACGGCCGCAGCCGTACTACATAATGGAAAAATCCTCTCCAATGTAATTGCCACCCAGGAGGTACATAAAAAATATGGCGGAGTGGTTCCCGAACTGGCTTCCAGAGCCCATCAACAGAACATAGTTCCGGTGATCCATGAGGCGCTTTCCAGAGCCGGAATTCAAAAGGAAGATCTCTCGGCCATTGCTTTTACCCGTGGCCCGGGATTAATGGGATCTCTACTGGTGGGAACCTCCTTTGCAAAATCCTTGTCCTTAGGCTTGAACATTCCGTTACTCGATGTGAACCACATGCAGGCTCATATCCTGGCTCATTTTATTGAGGAGGAAGAATTTCAAAAACCTGAATTCCCTTTCCTGGCTCTTACCATTAGCGGTGGACATACACAGATCGTAAGGGTGGATGACCACTTTAAAATGGAAGTTATAGGTGAAACTTTGGATGATGCTGTTGGAGAAGCTTTTGACAAAAGTGCAAAAATACTCGGGTTGCCCTATCCCGGCGGACCTTTGGTTGATAAATATGCCCAAACCGGAAATCCAAAAGCATTTCCTTTTCCCAAACCTAAAGTGGATGGGCTCAACTTTAGTTTTAGCGGACTTAAAACTTCCATCCTCTATTTTGTTCAGAAGCAATTAAAGGAAAATCCGAAGTTCATTGAGGAGAATATAGAAGATATCTGTGCGTCCATTCAGCATACCATCATTGGAATTTTAATGGATAAACTGAAAAAGGCCGTGAAGCAAACGGGGATTAGACAGATAGCCATTGGTGGCGGAGTTTCAGCAAACAGCGGAATAAGACGGACACTTAAGGAAGCTGAAGCCAGGTACCAATGGAAGACCTTTATTCCTAAATTCGAGTACACCACAGATAATGCAGCAATGATCGCTATTGCAGGTCACTACAAATACCTTTCAGAAGATTTTGCAAATATGGGGATCACCGCAAAAGCCCGATATAAATTCTAGATCCATGCAGTTATTCTTTCAACCTTCAGTTTCCGAAAATGACAAAGAAGTTCGCTTTTCCAGGGACGAGAGCAAACATATTGTAAAGGTTCTGCGGAAGCGGGAAGGCGATGTGCTTCAGCTTACCAACGGAAAGGGATGGATCTTTGAAACTGAGATCACCCTCGCTGGACCAAATAATTGCAGCGCCAGAATATTATCGGCTGAAAAAGAGCCTCCAGCACCCTACCACCTCCACCTCGCGGTTGCGCCTACAAAAATGAACGATCGATATGAGTGGTTTCTTGAAAAAGCAACAGAGATCGGGATTCAGGAGATCACCCCAGTAATTTGTGACCACAGCGAGCGAAAAGTGGTAAAAAATGAGCGATTTCAACGGGTGATCCAAAGTGCTTTAAAGCAATCACTGCATACACGAGTGCCAATCCTCCATGAACCGGTGGGTTTTTTGGAATTCTTGAAACAAAATCATCCGGAAGCGAAATTTATTGCCCATTGTGAGGAAGCAAAGCCAAGAAAACTACTTTCTAAAGTATTCAAAAAGGGCATTTCGGCCACCATTTTAATTGGACCCGAAGGCGACTTTTCTCCACAGGAGGTAGAGCAGGCAGTAGCAGCGGGATGGCAACCGGTAAGTCTTGGAAACAGCAGGTTAAGGACAGAAACCGCTGCGATAGTAGCCTGCCATACAGCCGCGTTAGTAAATGAAGAATAGTAAGCTTTCTTTTTGCTATTTTAGAGACATGAAGAAATTACTCATTGTATTATTTCTGGTTCTTTCTACTTCCGGATTGCTGAAGGCTCAGGAGGTGGCAATTCTCAAATATGGCGGTGGAGGTGACTGGTACAGCAACCCCACTGCCCTACCGAATCTTATAAAATTCTGCAATCAAAATATTCAGACCTCAATAGAATCAAGTCCGGCGACTGTGGAACCCGGCAGCACAGATATATTTCAATATCCTTTTGTGCATATGACTGGCCATGGAAATGTCTACTTCAGCGAAGAAGAGGCTGCCAACCTTAGAAATTATTTGTTGGCTGGCGGCTTTCTTCATATTGACGATAATTACGGGATGAACGAGTTCGTCCGCCGCGAATTAAAAAAGGTTTTTCCCGATAAGGAATTAGAGGAACTCCCTTCCTCCCACCCTATTTTTTCGGCAGCTTTTAATTTCCCGAATGGGTTGCCCAAGATCCATGAACATGACGGACTAAAGCCTCAGGCTTTTGGCATTTTTGAAAATGATCGTCTCTTGTGCCTGTTCACCTATGAGAGTGATCTCGGCGACGGCTGGGAAGACCCGCAGGTGCACAACGATCCTGAAGATGTAAGGCGTAAGGCACTGCAAATGGGTGCCAATATTCTCAAATATGCTTTTTCCAACTAATGCAGAAAACCCACTCTACCACTAATTTTTCAAAGAAAAAATTTCCCTTGATCCTGGTTATGGACGGGGTTTCGGGACCCGCGAATATCGGGAGCCTCTTCCGGCTGTCTGATGCCTTTAATATTGAGAAGCTTGTTTTTTGTGGTACTTCTGTAGATATTCAAAGCAATAGACTGAGGAGAACTGCCAGAGCAACAGTCAAAAATGTCATTTTTGAGGAGCATGAAAGTTCCGAAGCAGTATGCAGAGATCTGAAAGATTCGGGATATAAGATTTTTGCTCTAGAGATCACTTTGAATAGTAAGCCCATGCAGGATTTGGACTTTTCAGAAGTAGAAAAAATGGCCCTGGTGCTTGGGAACGAAAGAACGGGTATTCAGAACAATATCTTAAAACTGGCCGATAACTTCTTGCACATCAATATGTTTGGAGAAAATAGCAGCATGAATGTCACTCATGCGGCAGCAATAGCCTTATTTGAAATTACTAAAAGCCTGCAGCCAGTTCGCTGAGAAATAATATATTTACTTCGTGAACGAAAAAGAACTTTCCTACGGAATACTTCGGGCTATAGCCATAATACTCGGAGTGGCATTTCTTCTTTATTTCCTGTACCTCATACAGTCGGTACTTATTTACATTGCCATTGCGGGGGTAATTTCCCTTGTTGGCAGGCCGGTAGTCATATTCCTGAAAAATCATTTAAAGGTCCCCAATAAGGTCGCGGTAGTCATCGTACTGCTCCTCGTGGTGTGTAGTTTCATTGGCCTTATCACCATTTTCATACCTATTGTTGTCGAACAGAGCAAGAACCTTGGCCAGATAGATATGGACGCCTTTACCCGCGACCTTAATGAACTAAATAACCAGATCAACAATTATCTTGGAGTTGAAGAAATTGATATTATTGAAGGTATCAAGCAAACGGAGTTTGTGAGGAATTTCGATCTTACGACAATTCCACGTTACCTGAATAATTTCTTCGGAATTCTGGGCGCCGGGATCATTGCAGTTTTTTCAGTGATCTTTATAGCCTTCTTCTTCCTGAAGGACAGCAAACTTATGTTGAACAGTATCCTTGTTTTCGCCAATAAAGGACATGAAGACAAATTTCAGAGGGTTTTCAATAAGATCAAGGTGCTTCTTTCGAGATATTTTGTGGGGCTAACCATGCAGATCACTGTGCTATTTATTTTATACAGCATCCTTTTGTCTTTATTTGAGATTGACAACCCTATAGCCATAGCATTTATTTGTGCATTTTTGAACATCGTGCCCTATCTGGGTCCCATTATTGCCGGAATTCTCGTCTCACTATTCGTGATCTCCAGCAACTTGGGAGCCGATTTCCAAACCATTATTCTTCCGCAGCTCATTTACGTGATGTCGGGCTATTTGATCTGCCAATTGATCGATAATTTTATTAATCAGCCACTCATATTTGGAGCCAGCGTGCGATCTCATCCTCTGGAGATCTTTCTGGTAATCCTTATTGCAGGTCTCACCTCGGGAATCATGGGGATGGTAGTTGCTGTTCCTTTTTACACAGCAGTAAAAGTGATTGCGAAGGAATCTTTAAGTGAATACAAGATCGTAAAACGACTTACACGAGATCTCTAGATGAACAGGCGGCTTCTAAATAAAGAGGTGCAGGATTTTGTTGAGAAGCATTATAAAGAAGAGGTGTCAAAAATGGCATTTCAGGGGAGTCCTTTTGAGGAGATCTCTACCCGGGAATTACTGGTGCAGCTCGCCGGAAAAAAAAAGGCTGAAAAGAAACTTCCCACCTGGTTCAAGACCCGCGGAATAGTTTATCCTCCAAATATCAACCTGGAACAGACTTCTTCTGAAATTACAGCAGAATATAAAGCTTCTTTGATCACCGGAGAGAATATGGCCGATCTTACCGGCGGTTTTGGGATCGATTCCTTCTATTTTGCTCAAAAAGTGCAAATACTTAAGCACTTTGAACTGAATGAAGAATTGCAGGAAATAGCTCAACACAACTTTGAGATCTTAGGTGCCAAAAATGTCATTTCTGAAGCTGGAGATGGTATGGAATATCTTCGGAATTCATCTGAAGAATTTGAGTGGGTCTACCTGGATCCTTCCCGTAGAGATGAGCTGGGCGGTAGGGTATTTTTCCTTTCCAATTGTTTACCGAATGTTCCTGAAAATCTTGAATTACTCCAGAGTAAGTCAAAAAACCTCTTAGTAAAGACATCCCCTCTTTTAGACTTACAGGCCGGATTAAGAGAGTTGAAAAACGTCAACGAGATCCATGTTATTGCGGTTGATAATGATGTTAAAGAATTGCTGTGGATAATTAAAAAAGAAGCTTCCGAAGGGATCAGGATGAAGACTGTGAATTTTCAGAAAGAGGAAAAGCAGGTGTTTCAAAGCCTCTTTGGAAAAGATATACCTGAAGAGTACAGCGAACCACTTGAGTATCTCTACGAGCCTAATGCTGCAATCATGAAAAGTGGATTATTTGCTAATTTAGGAAGAGAATTTGAGCTTAAAAAGCTACATCCCAACACGCAGCTTTACACTTCGGAAATATTAAAAAGCTTTCCCGGTAGACGGTTCAGGATCAAAAAAGTTCTCCCCTTTAAAAAGAAGCAGCTTAGAAAGGATCTTGATCTTAAAAAAGCTAATCTTACCACCCGAAACTTCTCTGAGTCTGTAGAAAATCTTCGGAAAATCCTGAAGATCAAAGATGGCGGAGAGGACTTCTTGTTTTTCACCACATTAGTTTCCGGTGAAAAAGCAGTGCTTGTCTGTGAAAAATGCTGACCCTAGCTTATTCCATCGGAATCTCATTGCCCGAAAATGTCTTTTTTGGCACCTCTTTTTTTTTACCAGTTAACTTCCGCAAAAGGTTGCGAGGTGCAATGTAGAAAGCTGCAACAAATACAAAGTAAATATTCAAGACAGTGATCCTTGCGACGTCCTGCCAGGGTTTGAAATGAGAGACCCGTTCATTTGGATCGTACAGCACCTTGACCGGGAGATTTATCACTTTCACTCCTTTCCATGCTGCCTTTACGATCACCTCTATCTCCAGTTCAAATCTGGAAGTAAATAGATTCAGCGAATTAATGACCTCCAGAGGGTAAAGCCTGTAACCACATTGGGTGTCTTTAAGATCCACACCTGTCTCCACCCAAAACCAGAAACTGGAGAAACGGTTGCCAATACTGCTTTTTTCGGGAACAGTGGGATCATCCATTTTTCTCGAACCTATCACCAAAAGATCAGGATTTGTTGGCAGGTGAGATTCGAGAGCATCTAAAAATACTTGCAGATCATCGGGAAAATGCTGCCCGTCAGAATCCATGGAAATGGCATACTTATATCCCATTTTATAGGCCTCTCTAAAACCTGTTTTTAAGGCATTCCCTTTACCGGTATTGACCGGAATATTGATGATTGGAAGGGAATTAAAATCTTTTAGTATTTGTGCTGTATTGTCGGTCGAGCCATCATTCACCACAATAACATTACTGGTAAACTCAAGCACCTGGTCGATCACTCTTTTCAGTGTTACCTGATTGTTGTAAGTTGGAATCAGGACACAGCAGTGCAGCACGTCAAATCTTGACTGATATAATGGTGGATTAACCAAAAAGGAGTTTCTTATAAAGTTAGTAAATTCAGGATGAACTGGAATTATTTCAAGTGTCAAAAATGAGGAAATTCAGACATCTTTAAGTAAATAGTTTAAAGGAAAGAATCGCCTTCAGGAAATTAGTGTCTGGACTAACTTTTTTCGTTTATGAAGCTTGGCCTCTACTAACTTCTAATGGCTTAGATTTAATTCTGGATAGCCTTTCTTTGTCGGTGATCCTGTGGGGTGGAACTAAAACAAAGCCTGCAGGCTATCGCCTGCACGGGCTTTTTTTTGTTGTCCTTTCGGTGGGAACGAACTCAAAACACTTCGTAATTCTACCTTCTAAAATCTAACTTCAAGATTACCTCCCTTCGGTCGGTGATCTTGAAAGGGAGGAACTAAAACGAAGCCTGCAGGCTATCGCCTGCACGGGCTTTTGTGTTGTCCTTTCGGTTTGGGAACGAACTCAAAACACTTCGTACTTCTACCTTCTAAAATCTAACTTCAGGATTACCTCCCTTCGGTCGGTGATCCTGAAAGGGTGGAACTAAAACAAAGCCTGCAGGCTTGCGCCTGCCTGGTCTTTTTTGTTGGTCCTGCGGCTTGTGAGCGAGCTCCCGCCTGGGTCCAACAAAAAAGCCCTGCACTTTCGTGCAGGGCTTTGTTTTGTCGGGGTGGCAGGATTCGAACCTGCGGCCTCCTGCTCCCAAAGCAGGCGCGATAACCGGGCTACGCTACACCCCGAAATCAGCTGACGCTGATAACGTTCAAAATCAAATTTCAAATTCTAACTCAGCGAATCCTGAATTTTATATCTTGAATTTTGAATCTTTTTAGCGGAGAGTGTGAGATTCGAACTCACGCGACAATTGCTCGTCGACAGTTTAGCAAACTGCTCCATTAACCACTCTGGCAACTCTCCTCATTTTGTATATGAACTTGCAAATATTTTGCGGTTGCAAATGTATGTTATCAGATAGTATTCTGCAAACCTTTTTCTGCTTTTTTAAAGCTTTAAGATTAGGAGAATCTTAATTGATTTTCTCTCAATGGTTTGTATCGAACAAAATATTTTGCCACGAATAATTCAGGATCAATTATACGTTTTAATCGTTCAGGAGCTTCAACTTCAGTTAAAATATTTTAAAACCCGCCTTGAGCGATATATAATGTCCTATTTTTAATTGAAAGTTATAAAACCGATTATGTCCATCCTCCCCGAAAATCTAGCGAGATATCAGAAGTTTCTGAGTTTTATGCTTAAATACTGGAACAGCGATCTGCTCAATGAGACTGCGTCTAATGCCTTCGAAGAAGAAACTGCCCGCACGTTTAGTGATTATGAGCAATCCCCCGAAGAACTGGTCGAAGATCTTAAACAAATGGGTCCCACTTATGTCAAACTGGGACAGCTACTTTCCACCAGACCAGATCTCCTCCCCGACCGATATTTGAAAGCCCTGGCTTCTCTTCAGGATGATCTACCGACAATTTCCTATGAAGAAGTACGGGAAATTGTCGAAAGTGAAATTGGAAGTAAGATTTCCAAAGCTTTTAATTATTTTGAAGAAAAGCCTTTAGCAAGCGCTTCTATTGGTCAGGTGCATTTGGCAGAATTAAGATCAGGTAAAACCGTTGCTGTGAAGGTTCAGAGGCCGGGAATCAGGAAGAAATTCATGGAGGATTTAGATACCCTGGAGGAGATGGCAGGTTTAGCCGTTAAACATACAGAGGTCGGTAAAAAGTATGGATTCAGTGATGTCCTGGCAGAGCTAAGGCGCATCATGCTTCACGAGTTGGATTATCTTAGGGAAGCGAATAATCTTGTGACACTGGGAATTAATTTGAAGGAATACAGAAGGTTGATCGTTCCTCAACCCTTTCCGGATTATACCACTTCCAGGGTGCTGACAATGGAGTATGTGAAAGGGAAAAAAGTCACCAGCATCTCCCCTCTTAAGAAAACAGAAAATGACTATTCTGCTCTGGTAGATGAATTCATTGAAGCTTACCTTAAGCAGATAGTCTCTGATGGATTTGTACACGCTGACCCTCACCCGGGGAATGTGCATCTCCTGGAAAATGAAAAGATAGCACTTATTGATCTGGGGATGGTAGCCCAATTCTCAAAAAAAATGAAGGATTTTCTTCTGAGATTACTATTAGCATTAAGTAAGAACAATGGAGAAGAGATAGCTGATATACTCCTGAGAATGAGCAATAAAAGAGAAGGAAGTTCAGAGGAGGAATTCAGAAGGCAAATCAATATTATGGTCCAGGAAGGACAAAACAGTACTGCAAAAGACATGCAGACTGGAAAACTACTGATCCAGATGAACCGCAGCGCTGCAATGAACGGAATTCATCTTCCGGTAGAAGTGAATATACTGGGTAAGATCCTTCTGAACATGGACCAAATAATCGCATTTTTAGCACCTGAGTACGACCTGCGGGAAGCCGTTAAAAATTACATGAACAAGCTGCTTCAGAACAAAATGCTCAATGAGCTTAAACCGGAGGAGATCCTGTCCATTGTATTGGATTCTAAAAAATTAGTTGAAAATCTACCCGACCGAATTGATAAAATTACTGAGAGCCTGGCTAAGAATGAATTTCGTTTTGCAATAGACGCTATCGATGAAAAAAGGCTGACCGACGGTTTTCAAAAAGTTGCAAATCGTATTACTTTGGGGCTGATCATTGCTTCTATGATCATTGGCGCAGCCATGCTGATGAGCGTGCCTTCAGCATTTGCCATTTTTGGATATCCGGGACTGGCGATCATCTTTTTTATGCTGGCCGCAGTAGCAGGAATTTATTTGAGCTATACAATACTTTTTAAAGATGAGTAAAGAGACGGCAAGAGCCAGGACATAAGAACCAAGACTTTTTTTCTTGAGATAGCTTATTTAAAGTTCAATCCAGAGCTTTAGAAAAAGCTTTTATGAATCCGTAGGCCAAGTCCCACGTTAGATGAATCCTCCTTAAAATGAATATCAGCTCCAAACTGAAAGTTCACGTTAATAAATTCCTGCCAAACATTCACATCAAGATAAGTTGATACTATTTGTTCGACAGGTTGTGAGGTACCGCCTTTGGCTCCGTAATTAGCTCTGTAGCTGGCTAGCAACTTGTACGGGTAAGTATAGAAACCTAATCCGGTTAAACCGATGTGATGAGCCACAATGTTGTTATGTGCAACTCTAAACCTGTCTTCATCTAATTGAATAAAAGGAAGACCAATGATCCTGTTCTCATAGGTCCATCCGGATCGATATAAATGATTGTTGAAGTAATTATCTTTTCCGTCTGTAGTAGGATAGTTTTTACTTTGATTTCGGGTAAAATAATATTCATACATAAAGGCCTGCACCCATTTCTCCGGTTGTTGATCCCGTATGAAAATTCCATAGCGGCCATCGGGAGTGTTCCGTAATTTTATTCCGGAGAAATCTTCAAAAATAGTGTTATAGATAAGGGACACATCAAAGTGAGAGAAGGAAGTATTCAGCTGCACTTCGTATCCTCCAAGATGATTTCCCAGGCCGTTAATCTCCTGTTCACCAACAAAACCTTCTCCTCCTATTATACTACCTCCGGTAATCACTCTTAAATAATCTTCAAAACCAGCCGGTAATTCACCATATTCCTCAGATTTGCCTCCCCATTGCACATAATGATGTCCTCCGGCAATAAGTTCTACATTCCGAATCCCATTAAAGATAAAGTGAAAGCTTTTATGATGGATCCTGATGTTATTAATGTATCTTTCTTGCTCGTCTGAAAAGAATTCCTCCCATGAAGCTTTAAATCCTATTCCTGCACGTTTAAAAAACATGATAGGTTTTAAGTCAGCTCCAATTCCCGGAATTGGTCGGGAGTTAAGAGACCATAATACATTTTCGTTTGTGGCACTGAGTCCTTGAAACATTTCGGACTCTTGTTTTCTTCCTGCGAAAACCTTGATCCTACTGTTTTCGTAACTCACAAAATATTCGTCCAATTTTGCTTCACTGGAATATCCTTCATGATACAGAACTCCTAATCCGGCCTGGAGGATTCCTCCATATCGAAATTTGTAGGTGCCCGTACCTGTGATCCATGAACTGACATTGGTCTTTTCATCTATCCGGCCACGTTTATTGGAATGCACCCAGAACGGACTTTCCTCCCCGGAATATAAAATCCCTTGAGCAGTAGTTGAGACATTATACTTGATCTCCTGTGCATTTATAATTGAAACGAATAGAAAAAGAAAAAGGGGGAGCTTTTTAAACACGCTTAAAGTTTGATCGTAAAAGTAGTACTCTTCCAATAAAGCTCAATACACTTAGAACTAAAATCAGTAATTTTATCTCATAATTACAAGACATGTTTAATTTTTTTCAGAAGAAGTATTTTCTAAAGGATCATCTTGAGGGTTTTATTGATATTCACAACCATATCTTGCCGGGAATTGATGATGGTGCTGCAGATGTAGAGGCATCTATTGATCTCATAAATGGCTTTCAACAGTTAGGGATCAATCATTTTATTGCTACCCCACATGTTATGAATGACTATTATCCTAATACTCCGGCTAGGATTGAAAAGGCCCGGATAGCTCTTACTACAGAACTAGAGCGCAGAGGAATGAAAGAAATTACAATCAAAGCGGCTGCCGAATACATGATGGACCAGGCTTTTCTTGAGCTTATAGAGAAAGAAAAGCTACTTACCTTGAAAGATAACATGGTGTTGGTTGAAATGTCCTATTTCCAGCCGCCAATAAATTTAAATGAGATCTTATTTAAACTTCAAACAGCACAATATAAGCCCGTATTGGCACATCCGGAACGATATGCTTTCTTTCATTCCAAATCTCTGAACAAGTACTCGGAATTAAAAGGCAGAGGCTGCTTATTCCAGCTAAATGTACTGAGTCTGGTTGGTCACTATGGCAAAAACATGCAGGAAATCGCTTATCGACTGCTGGAAAATGAAATGATCGATTTTATAGGAACTGACACCCATCAGCAGCGACACCTGGAAAAGCTTTCAGCTTCCCAGCTGACCAAAAAACAGCTGGAGCTCGTTCTTCCGGCAATCTGCCGAACAAAGGAAACTTTTACTTTTTAGTTCTTTCTAAAAGGTTTTTTGAGAAAGTCAAAAAATCCCTTTTTCTCCTCATCGGCTGAATAACCATATCCGTAGCCGTAGGAATAACCATATTTAGCGCCATAGGAGAATTTAGAATAATCTATATCATTAAGCACAATAGCTAAACCTTTGAGTTTTCCTTGTTGCTTTAGATCTTTAGGGAAGTCCAGCAACTTCTTTTCTGTATACCCAGCTCTTACGACATAAATTGTAGTATCAGCTAATTGACTAATAAGAAGTGTATCGGTAACTATCATCGTAGGTGCTGTATCTACAATAATAAAATCATAATTAGCCTTCTGGCCATTAATAAACTCTTCCATTCTATCATTCATCAACAGCTCTGCAGGATTTGGGGGTATGGCGCCCGAAAAAACTACGTCTACAGGAATATTATCCTGGTTCATAGGTTGAATAATATCCTCAGCCCTAATATCGCTATCATAGAGATAATCAGATAAACCTTTAGTCTCCAAAGTCCCTCCTGCGAATTTATGAAGCCTTGGATTACGTACATCAGCCCCAATAAGTAAAATTCTTTTGCCGGTACTCGAAAGTGTACGGGCAAGGTTAAAAGAAACAAATGTTTTTCCTTCACCTTTAATTGTGGAGGTCACAAAAAGAACTTCTGCTTTCTCTTTATTTCTGGATTGCACTAAATAAGCAAGATTTGTCCGTAAAATCCTAAAAGACTCTGCGAGAGGAGAACGATCATTCAACTGGATCATCTCAGCTTCCTCCTTATGGATTCGTGGAATCTCCCCTAGGAATGGCACGTATTTTATTAGAGGCTGAAGTTCCCCTTTGTGATGCACTTTAGTGTCAAGATAAGTAATAGAAAAAATAACGAGGAGCGGAATTATTAATCCTATTACCCCTCCTCCGGTAAGAATAAGCCAGGGCTTAGGGTCTACCGCTTCGGGCAGTGTATAAGCAGGATCAATAACTTTAGCAACAGGAGATGTAGCTGCAAAAGAAATTGCTGATTCCTCCCTTCTCTGCAGGAGAAATAGGTATAATTCTTCTTTGATCTCCTGTTGGCGCTCAATACTCCTTATCCCCTTTTCTAGTCCGGGAAAAGTACTGAACAGACCTTCTGCAGTTTGATCCAGCTGATTAAGCTCACGTAGTTGTATACGGATAGAACTACGAGTTTGCTCAATATTCCTGAGAATATTTTCTTTTAGTGCATCTAACTGCTCAGTAAGGGTTTCTACAACAGGGTTTTGAAGGGTCCCTGTCTTCAGATAGGCATTTCTCTGCAGAACCAATTCATTATATTGGCCAACAGCACTGACCATTCCTTCCTGTTCAAGGCCTACACCTTCCGGCAAAAGCTGATAAGGTTTGGCTGAAAGCAACGTAATTTCAATATCTTCCAAGACCATCAACTGAGTTTCCAGAGTAAAAATCTTTTGTTCGGCCATGCTAGACTTAGACATATACTCACTAGCACTGCTCGAGACATCCATGAATCGGTTCTCGATCTTAAATTCTGCAATCCCACCTTCTACAGAATCCAGTTCCTGAGAAATAAGTTCCAGGCGTTTTTGAATAAATTCAGATGTATTCTCTGCTACCTGTCTTTTATCAGCAACTCCTTCCGCATTAAAATGAACCATAAGGGCGTTAAGAAAATCCCTTGATTTCTCAGGTATTTCCCCAGTTATGGAGAGAGATAAAATATCCTGGGCTTTGCCTTGAGGTGCCACTGTCATATTAGAAATATAATCATTGGCCACTTCACGTAAAGGACGTACCACAATATTAATAGTACTGTTCGTGTTAATCCCGGTTCTTTCTGGAGCAATAAGAAAACGTAGATCTCCTATAGTGACAGGTTGCCCAAAGTCATAAGTCCCGGAAAATCCATCTTCGGATTCCAGCCGGAATTGCGTTGAAGATCTGGGAGTTACCCAAAGATTAAGAGAAGATTCATGAACAATACTTTTCTCTGTCAAAAATTCTATACTAACCGGATTATTTTCGTAGGCCTCCACCGCAATCACTTTTCCTTCGAGAAAATAGGTGATATTCAGATCCAATTCATCGATAACGCCCTCAACCAGACGCTTAGATTTTAATGTGACAATCTGGTTTTCAAGAGATTTATCATCTATAGCAAGAATAGACGATCCACCCGATGGAAGTGCATCTACAACATTATTCTTCTCTTCATTGAGAATCATCATGGATGCTTGGGAAGCATAAACCGGCAAAGTGTACCGATTATACAAATAAGCTATAAACAAACCAAGAAAACAACCAAATAAGAGCCATTTCCAGTATTTTAAATATTTAAAGATCTCCGCCTTTAGATCAATATTCGTCTCTTCCTTTTCCGAAAACTCTTGGAGTTCTTCCATCTTATCTGCTAAAAAGTATAAATAAACTAAGCGCGCTGGTTACAATAGAAACCATTCCCTGCCAACTCGTAATAAATCCGGCCGACTTTACCTTTCTGTAGGTGGGTTCCACATATACAATATCATTTTGCTTTAAGTAATAAAAAGGGTTTTGAAAAATATCTACACTGGTAAGGTCCAGTATCTCATACTTCAATTCATCGTCCACTTGCCGTATTACCAATATTTTGTCTCTCTGGCCGTCGTAGGAAATATCACCAGACATTGCTAAAGCCTGGGGTACTGAAATTCTTTCATCTACAACATCTATAACCCTACTTCCAGTCTCACCCATGACCGTGACTTTAAAGTTCACAATACGAACTCTTACCACTGCATCTTTTAAATATTTCCCGCGGAGTTCTGAAGTCAATTCCTCTTGCAGTTCTTCCCTGGTCTTACCTGCCACGTGGATTTCCCCCAACACCGGGAAATTTATATTTCCTTGAGGATCAACCAAATAACCTGTGAGTACCGCATTACTACCTCCGCTTCCACCGGCTCGATTATTCAGATTTATTTGGAAAGGTACCGCCAATTCCTCATTCATTGAGGATACATCTATTTTTAAAACATCATTAACCTCAATCCGGGCTTTAAAATCTTGAGGCTTCGCCATATTATTCAGTCTTTCATAATCCTGAAAATAAACTATTTCTTTTCTTGTAGAGCAAGAGCAAATTAATGTTATTCCAAAAATGAAAACAAGAAATTTCGAAAAGTACTTTTGAAGGTTGAAAAAGTTCTGGGGACTTATTTTACTCATTTAACTAATTTTCTTCTGATTTGAATGTAAAATGGGATCTTTATCTAGACTTTCAAAGGTAGAATTGTTACTTTTGAATTCCGGAACAAGAAATTTCAATTTTGCCACTACCTTATGGCTTTTGAGTTCATTTGCCGATTTGATGATTTTTTCCACCAGTTTATTGATCTCTTCATAGTTCCCGGGCTGATCTATGGCAATCATGATCTTTTTATGGTGCGTTGGCAAAGTTCTACTTTTTTCACTCAACAATTCCTCATAAAGTTTTTCTCCCGGACGAAGGCCGGTGATCTTGATCCCTATCTGCTTATCAGGAACGTATCCCGCCAATTTTATCATTTTTATCGCCAGATCCATTATTTTCACAGGTTCACCCATGTCGAAAATAAATATCTCTCCGCCCTTTCCCATGGCTCCCGCCTCTAAAACAAGTTGACAGGCTTCGGGAATGGTCATAAAATACCTAATAATGTCAGGATGTGTAATTGTTACAGGACCGCCTTTCTCAATTTGCTTCCTGAACAAAGGAACAACTGAACCATTAGAACCCAAAACATTTCCGAAGCGAGTAGTAATAAATTTTGTTCTTTTTGTTTCTCCGGCACAAGCTGAATGATAAAGCGATTGGACATACATTTCTGCCGCCCGTTTTGAGGCTCCCATCACATTTGTAGGATTTACAGCCTTGTCTGTAGATACCATTACAAAATGCCCTACCTCATACTGTACTGCAAGATCTGCAAGGTTTTTTGTTCCCAAAATATTGACGAATACCGCTTCGTGAGGATTGGCCTCCATTAAGGGAACGTGTTTATAAGCCGCAGCATGGTAGATCACGTCTACCTGATTTCTTTTTAAAAGTAACTCAAGCCGCTTCCTGTTGCTCACATCGCAAATAATACATTTATAACTTAAATCCGGAAATTTCGTCTGAATCTCCAGCTGCAGGTTATGAAGAGGCGTTTCCGCCTGGTCAAGGATCAGCAAGAGTTCAGGATTATATTCCGCCACCTGACGTACGATCTCACTTCCAATAGAACCGGCACCCCCTGTTACCAAAATAGTTTTACCAGTTAATTGTTGTTTTTTATTTTCCTTATTCAGAAGAATAGGCTCTCTGTCCAACAGATCCTCGATCTGGAGAGATTTGACCTTGTGCGAAACCGACTTTTCATCCTCGTAATGGGAAACAATCGGAGCGTTAAATACTTTAATATTGTGCTCAAGGCAATCCTCAACAACCGCAAACTTTTCCTCGGCCGTGAGTGTGTTTTCCGAAAGTATTAGGGCATTCGCTCCTAGAGCTATAACTTCTTCACTAATCTTCAGACCGTTATAAACCACGGGCTTACCAAGGATCCTAATATTTCTTCTAGTATTATCATTAGTTATAAAGCCCCTTATATCGAATCTTTTAGGATGTTCGATTTCTAAAGCTCCTGCAATTGAAATTGCATTTTCATCAGCTCCGAAAATGACGGCTTTTTGTAAATTTTGATTTCTTTGAGTTCGCTTGAAATATTCATAAACCTGTTTTACTGAAAGGCGAAAAAGAAATAAGAGTGAAAAAGAAACCAGAAAATAAAAAATTAATCCCGCGACGAGATAAATTTTTTCCCCAATAAGAAAAAAGGTCAAATAATTTACTGCCAAAAGAGTGATAAATGTACTAAAGCAGGCAAGCATGATCTTTAATGCATCGACATAGGAAGAATGTCTAATAAGACCGGAATAGGTTCTAAAAATAAAAAAGAAAAATGTATTAACCACAACTACGAGGATCATCCGCTGTGGTAGAGACAATAGGTTATAGAATTGAGAAGTCAGGTCCTGAAGTGCCATTACTGTAAGAATAACAGAAACTACAATAATGGAAATATCAATACCCAAAATTGCCCACCTGGGCAGGTATTTAATATTTCGAATATCCAAACGATTTTCGGAGGATAATATTTGCTGAAGGGCGCTGTTTAATTTTTTACCCATATACTTTGTGATTTGGAATAATCTATTACTGCATAAAATTTTTTATCGCAGTACTTATTCTGTTCTTCTCCTCTTCTCTCAGGTTTGAACCTGAAGGAAGACATAGCCCGTTTTCAAAAGCTGCCGCGGCAATTCCGTTTCCGTAAAAAGGAGCATCTTTAAAAACAGGCTGCAGGTGCATTGGTTTCCATATGAGCCGACTCTCAATGTTCTCTTTTTCAAGATGCAATCTAAGTGCCTCCGGATCAAAGGCTTTCCTGCATTTAGTTTTTATGACGCTGAGCCAATGATTGCAAAAGTAATTATTTTCAGGTTCTTTTAATACTTTCACTTCCGGAATGTCTTTAAATATCTCCTGGTAAAATTTATTCATAGCTCTACGAGCCTGCACATGCCTGTCCAGAACCTGCATTTGTCCCCTGCCAATGCCCGCACTTATATTACTCATTCTGTAGTTGTATCCAATCTCACTATGTTGATAGTGCGGTGCCTGATCCCGTGCCTGTGTAGCCAGAAAGATTGCTTTTTCCTTTTGTCGCAGCTCTTTAGTTACAAGAGCCCCTCCGCCCGAAGTCGTAATAATCTTATTTCCATTAAAGGATAAAATAGCCATATCTCCAAAGGTGCCGCATTTTCTCCCGTTCCAAGAACTCCCCAAAGCCTCGGCACTATCTTCGATGACGGGAATGTCATAGCGCTTTGATATTTCCTCAATTTCATCCACTTTATAAGGCATTCCGTACAAATGGACGGCAATCAACGCTTTAGGCTTTTTCCCTTTGGATATCCTGTCCTTTATAGCTATTTCAAGTTCTTGTGGACAAAGGTTCAGAGTCTGCTTCTCACTGTCTATAAAAACTGGTACCGCGCCTACATAGGTGATCGAATATGCAGAAGCTGCAAAAGTTAAACTTTGACAAAGTACTTCATCTCCCTGCTTTACTCCAAGCAGAATAAGTGCCAGATGGAGGGCTGCTGTGCCGGAACTGAGGGCTGCTACCTCCCCCTGTACCCTCCCATAGGACAGGTTTCCAGCTAGAGCATTATCAGAAAATAAATAGTTTTTAAGATCCTGTTCAAAACCGGCTACATTAGGCCCAAATGGAGCTATCCAGTTTTCTTCAAAGGCCGTATTTACAAAATTTTGTTCCATTCCACCCATATGGGGGGAAGAAAGCCATATTCTATTTTTGCTCATTTACTTCTCAATATAGTCAATGACACCAGCCCCAATTTTCCAACCACTACGACAAACACTGGGGCTTCCTCAATGATCTTTTTCCCAAAAGTTCTTGTTTGGCAAGCTAACGAAAGCCCAATGTTTCTTTCAAAAGAGCATCATCGCACCCAGGACTGCTGAACAACCCCGCGCAGCAGTAATATTCACACATGAACCATCTTTCTGGACACGCTATCCTGTCATACCTCCTAAGTCCTCCAGTCTATTTACAAAAAATGCTTTTAATGTTAGTAAAGGAATTATTTACATAAACGACTCAAAATACCATCTTTCCTTACTAAATCTATAGTCGTCTTTTAAAGATTCTTCCAGTGTGAAGTTAGAGAAAACTACAAGTTTTGAATCCGGAATTATAGATTTTATACCTGAAATGTAGCCACCGGGGATATAAAGAACATCCCCGTCTTCTTCTTTTAAAATGTATTCTGAAAGAGGTAAATTGTGAGAAGGATTTTTCCAATTATCCGGCTCAATAAGCAAAATTTTGACAGCACCACGCACCACATTGATCCAATTTTGCTCATTTTTATGGCCGTGCCAGGCCCTGAACGCTGAGGGCTTAATGGTAAAATACCTTTTAACCTCCGTCAGATCAAAGTCATTGTTGTATATCAGTTCGCCCCTTTGATCTGCATATTTTTTCCCTTTGATCAATATTGGTATTTTATCTTTCATAGGTGCTTTATTTCAGTTGGAAACAGGAATCGTTAAAATCAAACTGATCCCGAGTGGGCAAAATCATTTTCAATGTGCAACTCCCTTGCTTCCCAAAACCGAAGTAAAAGTAAGCACTATTATTTCCAAATCAAACCAAAAAGATTTTCGCTCCAGGTATTCTTTTTCCAGGTTCACCTTCTCCTTTATAGAAATTTCGTCCCGGCCGTTAACTTGCGCCCAACCGGTAATACCGGGGGTTAATTTATCCACCCCGGCGGCCAACCTTAAAGCCATCAGGTCCTCCTGATTGTAAAGTGCGGGACGGGGACCTACAAATACCATTTCGCCTTTGATGATGTTTATCAAATTTGGCAGTTCGTCCAAACTTAGCTTTCGAAGTATTCTACCAGACTTTAAAACATACTGGTCCGGATTTTCAAGCAAATCGGTCGCCACATTGGGCGTGTTCTTTTTCATACTACGGAACTTATATATCTGAAAGAAAGTATAATCCGCACCTACCCGTTTTTGCTTAAAAAATACCGGGAATCCATCCTCAATCCATATCGCAAGGGAGATTAGGAGAAAAACAGGTAATAAGAGCAGTAGTAATAATAAAGCAATCAGTCTATTCAACATTCGCAAATGATTTTATAGTTTTCAGTAATCCTTCCCGGGTTTTTAAGGGTAAAGGTTTTCCTACTGCTTTTTTAATTTTGGAATTGTCCACAACATACGATTCTGTAAGTTTTTTTAAACGCTCTGAATTTAACGGTAAATTGAAAATGTCCCCTGCTTTAGAAATATTCTTAATCAAACCGGCAGGCACATTTAAAATACGTGCCTTTTTCCCCCGGGCGGCCGCGATCACCTTAATTAAATCAATAGTGGAAATTGCTTCTTCATCAGCGATATTATAGATACCTGAGGGTATGTCTTTATTTTTTAGGAGCTCACCGGTTATAAAGGCAAGATTGTCCATAGAGCAAAAAGACCGCCGGTTATCAAAAGCACCAAGTGGCCAGGGTATTCCTTTACTAGCAGTTTTATACAAAAGGTTTAAATTTCCTTTGTTTCCAGGACCGTGGATCATACAAGGGCGAAGGATAAACAGTCGCCTGCCGGGAGGTAAAGACCTGGAAAGCAAGTATTCCTCAGCCCTTAGTTTTGATTTGCCGTAAGGCGTTGAAGGCAACGGTTCCTCTTTTTCTGTAAGAACGTCCTCCACGGTATCTGCCACTGCCTTAACGGAAGAAAGGTATATAAAATCAGGTATGTCAGATTCTAAGTAGGCTTCAAAAACCTGTCTTGTAAGCCCTGTGTTTACCTGATAATAGGTTTCCTCTGAAGAAGTATTGGCAGTATCGTGAGCCTTTCCGGCAAGATGGATCACCGCGGCTGCCGACTTAGGAAAGTTTTTTTTCCAGTCGCTCTTGCGCATGGACAAGGGTATCGTCTGTTTACCCTTTTCTTCAAAATATCGAATTAGGTTTTGACCTACAAAGCCTGAAGCTCCAGTGATAATTACTTTCATTTTTCTCTTGAAATCAAATCGTTGTAAATTTCAATATGTTTTGAAATTACATTTTTTACATCAAATTCCCTCTCTGCCTTCCTTCTCGACATTTCCCCCATCTTAACAATTAAATCAGGATTTAACACTAGCTTTTCTATTGCATCTGATAACTCCTTAACGGAATATACGGGAACTTTAAAACCATTAAAGCCTTCATCTACACATTCTCTGCAACCTATGGCATCTGTTGTTATTATTGCCTTTCCTGCAGCACATCCTTCAATTAATGTTTTTGGCATTCCCTCCCTGTAGGATGGCAGAACAACTATGTGGGCATCCTCATAAACTGCTACCATATCTTTTTGGTAACCAAGCCATTTTACATATTCCCCGTTCTCCCAAGCTTTCAAATAGGTTGCAGAAACGCCAGCCTTATTCTCTTCATCAGCAAGTCCCACTAAAATAAATTGTATTTTATTAAAGTATTTTTCTTTTAAGATATCAGAAGCTTCTTTTAATTCTTTTACCCCTTTGTCCCACAGCATCCTTATAGGAAGAAGAATTTTAATCCGTTGAAATGAAGGAAATTCACTCTTTTTAAATTTATCTAAATCTACTCCTGAGCCTTTTATTCTAACAATTTTATTTCTTGGCTTTACTACTCCCAAAGCAGTTAGTTCATCCTGATCATCCTGGTTTTGAAAAATCACTGTGAGATTATCTCTGTTAAAGCTTTTTTTCATTAATAGAAGCATTGCTTTTTGCACAAGACTTTGTCTGTCACCGGTAAAATTATATCCTAATCCACTTACTGCATTCACCACCCCATTAATTTTTAAATGTTTAGCAACCAATGACCCATAAATTACCGGCTTTAAGGTGATATGGTGTACTACATCAGGCTCTATCTTTTTATACAAATCTTTGAATTTTTTTAAAGTATTCAATTCTTTCAAAAGGTTTGTACCGGATCTGGAAAATTTAAAGTCTATAAATTTAATACCGTGCCCAATAATTTCGTTTGATCTTCCTGTATCCTCTGTAGCTACGTGTACATCCCAACCTTGCTTGACCGCCTCTTGTGCAATACCTAAACGGTGTGATATAAAAAACCAATCAACATTAACAACAAGCAATAATTTTTTTATCATTATATTTTTTTAAAAAAAGTAAAAGTTATAAGGGATAAAGCATTTGGTGTACTCAGAAAAACTGAACCAAATTATAAAATAACCAACACTTATAGCATAAACAAATTTCATAGCATTCGGCTTGACAAGACCAAGCTTATAGTTTCTAATTAAGATTAAACACACTATTGGAAGGAAATAATAATTGAATCTGTGCAGTGCTATAGAGTTCACTATTCCCAGTGCTATTCCTACAATTGCAACTGTTAGGCCCAGGTAGTAAAGATTTTTGTTCTCTTTTTTTAGACCAATTTTTATGATGACTAAAGTGATAAAAAATCTCAGCCAGGCACCTGCACTAGCACTGGAGCCCTCCAAATACCTTGTGTCATATTTTTCTATAGTATCGGTCATAATACTTGATGTCAAACCATATAGGCATAAAAGTACTATCAAAAAAATGTGAATTTTTTTTAACCTTACCAAAAAAGGTAATATGAAACCCATTGCCAAAACAGAAATATGAAAGGTAGCTGCTATAAAAATTAAAATCACAAATTTTAAAAAATGCTTTTGGTCTCCGAAAACATAAATTGAGGTTGCATAAATAAGGATACATACAGCTACAAACTGCCTCAAACCAGATAATCCTAATTGGACTAAAATCATTTGAAAAATAAAAACTAAAAAACCAAGATATTTGATTTTTTGTTGCGCTTTAAATAAAAGTGAAATACCCAGAACACCGGCAATTACCGTGTACATTTGATATCCCCAATTATTTATGTGAGTTAAGTATTCTATAAAATACCAACTTATCTCTCCTTTTGATTTAAGAAATGCATTCTCAACATCAAAATTCAGATATCTTTGTAGGTATCCCCAGTAATCACAACCTACCTCACCTTTTAAGGTAATCATCCCGAGAATGATGACATGTGGGATAAATGAAGTTAAGCGATCATACCTTTTAGTTGAAAAAATTAGTAAAATGAGTAAAATTAAAATATAAAAAATCATTTTTCTGGATCATCAATTTCTGATAATTTATAACTCGATACTGATTTTTCCTGCATTTTAATTTTATTATAATAACTCAAAAAAATATCTAATTGATTAAAACCATGTGGCTTCTTGATAATGTTATGAGGATGAAACCATATATGATATATTCCCCCTCTTTTTATACATCGACTCATTTCCCGCTTTAAAAGCATTAAATAAAACCTGCTTACTGTCCTACCTAAAATGGAAGGCGAAAAAAAACGAAAAAACCGACTATCAGAGACCTCGGTGACACCGAACCGGCTTTTGACAATAACATCTCTGTTTAAAGGTATTAACTCATAAAACCTAACAAGGTATTTTTTAAGTTTATTTTCACGGGTATATTTACTGGTTTTTAAATACCATTGAGGTAAAACTGAACGCGTGTGAGTGTAATTCTGGTCGCTTAGAATCTTAAGGCTTTTATAACTGTATTGATTTCGAGGAAAGACAATAGATTTAAATCTAATTCCTTTTTGTAAAGATATTTTTTCCATCTCAGAAATATCTTTTTCAAACATATCAGCGGAAACTTCTTCACAAAAAAGATGTGAATAGGTATGAGATGCTATTTCTACTAAATCATTTTTAACAAGGTTCTTTGAAATCCAATTAAACTGCTTTTTAGTAGTATCCCTTTCCTGGCTATTTTCAAATAACTTCCCTACCGTAGCCCAGGTTGTCTTTACATTATGTTTTTCAAATAAACTGATAAGTCTATCCAAACCTTCTAATACTTCTGACTTTTCCAACGGATCTTTGCTATTTGTATAGCCCCAATCTAATTCAAAATCAATACTTATTAAAATTCCCTTTTGCCCCATTAGTTACCCCCTTGTAAATTTTTTCAGACTATTAATAAAGTCAAAAACAAAAGGTTTTAGATCATGGCGATCATAAACCGCGTAGCTATTTTTAGTATTATCTGGCATATTTAATTTTTCCTTTTTACCGCCCCGCATTCTTAATTTTATAAATAAATCCTTATAAAGATACCGCCAGACCACCTTATTTACTGATTTTGGAAACCTTGACAAGTCAAGATCCTTTTTGTCTTCTCTTAAACCATTTATCCAATGAGCAACAAAATAACATCCCGCAGTTGTTGTTGCTCCAAACCATAGACCTGGTCTGGTGTTTACCTCAATAAGATAAGTCTTCTTGCGTTTATCACAATATTTAGTTTCTAATGCAAAGAAGCCGGAGTAACCCGTTTTCTCAACTAATGTTTCAGTGATTCTTTCTAATTCCTCATCAACAGTCTCCACTACAAGAGTTGCCGAACCAAAACCATATGGGTACTGCCTGTATTTTATTCCAACCCAACACCCATGGTTTATACTTGCATTAGTTGCTATTGTGCCTAAAACCTTTATGTTGGATTCCTCTCCTATGATTACTTCCTGAATTAACAACTCTACTCCTGATAATTGATCTATCATATCGAATGCCATCCATTCTTCTTCATTGTTAATCAACCATCCCTTTTTCCCTTGCATTATGTGAGCCAATCCTGTTCTGTTGCTTGGTTTAACGAAAACAGGGAAATCTAATGATTTTAAATCAGGAAAAATGTCTTTTTTTGGGGTGAAGACTACGGATGCCGGATAGTTAAGCCCAACTTTCTCTGAGGTTTTTAAGAGCTCAAATTTATCGGCTAATAAATTATAAACTCCATTAAGATATGTTAGGTTAGTCTTAAAATTGGTTCCTCTAAAGATATCGCTGTTTTCATTTATAAAAGCAATCCATTCATCACTGGTGGGGCAAACATAGTAAGTAAAACCATCATTCAAAAGCTCATTTTTAAATTTCAGCAAAAGTTGTTCTTCGGTTAAAACCTCAGTGCTTTCAAAATATTTTGAGTAATATCCCGCTCCCTTTTTGAAATCAAATGCCTTACATTTAATATTTAACAAATAGGCTTCCTTCCCAACATATTTCGCTGTTGGTGATAAACCCAGAACAATAATTTTTTCGTAAATCATTTCGTGATGTCTATAATTTGTGCTTCCAACTGTTTTGCAATTTTTTCTTTATTAAATGAGGTTTCAATATGGTTATAATTTGATTTTCTAATCTTATCGTGTACCTGAAAATTTTCATTTAGAACTCGAAGATAATTATACCAGTCTTCCGAGTCATTACAGAGAAAACCTGTAGTATTATGTTTTATTAAATCTTGATTATAACCAATATTACTAACAACTGGAATTAAACCACTGGCCATATAAGTTCGTGCTTTACCCCCACATTTGCCCTTAGACCAATTTGTCATTGGTAATGGCATCAAACCAATATCGCTTATTTTTAAATACTCTGCCTCTATTTCTTTAGACCAGGCAAAACAGTTAGATCTAAACGCATAATTCAAATTAGGGTCGCCTCCAACGATATTAATTTCCAAGCCTACTTCTTCCTGAATCCTTTTTAAAGGTTTTTCTATGAGTTTTAAATATTTTGAGGTTGTCGGTGATCCCAACCACAATGCCTTCATTGGACGGTTCTTGGGTCTTGTGATTGATTTGAATTGAATTGTTTCAGCTACATCAATATGAACCGCTCTTTTTGCACCCAACTTTACACATTCATCCCTTATCCAGGCATTACCGGCTATTACCAAATCTGACTTAGAAACAATACGTTTAACTCTTGCTGCCTTATTCCATTTGAAGGGATTATTGCTGTTTTCTTTGTTTATAAATAATGCATCGTCCAAATCCAGAATGAGCTTAGATCCTAATAACTTAAATAAGTTTTCTGCCCATAAAGGTCCAAAAGCAAAGATCTCGCGCTGCATGTATATCACATCTGCATTGAGATTTGTTAGAATAAAGAAGGTTCTTCTAAAATAATCTTTAAGCCCTAAGAAGATCTTTTTTAATATTCCACCTCCGGTATACATCAACCGGAAACTCTGATCACTTAAAAGGGACTGCACCTTAAAATCTATACTTTCAAAACAATCTATATATTGGTATACCCTGTATCTACTGGAAGCCCCTTTTTCTGGATACTTGGTTAAAAAAAGAACTTTTACTGATTTTTTCACTGAAGAAAATTTAAACTATGTTGCTATAGATAGATTTATATTTTTTTACACCGGAGTCCAATGAAAATATTGCTTCTGCAGTAGCTCTACATCGTTTAGCAATATCATCTTGGCGAATAAGCTGCATAAAGTTGTCACAGGCTATCTTAATATCTGCTTTACTTTCAGAAACTAATAATTCTCCTACATTTTGCTCAACAACGATCTTATCAACATCCCCTACGCCTGAATTTGTTAGGACCGGAACACCAGTTCCGAGTATTTCGGCCATCCTTGTAGGAGCCGAACCTAACTTGGAAATATTCGCTGTAAAGAAAAACATTGAACCCTGATGCTTCGACAGTCTATCCGGCATATTTTTAAATAATACAGATTCGACATGTATCCTGTTGCTCCACTTATTATCAGGATCTATTTTCAGCATCAGTTCGTTTTTATTATCGCGTGTTAAAAGCTCAAAATTAACATTAGAATAGTGGGAACCTACATAATCAATTACATCTCTCATCACGTCTATTTTAAACCAGCCGCTCAACATGGAACCAACGCAACTTAAAGTAATAGTCTCTTGTGGGAATTCACGATCCTTTAATTGAAAGCGCTCTAGATCTGCACAGGTAGGTATCACAAAGGTTTTTCGCTTTAAAGATAAGTCCGGGTGGATCTTATCCAGATATTCTACAGCAGCATGTGTTAGAGACACAACAGCAAAGGCATGCTGCAAACATTTTTTTTCTAATTTCTTGATCAGCTTCCAGGGAATACTTTTGTGTTTTAGCCTGCCGGCCTCCACCAGTTCTTCAGGCCATAATGCTCTCATATCAAAGATAAAGGGGATTTTCTTTATGTAGTAAATTAGTAATGCTATAAAGCCCGGATAATAGGACCTTGCATGAATACAGTTGATTTTTTGATCTCTACAAATTTTTAGGGCCTGAAAGAACAATTCAATCCATCCAATTATAACCCCTAAGGATCTAAAAGTTTCACGATAAACTAAAGGCCTCCAGTAAATATTGTTTTTTTTACAAATAGCTTTTATATCTGCCAAATGTTCGGTATTTTTAATATCTTCTGCTTTTTCGAAACTTATAATATTAATTGAGTATTCTTTAGATAACGGCACCAAATAAGACAGTATTTGACTTTGACCCAAGGGCTCCAGCAACCCGTTTCTGGTTATAAATAATATATTTTTTGTCATTTAAAAGAATTAAAAATCTCCAAATAAAATTTGGTTACTGACGACGGGGAATAGAACGCAGCTCTCTGTTTTAAAATCTCTTTTGGAAAAGGTTGTTTTACAGCTTTAAGCATTGTATTTGCTAATTCCTCAACATTATTTACTGATGCCAAATAACCAAAGTTTCCCCCATCTAAAATTTCCTTTGGTCCGTAAGGGCAGTTTGTAGCCACAACGGTGCAACCTTCTGCAAGGGCTTCCACTATCACATTGCCAAAGCCTTCAGAGTCTGAACTCAGAACAAAGCTGTCAGCAATTCTGTAATACGGCCCGCAATGTTTTTTAAAACCTGTAAAAAGAACTTTGTCGCGAATGCCTAAAGATTCCGTTAAAGCTTTAAGATTATCAGACTCAGGACCATCCCCCACTATGAGTAAAGTCGCATATACTTCTTTGGAAACCATTTTAAAAGCTCTTAATAAAAGTGGAATATTTTTCACCTTTTTAAGCCTTCCCAAAGATAAAAAAATATGCCCCTTGAGTTGATCCTTTAATGATTCAGAAATAGAATCCCCGGCAGTTGTAGCATCTAATTTTACGGGATTAGGAATGGAGATCAATTTTGGGCTTTTATAACCAGCAAGGTCTTGTATCTCCGATTTTAATCCTTCAGAAACGCATACAAGTTTATCGCATAATTTGAGGGTGATCTTTAAGCTCCATTTTAAAAAAATCTGATAAAATTTGCTCTTTTTTTGAGTTTGATATTTTAATGATCCATGTTCTATACAAATTACTTTGGGGCTCTTTGATTTGAGTTTTAACGTAATTGCGGTCAAAAAAGTGAGAGGCCAGAGGCTCACGAGAATAATATCCGGTTTTTGGAGATGGTTATATAAACTGTTTAGTTTTATAGGGAATTGCCGGACCTTTTTAGCGTTTAAGTTGACCAATTGAAAATCTTTTTCTACCAAGTCCTGAAAACCTCCTTCTGTTAATCTTCTAACAATAAATCTTACCTCAAAATTAGCCGTCTTAAATTGTTCTGCCAGTAAAAGCATCACTTTTTCAGCACCACCAATGGCCAGGTTAGGAAGTATAATATCAATGGTCTTTTTCATTAATCTTAATCGAAAATATGCGTGAATGGACTAACCAAAGTTTTTAATTTTTTTTGCCGGCACTCCAACGTATACAGCATTTGCCTCCAGGTTAGTGTTCACAACGGCATTTGCACCCACTACGGTATTATTCCCTATTTCGCTGCCTGCTAATACGGTAACTTTTGCCGCGAGCCATACATTTTCCTTTATAACAATAGGTGCGGTTGTAAAACCCTGTTCTATAACTATCTTGCCTTCTTCTCCAAAATTGTGATTTTGGTCTCTAATCACTACCATTTCTGCTATTTGACAATGGGAGCTAATCATAATATTGTTGCGAGCAACAATGACACAATTTGATCCTATAAATGTATCTTTAATAGAGATAATGCCACCATGATCTACATGAATAATAGTTCCATCTCCAATAGAGCAATTATTCAAAATTAATTTTGAGTCGTCCGTACATTTTATGGAGCAGCCACAGCCAATTTTATTGTCATAGGAAATTCGAGCTTTTGGATAAAGAATTGTAATCTTAAAAATTCTCACCTTGTTACTAATCTCTTCTAATAGCCTTTTCAGAAATCTTAATACTTTAGTTGAATTCATTTTTTAAAAAAGGAATATAAAATTCCAAATAAAAAGCGCGGATTGAAAATATACTTTGGCCGTAGAATAAAAGCCTTTTTAAGATTTTCGAATCCACTTTTATATAAATTTTTTAAGCGAATCATTTCCCAACCTTTTAAAAAATAAATTCTGGAAATAATTTTATTCTTTAAATACTTTAAATCTTCCGGGAAATCAGGATGACTGAATAGTTCTTTTCTAGCATTAATATTATCCTCAAGCATCGTATGAATTTCTTTTCCTATATTACCGCTATGATCTCTCATTACTACTAAAGGCTCATCCACATAATCAAACTTATAGCGCATTGCTATTTTGAAATAAATAGCCTCTCCTTCAGCCCTATATTTTGGAGAGAATGAATAATAATCAAAACATTCTTTTTTAACCATGGGGGTAATTGGATAAATAAAGAAAGGTTCTGTTAATAATTCTTTTAAAATCCTACCTCGTCTCATCATTTTATTGGTTGCCGGCTCCCTATAGGTTTTAGTATCCATAAAATACCTTAAGCCTCCGGAATAGACCACACCGTAATCCTCGGGTAATGATTCGATAAGATTAACTTGTTTTTCTATTTTTTCCGGCAAGTACCAATCATCAGATGACAACCAACAAATATATTTTCCGTTAGCCTTCGCAACTGTTTCAGAAAATCTTATATGCCCTCTGTTTTCTTTATGAACTTCAAAAATAAACTGGGGGTACTCTTTTTTAAGTTTAACAAACAATTCATGTGTGCCATCTGTTGAGCCATCATCAACGATAAAATATTCAATATTTTTATATGTCTGCCGTGCAACACTTTCAATAGCCTGTTCAATATAATCCACGTGATTATACGAAGGGGTTATAACGGTCACTAAGGGTAAATTATTTTGCATATTTCTTTTTAAATATTTGAAAAGAAAGTTCTTTCCGATAAATTAAACCTAAAATAACGACTACAGGGATAGGAAATATTAACCCTATGTGCCGATATTCGTAAATACCACTCCCTCCCAGGTAAATACTGATAAAAAGACAAAAGAAAAAGACGATCGGAGCCGGGAGAATATATTTCAATTGATAAGGTATTTTCATGTAAGAACGACTTTCCAAACTGTACCAAATAAGAGATAAGAAATTTCCTATGAATGCAGCGAATATGGCAGCATAAATTTTATGATTCTGCACCAGTAATAATAAAACCAACAATTGAGTACCTACAGTAACTACGCTTATGAAGGCTAGTCGTTTTGACTTTTTTGAATAAGTGAAAATATTAAAAAATAAATATTGAATGGCGTTAAGTAGCGTTGGAATGATGGCGAAGTAGAAGTATGGGATAATTTTAAGGTACTGTTCATTCGGTTTGATTAAGTGGATATTACTAACAGCTGCGATCAAAAAACTACTGAATATAATTAAGCCTAATCCATAAAAAAGATATAGTTGATTTATCTTTTTGGTACTGTCGTTAAGGTCGCTATATGCTTCAAAAAGATAAGGTTGAATTGAATTGGCAAGCGCTTCAGACGCCATAGCAACCAAACCTGCAAAGGTCATCAACAAACCGAAAATCCCTATATCCGATAAGCTGATATATCGCTCTAAAACATACCTGTCCGCGTACCGCCCAAGCCAGAAAACAAAAAAGAAAGGAATCAAGGCTAAACTGAAATCGAGGCATTTCTTCAATATTTCTTTATCCAGGCGAAATCTTATTACCTTTTTAAGATAAAATAAAACTAAAACTGCTGTTAAAATATTAGCTAATAATTTAGCCCATAACACCCCTAAGAGAGAAAAGTTGAGTATCAGTATAATTTGCAATAAAACTCCACTAACAATGAATAATAATTGAACACTTGCATATTTTATTATTTTTTTTTCATTTTTTACAAAAGCAGAATATGCTTCTATGATGGGTAAAAACATTCCTGTAGCGATGGCAAGGCTTATATAAGGAAAAAACATAATCTTATCACTGCTAAATACCAACGAAAATAAATAAGGTCCTGTCAACTGTAGTATGATAAAAAAGAATGCGTTGAATATTATAATGAAGGAAATAATATTATCCAATAATTTGTTCTTTTCTTCGTCCGTTTTACAGTCATAATAAAATGGAACAATAGCACTACTGATCTTTAAGCCGCCGACAGCAGCCACTAAAGTTGTGATCGTAATTACTATGGTATAAATTCCATATTCTTCAGGGGAAAGTAATCTAAGATAAATTGGCAATAAAAAGATATTTATTGCAGGTTTTAAAAATGTTAATATTGTAAAGACGATACTACTTTGAAAAACAGAATCGAATTTAACATTTAAACTAAATTTCACTTAGCGTGTTTTTATAATCCTTGCAGGGATTCCCGCTGCAATGGTGAAAGGCGGTATATTTTTGGTAACTACACTGTTTGCCGCAACTATTGCGCCTTTCCCAATTTCCACCCCTTTTGTTATAACAACCTGCGTACCCAACCACACACCATCACCTATCTTCACGGCACTCATTTTATAACCTTGCCTACTAATTGGAATATCTTTTCTGGAATAATCATGATCAACATCAAGAATATAACAACGGGGAGCAATCATAACATCCTGTCCTATCTCAATTTTATGAGTACAAGATATAATTGTATTTTCATTGATCACTGTTCGTGTACCTATACTAAGATAACCACTACCAGCTATCATCACATTTTTTCTGATGGCCACCCTGTCCGCAAGGTGAAAATTATTACCTAATACCGCTATATCGACCTTCCGCCCAATACTGCATTTTTTTCCCAGGGATTTAAATTTGTACTGATAGATGAGACCTCTCATTAAAGGTATATAGCGTGTGATATAACTGAAGAGAGTTTCTATATTCCTTATTAAGGGAGAGAAATGTTTTATTATTGAGAAAAAGAAATTGTACATATAATTTTACCTCAATTATATATATTCAACAGGTTGTCAATCTTTTTGATTTCCTGAGGACTGATTAAAGGGCCTATAGGCAGGCTTAAAATTTCGTTATGGATAGCCTCAGTAATCGGATAGCTCATATTATTATATGGTTTATAAGCTTCTTGTTTATGTGGTGGTATTGGGTAATGAATTAAAGTTTGCACTCCATTTTGATGCAAAAATTCCTGAAGGAGAGACCTCTTTTTTGTTTTAATTACAAACAAATGCCAGACATGTTCTGCAGGATTATCAGGTAAAACAGGTAACACTATTTCAGAATTGTGTATTCCCTCTATATATTTTTCCGCTACACGGCGACGATACTCATTTTCACGATCAATGTATTTAAATTTCACAGATAAAAAGGCAGCCTGAATTTCATCTAAACGACTATTCAATCCCCGGTAAATATTTTCATATTTTTTATGTGAGCCATAATTAGCCAGGGCTCTAATGGTTTGTGCCAACTCTTCATCCTTTGTCGTTACTGCTCCCGCATCGCCCAGTGCACCAAGATTTTTACCTGGATAAAAACTAAAGCCCGCCGCATCGCCTAATGCTCCTGTCTTTATTCCTTTCCAGGAAGCCCCAACAGCCTGTGCATTGTCCTCAATTATCTTTAAATTATAATTCAGGGCAATTTCTTCAAGTTCTTCTGACCAACAAACTCTCCCATACAAATGCACAACCATTATCGCCTTTGTACGGGAGGTAATATGCTCTTCAATTTTAGATATGTCCAGATTAAAAGTTGAAGGATCAGGTTCTACAAGAACAGGAACCAAATTGTTATCTGTAATTGCAAGAATGGAAGCTATATAGGTGTTAGCCGGAACAATAATCTCATCCCCTTCTTTAATAACACCTAACTCTTTATAAGCACGCAAAATTAATCGCAATGCATCCAGACCGTTTGCTACACCAATGGCATGCGAGGTTCCGATATAATTCGACAGTTCCTTTTCAAATTGAGCAACACGTTTGCCCAACAGATACCACCCGGAATTAATAACTTCTGCGGCCACTTTCTTCAAGTCGGACCGGTACTGTTCGTTTATCTTTTGCAGATCTAAAAATTTGATCATTGCTTAACTTATATTTTGCTCACTTTTAATTCTTTTAATATTTCCGTTTTGGTCTATCCAACCTATGAGTTTAGCAGGATTTCCTATAACTACACCTCTGTCAGGGACGTCCTTTGTGACAATCGCTCCCGCTCCTACCATAGCGAACTCACCAATTTCGATACCGCAAAGTATTACTGCACCTGCGCCGATCGTCGCTCCTTTTTTAACATGAGTTTTTTCTAGTTTGAAATTCCTATTTTTGGATCTGGGAAGCTTGTCATTGGTAAAAGTAACATTAGGTCCTACCATGGTATCATCTTCCAGTACAATACCATCCCAGATACAAACTCCCGGTTTTATCGTTACCCGATCACCTATGATAACATCGTTCTCTATAAAAACATTATAATTTATATTACAGTCCCTACCGATGTCGGCATTCTTTAGAATCACGCAATGTTGCCAGACCTTTGTGTTTGAGCCTATTTTTTCTGTCTGAACTTCTGCAGATGGATGTATCATACCTATTTATTTATTTTAAATTCAGAATACTCTCTGATATAATCTTCCTCCGAGTATTTTTCAGATGCCAAAACCATACATACGGAACCAGAAGAAAACTCAAATAACTCCCTCCAGATGCCAGGGATTATAAGTAGACCAAAATCTGGGCGATTCAAGGTTACCACTTTCTTATTATTACCGTCATCCAATAACACGTTGAAGCTTCCACTGGCCGCAACAATCAACTGTTTTAAGTTATAATGGGCGTGCCCGCCCCTGTTTTCTCCTCCCGGTATATCGTACAAATAGTAGATGCGCTTTATATCAAAAGGAATGTGCTTATTCCCTTCCACTATCGTTATGTTACCTGCGCGATTATGAATTTTATGTAATTTTATAATATTGCAATTATAAACTGTACTTTCCATCATTATTTCCTTGATTCTTTAAATTCTCCATAATCACGAATATAATCTTCAGGATCAAATTCTGTAGAACTAACTACCATCGCCAGGGAATTAGTAGAGAAATTTTCCATCTGCCTCCATATTCCATAAGGAATGTATAGCCCATAATAAGACCGATTTAATGAAAACTTTTTCCTGGCTTCACCGTCATCTACAATGACATCAAAACTTCCAGACAAGGCTAAGATAAATTCTATTTGTTCTTTAAAAGCATGGCCGCCACGTATTTCTCCCCCGGGCACATCATAAATCCAATAGGTTCTTTTAATTTCAAAAGGAATGTGATCTTCCTCCTGAAAAAAAGAAAGGTTGCCCCTTGGATCTTCTATTTTAGGTAAGTTAATTAAACGTACATCAGACACTGTATGGCTCATATTTAATCTTTTAGGAGTCGATTGAGATAATCAAAATATTCGCCCTTTTTTCCTTCAATATCCTCTCTAACCCTATTTTTTGAAAGCCATCCCTTATATAGGCCTATTTCTTCCAAACAAGCAATTTTTAATCCTGTGCGTTTTTCGACTGCTTTTACAAACTCTGTGGCCTCGGTAAGTGCTTCATGAGTACCGGTATCCAGCCAGGCAAAACCGCGGCTCATCATTTGTAGCTTCAAGTTATTTTGCTTTAAATAGAACTCATTTACACTGGTGATCTCCAGTTCCCCACGTTGGGAAGGTTTTACACCCTTCGCTATTTGTACAACGCTGTTAGGATAAAAATACAAGCCTACAACTGCAAAATTGCTTTTGGGTTCATTTGGTTTTTCTTCTATACTTAGCACATTGCCTTCGTCATCAAATTCTGCAACGCCATAGCGCTCCGGGTCCTCCACATAATATCCAAAAACCGTGGCTTTTTGTTCTTTTTCCACCTTCATTTTTGCTTCTCTCAGCAAATGCTGCAAACCTGCACCATGAAAGATATTATCCCCTAAGATAAGACATACATCATCCTCACCAATAAATTCTTCTCCTATGATGAAAGCCTGTGCAAGACCCTCAGGAGCAGGTTGCTCTGCATAAGATAATTGTATACCCAATCCGGATCCATCCCCAAAGAGTCTTTTAAAATTTGGTAAATCATGGGGCGTGGAAATAATCAGAATATCCCGGATACCTGCAAGCATTAAAACAGACAAGGGGTAAAAAATCATGGGTTTGTCGTAGACCGGCAGCAGTTGTTTTGAAACCACCTGTGTCAATGGATGTAAACGTGTACCGGAACCTCCGGCTAAAATAATTCCTTTCATATTTTATGGTTGTGCTTATTGAAAAATGGCAAATTCAGATCTTTTTCTGATATAATTCTGTCTTTCCCAGGAACCTGCCAGTCAATGTTCAGGTTGGGGTCGTTATACACCACCCCAAACTCAGTTTCCTTATTGTAATAATTGTCGCATTTATAAAAGAAGGTCGCCGTTTTGCTTAATACCGCGAAACCATGTAAAAAGCCCCGGGGAACAAAAAACTGTAATTTGTTAGCTTCACTTAAGTGTACCGCCACATACTGCCCGTAGGTTTTTGAGCCCGGGCGAACATCTACAGCGACATCCAGCACCTCTCCTTCCAAAACCCGTACAAGCTTTGCCTGGGAATATTCTCCGGCCTGGGCATGTAGGCCACGGATGACCCCAAAGGTGGAAAAGGACTGATTATCCTGTACAAAAACTGTTTCCACTCCTGTCTTTTGTCTGAATGCAGCATCGTTATGGGTTTCCATAAAATAGCCCCGACTGTCCTCAAAAACAGTGGGTTTCAGGATAAAGCAACCTTCAAGTTTTGTTTTGATGAGTTCCATAACAGATTAATCTTGATATTGGCGGTTATAGTAATTCTGATATTCGCCCGAAGTGACGTGCTGTAGCCACGTCTCGTTTTCCAGATACCAGTCTATGGTTTTGGATAGCCCTTCCTCAAAGGTAACAGAAGGCTCCCAGCCCAGTTCGCTGTTTATTTTGGAAGCATCTATAGCATAACGCTTGTCATGCCCGGGCCGGTCTTTAATATAGGTTATCAGCTTTTGAGAGGTTCCTTCTTCCCTGCCCAGTTTTTGATCCATCTGCGTACAAAGCACCTGAATCAAATTAATGTTCTGCCATTCATTAAACCCTCCAATATTATAGGTTTCTCCTTTTTTTCCCTTGTGAAACGCCAAATCAATAGCCACTGCGTGATCAATGACATAAAGCCAATCGCGGGTGTATTTACCATCGCCGTACACAGGCAATGCTTTTTTCTGAACGATGTTATGTATGAAAAGCGGTATCAGTTTTTCCGGAAACTGGTTGGGCCCGTAATTGTTTGAACAGTTGGAAATGATATAGGGCATCCCATAGGTCTCGCCATAAGCACGCACAAAATGATCAGAGCTCCCCTTGCTGGCAGAATATGGCGAATTAGGGTCATAGGAGGTGGTTTCAGTAAACAATCCCGTCTCCCCTAAGGTACCGTATACTTCATCGGTGCTAACGTGATAAAAGAGTTTATCTGCAAGATCATCTGCCCAGGTTTGCTTTGCGGCATTCAATAAATTCACAGTCCCTAAGACATTTGTTTTCACAAAGGCGATTGGGTCGGTTATCGAACGGTCTACATGAGATTCTGCGGCCAGATGGATGACGCTGTCAAAGCGATATTCAGCAAACAGGCGATCCATAGTGGTGGAATCGGTAATGTCTGCTTTTAGAAATGTATAGTTGTCTGCCTCTTCTATATCCTTAAGATTTTCCAGGTTACCCGCATAGGTCAGTGCATCTAAATTATATATATGGTACTTAGGATATTTATTTATAAAAAGACGCACCACATGAGAGCCAATAAAACCGGCGCCACCGGTTATTAAAATATTTTTTTTACTTTCCAAGATCCTCAGTTGTTTATAATAAAAATACTCTTGTCGTCCTTGACCAATAACCGGGCAGAGAGTGTACGGGAAATCGTGTCAAAACAAGAATTTTAATCGCGGGTAAAGATAGGGTTATGTTTTAAAAAGGGAAAGGATTAAGGTGAGATATTAAATAACAGGTGAACATTCAAGCATAAAAAAAATTTAATATTTCGTTTAACTTGAAATATAATTTTTCCGATAATTATGAGGTTCGTATTTTGATCTCAAAGTTTGATATTCCCAATGGGAAACGCCCTTTTTTAAAATAAATTTTAAATCTTCACCTGTTATTCCATTCAGTTGCACTATTCCAATCCAAATGTTGTATTTGCTTTCTATATCAAGTAAGGAAATCAGTCGATTTATTTTCACCTTAGTTAAATACGAAAATATAGATCCATAAGAAATTTTTTTAAATTAGATGGACTTATCTTTTTAGTTAAATTAATGATCTTTCTGTTATGAGCAACAAACAAACCCAAATTGATGTTCTTATTTAATAATTTTACCTCTTCAGCAAATTCATTTTGAGTAGATATATTGAACATTTCTAATACTTCCTTTTTATTTAACAAGTTTATTTTTTTGGCTCGGAAATTATTAACATTTAACGACCAGGAAAATTCTGTAAAATTTCTATATACGCTCATTTCGTCCTCCAGATATCCAATTTCTCCTTTGGATATTGCCAATAAAGCTAATGGGAAATCACCCACCTTAGAATGTAGTACATAATCAGGCATTCCATCTAATAATATATCCCTTCTAAAAATGGCACTGGAAGTGGAATAACTCCCTCCACCCCGTTGGATGAAATGTTTTTTCTCAATTATTTGCTTATCTATAAAATATTCAGACTTATAATAAGTGCTGAAGTTACCTTTATGCAATGTTTTAGATCCATGAAAAGTAAAAACCAGTTCCGGTACACTTTCCATAAACTTAATTTGCTTTTGAATCTTTAAGGGATCAGTCCAATAATCATCCCCTTCACAAAGCGCAATATATTTACCCAGGCACTGATTTATCGTCCACAAAGAATTTAGCATCATCCCCTTATTTTCTTCGTGTCTGGTGTATTTTATCCAGGAAGCATTAGGGTGAGTATTTATAATTTCTTTTATTTTTTTGTCCGTAGCATCGGGGGAATTGTCATTTGATATAATAAGCTCAACTTCAAAATCACAAACTTGCATTAAAACACTTTCAACAGCCTGCCTGATATATTTTTCATGGCCGTAAGTTATCATTGCAACACTTACCAGGGGCCTTTTATTTTTAAACATCTATTGTTGTTTCATTTTTTAGTATACACTCCTACAGCTCTATAATATCTAAAGCTTCAGGATATTCATTTCTAATTACTTCCATTTCCCTTGGAAAATCTGGGATTATAATAATCTTTTTTAATTTTCCAAAGTAATTTTAAAGATGGATTTTTAAAAATGTAATTGCCGAAAGCATAAAGTAATATTCCTACAGAAGCAGGAATTATTATTTGCAAATATAAATTATAGGTCTCTAAAGTTTTTAAGAGAAAATACATCATTACATACATAAAGCCACCAATAAACAACGTGGGAAGCAGGTCCACGATTTGTCTTGGTAAAGAATATGCTATTAGCTTATTGGTATAGTGGATATTAATCATTAATGCCAATACTGAAATGATCACCACACTCCATACCAGGCTCACCATACCCAAAGGCAAAGCCACTGCTATAACGGCTGCTATCATTGCTTTTTTTATGATTTCCAGCTTTAAGAACCAGTCACTCCTGCCAAAAATTTTTAAGAGATTTAAATTAAAAGCATGGATCGGATAAAGTACGCCCGCAAAACAGAGAATCCTAAAAAATACAGCGGCTTGCTCCCATTGATTTCCCAACACCAGTAAAAAAAGCGGTTCCGCCAAAGCAGCGAGTATAAACATCAAAGGTACCGCTACAAAAAAAGCAAATTGCAAAATTTGTTTATACACCCTGGTAATTCTTTCATTATCCTCCTTGATCCCTGAAAGTAAAGGGTAGGTTACTTTTCCTATCATAGTTGTTAAAATGACCACCGGGTAATTATTGAATGTTTTTGCACGTTCAAATTGACCTAGCTGTTGTATTGAATAAAACTTGCCTATAATGACATTGTAAATATTATCAAAAATTGAATTTAATAATCCTGAAAGCATTAATTTAAACCCAAAATTAAAATGTTTTTTAAATTTTTTTATCGAAAATCGAAAATTGGGTTTCCATTCACTAAAGTACCATAATACCGTTGCAAAAATAGCCTGAGTAACTAGTTGCATTGCTATAATACTCCACACCCCAAAATTTGAATACGCCATAAAAATACCGGTTGCGGCACCAAAAATAACTCCCGGGATATTAAAAAGCAGTAAGTGTTTGAACTTTAATTTTTTTATTAAAATGGTTTGTTGTACTGCAGAAAAGGAAGTGATCACAAAAAGTAATCCATACACTCTTACAATAGTGATCAAAATTTCCTGATCATAAAAGTTTGCTATTGCAGGAGCGCAGAAGTATAAAATAAGATACAAAAAACCACTGAAAGTAATATTTGTAAAGAACACGGTGGTATAATCTGAAGCATTTGCCTCTTCACTTCTAATTAAAGAAGATGTTAAACCACTGTCAACAATAGTCGTCGCAATGGAAGTAAAAATATAAATCATCCCCATCAAACCAAATTCTACCGGACTGAGCAAGCGGGCTAAAATTATTGCTGTAAATAAACCAATACCCCGAACCATTGCAGTATCCAAAAAAGTCCATAATAGACCGGAAGTAGCAGTTTTTTTTAATCCCATTATTACAATTTAACAAATAAAACCCATAGCAGTTCTATTTCGAAGATTTTGACCAGTAGTATAAATAACCTCTAGCCTTCCGTCTTGCCCCGGGGAACAGATTTAATGAGATTTCGCCTGACATTAAATTTTGAGCATCTTAGTGAGATTATGTGCCAGGTCTTAATCCTAATTCCGGAAAAACAAAATACCTGTTATATTACTTTGACTTTTACAAACTGATTATAAGAAGTAAGGATTTTTTCCATTTCCTCTCTGTGATCAAATCTTAGCACCAAAGTGCCAACAGTTTCATTTGCCCCCGTAAAAGCCCTAACCTGATCCCCTTTGGAAATCCAAAGATCTCTTTCAATTACATTTCTCTGTATTGCGGGATCAATTTCTAATTCTTCAAACATACCGCTCTCTTTGCTGTACAGAACCAACATTGCCCAAAATCCCTCGAAGTCAGGTTCATGCAGATCCTTCAATGGATCTCCAACTGCACTTCTTACCGCATTGGTTATTAAATCCACACCGCCGGAAAACCTTAACATTTCAGAAAGTCGGTTTCCACCTCCCCGCGGAGAAACTTCCATGATATAGGCATTCCCAAAATGATCTTCCCGTGTTTCTATGTTATAAACTCCGGTTTTTAAATCCAGTAGATCAAATAAACGTTGCAACTCACATTTAAGTTCATTCATCGTCTCTTTAGACTGTGTGCCGGGCCAGCTGTATGCTGTAGGGGTATAAGGATTGGGGGCATGAGGATCGAATCGTTGATCTGAAAAACTGCATACTACAAGTTTTCCGTCTATCGAAAAGGCATCTGAATCTGAGGAAAAGCTTTTTTGCGAAATGAATTCTTCTATAATAAATTTTTTAGAAGGAGAAAATTGTAAGGCTTTGGAAATCTTTCCCATTAATTCATTTGGATGACTCACCTTTGATACTCCCTTGCTCCCCGCAGAATCCACAGGTTTTACAATTACCGGCCATTTAAAAAGTTCTATATCCTTAAGAGCGTCTTCAGCAGATACATATCCTTTGGCTTTTGGAACTGTAAATTTATGCTGAGTGAGAAATTCCCTAAACCTAACTTTGTCCTGTAAAACCGTGACCGATTTATAAGAACCATTAAACGGCAAATTCATTAATTCTGCAACATAGGCAGCAGTAGTAACTCCCGGATCCACAGCGAATGACAAAATACCATCGATCTGGAGTTCCTGGGCAACTTTGAGAACAGCCTCCTTTTCAAGAATATTTATTAAATGAAATTCATGTGAACATCTATGGGCAGGATTTTCAGAATTGTTATCACAGGTTATCACAAAATAGCCTTGTTCACGAGCAGCTTGAATAACAGGAATAAGATATCTAAGTCCTCCTAAAAGAAGTAGCTTTTTCATATTTCGTCCCGGACTCTCGATAACAATTTAAATGGTAAAATACACTGTAAACTCAAAACTTTTTTTATTTCAATGCCATAAAATTCAAAACCTATTTCTTCAAGTCCTTCGCAGGCTATTTTTCTATTACTGAAATGCATTGAATTATTTTTTTCTCCAAAAATGATATCCATATTCTATTTTATTGCCCTGACAACCAAGCCGGTAATACAAAGCCAGCGCTTTTCTGTTCTTAGCGTGTGTTACTCCTGTAACAAATTCATAACCTTCGTCCAGCAATATTTTTTCTATGGACAGAAATAGAGCAAATGCAACACCTTTCCCTTCCACCATTGGATCTACAGCTAATAGTGCTATTTGAGGATATTCTACATCTTTTTTAATGGTTGCAAAACCAACTATTTTGGAATCCATTTTGTATACCAGCACATGGGAAGCCATTTCCTTTTGCACAGACTTCACGGTCCAATTTTTAAATAATTCATTATACTTTTCCTTTGAAATATTTGGATCCAGATAAAAGCGGGTATGATGCCCTGCAAGTTGAGCCAATGCAATCAAATCTGCTCCCGGATATGAATCTTTGTATAGACTGATATTGTGATGAATGTGAGAATTCCTGTTTAAGGGCTTTTTAAGTTTTATTCTTTCATCCACCAAGATAGAGTTGTAAAATTGGGAAGTGAAATCTTCAGGGAGTGGTAAACTGGAATAATAATAAGCTAGTTCAACATCTGCATCAAAAAGTTTTTTAAGTTCAAGTTCAATTTGCACCTTATCAAGATTAAGAAGATCCTCAGTTATTTTAGCTACCTTTATTCCGAAGAAGTCCGAATCTCTTTTTAAAATTTCAAAATCGGGTATCATATTTTATCTTTTAAATTCTCCAAATACCACTACACCGCTTCTTTTAATCCAAATCTGTTTTTCTTTGTGGATCATACCTAAGCAGTTTTTTGGTTTTTTCTACTAAAGCCTAAAATCAGGAGTACCTCCTACTCTTTCCGGACCATATTTGATCTCGACTTTTGCAATATAAGATTCCATTAATAAAAAAGGAGATTATACCACATTTAGAACAAACTTATTTAGCATTACTCTTATAAATGATCTTGACAATATTTTCAATCTGATTTCCTGTTAGTTCCGAATTTAAAGGTAAACACAATATTCTAACGGAGATATCTTCGGAAATTTTCATCCTTGTATAATTTAGGTAATTCAATGTATTCAATGACGGATAAAAATACCTTCTGGGGTAAATCTGTTCCTGGTTTAAGGCCTTTTGTACCTTTAATAACTGTTCTTCTGTTTCCAATATTATGGGATAGTAGCTGTAATTCCATTCTGTCCCTTCTCGTAACTTTATACCTTTTAATCCGAATCCGCGCAAACCATTTTGGTATTCCTGAACAAGTTCTTTTCTTTTCTGAATTTCAGAATTTACATAAGGTAACACCGCCAATCCCATTGCCGCCTGTAATTCACTCATTTTCGCATTTATCCCAAGTCCATGAAACTCGGTCATCCCTTTATGGCCCAAATTATGACTGTAAAACAGTTTTTGGTATAGATCCGGATCCTTGCAGAACATCACTCCTCCTTCTCCTGTATGAAAGATCTTGGTTGCATGAGAACTACAGGTGCTCACCTGACCAAAATTAAAAATAGATTCTCCTTTATACTTCACTCCAAAACAATGTGCAGCATCGTAGATCACTTTTAATCCATGCTTTTTGGCAATCCTGTCTATCTCTTCAATATTACAGGGATTCCCGAAGACATGGGTCGCCAGGATTGCAGTTGTTTTTTTGGTTATTGCAGCTTCTATTTTAGTTTCATCTATGGTGAGGTATTCGGGATGAATATCAACAAACACGGGAGTGCAATTTTCCCATACTATAGCAGCGGTTGTTGACACATAACTAAAAGGAGTGGTAATTACCTCTCCATCTTTTGCCAGGACTTTCAGGGCTATCTGCAAAGGTAGGGTTCCGTTAGCGGTTAAAATAAGATCAGGTGAATCTAGATAAATTTTCAGCTTTGCCTGTAACTTAAACCACAATTTTCCTCCATTTGCTATTTGATTTGAATCCCAGATCTGGTCCAGGTATTTTTGATATTCCTCCAGGGGAGGAAGAAAAGTTTTAGTCACGTTGATCACGGTTTCCGAATCTATTTAGCAATTCAATGAGGCTGCTACATTTAAAAGCAAGGCCGGAGTTAAAAATGTTAGGGAACTAATGGAACCACCAATTCGACACGCAAGATATCATTTTGCCGCTGCAGTAGAAACCAGTGGATAAAAAAATTTACATCATCTTCAAAAAAAACCAGCAAAACAATAGGTAATGGAAATTTATCGGACATAAATATTTAGTGGGCGAGTACCGGCGTTAAGTTACGCCACCATACCACTTACGACCGTTTTGGAAAAGTAATAAAAAAGAATTACGCGGATTTATTAAAATTTTAAGGATTACTGGGTTAAATAATCATTCCCGCTGCCACTGTCTCATTATTTTTTTAATTACGCGGATTATATCTGATTCCACTGATTAAACTATCATTCCGGCTGCTACGGTTTCATTAGTATTTTCATCTATAAGGATAATGCTGCCAGTATTTCTGTTCTCTCTATAAGAATCGAGCATGATAGATCTCGTACACCTCAATTTCACCCGTGCAATATCACTTCGAGACAAATTTTTGTCAGCGGTTATCCTGTCATAGGTATTGATATCAATCTAAAATTAAAATGATTTCACAGATTACTACGGATTTCTCAGATTGACTGGTTATATTATCATACCAGCTGCCACAGTCTCATTCTATTTGATTGCGCGGATTTAATTGGATTTCACCGATTACGTTCGCTACACCACCATTCCTGCTGCCACTGTTTCATTCGTTGCTTCATCAATTAATATAATACTACCTGTATTTCTGTTCTCTCTGTACGAATCGGCCATAATGGGTCTGTTGCACCTGAGTTTTACCCGTGCAATGTCATTTCGACTCAATATTTTGTCATCGATTATCCTGTCATAGGTATTGATGTCAATTTTATATACCACTTCTTTTATTATTGCCCTTAGTTCATTGGTAGTATGCATAAGTGTGTATTTTGCCCTTGGCTTAGCTGCCTCATTGTTTAACCAACAAAGCATCACATCAAATTCCTGCGTTGCCTCCGGCTGATTATTTATTCTTACGATCATGTCACCCCTGCTCACGTCAATATCGTCTTCTAAAGTCATGGCAACAGACATGGGTGCGTAGGCTTCCTCAACTTCTGTTTCACCTAAATTTATGGATCTTATCTTTGACGTAAAACCGGAGGGCAAAATTGCCACTTCATCGCCTACTCTATAAATTCCACTGGATACCCTACCGGCATAGCCTCTGTAATCCCGATGTTCTTCACACTGTGGCCTAAGAACAGTCTGTACCGGGAAACGGGCATCTATTTTGTTGATATCACTGCTGATATGGAGAGTTTCTAAGATATTCAGTAGTGTTCCTCCCTGATACCATTCCATATTTTGGGACCTGTTCACCACATTATCTCCATCCAAAGCGCTGATCGGGATAAAGCGTACATCCTTCATGAGCAGTTTTGAAGAAAATTCCTCGAAGTGTCCAATGATCTCATTGAATCTTCCTTCAGAATAATCAACAAGATCCATTTTATTGACACATACTATCAGGTGAGGAATATTCAAAAGAGAAGCAATGAATGAGTGTCTCTTGGTCTGTTCAATCACTCCGTGGCGGGCATCAATTAATATCACTGCTGCATTAGCCGTGGATGCTCCGGTGACCATGTTCCGGGTATACTGAATATGTCCGGGAGTGTCCGCAATAATGAATTTTCTCTTCGGAGTCGTAAAGTACCTGTAAGCTACATCTATAGTGATCCCCTGCTCTCTTTCATCCCTCAAACCATCAGTAAACAACGCAAGATCCACTCCCTTATGCCCCTTTTTTGCACTCGTAGCACTCACCGATTCCAATTGATCTTCAAAAATGGATTTAGAGTCGTATAAGAGGCGACCGATGAGGGTGGATTTGCCGTCGTCTACACTACCAGCTGTAGTAAACCTAAGTAATTGATTGTTTTGTATTTGCATTTGCAATTTAATTTGACGCGATTCCGCGGATTACAGCGGAGTACGCGGATTGGATGTGTTGATGAATCTTTTCCATACAAGACTTTTCTGTCCGAAGTTCACAAGTAAACCGAGTGGTAAATCTGTCGATTTGAGGTAATTTATAGTTTGTGCCTCCGCATTCTTGACCAGGAAGGAAGCTGCCTTGATTTCAAGAAGAACCTTATCATAACATAAAAAGTCAGCTACAAAATATTTCTTCATTGGTTGACCGTCATACATCAGTATCAATTTTACCTGTCTCTGAAATTGAATTTCCTGAGACTTAAATTCTTTTTCAAGCGCCTCTTGATACACCGACTCCAAAAACCCGGATCCAAGATTTCTATGAACCTTCATACAAGCTCCAATTACCTTAAAGGTTTCTTTCTCGAATATCAATTTACTGTCTCCCATCCAATCCGCGTAATCAGATTTTAATCTGTGTAATCTTATAAATTAGAAGTACCCCTGTCTCTTTCTGTCTTCCATGGCTGTTTCTGAACGTTTATCATCACTCCTATCTCCTCTCTCAGTTTTACGCATAGCAGAAACCTCCTGCACGATCTTTTCCAGCGTGTCTGCATCAGACTCTATACCTCCTGTGATGGTGATGTCACCGAGGGTTCGGAAGCGGATTTTTTTCTTTTCAGTTTTCTCCTCATCTTCCAGTCTTAGGAACTCCGAAACAGGGATCCAGGAATTATTTCTCCACACCACTTCCCGCTCATGCGCGATGTAAAGCGAAGGAATTTTAATATTTTCTCTCTTTATATAATTCCAAACATCCATCTCTGTCCAGTTACTTATTGGAAAGGCACGAAAATGTTCTCCTTCGAAATGTTTCCCGTTGAGAAGATTCCATAATTCTGGCCGCTGATTTTTAGGATCCCATTCTCCGAAATCATTACGGTGAGAAAAGAATCGTTCTTTTGCTCTTGCTTTTTCTTCGTCTCTTCTGCCTCCGCCAATGGCACAGTCAATCCTGTGCTCCTCTATAGTATCCAACAAGGTTGTTATCTGCAAGGCGTTGCGGGTAGCATTTTTTCCTCTTTCTTCAGCTACTCTTCCGTTATTGATCGACTCCTGAACAGAACCGACAATAAGTTTCACTCCCAGCTCCTTTACCAGCTCGTCTCTGAATTGAATGGTTTCAGGAAAGTTATGACCAGTGTCTACGTGTAGTAAGGCAAAAGGAATCTTGGCGGGATAAAAAGCTTTCTTAGCCAGATGAGTTACAAGAATTGAATCCTTTCCCCCTGAAAACAGGATCACCGGGTTCTCAAACTGAGCCCAAACTTCTCTGAGGATAAAAATTGCTTCCGATTCCAGTTCGTCAAGGTAATTCAGGAAATATTTATTCATTATAACTTAATTTTTGTTCGAGAAACTTTAACAGCCTCTCTAGAGATTCTTTTACAGATTCTTCTTCGGTCTTTATTTCAAAATCGGGAGTTTGGGGAGCTTCATAAGGAGCACTTATTCCTGTGAAATTCTCAATCTCCCCTGCACGTGCTTTTTCATAAAAACCTTTGACGTCTCTCTCTTCACAGATCTCCAACGGGGTGTTCACAAAAATTTCTATAAAATTTTCTCTGCCAATTATACTTCTCGCCTGTTCCCTATCCTCTTTTAATGGAGAAATAAAAGCAGTAATGGTAAGCATGCCTGCATCCATAAATAACTTAGCTACCTCTGCAATTCTCCTGTTGTTCTCAAAACGATCTTCCCTGGAAAAGCCAAGACCTTTATTAAGTCCGCTCCGAATATTATCTCCATCCAAAGCATAGGTCTGTACTCCCTGCTGAAAAAGCCGTTCCTCCAGCTTACTTGCAATAGTAGACTTCCCTGACCCTGACAAGCCGGTAAACCAGAGAACCAACGAACCGTGTTTGTTCTGCCGGTTTCGGTCTTCACGGGAAATGTGGTAATTATGTTTTATGATGTTGGGCATTTGCGATTGTTATTAGTTGATTGGTTAATCAGGAACTGGATTTGGTATTTCTAACTTCGCAAATCTGACTTCTATTCACCGACTCCTTCACCTCCACTACTTCTTTAGCTTTGGCTCTCCTTTCCGGCAGTCCGTAGTCAACTCGATACCAGGTGCGTTCGTGTAGGTAGTACAAAACCATTTTGGTAATTACCTCAGCTAATCCAATCTTGATTCCTGTAATGGGGTTTCCGGTGATGATCCAGGCAAGAGCCATAGTATCCATGGTGCCTACAATGCGCCAGGAAATTGTTTTAGCAATATGTCTCCTCCTACTGCTCCACTTTCCGGAGGATAAAGAAAACTCTCCTTTAAACCACAGTCTTTCGTGAAAATAATACAGGATCATTTTAGTGATAACTTCAGCAAAACCGATCTTTAATCCCGTAAAGGCATGTCCGGAGATCAACCAAGCCAACAGGATAGTGTCCAGAGTTCCTACGATCCTCCAGGTAATGGCCTTGGCAATATGTCGCTTATGCGATTTATCTTTCATAAGAAACTACAAAGTTATCGTTTCTTAAATTTTCCCGATTATAAGTGATGCTCTTACCGCTATCATTGAATTTACAGGAGAAACCGACTGCCTCGCAAATAGCCTGTCCCGCTGCGGTATCCCATTCCATAGTGGGACCAAATCTTGGATAGTAATGAGCTTCCCCTTCTGCCAGCAGGCAGAACTTCAGGGAGCTTCCTCTTGAAACCACCTGAACTTCCTGTTCTGCCTTTTTGAGTTCCTCTATGAAATTCAGCGTTTCCTGATTCATATGAGAACGGCTACCGATCACCTTAATGTGCTTTGATTTTGTAACCGGCCGGATTTCCTTTGCAGACTTTAAAAGATAATCGACATCTAATGCCCCCGAAGGGACAGAATTTTTATAGGCTTTTCTATCTAAAACCAGAGTAAAGTAAAGCAAATCGAGGGCTGGGGCGAAAATCACCCCCAATTGGGGTATTCCTTCAGAAACTAAGGCGATATTAACCGTAAATTCCCCATTTCTTTTGATAAACTCTTTTGTTCCATCGAGGGGATCAACGATCCAGCATTCCTTCCACTGCTTTCTTTCCTCATAGGAAAGTTCAACATTTTCCTCACTAATTATGGGAATACCTGTAGATCTCAAAAATTCATTGATGATGTCATTAGCTCTTTTATCCGCTATGGTCAAAGGTGATTCATCTGATTTTATTTCCACCTGAAAATCCTCCTTCAGATAAACCTTCATTATCTCTTTCCCGGCTGCAATTGCAGCCTCTATTGCTGTTCTTAAATGTTCTTTCATCAGGAATTAAATATACACAGAGATTTAAAAGGTAGAAAACTTGAAAGTTAAAAAAAGACGCTTACATCCTTTTTTATTTCAAGGCTAGCAAACGTCTTTTATAAAGATCCGTGAAATCCGCTATAATCCGCCTAATCAGTTTCCGATAGCATAGAATTCAAATCCAATTTCCTTTTTGGTCTTTGGCTCCAGTAATCTTCTACCATCGAACAAGAAAGCAGGTTTTAGCATTTGGTCATAGAGCTTTTGCCAGTCCAGTTCTTTAAATTCGTCCCATTCAGTAAGTACGGCAATAGCGTGTGCATCTTCACAAGCTTTGTATGGAGAATTTACCACAGTTACAGCCTGTCGGTTGGCATCTCCGCTGCGGGTGCCCAGATAATCGAGATCTGAATAAATCTGCTCTTCGGTTACTTTTGGATCATATACCACTATTTCAGCCTGTTCGTTCAGCAGATAATCTGCTACATAAATTGCTGCCGATTCACGTGTATCGTTAGTGTCCTTTTTAAATGCCCAGCCGAGTAAGGCAATCTTTTTACCCGCCACCGTGTTGTACATAGATTGCACCATATTGGCTGCGAAGCGTCTTTTTTGATGATCATTCATGATGATCACCTGCTCCCAGTAATCAGCTACCTCCTGAAGGTTATAAGTTCTGGCGATGTACACGAGGTTAAGGATATCTTTCTGAAAACAAGATCCCCCAAAACCTACAGAAGCCTCCAGAAATTTAGGTCCTACCCTGCTATCCATTCCGACAGCTTTAGCTACTTCATTCACATCGGCTCCTGTCTTTTCACATAATTCTGATATAGCATTAATGGAAGACACTCTCTGAGCCAGAAATGCGTTTGCGGTAAGCTTAGATAATTCGGAAGACCAGACATTGGTAGTCAGGATCTTCTCTTTTGGCACCCAGGAGGCATAAATATTTACAAGGGCATCCATCGCCTTCCGGCCTTCTTTGGTATCCACATCACCACCAATTAACACCCTGTCCGGATTTCGGAGATCCTCAACCGCGGTACCTTCTGCAAGAAATTCAGGGTTGGAAAGGATCTGGTACTTTACTCCATTTCCTGAATTATTCAAAATATTCTTCAAAGCAGCTGCAGTTCTTACCGGAAGAGTGGATTTTTCAATCACAATTTTATCATTCTTAGCTACTGCGGCGATTTGTCGGGCACAAAGTTCAATGTATTTCAAATCGGCAGCCATGCCTTTTCCAATTCCGTAAGTCTTTGTAGGTGTATTGACAGAAATAAAGATCATGTCAGCTTCATCAATTGCCTTATTGACATTTATCGAAAAAAAGAGGTTACGCCCTCTGGCCTCCATTACTATTTCAGAAAGTCCGGGTTCATATATGGGAATCTTCTCTACATCAGGATCATTCCACTGTTTAATCCTCTTTTCGTTAATATCTACAACCGTAACCTTTACTTTCGGACATTTCTGTGCTATAACTGCCATTGTAGGGCCACCAACATAACCGGCACCGATGCAGCATATGTTATTAATTTTCATTTTTTATTAAATTACACGGATTTTAGCTGAATCCGCGGATTTTGAATTATGCTATTCAAATTACAATCCTTAGCCAAAGGTTTTAAAATTGTACTTTCGATACCAAATAAAAAATCACCTATAACTTATTAGAGTTTCTTATCGCATTTTTCCCCCAAGACTCCTTTCACGTCATAAATAACCGTTTGGCCATTTTTAAGCTGATCCAGATCCATATCAAGGAATTCTTTATGAGCGACGGTTAAAACCACAGCTTCAAATTTTTCTTTCGGCAATTCTTTAGTGGTGATTAGACCATATTCATGCTGTACTTCTTCAGGATCGGCCAATGGATCATAAATGGTGACATTGGTGCCATATTCCTTCAGGTTCTTAATTACATCTACTACTTTAGTGTTTCTCACATCCGGACAGTTTTCCTTAAAGGTGATTCCCAGAACAAGAATATTTGCTCCTTTAACTTTCTGATCATTCTGAAGCATAAGCTTCACAACTTCTGAAGCCACATACTGTCCCATAGAGTCATTCATTCTCCTTCCCGCCAGAATGATCTCAGGATGGTAGCCGATCTCCTGGGCTTTTTGTGCCAGGTAGTATGGATCCACACCTATACAATGTCCGCCAACCAATCCGGGCTTAAAAGGAAGAAAATTCCATTTGGTACCGGCCGCTTCAAGAACATCCTGGGTATCGATGTCCATCATATTAAAGATTTTAGCCAACTCGTTAACAAAGGCAATATTTATGTCTCGTTGAGAGTTTTCGATCACCTTAGCTGCTTCTGCCACCTTTATGGTAGGTGCAAGGTGAGTACCTGCAGTAATGACTGAAGAATACAGCTCATCTACCTTCTTACCAACCTCCGGAGTGGATCCTGCAGTAACTTTAAGTATTTTTTCTACCGTGTGTTCCTTGTCTCCGGGATTGATCCTTTCAGGAGAGTAACCGACAAAGAAATCTTCATTAAATTTTAATCCACTTGCCTTTTCGAGTACGGGAACACACTCATCTTCTGTGGCTCCAGGAAAAACAGTTGATTCATAGATCACTATATCCCCTTTCTTCAGCACCTTGCCTACAGATTCACTACTCTTATACAATGGAGTGAGATCTGGTCTGTTATTTTTATCTACCGGAGTAGGAACTGTTATGACATAATAGTTACAGTGCCTGATATCCTCCAAATTGGTTGTACAGAAGAGTCCTTTGTCATCAGGTAAAAAATTTACCAACACTTCCTTTAATATAGAATTTTCCACCTCAAGGGTCGTATCCTGCCCCCTTTTTAGCTCTTTTACTCTTCGCACATTTATGTCAAATCCCACAACAGGATATTTTGTGGCAAAAAGACGGGCTAATGGAAGTCCGACATATCCTAAACCTACAACCGCTATTTTAGGAGTGGGGGACGTGGAGACTTGGGGATTTTGGGAGTTTTCATTTGTATTTGAAGGATTCATTGTATGATATTTATATTTTTGTTCTGTTATAACTAGTTGTCCTAATGTCCTACTGGAGGACTCAGGGAGTGGGTGATTGGGTGATTGGGTAACTGATAAAAATAAAAATTCTCATGAGATGGATCTCTAAAAATTTAAATACTATTCTCCAAGTCTCCTCTTCTCCAAATCTTCTTTTCTCCCAGTCTCCTTATCTCTAAATCTCTTTTTTAAAGTGTCTATTTATCCGGATTAATAATCATAGTGACTATCATTCCGAGAATGCTGTTATATTCTGCAAATATGGCAGCATGTTCTTTTTCATTAATATAATTACAGGCCAAAGCGTAGTCCAGCCATACCTAAGTCTCTGCTGCTTCACCTTCTGAATCTGATAATTTAGCAACAAAAGCTTTTCCATATCTGCGCTTTAGCCAAGCTTCAGTTAAATTTCCGGAAACAGACCTCGAAGGTCTCCTAATTTGGTCAGTAAAAGAATAGGTTTTCTCTTTCGGAAATTTCCTCGACAATTCATACATCTTCATTCCAGCCTCGAACGAAAGCTGATTTACCCCTTATGTGTCTTTATCTTTTCCATTTTTATCAAACTGTTTTAAGCTCCCCGTCGCTTTTATTCCTCGTCACCTAGTCTCCTCGGCCCAAATTCTCCCAATACCAATCTACAGCCTCTTTCAAGCCGGCTTCAATTTTATACTGGGGCTCATAATTCAATAAATTTTTGGCTTTTTCTACGGAAGCCAATGAGTGAGGAATATCCCCCGGCCGATTTGGTCCGTGTTTCACCTCTACATTAGCTATTTCAGAATCGTACTCTGAAAGATATTTCTTCAGGAGTTGCGTTAGTTCTTTGAGATTTGTCCTATCTCCTACTGCAGTATTATAAACCTGATTTAGTGCTTCTTTATTATCTGTAGTCAAAGCGAGCAGGTTCATCTGGATCACATTATCAATATAAGTAAAATCCCTGGAATAAGTTCCGTCCCCGTTGATCACCGGACTCTCATTCTTCATGAACTGAATTACGAACTTAGGGATCACAGCGGCATATGCTCCATGTGGATCTTGCTTTCTTCCGAAGACATTAAAATACCTTAAGCCTATGGTATCAATTCCATACGTCTTATGAAAGATATCAGCATACATTTCATTTACATATTTAGTAATAGCGTAAGGTGAAAGCGGCTTTCCTATCTTATCTTCTACTTTGGGCAGGGCTTCAGAATCTCCGTAAGTTGAAGAACTGGCAGCATAGACAAAACGTTTCACCCCTTCGTCTTTTGCAGCAACCAGCATGTTCACAAAACCTGAAATATTTACGTCGTTACTGGTGATAGGATCATTGATAGATCGGGGTACAGAACCAAGTGCTGCCTCATGTAACACATAATCCACCCCTTTTACGGCCTTTTTACAATCCTCCAGATTCCGGATATCGCCTTCTATTAAGGTAAAATTGGGATTCTCTTCAATGGCAGAAAGATTTTCTCTTTTTCCTGTAGCGAAGTTGTCGAGACAAATAACTCTGGCATTTAGGTCCAGAAGAGCCTCACATAGGTTGGATCCAATAAACCCGGCACCACCGGTAACTAACACTTTAGAAGAACTAAGCAATTCAAATTGTTTGCTGTTCATTTAATAAAATTTGATTTGGTTTAAAAATTGCCTGCAAAGGTAAAAGATTCAAAGGAGGTAAATATTAATTTCCTCTTAAAGAAGCTCACTTTTCGGGAAATTGGGTGGATTCAAGATGAACTACCTTTGTATCCATTATGTACTTTTCTTTAGGACCGGTAAGTTTTTTATTAATTCTTCCGATCAAAACTTCCATGGCTTTTTCTCCTATCTTATCAGGAGTCTGATCTACATAGCTTACCGACGGAGTCAGGTATTTTGCCAGTCCGCCGCGAATAAATCCAATGATCTTCACATCTTCAGGTATTCTAAGGCCATTCTCATAGGCAAGCCGATATGTCAACATTGTACTGTCAAAATCACTGCACAAAACAGCCTCTACCTTATCTTCCAGCAACATCTTCAATGTTTTTTCTGTCAGGCTTTCAAGTTTAGCAGAATTGGCTATATAAAACTTATAATCGCTCCCCAGAGCTTCTTTATATCCATTGATCCTTGCTTTTCCCACTCCCATATGGTGAATGGAAGTAGCAATTCCTATCCTTTGAACTCCTTTTGCCTGAAGATCCTTGGTAGCATCATAAAAAACCTTGTGGTCATCTATGCCCACTTTATCTACCGGCATATCAAAATCTATTCTATCATAAAGCACTACCGGGATATCAAACTGAATAATATTGTTAATGTGATCAAAATCCTTTTTCCTTTGTGATTCCTCTGCAATTGCAATCAAAACGCCATCTACAAAACCCGAGGTTAACATTTCCGACATATGCTTTTCTCTTTCGTGAGATTCATTGGAAATATATGTTATCACCTGTAAACCCTCCTGTTGTGCCTTTGCCTCCATTCCGGAAAGTACTTTTGCAAAAAAGGAATTTGCAATGTTAGGAATGAGGACTCCAATTGTTCCGCTTTTACTACTTTTTAAATTAACGGCCGTAGGATTAGGACGGTACTTATGTAACGCGGCAAGCTCCTTGACTCTTTCAATTGTTTTAGGACTAATTTCCGGACTGTCATTTAAAGCTTTGGAAACTGTAGAAACGGAGACATTCAGTAATTTTGCCAGTTCCTTTAAGGTAATTCTGGATTTCATTTATACTAGAATCTAAGGATTAGACACAAATGTACTAAAGAGCGGGTAATCTCTGGACTTCCGGCTTTAAACTTCTTTAATAATTTATTAATTTTTCGAATAAAAGAAGAAATGAAATTTTTAGGCAGCTCTTGGTTTTATGTTATTGCGGCAGTAATTACAATAATTGGCTTGGTTACAGGATGGTATTTCTTTTTTCTGCTCGTTATTCCGTTTGGCTTAGTCAATTTTGGAAAAAAGGACAAGGAAGATTGAAGTTAAATAATTACTAAAGAACGTCGGTTGCCTTGCAAAGACGCTTCGACAGACGTAATTTATACCAAACCAAAACTGAGAATAATGAAACAAAAAGGAACTCTATCTCAAACCCTAAATATGCTACGAACGGAAGAAGGTTATTCTGAAGATTTCAATCTCCTGGATGAAGAGTTGAAATCTGTGGAAGAAAGAAAAAAATTCCTCTCCCAGGACTTCGTTGTTGATGAAGTCTATAGATTTGAAGGACCTTCTAACCCGGGCGATGAAGCAACCCTTTATGCTATTACTACCTCTTCAGGAAGAAAAGGTGTTCTGGTAGATGGATATAACTATACCTCCGGACAAATTTCTGAAGAACTACTGGATAAACTGGATCTAAAAGGGAATCGGCCTATTTCAGATTAGGAAACTTCTGCTTGGAATTACAAGCTTCATATTGTATCTTTGAATACAAATCAAAAAAACCATAACTAAAAACTATGAGCTACTTAGGATTAGACGCAAAAGAGACATCAAATACAGTTCAGGAGCTAAATGTTCTTTTAGCCGATTATCACCTATATTATCAAAAACTTCGCAATTACCACTGGAATGTTATTGGAAAGAACTTCTTTGATCTTCATGAGAAGTTTGAGGAACTTTATGACGACGCAAAGGTAAAAATCGATGAAATTGCTGAGCGTATACTTACACTTCGTTATCAGCCAACAAGTAATCTCAGTGATTACTTAAAAAAATCAAATCTGAAAGAATCGAAATCTGATCTTACAGATTCCGAAATGATCGGAAACCTCCTGGATGACCATGGAACAATCTTGAAGCAAATGCGTAAGGTTGTCGAGGTGGCCGATAAAGGAGGAGATGAAGGTACAATAGATCTTATTGGAGCCTACATCAGGGAGCTGGAAAAGACAAGCTGGATGCTGGATGCCTGGAAAATGAAAACAGCAGAACAGCACAAGCCGGTATAGATTAGATGTCGGATCAATTTAATATAAAAGATTCCTTTAATGGAATCTCAGGGAAATTAGGCGAATGGCTGGATCAAATGATCCTGGGTTTGCCTAATTTCATTTTAGCGGTTATCGTTTTTATACTCTTTGTCTTTGCCGCTAAATATTTGGGGAAACTATTGGACAGGCTTCTCAGGTTCAAGGTAAGACAGGCTTCAATACGCGAGATCACCATCAAGATCATGAAGGTGGTTGTCATCGCAATCGGGTTTTTCGTTGCACTGGGACTACTTAACCTTAATACGGTCTTGACTTCTGTTCTTGCAGGTGCCGGGGTCGTTGGTTTAGCCGTAGGGCTCGCACTGCAAGGAACCTTAAATAACACTTTTTCGGGTATCTTACTGAGCTTTCTTCCGGAGATCCAGATCGGGGACTGGATCGAGAATAACGGATATGCCGGTAGGGTAGTTGAGATAAACCTTAGGAGTATAGTCATCAAGGAAGCAGATAACAATTATGTCATTATTCCTAACTCCCAGGTCATTGATGCCCCTTTTAAAAATTTTTCACGCACATCCAGATCGCGTATTATGGTAAACTGCGGGGTCGCATATAATTCAGATTTGGAGTTGGTCAAGACTATTACCATAAATACTCTTTCTGAACTATATCCGCAGAAAAAAGGAGAGGAAGTAGAATTCATGTATAATGAATTTGGAGACAGCTCCATCAATTTTGTAGTTCGATTCTGGGCAAATGTTACCTCGAACAGGGACATTCTTATGGCAAAAAGTGCCGCTATTATAGCTATCAAGAAGGTGTATGATGAACATGATGTGAATATCCCCTTTCCAATTCGCACACTGGAATTCAACAACAAATTGAATATCCAGAAGCCTTCTTCTGAAGGAGAGTAGAAATTTTATACCTCTTAAAAAAGGCAAAAAAAGAACCCCCTCCGGAAATGCCGGAAGGGGTTTTTCTTTTAACAATTAATATTTAGAAATTCATTCCCAGACTAAAGCTGAAGCGAGGCTTCTCTCCGCCGGTAAAGAGGTTGACCTTAGCCGAAACGGCTTCGGCACCCGTGATCCAAAAACCTCCACCATAACTGTCATGCCACAAATTACTGTCTTCGCCATCAAGCCAGACCCGCCCAACATCATAACCTCCAAAAATGCCGATTTGCACCGGGAAAAATCTGGTCTTAAAACTGTCAAAACTGTAACGCAGATCATTCCCCCATACAAAAGAACTTTCTCCGGCAAATCTTTCCTCTCTGAATCCCCGGAGATTCTCTGCTCCTCCAGCAGTAGCAGCCTGATAGAATTCAAACGAATCCCCAAAGTTTACTTTAGCATCAACTCTGGTATTCAAAACCAATTTCCTGCTTCGAATTACCGATCTGTAAAAACCTAAATATGGATTAATGTAACCGTAGAAATTCTCTGTTTCTCCTGTATTGATTTTACCACCTCCAATTACCTGAAATCTCATTCCATTGGTAGGATTAAGTACATTGTCGTAGCTCTCATATCTAAACGTTCCTTCAAGTCCCGCAAAATAAAGTCGCTCATAAAAGGAGGCATCTTCAGGATAATTTTCAGAAAGAAATCTGTCCTCGGTTTCTTCAATTTGTACTCCCTCGAAAGAAGCAGCAAGTTTATAGAAGCGCCCAAAAGGTGATTCTTTAACGATACCTGCCTCTCCTCCTATCCTGCTTATGCGAACCCGGTTATAATCTTTTCCCAATTCCTCCTCAAAACTTTGTGTTTCATTTCCTAGTCCAAAGAAATTATGCGTGTAGCTGGGGTTGGTAAAGTGTGCTCCAACGAGGAAATTCCATTCCCTAAAGGCATTTGCAAATTCTCCCTGGTACCGAAGGTCAAAACTTTGAGTAGCAAAATAATAACCACCTCTAAACCGGTGTTGTGCAGTAAAAGGATTTCTACGGAAGCCATATTTTGTAAAAGAGGTGCTCAATCCAACTTGAAAACCATCATCAGGATTGTATCCTACGGCAGGGAGTACTGCTGTAGTGGAATATATCTTCCGGTCCTTATCAAACACATTCACCTCATAATTATCTGTAAAGGTAATATCTGCACCATCATTAATTTCCACGGTGTTAGGAAGGGATTTATAGTCATAGACCTTTATATTTTTCCCATTTTTGATCCTGTAGATGTCATTATTTTGTCCGCCAATGATCCTTACCAGGATTTGACTCTTATGATCACCATACACCTCAAACTCATCATCATCATCCAAACCATAAACCCACAGTTCCCTGGTAAACTTTGGATCATAGATCCTTTCACTCACTACATCGGCCTTTTCACCGTCTTTGATCCTGTAAATACCGACCCGGGTTTCTCCTTGCGGCAGTCTTTCAATTTCAACAAGATCATCCTTATCTGTAGCTGAAATTATACCAACCTTCGCAAAATATTTATAATATCGCTCGGTAAGATCTACCAGGTTATTTCTTCTTGCCTTTAAGTTGTTGATGATCCTTTCTGTAGATTCACCAACAGTTTCGGGAGGAAGATTACTAAAAGCTTCCTGCACTACTTCATCTGTGATATTTTCCTGTAAATACCTTGCCTGCTCCAGCCATTGTTCTCTTGTAATATTTTGAATGAGACTTCTATCTAAGCCCACAGCAGCCGAATTGAACCATTCTATATCTTTAATATCTTCATCATAAACAGCAAATTGATTTGCAAATCCCGTCAACCCACGAAGAGTATTAAAGAAAGCCCCGTCAAAATTTGAAAACACCTGGTCCCGATCCCTTGGAATGGGGCGAAATAGCCTGTTCCCGTCGCTATCCTCAAATTCTGCCCATCTCCATTGGTCCTCATGTCTATCCCAGTCTCCTATGAGCATATCAAAAATTCTTGCCCGAACATAGGCCGCCTCATCTAAATTGTATTTCTCATCTCTTCTTAATCTCTCATAAACTCCCGAAGTACTTTGAATGTCATGGTTAGGATTTCCAAAAGTCTCGAGCGTCTTCCAATCTCCTTCGGGTCTCTCTACGATCATATAGAGTTCATCACCATATTCTCTGTTGTAAAGACCTAAAGCTTTTTGCTTTGGAACATAAAACAATTTTGGATTGGTGTGGTAAATTCCTGCTGCTTTAGATAGAGTAGGTATTGCCAGGAAGGCATAAGGATGTGCCGAAGTATAGAAATCCTGTATAACATCTTCGGCAAGCGTATTTTCAAATTTTGTTTCTATAGGTGTATCCTTATAAGCAACCGTCTGTAGAAACTGAACTGCACTTTTCTTTAGTGCCCGCATATTATATTCCCTGCCTAAACTGTCTTTAAGACGAAGAGAACGTGTTTGATGCCCGCCCCCTGCTCTTACAACCTTCAGCCCTCCAAAAAGAGTATCCAGAACTGCTATTTTTGCCTCCACGGGAGTGCCGTAAAGTTCCCTGTACCTGTCCCCCCATACACTTTCGTATACTTCTCCAACTTCTGTTTCATCGGGCTTATATACTGTAGCTTTTACAGTTCGGGGAAAGGATGTTGGTAGAGTGTCTGTAACGAATTCAGGTTGCGCAGCAATAACTTCTTTTTGATAGAGCAGCTTCGGTTTCTTATTCTCGCTACCGTAGAAACTTGCCCAGGTAGAGCCATCTTCAAAGATGTCTAAGGTAACAAAACCCTGACCTGAATATGCAAAAAGTCCGTCATTTCTCAAGCCTACATATGATGCTTTAGAAGCAGATCCAGAAACTATTTGTTTGATTTCGTCATGTTCTATATACTGAAGCGAATGATCATGGCCCGAAACAAAGATCACATTCCCCCACCTACTGGCGATGGTCTCGATCCTTTTTCGCATCCCCTTGTACCTTTCATTCTGAAGATCGGTACTGGTCACTCCTCCTGTCGTTCTAATGAGATTGGCTAAAGAACCTAATAAAGGGAGTGGAAGTTTCCTTTGGGTTGGAAAAATGTGGTCGTTCAAATGAAATTTACCTCCATGAAGCCCGTTGGTGTATAGTGGATGGTGAATTGCGAAAACAACCGTTTTTGTCTGATTCTTTTTTAGCTCGTTATCAATTTCAAGAAACCAGGCTTCCCGGGTCTTAATTTCAGGACAGTCGTCATTTATGGTAGGATGCTCATCCCAATCCTCGAGAAACCACTGAGATTCGGCGATGATCAACTGTATGTTATCGGAAATTTCTATTGAAGTTAATCCGCATCCGGGTTTGGGCAAGTATACATTCTCCTGGTCCAGCTTTTCCTGCAGGTAATCTTCCTGGCGTTTCAAACCAGTTATACCCTGGTTATACCAATCATGGTTACCCGGAATGAAAATGAGTTCCCCATCGTAATTCTCAACGGCATCAATTTGCGCATCAAGCCGGTACTCTCCTATTTCTCTTTCGGGATGGTCTTTGGCTACCAGCCCTTCAGGATATATGTTATCTCCTAAGAATAAGGTATAGTTCCCTATCTGTTTTACAGAATCTATATAGGTCTTAAATGCCAAAAGAGCTTCCGAAGAACCCCCGGGTGGGGAATAACCTGCATCTCCTAATAAATAAAAGGATTTCTCTAATGGCTTATCATGAGGATATTCAAAATTTTCGGTAGGTTCATCTTTCGCGTAATAAAGTTGATTAAGATGGGGAGAACAGCCCGAAATTACCAGAAACACTACCAGTGTTAGAAATATGTTATTTTTTTCCATACAAAATTATTGGGGGGATTTTTTTGTAATTTGGTTTAAAACTTAACCGTACCTGAATGACAACTCTCACCGAGAAAACTGAAAATTTTGTAAAGGATCTATTCAGTAAAAAACTACCTAACACCCTTATCTATCACAACCTAAAGCACACTCAGAGGGTGGTTAAAAGTAGTAAAGAATTAATTGAAAAATCTCAAATTCATGTTAAACAGGAGGAGCCGATATTACTGGCTGCCTGGCTGCATGATACGGGTTATACCGAGGCATATTCAGGTCATGAAGAAAAGAGTGCCGAAATAGCTGAAAAGTGGCTAACAGAACAAAATGCAGACAAGGAACTCATAAATAATGTGAGCCGGCTTATAATGGCAACCAGAATGCGGGCCGAACCACAAGATCTTTCGGAGAAGATCCTTAAAGATGCCGATACTTCTCACCTGGCCAAAGATTATTTTGATGAAACCAGCGAATTTTTAAGACAGGAACTTAAGCTACACAAAATAAAAAACTACAGCCACCAGGAATGGATTCAGCAGAATATTGAACTCTTTACCGAAAAACATGAATATTACACTCCTTATGCCCGTGAGAACTGGCGAGAGCAGAAGGAAAAAAATCTTTACGATCTACTCAATAAAGAAAGAAAGGCTAAAAAGAAGCTGGCTAAAGAAGAAACAAAAGCACGGCTTAAGGTGAAATATAAGGATAAAAGTCCCGACAGGGGAATTCAAACTTTATTTAGGGTGACCATGCGAAATCACCTGAAGTTAAGTGATATTGCAGATGCCAAGGCTAACATCCTCCTCTCTGTCAATGCTATAATTATTTCTCTGGCTATCGCCAACTTCATCCCGGACCTTTCTAATCCAGAAAGTACAAGCACTACGATCATGATACCAACCTTTGTGTTAATGATCTTTAGCGTTGCCTCTATTGTGGGTGCTATAATGTCTACAAGACCAAACGTGACTTCAGGGGAATTCACACGTGAACAGATCAAAAATGGAGAAGTGAATGTGCTTTTCTTCGGTAATTTTCATCGTATGCCTTACGAACAGTTCGAGTGGGCAATGCATGAGATTCTTGACAATCAAACCGATGTTTATGAATCTCTAATGAAGGATCTTTACATGCTAGGAGTTGTTCTTAACCGAAAATATTACCTACTAAGAATTACTTACACCATCTTTATGATAGGAATTATCCTCTCGGTTCTCAGCTTTATCGCTACTTACTACCTTGTTTAATACCTTTTCAAGATCTTCATAGGTGAAAATTTGCTCCTCATGCTTTTCATTCTCGAGGTGATAAAGCACTTCAATTCTAATTGCTTTTAAACCTATAACCCCCTGTACATCCTCCAGCTCAAGCAATTCTACTTTTTCACCCAGGTATTTTTTGGACTGCAGGTATTTAATGTAGCGAAGATATTCTCTTTCATCACTACGGTTGGAATAAACAATTGCGATTTTTCCCTTTTTTGTGACCCTTTCTTCGGTCCCTTTAATAAATGCCTTATCTATCCTCTTCTTAATGATCTCGTATCTGGCATTATAGGTTCCATCGACATCAAATTGTTTTTCATCCATTCTATACCTTATGGAAAGCGTGGTATTATAAACCAGAATGAGAGAAGCCGCTTCAAGCTTTAGAGGCATGTTTTCCTGAATCTGGTAGAAGCGGTTTTCCATTTCACACATAGTGCTCAACTGCCACAAGCGAAGATTATAAAGGTAAACCTGGTCAAAAGGTTTATTCCGGTTATCAACCAAAGAAGCACCAATGTAGATATTATGTTCAACCCCGTCTGTCTTGTACCTTTCAAAATAATGCGGATAGATCCTTTGAGCATCTACTTGTTTGCGGTCAATGTACCTTGCCATTGTTCGGTTGATCTGCTGTACCGCCTCATCATAATTCTTCCGGTGATTATAAATTATACCGGTTTCAGAATTAATATTTTTTTGATATTCCTCTACCTTCTCTTTTAGCTCGGTTGTCTGCTTCTGAATATGCTCCATCACCGGATTAATTTCCCGCTGTAGGAGATTGAATACTTTCTGTTCACTTGAGGTACTGAGACTTTCGGAAAGATCTTCCTCAAATTCTTTGATCCTAAACTTTACCTGCTCATAAATATCAAGTTTTTCCACCTCTTCGGCTTCACAAATGATCTTCTCGATCGACTTTAACTGTTCCAAAAGGTCTTTCTGAATAGCTTCATTCCGGGCTTCCGAGGAAGCTACAATATCAATTTCTCCGTAGAGCGGATAAACATCTTCAAAGGTGATATCTTTAAAAGATGCAAGTCCGTCCTCATCAAGATCTCGAATAAATTTTCTGGCCTCCTTTTCAAAGATCCATAGTACGCTTGGGTGAATAGAAGTACACTCGCTCTGAATTACAGCTTTCACCCGGTTCTCAAATTCTGCCTTACTTCTTTCAACGGCAGTAACAATGTAGGGCAGGATATCTTCCAGCTTAGTTGCATTAATACTATTTAACTTGTTCTTTTCAAAAGACACCAGTTCAAGTATTCCCAACAGAACATTATTTTTAGCAATAGGCGCTAAAATGGCACTTTTAACTCCTTCTTTCTGAAGTGAATTCGTCAAAAGATTTTCTGATGACTTTTGTATAAAGTCCTCAACATTTGGGATGCTAAAGTATTGGTGATCATTGACCAGTTTTTGAAAAGCTTCTTCGTTAAGAGCTCCGCGACAATCAACTCCTTTTTTATCTGTGAGCAGGAAACTGGGAGACCTGTTTCCAATCATTCGTTCAAAGGAAGACTCCTGCTCATTATACATTGTGAACCCCACCCGGAGTTTAGATATCCTGTAAATCGACTTGAAGATCTCCTCAAATTTTTCAATTTCCTCCTTACCCGATGTGTTTCGCTGAAGCAAAGTTGTTTTAAGATCAGAAATAGCATCATCTACAGTGACATCGGTAAGAGTAATAATCGTAAAACCTTTAAAGATCCAGCTTTGGGACGGGAATTTCTTCTTCCATAGCTCTATATCTTCAATATTTTGGATCAATTCATCCACATCCCGGTCTGTAATTTCTTTTGCATTTTCACCCGGTTCTAATTCCATAAAATCGGAATTGAGGTCAATTCTAAAATGCCTTACAATGTCATTCTCATCGGGTATGTCATAATACAAAGGCCTGGAAAAATCAATATCATATCCATAGTGCTTGTTCAGTATTAGAATGCATGCATAGATATAGTCGAGATCGGCATTAAGGTTTCTCATACTCAAAGAAAAATCCTTACCTGCACCTTCCAGGATGCTCCGAAACTTTTGAGTAGAATTGAAAATGACATTGTGAAACGGAATTGAGATCGCTTTAATCTGAATATTTGAGAGGATCTCGGGGAAAAGGTCCTTCATTAGGATCCTAATAGGATCCTTGAGCTTTTTAAGTTCTTCAAAATTTTCAATCCCTTCTTCTAATACCGGAAATGTGGAAATGTATTCAAGCATTTTTTCCAGGTATTCACTGGAGATCTCACTGGTTTCCTTTTCTAGCTGTTGCCGGTACTGCTCAATAATCTTATGGAAACTTATCTTAATATCTAATGGAAACTCCTTTTGATTCTTCATATTTTAAAATTAAAAGAATTTGATGCCGCTGGTTGAGGCCCTCCTTTATATTAACAATAATTTATCTAATTGAACGACTTCTCTGCTCTATCTTCCTTATTTTTGTCCAAAATGTAAATATTATGCGTAAAATATTATTAGCCGGAATAGTCGTTCTCCTGGCTGCCTGTGAAGGCGAAAATGAAGGATATAGAATAAGTGGAACAGTTCAAAATGCCGCTGACGGACAGAAAATAATTGTTTCTGAAATTAATGAAAGTAATACTCAAGCCATACATATAGATACCGCAACTGTACAGGACGGAAAATTTGAACTTGATCTTGCTGAAAAGGATAAACCAACCATTAGTTTTCTTACGGTAGAAGGAACCCGCGGAAACGTCGTTTATATTGCCGATAATACTCCTATTAATTTCACTGTTTATCCCGATAGCATATATACTTCTGAAATCTCGGGAGGTGAGGATAACAAGGTACTCTCAGCATACCTTCAAAACGTAAGGAAGGTGAGCAAGCAAATGAATGAGAACAGAAATTCCATGCGAGAAGCTATGTTGAACAGAGACTCTGCTAACCTGGAAGAACTTCAGGCATTTCAGCAACAGGTTTTTGATGAAGATAAGAAAGCGAAGGTTGAGTTAATTGAATCCAACCCAAACTCCATTGTTTCTGTTATGATCCTTCAGGATATGCTGAACTCTTCAGCTTATTCTTTTTCAGAACTAATTAGCTTATACGAGCAGTTTGGAGAAAAAATTAAAGAATCTTCACTGGCCAAGATGGTAAAAGCCAGTCTGGACAAAATGAGTAAGACAGATATTGGTAGTGTTGCACCACAATTCACTGCACCAACTCCAGATGGAGATCAACTTGCATTAAATGATGTTTTAGGTAAAGTAACTTTGGTAGATTTCTGGGCTTCATGGTGTAAGCCATGTAGAGTAGAGAACCCAAATATTGTCAATGTCTACAACCAGTATCACGACAAGGGCTTTAACATCATCCAGGTCTCACTGGATCGCCCGGGGCAGAAAGAAAAATGGCTACAGGCTATTGAAGATGATAACCTGGGAGAATGGAACCACGTTTCTAACCTAATGTTCTGGCAGGATCCCGTAGCTGTTGAATACGGAGTACGTGCGATCCCGGCAGCTTTTCTTCTTGATGAGAATGGAAAGATCATTGGAAAAGATTTGAGAGGAGATGCTCTTGGAGAAAAAGTTGCAGAAGTATTGGATAGTAACTCTGCGCAAGACTAGTATTAAATATCAGGAATAAAAAAGGGTGCTTCACAGCACCCTTTGTTTATTAATGTAATATCTACTAATCCAACATAAACTCGACGTTGACCTTTACCGTGATCTCCATTTCTCCGGGAGCTATGGTTTGCTGCTCAGCACTGTCCGATTTCATTTCCATGACGCGGTATACCGGCTGATAATGATCTGTCTGGACTTCCGAAATACGAATGGCCTTTCCTGCACTTTGACCCAGGGCCTGAGCATACTCTTCAGCTTTCATTTTGGCATTTAGAACGGCCTCTTTTCGGGCTTCCGATTGCAAAGCTTCTTTTTCTGAAGTCTGAAACTGAACCCCGTCAATTCTGTTCAATCCTGAATTCAGCAGACCAGACATGATCTTTTCGTAATCTCTTAAACTCGTAAGCTGAATGGATATTGCTTGATTCGCCGAATACATAGTGTCTTGTGTATTATAATTCACCTCCTTGTTAAGACGAATATATTCAGTCTGGATATTCTTTGCTGCAACTCCTTCGCTTCGAAGATATTTGATAATCTTGTTTACCACCTCATCATTCTTCCGCTTAACTTCAGCAGCGGTTCTACCCGTATGTTCAACTCTGGAGTTGATGAGAACCTTATCTGGTACTACATTCACTGTTCCGGTTCCCATGACAGAAATGGAAGGATCAGGATTGTCCTGGGCAAAGCCCGTAATACCTGTCAAAAATGCGATTATTAAGAGATATTTTTTCATACTTGAAATTGGTTTAACAGGAATATTAAATTCAATTTCAGTGCCAATGTCAGATTTTCCCAGTCTTTTGTAGGAAAAACAGCAAAACTATAGGCACTGCAAGTAATATTACCATAAATAAACTAGTGGCAAATAATTGCGGAACCAGGATCAAAGTAAAGATATAGCCTCCTACTGCTCCTCCAAAGTGTGCATCGTGCCCTATATTACCAATCCTGTTTTTCATACCGTAAATGGAATATAGCATGTAACCAATACCAAATACATAAGCAGGAATAGGAATGGGAATAAAGAACATATAGAGGCTCATTTCGGGGTAGAGAAGAATAGCGGCATAAATAACTCCGGAAACAGCTCCGCTAGCTCCTACTGCATTATACTGGAATTCATCTTTGTGAAAATAATAGGAAAGCAAATTCCCCAGTAAAAGGCTGACAACGTAGATAAGCAAAAAACTAAAACTCCCTAAAGAAGCGATGACGACATCGGCAAAAAAGTACAGCGTAAGCATGTTTAAAAAGAGATGTGCAGTATCCACATGTAAAAAACCTGAAGAAATGATCCTGAGCTTCTCCCCTCTTTTGACCGCTGCCGAATTAAATTTATACTTTTCGAAAAAAGCACGGTCCTTAAAACCTTTAAAAGAAAATAATACGTTGATTCCTATAATGATCAATGTAACCAGATCCAGATCACCCATAAATGCTAAAATTTAAGTGCCAAATATACCATATATTTGCCTAAATGACTTTTCAATGCAGCGACTGGTTTTCTGGTTAACCTACCCGTTTTTATGGCTTATTTCGGTTCTTCCCTTTAGACTTTTTTATCTGTTTTCAGACTTAGTATTTGTTATTGTTTTCTACGTTGCCAGATACAGAAGAACCACTGTTTTAGAGAACCTGACACTTGTATTTCCTCATAAGCCAGTGGAGGAACTAAAAAAGATCAGGAAAAACTTTTACCGGCATATGGTCGACATGTTTCTTGAAATGGTAAAAAGCATTTCCATTTCCAATGAAGAACTAAAGAAGCGTTTTGTCTTTAAAAATGTTGAGGAAATTCAGAAGATAAGAGAGATGGACAAAAGTATTCTGCTTGCCTGTGGCCATTATGCCAGCTATGAATGGATGAATGCTCTCCAGCTATATGGCCTGGATTACAGAGGATTTGGAGTTTATAAAAAGGTGAAGAACAGGTATTTTGACCAAATGGCAAAGGATATTAGAGGACGATATGACGGAATCTTAATTCCTACGGCAAAAGCCACAAAAACAATAACCTTTAACGAAAAGCAGGGGATCAAGGGTGTTTACGCTATGATAGCCGATCAATCCCCAAGACTGGATCGCTCAAAAGCCTGGGCGAGTTTTATGGGTATTCAGGTTCCGGTTTTTATGGGACTGGAACAACTCTCCCGCTCTCTGGACATGGTTGTTGTTTACCTGCATGTCGAAAAAGTTAAAAGAGGCCACTATGTAGCCTCTTTTAAAACCATTTCCTACGATCCCGCACAAGAACCCGAATATTTAATTACGCGTAGCTATTTTGAGAACCTGGAGGCTCAAATCAAAAAAGAGCCAGAATATTACCTATGGACCCACAAAAGATGGAAACACAGAAATGCTCCTATTCCCAAACAAGCCGTATTGATTAAAGATTAGCGACCGCTTTTATCTCTTCCAACATTTTCCTGGCAACCTCATCTGCCTTTTCCTGACTTTTAGCTTCAGTATAAATTCGAATTATGGGTTCGGTATTGGATTTCCTCAAGTGAACCCAGTGTTCAGCAAAATCGATTTTTACCCCGTCTACTGTGGTCACTTCCTCACCTGAGTATTTCTGTTCGATCTTCTGCAAGATATCATCTACATCAAGTTCTGGCGTGAGTTCAATTTTATTCTTACTCATGAAATAGGCCGGGTATGATTTCCGAAGCTCTGAAACCTTCAGTTTCTTTTCTGCCATAAAGGTTAAAAATAAAGCAATTCCCACAAGGCTGTCGCGGCCATAATGAAGTTCAGGATAAATTATACCGCCATTTCCTTCACCACCTATAACAGCTTCATTTTTTTTCATCAATTCAACCACATTCACCTCTCCCACTGCACTGGCTTCATAATTACCTCCATGCTTTTCAGTTATATCTCTTAAAGCCCGGGAAGAAGAGAGATTACTAACAGTATTACCGGGAGTTTTGCCTAGAACATAATCTGCACACGCCACAAGAGTGTATTCTTCGCCAAACATCTCTCCATCTTCACTAATAAAGGCGAGCCTGTCCACATCGGGGTCTACCACTATTCCAAGATCTGCTTTTTCCTTTTTTACAAGATCACAGATTTCCGTTAGGTGCTCCTTTAGAGGTTCCGGATTGTGAGGAAAATGTCCTGTGGGTTCACAGTACAGTTCGATCACTTTAACTCCAAGTCTTTTAAGCAATTTAGGAACTGCGATCCCTCCTGTGGAATTAACTCCGTCAACAGCGACTGTAAAACCTGCTCCGGCAATTTTTTGGGCATCTACCAAAGGCAGCATCACTACTTCTTCAATATGAGTGTCTATGTAATGGTCTACACTTATGATCTTTCCGAGTTCATCAACCTCTGCAAATGAGAAATCTGCTTTTTCGGCGATCTTCAGGATCTCTGCTCCATCATCACCGCTAAGAAATTCTCCTTTATGATTAAGCAGTTTAAGCGCATTCCATTGTTTTGGGTTGTGACTTGCAGTAAGAATGATTCCGCCATCAGCTTTTTCCATGGGGACTGCCACCTCTACTGTTGGAGTAGTAGAAAGGTCAAGATCGATAACATCAACTCCAAGCCCCACAAGAGTATTCATTACCAGCTGTTGAATCATTGGTCCCGATATACGGGCGTCGCGTCCAATGACAACTTTTGTTTTCTTGCCTGGCCGACTATTCTCTAACCAACTACCGTAAGCTGCCGCAAATTTTACGGCATCAATTGGGGTGAGATTTTCTGAAGGCTGTCCGCCAATGGTTCCACGAATTCCGGAAATACTTTTTATAAGTGTCATAAGATTAATTTTTATTGCTTGTCAAAAATGTCATTTTTGGGACCCGTTTTCTGCGGAAGTTATTCTGCAGAAATTCCAGGGCAGCACAAAGATAAGGTCCTTCTACAGCAGACCCAAACCTTAACATAATTTAAACATGCGGATTTTTTACCTTAGCTCCAATGAATTTTCTCGCCCATATATACCTCTCCGGAAGAAATGAAGACATTATCCTCGGCAATTTTATAGCCGATTCCATTAAGGGTAAAAAATATTTGAACTATCCACCTGAAGTACAAAAAGGGATCTTACTGCACCGGGCTATTGATTCTTATACAGATACACATCCCATTGTTAGAAGCAGTGCTGCAAAGCTTTACAAGAATTACAGCCATTACAGCGGAGTGATCGTAGATATCTATTACGATCATTTCCTGGCCTCCAACTGGAACGAATATTCGAATGTACCACTTGAGAATTTTGTAGCTGAATTTTACAGACTCCTTCAAAAAAGATTTGATCAACTACCTGCACCAATTCAGAGATTTTTGCCTTACATGGTTTCAGAGAACTGGTTGCTTAGCTATGCAAGTATTGAGGGGATAAGCAGAATTCTCTATCAAATGAACCTACGGACAAAAAATATCGTCCGAATGGATAGAGCGGTCAATGACCTGCAGGAGCATTATGAAGAATTGGGAAATGAATTTAGCGCCTTTTTCCAACAGCTAATGGAATTTTCTGCAGAGAAGAGAGAGTCATTTTAGGAGAGAAAAGAACTCATTTAGGCTGAAGTTATTATGAGCCAAATTTTCTTAAGGAAATCACAATTGGGGAAATCCACATATCACCCCACCAAAAGTGTGGAAATTTGCCACACAATACTTAAATAATTCTTAAAAAGGAATTATTCAGGAATCCCAGGTTTTACTAAATGTATTTAGAATAGAAGTTTTTAAAATAGGGTATAAAAAAACCCGGCGGGGCAGCCGGGTTTTTTTCTTTAAATTGCTCTTATATTAGACGTAGTACCAGGTTCCATCAATTAGCTCAACTTCAAGTATTCCCCACTTGCTTTTATAGAACCATCTGTCATAATATCTTAGAACTATAAGTCCCTCTATAGTATAGTATTGACCATTAACATACGTTGGCTCCACAGTTTCTGTTCCTCCTGAAGAGAAAGGGTACATATTATTTACACCTGTCTTGTCTCCTGTAGAAAGGGCGGAACGCTGAACCGAAAAAGTACTCCCGTCTTTTTTCACAATAGTTGGTTTACCGTTGCTAGAGAAAGAATAAGGGCCATACATCATTATTGAACCAAAATCAAGAGAAGTTGTGTATTCATCACCATCCATACCCTGTTGGGCATAGGTGTGGAAATTATGTTCTCTTCCACCTTGAATATTAGAGTAGTTAATAGTCACAAAGTTTTCCCTATCTACCCTACTTTGTTCATGCCAAAGGCCAATAGCATGACCTATCTCATGAATGGTGTTTCCTGTGGAACAAGCTGAAGATAAGGTAATATTCTGTCTACCTCCCACCATTCCAACATACGAGGAACATCCAGAACCTGTGACAAAATAAATGTAGTTAGACTGTGAAGTCCTTTCAACAAAATCCAGATTGGTATTTGATTCCCAGTGTTTTATCGCGTCATAAACACGTGCTTTATTTTCAAGAGAGCCTTCAATAGCGTAATACACAGTATTATCCGGCCATCTCCCGGAGGTACGCCCCACACTTTTGTTTGCAGGCACCTCTTCTCCTTTTTCAAATACTAATTTTACTTCGTTAGGGCTAACCATATCAGGTGGTAACAATATATCTCCCTGATAAATGAAGTCCCCGTTTATCTGCTCAACAGGAAGTTTTTGACCTGCGAAAAAAACTTCGGTCACAGATCCTGGGTTAGGGTAAGCTACCTCAGTTTGACTTTGAATAGAAGCTTCAACATTAGAGTCTGTTCCTTCAAGTACTTCCATTTCTTCAGGCGCATCTTTTGAACAAGAAGCCAACAATGCTAAGGCTGGAAGTATCAATTGCAATTTTAATTTTCTCATAAGTAGGTTTTTATGGGTTTTATAATTTGTAGTCTTGGGGTCTACAGTACAAAATGTATTTCTAGTAGTTTCGATGGCGTTAAAATTTTGAGTTAAGAAAAATTTAAAAACTAAAAAAAATCTTAAAAAAATATTTCTGTTGTTACTCATGTAATAACTATGCCAAAGTTGTTTTTAAATTTTTAATCTGGTCAGTCGGGCAGGCCGTAATTGTAATTTTCCTATCTGTTTCGTACTAATTAAGTTTAAAGGATTAAACAAGCTCAGAATATTTTCTTCTGTATAGAAGACGAGGTAAAAATATAAATTAATAAGATTTTAATAGGATTTATATAAACTTTAACACTCTGAGTGTCAGTTATTGTAGGAAAAAACTTCAAATGATAATTTGGGAAATACGATTTACTTACTCTTATGAATTTCTAGGCAACGCAGAAAAAAGAGCACCAAGTGCTCCTTAAAAACAATATCATCTAAATTTTAAATCTCATGTGTTTTGTTTAGAACTTTTTTAAATCTTAAATTTAAACAGGGGGTAAATATTATGAGGTAATGAAAACGATTTTAAGAATAATTTTCACCTGTACTTTTTATTAGATTAGTACCTGAAACATACATCAACTTTAGAGCGTAGAATAATACGAGAGTGTTTGGTTAAATTGGTATAAATGAAAGCTTTTATAAGATAGAGACCCTGGTTTACTACATGAGGTCAGTTCGAAGATATACTCTCATTCTAAAAGAGAGTACCTGGAGGTCTTATTTAAATAATGAAAAATCCTTATTTCTTAAAGTTTAATTGGAGAGAATAAATAAGATGATGACAAAAAAAAGAAGGCCACCTTGTGGGTAGCCTTCTCTTATAATCTCTGTTGTCTATGTTTCCACCGAATACTACTGCGGAGCACAAACGTTCATCATAAGATCCACATCTATTGGGAAAACCTCAGTTACCTGAGCACTACCCAAATCTAATGACGTAAGATCCCATTCTACTGTATAGGCATTTTCTGTAATATCCTGGATACAGATAGGTACCGGTGCTCCTAATGGTTCACCTCCTACTCCATCTAATTCTATTTCTACATCAGTAATTAAATACCCTTCATTTAAGTCAAAATTAGCGGATAGATTAGGAGCGTTCCAATCAAACTCTACATATCCAATCACAGCATCATTCCACAATACCGGAATGGTTGGCAATTGGCCGGCAGGTACTCCACTAAGTGAAACATTTTGGTCGACTATTGCCACGGTATCACACCCTGTATCAGGATCATCGATACAATCATCTCCACCACCATTTCCATTTCCATTTCCATTTCCAGGATCTTCACCACATTCAAATCTTCTATGGTCATATCTAGGCGTCATATTTAACTGAGCATCAATATCTGCCTGGTCTATTTCAAACTCCATGTAATCCATTTCATCTGCAGTGTAGTCTAGATCATCATGATTCATTACAGTAACTGTCACAAAATAAGTATCGTCGTCCATTAATACCGGCAATGGCAAACAAAGAACAGAAGCAGCTGGCCATCCATTTGACATTGTTATTTCATTGGACCATCCATCAATAACCTGGATTCCTTCTCCATATCCTTCTGTCCAAACATCTACGCTAAAGTAAGCAGGATAATCACGTCCGTCACCACCACAGTAGTTAACGAATAAGCAGTAGTTGTTAGTAATAGTATATGTGTTAATATCAAAGAACAGATATCCATATGCATCTTCATTTCTAGGAACATAACATAACACGTCAACTGTAATATATGGTTTGGTTCCCGGATCCAAAGTAAAGTCATTTGGAAGAGGATTACCTACATTACTACCATAAGCACCATCTGATCGTGGAGCTACCCAAATTGGATTATCATCGGCGTCAAATACAACAAAGTACTCTAATGTATAATCACCTGCTTCAAGTGCAAGAGCATCTGTGTACTCGGTTTCCCAAACGTTCATAGCCGAATTCCACTTTAGGTTCACTGGAATGAAGTTGACATCAGGAACATCAATTCCATCATCCTCTCCTATATAGTCCCCATTACTATCTGTAATGGCTACATGAACATAGGCAGGATCTGCAGTGCTACATTCCCCCGGTTCAGCTTGTTTGTTTTGGGAATTGAAGTCGTTCATAAGCGAACCAAAAGTCACCTGAATTAATTCCTGGTCATCATTAATTACTCCGGTTTCCTCTTTACTACAAGAGGTGAAAACTAGAGCCAACATCGCCAGCCAGGCAATGGAAATTTTAAAATTTTTCATAATAAATTGATTTTGATTAATAATTAATTAGAATGGTTAATAAATCCTATTAAGGTAAATCTCTCCAGACCATAATAGTCTGAAGAGATTTCTTTTTTAAATATTCCTAGAAGTCTTCATCGCAAGCATCTCCTGCGTGAACAATTAAGGTTATATCTCCGTCATTAACGATATCAAAAGTATAGCCTAATAAGTCAGAATCTTTATGAAGATCAAACTGTCCTGGTGCTCTACTTTCTGGCCACTCTCCATTATCATTAAACCAGAAATGAGTATCTTCTACACTTACTCCTTCATACAAAGCAATGGTTACATGAAGTTGATCACCATCAAGCTCCAATACAACATCCCCTGCTCTCCAGGCTTTTGAAGTATCATTTTGACCGGCACCAGCCCAGAAAGGAAGTACCCAACGGTTTGGATCATTTGGATCCTGATATTCTGCATCTGCACCTTCTCCATCTACTAGTAATCCCCAGCCCCAGTTGTTGCCATTGTAATGTTCAGATAAAATATAATCACCAAACATGAAAGCAGTATCACCACAACCATCTGAATCGCAAGAATCTGTATCTCTACAATCTACAACACAATCTCCATTAGTGTCACCTGGAATATCACATTCATTAGGCTGGCAAGTATCTGTGTCTCTACAATCTATAACACAATCTCCATTAGTATCCAATTCAGGATCAATTCCTGGGCACGGATCATTTGGACATGTGTTTGTATCTCTACAGTCCACAACACAGTCATTGTTCCAGTCACCAGGCTTGTTACTTGCTCCAGGAACACAAGGATCATCAGTAGGCGGTGGGCAATTATATCTTATATGCTCATATCTAGGAGTCATCTGAAGCTGTGCATCAATATCAGCCTGGCTAATAGTAAAGTCAACGATATAATCCTGTTCTGGATCTAATTCGTAAGCGCCCGGATAGTCTTCAATAGTTACTCTTACGTAGTATAACTCATCCGCGGCAATCTCGGGAAGAGCAAAACATAATACAGAAGCAGAAGGCCAGGTGCCATTCGTATTCACTGTATTTTCACTGTTATTAAGCACTACAGGAGTACCGTCAAAGTCATCTGACCACACCTCAACAGAGAATTCTGCAGGATAGTCGCGCCCGGTCTCATCCCAGCAAAAATCCACGAATATGCAGTAGTTATTTTCTATTCTTACCTGATTTAGGTCAAAGAACAAATAACCATACGCTTCCTCAGACCTTGGAATATAACACAGCACATCAACATTGATGTAAGGTTTAGTACCAGCTGCAAGGTTTATTAGCTGAGGAAGTGGATTATCCACGTTCGTAGCATATGCACCTCCTGTACGAGGGGCAACCCAAAGAACATTCCCGCCTTCGTCGTAAACAACAAAGTGTTGTAATTGATAAGGTCCTGCTGGTAAGGCAAGGAGATCAGTATATTCAGTTTCCCAGACATTCATGCTGGAGTTCCACTTAAGATCCACCTCTATATAATCATCGGCGTCAGCATCTCCATCATCTACATAATTGGTACCATTAGGATCTGCACCTTCTGTAATTCCAATAAGGACATAAGAAGGGGCAGCCTCACTGCATTCCCCTGGATCGGCCTGCTTATCTTGGCTATTAAAATCATTCATTAATGAGCCGAAAGTAATTTGGACTAATTCCTGATCTCCGGATACCGAGTCAGATTCTTCTTTACTACACGAAGTAAAGATTAAAGCCAGCATTGCGAGCCAGGCCATCGAAAATTTAAAGTGTTTCATAATTAAAAGGTTTTTGATTAATAAAATTTAGAATGGTTAATAAATATTATGGTTAATAAAAACTCTAAGTCCAGGTTTGCGCGCTGCGCAACATTTTGGAGGGGGTTAAGAGAATTCCTGTTAAATGTAGGATTTATCTTAACTTCTATCAATGGGGGAAAACCCTCCTTTTCCTCCTTTTCCTCATATTTCTATAAGATTGTGATTTAGTGCATATACTATACTTTCCAGGATCGTTCCCGAATGGGTTCTCCTTATAATATTAGCTCTGTGCTTCTCGATTGTTTTGGCCGAGATGCACAGAGCTTCAGAAATTTCTTTTGTTTTGTAGCCTTTACACAGCAGAGCAATAATTTCTTTTTCCCTTTTGGTAAAACACTGTTCTTCCTCATTACAATTGGAGGAAAAATATTTTTCGGTTTCGGTTGAACTCGTTCCTACCTCCTCTTTTAAAGGAAAATCATTACCTGTAAAGTTGATCATCATGATCATTTGATCACACAGGTTCATATCCAATTTAGAAAATGTGATCCTCGCCTCCCTTATCTTTTCTTTCATTACCACGGTGGTCTTAGTGACAGCCTTCATGTGTTTTCCGCGAACAAATTTCTTGAGGGTCTCCTTGACCTTAAGTCGATTCTTCTGGACCACAAGATCTGTGAGATCCAGTTCCTGTCTCCCGGTTATAAAAAAGTCCTTTCTAAAGGCATCATTCATTGCTACAATTTTTTCGTCCTGTAATAAGATCACGGGATATTCCAGTAAATTGAAGAGTCCCATAAAAGAGTCCTTCCAATAATTGGTGAGGCATTTTTTCACCCTCGTCTTTTCCACTAAATCCTTTACAATTGCATAATAGCAGCCTTTATCATATATGAACCCGTCCACTACATCTGAAAAATTATTATTTAGGAGTTTCTTATTCTCCTGATCCCCAAGCAGGAAAAGGAAAGACTTGTTTAAAAAATGTGTGGATTTGAAGCGGGATAGATTTTTAAGACTTTCAAGGCCGAGAGAAGAATAGTCTATTAAAATCACATCGGGTAGGATTGTAAGTGCTAAGGGATAGCCGGCATGAACTCCATTAATATGTGTGGTAAGGAAGTTAAGATTAGCTTCCTTTTCAACATTTTCGGCTAGGTCCTGATTTTTGGTAATTAGTAGTAGTTGTTTCTTTTCCATAAACTCTTTTTCAGCACAAAAAATATTTTCCTCATAAAGGACAGTGTAAACTGCCTTACTTTCCTTAGTAAAGATATACAAGGTTCTTTAAAAGTAATCCTAAACTTGTGTGCTATTTATCTGACTTTTAATAACTTAAAACTGATAATTTCCTACAAAAAAGTGTTAGTTTAACTTTAATTTAATCTTTAAGATGCATGCATTAAGAAAGTTTTTGACAGAAAAAAATTAGCTTTTATTAATTTTCCTACTTAATCCTCCAGGAATAGGTTTCCTTTCTTAATAGCTGCAGTTTCAGTACCTTTGCCCCCTTGCAAAAAATTTTATGGCAGTAACAGAAGAATTTATTGAAATACTGGGGGCCAGAGTCCATAATCTTAAGAATATTGACGTCAAAATACCGCGTGAAAAACTGGTAGTTATTACGGGCTTATCGGGTTCAGGGAAGTCCTCGTTAGCCTTTGACACCATCTACGCCGAAGGTCAACGCCGGTATATTGAAACTTTTTCAGCATATGCCCGACAGTTTCTGGGAGGCCTGGAAAGACCTGATGTCGACAAGATAGATGGCCTCTCCCCTGTTATCGCAATAGAACAGAAGACGACCAGTAAGAGCCCAAGAAGTACTGTGGGAACTATTACCGAAATATATGACTTCTTAAGGCTATTGTTTGCACGGGCCAGTGACGCCTATAGCTACAACACCGGTGAGAAGATGGTAAGCTATAGCGATTCACAGATCCAGGAGTTGATCTTAAGAAATTTCCAGGGTAAAAAGATAAATGTTCTTGCTCCGGTCATCAGGTCCCGAAAAGGGCATTATAGAGAGTTGTTCGAGCAAATCGCAAAGCAAGGTTTTTTAAAGGTTCGTGTTGATGGTGAAATAAGGGATATCGTGAAAGGCATGAAATTAGACCGGTATAAGATCCATGAGATTGAAATAGTAGTTGATCGCATCAAAGTTTCAAATGGTGAAGATTCCGGTAAGCGTCTTGCCGAAAGCATTAAAACCGCAATGCATCATGGAGATGATGTTCTAATGATTATGGACCAGAACAGTGGAGAGATCAAATACTTCAGCCGAAATCTCATGTGCCCTACATCCGGAATCTCCTATCCTAATCCTGAACCCAACAACTTCTCCTTTAATTCACCTAAGGGAGCATGTACTGTGTGTAATGGAATTGGATCATTACACAAGGTCAACGAGAAGAAAATCATTCCTGACCCTTCAAAAAGTATTAAAAATGGTGCTCTTGCCCCACATGGTCCCCAGAAAAAAAATTGGATCTTTAGTCAGCTGCAGTTGATCGCAGAGCGTTTTGAATTCAGCCTTACAGATCCCGTGGAAAAAATTCCGCAGGAAGCTCTGAACATGATCCTCTTCGGCGGAAAGGAGAAATTCAGCAAAGAATCAAAAACTCTTGGAATAACCCGAGAATATAAGATAGATTTTGAAGGGGTTGCTACCTTTATAGAGGAGACCTACGAAAAGAATGAATCTACTTCTCTTCGACGTTGGGCTAAAGATTATATGGACAAAGTTAAATGTCCCGAATGTGAAGGAACCCGACTAAAAAAGGAATCTCTCTATTTCAAAGTAAACGGAAAAAATATTGCCGAACTTGCTCAAAAAGACATTGTTGATCTGGCCGGCTGGTTTAAGGACCTCAACTCACAACTTTCGGAAAAACAACAGAAAATTGCAGCTGAGGTCATAAAAGAAATAAGCGTACGCCTCCAGTTTCTTGTAGATGTAGGCTTAAATTACCTGTCCTTGAACAGGGGTTCAAAATCTCTTTCGGGAGGAGAAGCTCAGCGAATAAGACTGGCCACACAGATAGGTTCTCAACTAGTAGGGGTTCTTTACATCCTGGATGAGCCCAGTATAGGTCTGCATCAACGTGACAACGAAAAATTGATAAATTCCCTGGTAGCGCTAAGAGATCTGGGTAACTCGGTAATTGTGGTAGAGCACGATAAAGATATGATCGAACGCGCAGATCATGTCATTGATATTGGCCCTGAAGCCGGCAGACATGGGGGAGAAATTATAAGCGAAGGAACTCCCGAAGAAATCCGGAAACATAATTCTATTACTGCCAATTATCTCAACGGCAGTATGAAAATTGAAGTTCCCAAGAAAAGACGGAAAGGGAATGGCAAAAAGATCGAACTTACGGGTGCGACGGGTAATAATTTAAAAAATGTTTCAGTCACCTTTCCTTTGGGAAAAATGATCGCAGTGACAGGGGTTTCGGGAAGTGGGAAATCTACTTTAGTAAATGAGACCCTCTATCCTATTATGAATGCTTATTACTTTAATGGTGTGAAGAAGCCTAAACCCTATAAAAAAATAAAGGGCCTTGATCACATCGATAAAGTCATAGATATAAATCAAACACCTATTGGACGTACCCCACGCTCTAATCCTGCTACCTATACCGGTGTATTTTCTGAAGTAAGAAGTCTCTTCGCAAAAACTCCTGAAGCGATGATAAGGGGATATAAACCCGGGCGCTTTAGCTTTAATGTAAAAGGCGGAAGGTGCGAAACCTGTAAAGGAGGAGGTCTACGTGTGATCGAAATGAATTTTCTACCAGATGTTTATGTGGAATGTGAAACCTGCCAGGGCAAACGTTTTAACCGGGAAACTTTGGAAATAAGGTACAAAGGTAAATCAATAGCCGATGTACTGGACATGACCATAAATGAATCTGTGATCTTCTTTGAGAACATCCCGAAGATATACAGAAAGCTGAAGACAATTCAGGATGTGGGATTAGGTTATATTACTCTCGGGCAGCAGAGTACCACATTATCCGGAGGGGAAGCTCAACGAATAAAACTCGCTACAGAACTGTCAAAAAGAGATACTGGAAACACCTTCTATATTCTTGATGAACCTACAACAGGATTACATTTTGAAGATATCCGGGTGCTCATGGAGGTTTTGAACAAGCTCGCAAACAAGGGAAATACCGTCCTCATTATCGAACATAACCTGGATGTCATCAAAATGGCAGATCATATCATCGATATTGGGTACGAAGGTGGTAAGAACGGAGGTGAGGTTGTAGCCCAGGGCACACCCGAAGAAGTAGCAAAGGATCCAAAAAGCTACACCGCCCGTTTTCTTCAAAAAGAACTAAATTAGCCGCAATTTGAAATTTTTATGAGAACAGAGACAAGAAATAAAAGCTGGAATGAAATAAAAACAAATGACTCCTGGGCCATTTTTAAGATCATGGGAGAGTTTGTAAACGGATATGAAAAACTAAGTCAGATAGGCCCTTGTGTATCCATTTTTGGGTCTGCACGTACTAAACCAGATCATAAATTCTATAAGCTTACAGAAGAAGTAGCAAAAAAGATCGTTGAACATGGCTACGGGATCATTACCGGAGGAGGTCCCGGGGTGATGGAGGCAGGGAATAAAGGTGCTCACCTTGCAGGAGGAACATCTGTAGGTTTAAACATTCATTTGCCATTTGAACAACATGACAACCCTTATATCGATAGTGATAAAAACATTAACTTTGATTACTTTTTTGTTAGAAAGGTAATGTTCGTAAAATATTCACAGGGGTTTGTTGTAATGCCGGGAGGATTTGGAACACTTGATGAACTTTTTGAAGCCATCACTCTTATACAGACTAACAAGATCGATAAATTTCCCATCATCCTTGTTGGAAGGGACTTTTGGAGTGGCTTAATAGATTGGGTGCGAACAACTTTGCTGGACAGTTTTCAAAATATAAGTGCCGGTGATATTGATATCATTCAGGTGGTTGATACAGCAGACGAGGTTATCGAAATACTTGACAAGTTCTATGAGGAATATAATTTAAGTCCGAACTTCTAAATTTTCCTAAGCGAAAACATTTTAAAAAACAGCCTTTTTGACAGGGCTGTTTTTTTATTTTAATTTGGCAAGTACTTTTTTGGATGTATTAATGGAAGAATTCTGATCTCTCGATACTAAAATATTACTAATAAGCTGAATATTATCCAATGAAATAATATCTTGCATAGCTAATTGGTAATCCCTATCTACTCTTTGTAATTTGAACTTAAGATTTTTAATCTTTTCACTCCTTGCATTCATCTGCTTACCGCTCTTTGGACAACATAAAGTCCACTTGAAAGCGGAACTCAATGATTCCATAAAGTCACTGTACATTCAGCAAAGTCTGGAATACAGGAATATGAGCAATGACACCCTTAAGGAGATCTACCTGAGCGATTGGATGAATGCTTTTTCTGACACCCGTACTCCCCTTGCCCGCAGATTCTATGAAGATTATGATCGCAGTTTCCATTTTGCAAGACAAGAGAAAAGAGGAGGAACTACAATAAACTCCATAATGGGAGATTCCTTCAACATTTTGGACTGGGAACGACCGGAGGGAAAACCAGATTTGATAAGCGTTGTTCCTAAGGAGCCAATAGCCCCAGGTGAAGAATATGTGATCAATCTTAATTATTCCGTGAAGATTCCCAGCGATGAATTTACTCGTTACGGATATCAAAATAACGGGAATTACGCCTTGCGGTACTGGTTCATTGCTCCTGGAGTATATAATAACGGCTGGAAGGTTTACAGTCACAAAAACCTGAACGATCTTTATCTTCCCAAACTTGACCTGGATATTGAACTAACTATTCCTTCGAAACTTGCTGCTATTTCTGCACTAAAAATGAATAGAATACAACCTGAAGGAAGCAAGAAAACCGTCCATTTAACCGGGAATGAACGCTTGGACACCGAACTTTTTCTCACTAGAAATGTCATTTTTGACGACTTAAAAGTAGATAGCCTTCACGTGATTAGTAATATTACAGACAGTGGGGTAAATGCAGGTATGAAGTCTTTTTTTGTGAGAAGGATTGTCAATTTCCTTAACAGTAATTTAGGTACATATCCACATCCATTGATCTTGGCTACTCAACAAGACTATGCTTCAAACCCAGTGTATGGACTCAACCAGTTACCAAAGTTTCTGAGACCTTTTCCAGATGGATTTGGTTATGAGCTAAAACAACTTAAAACCCTCACCGAAAATTATCTCGAAAATACGCTCATGCTGAATCCAAGGGAGGATAAGTGGATCTTCGATGCCATTCAGATCTACATGATGATAGAGTATATTGAAGAGCATTACCCCGACTTAAAACTACTGGGGAGCTTGAGTGAGGTTATAGGGGTGAGATGGTTTCATGCCTCCGAGCTTGACTTTAATGATCAATATCCACTCTTGTATCTATTTGTGGCCCGAAAGCACATAGATCAACCCCTCACAACTCCTCAGGATTCTTTGATAAAATTCAATAAGAATATTGCCAATCCTTTTAAGGCGGGAGTAGGTTTGGATTACCTTGACCACTTTCTTGAAGACAACACCATCCCCATTTCACTTAAAGAGTTTTATGAAGAATATAAACTTGAACCTGTAGATTCACAGGACTTTCGAAAGCTCCTCACATCCAATGCAGAAAAGGATATTAGCTGGTTCTTTGATGAGTACCTGGCTAGCAAGGATGAAATCGATTTCAAGATACGTAGCCTTAACAGAGAAGGTGATTCCCTAAGGGTAACTCTTAGAAATAAAACCGGAACTACTGCACCTATACAGGTTTATGGTCTTCATGATGATGAAATTGTATTTAAGAAATGGGTTGAACATTCTCCCGATAATCGAACGGTTTATATTCCGGCGAAAAGGGTTAAACAGGTGGCAATAAATCATGAGGGACTGGTACCGGAGATCAATAGGAGAAATAATTACCGAACTGTTGGTGGGATTATGAACCGGCCTCTACAGTTTAGACTCTTTAAAGATATAGAAGATCCAAGATATCAACAGGTCTTCTTTATGCCAGAGTTCCAGTACAACTTGTACGACGGTTTAGCTTTTGGTTTAAAGTTGTACAATAAGACTGTTCTAGATCGAAATTTTGAATATAATCTTTCCCCTTTTTATGCAACACGGAGCAAAACCATTGTTGGAAATGCCGGGCTGTCGCATCAAATATTTTTTGACAACGATCTCTATTTGATCAAATATGGAATAGGTGGTAGCAGGTACCATTTTGGTTATGACCTCATGTACCAACGCCTCACCCCATACCTCGCCCTTTATTTCCGGGATTCCTACATGAGGAACGGAAAAAAGGAAAGGATAATGGTGCGCAACATAAATGTATATCGTGATGAGAATGAATTTACAGATCTGGAAGTACCAGATTATAGTGTTTTCAATATAAATTACTCCTTTAATAACCCCGGAATGGTGACCCGCCTTTCGGGGGCAGTTGATTTCCAGCTTGCACAGCAATTCAGTAAATCATCCTTAACTCTGGAATATAGTCAGTTGCTGAAGAATGACCGACAGATAAATCTGCGCTTTTTTGGTGGTGCATTTTTGTATAATGATATGCCGGACTCTGATTATTTCAGTTTTGCCCTGGACCGTCCAACAGATTATCTCTTTGACTATAATTACTACGGAAGAAGTGAAACCAGTGGAGTTTTCAGTCAGCAGATCATTCTTGCTGAAGGTGGATTTAAATCCATGCTGGAGCCTGAATTTGCTAACCAATGGATTACTACGGCCAACGGAAACATTACCCTCTGGAAATGGATCTTCGCCTATAGCGATGTGGGACTGGTAAAAAACAAGAATGAAAACGCGAAGTTGCTATATGACTCCGGAATAAGGTTAAGCCTGGTACAGAATTACTTCGAAATTTTTTTTCCGGTACATTCAAGTGAAGGTTGGGAATTTGAAGGAGGGAATTACGATCAAAAAATCAGGTTCATAGCTACTTTAGACATTCAAACCCTTGCCGGACTCTTTACCCGAAGCTGGTTCTAAGCAATTTGCATTTTCTTAAAGAACACTGGTCATTTTCCTGTACATTATATTATTCTCATTTAATGGTAAATTTTATTGCTAAAAAATGATTTTTAGCTACTTCTATTGAATTGTAATTAATCATTGTTTTCTGTACATTTGCGGTAATCTTAAACATGTATTATGCAGAGTGAAACCTCCTCAAAAAGTGCAATTTCTTTTGAAGATTTTAAGGCGCAGGTGCTCAGTGATTATAAGCTGGCGGTAACGAGCCGTGAGTGTAGTCTTTTAGGCAGGCGTGAAGTACTTACAGGAAAGGCTAAATTCGGGATCTTTGGTGATGGAAAGGAAGTGCCGCAATTGGCATGGGCAAAAGTTTTCGAAAATGGTGATTTTCGGTCAGGTTATTACAGGGATCAAACTTTTATGATGGCTATAGGAGCCATGAATATTCAGCAATTTTTTGCAGGCTTGTATGCCACTACAGATATTGAACAGGAACCAAGTTCTGCCGGCCGACAAATGGGTGGTCATTTTGCCACACATAGCTTGAATGAGGATGGTACCTGGAAAAATCTTACTCAGCAAAAGAATTCCAGTGCAGATATCTCTCCCACCGCGGGACAAATGCCCCGGCTTCTTGGTTTAGCTCAGGCGTCTAAGATCTATAGAAATGTAGAAGGATTGGATTCCGAGAACTTTTCAAAGAATGGAAATGAGATCGCATGGGGGACGATTGGGAATGCAAGTACCAGTGAAGGTCTCTTTTGGGAAACTATAAATGCTGCAGGTGTACTTCAGGTACCTATGGTAATGAATGTGTGGGATGATGAATATGGGATCTCGGTACATGCAAGACATCAAACCACAAAGCAAAACATTTCAGAAGTATTAAAAGGTTTCCAGAGAGATAAGGGAGAAAATAACGGCTACGAAATTTTCACTGTCAATGGCTGGGATTATCCTGCACTTATCGAAACTTACGAGACTGCCAGCAAAATAGCCCGGGAAGAGCACACTCCCGTGTTGATCCACGTTCAACAACTCACTCAACCACAAGGACACTCTACCTCAGGTTCTCACGAACGTTATAAAAGTGAAGAAAGATTACAGTGGGAACGCGAGCACGACTGTAATGTGAAAATGAGAGAGTGGATGATCACCACAAACATTGCTACAGACGAAGAGCTTCAGGAGATTGAAAAGGACATTAAAAAGCAGGTAAGAGACGGCAAGAAAGCCGCCTGGGAAGCCCATATGGCGCCTGTTAAGAATAAAGTACAGGATGCTCTACCAGTGCTTGACAGGGCGGCTGAAAGTAGCCAGAACAAAAACTTCATTCTTCAGTTAAAGAATGAACTTCAGGGGAACAAAGAACCTCTTAAACGGGATATCCTTGTGGCAGCCCGAAAGGCTTTAAGGTACATGAGAGGAGAGAATTCTACTGCAAAAGATGAATTAATCAATTTCATAGACAAGTTCACCGAAGAGACCCGTCCCCAGTACAGCAGCCATCTCTATAGTTCTTCAGAATATAATGCTCTGAATATTGAGCCGGTTGCACCAACTTATGATGAATCTTCAGAAGATGTAGATGGACGTCTAATTCTTAGAAATAACTTTGATAAGATCTTCGAAAAGCATCCCGAATCTCTCATTTTTGGAGAGGATACAGGAGAAATAGGTGACGTCAACCAGGGGCTTGAAGGACTTCAGGAAAAATATGGAGAGCTTAGAATTGCCGATACCGGGATCCGTGAAGCTACTATTTTAGGACAGGGAATTGGAATGGCCATGAGAGGGCTGCGGCCAATCGCTGAGATCCAATATTTGGACTACCTACTGTATTCACTACAGATCATGAGTGATGACCTGGCTACCTTACAATATAGAACACGTGGAAAACAGAAAGCACCACTTATAATTAGAACCCGTGGCCATAGACTTGAAGGAATATGGCACAGTGGTTCTCCAATGGGAGGTATTCTTCATTTGATCCGCGGAATTCACGTTCTTGTTCCACGTAATATGACCAAGGCAGCAGGATTCTATAATACTCTGTTGGAAAGTGATGAACCGGCATTAATTGTTGAATCACTGAATGGTTACCGCCTGAAGGAAAAAATGCCAAATAATCTGGGAGATTTTAAAACTCCTATTGGTGTAGTTGAAACTGTAAAAGAAGGTGAAGACATAACCCTAGTCTCTTACGGCTCTACTTTACGCTTAGTAGAACAGGCTGCAAAAGAGTTACAGGAAGTAGGTATTGATGCCGAGGTAATCGATGTGCAATCTCTCCTACCCTTTGACCTTAACAAAGACATAGTAAAGAGCGTAGGAAAAACCAACAGGTTACTGGTAATTGATGAAGATGTACCCGGAGGAGCTTCAGCCTACATCCTGCAAAAGATTTTAGAGGAACAGGATGCATGGAAACAATTGGATAGTAAACCCCAAACTCTTACGGCAAAAGAGCATCGCCCGGCATACGGCACAGACGGAGATTATTTCTCAAAACCTTCTGTAGAAGACATTTTTGAAAAGGTATATGAGATCATGAATGAATCTAATCCGGCAGAATTTCCGGAGTTAAAGTAAAATTAGATTCTAATAGATAAAAGCCACGAGAGCATCTGCCCTCGTGGCTTTTTCATTTTACATCCAGGAGAACTCAGATATTGTAATTCCCCTGTAACAATCGTCCTGGCAGCCGTTAGGGACAAAGCCACACAGGATCATCACCCCTTCTTCATTGGTTTCAAAAAAAACCTCATTCGCATAGGGATCTGCAATAAGATATCGGGCAATGCAACTCCTGTAAAGCTCATCCATTGTTAAAGGCAAAGCACCCTCAGCATGCTTTCCCAAATCCTTTTTTGATTCTTCTGCATAAGAAAAGATAATTATTTTGCTTCCATCTTCTTCTGAGATCTCAAAAGCTTCATAATGGCGTGAAACTACTTTTCCTCTATTAACAGTTATTTTAGTCTCACTGCCGAAACCTGCAAATGACTGCTCCAGAAAAACATAAAAATAGGAATTTCCATTCCTGGTTTTCAATTTGTCCCACTCGTGTTTGCTTTCTTTAAAGTTGAAACCATATTCCCCTTCTATGTTTGCATTTTCGCGCACTGTTTCAACACTGCAGGAGATCAACAGCAAAGAAATCAGAGGAAAGATCAAGGTAGTGTAGGTTTTTTTCATAGCTCCAGGTTTTCTTTAAATTTAAAAGAATTCCAAGAGAATGAATAATGTTTTAACTGATTTATTATCAGATTACCACCTATTATAAATCCTATTTAATTATTTCACATATTTTCGAAAGAAACAATTAAAAAAGTGCATTTTTGAAGGGCTATCTTATCAAATACTTACATCCAGGATCTTTTGGTGCTTTCAATTTTGAACAGCAGGTAGTTGATCAAAGGCTGCACCTGAGACCGGTACACCATGGGAAAACTTACATCCCCTCCGGCTGAATGAAAAGTAAGGTTGACAAGTCCTCTTCTCCTGTACCACAACGGCTGATTTATAGAAACAGACTGTAACCTGAACATCTCCAGATACTCCTCTTTTTGAAGCCATACACCCGAATGTTTAATGAGGAAATTCTTAGACACTCCCATCCTTAATTTTCTATAGTAGAAAAAGTTATACGTAGCAATCAATAGGATATAGGCAAATGCAATTGTTGCGAACCAGGTCACCGTGATAAGCTGAGCATAAAAAAATAAAAAGACCGATACGATTATTAACGGGATCATTGCTCTTGACATCTTACGCCATAATAAATATTTACTGGGAAGAATAAAAAAATCTTCTTCCACACTTGTTTTATAAAAATAGGATTTGACCTGAGAAACAACGTGGGGAGGTAACCCCACAACCTTGATCTGATTCTTTTCCAGATCATTTTCACTGCTGGCTAGGGAGATCTTCACCTGGTACAGGTTCATTCTTTGCTGAAGAGGATTTGTTAGCACCTGCAGCAACTGTATCCTACTTGCACGAAGATTCACTTTAGTATTATTCTTAAGACCCATTTCTACCTGCAGCGTATCCCTAAACTTCTTTAAATGCAGATCGAAATATTTAATGATGGTTTCACCAACAGTGATGATCATTCCCACTAAAAGGAGAAAAATAATAAGCACGAATTTCCCCTGGGCCCAAAATACTTCCGGCTCCTGGAGTTGAGCAGAAAGTTCCTCATTAAACATAAACTGCTCCCTAAGAGTAAAATAGAAGGCAATAATTATTCCTACTCCCCGAAGATAGTTAGAGGTCAAACCGAGTTTAAAAAGAGTGAAGAGGCTAACTTTATGCTCCCACTCAGGAGCGGCTTTTGAAGTTGTTTCTAATTCAGATTCTTCAGGAAAATCTATATGCTCCAGTCCCTCTTCTTTTTCTTCTTCAGCATGAGCCATTAATTTTTCAGTAAGGGAATTTGCCTTCTCCTGGCTAAGAGCTTTGATCTCCACCTCTTTTTCCTGACTTCCGGCAGTTTCAACAACAACGCTATAGACTCCTATTATCCTTTGTAGAATGTTCCTCTTGAAATTGACCTGCTGGATCTTGCGGAATGGAAGATTAATAGTGTCAGTTGAAAAAACACCTTTTTGAAGCACAAACTCTTCGTTCCTTTCATCAATATGGAATTTAAAATTCAGAAAATATAGAATGCTGTAGGCAAGGCTCAATATTAAAACAAGGATCAGCGCAGCACCTGCCAAAAACATGGTTCTGGGACTAAATTCTCCAATTGCAAAATAGATCACCACCACCCACAGGTTTCGGGCAATGTGATAAAGAGATGTAGCAAATATCAACACAAGACCTACTACAGATTGCCGTTGAGGCTGTGCAAAGCTAAAATCAGGCATGTTTATAGATTCGGGAGGAAATTTCCTCTTTTACAGAGGTGGCTGTAGTAGGGTCCAGGCCGGGCACGCTAATGTCACTTCCCGATCCCCCGGCAGTGAATACCTTCACAGTGGCAATACTCAGCATTTTATCTAAAAAAGAACGTTCAACCGATACATGTTGTATCCTGTTGAAAGGAACCACAGTAGTGCGTTCAAATATAAAGCCTCTTTTAAAGATGATATCCTGCTCCCTTAATCCGTAACCACTTCTCCTAATATACATGACATTATTAAAAAAGGTCCAGGCAAGGATAACAGCTAAAAATGCCACTCCCCACCAGAGCCACTTGTGGACCTGAGGAGGAGAAAAATAAAATGCTACAACCAGTCCAAGTACGAAGAACAAGAAGGAAGTAACAGTTCCTATCTGCAATTTCACCAGGTATTTTCGTGAGATAGGTTGCAGCTCTACTTCCTCGAGTTTAGGAAGTGATTCTACCTCCAGCTGAAAATTAGAGAAACGCTCTGCTTCTAAGGAATCCATTTCTTATCAAAATTTGGTTTCCTTTTTTCTAAAAAGGCATTACGTCCTTCTTTTGCTTCATCGGTCATATAGGCCAAACGAGTAGCTTCGCCGGCAAAGACCTGCTGCCCTACCATCCCATCATCGGTGAGGTTCATGGCGAACTTCAGCATCTTAATTGAAGTGGGTGACTTGGCCAGAATTTCCTGAGCCCACTCATATGCAGTATCTTCCAGTTCCTCATGCGGAATAACAGCATTGACCATTCCCATTACAAAAGCTTCCTGAGCCGAATAATTCCTTCCTAAGAAGAAGATCTCCCTCGCCTTTTTTTGTCCGACCATTTTTGCAAGATAAGCAGACCCATAGCCTCCGTCGAAACTCGTAACATCAGCATCTGTTTGTTTAAAGATCGCGTGTTCCTTACTTGCAAGGGTAAGATCACATACCACGTGAAGGCTGTGACCTCCTCCTACAGCCCAGCCGGGAACAACTGCAATTACTGCTTTTGGCATGAATCTTATTAGTCGCTGCACTTCCAGGATATTAAGCCGGTGCATTCCATCTTCGCCCACGTAGCCCTGATGACCGCGGGCTTTTTGATCTCCCCCACTGCAAAAGCTGTAAACCCCATCCTTAGGAGAAGGTCCTTCAGCAGAAAGCAGAACTACGCCAATAGAAGTGTCTTCCTGTGCATCGTAAAATGCATCATAGAGCTCACTGGTAGTTTTTGGTCTAAAAGCATTGCGGACTTCTGGACGATTAAAGGCTATTCTCGCTACTCCATTAGATTTCTTGTAGGTAATATCTTCGTATTCTTTAGCTGTCTTATAATCAGGTTTGGCCATGTGTATCAATTTTACTCAAAAATAAGACTTTTATATTTTCCCTTAGCATAAAACCCTGCTGCCAGAAAAGCTTTATCTTTCGGTTCCTAAAAGTTGTATGGTTTTTGATTCTTAGGCGACAAACAGGACACATGAAAAAACTCCTTCTCCTTTTTTTTCTTATGCTCAGTGTAATTGGGTATTCTCAGGAATTCTCCGGTGAGGCTGACAAAAGTCAGGTCTTCAGGCAAATGGAGTCGCCTCCACTTGAAGAGATATTTATAGGTTTAAAAGAAGTTAGACCCAGTCTTTCTATGTTTGTAGCCCAGCTTCCTGAAAGAGAATTTACCATTACCGAAGTGGATTTCAGCAAGAAGGAAGTAAAAAGGCAGGTTAACCTCATTGCAATGATGGAGAGAAAGCGCTATGAAAAGGAGAAGGCTTCAGTTGATCTTGATTCTCCCATGCCCGATGTCAGCTCCGGAGAAAAAGCTCTCATCGAGATCACCAACGATATAAGGATGCGCGACCGTAGTTCTAATTTCGATATCTATACAGGCGAAAAGAAGATACCGGCTTATGAAGAATTCCAGACTCCGCTGTTCCGTCGCAATTATTCTCCCTATTCCGGTAGAGGATATATTTCGCCAAACGCCTATTACAATCCCTACTTGAGGTAAATTCCGTTTTCTTTAATATCTACTTTACGTTGTTTGTAAAGATTCCCTAATGCACGCTTAAAGCTCTTTTTGCTCATTTGCACCTCTTTTTGAACTTCTTGTGGAGAAGATTTATCGGTGAGCGGTAAAAACCCGCCTTTTATTTCCAGTAATGTTAAAAGTTCCTGAGCATTAGGTTCAATGCTGCGGTAACCGGGACGTTGCAGCGTGATATCTATTTTCCCGTCGGGACGGGTTTTCTTTACAAATCCTTTCAGCCTGTCACCCACGTGCAGTTTTTGAAAGACATCATCTTTATATAGTAATCCTTTATGGATCTCATTGACGATCACGTTCCAGCCCAATTCCGTAGGATTAGCAACTATAAGATCTACCTCTTCAAAGGCTTCTACGGTAAGCTGAGAATTATCTAGAAAAGCATCTACCTTACTTGAACCAACCAGCCTGTCTGTCAATTCATCCAGGTAGCAGAAAATAAGATATCGTTCTCCCTGCCGCATCTTTACCGCTTGTTCCTTAAAGGGCACAAAAAGATGCTTTTCCAGTCCCCAATCCATAAAAGCACCAATCTCACTGACCTCTACACATTTCAAAAAGCCGAATTCATCCAGCTTCACAAATGGCTTCAAGGTAGTTGCCACCGGTCGCTCCTCGTGATCAAGATAAACGAAAACCTTTATTTCATCCCCAATTTCAAAAGTCGCAGGTTTGTATTTGTTAGGTAACAGCACCTCATTTCCGTCATCATCTTTAAGAAAAAGTCCGGGTTCTGTATCGCGATCAATCTTTAAGGTGTGATATTCTCCAATGGCAAGCATAAAATCAAATTTTTGGCAAAGTTACTTATAATTAATGGCTATTTCACGAAGCTGAAATATTCCAGCAACACCTCGTCATTCACCTTCCGCGGAGTAAATATCTCCAGAACCTTTGGTTTTTCTGAGGTGTCAAAAAAGGTATTTAGGCCCTCCTTTATTTCTTCGGAAGATGTAGCTGATGCATATTCAAATCCGTAAAGATCACAAACAGGTTTTGCGTTGAGCTCGTGTACTGTTTCAAAGTACTCATCAAAAGTATCAGTGTTCTTGTCTCCAGGAAGTATCCTGAAGATCCCTCCTCCCTGATTATTGAGGATGATAATCCTGAAATTCTTCGGAATATTCTTATTCCAAAGGGCATTGCTATCATAGAAAAAGCTAAGGTCTCCGGTAATCATCAACACCGGTTCTTGTGAGATCATCGCGGCACCCACCGATGTTGATATGCTGCCATCTATCCCGCTGGTTCCGCGGTTACAGTAGATCTGCAAGTCTTCTTTCCATCTAAAGAGCTGGGCATATCTAATGACAGAACTATTTGCCAAATGCAGAATGTAATTATCGGGTACTGCGGGACAAACCAACTGCATAGCTTTTAGATCTGAATACGGGATCCTTCCCATATAGTCTTCGTGCTTTACTTTTCTCCTGCTTCTCACCTCCTGCCAGTATTCGGCATAATTACTTTCTGAAATTTCAGTAAGCGGAAAGAACTGACTAAAGAACGAATTAACTGAAGTTTCAAAATGTTTGTTCAGGCAAAAGAAGGTATTATATGCCTTTTTTGGATCCACATGCCAGTGCTGTTTTGGCTGATAATTCCGAAGAAAAGCCTTGATCTTTTTGGAGACGATCATTCCGCCGAAGGTGAGCAAAATTTCCGGCTGCAAATTGTCGAAAAGCTGCTCGCGATTTTCGTCTTTTTCGATGGGACCTACTATGGTATCAATACGCGTGAAGAAATTCTCCTGGTGCACATTTGAAGTAGTTTCGGTAAAAACAATTACCGAAGGATCATTCGCCAGTTGATCCAGAAACTTTTGTTCAACTGAATTTGGAGAAGAAACTCCAATGATCACCATCTTCCTCGCAGCCGTGTTCCAAAGATCGGCATACGCCTGCAGCTGATTTTGTGAATAGGTTCTCTCGATGATCTCAGGTAATATCTGGATCGGATTCACCTCTACATCTTCTACGGTTCCATATAGCGGTTCGTAGAACGGAACATTTATATGCACCGGTCCCTTCTCCTCTATCGCCTTGTTCAGCGCTAAGTTTATCTCCCGCTCGTTATGCTTCTGAGATTCGAATTGTTTCTGCTGAAGTTTCTTATCTGTCGCTTCGTTTTCCAGCACCAGTTCGGAATGCAGGTTAGCGGAATACAAAATATGGTTCTCAAAAATGTTCTTTTGGCGAATGGTTTGTCCGTCGCCAATGTCAATGCGTTCTATTGGTCTGTCGGCAGAGATCACCACCAGCGGAATATCGCTGTAAAAAGCCTCAGCTACCGCCGGATAATAATTGAGCAATGCAGATCCTGAGGTGCAAACCACCGCTACAGGTTTTTGCAGCTGTTGCGCCATTCCTATAGCCACAAAGGCCGCACAGCGTTCGTCGACGATGCTGTAAGTTTTAATATTTGAATGATGTACAAAACCATTGGTCAAAGGCGCATTTCGCGAGCCGGGGGAGATCACAACATGCTGAATCCCCTTGGCTTCGCAAAGCGCAATAATTGATCTTGCAACCGGTATTTTTGGGTGTTTCATATAAGGATTCTATAAGACCTGCAAGGTTTTCAAAACCTTGTAGGTCTCTATATTAAAAAATCATTTCAACAGCACTTTCTTCATCGTCTCCGCCTTATTCACTGTTTCCTGCCACTCATCATCGGGCACGGAATCTTTCGTGATTCCGCCACCAACGAACAGCACCGCCTTATTTTCTTCAATTTCCATACAGCGCAAATTCACGTAAAGATCAGTTTCTTTTTTAACCGCTCGGTAAGCGAGGTTCTCAACATTTCTCCTGGTCCTGCTTCGCTGTACATTTGTCTGCAGATTCAGTTCTCCCAGAAATCCGGTGTAGAATTCTCTGTCGTAATTTTCTTCTGAAAGTATGAATTCCCTGGCTTTCTCTTTTGGCAAGCCGCATACTGCGGGTGTGGGATGCAGGGCAGAGATTATTTTTTCTGCTGAGCCGCGATTAATCGCGGCTGTACCTTTCAATATTCCCTGGATATCCGATCTGATATGCAAAAGATTCCCTGCCCTGGCAGCATAGGGATCTGATATGTCCAGGTTTTCCAATCCGCAGCTTTTCAGGTTTCCTACAATGGAATCAGTCACAAATTGCTGTTCCTGCTTCTCCTTTTCGCCCCATTCCACATCCATGGTTCCGGAGAATTTTTGGGTACCGGCGAGGGCCATAGTTTTGAAGCGATTTCCTTCAATTTTCAGCAGCGTTTCGGGCGTCGCGCCAAGCCAGCAGCCGACTTTCGGGTGAAACCAGCAGTAGACAAAGGCTAAGGGATAGGCTTTCAGCAGTTCTTTGAACAGCTTCAGCGGATTAGGATCATCCAATTCCACTATTTCCTTTCGGGAAAGCACCACCTTCTCCATTGCTCCGGCTTTTAAAGCCTCAACTGCTTTTGCAACCAATTGCACGTGTGCCGACTTTTTTTCTTCCGGAATTTCCCCTTTTTGAGAGGTATGACTAACAGTTAGTTTTTCAGAAACTACCTGCTCATAAATGAGCTTTTCAGAAACATTTTCAGGAAAGAAAATAGTTTTTTCTGAGGTGTCAAAAGGGGCAAAAACAAACCCGCTTTCGGTGAAGTCAGTAGTATAATGCAGCTGATCATCCTGTTGAAGAAAAGCTTTTACTTCTCCTGAGTTTCCGGTTAAGACTGGCTTACGATAAGCTACAAAAGGCAGATTTTGCAAATACTGAGCCCCGAGTTTTTGAAAAAATTCAGCTTCAGGCATTTGTTCTCTTTTTCGGAAGTGTAATGGTCGTTAGCTTCACTACAGAAATGAGGTTTTCAGCTTCGTCTGTGATCCTGATGCTCCAAAGTTGAGTGGTACGTCCTTTATGAAGATAAGTAGCCTTGGCAAAAACAAAACCTTCAGAAACACTTTTCAGGTGATTGGCAGAGATCTCAATTCCGCGGACCAAAAATTCATCGGTGTCAAGAAAAACGTAACTGGCGAAACTTCCCACACTTTCGGCCAACGCAACCGTAGCGCCTCCGTGCAGAACTCCGTCGGGTTGATGAACCTTTGAAGTCACCGGCATTTTGGCCACCAGGTAATCCTTTCCGACTTCAATAAATTCAATATCAAGAGTTTCCATGAACGTGTTCTTCGATACTTTCTTCGACAGCTCCAGAATTTCCTCTTTGGTCATAGCAAATAGATTGGTTTCTTTGTAAAAGTACAAAACCACCCGATAATATGGATGAAAAGCAGGTTTCTTATCGCTCTAGCAATACCTATAGCACATTGAACGAATTGACAAACAAAACTGAAAACGTCTGGGTAGTTTTCCACGGAATTGGTTACCTGAGTCGCTATTTTCTGAAATACTTCCGCCACCTCAACCAGGAGAAGAATTATATCATCGCGCCACAGGCACCCTCAAAATACTATCTCAACGGAAAATATGAGCACGTTGGCGCCTCCTGGGCCACACGCGAAAACACGGAGCAGGAGATCCAGAATGTCCTCTCCTACCTGGATGAAATATATGAACATGAGGATCTCAAAAATGCGAAAAACCTGATCCTTTTCGGCTACTCCCAGGGCGTCTCCATCGTCACCCGCTGGATAGCCCGGCGCCAAATTAATTGCTCAAAACTTATCCTTAATTCCGGCCGACTTCCAAAGGAATTAAAGCCTGATGATTTGGCATTTTTGGAAGGTACAGAGATCTATTTCGTCTTTGGAACGGAAGATCCTTTTGTCAATGAAGAATTTTTGGAGTCGGAAGAAAAACGAATAAGGCAGTTGTTTCCGAAGAATTTGAAGTTCATTCCTTTTGATGGCGGACATGAGATCAACAAGGAAGTAATAAATAACCTGGCCGGGCCAAGCTAAACTAAACCTATTCCTATCTATCAGAATCTAATAGGTTTAAAAACCTTTTCATTTCAGTCTATAAACCAGCACAGCCTCCCAAAAGTTGAGAGGCTGTGCTATTATAAAACTTAAAGAGATTATTTTTTCAATCCCGGGCTTCGTTGTAAGAATTCTTCGTAGAGTTCTATATGACGACTTTGCATAGGAATCTTCCAACCGTCAATAAAAACATGCTCCACATTTGTAGCTGTTTCAAAAGGATGGCCGGTAGAAACGAATAGTGTAGCCTGCTTTCCTTCTTCAATAGACCCCAGCTTATCGGCAACATTAAACAACTCGGCAGGAACAATTGTTATAGCTTTCAAGGCATCTTCCTTCGACATTCCATAAGCAGCAGCAAAACCTGCGTTGTAAGGAAGATTCCTCACATTTTCTGTTTCCATAGTTCGAATAGCCACTTTAATACCGGCTTCTTTCATTATTCCGGGATTGGCGTATGGTTTGTCGAACCTGTCATAGTCACGGGAAGGTGTGCTTAGAACGGGGCCTACAATTACAGGAATTCCGGCATCCGCAATTTCTTCAGCTACTCTAAAGCCTTCACTAACTCCCGAAAAAATGGCGTTAATATCCTTTTCCTTCACCCATTCCAAAGCCTTCTTAATGTCCTTTGCTTTGTTAACTTCAATTATTAGAGGTAATTCTTTTCTGTAAACCGGCAACAGTGCTTTCATCTCCGGATAATAATCAAGCTCCACAGAAGTCGATCCTGCAGCATTTGCACTGTCTATAACATGATATTGGGCTACTTTTTCCCAAATATCATCCAGTTCTTCCATGGTCTTCTTATTGGCTTTTTTTATTTCTTCCTCTGTTCTTTTATCCCACCAGCCTCTTTTTCCCGATTGTGGAAAATTCATAACAGGAGTAGAAAACCCGGCATACATTTGTTGTGGTGTGTATCCGTGCAAATTGATCAAAGAAGCTTTTCCGGGAAACAATCCTCCATCAGGAGACGCTATTACTGTGGTAACTCCACTCACCCGGGTAACCGGTATAAGTGCAGAATTAGGATTTACGGCGCTTAAAGCTTCCATGTGAGGAATTACTTCTCCTATTTCACTGTAGTCCTGAGTGAGACTGACCGAGCCTACTTCAGAAAGTCCAAGCCTTGTGCCGCCATCGATCATCCCGGGAAAAATATGTTTTCCGCTGCAATCAATTACCTGCACATCTTCTCCAAAAGAGGTTTGAGTGCCCACGCTTTCAATCTTTCCATCTCTTATGAGGACTGTACCATTTTCAATTACACCGTTTGTTACTGTGTGTATAGTGGCATTTTCAAGAGCAAAGGCAGCATATTCGGCTTTAGGACTCTGTGCCTGTATTGATGCTATAGCTAAAATTACCACTAAAACTGTAGATAATATTCGTTTCATAATTCTCAATTATTCGTTTAAAAAAATCCATCCGGTGTTTGACATACATTTCTCGTGCTCTGTCATTTGTCTCATTACCTCCACTTCTTCTGAAGGGTCTACATAGATCCTTACATCATCTCTGTCTTCTTCAATGTCAAAATACTTCACACCATCTACAAAGGTCATTTGCGGTACTGCATAAATGGAAAGAGGGTGATTTTCAAATATTACAACATCCCCGTCCTTCCCAACTTCCAGGGATCCTACCCTGTTGTCAATTCCAAGTTGTTTTGCCGGATTGAGAGTAATTAGTTCCAGAGCCTGCTGGTCTGTAAGATTCCCGTACTTCTGGGTTTTAGCTGCTTCATGATATAAATGCCTAATTAATTCACCACTGTCTGAATTAATTGAGGTGTTAACTCCATTCTGGGTTAGAATAGCAGCATTATATGCTGTGGAATAGTAAACCTCGAATTTATAAGCCCACCAATCGGCAAAAACAGAAGCCATCGCACCAAATTCAGCAATTTCAGGAGCTACTTTAAAGGCTTCATTAGCATGTTGAAATACGAGTTTTTCAATTCCATAATCTTTAAAAACCTCCATCAGCATCAAAATTTCATCTGCCCGATAAGAATGACAGTGAACAATTATTTCCCCCCGAAGAATATCGGCAATAACTTCTTTTTGAAGATCGTACGCAGGAGGCATTCCCTTATAGCCCCTCTTATTCTTATTACTGTTGTATTCATCCCAGGCCTCCATATACTCTTTAGCTTCAGAGAACGAACGTCGAAACACCTGCTCTACCCCCATTCGTGTACGTGGAAGAAGTCCGCTCCCTTCCCCATGCACGCGGGTAGGATTTTCGCCCAAGGCAAATTTAATAGTGCGGGGAGCACCTTGCATTCGGATATCTTCCATTTTTACAGTTCCCCAGCGGTGTTTGATGGTTTCATTCTGTCCTCCAATAGCATTGGCCGAACCATGCATGGCATGAGAGATAGTAACCCCGCCGGCAAGGGCGCGATAAATTCCTACATCAAGGGGATTGAGCACATCTCCTGTCCAAACCTGGGCCGTAACGGGTTGAGTGGCTTCATTTACCGCATCCAAAGCAATATGGGAATGGGCATCTATGATCCCGGGCATTACATATTTTCCGGTAGCATCGATTACCTGTACTCCCGATGGAGCAGAAATGTTAGGACCAATCTTCGAAATTTTCCCGTTCCGGATAAGAACGTCAGAGTTTTCCTGTGTGCCATTGGTAACTGTGATTACTGTACCGTTTTTTATAAGCACATCTCCCTGTTTGGTTTGAGCAGATATGTTGCCCACCAAAAACAGACTGATTAATATGATTAGTGAAAATTGTTTTTTCATTTTCTTATTTTAAATTTTTGAAATTTGACCTTCCAGATTAATCTTACCCGTTAGGAGATTTTGTTCCCGTTACAGTATATTCCTGACCTCCACTGCTCAGGTTTCCTTTAAAAGTATCTTCGGAAAGAGTGAGAATAGCAATCACATCCATTTTTTGGCCCTGAATTACCACCTCAAAATTAAAGGTTAATCTGTCGTCTGTCAGCACGATGTCCTGTAAAGTACTCTCCTCTCCTGTAAGACTATTTGAAATGGTGCCGGAAAGAACTCCATCGGTTTCCTGCAGGATGAGGGTTCCGGTAATAGGTCCATCGGGAGTATCGGCTTTGTAATCCCACGTTCCTGTTGCTTTTGCAATTGTTTCCGGATCTGCCTTTGTGGTTTCTTTTTCTTCATATTTAAATAATTCCCCTTCGACCATAACATATCTTATTTTAGCATCTTTCTCAAAATATGGCTTAGAGGAAATAAACATGTTTGCCATTTTTCCACTTTCAATGGTGCCGGCAAGTCCACTAACCCCAAGCATAGATGCCGGAGTAGTTGTCAAAGCTGCAAGAGCCGCTTCTTCTGAAAGTCCGTTCTCCACCATCTTCTGAATCGCTTTTTGCACCTCGGCGGGTTTTGCTTCAAGACCGGAAAAACCAAAAGGAATTCCTGCCGCTTCAAATTCACCCATTTGACCATAATACCTGTTGGTAAATTCTTCTTTTCTCTTTTCAAGCTGAAGCCTTTCTTCTGAAGACTTTTCATCTTTTACTGAATCTTTCTTCTTCTCCTTTAGCTCCGGAAGCTCCAGGCTAAAAAATACTCCTGTATTTGATTCTTTTATCTCCCTGGTGAGATCCCATCCCTGTTTAAGATCTGTGAGTACAAGATTGAAACCCAGTTCCTCCTTAAGTAACATCGCCCTCTGAGCCGGTAGAACTTCCTGCGCCCTAAAGAACACAGGGATCTGTTTTTGAATTACCGGATAAAGAGCCTCTAAAGTTTCATTATACACAGGTCTTTCCCTACCTGCAGGATTTTCCAGATAGTTTTTTCTAAACATCTGTGCATATTCAGCTTGTCTGTACAATTCCCGGTATTTTGCCATCACCCCAAGAATATTTGAAGGATACATTCTTCTGGCTCCGTCAAAAGTGGCATAAAGAAAGGTTTCATTTTTTAGAATGAGATCCCCAACAGAATTGCCTTTTAAAAGCAACATGGCCCCGGTTCCCGGTAACATTCCACCTGAAGGAGCGGATTGGACCAGCGTAAATCCTGAAGCTCTCCATTCTTCTATTGATTTATGCGAGCTTTCAAGATATGGATTCACTAACCGATCCGGAGTAATTCCCGCAACATCGTTGGGCGGATTTCCCGGGTCCTTGACTTTAGGTCTCTCCTCTTGCTCAGGCATTTTTATTCCGGCATGAGACATTCCCAGGATGAATCCCGGATAGAGGTACATACTATCAGCTTTGATTATTCTGGCGCCTGGAGGAACTGATATGTTCCTGCCCACAGCAGTTATTAGCCCGTCCCGAACAAGTACAGTACCTTCTTGTATTAATTTTCCGGGGGAAGGAATGATATTCACATTGGTCACTGCCACTGTTCCTGTAACAGGTTTTAGGTTAATATCCTGTGCCTGTACCGGGCCCAGGACAGTAAGGACAAAGAATAATGCCCAGGTAATTTTTTTCATAATTGAAGTTTAATAAATTTTTACAGGCTGAAGATAGAAGAAAAAATTAAAAGGAAAAACCTGTAAATATCCTGGGTCTATTGAATAGAAAAGAAAGGAATTGTACTGTAAGAAACAGAAACAATGATTTTTGACACTATCTCGAAAATTGGACCTCCTCCTGAACTTGTTTCAGAATCTCCTTTCCTGCAATCCGTGCCGGAATCTTCCATCCCCACCCCGGCCTTCGGCCACCCCTCCGCCGGAGGGGACTGCTCAAAAGAAATTATTATCACAATAAGAAGAAGCGTCATCCTGAACTTGTTTCAGGATCTACGAGAAGCTGAAACAAGTCAGCTTGACGTAAAGAAAAACCCAGAAACAAAAAAAGCGCTGCCAACCGGCAGCGCTTTTATATTCATCCCACTCCTCCCCTTATTAAGGGGAGGCAGGAAGGGGTCTTATTTTACTTCTTCAAAGTCAACGTCTTCTACATCGTCACCTTGCTTAGCGTCACCTCCGGCTTGTTCTCCTCCGGTTGGTCCTCCCTGAGGCCCACCTTGTGGTCCACCCGGCTGTCCACCAGCTTCGGCTTGTGCTTTGTACATTTCTTCAGAAGCTACTTTCCATGCCTCATTGATCTTATCTAATGCAGGCTGAATTGTGTCTACTTCTTTTGTTTCATAAGCTTTCTTAAGCTCTTCCAAAGCATCTTCGATCGGCTTCTTCTTGTCATCAGAAAGTTTATCACCAAATTCTTTCAGCTGCTTTTCAGTCTGGAAAATCATAGCATCAGCTTCATTCAGCTTATCTACTTTTTCTTTGGCTTTCTTATCAGTTTCAGCATTCGCTTCAGCTTCCTGCTTCATCTTTTGGATCTCTTCTTCAGTAAGACCAGAAGAGGCCTCGATTCTAATATCCTGAGATTTACCGGTAGCTTTATCTGTCGCGCTTACTTTGATAATACCGTTGGCATCGATATCAAAAGTTACTTCAATTTGAGGTGTTCCTCTTGGCGCCGGTGGAATTCCATCAAGGTGGAATCTACCGATCGTTTTGTTATCGGCAGCCATTGGACGCTCTCCCTGTAACACATGGATCTCAACAGAAGGCTGATTATCGGCCGCAGTAGAGAATACCTGTGATTTCTTGGTTGGTATGGTCGTGTTAGACTCGATCAATTTGGTCATCACACCACCCATAGTTTCAATACCAAGAGAAAGCGGAGTTACGTCAAGAAGTAATACATCTTTCACGTCTCCTGTAAGTACACCACCCTGGATCGCAGCACCAATCGCTACTACCTCATCTGGGTTCACACCTTTAGAAGGTTTCTTTCCGAAGAACTTCTCAACTTCTTCCTGGATCTTAGGGATACGGGTTGATCCACCAACAAGAATTACCTCGTCAATATCACTTTTTGAAAGCCCTGCATCGCTAAGTGCTTTTTGCACAGGATCCATAGAACGCTTTACCAAAGTATCTGCAAGTTGCTCGAATTTAGATCTTGTAAGTGTCTCCACAAGGTGCTTTGGTCCACTAGCGGTAGCAGTTACGTATGGCAGGTTGATCTCAGTCTGAGAAGATGAGGAAAGCTCAATTTTAGCTTTTTCAGCAGCTTCCTTTAAACGTTGAAGTGCCATTGGATCTTTTCTAAGGTCGATGTCTTCAGCTTTCTGGAAAGTATCTGCAAGATAATCAATGATCACCTCATCAAAATCGTCACCTCCAAGGTGCGTATCACCATTTGTAGAAAGTACCTCAAATACTCCGTCTCCTAATTCAAGGATAGAGATATCAAATGTACCACCACCAAGGTCATAAACAGCGATCTTCTGGTCCTGAGACTTTTTATCAAGTCCATAAGCCAGTGCAGCTGCAGTCGGCTCGTTGATGATCCTTCTTACCTTTAGACCTGCGATCTCACCGGCTTCTTTTGTAGCCTGACGCTGAGAGTCATTAAAATATGCAGGTACAGTAATTACGGCTTCATTCACATCCTGTCCAAGATAATCTTCGGCAGTTTTCTTCATTTTCTGAAGCACCATTGCAGAAAGTTCCTGCGGAGTATATTTACGGCCGTCGATCTCCACACGCGGAGTGTCGTTATCACCTTTTACTACTTTATAAGGAACCCGTCCGGCTTCTTTAGAAACTTCGGAATATTTGTTTCCCATGAACCTCTTGATAGAGGAAATGGTTTTTTGCGGGTTTGTCACAGCCTGACGCTTTGCAGGATCCCCTACTTTTATTTCGCCTCCTTCTACAAAAGCAATCACAGAAGGAGTAGTTCTTTTTCCTTCGGCATTAGGTATCACCGTTGGTTCGTTACCTTCCATTACGGCAACACAGGAGTTGGTAGTACCTAAGTCGATTCCAATTATTTTACTCATAATTCTATAGGTTGTTATTTATTATTTCTGAATTTTTTTGAACAACCTCTTAAAGTCAATCATTATGCCAGCAGAAATTATATGACAGGATGTCATTTTTGACACCTGAAGTCCGTCATTTACTACAATATTTGGCAAAGATTTTTATTCTGAAATTGCTGAAGGGATTATTACCTTTGCCCGCTAAAGATTGAGAATGGAGAGTATCAGCGTTTTTGACATGCTTAAAATAGGAGTTGGTCCTTCCAGCTCCCACACCCTAGGTCCATGGCGGGCTGCCGAAAGATGGATCGCAGAATTAAAGGAAGCCGGAAGGTTTGACCTGGTTGAAAAAGTGACCATTAATCTTTATGGTTCTCTTTCTCTTACCGGAAAAGGACACGCCACAGACCTGGCCTCGGTACTGGGACTTCTGGGTTATGACCCGGTTACAGTTCCCGTGGAGAATATTGATCCCGAAATCAACAACATAAAGACTTTTAGCCGACTTAATCTTAACGGCGAACGCAGTATTAACTTTAGCCTCGAAAACGATATCGTTTTTAATAAGAAGTTCCTGCCATTCCATCCTAACGGAATGAAATTCACTGCGCTCCTTTCCTCGGGAAAAACCACCTCCTCTACCTTCTACTCCATCGGCGGCGGATTCGTTGTTAAGGAAGAACGCAAGAACGCAAAGAAGCAACTGAAGAAGTTCAAAGAATTTCCTTTTCCGATCGTAAAGGGAACAGACCTGGCTGCATTCTGTAAACAGGAGAACAAGAAGATCTCCGAAATTGTTTACGAGAATGAGAAATCCCTGCGGACAGAAGAAGAAATCGACACCGGACTCAAAGCTGTCTGGAATGTAATGCTGGAATCTATGTACCTCGGCTGTCACACCGAAGGCACCCTCCCGGGTGGATTAAATGTACGCCGCCGTGCTCCCGATTCTCACAAGAAGCTCATCGGAGATTCAAAATATGACAGCAAGGAAGAATGGATCGAAGCCATTCGAAACACTGAAGTGAAGTTTCGTTCAATTCTAAAATGGGTAAGCTGCTTCGCTCTGGGAGTCAATGAGGTTAACGCTTCACTTGGTCGTGTAGTTACAGCTCCAACTAATGGAAGTGCCGGAGTAATTCCCGCGGTGCTTATGTATTACCTCACAATCGAAAACCATGATGCAGGATTTGAAAAGATCAAGCAGTTCCTTTTAGTAGCCGGTGAAATTGGAAGTCTCTTTAAAAAAGGTGCGACAATTTCGGCTGCAATGGGTGGCTGTCAGGCAGAAATTGGAGTTTCTTCCTCCATGGCCGCCGGAGCTCTGACTGAAGTTATGGGTGGTAGCCCAGAACAAGTCATGATGGCTGCCGAAATCGCTATGGAACACCACCTCGGCCTCACCTGCGACCCCATCGCCGGACTTGTTCAGATCCCTTGTATTGAAAGGAATTCCATGGGTGCTATTAAAGCCATCAACGCCGCAGAAATGGCCATGGATGCAGATTCCATACACGCCAAAGTTCCACTGGACAAAGTGATCGAAACCATGTGGGAAACTGCAAAAGACATGAACTCCAAGTACAAGGAAACCTCAGAAGGCGGATTGGCGGTGAGGGTGAGTTTGAGTGATTGTTAGGTTAAATATGAGATATTAGATCTGAGATTTGAGATTTGAGATTTTAGACTCGGACCACCCCGCCCTGCTGGCACCCCTCGTTGAAAAAAGGAGGGGAACACTTTAGAAGTTGTAAGCAACTTCACTGCCTGGCGGCAGGTTTCGGTGGAAAAACTACCAAACTGATAAAGTTAACTGTATCCTCAGCAACCTTCCGCAAAGCGGAAATTGAATTGAGATTCCACTCCTCTCGAAGAGATTGAACGCGAAGCGGAATTATTAATTCGACTCCCTCCTCTCGAGGAGGGTTTCCGCGTAGCTGAAATGTCTCAACAGCTCCCCTCCTTTTTTTAAGGAGGGGTGGCAGGCGAGAGCCTGACGGGGTGGTCAGGCACCACACCCGCGCAGCGGAATTTTGTCAACTTTAACCTTAAACTTGAAACCTGAAACAACAGGCAACTCGCAACAGGGAACTCGCAACAGGGAACTCACAACCCGAAACCCGCAACCGGTAACCCGTAACAGAAACTCATTTCATCTTCTTCTCATCACAGCCCTCTCTCCTCCTGGTGTCTATCAGGTAAATGATCTTCCATTCTCCTTTTTGTTTCAGAAATTGAAAATTGTTCACGCCACAATGACTAAAAGCATCATTAAGATAAAAGGAATAAGGAGTCCAGGCGTTTGCCATGTCTCCGTCTATTTTGATCACGTAATCGTGAAGAATTTCCTTAAAAGTTGTTTCCAGCGGAATTGAAACTATTCCTTTTAGCACTGTTGCAAGCTTCTCGTTCACCAGCCTTGTGTCTCCTTCCTTTGTTTTACCTATGGTCTGCACAACTGGATCTTCATGAAAAGCTGATTTCATGACAACAAAGTCCCGGGCGTGAAAACCTTTAAAAAAAGTATCTACAACGCTTTTTATTTTTTCTTCTTCAGTAGAATTTTGTGCTACTGCAAAGGTTCCAAAAAGGAGAAAAACAGCACTGGCTATAAGTCTTTTCATAGAATCATGGTTTTGCGGGTAATTTAGTACTTTTACCTGAATTTAATTTTTACCCTATGTCAGTCGCTAAGAAAGAGTACAAACGCATAACCACAAAATCGCTGGTTGAAATGAAGTCTCAGGGAGAGAAAATTTCCATGTTGACTTCCTATGATTTTTCAATGGCAAAGATCGTGGATGGGGCCGGCATTGATGTAATTCTGGTAGGCGATTCGGCCAGTAATGTGATGGCAGGGCACGAAACCACGCTTCCTATTACTCTAGACCAGATGATCTATCACGCTGCCAGCGTTGTGCGGGCAGTTGAACGTGCACTTGTAGTTGTGGATCTTCCCTTCGGAAGTTATCAAAGTGATCCCAAAGAAGCTTTGCGTTCTGCGATAAGGATTATGAAAGAAAGCGGCGGACATGCAGTAAAACTGGAAGGCGGAAAGGAAATTAAAGATTCTGTAAAGCGAATTCTCAATGCCGGAATTCCGGTTATGGGTCACCTCGGACTAACTCCGCAGTCCATCTATAAATTTGGAACCTACACCGTTCGTGCCAAGGAAGACGCTGAAGCAGAAAAGCTGAAGGCTGATGCTCTTATGCTCGAGAAAGCCGGATGTTTTGCTTTAGTGCTGGAAAAAGTTCCCGCCAAACTGGCAAAAGAAGTGGCAGAAAGCCTTACCATTCCAGTGATTGGAATTGGCGCCGGAAACGGAGTGGACGGTCAGGTGCTCGTGGTTCACGACATGATAGGTATGACACATGAATTTAATCCGCGGTTCTTGAGGAGGTACCTGGATCTCTATTCAGAAATGACAAAGGCTTTTGAGCAGTACCGGGATGATGTGAAGAGCAGGAATTTCCCTTCAGATGACGAACAGTATTAGAAGGTAGATTTTAGAAATTAGAAGGACGAAGTTGACTTTTATGAAGATAAGGTATTCAAAAAGTAGAATTTTCTTAAATGGTGCTTTGGGAGCAACATTTGCTATTTTTGGAGCCTTAAAAGCTTTCGAAGGAACAGCCGATTATTTTCACTATGTTCAGCTAATCCTCGGGCTATTGATGGTAGGTAGTTTTTTTACCGAAAGAAAATTTGGGTACTTAAAAATTGAAAATGGGATCCTCACAAAATATTCAGTAAGAAAAAGATCCATTTCCCTCTCGAAAATCAATGGAATACGGTCCCTTCCCGGAAGGATGCAAATAGCCACTCCAGAAAAAAATTTTAATATCAATGTTTCAGTTATCGATAAAGAGTCTTTAAAAGACCTATACAAAACCCTTGGATCTCTGGAACTCGAATCTCAACAAAACCCATTTACCGGCTGGTCTCCGGCCAGTTCTTAACAGGTATGGGTATAAGAAAAGCTGTCTTACTCAGTCTCCTTTTACTCGTCTTTGAAACGGCTATTCATCTGCTCTCTTATACTATTTTCCATATGCGAGAGAATCAAAATAGTCTGAATCACCTTATGGGCGGTACTCTGTTAACCGCACGCATTACAGCTTATCTTACTATCTTTTATTTCTTCTGGAAGAAAGAAGATGCAAAAATAAATTGGAGTTTTAAGAATTTGAAACTACCTGTACTTTTCTCTCTTCTCATTATTCTTGTTGGAACCGAATTTTTTATTCGCCCTTTTCTTGACCTGTTAAGAATGTTTGAAAACACTTCTGTAGATTTCATGTACTCCGGGTATAGCACCTACGGAATATATTCAGTCATCACAGCTTTATTAGTAGCTCCTGTCCTGGAAGAATTATTTTTCAGAAAATTCTTATTTCAGAAATTATTGCTGAAAAACGGCTTTTTGACAGGAATTATAATCTCATCATTTTTGTTTTCGCTCATTCACTGGGAAACTCCGCTAAACCTTATTCCGGCATTTTCCTTTGGATTAATAAGCGCATTTATTTATTACAGAACAAGAAATGTCATCTATTGTATAATACTTCACTTTCTATACAACGGTGTAAGTCAGCTAATCAATTATAAGGCGGAATTGTACTCCGATTGGCTGAACTGGCTCAACTTCGGAATTCTGTACTGGAGTTTATTTATCTTCGGAATTATTATTACTTTATTTGCGTTGCAGCGCATCCCTTTTAACCGAAGTTCGGTAACTTCTAAAAAATGATAGTTAACTACAAAAGAAAATATCTCTTAAGTGATCTTATAATAGGATCTCTATACCTCTTGGCCGGCGTTGCGGGATTTATTTTTCAATCTAATCCATTTAGCCTTATATCTAATACCTTCTTTTCTTTTGCAGGTTTCTTTCTGCTCGGCTCCTATTTTTATAAGCAGAGATATCAGTATCTAAAATTCGAAGAAGGAGTTCTGACATGCCATATTTACGGCAGCAAAAATATATCTGTAATGCTCCAAGAGATTACCGGAATCAAAAAATTTACAGACGAAATCACCTTTTTGACGCCGCATAAAAAGCTAAAGGTCAGCACGAAATTGATTGACAAAGAAGACTTGCCTGCTTTTAAAGAATTCCTGGCTGCTTTAGATCTTGAACCGGAAAAAAATCCCTTTTCTGAGCCTGCTAAAAAATCTCTTATATGATAGTCAAGTACCCCAAGAAGAGAATATGGAAAGAGTTGCTCCTGGGGTCATTTTTTTTCATCCTGGGTATTTATTTTGCCGTTAGTGAGCCGGAGAATACTTTCCGCTATGGTTTTATTCTTGTTGGTCTGCTTCATTTGATTTCCGGTATTTACCAATTGAACGTGCCTTACTTAAGGTTCGACAATGGCAAGGTTACAAGAAGCGGATTGATATCCCGATCTATTTCTCTTTCTGAAGTGGCAAGGATCCGTAAATTTGCGGGGGATTTTACATTTTTTACTGCTGAAAAGAAATTGAAGATCAATTCAGAATTAGTAAACAAAGATCAAATTAAGGAACTTGATGAGCTGATGCGCTCCCTGGAAGTTCCTTTAGATGAAACTCCTCCCAAAGAATATAAATACAGCTAAATTTCCCTTTTTTGACAGATAAGATAATTTCCACTCCGCAAAACCTGCAAGTCCTTTACGAAGATAATCACTTGATCATCGTGAACAAACGTCCCGGTGATATTGTGCAAGGCGATAAAACGGGAGACGTGCCGCTAAGTGAGGTGGTAAAGAAGTATATAAAGATCAAATACGATAAACCCGGAAACGTTTATCTGGGAGTGGTTCACCGCCTGGATCGCCCCACCAGCGGAATAGTACTATTTGCTAAAACTTCAAAAGCGCTTCCCCGACTCAACAAGCTGTTCAAGGAAAAGGATGCGAAGAAAACCTATTGGGCAATAGTAAAAAATGCACCTCCCAAACAAGAGGATACGCTGGTTCATTTCATGAAGCGAAATCCAAAGCAAAACAAATCTTACGCCCACATTAAAGAAGTACCGGATTCCAAAAAAGCCATTTTAGACTACCGTGTCCTGAAGAGCCTCAACAACTATTTTCTGCTGGAGATCGACCTGCACACGGGCAGACATCACCAGATACGGAGTCAATTGTCTGCCGTAGGCTGTCCTATAAAAGGAGATCTCAAATACGGTTTTGACCGCAGTAATAAGGACGGCAGCATTCACCTTCATGCGAGAAAACTGGTTTTTGAGCATCCGGTAAAAAAAGAGAAACTGGAAATTATTGCGCCCACTCCATTAGATCCAATATGGAAGGCTTGTTTATGAAAAATTTCCCTTTACGGTTTTCCTTTAGTTCTTATAAAGTTTTTGTAGTATTTTTCGCTTTTATTTTTTCATGAAAAGCTATTTATCTCTTTCGTTTTTTCTCCTTTTTAGCCTGCACATTTTCTCTCAGGACACAATTTATCGACTAAAAAATGGTAAGGAAACTCAGGACCGGACCCTTGCCAGTCAATTTGAAGTTCTTAACAAGGATTCTGATAACCGAGATGCAGGATATCGTAAAGTATACTATACGTCTGGTCAAGTCATACTCGAAGAATACTTTAGTAGCTTTAAGAAGAAAATACGAGAAGGAAAAAGAAAATTGTGGCGCAAAGATGGCAGCCTGTGGAGAGAAAGTGATTACAAAAAAGGTAAGTTGAATGGATATCAAATCTCTTATTGGGAAAACGGACAACTTTTGAGAAAAGATTTTTATAAAAAAGGGAAATTAAAGGAGAAGAATGTTTGGGATATAGAAGGAAACGAGGTTGAATGGTTTCCCATGGAGCAAAGACCGCTCTTTCCCGGGGGAGAAAAAGCACGCATTAAATACATCAAAGCAAACACAAAAAAGCCTGAGGGTGTTCCGGGAGGAAAAGTCAAAGTAGGATTCGTTATAGATGTTGACGGTACCGTGACAGAAATCCGGATAGAAGAAAGCACCTCACCTGGCCTAAACTTAACGGCCTTTAATACAGTTGCACAAATGCCAAAATGGTCTCCGGGAAAACAAGATGGAAAACCGGTAAGAGTCAAGCTAACGCTACCTTTGGTCTTCCGGGATTAAATAAAATTGATCATATAATGAAAAACATATTTACCCTTCTATTTATTTTTACTGTAAGTATTTTATATGCACAGGAAAAGATTTACCTGGATGGCACTTACCAAGAAGTAACAGATCCTTCAAAAGCAGTTTTTTACAAGATTGAAAAAGAAGTAAATTTTGGAGAAATAGATCTTCATAGAAGAACCTATCGAATGAACAATAGTATTTCGGCTGAACAATTCTATTCTACTAAGAATGGAAAAGAAATAAAGTGGGGAAAACATAAATTCTGGTATAATACAGGTGAGCCCTGGTATGAGATTGAATACAGAAACGACGAGCGATATGGAGAATTGATCGCCTGGTGGAAGAATGGAGCGAAGAGGCGTCATGATTTCTTTAAAAGAGGTAAATTAAAATCGGGTACTGTCTGGAATGAACAAGGACAGGAGGTGGAACATTTTCCTTATTGGATCCCTGCCTCTTTCCCCGGAGGAAATGAAGCAATGCAGGCATATCTCAAGGAAAATCTCCCTATTCCCGGAAACCAAAAAATTGGGACCACCGTTAAGGTCGCACTTCTTTTCAACATAAATGAGGAGGGAATAATTGACGAGATCAAGATCATCGATGGTGCCCCCCGGTGGTATAATGCTGTAGCTGTTCAGGTTTTGAGCAACATGCCACGATGGAATCCGGCAAGATATTTTGGAGAACCGCTCCCTTCAAGTTACAGCCTTCCAATAAGCTTTGTGAAATAAGGCAATTATTTCGGCTTTAGTCAGAGAAGTCGTAATTTACAGGGAAAAGAGATGGCCGAAGAAGTAAAGATCGAAACAACGCTTGATATTCCGAAATTACTTACCTCCCAAAAAGCCTTTTTTGAGGCAGGTAATACCCTTGATGTTTCTGAAAGAATATCGAAGCTCAAGAAGCTAAAAAAGCTCATTGAAGCAAAGGAACAGGAAATCTCTGCTGCACTTTTTTCCGATTTCCGGAAACCTGAATTTGAGACCTATGCAACCGAGACTGCATTGATCCTCAGCGAACTCAAGTACACCATTAAAAAACTAAAGAAATGGGCAAAGCCAAAGAAGGTAAAAAGCACCCTTTTTAATTTTCCTTCCAAGGATTATATTTATCCTCAGCCCTTTGGAAATTTACTGGTTCTGGCGCCCTGGAATTACCCATTTCAGCTTAGCGTTTCTCCTGCGATTGGAGCCTTGGCCGCGGGAAATACGGTTGTGATCAAGCCGAGTGAATTTGCTCCCGCAACTTCCCGGCTAACCAAGGAGATCTTTGCTGAAGTCTATCCTGAAGAACATGCTGCAGTGATATTAGGTGGTGTAGAGGCTTCAAAAGAACTACTGGAACAAAAGTGGAATTATGTTTTCTTCACCGGAAGTGTTCCGGTAGGAAGGATCGTGGCCAAGGCCATTGCTCCTAATCTTACACCCTCCACTTTGGAGCTCGGCGGAAAAAATCCCTGTATCATCCACAAATCGGCAAAAATTGATCTGGCGGCAAAGAGGATCGTTTGGGGAAAATTCATCAACGCCGGACAAACCTGCATATCCCCCGATTATATCCTGATCGATAAAAAGAAAAAGACCGAATTCACCGAGGCTGTAAAGAGGGAAATTAAAGCAGCCTTTGGAGAAGAGATTAAAAAGTCACCAGATTACGCCAGGATCATCAACAAAAAGAACTTTGAAAGGCTGCAGGCGATGCTGGAGGGACAAACAATCATCACAGGAGGTGAGACAGCCCCGGGAGAGAATTATATAGCTCCTACGCTTCTAAATGAGCCTTCCCTTGACTCTGAAGTAATGCAGGACGAGATCTTTGGACCAATCCTGCCTATCCTCTCTTATTCAGATGAAGCTGAGATTGAAAAGATCGTCGGCCATTATCCAGATCCATTAGCGTTGTATGTTTTTGCTGAAGACAAAGATTTCTCAGAAGAAACCCTTCAAAAATACCGTTTTGGAGGCGGTGCTTCCAACGATGTGGTAGTGCATATAGCCAATAAGAATCTGCCGTTTGGCGGAGTTGGTAACAGTGGCTATGGCGGTTACCACGGGAAATTTTCCTTTGACACCTTCACCCATAAAAAGAGCATTAGCAAACGGGCAACCTGGCTTGATATCCCGCTGCGATACGCTCCTTACAAAAGAAAGCTTCCACTTATAAAAAAGGTGATGAAGAGACTTTAGTGTTTCTTCAGTTTCAGCGAATAAAGATCTTTCCTGCGATCCTTCATGTTTCTCACACTTCCGAAGTTATGCAGCTCTTTGAGTAGATCCAGATCCACATCGACAAGCAATGTACTTTCGGTATTCGGTGTAGCTTCAGCTTTAATTCCATTTACAGGAAATGAAAAGTCTGATGGCGTGAAAACGGCACTTTGTGCATATTGAATATCCATGTTGTTCACCTTAGGTAAATTCCCGACAGAACCTGCAATTGCCACATAACACTCATTCTCAATGGCCCGACTCATAGCACATAGCCGCACCCGGGAATATCCATTCTGAGTATCGGTCATAAATGGCACGAACATGATGTTCATCCCCTGCTCTGCAAGCAATCTTCCCAGCTCAGGAAATTCAACGTCATAACAAATGAGAACACCTATCTTTCCGCAGTCGGTATCAAAGGTCTTCACCTGGCTTCCGCCTTTCATTCCCCAGGCAGAACCTTCGGCCGGGGTGATGTGAAGTTTCTCATACCGCTCATAACTTCCATCACGACGGCACAAATAGCCCACGTTGTACATGTGCTCTCCAATGATTTGCGGCATGCTACCGGTGATGATGTTGATGTTATAGGTAATGGCAAAATCCACAAAGGTCTCCAGGAGTTTATCTGTATACGAAGCCAGAGACCGGATAGCCTCGGCTTCATTGAGGTGATTATATTCGGCCATTAAAGGCGCGTTGAACAATTCCGGAAATAGAATAAAATCACTCTGGTAATCACTTACAGCATCTACAAAGAACTCAATTTGGGAAACCAGGGCATCAAAATCCTTGAACAATCTCATTTGCCACTGCACCAGGCCAAGGCGAACCACTGTTTTAGCAGTATTTATAAGCTTATCGGGTTTTGTGTAATAGATATTATTCCACTCCATTAGCGTTGCGAACTCCTTGCTTTCATAGTCTCCGGGCAAATAGCCCTTGATGACTTTCTTTACGTGAAAATCGTTGGAAAGCTGAAACGATAGCACCGGGTCATGTATCTCCTTGACCTTTACTTTTTCAATGTATTGTTTCGGAGTAAGCTCTTCGGCGAATTCGGCATAATTGGGAATACGCCCGCCAAAAATGATCGATTTGAGGTTCAATTGCTCGCAAAGTTCCTTTCTTGCTTCATAAAGCCGTCGACCCAGCCGCATTCCACGGTATTCGGGATGAATGAATACATCGATCCCGTAAAGCACATCTCCGGTCTTTGTGTGAGTGGAAAAATTTTCCCCACCCGTGATCTGCTCATATGTATGGTTGTCGTCAAATTTATTGTAGTCAACTATGATCGAAAGTGCACAGCCGGCAATTTTTTCATTGATTATGATACAAAACTGGCCGTCGGGAAACTTCTTTATAAGATTCTTAATCTCTTTCTCGCTCCAGTACTCATTCGGCATGGCATCATAACTCTCGATCATAGAGATCTTAAGTTCCTTATAATCCTTAACGCTCAGGTTCCGTAATTCAATTTTTGCTGACTCTATCACTTGCTATTTTTTTTACAAAGATATTCCTTTCTCCGCTGCTTTTAAATAACTCAGCTTTTCGAAAACTTCTTTTGATTTTCCAATAAATTAAACTTTTGAAGCATTTTATCCAATTATTGCTTCTAAAGATCAAATCGCTTGTTACCACCATTTTTATGTGTCGAAATAATTACAGTAATTTTTCATATGACGTCTTATTTGTTTCTGCTAGTCACTTATAGTCCATTAGTTTGAACTGAAGTTTTTCCCCCGGAAGTTTTTGGGCCAGCGTGTTGATCCCGGCCTGGCTTAACTGAAGAATCCTGGGATACCCACCTGTAGTTTGGCCATCTCTCATCAAAGCAATCAAGGTACCCAAAGGAGTTAGCTGCACCGTTCCCGGAAGAACAGGCCCGGTAAGAATGGGCTCCAGCGAATTCTTGAGTTTTTCCTGAAACTGAATCCCCATACGGTTGCTCTCCTTAGCTGCTGAAAAATGCCATTTTTGAAGCGCTTCTTTTTCTGAAGCTTTTAATAGCTGAAATTCCGGCCCCGGAAATGCTTCAATTACTGCTGAAGTGAGATAGCTATCAGCTTTTACAGCCGAAAAGGAGGAGACGGAAGAAAACTCAGCTTCCAAAAATGGCAATCTCATACCCTTTTCTAACCGGCGGAATTCTGTTATTCCTGCCGACCAGCTTCTGCTGTTCATCACTAACTCCGTTTGAAAACCTCCTTTTATGGCTAAATAAGCCCTGTAGCCAGACTTTCTTTTCCCAAAAGACAATACCTGCCCTGCCTCAACATTGTAAAGCCTGTAATTGTCCAGAGGCTTTCCGTTAAGTTCGGGAGAAAGATCTGCTCCTGCGATTGCAATTTGAGCGGGAGCTAAAAATGCCATTTTTGGCCCCTGCAGGGTTATCTCCAGCACTGCAGCGTCTGGATCATTCCGGAGTAAAAGATTGGCCATGCCCGCCGCCTGTAGGTCCATGGCGCCACCCCTTGGCACACCAAATTCGCGGAAGCCAAATCTTCCCCGGTCCTGAATGCTGCTAAACAATCCTGCATGTAAGATATCCACTTCAGCCATTGTATTCCTCAACTTTGAAGTTAAATTGGCCTTTTTCGACCTGGCTCTCTATTCTCTTATGCTCTTCAAGATCCACCGGATAAAATCTTATCCTGTCTCCGGCTTTGATTTCACATGGAGGATCTAATACAGGATCAAAAAGCGGAACAGGAGAATTCCCGATAATATTCCATCCACCCGGACTCTCCTGAGGATAAATTCCAGTCTGTTTTTCACCTATCCCAACTGCCCCTTTTTCGACCTTTGAACGGGGATGTTTCCGACGTGAAAAATGCAAAGATTCGGGAAGGCCACCCAGGTATAAAAATCCGGGTAAAAATCCTGTAAAATAAACCAGGTAATCTTCAGAAGAATGCAGCTCAATTATTCGCTCTTTTGACAGGTTTTTTGACTCTGCAATTTCAGCCAGATCGAGCGCAAAAATATCATCATAACAAACCGGAATATGAAACAACCGACTTTCAATTTTAAAGCTTATATTCGCCTTTGAAATATCCTCCGGAAGACTGAAAACACTATCATAGACATCTTCTATTGGATTACTGCAAGTTACTAATAATGAGTTGCATGTGTTCGTTATCTCAACCTCTTCTTTAAGTATATTTTCCTGCATAAAATTTTTGATCCCGAGCACTTTCTCAAAGATTTCCGGAGTAATTTCGGGCTCAAATTCGAGCAGAATAGCTCTCTCCCCCAGCCGTTTTATCTTCGGATAATTGTCCATTAAGCTTTGTAGATTTCAATATTTCTGGAAGGTAATTCCCTATGTAAATGTTGGAGAATTTCTACCGAATTTGGAGTGTCTCCGTGGAGGCAAAAAGTGGTAGCAAAAGTGTCAAATTTTTGCCCTTTTTGAGGAGTAATTTTTCCGCTGGAAATCATCGAAAAAAGATGCTCCAAAACCTGCTCTTTTTGAGTGATTAATGCACCGGTTTCTTTTCGGCTTACAAGGGTACCATCGGCATTATAATTCCTATCGGCAAAGGCTTCATACCTCACCTTTAATTTCCCTTCTGCCAGCCGACTTATCACAGAACCTTCCGGAGCATAAAGCACAAGATCATCTCCAAATTCAAGAATAGCATCAATAATTGTTTGGGCGACTTCAGCATTTGAATGCGCATCATTATAAAGAGCGCCATGAGGTTTGACATGAGTGAGAACGGCACCTTCAGCTTCGGCGATCTGCTTCAGTCCCATGATCTGCGCCACCAGAGAGCGTTTAAGCTCCTTTTGTTCCATGGGTATTGAGGCCCTTCCGAAGTTTTCTTTATCGGGAAATGAGGGATGTGCGCCTATTTCAACTCCGTGCTCCATAGCGAGATCAACGGTGTGCTGCATGGTCTCCAAAGTTCCTGCATGACCGCAACACGCTATATTACAAGCCGAAATGAGAGGCATGAGCTCTTTATCGTGCTCCCCTCCTTCTCCAAGGTCGCAATTGATATGTATCTTTTTCATAGCTATAGACTCTCAAATACAGTATAAATGGACCGGGCACCGAGGAAAACAGTGATCGCTATTATTAGAACGCCCAAAATATTTCCCCATAATTTATTCTTTGCACTTCCCATAAGCACCCGCCTGTTAACCACCCAAAGCAGGAAAATAGCGATTACGGGAAGTAATATTCCATTGGCTACCTGCGCAAATTTTATGATCTCCACCGGTTGTAATCCAAGAGAAGAAAATATCACTCCTAAAAGGAGGATCATGGCCCACACCATTTTGAACTTTACTGAAGTTAAGCCTTTTTTCCAACCCATACAACCTGTCACCACATAGGCCGCAGCAAGGGGTGCAGTGATGGAGGAAGAAATTCCGGCAGCAAAAAGTCCTATTGCTATGAACCAGGTCGCATAGCTCCCAAATACAGGTTCGAGACCTGCAGCGAGATCGGCCGCGGTGTTGACATTGACGACACCCGAAGCAGCTGCCGTTATGACAATTGCGAGAGAAACGAGTCCGCCGAGACTAATGCTCCAAAAAAGCTCTTTTTGAGCAGTCTTTAAGGAGCTTCTGTCTTTCCACTTCTCACTTACCAGAGAAGCGTGCAGGAAAAGATTATAAGGCACCACAGTAGTTCCTATCAGGGCCATTACGGTAAGGATCCCTGCGCCCCCATTCCGTGGAATGAAAAGGCCCTGAAGAAGTTTAGAAAGATCGGGTTGCGTGATAACTGCGGTTACCAGAAAGGAGATACTCATGATCGCAACCAGGACAATAAAGACCTTTTCCAGAACCTTATAATTACCAATTGCAAGTAAAGCAAAGGCAATTAATCCTATGATAACACTCCAAATGTTGATCTGGAAAACTCCAATATCTATAACCTGAACAGGCAAAACCGCCGCAATGCCCAGAACAGCACCAGAGATGTTTCCGGCTTCATATGCTGCGTTTCCAATGACTATAGCTGCAAAGATGAGCAGAATGGAAAGGCTTCGAAAAAGCGGATCTTTGATCTCCTCTCTTATGACCTCACTAAGACCTTTTTGAGTTACAATGCCAACCCTCGCAGTCATTTCCTGCAGAATGATACAGGCAAGTATAGAAAGTAGTAAAGCCCAAAGCAGGGAAAACCCGAAGTTTACACCGGCAAGGGTACAAACCGTAACCGTCCCGGGACCAATAAAAGCGGCCGATACCAGCACTCCCGGCCCCAGATTTTTAAGCCATTCTATCAAAGCTCTCTGTTACTTTCCTGAATGGCATACAATGCAAAAGTTCCAAGCCAGTGACCGCCCTCATAGCTGTCTCCCACCAGGTTTGGAAAAGAATAATTTACGTGTTCATTAGCCAAAGACCTGAGGTGGCCGTAATCTTCAGGATATTGATTGGCAAGACCGTAAAGTACCCACCCCCGACTGAAGTTAAGGCCGTCAAGATGCACCAGTTTTCCGTCAGTCCTGTCTGTTACCTCTGCGACTTCCATTGCAAAATTTTTCTTTCGTAACTGCGGAAGAAAGTCTTTCATCCACAGGTTAAAAGTCTTTTTAGGAAGGACACGGCGCATAATATCTACTTCCGAGAGGCAGGGTGAAAGAAAATCAAATCCTCCCGGCTCCCATTCAATTGGGCAGGCGTCATCGTTCAAATAATAATCCTTAGCTCTTTTTTCTATCAACATCCTTAGCTCCTCCCTTTTGGCTGTGACGGCATAATCATGCGCCAGGGCTAAAGCAAAAGCTGTGTTAGTGTGCTCCCCTACCCTAATTGGATAATTTAGCTTTGGTAGAAATTCCTTAAACTTCTCAACCATAAGATCGGTAAGCGGCTGCAGGCTTTGACTCAGTTCTTTAGCCATGGGATCTTCCCACGTTTGCAGTTCTTCCGCAAGTTTTAGTACCCAGGCCCAACCATAGGTTCGCTCAAAGCTACTCTCCTGTTCCCGGCTAAAGTATTTCACTTCTTCCTGAATGTTTTCGGCAGTTAAGGAACTTTGGAGTTTTTCCCTGATTTCCTCAGCCTTTTTCATCTCCGGAAACCGCTTCAGAAGATTCACCATTGCCCAGTGTGCATGTACAGAAGAATGCCAGTCAAAACAACCGTAAAAAGCAGGATGCAATTCCCGGGGTTCTCCAATGTCTCCGGCACCTGAAAGGGTTTGGTTCAATTTGTTGGGATATTCTACATTGATGCAGTTAAGTGGCAATTCCACCAGTTTGTTCGCCTCCTCAACAGTTAAGGCAATGGATTTGGAAGGTTCCAACATAGCTACAGCTTCATCTACAAGGGTGGAGTCCCTGTCAACAGCATCCTCCTCAAGGGATTCATCATTTCCTTTACAACCTACGATCGTGATCAAAGCGATCATTAAAACAATTTTCTTCATAATTTAATTTATCCAAGCCAGCCTTCTCTATCAAGACTACGGTATTGTATAGCTTCACTAATGTGAGCTCCTTTAATTTTTTCTGAATCTTCAAGGTCTGCAATGGTTCGGGAAACTTTAAGAATCCGATCATAAGCCCTTGCCGAAAGATTAAGTCTTTCCATTGCCACTTTTAGCAGGTTCATGGAATCGGGATCAAGAGCGCAATGCTCCCTGATCTGTTTTACAGTCATTTGAGCATTATAATGCACCTTCTCATTATTTGCAAATCTTTCTGTTTGCTTCTCCCTTGCAGCCGTAACTCTTCTCCTTATCTCCAGACTACTCTCTCCCCTTCTCTCATCACTTAGCTTTTCAAAGGGGACAGGCGTAACTTCAATATGAATGTCGATCCTATCCAGTAGAGGTCCGCTAATTTTACTCATGTAACGATGCATCTCTGCGGGAGAGGAAGTTGCTGGAGAGCCGGGATCATTAAAAAATCCACTGGGACTTGGGTTCATACTTGCCACCAGCATAAAACTGGAAGGATAAGTGACTGTAAATTTCGCTCTGGAAATGGTCACTTCCCTGTCCTCGAGAGGTTGTCGCATCACTTCAAGCACACTTCTTTTGAACTCGGGAAGTTCGTCCAGGAACAGAACGCCATTGTGAGAGAGTGAAATTTCCCCCGGTTGAGGATATGCTCCCCCTCCAACCAGGGCAACGTCACTAATGGTATGGTGCGGACTTCTGAAGGGCCTGTGAGCCATTAATCCCACGTTCTCCTTCACCCGTCCCACGACGCTGTGAATCTTTGTTGTTTCCAAAGCTTCGTGCAGCGTCATAGGAGGCAAAATACTTGGCAGGCGCTTAGCCAGCATAGTTTTCCCTGCTCCCGGAGGACCAATTAAAATAATATTGTGTCCTCCCGCAGCAGCAATTTCCATGCAGCGCTTGATAGACTCTTGCCCTTTCACATCGGCAAAGTCGTGCTCAGGATTTTCCAGCTCCTGGAAAAACTCCTTTCGGGTGTCGATGATGGTTCTTTCCAACGGTTCTCCCCTGTCAAAAAAGCGGATTATCTCTTCAATATTTTCAATCCCATAGACTTCAAGTCCGCTCACGATGGCTGCTTCCTTTACATTTTGCTTCGGAAGTATAAAGCCTTTACAGCCTTCTTCTTTTGCTTTTATAGCTATTGGCAAAGCTCCTTTTATAGGCTGCAGACTTCCATCGAGAGAAAGTTCCCCCATTATGACGTATTCCTGAATGTTTGTTGCTTTGATCTGCCCGGAAGCCATCAGGATTCCCATGGCAAAAGTGAGATCATAAGCCGAACCTTCCTTGCGAAGATCGGCAGGAGCCATATTTACGGTGATCTTTTTTCCGGGGAGATTGTAGCCTACATTTTTTAGAGCAGCAGCAATGCGGAAGCTACTCTCTTTCACAGCAATATCGGGAAGGCCTACAAGGTGATATCCAATGCCTGTGTCTACGTTAACCTCCACAGTAATTGTGGTGGCTTCCACGCCAAAGACAGCACTTCCGTAAACTTTTACAAGCATTAAAAAATATTTTTTTTAAATGTAGTAAAAATATGGAGTAAAGATTTGCGAGCTGCTTTTTAAACAAATTTTTGTGATTCTCTAATAATGACACCTGCCAAAAATGTCACTTTTGAAAGACCATAACCAGCAACGGCTGCCAATACCGGCAGCCGTTGCAAAATAATTGGAAGGAACTTTTTATTTTCCGATAATGTGTTTTCGGTAATAGTCCAGGATGCCATCTATAGGTCGCTGCACAAAGTTACCGGGCTCTAAACGGTAAGGTTGTAAAGCATCTTTTACGATGTCCTGCGAAAAATAGGCAATTGATCCCACAAAATGTATAGGCACATTCTGGGCTTCTTTGAAACAAAGCACCCTGTGCTCAATGAAATTCTGCATTCCTTCAGCGATCAACTGATAGAAGTAGCCATTTCTCTCATTTTTAAAGATGAATTCAGCAAAATGTGCGAGATAGGTATTTGGGTTCTCTTTTTTGTAGATGTTTTCCTTTATACTGTCCGAAGAAAGGTCATATTCCTTTTCGAATCTATCGGCCAGGCTTTTGGGCATTTTCTTATAGTAGTAGTCCCTAATGAGTCTTTTCCCGAAGTAATTCCCACTGGCTTCATCCATTAAAATGTACCCAAGGGAATCTACAGCTGTTCTCATAGTTTTACCGTCATAGTAACAGCTGTTCGAACCGGTACCGAGGATACAAACAATTCCGGGTTTGTCGGTAACAGCGTAAACGGCTGCCACCATATCCTCCTGCACTCTTACTTCACTCGCTCCGGAGAAAAATTCTGTAAGAATGGTTTTCAATAAAGCGGTAGGTTTTGGGGTGCCACAGCCGGCACCATAGAAATGGACTCTTTCAACTTTATCCTGAACCTGCTTTAGATCAAGGTTCTCTTCCAGTCTCGCCTCAAGGGTTTCTGTTTTAAATACCGCCGGATTAAGTCCTTTGGTGCGTGTTTTCATTATTTGCTCCCCTTTTGAATCCAGTAAGATCCAATCACACTTTGTGGAGCCTCCGTCTGCTATTAAAATCATAGTAAGAAAGTAGCAAAAAGCCCCGAACACTCAGGGCTTTTCTATTAAATTATTTAAGTGAAGCTACGTGAGCAGACAGTTCTACTAATTTAGCTGAATATCCATACTCATTGTCATACCAGGCAACAAGCTTAAAGAAATTGTCATTCAAAGCAATCCCTGCTCCCGCATCAAAATTACATACGTAAGCATTGGAAACGAAATCCTGTGACACCACTTGTTCTTCGGTATAAGAAACCACTCCTTTATAAGCCCCTTCAGAAGCTTTTTTAAATGCTGCTTTGATCTCGTCATAAGAAGCAGCTTTTTCTGTTCTTACAGTAAGGTCAACAACAGAAACATCGGCAGTAGGAACCCTGAATGCCATCCCTGTAAGCTTTCCGTCCAGCTTTGGAATAACTTTACCAACTGCTTTTGCAGCACCGGTAGAAGAAGGAATGATGTTGATCAAAGCACTTCTACCACCTCTCCAGTCTTTCTTAGAAGGGCCATCTACTGTCATTTGTGTAGCAGTAGTTGCGTGGATAGTGGTCATAAGACCTTCAACAAGGCCAAACTCATCATCAACGATCTTTGCCAGAGGCGCAAGACAGTTAGTGGTACATGATGCGTTAGAAACGATCTTATCATCTGCTGTGATATCCTGGTGGTTCACACCCATCACGTACATTGGAGCATCTTTGGAAGGTGCAGAAATTACCACTTTTTTGGCACCTGCAGTAAGGTGTTTCGCAGCAGTATCTTTCGTTGTGAAGATACCTGTACAATCCATAACGATCTCGGCACCAACTTCATCCCATTTTAGATCTTCAGGATTTTTTTCAGCAGTAATGCGAACAGTCTTTCCGTTAACAACGAGGTTTCCTCCTTCAATTTCCACAGATCCTTTGAACCTCCCATGAACTGAATCATATTTTAAAAGATATGCTAAATGGTCTACATCAAGCAGGTCGTTGATTGCCACGACTTCTACATCTTCTCTTTCACTGGCAATTCTGAAGGCGATCCTTCCAATTCGACCAAATCCGTTTATTCCTATTTTAGTACTCATAATATTGAAATTAAATTTATTTATATGGTGGTGATGTTCAACACCCGTCTCAATTCTTTATCTAAAGGTTTACTACCTTCTATGGCAACTGAAAAGTCTACCGAAGTAACCATTTTATTGGTTATTCCTACCATCACTCCGCTTTCTCCACGCATTATGGCTTCTACAGCTCCTACACCCAATTTACTGGCAAGTACCCGGTCATAGCAGCTTGGAGCACCCCCGCGTTGGATATGCCCAAGTACAGATACTCTTATATCGTAGTCGGTTAAATTCTCTCCTATGAATTCGGCCAGTTCAAAAATGTTCTTTCCACTTTTCTCACCTTCGGCCACTACAATTATGCTTGAGGTTTTTCCGGACTGACGGCTTTTCTTAAGAGAATCCATCATGCGTTCTATTCCCATATCTTCTTCCGGAATAAGGATCTCTTCGGCCCCGGCGCCAATTCCGGCATTTAAAGCTATATCTCCGGCGTCACGTCCCATAACTTCAATGAGGAAAAGGCGGTCATGGGAACTGGCCGTATCCCTGATCTTATCGATTGCGTCAACCACCGTATTTAAAGCAGTATCGTAACCTATAGTATAATCAGTACCATTAATATCATTGTCAATAGTTCCGGGGATCCCTACTACAGGAATTCCATGTTCCTGTTGAAGATGGATAGCACCGGTAAATGTACCGTCCCCTCCAATAACTACGAGAGCATCAACTTCGGCATTTTGCAAATTCTTAAAGGCTTTTGCCCTTCCTTCCTTAGTGCGGAATTCTTTTGAGCGAGCCGATTTTAAGAAGGTACCTCCTTTATTAATTATGTTTCTTACAGAGCGGGCTGTGAGTAATTCAAACTCGCCCTCGATAAGGCCCTGATAGCCTCTGTAGATACCAATACATTCGATGTTATAATATGCGCAACTTCGGGTGACAGCACGAATCGCTGCGTTCATTCCGGGAGCATCTCCCCCCGATGTTAGCACCCCAATTTTCCTGACTTTCTCTATCATGTATGTAAAGCTATTTCAATTCTATAAGATAACCTAATCTGCAATAATTCTCAAACGTTTTCGGTTGATAAAAAACAAAAAAGCCCCTTTTTAGGAGCTTTTTATAAATTTTTTGGTGATTTTTTTAATTATCTGCTAATATAACATAATCCCATGGCGCAAAATGATATTGGTCATTTTCCTGTAATTTAAAATCACTTTTCCCGATATACGGAGTTAGATTTTCGCCAAGCTCCAGCTGGAAATCTACAGGTTTATCTGAGAGATTTGCCAAATAAATAATCTTTTCACCATTCTTTGTTCTTTCGAAAGCCAGTACCTGCTTGTCGGCAGAAGTTTTAAGGCGCGTATAATCGGCGGCTTCCTTAGCTCCATGTAGCGCAGGAGTTGATGTCTTTAACTGTCCCAGTTTCTCAAGCAGCGGCCACATCGTTCCTTTTGTTTTTGGAATGGTGTCCTTCTCAAAGAATTTCAGTCTTTTATCCATATCGTACTCCTGTCCGCTGTAGATCAATGGCATGCCGGGAATGCTGTAGGTTAAGGCAACCATAGCTTCAGCTGCGTCTCCCATTCTCTCGCGAACGGTTCCATTCCAGGAATTTTCATCGTGGTTAGTGACAAAGTTCATTAGGTAATCATCCTCCTGGTAGGTGGTATCGATCTTTTTCATGTACTCATCCCAGGCCTCCACAGTAGCTTTTCCCTGCGCGATCTGGTTCTTGATGTGATGTCCTTCCCAGTTGTAACCCATATCAAAAGCATTGTAGAACAGATCCTTATCCTCAGATTCTGCCAACATGAATACAGGTTTTATTTCCTGAAGTCTTGGCACAGCCTGCTCCCAGAACTCGGTAGGTACTTCTCCGGCTACATCGGCTCTAAATCCGTCAATATCGTGCTCTTCGATCCAGTACTCCATTTCGGCAGTCATTGCCTCCCAAAGCTCTTTGTTGTCATAATTGAGATCTGCAACATCGGTCCATCCCCATGATTCTCCTGTGGCAGGATTTAAAGGATCTACAGGCTCGCCCTGCTCATTCTGCGTATAGAATTCAGGGTGCTCTTCCAGCCATGGGTGATCCCAGCCGGTATGGTTAGCCACCCAATCAAGAATTACGTACATCCCGTTTGCGTGGGCAGCTTCGACAAGCTCGTCAAGGTCTTCCTTGTTCCCAAATTCAGGATTTACTGCAGTGTAATCTGCAATAGCATAGTAGCTTCCAAGATATTTCTTTCTTTCTTCGGGATCTTCTATGTCTTCAATGCTCAGATCACCTGTAGCCTTTCTCCTCACCTCAGAAATAGGATAAATTGGCATAAGCCAAATTACCTTTACTCCCAAATTCTTTAACTGCGGAATATCTTTTGTGAAGGCGTCGAAAGTTCCTTCAGGAGAATACTGCCTGATGTTGGCCTCATAAATAACGGCCGACTCCATGGCTTCATTGGTTACCGGTGCAATGCTCTGTTCTTTCTGAACTTCGGCTACCGGTTGCTCCGGTTCATTTTTACAGGATGCCAGGGTAAGCAGTCCTAGTAATAAAATCGATATTTTCTTCATACAATATAGTTTTAGTTAATAATGGTAATAGTCGTATTTTCTTCTTTTAAAGTAAGTGGTACTGAAACCTTCCTTTCATTTTGGGAATAATCATACAAAACCTTTTGGTTATTCACCCTTACTTCTTTTGGCCTTGTTTCATAATTATGAAGGAAAAGATCCATTTCTTTAAATTCTGAATTTTTTCTGTTTTTTCCCGGCTTTTTCGAAATTTCTAAGATCAACTTCTTCTCTTGTGTCCTGCTATTCAAGTTGAGGATCTCGTAATTTCCATTAGTATAAGTATCCGGTGTTTTGCCATCATCGTGATACAAAATATCCTTGGTTGCACCGGCTTCGATATCAAAAAAGTAATGTAACTCCACATCTTCTGCGGAAAAGTTCTGCGTTGTTTGTAGTGGTTTTGCCATTGGTATAAAAGAACCACCTCTTACAAAAGTTGGAATGTAATCTTCTTTTAACTGAATTGTCGCTGAAGTTCCTCCGGAATATTTATCGCCCGTATAAAAATCAAACCAGTTGGAGCCCTTCGGAAAATAGACCTCCTGTTGAGAAATATTCTCCTGAAGTACTGGTGAAACAAGAAAATTCTCTCCCCATAGATAAGTTCCTGCTACTGAATAAAGCCTGAAATTCTCCGGCTCTTCAAAAAATAAAGGTCTCATTAAAGGAAGACCTTCTGTGGTATTTTTGAAAGCCAGAGTATAGTTGTACGGCAGAAGTCTATACCTTAGCTCAATTGCCTTTTTAGAAAGTTCTTTTGTCGTGGGTTCTCTAAAAACGGGTTCTGAAGGAACTTCTTCCTGGGCATGTGGGCGATATACCGGCTGAAAAACCCCATATTGGAGCCATCTTACATATAATTCATCATTTAGATTATCTCCTGCGAATCCGCCAAGGTCGGAATGCATGTAAGCAAGACCTTGCAGCCCCATTTGAAGAGAGATCTCAGGTTGTGGTTTAAGTCCGCCCCAGCTTCTGTTCACGTCACCGGACCATGGCATCAATCCAAATCGCTGAGAACCTGCTGCCCCGGCACGCATCAGGATAAAAGGCCTTTGTTCAGCAAAAGACCGCTCATAGCCTTCATGGATCATTTTAGCCCAGTAGTGGCCATAAATATTGTGCACCTCGTTGGCAGTACCTGTTGCATGAATAAGATCTTCAGGATGAACTTCGGGCTCCCCAAGGTCACCCCACCAACCGCCGACTCCCATCTCGGTAAGTTCTTCATAGATGTTCCAAAACCACTGTTTTGCTCCGGAGTCAAAAATGTCAATCAAGCCGGTGTTTCCGAAGTAAAAGTCGTAGGTGTAAAAATTTCCCAAAGAATCTTTTGCCAGCACATCTTCCGCTACCGCCTCCTCCCAGCGATTTGAAGTGGTAAGAATGAACGGCTCAGTCACCAAAATAGTTTTTACACCGTCTTCTGCAAGGTCCTGCATCATTTCTTCAGGCTGCGGAAAAGAATCGCTCACAAATTCAAGATTTCCCATTGTCCCTTTGATCTCACGGCCAAACCAGAAGAGGTCAATGATCACCGCATCCACCGGGATATTTTCCTCTCTGAATTTCTCTACAGTCTCCTCGACTTCCTGTCGCGAATGATATCCAAACCTGCTGGAAAAATTTCCCAGAGCCCAACGTGGTGGTAAAGGTTGCCTGCCGGTCAAAAGTGTATAATTACCCACTATATCTTCCCAGGTCTCGCCAACAACAAGCTGGTAAGTCTTTCTCCCCCCTATAGTTTCGTAGGTGAGCGTATTGCTGAAATTACTGTCGAGGTCCAGGAAACCAATGGGCGCATTATCGAAATGCAGCAGGTACTTTTCTGAAGACAGTATTATGGGTAAGGTAAAATTAAGGAGTTCGCTTCTCGTTTCGTAGCCGTAATGTGCCCGATTGTAAAGCTGAAGCTTGTTTCCACGCCTGTTCATTCCAAGAGCACGGGCACCACCACCCAAAAGCACTTCAGATTCGGTGAGATTAAAATCCAGCTTTTCGTGCTCCTCTCCTTTAGTATAACCGCTCTTTTCTGAAATCACCTTTTCCCCGCTGTACAAATAAGTCACCTGAAATGGCATTTTTGACACCTCTATGTCCAGGCCTTCAGAATCAATTACTATTATATTTCCATCTTCAGAAACAGAAAAAGGAACCGCCTGCGGCTCAAGCACTACGGCATGTGATCTATCCGGGTATTCCTCTCCTTTCGGAATGAATGAAGTCTCCAAGATTTCGGGAGTGAAATATCTAAAAATGTATTTGCCATCATTCGTATGTACCTCAACACCGGTATCCGTCTTTTCCATTGCCACAAAATCCCTCTCCGGATTTTGTGCCAGTGCAGAAAAAGACAGGAAAACAAAGGCATTCAAAAATGCCATTTTTAAGAGGTATTTCTGCAATGGCTTCATATGATCTATTTCAATTCAATTACCATTGAGGTTTTTCCGGAAATTTCAAGATTATCGCCAAGCTTGACCTGTTCTTCTGAAATTATATCTTTTCCTGTAGTCGCTCCTGCCAGTCCTTCAGAAAATCTTTCAAGATCCAGCGTCTGAGCTTCAGGATTATTATTAATCACCACCATCACCCGCTCTTTATCGCTATAGCGGAAGTAGACATACACATTATTTTCGGGTATGTACTGCAGTAACTTCCCGTAGTGAAGCACTTCACTGTCCTTGCGGAAATTCAATAGTTTTTTAGTGAAAGAGTGGTAATCATTCTGCTGCTCAGTTCTTTCGGCTTCAGTAAAGGCACTTTGCTCATCACCGGCCCAGCCTCCGGGAAAATCTCTTCGAATATCGGCGTCGCCTTTTGCAGGTTTGTCGCCACGCATTCCAATCTCATCACCATAGTATAGCTGCGGAATTCCGCGGGTAGTCAATACCAGCGTCATTGCTAACTTATATTTCTCAACATCCCCGTCATACTGCTCGTTGATGCGATTTGTATCATGATTTCCTGCAAAGACCAGAAGATTGTAGATATCTGCATACAAGAAGTCATTGGCGAAGTTATCGTAAGCACGCACCATCCCCTGGTCCCAGTGCTGTTCATCTTCATTGAACATCACCATTAGGGCATCGTGCAGCGTGAAATCCATCACTGAAGGAAGATGTGTGTTATAGCTTTGGATAGCACCAACGGGGGAATCTTTTTGCCAGTACGAGATCTGTGCCTGGTCATGCATCCAAACCTCTCCAACTATATTGAAGTGTGGATACTCATCCATTATTGCTTTGGTCCACTTTGCAATTCCATCCTTGTCATTATATGAATAGGTATCAACTCTAAAACCATCAAGACCTGAATATTCAATCCACCAAATGGCATTTTGAATAAGATAATTCAATACCAGCGGATTACTCTGATTAAGATCGGGCATGGTAGATACAAACCAGCCATCTTCATTTAATTTTGTATCAATTCCGGATCTGTGAGGATCAAATTGGGTGGTCATTCGATAATTTGAGTTTTTATATCCGGGAAACTGGTGAATCCAGTCATAGGTTGGCAGATCCTTGATCATCCAGTGTTCTGAGCCCCAGTGGTTGGTGACGTAATCCATGATGAGTTTCATGTCCCGCTTCTCCATTTCTGTAGCCAGGCGCTTGTAATCATCATTAGTTCCATACCGTGGATCTATCTTGTACACATCACTTTGAGCATAGGTATGATAAGAATATGCAGGATCATCGTCTTCAAGCATTGGGGTGCTCCAGATTGCAGTTACACCAAGATCCTCAAGGTAGTCGAGGTTCTGAATAATTCCTTCAATATCACCTCCGTGTCTGCCTCCCGGATTACTGCGATCTGCTTTTTCCTGCAGGTCGGGGTGAGAATCATTGGAAGGATCAGCGTTAGCAAACCTGTCGGGCATGATCAAATAGATGGCATCTGAAGCATCAAATCCCTCCCGCATTGCAGAACCCGGTTCCCGTTCTTTAAGCTCGTAGCTATAAGAGAAGCCTTTTTTCCCCTTTTTGGAAAACCTGATGTCGTACTTACCCGGCGCCAAACCTTCGGTTTGAACCGTTACAAATGCATAGTTAGGATTCTCAGTCTTACGAACATTGCTGATGATCATTTCTTTGGGGGTAGAAACGTCGTATTCAGCAAGATCTTTTCCATAGAACATCAACTGAACTTCGGAATAATTCATGTCGCTCCACCAGAAAGGCGGCTCCACTTTTTCTATTTGAGCATTTATGGAGAAACTTCCTAGGAACAATAAGAGGAAAAAAAACTTCTTCATTTTTATAGTTTTAAACAGTTACCGGCACACTTGGTTCCACCTTTACAGTTTTACCTTTCACAAGGATCTCTAATGGTTCATTTCCTTCCAGAGAGAAACTGGTCTCGGCGGGTGCAACATTTATTTTCAGGATCTGGTCCCTAAAATTAAGTTTGAAGGAATAGCTGTCCCAACCTTCCGGGATCTGCGGATTAAAAGAAAGTTTACCATCTGTTACACGCATACCTCCAAAGCCTTCAACAATACTCATCCAGGTCCCGGCCATACTGGTGATATGGCAGCCTTCTTTAACTTCATTATTATAATCATCCAGATCAAGCCTTGAAGTTCTTAAATAGAACCTGTATGCCTGCTCCATTCTTCCTAAAGCCGCAGCCTGTATGCTGTGAACGCAAGGAGAAAGTGAGGATTCATGAACCGTCAATGGTTCGTAGAAATCGAAATGCTTCTCAAGGTCTTCTATGGAGAAATGATCTTCAAAGAAATAAAAGCCCTGTAATACATCGGCCTGTTTTATATAGCAAGAGCGAAGGATCCTGTCCCAGCTCCATTTTTGGTTGATAGGTCGCTGAGATTTAGGCAACTCTGAAACAGGAATGATCTCCTTATCAAGAAAACTATCCTGCTGAAGGAACACCTGATATTCTTCTGAATAAGGGAAGTACATTTTTTCTGAAACTTCCTTCCAGCCGGCAATTTCCTCATTGGTAAGAGCAGTCATTTGGAGAACCCGCTCATGATCTAAAGCATACTCCTGAGCTACTTTTTCAAGGGATGACAGGCAATAATCAATACACCATTTTGCGATGTAGTTAGTATACCAGTTATTGTTGACGTTATTTTCATATTCATTTGGCCCGGTAACTCCAAGAATAACATATTGGTCTTTTTTGGTACTATAATTTGCACGCTGTTGCCAGAATCTTGCAATAGCGATCATTACTTCCAGTCCTTTTTCCGGGATGTAACTAAAGTCGCCGGTATAATCCACGTATCTTTTTATTGCTACTACCATAGCACCATTGCGGTGGATCTCCTCAAAAGTAATTTCCCATTCATTGTGGCTTTCCTCTCCATTCATCGTTACCATAGGGTAAAGAGCAGCACCATTGGAAAAACCAAGCTTTTCGGCATTTTCAATAGCCTTGTCCAGGTGATTATATCTATAGGTAAGCAGGTTTCTCGCTACATGCTGATCTTTTGTCGCCATATAAAAAGGAATGCAATAAGCTTCAGTATCCCAATAAGTACTACCTCCATATTTTTCACCTGTAAAGCCTTTGGGCCCGATATTAAGTCGGGCATCTTCACCCAAGTACGTCTGATTTAGCTGAAAGATATTGAACCTGATCCCCTGCTGAGCCTTGACATCTCCCTGGATGGAAATATCGGCCATTTCCCAAATCGAAGCCCAGGCTTCTTTTTGCTCCTGAAGCAACCTTTCAAAGCCGGAAGAGACAGCAGCACTCAGCACATCGGAAGCCGCCTGAATAAGATCTGTTCGCTTGTGGTTCATATCGGTCACGTAACCTCCAAACTTGTGGAGATTTACTTTCTCTCCTTTCCTGGCTTGAGTTGTATACCGGAAGATGATCTTTTCATCAAGCGAAACTTCAGTAATTTCTGAATTGACGCTGTTCCCGTTCTTGAAAAGTGCAGACTGCATAAACGCAGTCGCGTGAAATTCAGTCTTTAAAGTTTTTGCTGTTATAAAACCTTTTTCCGCTTCAGTCTTAACTTCCAGAGTTTTCCAGAACTTTTCTTCCCAATTGGCATCTTCATTGGTGATTCCACTATCCAGATATGGCTCAAAAATGACAGTTGCGTCGCTGTTTTTTACAGTAACTTCATAGTTGATTGCTCCCAGCTCATTCCTTTTAAGGGAAAGGAATCTTATCACCTTCACATCTACCTCAAGCTCATTTGACATTACAACAGTAAAGCTGCGCTCATACCAGCCCTCTTTCATGTTGAGTTCCCTGCGAAAATCCCTCACCTCCTTACAGGTAGCCAGGTCCAATATTTCTCCATTGATAAAGACATTGATCCCAATCCAGTTAGGCGCGTTAAGAACCTTAGCAAAATATTCGGGATAACCATTCTTCCACCATCCCACTTTTGTCTTATCGGGGTAATAAACTCCTGCTATGTAACTTCCCTGGAAAGTGTCTCCGGAATACTGTTCTTCAAAATTAGCCCGCTGGCCCATTGCTCCATTCCCAAGACTAAAAAGACTTTCACTAGCCTCTACTCTTCCTGCCTCAAATCCTTCTTCCAGAATTGACCAGTTGCTTGGTTTTATATAATCCTGATTCATCTATTTATTTTCTAACAATTTGTTCTAAAAATTTATCATCTATTTCAGTGAAATCGGCAAAATTATAATCTGCCTCTTTCAATATTTTCTTGTCTCCTATTCCTATACTTAACATTCCTGCAGCATTTGCCGCCTCTATGCCTGCAACAGAATCTTCAAACACTACACAATCCTGAGGTGGTATTCCCAGCTTTTCAGCAGCAATTAAAAAAACCTCGGGATCTGGTTTGGCTTTTGAAACATCATTACCATCCACTATAGCCTTAAACCTCTGCGCGATCTTTAGCCCCTTTAGTATAGGACGCGCATTTTTACTGGCAGATCCCAGTGCAAAGGGCACATTATTTTCTGTCAAAAAATCCAGGCTTTTTTTAACTCCCGGTAAAAGGTCTTCCTCATCCATGTGAGCGACCCTGTCCAGGTAATCATCATTCTTAGAGGACATTAGTTCTTCAAATTCAGTTTCTGTAACTGTTTTGTTTCCCCAGCCCAATATTTGTTGAAGAGAATTAACCCGGCTTACGCCTTTTAGCTTCTCATTTTGTTCCAGTGTTATATCAAAACCCAGGTCGTTGGCCATCTTTCTCCATGCCAAATAGTGGAACTTGGCAGTATCCACTATGACCCCATCCAGGTCGAATATTATTCCTTTTCTTTTATTCATTATTTTTTAAACATTTTTTACTACAACCGGTTCGTCAACATCATAGATCCTAACACATAAAGCAGCAGCTATAAGAAAGGCTACTCCGCTCGTCACCAGGGCATAAACTGGATTTCCTCCATATAGGTATTTTACCATAGGACCTCCTATAAGAGCATTGATAATTTGGGGTATAACAATGAAAAAGTTGAAGATACCCATGTAAACCCCCATTTTTCGAGGAGGAATTGATCCTGCGAGAATAGCATAAGGCATGGCAAGGATGCTAGCCCAGCCAATACCTATTCCAACCATTGAAAGCAGTAGCCAGTATTCGTTTGGCGCAATATATATCGACAACAATCCTATTCCTCCAAGGATCAATGATAACATATGAGTACTCTTCCTTCCAATCTTCAAAGCGATAGCAGGTAAGAAAAAAGCAAATACGGCAGATACGGCATTATAAACGCCAAAAAGCACCCCTACCCAATCTCCTGCATCCTGGTAAGTTTCACTACTATTATCTGTAAGTGGTAACCCATAAATATGGTGGGCAATTGCCGGAGTAGAGAAAACCCACATCCCAAAGAGACCAAACCACGAGAAGAACTGTACCCATGCAAGTTGGCGCATAGTAAAAGGCATGTTCTTAAAGTCGGTGAAAATATCGAGCAGGCTGGACTTCTTTTCTGTCTCCAGTTCTGCATCCTCAATATGATCATCCATTTTGGAAAGCTCCTCGGGAGTGTATTCTTTTGTGGTAAGGATGGTCACGAGAATACTTATCACGAGGATAGCAGCTCCTATTACAAAGGAAAGTAACAAGTTCAAAGGAACTTCTCCGGCCACAGTTCGGTTGCTAATGTTAAACCAATTAGTAAGCACATAGGGCAGCCAGGAACCTACTACAGCACCAATCCCTATTAATACCGTTTGCACACTAAACCCGAGGGTACGCTGGTCTGATGGTAAATTATCTGCCACCAAAGCCCTAAAGGGCTCCATAGCTATATTAAAGGAGGCATCCATTACAAAGAGCATTCCTGCGCCAATCCAAAGTGACGGCAGGATAGCGATGAATAGATCGGCGTTAGGCATCAGGATCAATCCGGCGGCAGCCATAAGTGCTCCAACCAGGAAGAAAGGACGTCGTCGTCCTAACCTGGTCCAGGTTCTGTCACTATAATATCCAATGATGGGCTGGACTATAAGCCCGGTAACAGGTGCAACCAGCCAGAACCATGAAAGCTCATGAACATCGGCGCCAAATATTTGAAGAATTCTGCTGGCATTTGCATTTTGAAGCGCAAAGCCGAGTTGAATACCCAGAAACCCAAAACTCATGTTCCAGATTTCCCAAAAACTCAAGGTGCGTTTTTGCATTATCGTAGTATTAAATTACGATAAGCTGTTTAGACTTATCAAAACTATTAAAGGGAAGTAGAAATATAAGTTTTGATAAAAAATCCTGTCAAATATATAAAATAAAGTTAAACCAGAGTTCTTTTTCTCTTTTGAGTGGATTCTCGTTCAACTAAACTTGTTTTCACAACTGCTGTTTGAAAATTTTCATCTGCTACAGCTTTTTCTATTCGATCTATGAGAAGTTCGGCTGCTTTTGCTCCCATTTCGGCACCATGCTGGTTTACTGTGCTAAGACTGGGAATAAACCTGCGGGATAGTTCTCCGTCAGAAAAGCTAAAAACAAGGACCTCATCGGGCACAGAGATCCCCTGGTCAAACAATGCCTTTACTGCACTTGTAGCAAACTGTTCATTAACTGCAAAAACTCCATCTATTTCCTTGTTTTGGATAAAACCGGCAATTTCTTCCTGACTTTTGTCCATATCTTCAATCTTAAGGATAAGGTCCTTATCCACCTCCAGGTCATTATTCCGAAGCGCTCTTAGGTAACCCTCTGTACGCAGCTTTCCTACACTTACATAATCTACGGTCGTGATAATGGCAATTTTACGACAGCCGTTATCAATTAGATGCTGCACAGCATTCCTGGCGCCGTCGCTGTCATCTATTATGACTTTATCACAAATGATATCATTTACAACTCTGTCTACCATTACAAGAGGCATCCCCTGGCTTATCACTTCCTCGAGGTGATGATAGTCCCCCTTTTGCTGAGTTTCCTTGGCCACAGAAAGAATAAATCCATCTGTACTACCATTGGCCAGCATTTCCATATTAATAACCTCTCTGTCAAAAGAATTGTTTGATAAACAGATGAGAACGTTATACCCCCTTTTGTTGGCCACATCTTCCACTCCACTAATAACAGTAGCAAAAAAATCATGTACTATTTCGGGAAGTACCAACCCGATAGTACGGGTTTTTCGATTCTTGAGACTTAATGCAATGTTGTTGGGTTTATAATTGTAGAGCTTTGCAAAAGCCTGAATTTTTTGCCTTGTATCGTCACTTATTTCGGGGCTATCGCGTAAGGCTTTGGAAACTGTGGAGACAGATACATCCAGTTCACGTGCGATTTGTTTGAGGGTGAGTTTTGGCTTCATTTAAAAAGAATCAAAATTATAATGCTGTTAAAATCGTAAATCTATTATATTTTCAGGTTAAATTAGGATTATGATAAAGTTTTCAACACGAAAACGTTTTCGGGCTTCTCCCTGTGGGGTTTAATACCTGTAGATCCTTTTAGTTTACCTAATTTTAGTGCCGGAAAGTAGAAATATAAGGTTAAAACTAAGTAAAACCTAACATGCAATTTTATGAGAACATTTATTAAAAGCACATTGCTCATGTTATTGATGCCAATGAGCTTTTTTGCTCAATCTACTGTTAGCGGTATTGTCACCGAAAGGGACACCGGGATGCCAATCCCTGGAGCTAACATAGTAATTAGAGGTACCATGACAGGTACCACTACAAATTTCGATGGGGAGTACACCCTGGAGGGAGTTAATCTGGATGATGTCATTGTGGTATCATATATAGGATTTGCTCCCCAGGAGATCCCCTATACCGGACAGGAAACTATCAACGTAAGACTAGCCCCCGATACAGCCATCCTTGAAGAGGTAGTACTCATTGGTTACGGTTCTACCCGTAGACAGGATGCCACAGGTGCTGTTCAGCAAATATCGTCCGAGGACTTTAATAAAGGTCCTATAGTCTCTCCCGAGCAACTCATTGCAGGTAAATCTGCAGGGGTTAGAATCACCTCGGGTAACGGGGCTCCGGGTGGTGGCGCCCAGATCAGGATCCGTGGAGGATCTTCCCTTTCTGCCAATAACGATCCGCTTATTGTTGTGGATGGTTTACCTCTTGACCAAAGAGGTGTTCAAGGAGTAAGAAACCAATTAAATGCCATTAACCCTAATGAGATCGAAGATTTCGTAGTACTTAAAGATGCTTCGGCAACTGCCATCTATGGTTCAAGAGCTTCAAACGGGGTTATTCTTATTACCACCAAAAAAGGTAAAAAAGGGGCCGATCTTACCTTTGAATATGATTTTAAAGGTTCTGTTGGAAATGTGGTTGAGACTGTAGACGTTCTGGATGCAGATCAATTTAGGAGTATAATCGAGACAACAGAAGGAACAGACCTGGGTCTTCTGGGAGAAAGTAACACTGACTGGCAGGATGAGATCTACCAGACTTCAGTTGGAGCAATTCACAACTTAACCGTTTCTCAAGGATTTGAGAACTTTTACTATCGGGTGAACTATAACAACACCTCTCAAACCGGAGTCTTAAGAACTGACCTTTATGAGAGAAATGCGCTGAATGTGGCATTGAACGGGGATCTTCTGAATAATGATCTGAAACTTACCCTTACAACAAAAGCCAGTATTGATGCCAACCATTTTGCCGAACAAGGTGCTATTGGAGCTGCTGTTGCTTTTGACCCTACCCAGTCTGTATATGACCCCAGCAGTCCTTTCGATGGCTTCTTTGAATTCCGCAACGCAAACGATGAAGCTCTTCAACAAGCTACCAGAAACCCTGTTGCTCTTCTACTTCAGAGAGATGCCGAAGGAGAGACTAAAAGGGTGATCTCAAACTTTAATGTAGACTATAGATTTCCCTTTGCAGAAAACCTGCGCTTCAACATGAATGCAGGTGTAGATTATGCCGAAAATGAAGGATTTACTTTTATGCCTTTAACATCTGCAACCGTTATTCAGGATATACCTAACCACGAGATCTATGGTGGATTCAACAGAAACAGCCTACTGGATTTTTACTTCAACTATAAGCCCTATATTGATGCTATTAGCACTAGCGTAGACTTAACAGCAGGACATTCGTTCCAGGAATTCTACAGCACCAGCCAATCCCGATATACTGCAGACAATGCGTGGGTCCAGGGACAAAGAGCTATAAACAGGAATGCTTTGGAGTCGTACTTCGCAAGAGCAAGCTTTGATATTGATGACAGGCTGCTTATCTCAGGAAGTTACAGGATGGACGGTTCCTCCAGATTTAGTGAAGCAAACCGTTGGAGCCACTTTCCATCTGTCTCTATGGGTTGGAAGATCAACAATGAGGAATTCTTAAAAGAATCTGATGTTGTTTCTCAGCTTAAATTACGTGCCGGATATGGAGTAACAGGTAACTATGAGATAGGAAACAACTACGGATATATTGCGTATTTCACACCAAGTATTGAAGGAGCCAGCTATCAGTTTGGAGACAGATTCTACCAAACACTAAGGCCGGAAGAATATGATGCCGATCTTAAATGGGAAGAACTGGAGACAGTGAACGTAGGGCTTGATTTCGGTTTCTTTAATGACAGGTTTGGTGGTAGCGTAGATGCTTATCACAGAACCACAGATGGTCTTATTGCATTTGTTCCGGTACCGGCAGGTGCTAACCTTTCCGACCTTTTATTGACTAACGTTGGTGAGACGGTTAGTAGAGGTTTGGAAATTGGATTGAATGCTGACCTAATGAGAACTGACGAAATTACATGGAATCTTGATTACAATATAACATTCCAGGATCTTGAGATCACCAGGCTTACTTTGGGAGAAGACCCTAATTTCTTCATTCCACAAGGAGGTATAAGTGGTGGTGTTGGTAATACCATCCAACTTTGGAAGACAGGAATTGATCCAACCACCTTCTTTGTTTACAGACAGGTGTACGACCAGAACAACCAACCTGTAGAAGGAGCTTATGTAGATGTAAATGGAGACAATGTTATCACTGAAGCAGACCGCCAGCCCTATAAAAAAGCAACACCAGATTTCTTCATGGGATTGACGAATAGTTTCACCTATAAGGACTTTGACTTTAGCTTTACCTGGAGAGGAAGCTTTGGTGGCTATATGTATAATAACACGCAGTCTTCTTCAGGCTTTAGAACTGCAGGTACTGTAACTCCACAACCATACTATTCTAACTTCAATGCCAATGTTCTGGAGAGCGAGTTCGTAAACAGCCAGTTCTTCTCAGATTACTATATAAGGAGTGCAGATTTTGTTCGACTGGATAACATTGCAGTTGGATATTTATTTGCCATGGAAGAGGTTGACTTACGCGCAACTTTAGCTGCTACCAATGTCTTGACCATCACTAACTATGAAGGCCTTGATCCTGAAATTGCCGGAGGAATTGATAACAACTTCTATCCAAGACCAAGAACATTTACATTGGGACTAAATCTTCGATTCTAAGGACTAAAAAATAAGATACTATGTGTAATAAATTTAAATCATTCTTAGTCATTTTCCTCAGCCTTACTATTTTAGGTGCGTGTGAAAGTGAATTAGATCTAAAACCTGAAGATAACCGGCAAGGTGCCGACGAAATCTTCCAGGATGCCGAGGCATATAAGCAGTTCTTGGCAAAGCTTTATGCCGGTTTGGCAGTGAGTGGACAACAAGGCCCTGCCGGTAACCCGGATCTTGCGGGATTGGACGAAGGTTTTTCTCAATACCTGCGTCTTTACTGGATGTTACAGGAATTACCTACAGATGAAGCTGTAATTGGCTGGAACGATGGAACCATCCTTACCTTGCATGGCCAAACCTGGACCTCAGGTAATGAATTCATACGTACAATGTATTCAAGGATCCTTTACCAGGTGGCCCAGACAAATGCTTTTTTACGTCAAACTTCCGAAGATAATTTAGCCGGTTTTGACCAGGCTACAATAGAGGAGATCCGAACCTTCAGAGCTGAAGCAAGATTCCTTAGAGCCTTAAGCTATTATCACGCTCTTGACCTTTTTGGAAACCCTCCGAGAATTTCTGAAAATGATCCTGTGGGTGCATTTTTGCCTGAACAATGGAACCGAGCAGAACTTTTCGAGTACATAGAAAGTGAATTGCTCGCCATTGAAATGGAGATGGTTCCTGCCAGACAAAATGAGTATGCCCGTGCAGACCGAGGTGCTGTTTGGACTCTTCTGGCAAAACTTTATCTCAATGCTGAAGAGTATACAGGAGAAAAGCGCTATACAGATGTTGTCAATTACACTGAAAAAGTTATTAATGCAGGATACTCTTTGGTAGACGATTACCAAAAATTATTCCTTGCAGATAACAATTCCAACGGAGCTCAAAATGAAATCATCTTCCCTATCGCCTTTGATGGACAATACACCCGTTCTTTTGGAGGCATGACCTTCCTTATTCGCGCTCCTATTGGTGGAGATATGGATCCTGCCGATTTTGGAGTGAATTCCGGTTGGGGAGGTTTAAGGACCACACCAGAGTTTGTAAACCTTTTTCCTGACGGAGCAGACTCGCCAGATGAGCGTGAAATGTTTTTTACTGATGGACAAAGCCTGGAAATTAAAGATATCACAAGTTTTACCGATGGATATGCAGTTGCAAAATTCCGTAACATAGACAACGAGGGTAATCCCGGGTCAGACCCCACAGGAGAACATCCAGACACAGATTTCCCTATGTTTAGGCTGGCCGATGTATACTTGATGTATGCCGAAGCTGTGCTTAGAGGTGGTGGCGGAAGTCAAGACCAGGCATTGGCCTATGTAAACGAGCTGAGAGAAAGAGCCTATGATAATGATGCCAACGGGCTCATCTCAAGTAATGATCTTACTCTGGACTTCATACTTTCTGAAAGAGGAAGGGAATTGTACTGGGAAGCTCACCGCCGTACAGATCTTGTAAGGTTCAATCAATTTACAGCAAATGGAGTTTGGGCTTGGAAAGGAAACGTTCCCCAGGGAACCACAACCGCATCTTTTAGAGACATCTATCCAATTCCAGCTTCCGACTTAGGTGTAAACACCAACTTAACTCAAAATCCAGGATACTAATATTATTTTAATAACAATTACAATGAAAAAACTATCAATATTATTATTAGCCTTTGTTGCTCTCGTAGGATTTAATGCCTGTACGAGTGACGATGATGTGGTATTTATTGCACAACCGGATCCCGAAGGTATCTCCTTTATCAATACATTTTCTTCGGAGTATATTCTAACCAATGCAACTGCAGAGAATACTGTTGAAAGATTTGTGTGGAATGAAATAGATATAGACGTTCCTACAAATATTAATTATGATGTACTGGCATCTACATCTGCAGAGATGACAGATCCTGTTTTACTGGGTAGTACAGCAGGAACAAACTTAGCTGTTAAGGTAAAGCAACTAATGAATCTTGCTGAAGATGCAGGGCTAGACAATGATCCAAGTACCGAAGCTCCAAATACCGGAACGATATATGTTCAGGTGGTCGCAACTGCAGGTACCGGAGGTGAAATGGCTCACGCTTCTGAAGTACAAGCAATGAATGTGGTAATTCCCGAAACAACTGAAGAAGAAGAGGAATCCTTCCTGAATTTCTTCCTTGTAGGTGATGCTACTGCTGCAGGCTGGAATCCCGACAATAACAATACACCGTTATTCAGAGATGGTGAGAACGAAGACATCTTTTACTTCACCGGAAGATTTGATGGAAGCGGGGACAAAGAAGGATTTAAACTTCTTGAAATTCTTGGTCAATGGCAGCCACAATGGGGGCTGGACAATGGAAATCTCAGCAACAGCACCATCCTTGGAGGTGATCCATCGGCATTCCCTGTTGATGCAGATGCTTATTATACTTTAACCATGAACGTCGATGAAATGACTTACTCTTTTGAGCCCTATGATGAGAGTGGTGCTGCTACATACAATACTATAGGTTTTCTTGGAGATGCAACTCCGGGTGGCTGGGATGCAGATACCGATCTTACCCAGTTGGATTTTGATCCTCATATCTGGTATGCCAATGGAGTGACTTTGAACGATGGAGAAATGAAATTCCGTGCTAATGATGCATGGGATGTAAACTGGGGAGGAGATACCCCTATTTCCGGAAAGGCTTCAGCAAACGGACCAAATATTCCTGTTACCGCAGGAGTTTATGATATATGGTTCAATGACCTTACAGGTCGCTATATTCTTATTCCTCAAACCGAAGAATAATTTTGTAACAGTTCAAAAAGGCTGCTTCACGGCAGCCTTTTTTGATAAAATACCTTTGACATGAAGAATGAAAATTTAATCTTATCTCTGTTTATTGCCATGCTTCTTTTTGCTGGCTGTTCTTCAGATGATGATGGGGTTGAAACAGATCCGGGTGACAATGGAGAAAATCCCCCTCCTACTGCAAATTATGAACCTCTGGACTTATCCAGTTACGACAATGGCAGCGGAGTCATGATGCAAGGATTTTACTGGGACGTTGAACCTGCCGGAGAATGGTGGAATACGGTCGCAGAAAAACTTGATGACTGGGCAGATGCCGGAGTGAACCGCGTTTGGCTACCTCCTGCTTCAAAAGGGCAATCGGGCGGCTTTTCCATGGGGTATGATCCATCCGATTATTTTGACCTGGGTGAATATATGCAGCATGGCACAGTTGAGACCAGGTTTGGCTCAAGAGAAGAATTGGACAACCTCATTGAAACAGCTCATGCTAACGGAATCGAGGTAATAGCCGATATAGTTCTAAACCACAATTCAGGTGGTGGACTGGAGTGGAATCCGTACCGTGAGAAAGAGACTTATACTCTTTTTAATGAAGAGCATGGAAATGCTTCAGGTCTCTTTAATCGCAATTATGAGAATTTCTATCCTAACAGCACAAGTCCCTTTGATCCCGGAAGTTTATTTTACGAGGAAACAAATCTGGATCATAACCAGGAATATGTCCAAAACTGGTTATGGGAAGCAGATTATTCCGTAGCAAATTACTACAAGAATGAAGTAGGATTTGATGGCTGGAGATTTGATTATGTACTGGGCTTTGAGCCTTGGGTTGTAGAAGAATGGATGGACGAGGTCAATGGATTTGGAGTTGCAGAACTCTGGGATGGAAACCCCGATGTACTTCGGGATTATATTGAGGAAACTGGTGTATCAGTGTTCGATTTCTCTACTTTTTACAAGCTCGATGAAGCATTTGACAGGTATGATGACCTTACATACCTGACTGGAGATATGGTATGGCAAACTCATCCGGAAAAGGCCGTGACCTTCACAGCCAATCACGATACCGAAAAAGATGACAATGAAGATAATTTTATCTCCATGGAAAATAAATTAAAAGCCTATGCTTTTATCTTAACTCATCCCGGATATCCTACCATTTTCTACTCAGATTACGAGAATGAGAACTTTAAAGATCAATTACAGCAGTTGATCCTTATCAACAATACTATAGCCAAAGGAGATGTGGAAATTCTTTATGTTGATGATGACGAATACATCATGAAAAGAGCTCGTACCCCATCTAATCCAGGCCTGATTCTCTATATTAATACTAATGGCAATGCCAAGATCAAGGAAAATATAGATACAGACTGGAACCTGGCAAAAATAATGGATTATACTGGTAATATTGATTATAGCCCTATGACAGACCAGGACGGTAATGTGTCCCTAAGAGCACCTGCTAATGGATACGCCGTTTACTCTATTATGAAACAAGAATAAATAATCAGAATGTAAATAAAGGCCGGTATTAATACCGGCCTTTCTGTTTTATCACTCACCTTTTCTTTATTCCAACCTTACAGTTCTAATCCCCACTCCATGCTGCTCCTGTTGTTCTGTTTCCGTTAGGCCGGGTCCAATTGAGAACTGCAGGCTCTCGGCATCTTTAATATCATATGGCTCCCTAATATCGTGCTCAAAATATAAGGGTAAAAAAGTGGGATATGGTCTTGGCAGGGTTACAGTCTGCACCGGCTCAAGAGTAGAAAGGTCTATTTCATATTCCTTCACCTCAGGCTGCAGTTCTATAATTTTCCCAAAAGACCTGCCACTGTCCATCACTAAAGCCACCTGTAGCTTTACAGATTTCCCGTTAAGCGCACGTGCCTCTATAACCAATTTTTCCTTTTCTTCCAGCGCTTCCCTCCTGCCCTTCTTTTTTTCAGTAAAATTGTACCTGAAGGAATAATCATAAACAGGTTCCGCCTTGGTGTTTTCGGGATCTATTTCAAAAAGCTTTTCCACATTAACCTGAAATTCGGCTTCGTTGGGGTTTTCTGTTGGTATCACGTTATTTGTTGGCAGCCATTTTCTAACTACATCTTCATGATCCTGTGCTGCATTGAATAGATATACAGGTGCTTCTGGATCTATCACGCGGATAGAATATGGCTCATCGGGATCGAAATCCCACTTGCCGGGATCTCCTTCCTGTCCGCCGGGATAGGTTGTGGTTCCTTCCGGAGTCCTCACAATTATTCGGTACTCTAAAAAGCCATTTTTAAGCAGGCTTTCCGGCACTTCTCCCGTGTAGGTGTAGGCGCTGCTCTGTTGCAGATCCAGGCTTTCATAGGCATTCCCATTCCGCAGCCATGCCTGCACCTGCTCAATAGGTTCGTTAGAAACTACAGTAGCTTCAATATTATAACTCTGTCCGGCTGACAAGGATGGAACAGGTTCGTGGATGAGATAGGTCTTATCCACAGTGGTTCCTGGCGCAAAAAAAGCTTTTAGATCATCTACCGGCCATCCCTTATAAGAAGCCTTCGCTTTTTTACCATTTTTGGAAAGTATATATGTACCCGGTTCTATGCTGAAGCTGTTTCCTGACGCGGATTTTACCAGCTCATTTTTGGAATTTACTCCGGTTACAGAAAAGTTGCCGCCCAGTTCGGGAAGTTGGACAGTCATCTCCCACTCTCCATGTTTAATAACTGCCAAAGTTTTGTCCAGACTATTGTTTCCAAAAGGATTATCTACAAGAATAGCATCGGGCATTACCTCCAGCCTCCAAATTCCATTCTCGAGCTTATCCAGGAAGTATGCTCCCTTTCCGGAATACTGTACAACAGGAGAATTTCCATATCCGGCTATTTGTTTCAGCTTTTTAAGATCCTTCGGCCGAGTTTCAGTTGAGTTGGTATAAATAAATTTTTCAGCCGAATCGATTTCAGCCAGATCATTCTCATAGCTAATGCTGAAATTTCCGAAGTTGAGATTGGCAGGATATCCTCCCAGGTTCTTGTTCATTGGCAACTCATGAAAGATCTCCCCGCTTATCATTAGCGCCAGCGCCTTTTGTGGTGTGTACACCAGGTTCATATAATGGGTGTCATATTCTGTATTGCCCGCGGCCATATAGGTAGGATCATAGGCAAAATGTGTCCCTATCTGCATCCCGGCCTGCCTGAAACTGCGGGCCATGGCAGGATACATGTATGACTTCATCACATCGGCCGCATCGAATTCATACACCAGCTTTGCCAGTCCATTTTTCTCCCACACATCATTAAATGGAATTTTATATTCATTTACATTCGGTAGCAGGTTGCCTTCCAGTTCCTTTCCAAAACCCAGGCCTGTTGGATACCATTGGAAAGTTCCTCCATCAATCCCGGCAGCGGCATATATTTCTGCCAGCTGGGTGCTATGGGTAACGTTATAAAAGATCGGCTTTTTTGTACCTGTAGATCTCAGGGAAGCTATCATGCGTTCAATGAACTCCTGCACCTTTTCAGGCGCCTCCCGGTGATGTGGCTCATTACTCACCTCAAAAGCTATGACATTTGGCTCGTCCTTATACGCCTTACCTGTATAAGGATTTACGTGGTTAAGGAATTGCGCCAGGTAATTCTCCTGTGCCTCAATAGCTAAGGGATTTACAAGACTCCCTTCCTTACCATACTTGTTGGAAAATCCGGGTGTGTCTTCATCCTGTTCGGGCCAGCCATTACCCCAGTAAGCAATGGGGGTAAGTACAAAATTGATGTTTCGCTTTTTTAATTCGCTTATCAAAAAGTCGAAATGATCGAGATGTTCATTTTCAAGCAGGTTTCCTTCCTCGTCGCTTATTTCTGTATCCCAAACATGGATCCTGTAAAGATCGAAACCAAGCCTTGAGAAATGGTAGACATCATTACGCATGGCTTCTTGCAGGTCTACTCCCAGTTTTTTTCCGGAGCGAAAGGCATGAGCAAAAGGCACAGAGTAATTCACTCCAAAACCTTTCACTTCCTCTTTGTTATGGCCCCAGCGCATCACCCCGTTCTCATCTACAAAGACATCCTGTTTATTTGTCTTTTTTGACACCTGAGCAAACACGGGGTGTGCAGTAAAAATTATCATGACCCAAAGTAACAGCACTCTGGAAATTCCTGGATTTTTCATACAATTTACTTTAAAATTAAGGTAGCGGGGGGCAAACCTTCTGCGGTGGCTTCAATTTCAATGGGAGAATTGAATTCTTTTGTCCTAAGCAGAATAGTGGCGATCCCGGCTTCCGCATTTATGGGGTTATCTCCAATTAATGCAGCATTTTCTCCTGAAGTTATTCTGAAACTTACGGGAAGCGTTGAATCATGTACCAGCTCCCCTTTGTCATCCAGAATCCTGGCATAAATGAAGACGACATCTAAAGTTTGACGTGCAATTTCCTTTCCGGAAACATCTATTGAAAGTTCTATTTTTGACGCCTCATTTGGCGTCCTCACCACGTGACTGGCTACTTCTTTTCCGTCGATAAAACCGATGGCTTTTAACTCTCCCGGCGCAAATTCCGGAAGTAAAAATTTGTATGGCGGATACCATAGTTCATCAGAGAATTCGGTTCTTCGAGGTCTCTTCTTCTCAATCAATTCGTCATTGAGGTAAAGAGCAACTTCTTCGGTATTGCTGTAAACGGTGAGTTCTGTAGTGGAATTTGGCTGCCAATAACTTGCGATATGCACCATAGGAGCTGAAAAATCACCTTTATACGGCGGCTTCTGACTCTTATAAAAATAATAGCTGAACTTTGGGATCCTAAAGATGTCTGCAATTCCAGAAGCTTCCAGATCGTCTGCGTAACCTCTGTTATAGTCAAACATCAACCAATTGGACATTCCAATAGTTTGCTCTCCTTTCAAGTTGGAATTAGTAGCTTCCTGAAAGTTCAATGCCTGCTGTAGAAGCCTTTTTTCACCGGCGCTTCGCAGTTGTCGGCTGGTTCGTTCCTCTTCTTTAAGATCACCAAAGGCCTTCTGATTAAATCCTGCATTCTGAGCGTAATATTCCCAGTCGCCGTATTCTGCAATTAAGATCGGCCGGCCCGGTTTATTATATTGGTTCCAGTAATAGGGAGGTTGTGCATGCTGCCGTGCCGGAATAAAAAGCTCGTAAGCAGGATGATCCATCCAGCCTGCACTAAAGGTGTTCTCATAAGGCAACTCGGCTTCCAGAACTTCATTTGCCTTAATAATAAATTCATCGGTCATTCCCGATTCGTTGAGTGAATTTTCCCAAAACACAATACTTGGATGGTTCCTATCCCGCCTGGCCATATCCCTAATGTCCTGGAGAGCATTATCAACGAACTCTCCTTCCTCATAGAACTGCCACCCCGGGATTGCATTCATCACCAATAAACCTAGTTCATCACAGGCCTCCAAAAACGAAGTGGCGTGAGGGTAATGCGAAAGCCGCACAAAATTAAAGCCGGCTTCCTTGATTTTATAAGCGTCCCGGTAATTGGCTTCATCAGAAAGTGCATAGCCTATGTAAGGATATTCCTGGTGGCGATTGGTGCCGTTTACGAAAAGTTCTTCCCCGTTCAGATAAAATGCAGTTCCCGTAAGTTTGATATTCCTGATTCCGGTCCTTATCCTCTGTTCGTCAATAACCTTATCTCCTTCCAAAACCTCCACATGCAGGTCGTATAGATTAGGTTCGGCAGGACTCCATAAAAGCGGATCTTCTATGGAAACTTCTGCAATAAAATGTTTGTCCTCCCCGGGAGTCAGGGCTTTTACAGGTGTCAAAAATGTGCTTTTTTGACCCTCTTCTGAAGTAAAGATGGTTCGCAGCCTCAGCTCTTTGCTATCTTTCGAAGAGTTCATTACATGCACTTTTACAAATCCTGAAGCAAGTTCGGGTGAAATACTGTCAAAATGTACCAGAAGACCTCCACCATTTACTTCTTTTGCAAAAATGGGATCGGTGATGTGAACCCTACCGGTCTTAATAAGCTGAACGTTGCGGTAAATACCACCATAGTAATTGAAATCCAGATCGGTTAAAGGTTTTCCGGGAGGAATAGTAGGATCATCGATATTGATCACCTCTACCTCAATTGTATTATGAGAGTTCGATTTTAGATATGGGGTGGCATCAACTGTAAAAGGTAGATAACCGCCTTTGTGTATGTTCACAAGAGAATCGTTTATTCTTATCCTTGCCTCCTGCATCACCCCTTCAAAATGGAAAAACCACTTCTCATTCTGCAAGTCTTCCACAGGAAATTTTTTACGGTAAAGAGAAGTTCCCTGCCATTGATCATTTACCACCAAGGGTTCGATCTTGACACTATGTGGCAAAAAAACCTCCTCCCATTCTGCTGCGGGAGTGTTTTCAGCCTCTAAGCGTCTAAATTGCCAGTTGTTGTTGAAGTTGATGACCTGGCGAAGAGAATTCTGCTGTTCCCTTGCTTTTTCAGCCGGAGGTAGGGGCTCACAGCCGAAAAAAGCAAGGACAAAACAGATTGCAATGATGCATTTTAACTGTTGTTGCATACAGCAGTTTATAAGCGTAAATATTACAATTAATTTTGAATTACGAAAAGATTTTCAACAAAATTTTACGCAGCAGTTTTTCCTAGATCTCGAAGTTATAACCTCTTTCTGTAAGTCTCTTATACCGGTCATAATCGAACTTGTATAAAAAGGCACCTCTCTTTGATGTCGATTTATCTTTTTCCTCCAGTTTTACAAGCACATTATAAGAAAACACCTTTTTACGAAAGTTACGGGAATCGAGCTCTTTTTGATAAATAGCTTCGTAAACACTTTGAAGTTGCGGGATCGTAAATTTTTCGGGCAAAAGTTCAAATCCCAGGGGTTGGTAACGAGCTTTGTGTTTTAGCTTTTCCAGGGCATCACTTACCATTTGACTGTGATCCAACACTAAAGGAGGTAAATCCTTAACGTCATGCCACACCGCACCATGCTGTTCCACAAGTTCTTTATCATAATCATTAAGCCTTATCAAAGCATACTGCCCAATAGATATACATCTGTACCCGGGATCTCTGTCGGCAGCTCCATAGGTCCTCAATTCTTCCATAAAGACATTTCTGAGACCGGTGATCTCCTCGAGAACCCTTTGGGCTGCAGTCGAAACATCTTCGTCCATCTTTACAAAGCTCCCAATAAGAGACCACTCTCCCTCCAATGGGGCCACACGACGTTTGAAAAGCAAGAGCTTCAGGTTGCCTGCATCAAAACCAAAAATAATGCAATCAACAGCCACATACATTTTGTGATCCTGTTGATAAGCGTCCCTACCCATTATCTCAGATTCTCCTTTTTCTTTGTACATTAATGTTTCCGGATTTGCTCTTACAAAAAAACTATTTTTTTTCGGTTTATAAAATGTACAAAATACGTTTATTATCTTTGGTTCACCTGAAATAGAAAATTGTGAAAAATCAAATAGGAGAAGCAGCAGCGGAAAAATTCAAAGATTTTGAAGCAGAGTTCACTGTTCATGCTCCGGGGAGGATAAACCTCATTGGAGAACATACAGATTACAATAGCGGTTTTGTCTTACCAACAGCGATAGACAAGGTTATAAAATTACATTTTGCAGCCAATTCCACTCCATACTCCTGTAAAATCTACAGTACAACCTACGATAAAACCTTCAGTTTTGATCTTCAAAAGATCTCAAGAAGTGAAGAGCAATGGGAAAATTACATTTTGGGGGTGGTCAATGAGATCCAAAAGCGGGGAAAGTACCCAAAGGGTTTCGATTGTATTATAGAGAGTGATCTGCCCGTTGGGGCCGGAATCAGTTCATCGGCTGCCCTGGAAAGTGGTATGGCTTTCGGCCTGAATGAGCTTTTCGACCTGCAGCTTTCCCGCCAAACCATAGCCGAACTTTCCCGCGATGCCGAACACAATTATGTGGGAACGAAATGCGGAATAATGGACCAATACGCTTCGGTGCTAAGCAAGGAGGGGCATCTTATCCTGCTTGATTGCCGCAGCCTGGAAGCAGTCTATGTGCCGGCCAATTTTAAAGACCATAAATTGTTGCTCATAAATACCATGGTCTCTCACAGCCTTGCATCCAGTGAATACAATACAAGAAGGCTGGAGTGTGAGCAGGCAGTTAACCATATTAGAGAGAGATATCCCGAAGTTAGTTCCCTGCGCGAAGTAAACCTCGCCCGCCTGGCTGAATTTAAAAATTCTCTTCCAAACCTACTTTACAAACGCGCTCACTATGTTGTTTCTGAGAATGATCGTGTATTAAAAGCAGTAGAAGCCATAAAACAAGGTGATCTTAAGGAATTTGGTTCGTTGATGTATCATTCTCACAAAGGCCTTCGGGATAACTATGAAGTGAGCTGTGATGAACTTGATTTTCTCGTCGATCTTACCACTGACTATAAGCCGGTCAAAGGTGCCAGAATGATGGGCGGAGGCTTTGGTGGCTGTACCATCAATCTTATTGAAGAAGATTACGTTGAAGAATTCATTAAAATAGCTTCAGAAGCCTATGATAAGCAGTTTAACAAAATTCCTGAAGCCATTGTTGTTTCACCAGAAAAAGGCACCTATATAACCAGGAAATAATTATGTCTGAAGATTTTAACACCCATCCTCACAGGAGGTACAATATATTAACCGGGGAATGGATCCTCGTTTCTCCTCATCGCACGAAGCGCCCCTGGCAGGGCCGGCTGGAAAAGGTTGTAAGAGAGGAAAGACCTTCTTATGAGCCCGATTGTTTTTTGTGCCCCGGCAATCTTAGGGCTAGCGGAGACAAAAATCCGAACTATAAAGATCCCTACACTTTTGTTAATGATTTTTCAGCTCTTCTTCCTGAAGGTTTGCAGGAAGAATTCAATGATGGCCTGTTAAAGGCAAGTTCAGAAACGGGAATTTGTCGGGTGGTATGTTTTTCTCCCGATCACTCCTTAACGCTACCTGTCATGGAAACAGGGGATATTGTAAAGGTGATCCAAAAGTGGAAGCAAGAGTATGAAGATCTGAGTACCCGCTCTGACATCAATCACGTGATGATCTTTGAAAACAAGGGAGACATGATGGGATGTAGTAATCCTCATCCTCATGGGCAGATTTGGTCGCAGCTTTCCATCCCGGTAGAGGTTCAAAAAAAGACAAAACATCAAAAGAAATACTGGGAACGTAATAAGAGAAGTTTACTGGGAGATTACCTGGATCAGGAACTTGAGAAAAAGGAGCGTATCGTACTAAGAAATGAGCATTTTGTAGCTCTTGTTCCTTACTGGGCGATATGGCCATATGAGACCATGATCATTCCTGTAAGGCACATGCAGCATATCGGTCAGCTGACTTTTGAAGAGGAAAAAGCATACGCTGAAATTCTAAAGCAGCTCACCATAAGATATGACAATCTTTTCCAGACATCTTTTCCCTATTCCTCCGGAATTCACCAACAGCCTACCAATGGCCAGCAATATCCCGAATGGCATTTCCACATGTCCTTCTACCCTCCTCTATTGAGATCCAGGACCGTAAAGAAATTCATGGTGGGATATGAACTTTTTGCCAGTCCGCAGCGGGATATCACAGCCGAGCAGGCTGCGGAGACCCTGAGGCAACTTTCAGATGTACATTACACCAAAGAATAACCTCCTTAAAATGTCACTTTTGGATCCTGTTTTCCGAACTAATTGAACTTAAAGAGAACGCACAACTGGTTTTCAGGTAAAAAAGAGCTGGTCTTAAAACCTGACAAACTCGTTATTCTCAATTTACTTCTGAATCCGAAATTCCTTTTACCAAAAGATCGCATACAACATAGCAACGATCAACATGATAACAAAAGCGCCGATATTAAATACGGGCCCTGTTTTGAAAAGATTCTTTGTTATGATGATCGCCTTTGGATGATCTGCTCCTCTGGTCTCGATATAACTAATAACTACCATGATCAACATTGTAAGTATCCAGGTGATGAACATTTGGTGCATGAATGGTAATTCGGGGAAAAACCAACTATCAACCCAGCCGTTAGTGCCCACCTTAAAGTAAAGCGCGATGGGAATTGAAGCCAGCACGCCCCATATGGCTGCACTGTTGGTGGTTTTCTTCCAGAAAAGACCGAGCATGAACACCGCCAAAATACCCGGACTCACAACTCCAGTGTACTCCTGAATATACTGGAATACCTGCCCCAGGTTCCTTAATTGAGGAGCAAGGAAAACTGCAATGATCAAAGCTACAGATGCCGAAATACGTCCAATCTTCACCAGTTTATTTTCCGAAGCAGTTTTCTCAATATAGGGCTTATAAATATCCATAGTGAAAATCGTTGCAGTGGAGTTAAGCATGGAAGCTATGGAAGACACGATAGCAGCAGCAAGAGCGGCCAGAACAAGTCCTTTTAGACCTATAGGCACAAACTCCCTTATTAGCCATGGAAAAGCGTTATCATTAATGATCCTGCCACCTTCAGCAATAAAGGAAGGATCGGTGTATTCTTCAGAAAAAGCACCTCCGGGACCAACGTTCATAACATAAGCAATGATCCCCGGTACTACTACTATCAACGGAATGAGCAACTTCAGGAAACCGGCCAGAATAATCCCTTTTTGAGACTCTCTTAAACTTTTTGCTGCAAGGGTTCTTTGAATAATGTACTGGTTGAAGCCCCAATAGTAAAGATTAGCAACCCACATTCCCCCAAGCAGAACTGCAAGGCCGGGTAGATTCCACCACGCATCTTTCCCGCCGGGGGTGATGATCTCACCTTTTTCCAGGATCATCGAAAACTTCTCTGGCACCTCTTCATAAATAGTTACAAGGCCGTCTATGACATTACCGCTTTCAGCAACATGAGTTAACCCGATGTAAGTGGTGATAAGCCCCCCCAGGATGAGCAGGACTACCTGTACAACATCGGTCCAGGCTACTGCCGCGAGTCCGCCATAGAGCGAATATGCCGCTGCAAATAAAGCCAGCCCGATGATTGCATAAAGAAAGACCGAACCATCACCTGCACCCACTATAGTATCAATTGCAGTCGCCCCAAGGTAAAGCACAGAAGTTAGGTTCACGAAGATGAACAATGCTATCCAGAAGATCGCCAGGATGGTCTTTAAATTAGTTCCATAGCGAACCTCAATGAATTCGGGAATGGTGTAAAGTCCTTTTTCAATGAATATGGGGAGAAAATATTTTCCGACGATGATCAGGGTGATGGCAGCCATCCATTCATAAGAGGCAATGGCAAGACCAATTGCAAAACCGGATCCTGACATCCCTATAAACTGTTCGGCAGAAATATTAGCTGCGATGAGGGATGTCCCAATTGCCCACCACGGAAGTGATTTACTGGCAAGAAAATAGTCTTCAGAAGATTTTCCCTTACCGCGGGATACCCAAAGCCCAATCCCAATTATCATAAAGGCATAGGCCGCAAAAATTATCTTATCGAGTAATGCAAATTCCATAAGTAACGTGGTTAGATCAAATGATGTTTAAGCATGAGATGGCTCTATAGCTCCAAAAATTTTGTTAAATATAATTGATTAGCACCTAAAAGAATATGATCTTCATATAGAAGTTATGAACCACTTTTAAACTTCCAGCTGGTCATATTTATATACTTCTCTCCTGGATCGAGAAACACAGAAGGAAAATTTTTTTGATGTGGGGCATTAGGAAATCCCTGAGTTTCCAAACATATGGCGGCCCGTTCTGAACCAATGTTGGTAGCATAATCCCAGTCTGCCGGAAGATCCTGCGGCACGTAAACAACTACAGCCGGCTGATTTGTCTTCACCTGCATAGAAATACCCGATTGAACACCTTTAAGACCAATAACTTGTGATGTGTCTTCTAAGCTGAAAACTGTGTCTAAGGGGACCTCTCCCAGCTTCCGGGATTTGCGAAAATCAAATTGAGTTTTAGCTCTTTTAAGAAGTTGGCCGGTCGGGACATTTCTCAGATCAGTTTCCAAATATTCCCCGGCCGGTATTTGCAAATAATGTTCGTTGACCGAACCTGCTCCATTCAGGTTTAAATACGTGTGATTGGTGAGATTTACCACAGTCCTTTGATCTGTTTCGGCGGTATATTCCAGCTTCACTTCATTTTCTTCTGTCAGAGTGTATCTGGCGCGCACTTTAAGATTTCCGGGATAGCCTTCCTCTCCATCGGGAGAAAGATACTCCAGTACAACAAAGGGATCATTATTCTCTTTTATTTCAATTACTTCCCAAAATTGATATGAAAAGCCATATTCCCCACCATGCAGGTGAACTTCATCTTTTCCAAAAAGGGAATATTTCCTGTCCTCTATTTCAAAACAGTTAGGGAAGATTCGACCGGCATGTCTACCCACTGTGGCGCCAAAGAACTTTCCACGCTTGTGGTAGATGTCTGTTAAATAATCTTCAGGTTTAGCAGGACCTACTACAACATTTACTCCTTCAAACCTTAGACTGAATATACTTGCTCCAAAATTCAGGATCTTCAGTTCTGTACCACTCTTATTTTGCAAGCTAATGAGCTTCAAATCATTCACTCTCCCGATGTTCTTTAAGCTTTTTTGGTTTGTACCCATTCTACAACCAGCTCTTCCAGCACATTCAAAGGAACCGATCCATTTGTTAAGACCACATCATGAAATTCCCGCAGATCGAAATCTTCGCCTAGTTCCTTTTTGGCGAACTCCCGAAGTTCCAGGATCTTATTCATTCCAATTTTATAGGCTGTGGCCTGCCCCGGCATCACAATATGCCGTTCCACCATTTTAACCGCATCACTTTCGGCATTAGGGGAATTTTCCACATAATAATCTATAGCTTCATCCCGAGTCCATTTCTTGGAATGTATACCTGTATCGACCACGAGTCTAATAGATCTCCAGAGTTCCATTGCAAGCCGCCCAAAATCTGAATAGGGATCCTCATAGAAACCCATTTCCTTTGGCAACAATTCACTATACAAGCCCCAGCCTTCGACATAAGCTCCATACCCCCCTGTTTTTCTAAACATCGGCAAACTATCGAGTTCCTGCGCGATGGCAATCTGCATGTGGTGACCGGGAATTCCTTCATGATAGGCAAGTGCCTCCAATTGATACGTAGGCATGGCCTCCATATCATAGAGATTGGCATAATAAGTTCCGGGTCGTGAGCCATCCATGGCAGGTTGCTGGTAAAAAGCTTTCCCCGCACTTTTTTCTCTAAAAGGTTCGACCGCCTTTACTATAATATCTGCTTTTGGTTTTGTTAGGAAGACTTCGTCCAGACGAGCCTTCATTTTATTAATTGCATTCTTTGCTTCACTCAAATATCTTTCTCGGCCCTGCTCATTGTTCTCGTAATAGAATTGCTCATCTTCTCTCATAAACTTTAAAAAGTCCTGAAGGCTTCCCTCAAATCCTACTTTATTCATGATATCCTCCATTTCTTTATGGATTCTGGCAACTTCACTTAATCCAATCTCATGTATCTCTTCAGCAGTAAGATCTGTAGTGGTTGTTCGCTTTAAAGCTGTTTTATAGAAGGCTTTTCCTTTGGGAAATTTCCACGCCCCATGATCAGCTGTAGCGCGCTGTTGCTGGTCCTCTAGTTTAGCGATCAGGTTTTCATAGGCTGGCTTAACAGAAGTTAGCAAAGCTTCCTGTGCCTCCAGGATCAATTCATCTTTTTGAGCTTGAGGAATCTCCAGCTGGTCCACTTTACTGCTGAAGTCTTCCAATAACGTGCTTGGCTCAGCCGACTTTTCAAAAGGGCGTCCCCGCAAAAGGTTTTGGGAGGCCTCAACAGTGTGAGCAAAAACAAAAGCAGGCGGCATGATCTGGTTCATTTCGCGCAGCTCAAGTCCCTTAATGACATCCTCCATTACCTTTGGGATCTTATTAAGCCTCTCAATATAAGCCCGTGCATCACTAACAGAATCGATCTTGTGCATATTGATTAGGAAAGCGGGTAGTTGCGTGTGCACCCCAAACATTTGGTTAACGGGGTAGTTATACAATCTAAAATCATAATCCTCAATTTCATCCTCCAGCTTTTGCCTGTAAAGCTTATAACTTAGGGCAGCTTGTCCTTCCAGGGCTTCAGGATTAATTTCATCTTTTAAATATTCCAGCCTCCTTTTAGCATTTTTAAGATCTTCGGCATATTTAAGGTGTGAAAAATCATCCCAGGAATCATAGTCAGTCTTAATTCCCAAACGCGTTTGCAGCATTGGAGATTCTTCAAGGTCCTTCTGAAATTCCTCTTCTAGAAAAGTATTTAATTGTGCAGTTTCCTGCTGAATCTCTTCTGAAGTTGGACCGGTTTGATCTGACTCTTCTTTACAAGCTGACAGACTGACGATCAACAAAAAACTAAATAGTTTTAACAGCGGTTTTGAGTTCATAGATATAAGATTTGATCCTGAAATATTAAGGTGAAAGTAAAGTAGTGAAATTGACGAAATTGCCGGGCAGCTTCTATAGAAAAAGAGGTGTCAAAAATGACATTTTTGACACCTCTTTTTTTATTCAAGAACAGTAAATATGATCTGTGAATCATGGAAGACCTTGTGAGTCTGCTTTTGAAAATCTTCCTCTTCGGCTTCAAAGATATTTTCCACATAGGTCTGCGGGTTCCTATCGATCAAGGGAAACCATGTGCTTTGAACCTGAATTTGCAGCTTATGACCTTTCTTGAAAGTGTGGTGAATATCCTGAAGCTGTAGGTCTACTGCGGTCTTTTTGTTAGGCTCAAAAGGCTCTGGATCTGAAAAACTGTTTCTAAACCTGCCTCTTATCACTTCGCTTCGCACCATCATATGGTAGTTGCTCATAGAAAGATAATCCTGAGTTTCCTCATAATCTTCGGCATCGGGAGGGAAAACATCAATAACTTTTACAATCCAGTCGGCTGCTGTTCCTGTGGTCGCCACCTGTAGTTTTGCAAGCACTTCTCCTGCCAGGGTAAGATCTTCTTCCAAAACTTCAGTTTCGTATATGAGCACATCGGGCCTGCGTGCAGCAAAACGTTGATCATCGGTCATATACTTCCGCGGAGTAAAGACCATTTTTATATCTTCAGAATAAGGCACGGGTTTATTAGGATCACTAACAAATTCTTCGGCTCCTACCATAGTTCCCAATTCAGTTTCAGACTGGGATTTCAGCTCTTGACCATCACTCAGGAAAAAAGTTTTCTTTTTTGCCTCTTTTGGAGGCCAGGCAGCATAACTTTTCCATTCGTGAAGACCGGTGTCAAACATATAAGCTTCAGGAAGTAATATAGAACCATCGGCTTCACCTTTTAAAAAGTGGTTAAAGAAGATGGTCTCTACATCCTTTTGATAGTCCCTGGAGATATTATCTCCAAAGTAAACGTTTCCAATTGCCTGTCGCTCTTTCGTACGTGCCCAGTCTCCGTGGCTCCAGGGCCCCATAACGAGCATGTTGAAATTATTGCTGTTCTTCTCAATGGTCTTGTAGATATTGAAAGGTCCATAGAGGTCTTCGGCATCAAATAATCCACCAACCACCATTACTGCCGGCTTTATATCTTTTAGATGCTGTACGATCCCGCGTTTTTGCCAAAACTCGTCATAGTTTGGATGCTCTTTTAGCTGCTGCCAGAAAACATTGTCCTCACCATAATATTTATCAAGATTTTTGAGCGGGCCTGCATCAAGAAAGAATTGATATTGGTCCTTTGTTCCCAACTCCGGAAATGAGTACCAGGCAGTATCAGTCGGAGTGGTCTTTTCATAACCAAAGACAGCCGTTGCCCTCCAGTAGCTTAAAAAGTAAGCTCCATTATGGTGAAAATCGTCAAAAAAGAAATCTCCGATAGAAGCCTGCGGCGAAACAGCTTTTATAGCTGGATGGTCTGCAAGAAGTGAATATGTAGCATAAAATCCCGGGTAAGAAATTCCCCAAAGTCCAACTTTCCCGTTGGTGTTTTTGACATTCTTAAGCAGCCATTCTACAGTATCATAGGTATCGCTTGCTTCATCGATCTGCTTCCCCTTTTTTTTCGGAATGAACGGCCGCATATTGTCATACACTCCTTCGCTCATCCATCTCCCGCGTACATCCTGATAAACGAAGATATTCCCCTGCTTCATAAGATCTGCATTAGGGCCCACCAAAGAGCGGAATTTATCTTCCCCATAAGGCCTTGAACTATATGGGGTTCGGGTCATGAGGATTGGATACTTTTTAGAAGTATCCTTTGGTGAAAAGATGGTTGTATGAAGATTGATGCCGTCCCTCATTGGGATGACTACCTCTCTTTTGTTGTAATGTTCTTCAACTTTGTAGTCGGTTTGGGCATAAGTAAAACCAGGGTTTCCAACCAGTAGAAACAACACCGGAAGGAAAAAGATCTTAAAAAATTTCATTCAGTAAGGTTTTTTTTGAAGTCCCTAAAGATAGAAATTCCCACTAAAAACAAAATATTTAAGAAGTTTTACTTCTGAAATTGCTCCACTCCTTCTTCCAGCCATTCCCGGAATTCATCAGAATCAGGGGTATAACCCACCGGCTGGTTTAGCATATTCATGTCGTGATCGAGTAACACGTAAAAAGGTTGAGAATTATTTCTGAAGTTCAATGTTTGAAAAGTAGCCCATTTATCACCAATGGTTTGGATCTCTTTAATTCCGCCACCGGGTTTTTGGTAGTTGAACATTTGGTCTTCGGGCAACTCCTTCCTGTCATCCACATAAAGCGAGATCAAAACAAAGTCATCCTTCATAATATCATAAACCGCAGGATCACTCCACACCTGTTCTTCCATTTTTCGGCAATTCACACAGGCCCATCCGGTAAAGTCCAGTAGAATTGGCTTATTTTCCGCTTTTGCTGCAGCCACCCCTTCCTCAAAATCTTTGTAAGCTTTGAGTCCTAGAGGCCCTTCAGTTTCTTTCTCATAGATACTATAGAACAAGGGCGGCGGGAATCCACTTAACAGCTTGAGGTTAGCATGGGATGTATTAGTAAGGCCCGGAATAAGATAGACCACAAATGCCAGGGTGATGATTCCCAGGAACAATCTTCCTTTGCTCAATTTTGTTTTTGGCCCGTCATGAGGAAATCTTAAGATCCCAAAAAGGTAAAGTAGAAGGCCAATTCCCACCACGATCCAAATTCCTATGAAAATTTCCCTTTTTAGAAGCCCCCAGTGTTGCACCAGGTCGGCGTTTGAAAGGAATTTAAAAGCAAGCGCAAGTTCAATGAAACCAAGTACTACTTTAACCGAGTTAAGCCAGCCACCGCTTTTGGGCAAGGAATTGAGCCAGTTGGGGAAAAGTGCAAAAAGTGCAAAAGGAAGTGCCAGCGCCAGACCAAAACCTCCCATTCCAAAAGACAGCTGAGTTGCGCCACCATCTGTAGTCAAAGAGCTTCCCAACAGGGAACCTAAAATAGGGCCTGTACATGAAAAAGAAACCAGCGCCAGAGTAAGAGCCATGAAGAAAACCCCAATGATCCCTCCAAAACTCGATGCTTTATCGTCCATTTTATTGCTCCAGGAACTCGGTAGTGTGATCTCGTAATACCCAAAGAAGGAGAAAGCAAAAATTATGAAGATCACAAAGAAGATGATATTCAGTGTGGTATTTGTACTAATATTGTTCAGGATCTCCGGGTCGAGGGAATCCAGTAAATGGAACGGCAGACTTAATAGCAGGTAAATTAGAAAAATAAACACTCCATACATGATTGCGTTTACCAGACCTTTACGGCGTGTCCTGGCACCTTTGGTAAAGAAGGAAACGGTGAGCGGGATCATCGGGAAAACGCAGGGTGTCAATAGGGCGATCAATCCACCAATGAACCCCAGAAAGAAGATAGTAGTATAACCGTCTCCTTCTTCCTCTACAATTTCGGCTCCCCCTACTCCTTTAACGTTAATGTTTAGAGCTTCAGTCAACCTTTGATCTTTATCTGAAACCTCGAGATCTGTAAATCCTTCTACGACCTCCTTGTTGCCTATATCAAATGTAAATCGTTCAGTATCGGGTGGAAGACATTTCTCATCATCACATACAGAAAAATAAACTTCCGCAGTAATTACAAGATCTGTGGGATCCAATACTTTGATCTTCTGCCTAAAAACGGCTTCATCTTCAAAGTAAGTGATGTCGGCTTCAAAGACGGCATCGTAAAGCGCAGGAACATTAGGTTCTAAAGTGGGGCCAAGCAGCTCAAATTTTCCGGGAGCTTCAGAATAAGAAAATTCGGTTGGAATTGGTGCAATATCAATTTTGACCTCTTCCTGAGAGTAAAGGTGCCATCCCGGTTCTAAGAACGCAGTGAAAACAAGATTATAAATGGAATCATTCTCCTGCTCCACCCTTGCCTCCCACTCTATGGGATCTTCCAGTCCCTGTTGTCCCAGATTATTGGGATCAAAGATCTGTGCATTGGTGCCAAAAATGCTTAAAAACAAGAGCGTTAAAAATATGGGTAATCTCATGGTGTATAACTTAATCTCAAGATTTCTTTTGTTGTGTCTTCCACGGCAAAACGGGCATCGGCACGATGGCCAATAACCCAAATTATGTCCTTTCCGGAGCAAAGGAGCCAGCAATTCTCCTTTTGAGGCAAAGATAACTTCTCATCCTTAAAAAATTTACTCAGTTTTTTCTTTCCCTGCATCCCGAAGGGATAAAAATAGTCGCCCTGCCTCCATTTCCTTACAATTAAAGGATATTGAAGCTTATTGCGGTCAAGGTAGATCGTCCAGGGATCGGCTTTTAGTATTTCTTCTGTAGGTTCAAATTGAAAAGTTCCAATAGGCAACATCACTACTTCTTCATTTTCCCGGATCTCATAAACTTTATCCTCATTCGGCGGAAGGGTGGTAAGCAGTAGGTCTTCCCTATCCTTTATAAGACGATGCGTTTTTGAAAAGACCATTTTTCCCGCCTGGGCATCAAGAAGACCATGCACATCTTCCCATTCGGTAAAACCGAAGGATCTAAACAAATTATACATCACTGCCTTTGTATTGGGAAGGGTTTTTAACAACTTGACCTTAAAAGAATAACCGTATTCCTCCTGTTTTGCGATCTTCGGAAATATAGCTGAAATATAGTCTTCGATCAGCTCAGAACTTTGCTGAAGGTGACTTCTGGTCTTACTGAAACTCTCCAATAACTGAGGATTCAATTCCAGCAACTTCGGAATGACCTCCAGTCTCACTTTATTCCGGAAATATTTAACCGATTCATTGCTGCTGTCTTCTCTCCACTTCAGTTTTTGCAGGTGCGCATAATTTTCGATGTCCTCCCGGGTATAGGGCAATAGAGGCCGTACAATAAATTCATTCACGTCAGGTATTCCCGTTAAGCCTTCAAGTCCCGTGCCTCTTATAAAATTAATGAGCACCGTTTCAAGGTTATCATTGGCATGATGGGCTGTAAAAACATAATCGAACTGCAGCGTTTCCTGTAGCTCCCTAAACCAGTGATAACGTAGTTCCCGGGCGGCCATTTGAACAGATACCTTTTTTTCTAAGGCATAAGCTTCAGTCTCAAAACTTTCGATAAAAACTTCGGCTTCCAAAGCATCTGCAAGCTCCATAACAAAAGCTTCATCTCCATCGCTCTCATCTCCTCTCAGCTGAAAATTACAATGCGCCAGGGAGATATTAAGTCCGGCATCCTTGCACAGGTGAGCGAGCACGACACTGTCCAGCCCACCGCTCACGGCGAGAAGTATCTTTTTTTCCAAAGTTTTAGGAAAATGCTCTTCCAGGTGTTTTTTGAACGCTAACAGCATAGGCTCAAAGATATCAAAAATGGAACGGCTTATGTCTATTTTTCAGCTCCGTTTTTTGCCGGTATCCTTTAGACAGTACTACTTGACGATAGGCGGTAGCGCGAAGAATTTCACATTTATTAGCCATGGATAAATTGATCGTCCTTAACTATAGCGAAACCGCAAAAGATATTTTTTTCACACTACACGTTAAGTCCTGAACTTGGCTATTCCTCCTCCAGCACCTGCCTTAGCGCGGCAGCTTTCACAAGGCACTCCTGGTATTCGTTCTCGGGAACCGACCTGGCCGTAATAGCCCCGCCAACTGAAAAAGAAACATATCTGGCAGTTGAGTTATACAAAATACTGCGTATCACCACATTGAAATCAAAGTCACCCGAAGGGTCAAAATATCCTACGGCCCCGCTGTAAAGACCGCGTTTGGTCTCCTCGAGCTCTTCAATGATCTCCATAGCCGAAATTTTTGGAGCTCCCGTCATGCTTCCCATAGGAAAAGTTGTGCGCAACACCTCGACCGGAGGTATGCCTTCTTCCAAAGTTGCTCTAATTGTGGAGATCATTTGATGCACTTGAGGAAAACTATAGACCTTACACAATTCAGAAACTTCAACACTCCCTCTTTTTGCCGTTTTTGAGAGGTCATTCCGAACCAGGTCTACGATCATCACATTTTCAGATCTTTCTTTTGGATCATTTTCCAGGTTTTTGGCCAGTTCCACATCCTTTTCCGGGTTCGAGAGTACTCTTCGGGCTGTCCCTTTTATAGGCTGAGAGATCAATTGGTCTTCCTTCTTTTGAAGATATCTCTCTGGCGATGCAGACAAAAGGTACTTATCATAATTCCTGAAGAAAGTGGCAAAAGGAGGCCTGGAAATGTCATTTAAAGCAATAAATTTCTGAATCGGATCTATCTCTGCATCTTCAGCATAGAATTCCTGACAAAAATTAGCTTCATAGATATCTCCCCGCTGAATATGAGCCAGCATTTCCCCCACTTTTTGCAGGTAATCCTGTTTTGGAATTCGTGGCTGCATTTTTACAGCTTTTGCATTTCCTGAAAAATCCTCCTGAAAATCCCTTTTTTGAAGAATATGTTCCAGATCCTCTTCCAGCTCATCATCTACCACCGGAAGGTATTGTAGCTCTAATTCCCTGCCTCTTAAAAAAAGGATCTTTTTGGGCTGAAAAAAGAACAACTCCGGAAAATGGAGTCCGTCGTGATTTTTAGAATTAAGATCTTCCACGTCATTTTTAAGATCGTAGGAGAGATACCCAAAGATCCAGTCGGCCATGGTTTCCTGGTATTCCTTCAGCTTTTCGAAAGCTTCCGAAGCATCGGTTTGAATGGCAGTAAAAGCATCTACGGCTAAAACAGCTTCATAGTTTGAATAGCTGTCTTTATGGTCATTACTATCAAACCACACCACCTCCTGGAACTGTCGCGCCCATTGCAACAAAACTCTTTTAGCTGGAAAATTCTCTTCTAATTTGACTTTTTTGGATACCCGCACTACTCCTTGATTTGCTGAGAAAAAGACGTGACTACTTCAATAATTCCCAGATCAAAGACCTCATTCACAACCACACCTTTTTCTGAATCAAAATTTTCATAGAACTGTGGCAGACTGAAGCTTTCCACTACATTGGCTCCAAATCTCGGAAACTGATTTTTACAATATTCCAGCGCCGAAGCACCCCCGCGTTTACCCGGGGAAGTACTCATTAAAAGCACTTTTTTGCCATCCAGGAAGTTCTTTTCGACACGGGAAAGCCAGTCGATGATATTCTTAAAGAACCCGGAAACATTGGAATTGTATTCATTTGCGGCTATGATCAATGCAGGTGCCTCAAGGATCTTCTCATAAAGGAATTTCACGTCCTGCGGAATTCCTTCTTTTTCCTTTACAATACTATACATTGGAAATTCCAGCTTATGTAGCTCAAGCACTTCCACGGGATGATCTGAAATTCGATTGGTAACATTCAGGATCAATTGGTGATTAATGGAGGTTGGACTACTGGAGCCGGCAAAAGCAAGGATCTTTGTCATAAGTGCAAAATTGAAGGTCAAAAATACAAAATAGGCGGGGAAGAAATTAAGAATGTTGCCGGTTGTATAAAACCAATAGGCTTTCAACAATTTAAGCTTACCTTTGACCTTTTAAATTTTTACCGCGTGACTTTTCAGGACCTCAACCTTACCACACCCCTTTTAAATGCCCTTGAAGATCTAAAGATCTCTACTCCTACTCCTATACAGGAGCAATCTTTACCCGTAATTCTTTCGGGACGGGATATGGTGGGAATAGCCCAAACGGGAACCGGTAAAACCCTGGCGTATCTCCTGCCTCTTCTGAAAACCCTTAAATATTCTGAACAAAAGAATCCGAGGATCCTCATCCTTGTTCCTACCCGGGAACTGGTGGTACAGGTGGTAGAGGAACTTGAAAAGTTAACAAAGTATATCAATACCCGAATTCTTGGGATATATGGAGGAACGAACATTAATACCCAAAAACAACAGGTCGCACAGGGGCTGGATATAATTGTGGCCACTCCCGGCAGGTTATATGATCTAGCCATTAACCGGGATCTGCAGTTAAAATCCATACAAAAGCTTGTTATTGATGAGGTAGATGTGATGTTGGATCTTGGTTTTAGATTTCAGCTTACGAACATCCTGGATCTAATTCCTGCCAGTCGTCAAAATATTATGTTCTCGGCAACAATGACTGCCGATGTAGAAAAACTTATACAGGAGAACTTCAAGAATCCTGAAACAGTTTCTGTAGCCGCAAGTGGGGCTCCCCTGGAAAATATTCAACAGGATGGATTTGAAGTACCCAATTTCTACACCAAGGTCAATCTCCTGAAGTACCTCCTGGAAGACCGGGAAGCCTATCACAAAGTGCTGATTTTTGCAGGGAACAAGCGTATAGCCGACCGACTCTTTCAAAACCTGGACCCTCTTTTTCCCGAAGAGTGTACTATTATTCACTCCAATAAAACCCAGAATTACCGCTTGAGGAGTATCAGGCAATTTGGAGACGGCTTTTGCCGAATCCTTATAGCCACAGATGTTATGGCACGTGGACTGGATATTGAACAGGTAAGTCACGTAATAAATTTCGATACCCCTGCTTATCCCGAAAATTATATCCATAGAATTGGTCGTACGGGAAGGGCAGAAAAAGAGGGCCATGCGATCCTTTTTACCACGCCTTCAGAAAAAGAAGACCTGGAAAAGATTGAGTCTCTCATGGATTTAAAAATTGACTTCCAGCCCCTACCTGAAGAAGTCCAAATTTCTTCTGAATTAATTCCGGAAGAGCAGCCAAAGTCAGATGAAATTTACAACCCAGGGAAGTTCTCTGATGAAGATAAACCCGGGCCGGCATTTCACGAGAAAAAAGAAAAGAACAAAAAGGTGAATCTTGGTGGATCTTATCGAAGAGAGATCAAGAAGAAGTATAAAAAGCCGAAAACCCGCGGTGATAAGAATTACAACCGGAAGAAGAAAAAATAGGGATTAAAAACCTCATTTTTAAATACTTGCATTAAGAAATAATTCACTAAAAATAACGTTAAGATGAACTGTAGGTTTTTACCGCCGAACCACACATCCCATCTCTACTCCCTCCCCACTTTTCTCTGTGAATTTTACCTCCCCAGCAGCTCTTAAAGACTTAAATTGATCTTTTTCAGATTTTTATCTCTTAGTGTTTATGCCTTTTGTGAGGAAAAAAAAGTAAAATTTTGAAATTCCGTAAAAAAAATTTTTGAGGAACCATCAACAACCATGCGCCTTTAGAAATACTTTATTATAAAATCTTTAAAAAACTGAAAGACTGTTAGTTGAGTTTTAAAAAATTATATTAAATTTAACTTTAATGCCCCCCGTTGTATTGAAAGCATGAACAACAGGAAATCCCTTACCTGTTATTCGAAAATTTTTTCTTGATGAAAAAAAATACTTTTATGCCGGATGACTTTACTATAGGTGCCGCACACAGCCTGTTCAATGTCTACGAGGGACATGATAAGCAGGAATTCCTATTGTTCATCAATTCTGCTGATGATCTTTCTTTAAAAGCGGTAAATTACCGCTGTTTACAATACTTTAAAAGAGATTTTCCGCTCGCGCAAACCGACCATAATTTTTACCGGGAGATCATCCATCCGGAGGATTATTCGGTTATAGTACATCAATTGAGCAACCTTCGAGATTTTAAAATGAACGATGATAAAGGGGTGACTATTAGGGTAAAGTCCCCTTTCGGCTACTGGAAAAAGTTTTTATTTCAGTGTCGGCCCTATTTAGGTTTTGAAGGAGAAACGGATGAAGAATATGTCCTGGTCCTGGCAAAACCCTTGGGTAATAATAGATTTCAGGCAAGGAAAGGGATCAACATTGAAAACGAAAAATCACTGCAGGAGAGTCTCAACAGGTACAGAGTGCTGGTCAATTCCCTGGACCAGGGATTTGGCGTTGTAGAAATGATCTTTGATCTTAAGAAAAAGCCTTTAGACTACCTGTTCGTGGAGATCAATCCTGCTTTTGAAAAACACACCGGCCTTAATGAACCCCTTGGCAAAACGATAAGGGAATTTTACCAGCAGGATGAAAGCCACTGGTTCAGCACCTTAGGCGAAGTTGCGTTCACGGGAGAGGCAGTACGTTTTGAAGATTATGCGACTGCTCACGACCGTTGGTTTGATGTATATGCCTTTCCCATTGGAAGTTCCAAAAGTAGAAAAGTGGCCTGTCTTTTTTCCGATATCACCCCCAGAAAGGAAGCTGAGGAAAAACTTCAAAAGCTCAACGAGAAGCTTGAGTTTAAAGTGAAAAGCCGTACTCACGAACTGGAGGAAAACAATGAATTACTCCAGATGGTATTCGATACCGTTAACCAGGGGATCTTTCTCATGAAGCCTTTGTTCGGTGAAAATTATGACATTGTAGACTTCACCTATGTAAGAGTAAATAAGGTAATTAACCGTTATTACAATAAAAAGCGGATGGCGGGACGTAGTTTTTTAAAATACAACCCGCAAGCTACCGAAAAAGGAGTATTTGAAGCTTTAAAACAAACCATGCTCACCGGAGAATCGACCGATCTTGAAATTCCTGTTGAACGCAATGGAAGACAAAACTGGATTCATCTTACCAGCAGAAGACAAAAAGGACTCCTCATCTGTTCCCTGGAAAATATCACCCGGGATAAAATTAAGGCTCAAAAGCTCAAAGACAATATTAGATTCAAGAAGCAGCTCATTGAGACCTCGCCAGATATCATTATGATCTTCAATCTTTATGATGAGAAGGTGAGATATATCAACCGTGATCTTTCCATAGAAGAAGGTATGACCGTAGAAAATGTCAATGGGATGCCATTGCTGGACATTATCCCGTTGATCCATCCTCAGGACAGGCAAAAATGCCTGGAATTCCACACCCGCTTAACAAGAGCCAGGGACCATGATATCATGGAGGTTGAATTCAGGTTAAAGGGAGCAGGTAAACATTGGGATTTCTACAATGCCCGCGGTAAAGTCTTTATGAGGAACAAAAAAGGCAATGTTTACGAATACATTGTTCTTCTAAGAAATGTCCAGGCTCAGAAAGCAACTCAGCAAGCACTGATCTCTGCTGAAAAACTTTCGATCAAAGGAGAGATCGCAAGAACCCTTGCACACGAATTAAGGAATCCTTTAGCCAGCATTGGCATGTCTGCAGATATTCTGGAAAAATTGACTAAGGGTCCACAAAAGAAATTACTAAGTAACTATACAGGAATAATTAAAAGAAGTACTGACACGTTGAATAACCTGGTTACGGATCTTCTTACAACTTCAAATTACTCCAAACCTAATCTAGCAAAATGTTGCCTGGCGAAAACAACAAATAAAGCACTGGCTCATGCCCGGGATAGAATCTATCTCGCAGGGATAACAGTGCATAAGAAGTACCGGGGTTCTTACTTTATATACGCTGATGAAGAGAAACTAAAAATAGCTATTCTTAACATTATTGTGAATGCAAGTGAAGCCATGCTCCCAGATGAAGGAGTGCTAACTTTGAGTATAAAGAAAAAGAAAAATACTTTTTCTCTTAATATTACTGATAACGGTTGTGGAATGGAGAAGGACCAACTGGAAAGACTATTTGAATCCTTTTATACAAAAAAACCGGGCGGAATGGGAATTGGTCTCAGCTCGGTCAAAAATATTCTCGAAGAACACGGGGCTCATATTGAAGTGCAAAGTGTTCCCAAAGAAGGTACCACATTTGTACTCACCTTTCCCTGCCATGAGGACGCTTTAAAAGGAAAATAACCAGCGGCCGCTATAAAAACCGATTATTGTGTATCTTCGGCAATTAATTGGAGCAGTATTTTTTCCTGATCCTATTAAGAAAAAATTACAAAAGTTGATCGCAATTTATGGGGATAATAGATTCCATAGGCAATCTGGTCATGAAGAGCCGGATAGAAGACTTAGAAAATTCCATTAATAATCCTCATGAGACACAGCAAAGAGTCTTAAAAGACCTTTTGTCAACTACAAAAGAAACTTACTATGGAAAAAAATTCCATTTTAAGGATATTCATAATTACCGCCAGTTCCTAGAACAGGTACCTTTGAACAATTACGAAGATCTTTTTCCTTACATTGACCTTATTCTCAAAGGGGAACAAAATATTCTTTGGCCTACTCCTATTAAATGGTTTGCAAAATCATCGGGCACGACCGGTGCGACCAGTAAGATCATTCCCGTTTCTACAGAAGGTTTAGAGCTATGCCATTACCAGGGCGGGCGGGATATGCTGGCTTTATACATTAGGAACTATCCGGATGCGAAGCTTTTTTCAGGAAAGAACCTTTCTATAGGCGGAAGCCAGGAGTCAAGATATTCTGAGAATAATGCTCATTATATTGCTAATATTTCTGCAATTGTAATGAAGAACTTGCCTTTTTGGGCGCAATTCGGTCGTACCCCGGGATTAGAGGTGACCATGATGAGCAACTGGGAAGAGAAGATCAAAAAGATCGCAGAAATCACCTCTCAACAACGGGTTACCAGCCTTGCAGGTTCGCCGATGTGGATGCTGTTACTGCTTCAGCATATAATTAAAGAACAGAAAATCACCTATATACAGGACGTTTGGCCAGATCTGGAAGTTTTCTTCCATGGGTCTGTTTCTTTCGCTCCTTACAGACCGCTATTCGAAGAACTGGATAAGGACAAAAGTCTGCGTTATCTTGAAATTTTTAACGCTACAGAAGGTTTCTTTGCGCTTCAGGATCAAAAGGAAGATCCCTCCCTCCTGCTTATGCTCAACTACGGGATCTTTTACGAATTTATTCCTGAAAAGGAATTCCTTTCAGAAAACCCCAAAGTGATCCCACTTAGCGAGGTGGAGATAGGAAAAAATTATTCAATGGTGATTAGCACCAATTCGGGCTTGTGGCGCTACAAGATTGGAGATACTGTTAAGTTCACAAGTACCAGTCCTTACAGATTCACCATAAGCGGTCGAACCAAACATTGTATAAATGTGTTTGGAGAAGACCTTTTCGCAGAGCATGCCGAAAAAGCAATTTCTCAGGCTTGTCGTGAAACCGGCGCCATACTCCGGGATTTCACGGCAGCTCCTTACTTTTATGACCGCAGCAAAAAGGGCTATCACGAATGGCTAATCGAATTTGTTAGATCACCACAAAATTTACAGGCTTTTACCGATATCCTGGACAGGGAATTGGGCAAATACAATGATGATTACGCATCCAAACGAAAAATGGATGTTGCCATCCAGCGGCCTGTAGTTCGGGAAATGCCCGAAGGCACTTTTTATGAATGGTTAAAGAGGAAGAATAAGCTGGGAGGGCAACATAAAGTGCCCCGCTTGTCTAATAGCCGTGAGTTTGTTGAAGAACTGCTCCACATTAAGAAATCACTGCAGCCGGAAATCTAATTTTCCTTCAGCAACTCATCCAGCAGCTCTTTAAATCCTGAATCATTCCAGTTAGCCGAACCTTTCTTGCTCACAGCTATTTTCCCCTCTCTCGAGATCACAAAAGTGGTTGGCAATGTACGCGACTGTAACTTTTGAGGAGCCATATCTATGGGTTGGTATACCGGAAGACGGTAATCTTTTTTCTTCAGGAACTGCTCCAGTTTCTCAGTTTCTTCTGTAGAGACAAAATAGAAATTCACTTTATCTCCATACTCATTGTACAATTTCTGAAAAGATGGCATTTCTGCGATACAGGGAGGACACCAGGTGGCCCACAGGTTAATAACAGCTACTTCCCCAATACTGCTCCTAAAATTAACAGGATGTCCTTCCAGGTTTACAAGGTTCCAGTCGTAATCTTCTAATATCTCCCGCTCATCCTCAGCTATTTTGGATGGACTAAAGGAGATGATCCGGTTCATGGTTACCTGTATGGGTTTCCGGGTTTGTGGAATGAGCAACAGGACGATAAGGATAATGAACAGGATATTTGACCAGTTCTTTTTTAGAAATTCCATATTTATTAAAACTGTTTAAAAGTAGCTCTAAATTATCACCTGTCAAAAATGACATTTTTCGGCCCTCTCCATTTTTTAGATTATTAGTATCTTGGAAATCGAATAATTTTAATGAAGAGAAAATGATCCCCACAAAAAAATTGAGTATTGGTTTAATTACAGCCACAGTCATTGCTGCATGCGGTTCAGGAAATTCACCTACCCCCACACCACAGGATGAACAGGTTGAAACAGTACAAAAATCTACTATGAAAAATGATCTTTTACAGGAATGGACAGGCCCCTATGGCGGAGTACCTGCGTTCGATAAAATGAAACTTGAAGATCTACAGCCGGCGATGGAAACTGCCATGGCTTCGCACTTACAGGAAGTGCTTATGATCTCTGCAAATCCTGCTCCTCCCACTTTTGACAACACCATTCTTGCCATGCAAAAATCGGGTGAAGAGCTTGACCGCGTCTTTACCTATTACGGTATTTGGAGCAGCAATATGTCTTCGCCGGAATTCAGGGAGATCCAGCAGAGGTTAGCTCCTAAGATCTCAGAGTATTCCTCAAAAATATCTCAGAACAAAGAGCTTTTTGAAAGAGTAAAGGCAGTTTATGAACGTTCTTTGGAAGATCCCCTTTCTCCTCAAAAACAGCGGGCAGTACAGCTCATGTATGAAGACTTTGCAATGGAAGGTGCAGATCTAAATGAAGCCGACAAAGCCCGTTATGCTGAAATAAACAAGGAGCTGTCGCGTCTCTACACTCAGTTTAGCAACAATGTATTGGCCGAAGAAGAGAATTATGTCGTCTATCTTGAAGAAGATGAATTAAGCGGACTACCCGAATCTTACGTCAAAGCGGCTGCAAAAGCTGCTGCCGATCGTGGTGAAGAAGGAAAATACGCCGTATTAAACACCCGCTCCTCTATGGATCCATTCCTTACTTATTCAGATGAAAGAGAATTGAGAAAACAGGTTTGGGAGAATTATTACTCGCGTGGTGATAATGATGATGAATATGATAACAAACAGATCATCGAAGAGATCCTGAAATTGAGAGACGAAAGAGTCGAACTGCTTGGCTACGACAATTATGCCCAGTGGAGGCTCCAAAACAGGATGGCAAAAACACCTGAAAGAGCCATGGAACTCATGGAAGCTGTGTGGCCTGCTGCACTGGCACGTGTGGAAGAAGAGGTAGCCGATATGCAGGCACTTGCGAAGGCAGAAGGAAAGGATATCGCTATCGCTCCCTGGGACTACAGGTATTATGCTGAAAAGGTTCGCCAGGAAAAATATGACCTGGAATCTGATGAAGTAAAGCAATACCTGCAGCTGGACAAGCTTACTGATGCTTTATTCTATACAGCAGACAGAGTCTTTAACTATACTTTCACTCCGGTTCCAGAGGGGACAGTTCCCGTATATCATGAGGATGTAAAAGTTTGGGAAGTGACCGATAAAGACAGTGGTAAGCATATAGGCCTTTGGTATCTTGACCCTTACGCCCGTAAAGGAAAACGTTCGGGTGCATGGGCTTCACAGTACCGCAGCCATGCCGAGATGGACGAAAAGGAAGAAACAGTTTTAGCTTCCAACAACTCAAACTTTATCAAACCTGCTCCCGGAGAACCGGTCTTGATCTCCTGGGATGATGCAACTACTTTTTTCCATGAATTTGGTCATGCCCTGCACTTCTTTGCTTCAGAAGTAAAATATCCTATTCTAAACAGTGGAGTGAGAGATTACACCGAGTTCCAATCACAATTACTGGAACGCTGGCTGTCTACAGATGAAGTGATCAATCGCTTTTTAGTTCACCATGAGACAGGTGAACCAATTCCGCAGGAACTGGTAGCAAAGATCAAAAAAGCTTCTACTTTCAACCAGGGATTTGCAACCACCGAATTCCTAGCATCGGCTCTAATGGATATGAAATTACACACAACAGATCCTGAAGAGATAGACATGGAAACCTTCGAAAAAGAAACTCTGGAGGAGCTTAATATGCCATCACAGATCGTAATGAGACACAGAACTCCGCACTTTGGACACGTCTTCTCGGGTGAAGGATATGCTACAGGATATTACGGTTACTTATGGGCCGACGTACTGACATCAGATGCTGCGGAAGCCTTTAGAGAAGCACCGGGTGGATTCTATGATGAGACCGTAGCCGAAAAACTGGTGAAATACCTTTTCGCGCCACGTAATGCTATGGACCCTGCTGAAGCTTACAGGCTTTTTAGAGGAAGAGATGCTAATATTGATGCTCTCATGAGAGATCGGGGTTTTCCAGTTCCTTCTGAAAACCAACAGCAATAAAACTTTTTTAAGTGTCAAATGGCCGGACAAGTTCCGGCCATTTTATTTTAAAGCAATTCTTTAAAATGGTCTTTCAAGGTCTTTTGAGCCGCGTGAAATCCACACATTCCGTGCACTCCACCCCCGGGAGGCGTGGACGAAGAACAGATATAAACCCGTGGATCTGGGGTAGAATATGGTGATAAGCGGGCAACTGGTCGGGTAAACAGCTGCGTGATATCCTGTTTTCCGCCATTGATGTCCCCTCCAATTAGGTTAGGATCAAATTGCTCCATGGCTACGGTATTCATGGAGGAACGGGCAAGAATAGTATCCTTAAATCCAGGTGCCGCCCGCTCTATTTGATCTTCAATGATTTCTGAATAATCGGTCGTGCTTCCATTTGGAACGTGAACATAAGCCCATGCGGTGTGTTTTCCTTCAGGTGCCCGGGATGGATCAAAAGGAGTGTGCTGAGCCAATATTACATAAGGTGTTTTCGTCATGTTCTTCTCGTGAATGCCTTTTTCAGACTTCTCGATTTCCTGCTGTGAAAACCCAAGATGTACAGTCGCTGCCTTTCGGCATTTTTCGCTTGTAAATGGAATAGGCTCACTCAATGCCCAATCCATTTTAAAAACTCCTGCACCATATTTGTAAGACTCCATTCTTTTCCGGTAAAAAGAATTAAAATTAAGTCCTTTGATCTTCAGCAATTGTTTTGGCGTAAGGTCAAACAAATAAGCGTAAGCGTTAGGAAGATCCCTAATATCCTGAACAAGATGATCTGTATGGATTTCTCCACCTAGTGACTCGTAATACTTCACCAGGGAATTGAAAAAATTCCCGGCTCCACCTTTGGGAAAGGGCCAATTGTACCTGTGGGCACTGGTAGTAAGTACCAGCCCAAAAGAAGCCGAGGCTAAACTCGTCAAAGGTAATGTAGAATGCGCTGCCGAGCCATAAAAGAACATCCTGGTTTTCTCATTTTTGAAGTACCTGTTAGCTATCATCCTGGCCGAGGGTAAGGCCTTTAAACCGAATTTCATGAAGTGTAGAGGATGATCGGGTATTCCCAGCGGGCCAAGTAGATCTTTGTTGAGTTTATCCCAGTTATCCAGCAAAGGTTTTATTAAATTCAGGTAAGCAACTCCATCCTCTCCCAGTTGTGCGGCAGTGGTATGTATGTCTTTATAGCACGCATAAGCTGTACCATCAGTAAAAGGATGAGCATAGGCTACTTCTGGAAAGATCCATTCAAGGCCATGATCCTGCAGGGGAAGATTACGAAAGAATGGCGATGCCAAGCCAAGAGGTAAAATTGCAGAACCAACATCGTGTTTAAATCCCGGTAGGGTTAACTCCTGAGTCTTGGTAGCACCTCCGGGAACAGATGACTGCTCAAAAATAGCAGTTTTTAGTCCCTTTTGCTGTAGTCGTATTGCGGCAGCTATTCCATTACTTCCACATCCAATTACTATGGCATCATATTTTTCGGGCATTACGGTAAGTCTTTTTCCAGGTCGAGACTTTCGAGATATTCTTCAAAAGTGATATCTCCATGTTTTTCCCCGATCATATCATTAGTAGTCACAAATTTGAAATACTTTAGTTTGGCTGAAATGTTATCATCAACGAATTCCGGCAGGAACATTCCCCATTCGGCCACTTTCTCAGGAACAGGAATAACTTTCCCTCCAAGTTTATCGGCGATCATATCTGCCATTTCCCGGCGGGTATGAACAAGTGGTCCTCCTACTTCTATTAAGTCAGGACCTTCATTTAAATACTTTAGAACGACCTTTGCCAAGTCTTTTTGATGAATGCTGTTTGTACGGGCATTCCCTTCCCCTACTATAGGAATAACTTTTCTTTTCGCCATGATCGCCAAATCGTTCAAGCCCGAAAAAAAACCTACAGGCCTAATAATAGTATAATCCAGACCTGAGGCTTCTAAAGCATCCTCCACCATCTTATGAGATTTAGCTACCTCATACTCCAGGGCTTTTTCCGCACCTTTGATTGAGACATAGATAAATCTCTTCACGTTGTTCTTAACAGCATCGTCCAGGATATTGGAATTGGCATAAAAATCGTTTTCCATAAAAGATTTTCCGCCGTTAGTAAAGAGGCTAACACTTTTCCCAAGGGTTGAAATAACTATAGAGATATCTTTTGTAATATCCTTGATGATCTCATTACCTTCACTGGCATCGGCTCGCCAGACATCATCCGTCAGGTTTGACACCTTTTCAGCTCCTTCTGCGGAATGTACAAGTGCTCTTACTTTTTTCCCCTGTTGATGAAGTAAATTAAGTACTTCCAGCCCAAGAGCTCCTGAAGCGCCAGCCAATAATATTTTCTCCTCCATGATTATGTTCTTTCTTCCTGAAATTACAGGAAATAATCAGAAGAATTTAAGGTGAAACCGGGATTAACAAAAAATTAGTGGGCTGTATGCTCCATTTTCTCCCGTTGCATTTCACGCCGGCAGAAGGTCTTCAGCTTTTCCTTGGCTTTTGTTACCGAAAGGATCCTGCGGTGAGCACAAGTTACTTTTTCGGGTTTTCGGCTATTGATCAATCTGGAAAGAGTAGCTTTTTCTGAAGAATTCAACAAATCGAGGTGAGGCTTCATCAATTTGTAGATCGTTTTTACGTCCATACCTGAATTTTTTCTTAGCAACAGCTAATTAGTTCTACCTAAATATATTAAAAATCGAGAGAATGAACAAGAAGCTGAATTTCAGGAAGCTTTTGACAGAATATAAGGAAGAAATTATGTCATTATTAGGCAATAGAAAAATACCCCTTGGAAAAGGATTAGTTGTTTTCACACATCTAAGGTGCATGTTACTTGGCAATTTCCATTATGACCAAAACGATCGCCAGGAGAGCGATCAAAAAGATCATACCAAGCACTATAGCAATAATTACCTTTTGGGCAGTGGAAAACTCAACTGTATAGTTATTCCAGATGTTTGTTAAAACGCTCATGATGTAATAGAGTTTTCAGTAATTTTAGACCATATTAATAGTTAAATCATTCTACTCTTTTAATTTACGAAATTTCCACCTAATCAACAACTCCAAAAATTCCTCATAAGATTAAATTGTTTAATTTCTTGTTGAAGAACTCTACATTACATTTTTCTTAAAGATGTTTCTTACAATTTACAATTACATCTCTTTATGCTCCCATTGTTGGAATTATTAAAGTTTTAGCATAAATTGGACTGTAGCTGCAGTATTTTTGTGGCCAGATGAAGCAAAAAAAGAAATATACTGAAGGTAAAATCTTTAGTTCCCTCTTTAATCTTGCCGTTCCCATTATCCTGGCGAACATTCTTCAAACGGCTTACCAGTTAATAGACACATTTTGGTTAGGCCGTTTGGGTGCAAACGCAGTAGCTGCCGTGAGCATCAGTTTCCCCTTGTTGTTCCTCGTACTCTCCCTGGGTTCGGGCTTGACCCTGGCAGGTACGGTAGTGGTCTCCCAGTATTTTGGAGCTGAAGATCAAAAAAAGGTAGATTTCAATTCCTCGCAAACCATCTCCCTCATCTTTTTTGTCTCTTTACTGCTTTCTGTCCTTAGCTATTTTTCGGCCGCACCGCTCATGAAACTTATAGGAGCCGGACCTGAGATTTTAAATGACTCCGTTGAATATTTCCAGGTATCCTCAATAGGTTTCGTCTTTTTGTTCATGTTCTTTGCATTTCAATCTCTTATGCGTGGAATTGGAAATGTTATGCTTCCGGTATACATCGTACTGTTTACCGTATTTCTCAATTTAGTTCTGGATCCCCTCTTTATCTATGGATATGGTCCAATTCCAGGGTATGGGGTCGCAGGGGCAGCGGTAGCAAGCATTGTCACACAAGCTCTTTCCGCAGCAATAGGCTTATGGATCCTCTTTAGAGGAAAGAGCGGGATCAGGATACGCTTAGATCAAATGCGGCCGCACCTCTTCACTTTGAGGAGAGTTGTGAATCTGGGAATCCCCGCAAGTATAGAACAATCTACAAGGGCCCTGGGAATGACTTTTATGGTGGTACTGGTGACAGGTTTTGGAAGTGAGGTCGTAGCTGCTTATGGAATTGGAGCAAGGATATTAAGCTTTATTGTCATTCCGGCACTTGGATTAGCCATTGCCACGACATCGCTGGTAGGACAAAATATAGGAGCGATCAAGATCAAAAGGGCTGAAAAAGTGGCAAACCTCAGCAGCCAAATAGCTTTTTTCGGCCTCACGGGAATGGGCTTGCTTATGTATTTCTTTGCCGAACCTATTACAGCTTTCTTTATACCCAATGATCCCGATGTTATTCAAGACGCTGCGCTTTTCATCAAAATAATGGCACCCAGCTTTGGACTCCTGGGAGTGCAGCAGGTTTTAAATGGCGTCTTCAATGGCGCCGGATTCACTAAAGCATCTATGCTCATATCCATACTCAATCTTTGGATCATAAGATTTCCGCTTGCATTCATGCTGTCTCACAGGACCGATTTAAGCTACGAAGGGATATGGTGGGCCTTCCCTATTTCCAATCTTATCGCTGCCCTCGCAGCATTTATCTATTTCAAAAAAGGGTACTGGAAATTGAGAGTTTTTAGAAAACGAAAATGACATCAACACTTGATTCACAATAGCTTAACAGAATTATTGTTTTGCTGTTAAAACTCTTTTTCTTAAGTGGCAAAAATTTGAATTTAGAGTGATCATTAATTAAAAACCAGTTGACAATGGCAAAATCAGATTCAAAGACCACAAAAGATCATAACACCATAAAAAATTGGACTGAAGCCAGGGGTGGTAAACCTGCTGTAGTGGAAAGCACCTCAAACAGCAGTAAAGGCGGCGGACTCTTACGCATAAATTTCCCCGGCTATGCAGAAGATAATTTAAAGAATATTTCCTGGGAAGAGTTTTTCAGGATCTTTGACGAAAATAACCTGCAGTTCCTATATCAGGAAGAAACAAAGGACGGCGGGGAAAGCCGGTTTTTCAAATTTGTAGGTGACGACGATTAGTTCATTTATTAACCATTCTAGAACTATAAAGGCTGTCTTTCGACAGCCTTTTCCTTTTATAACTTTTAAATTAGGTTCTGCTTTTCTTCTTTGCGGCTTTTGCAGCACGCTTTTCTTTCAGGTTCAGCGCGGGTTCCTTCTTGGCTGAGTTCTTTGAAGGGGATTTTTCTTTTGGCATCTTTTAAAGAATTGATTTCGATATAAATGTAGTAAAAGAGTCAGAGCAAAAACGATTTATAAAAATTTTATTTTCATAATTGCACAAAAAAATAACGTGTCAAAAATGACATTTTTGACACGTTATTTTAAAGTTTAATTTTTAATGGCCTACATATGTATCGGCCTGTTACCGGTCGCTGCGAGGGCAGCTTCCTTGACGGCTTCTGCGTATGTTGGGTGTGCGTGGCTCATCCTGGAAATATCTTCAGCTGAAGCACGGAATTCCATTGCGGTCACCGCTTCAGCAATAAGATCGGCTACACGGGCCCCGATCATATGTACTCCCAAAACCTCATCTGTATTCTCATCTGAAAGGATCTTCACCAGTCCGTCGATATCTCCACTGGCTCTTGATCTTCCAAGGGCACGCATAGGGAATTTACCTTCCTTATATTTAACTCCTTCTTCCTTGAGTTGCTCTTCGGTCTTTCCAACTCCGGCAACTTCAGGCCAGGTATAGACCACGCCCGGAATAAGGTTGTAATTGATGTGCGGCTTTTGACCTGCAATAACTTCGGCCACCAAAGTTCCTTCTTCCGAAGCTTTGTGCGCCAACATTGGGCCTTTGATCACATCTCCAATAGCGTAAATGTTCCTGGTAGATGTTTGTAAATGTTCATTTACTTCAATTCGTCCGCGGTCATCGATCTTTACTCCGGCAGCATCTGCGTTGAGACCTTCTGTATAAGGTTTTCTACCTACCGAAACCAGGCAGTAATCTCCCTTGAATTCTACGTCTTTATCTTTTTTGTCTTTGGCTTTCACCACTACTTCATCACCATTTCTCTCTACAGCATTCACCTTATGAGAAACGTAAAATTTCATTCCCTGCTTCTTAAGGCTTTTCGTCAATTCTTTGGCCAAAGCAGAGTCCATTGTTGGAATTATGCTGTCCATATATTCCACTACAGAGACTTTAGCTCCCAGTCTCATGTAAACCTGCCCAAGCTCCAGTCCTATAACTCCGCCTCCTATTACCACCATGTGCTTCGGAATTTCTTTTAGCTCCAATGCCTCAGTAGAAGTAATGACCCTCTCCTTGTCAAGGTCGATGAATGGCAGATTGGCGGGTTTTGAACCTGTTGCGATAATGGTGTTCTTTGCCTCCAGGGTTTCAGACCCACCATCAGATTTTTTGATGTCAATATGGGTTGCGTCCTTAAAAGAAGCTACCCCCTCAAAAACCTCAATTTTGTTCTTGTTCATGAGAAATTTGATCCCATCTACAGTTTGATTCACCACAGAACGTTTTCTCTCTATCATTTTCTCCAGGTTTACCTTCACCTCTCCCGGTATTTCTATTCCATGCTCTTCAAAATGCTTTAATGCATCATCGTAATGGTGTGAAGAATCGAGTAAGGCTTTACTGGGGATACATCCCACATTCAAACAAGTACCTCCAAGGCTGGAGTATTTTTCTATAAGTGCGGTCTTCATTCCCAACTGGGCGCAGCGAATCGCAGCTACATACCCTCCGGGGCCTGAACCTATAACAGCAACATCATATGTGCTCATAAAAATATTTTTTGTTGATTTTTTAAAAGAGTAACAAAAGTACAAAAGTTAGTTCGGAGTTTATAGTCTGTAGTTCATAGATGTGCAACATCTTTATACCCCCGTTCTAAAGTTCGTCCTTTCACCTTTCAGATCTTTACATCATAATTCCTGAATAGGAACCGGGAATTTTATCGCAGCAAATTTAATTGGAAGAGATCCATTATTGAAAAACTTTAAAACCTAAACTATGAGCTTTAGCTTACACTCAGCACCGTAGTATTCTTCACCGGGCTAATCACAAATGTACTTTGGGTACTGCCTATATGTTCAAGGGCAGTAAGCTTATTGAGCATGAATTCCCGGTAGGCGTCCATATCCTTCACCATCACTTTGAGAATATAATCATACTCGCCGCTCACGTGGAAAACCTCCATAACTTCGGTTAGTTTGGTGACCTGACTTTCAAATCCGGTCACATTCTTTTTGGTATGCTGGACGAGTTTGATCTGGCAAAAAGCAGTAAAGGATCGCTCCACTTTTTCGGGTTTTACAAGGGCTACGTACCTGGAGATCACCCCTGCCTTCTCTAGTTTTCTGATCCTTTCATAAACCGCAGTCACCGAGAGCCCTAACTTCCCTGCCAGTTCCTTATTTGTCTTTTTAGAATTTTCCTGAAGGAGTCCAAGTAATTTTTTATCAATAGTATCTGTCTTCATCTGTAAAATTTTCTATAAGAATGGTGATTCAGCAAATATATCAGAAACATTATCTAAGAAGGTCACTTTTGACAGGTAATATTTCTATACATGAGCTTTATCATTGATATAAATTCTAAAACTTCTTTTCTTTGGAAGGAATATTTAAAAAAATCTATCATGAAGTTTAAACCGGCAGATAAAATTCAGGACTTACAGCATTTTGGAGAATTTGGAGGGGTAAACCCCAGTATATCCGATTCTTCAACCTACACCTTCCTTTCAGCAAAGACAATGTTTGACACCTTTGAAGGCAATGCTGAAGGTTGCTACCTGTACTCCCGCCACTCCTCTCCATCAAACCTTTACCTGGGAGAAGCACTAGCAGCTATGGAAGGCACAGAAGCTGCAAACGTTGCTGCCAGCGGAATGGGAGCTATTACCCCAGTATTATTACAGCTGTGCCAGACGGGCGATCATGTAATTTCCAGCCGGACCATTTACGGCGGAACTTATGCCTTTCTGAAGAATTTCGCGCCACGACTGGATATCAGCACTTCTTTTGTAGACATTACCAATCTGGAAAAGGTAGAAGCAGCAATAACTGAAAACACTAAAGTCATTTTTTGTGAAGCAGTAAGTAATCCTCTTCTTGAAATAGCAGATATTAAAGGACTTTCAAAAATTGCAAAAAAGCACAATCTTAAACTGGTCGTTGACAACACCTTTTCGCCACTTGCAATTTCTCCTGCAACTATGGGAGCAGATGTGGTGATCCACAGCCTTACAAAGTTTATTAATGGTTCCAGCGATACTGTGGGGGGAGTTGCCTGCGGAACCCAGGAATTCATCAATGAACTTCGTAGTGTGAATGACGGAGCAAGCATGTTGTTAGGTCCAACGATGGATTCTTTACGTGCAGCATCAGTTCTTAAAAATCTTCGTACACTTCACATTAGAATTAAGCAACATAGTCTTAACGCCCTGTTCCTGGCAGAAAAATTTGAAGAGGACGGACTGCGAACCCTTTACCCCGGATTAAAAAGTCATCCTGGCCATAAGCTCTATACCAGCATGATGAATGACGAATACGGCTACGGCGGGATGCTGGTCGTAGACGCCGGTTCTCTGGAAAAAGCCAATGCCCTAATGGAACTCATGCAAGACAAAAATCTTGGTTACCTCGCGGTAAGTCTTGGATTCTACAAAACCCTTTTCAGTGCTCCGGGCACATCGACTTCTTCAGAAATTCCTGAAGATGAGCAAAAGGAAATGGGACTTACAGATGGGATCATCAGGTTCTCCATAGGTCTTGATAATGATATTGAGCGCACTTATGAAATGATGAAAGAATGCATGGTGGAAGTTGGTATTCTTCAGCCTTCAGAAGAAATGGCGCAGTAGGGTCTAACTTGCCAGCCTGAAGCTAAAACAGCTATTCTATTGATAATAAGTTTCTAAAAAAAGAGGTTCCAAAAATGACATTTCGGGACCTCTTATTTTTTTAAGATTTGTCTTCTAAGCGACTTTGAATCTTTATATTTGTGAGGTTTTGCCGGCCAGGAGGGCCTTCCCTACATGATCCTCATCATTTTTGACGCGGTAGAATCATTACATTTTTGTAAAAACATTTAATCATGATTGAAATTAATAAGTACATAGATCATACTATCCTAAAGGCCACAGCTACGGAAGATGATATTATTGAACTTTGTAAGGAAGCTAAAGAATACAGTTTCTTTTCGGTGTGTGTCAACAGCGGCTATGTTAGTCTTGCCAAAGAGCAACTCAAAGGATCTGAAGTAAAGATTTGTACTGTTGTAGGCTTTCCGCTGGGAGCTATGTCTACAGAAGCTAAGATTTTTGAAACAGAACAGGCGATAAGAGATGGTGCCGAAGAGGTGGATATGGTGATCAATGTAGGTGAGCTACGGTCAAAGAACTTCAAAAAAGTAGAAGAAGAAATTGCCGCCATTAAAAAAGTCGTTGGCGAAAGGATCCTTAAGGTGATCCTTGAAACCTGTTATCTAACTCCGCAGGAAATAATTCTTGCCAGCGAGCTGGCTGTAAAGGCCAAGGCAGATTATGTAAAAACGTCTACCGGTTTTGGAATTGACGGTGCCAGGATGGAAAATATCGAGCTCATGAAAAAGGCAGTAGAAGGCAAGGCAAAACTTAAAGCTTCCGGTGGCGTTAAGAATCTCGATACGGCGCTATCATTTATTGAAGCCGGAGTAGAAAGAATAGGAACTTCTTCGGGAGTATCAATAGTAAAGGAATTAAAAAAATGAGCATACACATAGGCGCCAAAAAAGGCGATATAGCAGATACAGTATTATTACCCGGTGACCCTTTAAGAGCAAAATGGATAGCCGAAACATATCTTGAAGATATTACCTGTTACAACAAGGTGCGTAATATGTTTGGATACACCGGAACTTATAAAGGCCGTAGAATTTCGGTGCAGGGCACAGGAATGGGTGTTCCTTCAATTTCTATTTACGCACATGAGTTGATCAATGAATTTGATGTCAAGAACCTTATTAGAGTTGGTAGTGCGGGCTCCTATCAAAAAAGCGTAAAGATAAGAGACATTGTTATCGCAATGGCAGCATCCTCAACTTCCGGAATCAACCAGTACAGGTTCCAGGGAGCCGACTTTGCTCCTACTGCGAGTTTTAAGCTTTTTCAACAGGCCATAGAGAAAGCAAAAGAAAAAGAAATTGAGGTAAAAGCCGGAAACGTTCTTACCAGCGATGAATTTTATGCCGATGAATTTGAGTCATACCAGCTATGGTCAAAATTCGGAGTGCTGTGTGTGGAAATGGAATCTTCTGGATTATACACTATTGCAGCTAAACACGGTGTAAATGCCTTAGCTCTTTTGACCATCTCAGATTCCCTGGTCACAGGCGAAAAAACTACAACCCAGGAAAGGGAGAAAACTTTCAAAGGAATGGTGGAAATTGCCCTCGAATTAGGGTAAACTATCTTCTGAAGAGATCACAAGCGGAATTTCTCAAGTAGAATTTCCGCTTTTTTAATTGAGCTAAGGCCTGTTTAAAATCCATACAAAACCAGAATTTTGGTTCAAAAAGCCCCAACAGCCACAACTAATACAGCCTCAACTTTCAACTTTTGCCTAAAAATCGTAACATTACGGCTTCATAATTTAGACCCCCTTTAATGGAAGACGAAAAGTTTATTAAAGACACCAAAATTCACACTAATCGCGAACTGAATATTTGGGAAGCTTTATTCCCCGTTTTTGCTCTTATTGGAATGCTCGCGTATAATGTATTTGTTTATGGAGATGATTCCTTAAGCGGTTCAAATCAATTCATTCTTTTACTTGGAGGTGCTGTTGCGGCCATAGTCGGAATATTCAATAAAGTATCTTTCGACACAATGATAGAAGAGGTGGCGAACAATATTAAGTCCACCACCGGTGCTATTCTAATTCTACTAATGGTTGGCTCCCTGGCGGGAACCTGGCTCATTAGTGGCATCATTCCCACCATGATCTATTACGGACTACAGATCCTGAACCCGACAATTTTTCTAGCTGCTACAGTAATCATATGTTCTGTGATATCGGTTGCAACAGGAAGTAGCTGGACGACATCGGCTACGGTAGGAATTGCACTAATAGGAATAGCCGAAGCATTGGGTATTTCAGTGGGAATGACGGCAGGGGCTATACTTTCAGGAGCTTATTTTGGTGATAAGATGTCTCCTTTAAGTGATACCACCAACCTGGCTCCTGCCATGGCCGGTACAGATCTTTTTACCCATATTAGGTATATGACCTATACCACGGTTCCTACCATTATTATAACCCTTATAGTTTTTGGTATCCTGGGCTTCACCATTGAGCCGGAAGGAACTGCAGATACAGCATCAATACTTGCCTCTATAGATAATGCCTTTAATATCACTCCGTGGCTATTTCTTGTACCTGTACTGGTCATTGTGCTCATCGTAATGAAAACTTCCCCTTTGATTGCTCTTCTCTTAGGAACCTTACTTGGAGCTGCTGCCGCGGTAATTTTTCAGCCCGAAGTGGTGACACAGGTATCCGGCTATGACAGTCTTTCCTTTGAAGCTGCTTATGTGGGGCTTATGAATTCCATAACTGTGGATACTTCTATAACAACAGAGAATGAACAACTAAATGACCTGTTCTCCTCTGGCGGAATGTATGGAATGCTGGGAACTATATGGCTTATCATTTGCGCTATGGTATTTGGGGGAATTATGGATGCCATAGGAGCACTTGCAACTATTAGCAAAGCTCTGCTCAACCTTTTCCATACCACCTTTGGGCTATTTGCAAGTACCGTATTTAGCTGTGTCACACTAAATGCTACAGCTTCAGATCAATATCTTGCCATAGTTGTACCCGGGAAAATGTTTTCAAAAGCATACAGGGACAAAGGTTTGGCTCCCGAGAACCTTAGTCGCTCATTGGAAGATTCAGGAACGGTGACCTCGGTACTTATCCCCTGGAACACCTGTGGAGCATATCACAGTGGTGTTTTAGGAGTTCCCGTTGCCTCATATTTCTTCTATGCCATCTTCAATTATCTCAGTCCGTTTATGACCCTGTTCTACGCCGCATTCAATATAAAGATCAGGCAATTGGGAAGCAAAATCGCAGCTTAATAAGAATAAACTATGAGATGTTTTTTGAACGATTGACAAAAGCTATTATCAAATAAAAAATAAAGATTTGCGGCCCTTTTGAGGCCGCTCTTTGTTTTTATCTTTGCAGCCGAATTGAATCAATAACTATAAACTTAAGATACTATGGCATTAGTAGGAAGAAAATTTCCAAACTTAGAAGTAAACGCTATGAACGAAATGGGCGATACTTTTAAGATCAATGTTTTTGAAGAAGCAAAAAACAACGCTAAAAAAGTTCTTCTTTTTTGGTACCCAAAAGATTTCACATTTGTTTGCCCTACAGAATTACACGCGTTCCAGGAGGCTATGGCCGAATTTGAAAAAAGAAACGTAATGGTGATCGGAGCATCTTGTGATACTCCTGAAGTTCACTTTGCATGGTTAAACACTCCAAAAGACAATGGAGGGATCGAAGGTGTAACCTATCCAATCCTTGCAGACTCTAACAGAAACCTTGCTAACCAGCTTGGGATCCTTGATATTACCAATGAGAACTATAACGAAGAAACCGGAACTTATACTGTTGAAGGTGACAACGTAACTTACCGTGCTACTTACCTTATTGACGAAGAAGGAACTATTTTCCACGAAAGCGTTAATCATATGCCACTTGGAAGAAACGTGAAAGAATTCATTCGTTTAGTCGATGCTTATACTCACGTACAGGAAAAAGGTGAAGTATGTCCTGCAAACTGGGAGGAAGGTAAAGAGGCAATGAATGCCAACCGCCAGGGAGTAGCTTCTTACCTGAGCGCAAACTAAAAAGACCGAGACATGAGAGAATTGACAAATGATAATTTAGCAGAAGTAGTTTCTGAAAATGACACTGTGGTTGTGCAATATATGGCCGGGTGGTGTGGAAACTGCAGGGTGATGAAGCCCAAGTTCAAGAAGCTTGCTGCTGAAAACCAGAATGCGACTTTTCTCCTGGTAGATGCCGAAAAATTTCCTGAATCCAGAAAGCTGGCCAAAGTAGATAATTTACCAACCTTTGCTACTTTTAAGAATGGGGAATTGGTAAACCAGGTACAGACCAACAAATTTGAACTTTTAAAAGACTTAGTTAATGAAGTTACCAGTAATTAGACATCTGCAAAAGAATAACGATCAGCAAAAACTTGAACACACTCTTGAAGTTTTAGAATCATTTTGCGACCACAGGTCTGTAAGTAATGAAGAAATGGATGTTGTTGGAGAGTTGATCAGTAACATTTGCGGAGCCCTGGAGGTTCAAAAAATGATAGATGAAGGAGTGCCCGAAAGAGACGCGGCAAATAACTTCATGAAAAAGGTGCTGAGTTCTATTGATAAGTAACTCTTACCAATCTTTATATTTAGGCTGCCTAAGGTTTTTTAGGCAGCCTTTTTGTTTTATGACAATTTTAGTAAATAAGAAACCCTAAAATTTTAAATTTAGTAATTGAACCACCAAGGAAACAGGATATGTCACAAATCACACATAAGGGAAAGTCTATTACTACCTATGGGCACCTTCCCGAAAAGGGCGAAAGGGCTCCACATTTTGAACTTTTGAGATCTGATCTCAGTATAGCAACACTTCAGGATTTTAAGGGCAAAAGAGTCATTATGAACATTTTTCCCAGTATAGACACCTTTATTTGTGCTACCTCGGTTAAGAACTTTAGTGAGAGAGCCGGCGAATTAGATAATGTTGTCGTACTAAACATATCAAGGGATTTGCCTTTTGCACAGGAAAGATTTAAAAAAGCAAATGAAATTGCCAATTGTGAAAATCTTTCAGATTTCCGGGAACGTAATTTTGGAAAAGATTATGGTTTGGAAATGATAGATGGTTCATGGGAAGGTTTGTTATCCAGAGTAGTCATTGTGCTCGATGAAAATGGAAAGATCCTTCACACCGAACAGGTAAAAGATATTGACAAGGAACCTGATTACCTGGAGGCACTAAAACCCCTGTTATAATGTATAATTTTATCACCGGCCGTATTAAAGGTGGTGGTTATGCGATCAAAGGTGCCTGGCTGCTGTTGAGACACGAACCCAGCATTCAGGTACAATTTGTTATTTCCATCTTTGTCACCATTGCCGGCTTTTATTTTGATATCACTGCTACAGAATGGATGTTCCAGATTTTATCCATCGGGCTGGTCATGGCCACAGAAGGTGTGAACACAGCAATTGAGAATATTGCCGATTTCGTGCACGCAGATTACCACGTAAAGATTGGTCGTATAAAGGACGTGGCAGCAGGAGCTGTTTTTTTCGCAGCTATAGCGGCAGTGGCTGTAGGATTGATCATCTACCTTCCCTATATTTTCTACACGCTGTAGGCAGAAGTCAGGCAAAAAAACCTGCCGGCAACTTCTTTCAAATAGATTTTTGCTTTTCTTTATATTAGCTGATGCTAATTTGTATTTTTGCCCCCAAACCCTGAGTCTTATTATGGCTAAAAGAAAAGCTGTCAAAAAATCCCCTTCAAAACCCTCTTTTTCAAAGCCTTCTATTAAGCTTTCTCCCAAAGGGAAAGTCATACTGGGGAGTTTTTTGATCTTTTTCGGTCTGGCCCTTTTGATCGCTTTCACTTCCTTCCTCTTTAACTGGCAGGCAGATCAAAGTACTTTAGATCAACTTGGGAATCGCGAGGTAGAAACTCAGAACCTTCTAAGTAAATTTGGAGCAACTATTAGTAACTTCTTTATCTATGACGGGTTTGGAGTAGCTGCTTTCGCTATCGCTTTACTTACGGTCACAACCGGGATCTACTATTTCTTTAGTCTTAACAAAACTCCGCTTTTCAAATTTTGGTTCTGGGGAATTCTGGTGATGATCTGGTTATCTGTCTTCTTCGGATTTTTTGCAGATACTAACGCACTTTTAGGAGGAACGGTTGGCTATGAAATGAATGATTATCTTCAGGATTATCTCGGCTTTACCGGAACTATTCTGCTTCTGGCTTTTTTACTCATCACTTACCTTGTGGTAAGACTAAAACTTACTCCGGAAAAGATCCTTTCCGCATTTAAGAGGACCAAAAATGACATTTCTGAGGACCTTCGTTCTGCTTCAGTTTCCGAAGATATCAAGGTTAAAAGACCTTCAGAAGAAATAAAGAACGAACCTGAAGTACAGGCGAAGACCGCTACTCCCGAACCTGAAAAACCCAAAGTTCCTGCACCCACGCCAACTCCTGAGAAGGTGGTGATCCGTTCCCAGGAAAACCCCGATGATGTTGAAATGGAGGTGGAAACTGCGCAAGAGGAGGAAGTAGATGACAGCCTTAGCCGTAAACTGGTAGAGGACTATGGCGAATTTGATCCCACTTTGGAGCTAAAGAATTACCAGTTCCCCACCATTGAATTGCTAAAGGATTATAATGCTAATGGCGGTGGTATTACCATTAACCAGGAGGAACTTGAAGAGAACAAGAACAAAATTGTAGATACGCTCAAGAATTATAAAATTGACATCGCCCAGATCAAGGCGACCGTGGGACCAACAGTTACTCTTTACGAGATCATTCCGGAAGCCGGGATCAGGATCTCCAAGATCAAGAGCCTGGAAGATGATATCGCACTATCCCTATCGGCACTGGGAATAAGGATCATTGCACCTATTCCTGGAAAAGGGACTATAGGTATTGAAGTTCCAAACAAAAATTCGACAATGGTCTCGATGAGAAGCGTTATTGCCTCTCCCCGCTTCCAGAACGCCGAAATGGAATTACCTATGGCACTTGGTAAGACCATTTCAAATGAAACCTTTGTTGTTGACCTTGCTAAAATGCCTCACCTGCTTATGGCAGGGGCTACGGGACAAGGTAAATCTGTTGGACTAAACGCCATTCTTACTTCGTTGCTTTACAGCAAGCACCCGGCAGAAGTGAAATTCATTCTGGTAGATCCAAAAAAGGTAGAATTAACCCTCTTTAACAAGATCGAAAGACATTATCTCGCAAAGCTGCCCGATACCGAAGAAGCCATTATTACCGATAATACAAAAGTGATCAATACCCTAAACTCGCTTTGTATAGAGATGGACAACCGTTATGAGCTGCTCAAGGATGCAATGGTGAGGAATATCAAAGAGTATAACGCCAAGTTCAAGGCAAGAAAACTTAATCCGGAGAACGGTCATAAATTTTTGCCGTATATAGTGCTTGTGGTAGATGAGTTCGCCGACCTGATCATGACAGCCGGGAAGGAAGTAGAAGCTCCCATCGCAAGACTGGCACAGCTGGCCAGGGCCATTGGAATTCACCTAATTATCGCCACGCAAAGACCTTCTGTAAACGTAATTACAGGGATTATTAAGGCAAACTTCCCTGCAAGGATCGCCTTTAGAGTTACCTCCAAGATTGACTCCCGAACCATCCTGGATAGCCAGGGCGCCGATCAACTTATAGGAAAGGGGGATATGCTTTTTACACAGGGTAACACTCTCCTTAGGTTGCAATGCGCGTTTGTAGATACTCCCGAAGTCGATAAAATTACCGAATTCATTGGCTCACAAAAAGCTTATCCCGATGCTTATCACCTTCCGGAATATAGTGGAGAAGAAAGTGGCACATCTCTTGATATTGATGTTGGCGACAGGGATAACCTCTTTCGGGAAGCCGCCGAAGTTATTGTAATTGCACAACAAGGATCGGCCTCATTACTTCAAAGAAAACTGAAATTAGGTTATAACCGCGCAGGCAGGATCATAGATCAACTTGAAGCAGCCGGTGTTGTGGGACCTTTTGAAGGCAGCAAAGCACGACAGGTACTGGTCCAGGATATTGAAGGTCTTAACCAACTGTTGAATGAAGAATAGAGAAAATAAAAAATAATGAAAAGAATAATTTTATTAGTAGTAGCTTTTTTGACCTTTACAGGTTCTTATGCCCAGTCTTCAAAAGAGGCTAAGCAGTTGTTGGAGGAGGTTTCTTCAAAAGTGGAATCTTATGACAACATTATAATTGAATTTAAATACGCATTGGAGAACACAGCAGAAAATGTGAAGCACGAAACCCGTGGAGACGTTAGCCTTGAAAGGGAAAAATACCTGCTGAATATCATGGGTACTACCCGACTTTTTGATGGAAAGAAACTTTACACGATCATTCCTGAAGATGAGGAAATAAATATTTCCACTTACAATCCTGAAGATGACCAGGAAATTACCCCTTCCAAAATGCTGACTTTCTACAATGACGGGTACAAATCTCAACTGGGACCGGTACAGGATCTAAAAGGTAGAAAAATTCAATACGTGAAGCTCACTCCAATTGATTCAAAAGCAGAAATCAAGGAAATTCATCTTGGAATAGACAAGCAAACCAAGCATATCTACAATCTTATTCAAACACAGGACAACGGTACCAAGATAACCATAACGGTAAATAGCTTTAAAACAAACCAGCCCCTCCCCCAATCCCTGTTTCAATTTAAGGAAAGCAGGTATAAGGATTACTACATTAACCGGTTAGATTAGAAATTGAAGATTCTCGACAGGTACATACTTACCAGCTACCTTAAAACATTTTTTTCGGTTTTTGTAATACTCATGTTCATATTTGTATTGCAAACCATTTGGCTGTACATAGGTGAGTTGGCAGGTAAGGACCTGGATACAGAGATCATCTTTAAATTCCTGCTGTATTTCAGTCCCAAGCTTGTGCCATTGGTACTGCCGCTCACAATCCTACTAACTTCCATAATGACCTTTGGAAATTTTGCTGAGAACTATGAGTTTGCAGCCATGAAGTCGGCAGGAATTTCATTGCAGCGGGCCATGCGGTCGCTAACTGTATTTATTTTGCTGGTTAGTGTCACAGCTTTCCTCTTCTCGAATAACGTGATCCCGGCGGCTGAGTACAAGTCAATAAATCTTAGAAAGAACATTGCCCAGCTCAAGCCGGCGATGGTGATTTCGGAAGGAGTCTTTAATGACCTGGGGCAGATCAATATTAAAGTTGATGAAAAATCAGGGGAAAGAGGTCAGTATCTTCACGATGTGATCATTCACAAGAAGAACGAACGTCGTCCGGGAAATTATACAGTTATTAAAGCTACAGAGGGAGAACTTGTGGGTAGCACAGGCTCGAATATTCTAAGCCTTATTCTTAAGGATGGGAACTACTATGATGAGATCATGTCGACTTCCCCCCGTGACAGGATGAAAAAACCCTTTGCCAAAAGCTATTTTGAGGAGTATACGATCAACATGGACCTCTCTGGCTTTAATGATGTGGACCTTGATGAGGAAAGGTACAGCAACTCCCATAACATGCTCAAGATCTCGGAGCTCAATCGCACTATAGATTCTTTTTCTACCTCCTACAACAAGGAGCTGGAAACCTTCTCCAGAAATATGTACAACCGCACAGGATTTGAGAACTTAAAAGAAGATGTCCAGCCGGTAAAGGATACGGTTTTGAATCCTGAAGAAGGAATTTTACCCCTTTATGATCCATACCAGGCCTCCCAGATCATTAATCTTGCCCTGGGGAATGTAAATGGAGCAGTAGCAACAGTTACAAATAAGCAGGCAGAGCTCATACAGGCCACAAAGCGCCTAAACAAATTCGAGATCGCTTTACATGAAAAATACGTTTTAGCCTTTGCCTGTATAGTTCTGTTCTTTGTAGGTGCACCATTAGGAGCTATTATACGTAAAGGAGGAATGGGTTTACCTATGGTAATCGCTATCCTCCTCTTCCTCACCTATCACTTTATAGGGATCTTCGCGAAGAACAGTGCCGAAGAAGGACAAATAAGTCCTTTCCTAGGCACCTGGCTCTCCACCCTTATCATGTTGCCACTTGGTATTTTCCTTACCTACAGGGCAACGACAGATCAAGGTTTGTTCAGCTTTAGTATTCTTTTCGAACCTGTGAAAAGACTTCTGAAAAGAGCCCATATTATGGGACGTTCCGAAAAGGATTAATATCTTTGCGGCGAATAAGTACAGCTAGAAAATGAGCAAGGAAACTGCCTTTAAATTACATACTATAAAAGAAGCCATTGACGACATAAGAGCCGGAAAGGTGATCATTGTTGTTGATGATGAGGACAGAGAGAACGAAGGTGACTTTTTAGCTGCTGCTTCAAAGGTAACACCTCAAATGATCAATTTCATGGCCACCCATGGCCGCGGACTCATTTGTGCTCCTATAACCGAAAAACGCTGTAAGGAACTGCAACTCGAAATGATGGTGGGTAATAATACCGATCCTATGGAGACCGCCTTCACGATCTCTGTAGATCTTAAAGGCAACGGCGTTACTACCGGAATATCAGCTTCAGACAGAGCAGAGACCATTCGCTCCCTGATCGATCCTGACACCAGGCCAAATGATCTTAGTCGCCCGGGCCACATCTTTCCGCTTAAAGCAAAAGAAGGTGGAGTTCTTCGACGTACAGGCCATACCGAAGCTGCCATAGATTTTGCCAGGCTCGCCGGTTTTCCTCCCGCGGGAGTTATTGTTGAGATCATGAACGAAGATGGTTCTATGGCAAGGCTACCACAACTCATCAAAGTAGCCGAAAAATTTGACCTGAAGATTGTTTCTATTGAGGACCTGGTTGCCTACAGAATGCAACATGATTCTCTTATCGTTAAAAAGGAAGATTTTGATATAAACACCCGCTTTGGAACTTTCAGGCTAAGGGCTTATCAACAAACCACTAACAAGCAGGTACATATCGCCCTTACCAAAGGGGCATGGAAATCTTCGGACCCGGTACTTGTACGGGTAAATTCGACCCTCGTCAATAATGACATTTTAGGGACCCTTACCAATGATGCCGACAAGAAGCTGGACTATATGTTCAAAGCCATAAATGATGAAGGAAAAGGAGCTATTGTTTTTATTAATCAGGAAAGCCAGTCGCTTAACCTGCTTAAAAGGCTGGGAGAATTGAAAGACCTTCAGAAGAAAGGAGAAATTAAGGCCCCTCCATTAGTTATGGATTCCAAGGACTTTGGGATTGGAGCCCAGATCCTTCACGATCTCGAGATCCACAAACTTCGCCTCCTTTCTAACAGCAAACAGACGAAGAGAGTTGGAATGATAGGATATGGATTGGAAATAATTGAGTACGTGAACTACTAAAGTTCGATCACTGTTTCTTCAACCGGCCTTCTCACCTTCTTTAAAGAGGCGAAAAAGTCATCTTCTGCCCTATAGCCCACCGGTAATGCCAAAACTGCCTCTAACCCGTATTTTTGAAGATCAAGGATCTCATTATATTTCTGAGGTTCAAAACCTTCCATTGGGCAGGAGTCTATCTCTTCAACGGCACAAACTGTAAGCAAGGTTCCCAGTACAAGGTATGCCTGGTGGGTGGCCCATACTTTTATTTCATCTACTGGCTTTTGTTCAAAATCTCCTATTAAAGAATCCCGGAATGGGTGCAAGATTTCATCGGGAGTATTTCTCACTTCCTGTACGTTCCTGAAATATTTTTTGATGAATTCCTTATCGATCGCAGTTTCAATACAAATCACCAACAGGTGGGAAGCAGTACCAATCTGTTTTTGGTCATAGGAAGCTTTCATCAGGGAATGCTGTACTTCCTTATTTTGAACCACAATAAGCTTGAGGGGCTGCAGGCCGTAAGAGGTAGCGGTAAGGTTAAAAGCCCTCTTTAAAACCTCTAATTTTTTAGAGGGAAGTAACTTCTCGGGATCAAACTTCTTTGCTGCATATCTCCACTTAAGGGCATGGACACTTTTCATGAATGGTATTTTTTGCAAAGATACGCCACGCAAATAGAGGCTGCAAATCCCTTAACTACAGCAAAAATAAAAGTTAAAGATCAATAATTACCTTGTTTACGTTCCCGCCTGTTGCGATAAAACTGAAAGATCTTTCGAAAAAGATATGCGCTCACTAACAGCACCACCAGGGCTTCAAATCCTAACAAAAAATAATATAGAGTCATATATGGAACATTAGAAGGCTTACCACCCCAAAAATCAAATGTAATCTAACTCCATGTTAAAAATTGACGTTATTCCAACAAGTCATACAACTTATAACACAATTTTAGCTAGGAAACATCTTTAAATAGTTTAAGTTGTAGAAAGAACTAAAAAAATCAAAACCTCCTAAAAAGAGAGAAATGAAAATTTCTGTAAAGGCTCTACCTGTAGAAGAAATAATAGAAAGCTTATCAAAACAGTTTAAAACCCCTATCAAAAGAGATGGCGGGGAATTAACTATAGAACTCACCGATAAACTGGGACAAGGCTTTATAAGAGGAACCAGTTTTACATCTGGCGTAGGCGTTATAGAGTATAATGTCACGTTTTATAGGGATCTGGAAATCCATTTTGTGATCAATAAGACACATCCACTCAAATTCATTTTTTGCTCAGAAGGTAGAGTAAATCATGCTTTTGAAGAGAATATGGATATCCACAGCATAGACACTTACCAGAATGTTATCGTCTCCAGCAGTGGCCACAATGGTCATATCCTTTATTTTAAAGCGAATGAAACCTCCCATGTCTTTAGTCTAGAGATCATTAGATCTGAATTCAACAAAAGAAAAAATTTCGGGTATAAGGATCTTGATCCCCGATTGGAGAAATTATTTAAAGATGAAGTCTCACGAGAGCTCTTCTTTTACCAGGGAAATTACAGCATCCAGGCCGCCGACATAGTAGAAGCTATGGCCAATAAAGAACACACAGGTTTTCTACGTTCCATCTACCTTGAAGGCAAGGCCTATGAAATGCTGGCAAAGCAGATCAGTCAATACTGTGATGACCAGGACAATGGAAATAAATCGGCCCTGTTACGTAGAAGTGATGTAGAAAAGGTGAAAAGAGCTGTAGAGGTGATCAATCAGGATCTTAACCAAAATTATTCAGTTGAGGAGCTCGCCAAAGAAGTTGGTACGAACGTGAATAAACTACAGGAAGGCTTTAAGTATATGTTTGATCTTACCGTGAATAAATATGTGCAACAGGTAAAACTTGAAGCTGCCAAGAGCATGTTAACCGATGGCGAGAATAATATCTCTCAGATCGTTGGCCAGATAGGACTCAACAACCGCAGCTACTTTTCCAAGATCTTCAAAGAAAAATATGGAGTTAGTCCTAAATATTTTCTAAATCAGAAATATTCTGAAAGTGAGGAAAGTGTAGAGAATGAAAAAGGTTAGCCCGATAGTGCTTCCAGAGCCTTTTCAATATCTATGCCTTTGCCTAATACCGGTTTAAAAAGATTGGGTTTCTTCTCAATTCGTGCAGGCATTGTTTTAATTGTAAAATCCCTCATATCCAAACCCTGCTTTACCTCCTTCCATTCCAAAGGAGCCGACACTGTCGCACCGGGTTTAGGCCTTGCACAATAAGGGGCTGCCAAAGTCTGCCCTTTGCGATTCTGTAAAAAGTCAAGATAGATCTTCCCCTTCCTCTTTTTTACATTTCGTTCCATAGAAGTGATATCAGGTAATTTTTCCTGAATAAAATAACAGAGGATCTTAGTAAAATCCCTCGCTTCGTCATAGGTGTATTTTGCACCAAGGGGGATATATATATGAATACCACTAGAACCTGAAGTCTTTGGATATCCTGTTATTTTTGCTTTATCGAGCACTTCTTTTGCAGCTTGTGCCACCTCAATTACCTGTTCAAAAGTGGTTTTTTCTGAAGGGTCTATATCAATTACCGTAAAGTCGGGATGAAGAAGATTTTGAACCCTGGAGTTCCACGGATTGATCTCTATACAACCCAGGTTTGCCATGTAGATCAAACTGGCTTCGTTCTGGCACATGATGTATTCTATCTCCCGGTTGTTGTGCTTTGAAAATATTTTGGCAGATTCCAGCCAGTGAGGAAAAATACCTGCCGTATCTTTTTGATAGAATCCCTCCTCCAAAATACCGTTTGGATGCCGGTGAAGATTCTGCGGCCTGTCCTTCAAAAATGGCAAAATTGCATCGGAGATCTGCAGATAATATTCTATGAGGTCATACTTCCTCAACCCCGACTCCGGCCAATAGATCTTGTCCAAATTACTTATAGGAACAGAAATCCCTCCTATTTCCAGCGAATCTCCTTCCTTTTTTGATGCAGGCTTCTTCTTCGGAATTTTTGCCGTTTTCTCTTTGGTCACCTCCTGTGGGAGCTTATCCAATCGTAAACCTTTAAAAGAAGGATGCCGCATATTTCCTGAGCGGGTCCATTCCGAAAAGTTCACTTCACAAATAAGTTCGGGTATTAACCAGGTAGGGGTGCGTCCTTTTAATGAAGGTTTCTTTTTAAAGGGTTTTGCATCGGTTACAAGAGGCTGAAATTTTTCGTAAAGATCTTTTTTATCCTGCTCGCTAAATCCTGTTCCGCAGTTGCCTATGTACACCAGCTCCTCCTCCCTGTGCATCCCCAGGATCAGGGATCCGAAAGGACCTCCCTTATCCGAGTCTGTATAGCCACAGATCAAAGCTTCCTGACTTTCAAATGCTTTTATCTTTAACCACTTGTCACTTCTCGAGCCGGGAATATATTGAGAATCGGCTTTCTTGGCGATCACACCTTCCATTCCCATTTCTACCGCCTGCTCAAAAAAGGCCTTTCCCATACTCTCCACATGATCGCAGTAATACACCTGCGGAATATCCTCTATCACCTTTGGAATAAGACTTTTTCTTTCAGTAAGAGGCAGGTGCATGATGTTATGACCATTCAGGTAAAGAATGTCGAACACGTAGTAGCGTAGTTCTCCGGAAGGTTCTTTTTGATAATTCTGAAGTTTTTGGAAGACAGGCTTCCCGGACTCATCCAGTGCCACCACCTCTCCATCGAGGATCACATCATGTGGGATGACCTTTAGATGCTCATAAATTTCTTTGAATTTTGCCTTGAATGAGATACCGTTCCGGGAATAGAAATCGACTTTCCCTTTCTGAATGTTTGCAAGAGCGCGATACCCATCCCACTTCAATTCATAGATCCAGTTTGCTTTGTTGAAGATCTCCGGTGCCTTTGTTGCAAGCATAGGCTTGATTAGTTCAGTGACCTCAAGTTTCTTTACCTTTTCATGTTCAGCGTGTTCGCTCAGGTTCTCGGCGTCGTATGAAAGATCGGTTGAGAATTCATCCTTCTTTTTGATCAGCAGCCATTGATTGTCCTTATCTCCTCCCCGGCGGGTATGCACCAGGGCAAAAGTTCCTTTTACCTTAGTACCGAAAAATGACAATTTAAGGTCACCTTTTTTCAGCATTTTTAAGAGGTCCTTTTCATCACCTCCTCCTGCCGCTTCATAGGTGCCTTCATCCCAGATGCTCATCTCCCCTGCTCCATAATTACCTTTGGGAATAGTACCATGAAAACTGAGATATTTGATAGGATGATCTTCGGTCATCAAAGCAAGTCGCTTGTCTGCCGGATTCATAGATGGACCTTTGGGAACCGCCCAGCTCTTCAAAACTCCCTCCATTTCCAGGCGAAGATCATAGTGAAGCCGTGTAGCACGGTGGCGTTGTATTACGAACCGCAGCCGGCCCTTATTCTTTTCATAAGCAGCATCGGGTTCGGGCGTATTTGAAAAATTCCTTTTTTTGATGTACTCGTCCAGTGGCATTTAGGAAGCTTTGCTTTTCTTCTTCTTTTTATCGAGACTTGCTTTAAGCTGCGCCATAAGATCTGTCGCAGGAGTAGCTTTAGTCTCAAACTTCTCAACTTTTGTTTTCTTGCCGGAAGTCTTCGCTTTGATGATCTCCATAAGTTGATCATTATAAATATCCTTGTACTTCTCAAAATCGAATTCTTCGGTATACTGCTCAATTAGAGATTTCGCCATGTCCACCTCCTTTTTGGAGACCTTGACATCGGGAAGTTTCAATTCTGAAGGATCCCGTATCTCATCGGCAAACCGAATTACGTGAAGTACCAGAGCATCTTTGTAAACCCCGACCAGGCTAAGATTTTCCTTTGCCCGCATTACGAAAGTTGCCACTCCGAGCTTTCCTGTATCTTTTAAGGCATTCTTAAGCAGATTATAGGATTTCTCTCCGTCTTTTTGAGGCTCGAGAAAATAGGGCTTTTTAAAAAGTACATCGGCCACATCTTTTTCTTCAATGAATTCTTCGATGTCTATAGTACGGGATTTCTTCATGTTCGCCTTGTCAAAATCTTCCTTTTCCAACACGATATACGAATCATCCTGTTTATAGCCCTTCACGATATCTTTCCATTCCACTTCCTCGCCGGTCACTTCATTGACCCGTTTGTACCTAATTCTTGCATGGTCATTCTTGTCGAGCATGTCTAGATCGAGCTTTCGCTCCTCGCTACCCGAATACATTTTGATGGGAATTGTGACCAGTCCGAAACTAATGGACCCGTTCCAGATAGACCTCATAATCTGAAGATTTAAAGTTGATTCTCTACAAGATACCCGATTTTTCAATCACTCCCGAAGGATTAGCATTGTCTTAACGGTGGTAGCCGCCACTTGCACCAGTTCTCGTTAAGGTTTTAGGAAAAAGTCGCTAAAGCTTTCTTAATCATTTTGTTGCGGCACAAAAAAGAATATAACTTAGAATGAACTGAATGTATAACTGTTCTTCCCGGCAGGAAGAGCAAACCTAAAGCATCAAAGCAACGATGTGAAAAAAGAAGAAACAATGGAATTAAAAGCACTTTTTCTAAACTGTACTCTAAAAAAATCACCCGAAACCTCTAATACTTCTGCCTTTATTAAGCAAGCCCAAAAAATGTTTGCTGAACTCGATGTTGATACCGAAGAAATCCGGGTTGTAGACCACAATGTGAAATTTGGTAACACTTCAGATGAGGGGGAAGGAGATGGCTGGCCCAAAATTCTTCAGAAAGTTAAAAACAGCGATATCATGATCATTGCCACTCCTGTTTGGAGAGGTGACCGCAGCTCAATAGCTAAGTTAGTGGCCGAAAGGTTTGACGGCATCTGGGAAGAAGCCGATGAAGAAACAGGACAATATCCAACTTTTAATAAAGTAGGCGGAGTAATGGTAGATGGGAATGAAGATGGTGCCAAAAAAGCGATTTCCAGCATTTGTTTTGATCTTTCAGAGCATGGTTTCACTGTTCCCATAAATGCTTTTAGTTATTATGTAGGTAAGGCAGGGCCGGGTCCGGCGTATATTGAAGCTAAGGGAGACCGGCACTTCTTCACCAATCGCACTCTTTACATGATGGTTCACAATCTCACTCATGTGGCCAAGGTCCTAAAGGAAAATCCTTACCCAACAAACGTAAAGGAGCTGAAGAAAAAGGCTGAGAAGATCAGCGATACCGAAAAATAGAAACTAAATTTAAACTATTTATGTTAACCTGGTTAGTACACGTAATTATTGATGCCATAGTTCTTCTCATTGCGGCAAAAATGCTCCCGAAGGTAGAATTGAAGGGCTGGAAGACCGCCCTCGTTGTGGCTCTTCTTATTGGGGTACTAAGCTTCTTTTTGAGCTGGATCCTTACCGTAATCCTAAATGTTGCCACCCTTGGAATCTTTTATTTCCTGGGCCTCGGGTTCATCACGAGGATCATCGCCTATGCGATCATCATTGAACTGGCAGATAAACTAAGTACGGGGTTTAAGACCCATGGATTTATGCCTTCACTTTGGCTTGCGATCATTATTGCCATTGTGAGTTCAATAGTAGATTGGATCATTTTGTAAATCCCGAAAATTTGTTGAGACAATTGTCCCAGCATTACAGGCTGTAAAAACGAGGTCTACCCTAAATCCCGGGGCGATGCCCTGGGCTCTTATATCCCAGCCCTTCAGACTGAAAAATTTCTTCTAAAAATGTCCTTTTTGAAACTCCAAAAAGACTGATTGGCTTGAACCAAATTCTACATCGGTTTTGCCCGCAAATATTGGTTAGGCCATTCGACTTCGGCGTCCAACGCAGCGGCGGCCTCTAATGGAAAGTATGGATTCCTCAACATTTCTCTACCCAACAACACAAGATCGGCCTGTTCTTTTTCAAGCACCTCTTCCGCCTCCTGCGGAGTGGTGATCATACCTACAGCGGCCGACATAATCCCGGCTTCCTTCTTTATCTTTTCTGAAAATGGCACCTGATACTTCTTCGCAACCGGAATGGTTACCTTGGGAACTAGTCCGCCGGAAGAGCAGTCGATAAGATCTACCCCCTCCTCTTTTAATAGCTTTGACAGTTGAACCGATTCCTCCTGGTTCCATCCTCCCTCAGCCCAATCGGTGGCCGAGATCCTAACGAATAAAGGCAGCTCCTCCGGCCAGCTCTCTCTCACTGCCCGGGTCACTTCAAGCATGAGCCTGCTGCGATTTTCGAATGAGCCCCCATATTCATCTTTTCTGTGATTGCTAAGCGGTGAAAGGAACTCGTGAAGCAAATAACCATGAGCTGCGTGTATCTCCAGTACTTTAAAGCCTGCCAAAAATGCTCTTTTTGAAGCTTCTTTAAAATCGGATATCACCTTCTCTATTCCTGCTGAATCAAGTGCTACCGGCGCAGGATTCTCCTCATAGAATGGAATAGCCGAAGGTGCTACCGGTTTCCAACCTCCGTCTTCTTCAGAAATAAAGTTTCCACCTTTCCATGGTCTGGTAGTAGAAGCTTTTCTCCCGGCATGTGCCAATTGTATTCCCGGCACACTTCCCTGGGCTTCCAAAAATAAGGTGATTTCCTTCAGTTTTTCCACATGCTCATCTTTCCAGATCCCAAGATCATCGGGAGTAATGCGAGCTTCGGGAGAAACTGCCGCAGCTTCAGAAATTACAAGCCCGGCACCTCCAGTTGCCCTCGTTCCAAGATGAACCAGGTGCCAATTGTTCGCAAAGCCATCTTTGCTGCTGTACATACACATAGGCGAGACACCAATACGGTTCTTGAATTGAACTGATCGTATTTGTAAAGGGGAAAACAGTTTGCTGCTCATAAAGGACTTGTTTCGTTTCTTCAAAACTAAGGAAAATGCAACGGCTATTTTTCCCACAGCTATAGGCAAAAATCATTTGAAGATCGATTTAAATAATATTCTGCAGGTGATCCCAAAAACAGATTTTTCTAAAAACTTAAAGAGTTGTAGTAAGATTACTCCGGGAGGATTTCCCTCTGTTTTTTGGCTGAAGGAACGGGATCACGTAATTCTCAAAGAAATTAAAATACAGACTATCAATAAATTACGTATATTTAGAGAAGTTTAAGAACTCTCCCCATTTTTAGGACAGCTTCCATATGGAAGGAAAATCCCCCCTTTGCATTTAATATTAATTAAATCTTTATACTATGAAAAGAATGCAGTTTATGATGATCTGGGGCTTATGTTTCCTGATTTTTAGCAGTGTTAATTCCCAGGAGAATCAAAATCAGGCCTTCTGGATACATGAAGACCAGGTAAAGCCCGGGCTTGTGGAGGAATATGCAGATCACTCCAAAAAGCTTGTGGCAATGGCAAAGGAGAACAATTTCGAAGGAATGGGTTGGAATGTTGCTCAAATGGATGACGGCACCTTTTTATCTATCACTCCCATAGAGGATTTTGAGCACCTGCAAAGTCTGTCTTTTGCAAGTCTGCAGGAAAAGGTAGGGCAGGAAAATTTCAGCCAGTTGATGAGCGGCTTTAATAAATACTATGATTATCATGGAGATTACATCACAATTCTGGATAATGATCTCTCGTATATGCCTTCCGGTGAAGGAATAGTACAAGATGGGAAAGACTTCAGAAAATGGCATTTTATGAAAGTCACTGCCGAAAATGATTCCAAGATGAGAGAAAAACTCAAGGAACTAAAAGATCTTTATGGCAAAAAGAACTCCAAAATGCATTACCGGGTCTATCGATCTGGATTTGGTCAAATGGGCAACAATTATGTGGCTGTTCTTTCGGCAAAAGACGCACAGGATTACGCACGCCTTTCTGCTGAAAATAATCAGATCCTCGGAGAAGAGGGAAAGCAAAAATTTCAGGAGATCATGGACCTTGTGACCGAATATCGAAATACACAGGGGCGAATGAGACCCGATCTTGCTTATATTCCCACTGCAGCGGCAGCTCAACCTATCCAAAAAGATTGAAAAAAACATTAATTATAATTTTCTAAAATAGATGCTCTGATCTTCATTTTTCAGAGCATTTATTTTTCGGTGAGACTTTTTCCAATATCTTAGCGAGGAAGATCTCGCTATGCCCGCCAAACAAGTATTTCCGCTGTCCAAGCTTACTGAAGCTATTGAAAATGTGATCAACCGGCACTGCAGTAAAGTGGTATGGGTAAAAGCTGAAATTGTAAAGCTGAATCACTATCCTCACACCGGCCACTGCTATCCCGACCTTGTAGAAAAAAAAAATGGAAAGATCGTAGCCGAACTCCGTGGAAACATCTGGAAATCGAACTTTGATCTTATCAATGAAAAATTCCGACAGGTACTAAATGAGGATCTCCGGGATGATATGACGGTAGTGGTGCAGGCAACAGTGACTTATCATTCGGTCTACGGCCTGGCTCTGAACATACTGGATATAGACCCCGAATACACTCTTGGAGAACTGGCCAAGCAAAGAGCCGAAGCCATAAAAAAACTTGTTTCAGAAGGCATTTTTGAAGCCAATAAGCAACAACTTCTTCCTCGCCTGCCCAAAACCATTGCTGTAATTTCTGTGAATAGCAGTAAAGGATACCAGGATTTTATAAATGTTGTTGAAAATAATCCCTGGGGTTATCAATTCTACTGTAAACTTTTTCCTGCCATTCTTCAGGGAGAACGGGCAGTTACAACTATTACGGCCCAACTAAAAAGGATTGAACGGCACAAGAAGCTCTTTGATGCTGTTGCGATCATTCGTGGTGGGGGTGGCGAAATTGGGCTTAGCTGCTATGACAACTATGATCTTGCCAAAGCAATTGCGCAATTCCCTTTGCCGGTCCTTACCGGAATTGGCCATTCCACTAACGAGACCGTTAGCGAACTGGTGAGCTTCAGGAATTTCATTACTCCTACCAAAATAGCGGAATTCCTGCTCCAGGAATTTCACAATTTCTCTCAACCGCTCAGGGAAAATCTGCAGAAATTAGTGACAGGCACAAATCTTCTTTTTGAAAGGCAGGAGACCCGATTGGAAAAGGTATCAAGGTCCTTCGGCTTCTATACCACCAGGATCCTGGACCGCGAAAAGAATAAATTAACCTCCTGCAGGCAGGTGATCCATTCGCGAGCAAAGGGTATTTTAAAAGAAGAAAATTCGGAACTAAAGAATATTGCAACTTCAGTTGAGCTGCTTTCTCCAAAGAACATCCTAAAGAGAGGCTTCAGCATTACCAGGAAAGATGGCAGGATTGTTACAGACGCAGGTCTACTAAAGCCCGGAGACCTTATAGAAAATGAGTTTTACTTTGGTAAAGCTTCAGCAGAAATTAAAAAAACAACCTAATGTAATGGGAACGAAAATTACCTATACCGAAGCATTTGATGAATTACAGCAAATTGTCACAGACCTTGAAAGTGCCGAAATTAGTATTGATGAGCTTGACGCCAGAGTAAAAAGAGCTTCTGCCTTACTTAAAATTTGCAGGGAAAAACTCTACAAGACAGAACAAAACGTCCTGGAGACTCTTAAAACACTGGAAACAGAATAAAAACGGTACTGTAAGAAAAAAGCCGCGTTAGGAACTGAAATTAATTCGTACTTTGCCAATAACCGTGAACAATTAATTTCTGCATTTATCGAAGTGAATACCAAGAAGGATTTATCTGGCGATTTAACCGCCATAAATCAAATATCCATAGTTCCCCAATTACTGGAGGTCATTTGTCGTACTACAAAATTAAGATTTGCTGCTATTGCAAGGGTAACCGATGAGCGATGGCTGGCATGTGCTACTTTAGACAATATACCTCTTGGGCTTAAGGCGGGAGATGAGCTGGATATCAAGGATACCTTTTGCGACCAGGTCCATAAGACCGGAAAGCCGGTGATCTTTAATAATGTTCACACAGATACAACTTATAGCGACCATCATATTCCCCCACTATTTGGCATCGAAAGTTACATTTCTGTTCCCATTTACAAAAAGAACGGGGAATTCTTTGGAACCCTTTGTGCCCTGGACTCTGTCCCGGCCAATATAGATACTACCGAGGTTAAAGACATGTTCAAGCTCTTTACAGATCTTATTTCCTTCCATCTCGAAACGGTGGAAAAAATGGAAGCTACCTCAAAGACTTTAAAAGAAGAGCGGGAAATGGCCGATTTAAGAGATCAATTTATTGCCATTTTAGGGCATGATCTCAAGAACCCCATTGCAACCATGAGAATGAGTTCAGACATTCTACTTAAGATGTCTAAGGAAGAAATTACGCTGAAGCATGCGGCAATGATCAAATCCACTTCTTTCAGGATGCAGAATCTTATTGAGAACATTCTCGATTTTGCAAAAGGAAAAATGGGCGAAGGAATTGTGCTGGATCAGGCTTCAAACAATGGTTCTCTTGTAAATATCCTTGAACAGGTCATTAAAGAAATTAATATTAGCTCGCCGGAAAGGAAGATAGATCTTAAGATCGACCTGAAATCTGACGTTTATTGTGACAAGAACCGCATTGGCCAGCTATTAGCCAATTTACTGAGCAATGCAGATCAGCATGGAGACAGAGATGCACCACTAAAAGTTTTTGCTCATACGACAGATGATCACTTCGAGCTCACAGTGACCAATAAAGGAGAAAAGATCCCGGAGGAAGCCATCGATCATCTTTTTCAGCCTTTTTACAGGGATAAAAACGAGGTGAGCAAGAAAGGCCTGGGACTCGGACTTTTTATTGCGGCTGAAATTGCAAAAGCGCATAAAGGAAAGCTGCTGGTAACCTCGACAGCTGAGGACACCAGTTTCACTTTAAGGATGCCTTTAAAAGAGAGATCATAAGTGCTCAAAAAGCTCATTTTTGAAGCCTTATATTTTTCACAGTTATAAGGGATCATCTTTCATTGATCTCAGGATATTTTCTCTCCTGATCCAGCTCGCGATCTACAAAAATATATCTTCATAAATACTGGTACAGGTCCCTTTCTTTTCAAACAATTCTAAAAGTTTGAACAACCTCTGTTAAGTCTTTATTAAGCAACTTGTAAGCAGCCTTAAGTCTTTTTATATTAGGTAAATACCTAAACAAAAAGCTATGAAAAGGAAATCTTCAACCAGGGTAATTGCCATTGAATTACCACTACAACAATCAATAATAGCACTGCTAATAATGCTACTCTTCAGTCTCACCGCAATGGCCCAGAAGCCTACCGTAAAGACTGATGCAGGTGCCATCAAAATCGATGTAATAAAAGAAGGGCTCGATCATCCCTGGGGAATGGCATTTCTACCAGATGGCAGATTGCTGGTGACGGAAAGGGCGGGGACACTAAGGATCCTGGACAAGAACAACAACCTTTCTGCACCACTTTCTGGCACACCCGAAGTTTTGGCACAGGGACAGGGTGGTATGCTTGATGTGGTGCTACACCCAAATTTCGATCAAAACAAACTGGTTTACCTCTCCTTTGCTGAACCCGGTCCTAATGGAACTGCCACGACTGCCTTGGGAAGGGGAAAACTCGAAGGGAATTCCCTGCATGGATTTGAGACTATTTTTCGTATGGAGCCAAAGGTGGAAGGTCCAAATCATTTTGGAGGCCGTATCATCTTTACTCCTGAAAATGATATTTTTCTCACCCTTGCCGAAAGATTTAAGTTTGAACCTGCCCAGGATCTTTCCAGTCATTTAGGTACTGTTGTGCGACTCAACGAAGACGGTACAGCTTCTGAAGAAAATCCTTCTTTTGATGCTGAAAATGCTTTGGCTGAAATCTGGTCTTACGGACACAGGAATATCGAAAGCGCAGCATTACATCCTGAAACTGGTGACCTTTGGGTCGCTGAAATGGGACCAATGGGTGGAGATGAATTACAAATAGCATCTGCCGGAAAAAATTATGGCTGGCCTGTGGTAAGCTGGGGAGATAACTATGATGGTAGTGAGATCCCAGACCCTACAACACATCCCAAATTTGCCGATGCAGTTATTCATTGGACACCAACAATTTCTCCTTCAGGAATGATCTTTTACGATGGCAATGTATTCCCGGAATGGAAGAACAGCATGATGATAGGCGGACTTACATCCACCGGAATAGTTAGGGTAAATGTGGACGGGGAACAGGCCCGTGAGGTGGAAAGGATTCCGTTGTCTGTAAGGGTTAGAGACGTAGAACAGGGACCTGATGGAACCATATGGGTGCTTACAGATGAAGACAATGGAAAGATCCTTCAGCTTAAGCCATTGAAATGAAGATAGCCACTTATAATGTAAATGGAATCAATGCGAGATTGTCGGTATTACTTCAATGGCTGAAGGAATCGGGACCAGATGTTGTTTGTCTTCAGGAATTGAAGGCTCCAGATGAGAAAATTCCGAAGAATGAAATTGAGCAAGCCGGCTATACCGCTCTTTGGCATGGCCAGAAAAGGTGGAATGGAGTTGCCATTCTTGCCAAAAACGATCTGGATATAAAGGAAAACGGCCGCGGTCTTGCTGGTGATCCCGAAGATGAACAGAGTCGTTACCTGGAAGCTGTGGTCAATGATATTACTATTGGTTGCCTTTACCTGCCTAATGGCAATCCCGCACCGGGACCTAAACTGGAATATAAAATGCGCTGGTTTGATCGCCTTACCAAACGTGCAGCCGAATTAATTAAAAAGGATGAACCAGTAGTTCTCACCGGAGATTATAATGTAATTCCTACAGAAAAGGACGTCTATAAACCGGAAAGGTGGGTTGACGATGCCCTTTTTAGACCTGAGGTTCGAAAAGCATTTCACGATCTTGTCGCCCAGGGATGGACAGATGCAATTCGCAAATTGTATCCTGAAGAGACCATCTACACCTTCTGGGATTACTTCCGGAATGCCTATGGGAGGAATGCAGGTTTGCGAATAGATCATTTCCTGTTAAGTCGTCACCTAAAGGACAAGCTCAAGGATGCCGGAGTAGATAAACATGTGAGGGGTTGGGAGAAGACCAGCGATCACGCTCCAGTTTGGGTGGAAATTGAAGAGTGAGTTCCGGCAGCTAATAATGGTTTAGACTCAGGTTCAAAAATGACATTTTTGATGCCCATTTTGGTTAGAACACGCGGGAAGCTATCGCTTTGATGTTGGCGCTCTTTCCCATGGAGTAATAATGTAGAACGGGAATGCCCGCAGCTACCAGTTCTTTGCTTTGTTCCACACACCATTCGATCCCTACCTGGTGAACCTCCTCATTGTTCCTGCACTTTTCCACTTCATGAGTAAGATCGTGTGGCAGGTCTACATGAAAGCGATGCGGAATCATTGTAAGCTGTTTCTTGGTGGCAATAGGCTTTAAACCCGGAATAATTGGTACAGTGATCCCATTTTTCCTGCACTCCTTTTCAAACTCAAAAAACTTCTGATTATCAAAAAACATCTGGGTTACCACATATTCTGCTCCTGCCTCTATCTTTGCCCTTAACCGCTGAATATCCTTTTGAAGACTCGGGGCTTCCATATGTTTTTCGGGATATCCTGCCACGCCAATACAGAAGTCGGTATTATGCCCGTTTTCAAGAGCTTCATCCAAAAATTTTCCGCAGTTCATTTTCGATATTTGCTGCACAAGTTCATTAGCGTAATTGTGGCCCTGAGGATCGGGGGTAAAGTAGATCTCGCTTTTTACAGCATCTCCTCTCAAAGCCATTACGTTTTTTATACCAAGGAAGTCAAGGTCTATCAGGAAGTTTTCGGTATCTTCTTTTGAGAATCCGCCGCAGAGGATGTGAGGCACCGCATCTACTTTGTACTTACTTTGTATGGCAGCACAAATACCTACCGTTCCTGGCCTTTTTCGCACCACCCTTTTTTCAAGCAATCCTTTTTCACGCTCGATATAAACGTACTCTTCTCTATGGTAGGTCACATCAATAAAAGGAGGTTTGAACTCCATAAGGGGATCAATGCCATCAAAGATCGACTGGATATTTTGTCCTTTTAAAGGGGGCAGGATCTCGAATGAGAAAAGCGTCTTGTCTTTAGAGCTAGCCAGGTGTTCGGTTATTTTCATTTTAATAAATACTTTGTTTCTAGTTATGCATTGTCGGCTATTGACGGCGCCAGCCACTTCTGCGCTTCTTCAAGCGAAATTTGTTTTCTGTCAGCAAAATCCTGTACCTGATCATTTTTAATTTTCCCAACTCCAAAGTAGCGCGCCTCGGGATGTGCAAAGTAATATCCACTTACGCTGGCTGCGGGCCACATAGCGAGACTTTCGGTAAGCTTCACCCCTATCCTCTCCTCTACTTTTAAAAGTTCCCAGAGCGTCAATTTTTCCAAATGATCGGGGCAGGCTGGATAACCGGGTGCAGGTCGTATCCCTTTATAGCTTTCTTTAATGAGCTCTTCATTGCTCAGGTTCTCTGCGGGTGCATAACCCCAATGTTTAGTACGCACCTGTTTATGAAGATATTCCGCAAAGGCTTCAGCAAGACGATCGGATAGGGCTTTGATCATGATCGAATTATACTCATCATGATCTTCTTCAAATTTCCTGGCGAGTTGATCCGTTCCAAAACCTGCAGTGACGCAGAAGCATCCTATATGATCCTGAATTCCCGATTCTTTTGGAGCAACAAAATCGGCCAGAGCGAAATTCGGTTTTTCTCCATGCTTCTTTAACTGCTGACGAAGACTTCTGAAAATGACATTTTTGACACCCGATGATTCATCAGCATAAACTTCAATATCATCATCATTCACAGAATTTGCCGGAAACAGCCCAAAAACAGCTTTAGCAGTAAGCATTTTTTCCTGAATTACTTCTTTGAGCAGAATTTTAGCGTCATCGTAGAGCGCCGTTGCCTGTTCCCCTACCACTTTATCTTCAAGGATCTGTGGAAATCTTCCATGCAGCTCCCAACTCCGGAAGAACGGGGTCCAGTCGATAAATGGAAGTAATTTCTCCAGCTCAAGATCCTCGATCACCTGCACTCCTATTTCCTTCGGCCTCACCACATCAATTTTGCTCCAGTCAGTCTGAAACTTATTTTTCCGGGCTTCGGTAATGCTCAGGTATTCCTTTACTTTTCCTCTTTTTTTGAAGTTCTTTCTGAAGGTGTTGTATTCAGCTTTAACATCGGCCCTGAATTTTGTTGCCGTCTTTTCTCCCAGCAGATTACCCACCACCGTCACCGCCCGCGAAGCATCATTTACATGAACAACTGCATTGCTGTACTGCGGATCGATCTTTACGGCGGTATGAGCTCTCGAGGTCGTTGCCCCACCTATTAAAAGCGGAACAGTGAATCCCTGTCGTTCCATTTCTTGTGCCAGGGAAGCCATTTCGTCAAGAGACGGAGTGATGAGGCCGCTAAGACCAATAGCATCAACACTTTCGGCTTTTGCGGTCTCAATTATCTTCTCGGGAAGTACCATCACCCCGAGGTCGATCACCTCATAGTTGTTACATGCAAGCACTACGCTCACAATATTCTTCCCGATGTCATGAACGTCACCCTTGACTGTGGCGAGAAGGATTTTGCCTGCCCCGCCGTGGCTCTCCGAAGAAGCTTTTGCCCCCCCGGCCCCCTGAGGGGGAGTGAAAGCTTCCTCCTCGGTTGTAGATTTAAGTGCTATTAAAATTTGATTTAAGACCTTGTCCAGATTCTTTTCAATCTCTTCATTGCGGAATCTAATCACCTTGAAACCTTGAGCACGTAACCACTTAGTTCGTTCTTCATCGCTCTTTTTGTTTTCTAGTCTCTGGTGAATCAGACCGTCCAGTTCAATAATCAATCTGTGCCTGAGGCACAAAAAATCTGCAATGTATGAACCTATGATGTGTTGCCTTCTGAATTTATACCCTTCCAGCTTCTTATGGCTCAAAGCCTCCCATAAAGTTGCTTCAGCAGGAGTTGATTTTTCATACCTCATCTCCCTGGCAAATTTCTTCATAGCCCCATACATCTCAGGATCTGCCGTCCGCCAATACTCTTCACCTTTGACTACTACTCCCCGGCCCCTCTCCCCCTGAGGGGGTAGGGGGGCTTGGGGCCGGAGAGCTTTTTTCTCCTCCTCAATATATGGCAGCAAATGAGCAACTGTCTTTTTCATCACCCTGGCCGATTTCACCACCTGAGGCAGGAACATCTTGCCACTGCCAAAAAGATCTCCTACCACGTTCATTCCGGTCATAAGAGGACCTTCAATGACATCTAAGGTGCGGGAAGAATTTGCCCTTGCAGCCTCAACGTCTTCCACGATGTACTCATCAATTCCTTTTACCAACGCATGAGTGATTCGCTCCTGCAACGGCTTTTCCCTCCAGGAAAGATCTGTTCTACTTTCCTTTTCTTTACCCACCACAGTTTCGGCAAAAGCCAGCAGACGTTCGGTGGCTTCATCTCTACGATCAAGGATAACATCTTCCACATGCTCCAGCAGATCCTTCGGAATGTTGTCATAAACCTCCAAAAGTGCAGGATTCACGATGCCCATGTTCATTCCGGCTTTAATGGCATGATACAGGAAGACCGAATGCATGGCTTCCCGCACGGGATCATTTCCGCGGAAAGAGAAGGAGACATTACTCACTCCTCCACTTAGGTTCACGTGTGGCAGATTTTCTTTGACCCAACGTGTGGCTTCAATATAATCCACAGCATTGCGCCGGTGTTCTTCCATTCCCGTTCCTACAGGGAAAATGTTCAGATCAAGAATAATATCCTCAGGAGGAAAATGCGCTTTTTGGGTAAGAAGGCCATAAGAGCGTTTCGCGATCTCAATGCGACGCTCATAATTATCGGCCTGGCCTACTTCATCAAAAGCCATTACTACAACAGCCGCTCCATATCGCCTGATCTTTTTAGCCTGAGCCAGAAATTCCTCCTCCCCTTCCTTCAAACTAATAGAATTCACGACACACTTGCCCTGGACAACCTGAAGTCCGGCTTCAATGATTTCCCATTTGGAACTGTCGATCATAATGGGAATACGGGCTATATCGGGTTCGGCCATTAACAGGTTAAGGATTTTTACCATCGCCTCTTTTCCATCTATAAGTCCGTCATCCATATTCACATCCAGGATCTGTGCTCCACCTTCGACCTGATCACGGGCAACAGAAAGAGCTTCATCATACTTCTCCTCTTTGATCAACCTCAGAAATTTTTTCGAGCCGGCTACGTTGGTTCGCTCCCCTACGTTGATGAAATTGGAATCGGGTGTAATGACCAGCGGTTCAAGGCCGGAGAGTTTTAAATACCTCTGCTGCTTACCTTCCAAAAATGTATTTTCTGAGGTCCTTTTTTCTTCTATCATTTTACTTCGGTTTCGGGTTGGAAGATCTCTTTTTTGAACTGTCGCGGTTTATATTCTTTAGCTACTTCAGCAATGGCCTTTATATGCGCAGGAGTGGTTCCGCAGCAACCACCGAGTATATTGACCAGTCCCCGTGACAAAAACTCCCGGATTTGCTCTGCCATTTCCCCCGGACTCTGGTCATATTCCCCAAAAGCATTTGGCAGGCCTGCATTAGGATAAGCAGACACACCAAAGCCGGATCTTTTCGCCAAGACTTCCAGGTGTGGCGTGAGCTGTTTTGCACCAAGGGCACAATTGAAACCAACGCTGAGCACTGGAATATGGGAAATGGAAATAAGGAAAGCTTCGGCAGTTTGCCCGCTCAAAGTTCGGCCGGAAGCATCTGTAATAGTTCCGCTGATCATTACGGGAATATCGATCTTCATCTCCTCCTTTAACTCTTCAATGGAAAAGAGGGCAGCCTTGGCATTTAAAGTATCAAAAACGGTTTCTACAAGTAGTACATCTACACCGCCATCGATCAAGGCCCTCGCCTGTTCCTTGTAGGCAATAGCAAGGTCAGAAAAAGAAATTGCCCTAAATCCGGGATCATTAACATCGGGAGACATGCTGGCAGTTTTATTGGTAGGACCAATAGCACCGGCTACAAAGCGTGGCTTTTCAGGATCTTCAAAAGTGACATTTTGAGCCACTTCCTTTGCGATGCGGGCAGACTCAAAATTCAGCTCATAAACAAGCTCCTGCATCTGGTAATCGGCCATGGCAATACTGGTGCCCGAGAAAGTATTGGTCTCGACAATATCTGCACCGGCATCTAAGTATTCACGATGGATCTCGGCAATGGCTTTAGGCTGCGTAATAGAAAGGAGATCATTATTCCCTTTAAGCGATACGGGCCAATCGGCGAAACGTTTTCCACGAAAATCTTCTTCGGTAAAATTATATTCCTGAAGCATGGTGCCCATGGCACCATCAAGGATCAGTATTTTTTTGGAGAATAGGTCTTCTATTTTTGACATTGGTTTGCGCAAAAAGGCTATCAAAAAAGAAGTCGGGAAAGAATTCTTAGTTATCTATCCACATTAGCGTGGTAGAACGTAGCACCTTCTCCTAAGGAGGGTTGCTAAGGTTTCACAGGGTCTAATCCCTCAACCTTTCTTGATAACTTGGTTTATTAAAAAATGAACTTAAGCAAAGATATCTAATATACTTAGAAATCCAAATGGTAGTTTGTTAGAAAAGATAAAAGACCGCTGCGCCACAAGAATCAAGAACCAAGACTGTATTTAGCTAAAATCCTACCTCTGAATGGATTATTAGAAGTGGGAAAAATTCTTGCTTCAAAAAGTAAAATTTCTTGTTCAATATTTAAAAAAGCTTTTTATATTTGCACCCGCAATGGAGGAATGGCAGAGTGGTCGATTGCGGCAGTCTTGAAAACTGTTGAGGGTAACACCTCCGGGGGTTCGAATCCCTCTTCCTCCGCAGATGTTAAATGCTTCCCTGAAAGGGGAAGCATTTTTATTTTAAGGAAGGTTTAAACGAAGTTTAGAAACCTGCATTAAAATGAATATGCTGACGGACGCAGCCTGGAGCATTTAAAATATGAAAGGTTCCCCACATCAGGGATCAGTGAAAAACCTCTCTTCCTCCGCAGGCCATAGCTGTATTCCTCAAAGGCTTGAAGGCGTAATTGCCACAGGCTTTGGAGCAGTCGTGGGAATTTTTTAATAGAACTTCAGGACAAGGTAATATTCTCGAAAGATGTAGCCGACAGCATTTAGAAAATTGTCCGCAATAAGATAGCAAGGACCAACGGCAGCATTACAATTTTTAGTGAGGAAGGTAGGTTTTGTGTTCTGTGAAGATGACAAAAAAAGTTAGAGAAGTGACCGCACTGCCAGCACAAGAAAAGTTATAACCCCTACTTTATAACTAAAATTTTACGAGCAGATCAATTCTGATCATAGCTGCCACTTTCTCTAATTTCCACCAAATCTAGTTTAAATCGGAGCATCGACAATTGCCATTTAGTTAACGTATGGGAATTCGAAGTAAACGTTTAAACCTGTAGTCTAAGAATTACGGTAGTACCCTTACCTTTAACAGGGTTTATTTGAACTGTTTTATCTAAATCGTACCCCAGCAACGTGAGGCGTTCTTTAACAAGGTTAATGCCTTTGGAATTATGAAGTTTATTGGTAGAATTTGCTGTAAATCCAACCCCATTATCTTTAATTTCACATTCCAAAATATCTCCAGGTAACTGCTTAAAAGAAATTTTTAAAGTAGGGTCTTTAACACTGTTTGGAAAGGCGTGAACAAAGACATTCTCTATAAAAGTTTGTAACAACATAGTAGGGATCTCAACCTCATAGACATCTATGGCCGGATCAATTTCAAAAATGACCTTCACGGCATTATTGAACCTGGTATTTTCTACACGGGTGTAGGATTGTAAATATTCAATTTCTTCAATAAGTAAGATGGTGGGCCTGGTACAATGATCCAGGTTTAGCCGGATCAATTTGGCAAAATCCCCAAGAAAAAGGTTGGCATTATCAATATCGCTATCCAAAATATAATTCTGAATGGAATTCATGGCATTGAAAATAAAGTGCGGATTCATTTGTGCAAGCAGGGCCTCCATTTTCGTTTCTTCAAAACGCTTTTGAATTATCCTTTTCTGGGCTTCAAAGCTCTTATGTTGCCTTATCTGGATCTTATAAATACTAAAGACCGCAAGCAAAATGGTGCACACTGTCAACAGAAAGAACCACCAGGTTTTCCAAAAAGGCTGCAGTATGGCCAACTTCAACAAAGGTTGAGTAAAGCTTAAGCCAGTACTTTGATCAAGCACTCTCACAGCTATGTCGTAATCATTAGGTGTCAAAAAGGGTAAAAAAATCTCAGGTTTATTTGAGGGAATACTCCAGTTATCGTTTCTATTTAACCTGTATTGGTATTTTAATTTGTTTGGAAAAGGATGTGGGTTAGTACCGAACCTGAATAAGATCGTGTTTTGATTATGCGCCAGTTCCAATTCATCAGAATCCAATACTTTTGAAGAGGAAAGTTTATTGTTGTTGATAAAGATCTCTTTGATCTCCAATTCCTCTACTAGTTTTTGTTCATCAAAAAGGCCATTCAGATCCAGAGCATAAAAGCCATTTGCACTGCCAATGTTTAACTGGTCGGCATTAACCTCTGCACTCAGCAATGGCTGCTTCAGCCCTTGCTCCTCATCCAGGAATATTTTTCGGCCATCTTTAAATAGAGTCAGCCCTTTTTCTGTTCCAACTATCAAATTTCCCTGGTATTCCTTTAAGAATGAAATGGTATTCCCCTGAATATCTGCCCGGGGAATTTTCTCTAAAAGCTTAAATGAAGGTTCATCATCGAAGATAAAAACATCTCCGAATTCATTGGAAATGGCCAACTTTTCACCTAAAGTAGTAATGTGCCTTAATTTCTTTTCGCCCCAGATATTGTTCACCAGGTATGATTTGAACCTATTTTTTTCCCAAACATAAAGCCCTGAAAAAACTGAAAGGAAATAGGTCTTTTCTTTCTGTTGTAAAGAATTTACCACCATTGTCGGGGTATAGGGCTCTTCCGGCGCAAAAGTGTTATAGGTAAAAGAATCCAGGTCCTCGTAGATCCTTACTCCTCCATATGGATGGGTTTCAATGAGCTTTCCGGTTGGAGTGAAATTGATCTCTTCTGTATGCAGGGGTAAATAGCGGAGTAACTCCCCTGAATCTCTAATAGCAAAAACCCCGATGTTGGTATTCAGCCAGAATATGTTCTGGAAGACTTTTATGTCATAAAATTTTATGTACTCTGCCTTTGTAGAATAATCCAGTTCGTAAAAATGATCTTCATATCGGGGTAACGGCAGTTTAGTATTCAGGACATAATTTTCCTGCCATTCCTTTAGTTGTTGCAGGGAGATCTTTTTGTCATTTATTCCATTTTTTATAAAGATGCCACTGTTCAGCAGCAGTGCAGAGGTGGTTTCTGTTCTGGCAAATCCCAGTACGTTTGTACCTTTCAATTCATTGAATTTGATTTGGGGATCCAGTACAACTTCAAAAAGTCCGGTATCTTTGGTGCCAATATATAATCTTTCAAAAGTGGGATCATAGGCCAGGCAAAGAACTTCCCTACTCGGGATATTGAATTCAGATGCCCTGGAGATCATCTTATTACCTACTAGTTCAAAGATCCCACCGTTTGTATCATAAATTCCCCAGGCCGCTGCAAAAGTCCTATGGTCGGTTGTTTTGACATAATCCCAGATTATGGAGGTTCCGATTTTTTTTCCTGAATGGGAACTACTTTCATCAACAAAATTTTCCAGGGATTTTTTTGTTAAGAAACCTTTGTTACTACTGTAGATACTATCATTTTCAACTGATACAGCATAGATAGGCTTTGCATTATTTACCCTAACCAGCACCGGCCGGTCTTCCTTGAAGATGATCTTAAAGACGCCAGAAAGATATGATGCGAAATAAACCTCATCCCGGTAGATGAAAAAATTCTGGATCCTGAAAAGTTCATTCTCCCTGGAAAGTCTTAAGGAGTGAACTTCAAAGGAATTGATGTCGACCACTGAAACTCCATCACTGGTTCCCACAAACATCTTATTTCCTCTTGAGAGTAGCTTGGTTATTTCATTATGGACCAGGCCGTCTTCCTGAGAGATCACTTTAAAGTCCTGTCCATTATATACCGTAATACCGGCACCGTAACTCCCAAACCATAAGTTTTTATTGTTGTCTTCTGCAATGGCCCAGCAACTGTTCAGGGCCAAACCATCCTCTTCAAAAAAGTATTTGAAGGTGTCATTTTCTTTTTTGACCACTCCATTTTCGGTGCCGATCCATAGCACATTATTGCTGTCCACCAGTAATGACCTGACAGCATTATTCGGCAGCTCATTGGCTGCAGTGTAGTTCTTAACGGGATAGATTTGTGAAAATGCTGAATTAGACCATAAAAGGAAGAAGCAGCAAAATTTAATGACTCTGTAAAATGGCATTTATGAATTCTTCTTCTTTTCGAAAAGAAACAGGAAGTCTCTCCCCACTGGTTAACTCTACTTCCTTGTTGGCCTTGTGATACCTGGTAACGTAATTTAGATTGATCACGTAGCTCTTATGGATCCTTTGGAAAGAATTGGCAGGAAGTACTTCTTCCACATATTTTAAAGTCTTTGAAGCTGTTTTAGTGATCCCGTCAATTTTTTTAATGCAGCAATAGTTACTCTCGGCCTGGCAATATAAAATTTGATTGGAGTGAATAAGTTCAAAACCATCAACGGTGGGAAAGGCTATTTTACTAACGTTCTGGTCATTTACATTGAGATTCTCCAGCAACAGAGACAGTTTCTTTTGAGCTGAACTTCCAGCATTTTTGCTTTCAAACCTCTTGACCGCATCGGCCAGTTCGAGACTGTTTATCGGCTTCAGTAAATAATCCAGAGCACTGCGCTTAATGGCCTTTATTGCGAATTGATTGTAGGCAGTAGTAAAAATTACCTCAAAGTTAATAACATCAAAATATCTGAACAGTTCAAACCCATTCTTCTCGGGCATTTGGATGTCCAAAAAGACCAACTCCGGCTCATACTTTTTGATGGCAAGTACGCCCGAGTCTACTGAACTGCATTTCTCAACAATACAGAACTTGTTAGGAAAATACCTGTTCAGCGTTTTCTCCAGCAAACTTTGGGCGTTCACTTCGTCGTCAATAATTACTGCTTTTATCATAATTTAAAACTACAATTAAAAAGGAAATTTGGATCTACTTCACAAAGAAAAAACCCGCAGCTTGCGATGCGGGTCCTTGTATAACATAAAAATTTTGCATTTGCCTTACAAAAATCGGATGAATGACACATACTGAAGAAATTTCTTACTTCACCTGTTAAATGCAGGTTAAACAGCAACATCAGGTGTTTGTCTGTAGAAAGAAATGAATTAACTTAACAAACACGAAATTCGCCTGCAAAGGCACCACAAGTGAGAAGAGTCTCCCCCTACATAGCTCTTCTCACTTTTTTTTCCTCAAGATCTTCATTTTGTTCCTCAAGAAAGAATCTAATAATATCTGTTGTGGTAACTATGCCAGTAAGACAATCATTATCTACAACAGGCAATGCATGAAATTCGTGTTTAAGGAATAACCCGGCTGCTTCGGCAACTGTGTGCTGTGATGTGATGCATACCACCTTTTTGGTCATGACTTGTTCTACCGAGAACATATTATAAATCGTGGTTTCCACTTCTTCGCCATCTACATCAACGGCATCGGCGAAGGAAATCCGAAGGAGATCGTTTAGACTCAGCATTCCTACAATTCGCTCATTGTCGACAACAGGTAAATGTCTTATATGATTTTTCTTCATAATGGATTCAGCCGTCGAAAGATCATTGTTAAGCGATAGTCGCAAAATATTTTTTGTCATGATCTGGGATACAGGAATATCATTTTTCATAGGTCTGGGTATTATATCATTCTCTTAAAAATACGACAAATTGCACTCAATTGCTACCCTCTCAGCACAATTCTTGAAGAAAAATTGGCTGATCAATACTTCGACCCAAATTAAATTCTGAGGAAATCTCTTATCTTGCCACTCTTATCAAAAAACCTAAAACTTAAAATGAAAAAAGTACTATTATTTTCTCTTGCTGTGAGTTTGCTGGCTTGTAAGGCCCAGCAGCCCCGGGAAATTTCGGAGGCCAATCCCATGGAGTATGCGAACACCATTACTGCTGAAGAACTAAAGGAACACCTTTACATCTTTGCCAGTGATGAATTTGAGGGAAGAGAAACAGGGGAACCGGGTCAAAAAAAGGCTGCCGAATACCTCAAAAAGGAATATAAAAGCCTTGATATTGTTTCTCCGCTAGGGGGAGATGATTATTTCCAGGAAGTCCCCGGTAGTTTTTTTACCCGCGGAGAAGTGAAAGATACTGAAAATGTCCTGGCTTACATTCATGGAAGCAGCCTTCCACAGGAAGTTCTGGTGATCTCATCACATTATGACCATGTTGGAATAGATGATGAAGGAAACATTTACAATGGGGCCGATGATGATGGTTCGGGTACAGTGGCCATTCTTGAAATAGCCGAAGCTTTTAAAAAGGCACAGGAAGATGGTTTTGCTCCAAAACGTTCGATCCTGTTCCTGAATGTCACAGGTGAAGAAAAAGGCCTTGTAGGTTCCCGTTATTATACCGAAAATCCTGTTTTCCCTCTCGCAAATACAGTGACCAATCTCAACATTGATATGATAGGTCGCATTGGTGAGAACATGGAAAGCGCCGGAGATTATGTGTACCTCATAGGAAGTGATAAATTGAGTACCGAACTTCATGAGTTGAGTGAGAAGGTAAATGAAAGATATCTGAACCTTAACCTGGATTATACTTTTAATGACGAGAATGATCCTAACAGGTTCTACTACCGGAGTGATCACTACAATTTTGCAAAGCACGATATCCCTATCATTTTCTACTTTAACGGCGTTCATGAAGATTATCACCGTCCCACCGATACGCCAGATAAAATAAATTACGATCTACTGGCAAAAAGGGCAAAATTGGTGTTCCTAACTGCCTGGGAAGTTGCGAATCGCGATGCCCGTCCTTTTGTAGATAAACCCACTCTTACAGAATAAGCTAAGTAGGTAGAAAAATATCTTATTTACAGACCTCCCGGGTTTTCACAAACCCGGGAGGTCTTTTTTTATAAACTACCTGAAACAAAAAAAGCTCCTTGTTTTCACAAGAAGCTTTCCGGGTGGAAGACCGGGTTCGAACCGGCGACCTCTGGAACCACAATCCAGCGCTCTAACCAGCTGAGCTACAACCACCATTTTAATCGGACGCAAATGTAGTATAAATCCTTTCTTTTACAAAAGAAAAAAAACGAATTTTTTATAGAAGATCGAACAGCGAATCTACCGCCACATGACGGTTCACGTTAAATCCTTCGGCGTATTCCACGTTGATAAGACGGCCTAAATCCCTGGCTCTGTAGGTGATGCTATCAAAGAAGTTACTGCTGGAAATAGGAGTTTCGGGTTCCTTGCTGTCTTCATCCCAGAATTGGGAACGATATGCTTTTACAGATTCCATCTTTTTATCCATAAATCCTGTCACATCCACCACCACATCTGGCTCCAGATTTTTCCATTGTATGTAGTGAAAAACGTTTTTAGGACGCCAGGCTTTTTGGGAATTCCCGTTGTAGATGGTCTCGATCTTTCTCAATCCACTAAGAAAGCAGGCATCGGCTACCAGTTTGGCTCCTTTGCCGTGGTCGATATGCCTGTCATCTATAGCGTTGCACAGTACCAGTTCTGGCCTGTACCTTCTAATTACTTTTATAATTTCCAATTGATGGGCTACATTGTTAACAAAGAATCCGTCGCTGAATTCCAGGTTCTCCCGCATAGATAGACCCAGGATCTTTGCTGCATCTTGAGCTTCTCTATCTCTTATTTCGGCTGTACCACGGGTTCCCAATTCACCTCTGGTAAGATCCAATACCCCCACTTTCTTTCCGCGGGAGATCTCTTTTGCAAGAGTTGCCGAGCAACTGAGTTCAACATCATCGGGATGGGCACCAATGGCCAATATATCTAACTTCATTTCTTTTAATTTCTCTTCTGTGGTTTAAAAAATGCCACGAATACACGAATAATTTTTAAGCAAAGATCTCAACACTAATCTCTATAAAGTCTAACTCTTATCTTTTAATTCCTGTCTCTTTTAAAGCCACAAATTCACTAATAATCTAATTAACCTTCACTCCTAAAAGCCTCTACCTCCTCCGCAGTTTTATTTTCCAAAAATCTGACCACTGAACAACGGTCACTGAACACTAGTCTTGACTCTTCTATTAAGTGCGAACTATCAACTACCAACTTCTACAGCCGCACATCCAGCATGTCCTTTCTTGTCTCTTCCAGTGCCTGTTCTATATCTGCAATCAGGTCTTCGGGTTCTTCAATTCCAACCGAGAATCTCATGAGATGATCGCTTATCCCCTGCTCTGCCCTTTCTTCAGGAGTCAACAGTGCATGAGAGGTCTTAGTGGGGGAAAGGATAGTAGATTCAACTCCTGCCAAGCTCATGGAAGGTTTTATGAGTTTCAGGTATTTCATGAATGACTGGGAATCCAGCTCATTCAGTTCGAAAGATAACATCCCTCCAAAACCGTGCATTTGCTTTTTAGCCAGCTCATGTCCCTCATGTGATGGCAATCCCGGATAATAGACTTTTTTTACCAGCTCATTTCCTTCAAGGAATTCGGCCAATTTTTGAGCATTCCCATTTTGGGCTCTCACCCTTAATCCCATTGTTTTTAAGCTGCGTTCCAAAAGCCAGACAGTATAATCACTAAGACTTCCGCCAAAATTCTTGGCAAGCTGAAAGATCCTGTCGATATATTCTTCCGTTGAAATAACGGTTCCTGCCAGTATATCACTGTGCCCGCCCATATATTTTGTAGCGGAATGTATAACGACATCAATTCCAAAATCAATAGGATTTTGATTTACAGGGGAAGCAAAAGTATTATCGATCATGCTCACCAGGCCGTGTTCCTTTGCGAGTCCCGCAACGGCTTCCATATCTGTGATGGTAAGCAGCGGATTTGAAGGAGTTTCAATATAAATTACTCTGGTATTGTCACGGATCTCAGCTTCAAAAGCTGCCGCAGAAAGATCTTTTGCAAAGGAATATTCGATCCCAAACTTCTCAAACTCCTCGACCACCAGGTTGCTAGTGCCGCCGTATAATGTCCGCTGAAGAACCACGTGGTCTCCCTTGTGCAAAAAGGCAAATAGTGCTGTACTTACGGCAGCCATTCCGCTACCAAAAATAAGTGCGGCCTCGCCATGTTCCAGGGCAGCCATCTTCTTGGCCAGGGCGTGCTGGTTTGGAGTATTAAAATATCGCGGATAACGTTTTACTTCCACATCTTCATAAGCATAGGAAGTAGACATAAAAAGCGGGGAAACTGCACCCCGAAACTGTTCATCTTTAAGCTCTCCCACATGGGTGCAAATGGTGTTGAGACCTGGTTTTTTATGAGTCATAATTGTTAGAAAAAATTCTTTCCTAAGGTAAAAATAATTACCGAAAAATAAGGAGTGCCAAAAATGCCATTTTTGGAAGGCGTCTTTGGTAGGCCCTGTAATTTCTCGGCACTTTTCTATCTTTACGTTATGAAATTTATCTTTAAGAATATTAAGCAGCTCATCCAGGTGCGGGAGGAAACACTTAAGCCGCTCAAGGGTAGTGAGATGAAAGACCTTCCTGTGATCAAAAATGCGTGGTTACTCGTGGAAGACGGTAAGATTGCCGACTTTGGAAGCATGCAAAACATTCCTGCTTTTGAAGGAGTATCTGAGGTAGACGCCTCGGGAAAATTCCTGCTTCCGGGGTGGATCGATTCCCATACCCATTTGGTCTATGCCGGAAATCGCGAACAGGAATTCATCGACCGCATTAACGGACTCACCTACGAAGAAATAGCTGAAAAAGGTGGAGGAATAGTGAATTCGGCTAAAAAGCTGCAGGACACTTCAGAAGAGGACCTATATGTGCAATCGGCCAAACGCCTGGAGGAGGTCATGAAGATGGGAACCACGGCCATTGAGATCAAATCTGGTTACGGTTTGACCACGGAAGCCGAGCTGAAGATGCTAAAGGTGATTAGGAAATTACGTGAAAATTATGGTCTTCCTGTAAAAGCCACCTTTTTGGGAGCACATGCGATTCCCCCGGAATTTAAAAACGATAAAGAGGGCTATCTCGACTTGCTTATCAATGAGATGATGCCAAAGATTGCCGGGGAAGGCCTGGCAGAATATGTGGATATTTTCTGTGAAAAAGGCTATTTCAGCGTCGAGGATACTCATAGAGTTTTGGAGGCAGGAAGGGAACATGTACTAACTCCAAAGATCCACGTAAACCAGTTCAACGCCATTGGCGGTATAAAAGCTGCCGTGGAACACGGTGCTCTTTCTGTAGATCACCTCGAAGTAATGCAGCCGGAAGACTTTGAAGTCCTGAAGAACAGCGACACCATGCCGGTGGCCCTTCCCTCCTGCTCCCTTTTTCTGAGCATTCCCTATACCCCGGCCCGTGAAATTATCGATGCGGGGTTACCACTCGCACTCGCTACCGATTATAACCCGGGAAGCACTCCCAATGGCAATATGAATCTTGTGATCTCGCTTGCCTGTATCAAGATGAAGATGAATCCCGAAGAGGCTATTAATGCTGCTACCATTAATGCGGCTTATGCCATGGGAATTCTTGACACCCACGGCAGCATCACGAAAGGTAAGGCTGCAAACCTCATCCTCACAGATGCTATCCCTTCCTACGGCTTCCTGCCTTACTCCTTTGGCGCCAATCATATCAATTCTGTCTACATAAATGGAAATAAGGTCTAAATGAGTCAGCTGAAATTTTATTCTGAAAAACAGATATCCAAATTCATTTCGACCAGGCCCGGAGAAATAAAGTTGGGGGAAACAATTCAGTTTGCTTCCGGGCTTGAGGATCTTGAAAAAACGCAAGCTAAATTTGTCCTTTTTGGGATCCCTGAGGATATTGGGGTGCGGGCAAACTACGGCAAACCAGGAACTTCCAATGCCTGGCAGGAATTCTTGAAGTCTTTTCTCAACGTACAGGAGAATCGTTTTAATTCGGGCACGAACATCCTGCTGCTCGGGGAGGTAAATACTTCAGCATTAATGCAAAAGGCCGGAAATATTGATGTATCAGATCCAAATTATGTTCAAAAGCTCGGTGATCTTGTGGAGCAGCTGGATTCCGCAGTAAGTGAGGTTGTCAAAAAGGTGATTTTGGCCGGGAAATTTCCGGTGATCATTGGCGGAGGTCATAATAACGCCTTTGGAAATATCAAAGGCGCTTCAGAAGCACTGGAACAATCTATAAATGTATTGAACATTGATGCGCATACAGATTTGCGGCAGCTCGAACACCGGCATAGCGGTAATGGTTTCAGCTATGCTTTCAAAAAGGGCTTTTTAGAGAGGTATTCTGTTTTTGGATTGCACCAAAATTATACTCCGCAGTATATTTTTAAAGAAATGGATGCTTCCGAAGCATTTCATTACAGCATGTTTGAGGAATTTTCCAGGCACAACCACAAGAACATTTTTAAGGAACACCTTAATTTCGTTCACGGGAAGAAATTTGGACTCGAACTGGATTGTGACGCCATTGCAAATTTTCCCAGCAGCGCAATTTCTCCTTCGGGAATAAGCCTGGAGGAAGCCAGGGTACTGCTAAGAGAGGCTGCAAATGAAAAAAATTGTTGCTATCTTCACATATGTGAGGCTGTTGCTGTGGACCAGTTCCCTACCGGTAAAGCTTTAAGTTATTTGGTTGCAGATTTTTTAAAGGAAAGACAACATGCATGAAACAGTACAATATTATGTAGATCTTATTGCCTTAGCTATTGAAGTTATAGGAGTTTTGGTCATGGTGATAGGACCAATTTTCGCGCTGTACAGGTATTTTTTCGACAGGCATGAAGATGGGAGTTCCTACCGCACGTTTCGGCATGACCTGGGAAAAGCCATCTTACTGGGACTTGAGTTTTTGGTGGCCGGAGATATAATTGCAACTGTTAGCACGGCGCCTACCATGAACAATGTGTTGGTGCTGGGATTAATTGTTTTAATCAGAACTTTTTTAAGTCTTTCTTTGCAGGTAGAACTCGAGGGAAAATGGCCCTGGCAGAGAACAAAAATAGGAGACTAAATGGAGATCATATCTTATGAACCTCAGTATGCTGAAGATTTTAAAAACCTGAATATCGAATGGCTTGAAAAATATTTTTGGGTCGAACCTCATGATGAAGAGGTCTTGGGTAAACCTGAAAAATATATCATTGATCCCGGAGGAACGATCTTTTTCGTTCTGGAAAATGAGAAGATCATTGGGACTGTTGCTTTAATGAAGATCGAAGAAGGCATTTTTGAACTTACTAAAATGGCTGTTGTTCCGGCAGCACAGGGTAAAAATGTAGGTCAGCAGCTAATGCAACATACTCTTGATTACGCCCGAAGTAAAGGCTGGAAAAAGCTTATCATCTTTTCAAACCGAAAACTGGAAAACGCCATTCACATCTACAAAAAATACGGATTCCTCGAAATTCCCATAGGAGAAAACAATCCCTACGCCCGTGGCGACATTAAAATGGAGCTTCCGCTTTCTTAAAGTACTATTAAATCTATGGTGAAAGCTTTCATTTTTATTTAGTTTTAGTTCAAACTGAATAATTATGAAACGAATACTACTGATTTTTCTAGTCTCTGTGATTAGCTTTTCATGTAAAAATGAGAACAGGGAGATCCCTGAAGTGACAGGCGAGGATGTGATGGAGGAGGAAACTGCAGCAACTGAAGAATCTGCAGAAATTGATATTAATCCTATCTCTCACGCCACAGCAGTGATCAACTGGGGAGAAACCGTTATTTATGTTGATCCTGTTGGCGGGGCTGAAGCCTTTTCGGCAATGGAGAGGCCAGATATGGTGCTTATTACGGATATACACGGAGATCACATGAGTGCCGAAACCTTAGGTGCCCTTAATTTACAGAACATTCCTGTTATTGCACCACAAGCTGTCAAAGACGAGTTGCCCGATTCTTTGGCAACAAAGATCACTGTCATGAAAAACGGTGAGATGCGCGACCAAAGCGGGATCTCTATTGAAGCTATTCCTATGTACAACCTTAGGGAAGAAGCCAAACAATTTCACCCCAAAGGTCGGGGTAACGGATATGTTCTCGAAAATAACGATCAACGTCTATACATCGCCGGAGATACCGAAGACATTCCTGAAATGCGAAACCTTGAAAATATTGATATAGCACTGGTACCTATGAATTTACCTTACACAATGCCGGTTGATGCCGCTGCAGATGCCGTTATTGAATTTGCTCCCGATAAGGTTTACCCTTACCACTTTAGAGGAAAGGACGGTAAAGCCGATGTGGAACGATTCAAACAATTAGTCAACGAAGGAAATAAGCAAGTCGAAGTGGTAATGGCGAACTGGTATCCTGAAGACTCTGGTCAATAGCTACCCAAAAATGACATTTTTGACCCCGCTCTTTGCGGGGTTTTATTTATCTCAACACAATGAAATCCCTATTCTCCGGTTTTTACTCCTTTTACCGAAAGATAAAAAGCAAAATTGCCTTTTATCCATCTCTTTTTGCACTTTCAGGACTGCTGTTCGCGTTCCTGATGATGTACCTGGAAAACAGGGGAATTTCAGACTACCTGTCCGATAATATTCCGGTGCTGGTGGTAAGCAATGGGGATACTGCTCATGTTATCCTTAGCGCCTGTATTACAGGACTTATTTCCATGATGGTCTTTAGTTTTTCTATGGTAATGGTCCTGCTCAACCAGGCTTCCACCAATTATTCACCAAGACTGTTGCCGGGATTGATCTCCGACCACAAACACCAGGTCATCCTGGGGATCTATCTCTCAAGCATTCTCTATTGCATCTTTATTCTTTTTTATATTCAGCCCACCGGTGATGAGTACGAAGTCCCGGGATTTGCAGTTCTATTAGGTGTACTCGCAACAGTCATTTGCATTTATGCCTTCATCTATTTTATACACACTATCTCACAAAGTATACAGATCACCTTTATCCTGGATGACATTTATATTTCGGCAAAGAAAAGGCTCCACCATGTACTTGAATGGGATAAAGATGCTCCCGATTCATTTCCTGATACTACAGACTGGTATGAGTACCAGAATAAGGACAGTGGTTATTTAAGAGAAATTAGCAGGGCCAAGCTTCTTGAATTTTGTAAAGAAAAGGAAACATTGATAGATATCCTGCCTGTAAGAGGCATGTTTGCACTTCAGGGAATCCCGTTATTCCGAAGTAAAAAAGCCCTGACAGAACAGGAAATAGAAAAAGTCTTCTCCTATTTCTACTTTTCCCGGGAAGAAATGGTAAGCACAAATTATGTCCTGGCCTTTAAACAAATCGCTGAAGTGTTGGCTAAAGCTATGTCCCCCGGAATCAATGATCCCGGAACCGCCATGAATGCCATTGATTATCTAACAGAACTTCTAAGAATTAGAATGCGCTTAAGTGACCATTCTTTTATTTGTGAAAATGGAAAGGCATATGGGCAGGAACGGGTAGTGAAATTTCATGAGTTACTATACAACCTGCTAGCCTCCATTCGCACATACAGCAAAAATGATATTGTCGTGGTCCAAAAAATTGGACAAATGTTTATCTATTTACAGAAGCAGGAAGCTAAAGAGATGTCTTATTATAAAACTCTCAAAACAGAAGCAGAAAGAGTGCTATGGGACGCTCATAATTCGCTGGACAACAAAAGTGATCAGGATGTAATAATGAGAATGGCAAAAGATCTGGAAGTAGAAATTCCATCTGTAGATAATAAAAAACTGCCCTAGAATGTCTTCCGGGCAGTTTTTTATTCATTTAATTCTAAAATTCTATCTAACCAGTTTCTTGTATTTGATCCTCTTAGGAGCCACATCTCCAAGACGTTTTTTCCTGTTCTCTTCATATTCAGAGAAGCTTCCTTCAAAGAAATAAACTTCAGAATTTCCTTCAAAGGCAAGAATGTGCGTACAAACCCTGTCCATGAACCAACGGTCGTGGGAAATAATGACCGCACAGCCCGCAAAATTCTCCAAACCTTCTTCGAGAGCACGCAGCGTATTTACATCCAGGTCGTTGGTGGGCTCATCCAGCAGCAGCACGTTTCCTTCTTCTTTTAAGGTCATCGCGAGGTGCAGTCGGTTTCTCTCCCCTCCCGAAAGCTTGCTGACTTTTTTATTCTGCTCACTTCCGCTGAAGTTGAATCGACTTAGATAAGCTCTGGAATTTACCTGCCTTCCGCCCATCATGATCAATTCCTGCTCATCGCTGAAGTTTTGCCAGATGGTCTTTTCAGGATCAATATTCGTATGGCTCTGGTCGACGTAAGCGATCTTCGCGGTATCACCTACTTCAAAAGTTCCTTTATCGGGCTGCTCTTCTCCCATGATCATCTTGAAGATGGTGGTTTTACCCGCACCGTTAGGTCCAATAATACCAACAATTCCGGCTTGTGGAAGTTTGAAGTTCAGGTCGTCATATAACAATTTGTCACCAAAAGCTTTGCTTACTCCCTGTGCTTCGATAACATTGGTTCCTAAACGCGGACCGTTAGGAATATAGATCTCCAGCTGTTCGTCCATTTGCTTCTGGTCCTGGCTAAGGAGTTTGTCGTAGTTATTTAGACGTGCCTTTTGCTTGGCCTGTCTACCTTTTGGAGCCATTCTTGACCATTCAAGCTCGCGTTCTAAAGTCTTTTGACGCTTACTGGCTTGCTTTTGCTCCAATGCCAATCGCTTGGCTTTTTGATCGAGCCATGAAGAATAATTCCCTTTCCACGGGATTCCTTCTCCCCTGTCAAGTTCGAGAATCCACCCGGCAACATTGTCCAGGAAGTAACGGTCGTGCGTTACGGCGATCACAGTTCCTTTGTATTGCTGCAGGTGTTGTTCCAACCATAGAACAGACTCTGCATCCAGGTGGTTGGTAGGCTCATCAAGAAGTAACACATCAGGCTCCTGAAGGAGGAGTCGGCAAAGCGCCACTCTTCTTCTTTCACCTCCTGAAAGTACCCCGATCTTTTTGTCGGGCTCGGGAGTTCTAAGCGCATCCATGGCGATCTCCAGCTTGGTATCCAGTTCCCAGGCATTGCTGGCATCGATCTTATCCTGTAGTGCAGCTTGCTTATCCATAAGCTTCTGCATCTTATCGGGATCTTCATAGACTTCGGGAAGACCGAACATGTCATTGATCTTGTTGTATTCTTCAAGAATAGCCACTGTTTCGGCTGCACCTTCCTTCACCACTTCCAGCACTGTTTTATCATCATCCAGCTTTGGCTCCTGTTCAAGGTACCCAACAGAATATCCCGGAGCGAAAACTACATCTCCCTGATAATTTTTTTCTTCCCCGGCAATAATACGCAGCAAAGTGGACTTTCCCGAACCATTTAATCCAAGGATCCCGATCTTTGCCCCGTAGAAGAAACTCAGGTAAATATTTTTAAGTACCGGTGTGTTTGCTCCCTGATACGTCTTTGTGACGCCGGACATGGAGAAAATCACTTTCTTATCATCTGCCATAAAATGTTGTTTTTCAATTTGTTTTCTGAAGACTGTAAGATCTTCTTCTTATTCTCTTTAACAGACAAATATCACAATTTTAGATTTGATTTTATCGTTGCTTCCGAATAATTTCAGGAGGAATAAAGTCCGAGGTGCCTTAGGATGATCAAAAGCTGTCCGCTGTGGTAGGAAGTATGCTCAATGACCAGCAGAATTTCCCTGAAGATCGTATGTTTCTCATTGGAAGGAACAGTATGAGTAAGATCAAATGCTTCACCAGTTAAAAGGTGACCAAGTTTTTGACGATCTTCAAAAAAGGCATTTTTGAGCCCGTTCCATTCTGCCTCATCGACAGGACCTTGTTGCTGTGGCCAATAAGCCCCCGGCCAGTCTGGGGATTTATAGTCTACTTCTATACAATACTTTAAAATATCCTGCTGGGTGTACCACATGTGATAAAAAATCTCATAAAAGGAATATGGAAGATCAATAGGCCTAACCGAGAGTTGATCAAAAGTTATTTGCTTCAGCATTTCATCAACGGTCATAAAAGCTTCCCCTCCAAAAAGGTGTTTTGACAGGGTTTTCTTTAAATTGGAATCTGAGGTCATAGTTGCTTTTCTATCAAAAATACCCAATAATGGGTATTGTTCTCTCTCAAAGAAACAGATAAATTACTTCAGCAATTAACAGGACATAAATGACCAAATTAAGAATGACTATTATTGGTAGTATTTTGCTAGCCATTATTTCTATGCAGAGCAGCTTTGCCCAGGAAGCAGAAGAGAATATAAATGACAGAGACTACAAGGTGAGACCGGTACGGCTGGGACTCAAATTAGGATTCCCAAACATTATTGGAGGAAATTTTGAATATGTCACTCCATTGTTGAACGACAGGCTCTCTGTAAGTGTGGATTATTCTACTTTGAAATCGGACTGGTTCCTTTCTAGTGAAGACAATGATGATAATACAGATATTCAACTCTCTTATCTGGAGGGTGGATTCAATTATTATTTTTTTAAGGCTGGAAAGGGCTTGTATGGAGGGCTTAACTACGGCAAGTTTAAATTCGAGGGGCAAACCTCGGTTGAAAAGGAAGGTAAGGATGGTACTGGGGAAATTGACTACACCCATAATTCGATCAGCATCAAATTAGGAGCGAAAATTGGTGGCCTGTTCTACCTTAGGCCGGAAATTGGCTATGCCTTTGCTTCACTGCCCGAAACAGTGGATTACACAGCTAATTATGAAGATGGCACTTCCGAAAGAGAGACCTATGATCTTGTTGAAGAGTTAGCCGTGCCAGATATTTTCTTTAAAGGATTTATGGCCAATATTGGAATTGGCTTTGCATTTTAGATTATTTGGATAACCTGGAGAGGGGGTAAAATCACTTTTACTCCCTCTCTAATTTAAACATGGTGCTTTCTTGAAGGAAACCTGTTTTATCAAACTCTGCCTTTCAACGCATTGAAAGCCCAGGACATCACGAAAAAACCTATTCCCACTGTAGAGAAGCCTATTGCATAGTCCTGATATTTTAGCACCCCTAAAAGAACCAGGGCTATACCTATTAATAAGGTGCAAAAAGACGCCCATGCAAAAATTGAATTTTTGTTCATTTCCATAATACCAGCAAATAATTTAGTTGTTATCCAGATATTGCTAATTGTCGGCAAAAGTAATGATGTGTAGCAACCGCTTCTATGACAAATATCGCATTTTAATATGTTTTTGTAAGGATTTTTAGTTCACGGCTTTTTGTATTTTAGCAACCATTGAAAAATCTGCAATTTTTGAGAAGTTCATATTGTAGACAAAAAACCATAAACCGACTATTTTACTTTATCAATGGATATTGAATTTAACAAGAACGAAGACCACAATAAACTATTAGTTTCAGATCTTAAACAACGTCTAAAGCAAGTCAAGCTGGGTGGCGGAGAAAAGAAGATCGCCAAACATCACGCTAAAGGAAAGATGACCGCCCGGGAAAGGGTGGATTATTTGCTCGATGATGATGCGGATTCTATTGAAATTGGAGCTTTTGCAGGAGAAGGAATGTACAAGGAGCACGGCGGATGCCCGGGGGGCGGAGTTGTGGTAAAGATCGGGAAGATCTCCGGGCAGCAGTGTATTGTAGTAGCTAATGATGCTACGGTTAAAGCAGGTGCATGGTTTCCTATAACGGCAAAAAAGAACCTTCGGGCGCAGGAAATAGCAATTGAAAACAAACTTCCCATTATTTACCTGGTAGATTCGGCGGGCGTTTATCTCCCGATGCAGGATGAGATCTTCCCCGATAAAGAACACTTCGGCAGGATCTTTAGAAATAATGCCGTGATGAGCAGCATGGGTATAACCCAAATTTCAGCAGTGATGGGAAGCTGCGTAGCCGGTGGTGCTTACCTCCCCATCATGAGCGATGAAGCTCTTATAGTAGAAAAGACCGGAAGTATCTTCCTTGCTGGAAGTTATCTCGTAAAAGCTGCTATTGGAGAATCTATAGATAATGAAACTCTTGGCGGTGCTACTACTCACAGTGAGATAAGCGGGGTTACCGACTATAAAGCCAAAGACGACAAGGGTGCACTTGACACCATCAAAGGTTTGATGGATAAGATTGGCAGCTATGAAAAAGCAGGTTATAACAGGAAACAACCAAAGAAACCTGCCAAAGATCCAAAGGAGATCTACGGGATTCTTCCAAAACTGCGGCACGAGCAGTATGACATGCGGGAAATAATAGCCAGACTTGTTGATGATTCGGAATTCCAGGAGTACAAGGAAGGATACGGCCAAACTATTATTACAGCTTATGCCAGGATTGACGGCTGGGCTGTGGGAATTGTTGCCAACCAGCGTAAGATCGTTAAAAATGCCAAAAAAGAGATGCAGTTTGGCGGAGTGATCTATTCAGATTCTGCCGATAAAGCCACCCGGTTTATTGCTAATTGTAATCAAAAGAAAATTCCGTTGGTGTTCCTTCAGGATGTTACCGGATTTATGGTGGGAAGTAAAAGTGAACATGGCGGCATCATAAAGGACGGTGCAAAGATGGTTAATGCGGTGAGTAATTCCGTTGTTCCGAAGTTTACTGTGATCATCGGGAATTCTTATGGCGCCGGAAATTACGCTATGTGCGGAAAAGCTTACGACCCCCGACTCATTTTTGCGTGGCCAAGTGCCGAGCTGGCAGTTATGGGTGGAACCCAGGCTGCAAAAGTTCTCGCTCAAATCGAGACTGCAGCAATGGAGAAAAAAGGTGAAAAGGTGGATGCCGAAAAAGAGAAGAAGGTATTTGAGGAAATTAAAGCCAGGTACGACAGGCAAACTTCAGCCTATTACGCCGCAGCACATTTGTGGACAGATGCTGTGATCGATCCGTTAGAGACAAGAAAGTGGATCTCCACCGGGATCGAAGCTGCAGACCACGCTCCCATTGACAAGGATTTTAACCTGGGGGTAATTCAAACTTGATCCATGAAATTTCTATTTATCTCCATTGTTTTCATTCTTTTCAACGCCGCCGGCTATAGCCAGGGCGTACCTGAAGAGATGGAGAACAGAAAAACGAAAAGGTATATCCCAATTAAACATATTAGGAAAAAGGGGCTGGTCTTAACAAAACAGGATTCTCTCGACTTTCATTTTCGTGACCGGGATACACTGGTGCTGGTTTCTCCTGCTCTTGAATTTTATTTTCCCGAAGGTATACGAGTACAGATAAAACCACAAGATTCCCTTTTTATTGAAAAATATAAAGAGGCTGTTTTTGGATCAAAGACCAGAAGGGATAGAAATAAACAAAGCCTAAAGATCTGGAAGAATGGAATCCATTTATATTTTGACCCTTCTGTTCCAAAAAAGCATCAAAGAGAATTACTAAAGTTCGCTGAGGATCTTGACTCCCAAGTTGATTCACTACATTTTACCGAAGTCAGGAAAAGAGAAGATGCGAATTACCTTATATTCTACAGGAACAGTGAAGAAGATTTCGATCTTGATCCCAGGATATCCGATGCGAAGTCGGGTTATTACCTCAACTGGACCAAAAATAAGGATTTGACGAGAGGGTCTCTCAAAATTAATGAATATGCTTATGAAGATGAAGAAGAAGCCCTGAAGGATCTTAAAATGCGATTTTTTGAAACTCTTGGTTATTTTAGATATTCCGAAAGGTTGTCTTGCGGAAGCTTATTATCTACCTGCAGGGGTGAAAAAGAGTTATCTAAAGAAGATCTTGAAATACTTAAATATCACTACTCTTATCAAAATTGCTACGGAATAAGTTTGAAAGCCTTTGAATCTCAACATAAACACCGCCGCAAGAGATTTGCCGAATATCCTTACATTATGATGTATGTTTCTCATCCCATTGAATAAAAGCAGGTATGAAAATCCACATTCTTCTTCTAATAATATTTTCCTGTAGCACTTTATCTGCCCAGGTAGTTACCAGTAAACGTGAATTTACTGAAGCCGATACTTTGCGTGGTTCTCTCCGGGCTGAAAGAGCTTATGATGTACTCAAATACAATTTGCAGGTAAAGGTTGAGCCGGAAGAGAGATATATTTCAGGCTTCAACGGCATAACTTTTAGAGCCGAAGAAGACTTGCCGGTGATGCAGGTGGATCTTTTTCAGAATATGAAGGTAGATTCCATTCTTTTCCGCGGAAAAAGAATGGATTTTAAGCGTCTACACAATGCTGTTTTCATTGATATGGAACCAATGGTAAGGCAAAACGAAAAAGATTCCATCAGGTTCTTTTATTCAGGAAATCCTATAGTTGCCAAAAATGCACCCTGGGATGGTGGTTTTATCTTTGATAAGGACCAGCAGGGAAATCCCTGGATCGCAGTTGCCGTACAAGGCACTGGGGCCAGCCTTTGGTATCCCAACAAGGATCACCAAAGCGATGAACCCGAAGAAGCTCTTATAGGTATTGCTGTACCACATGATCTTATGAATGTGTCCAATGGACGCTTTTTAGGAAAAGAGATCCTGGAAGACGGCTATACCCGCTGGAACTGGAAAGTGAGTAATCCTATCAATAACTACAATATCGTAGTAAATATAGGGAACTATGTTCATTTTGAAGACCAGTTTCGACATCTGGATCTGGACTACTATGTCTTGCCCTACAATCTTGAAAAGGCTAAAGAGCAATTTGAGGAGGTGAAGTTCATGATGAACTGTTTCTATGAAAAATTTGGAGCTTATCCTTTTGAAAACGATGGGTTCAAACTCATTGAAACTCCTTACCTGGGTATGGAACATCAAAGCGCTATTGCCTATGGAAACAAGTACCAAAAAGGATATTTAGGACGGGATCTTAGCGGGACAGGAGTTGGTCTAAAGTGGGATTTTATTATCATTCATGAAACCGGCCATGAGTGGTTTGGAAACAGCATAACGGCTAAAGATATTGCCGATCTTTGGATCCATGAAGCATTCACTTCTTATTCTGAAGCTGTCTACATAGAGTGCCGCTTGGGAAAAGAGGAAGCCCTGGAATATCTAGAAGGAATACGCAGGAATATAAGTAACAATACGAAGATCATAGGTACATATGGCGTGAACAGTGAAGGGTCGGGCGATATGTATTATAAAGGAGCTAATCTGCTCAACACAGTGAGGAGCATCTATAACAATGATGAACTTTGGTGGAAAACTCTAAAGAGCTACACTGAAATCAATCGACATAAGACCATTACCACCCAAACTACAGAAGATCACTTTAATGCTGCCATAGATTACGACCTGCAACCGGTGTTCGATCAATATTTGCGTCATGCTGCTTTACCGGAATTACAGTTTAAAAAAGAAGGAAAAGATATTCAGTATAGATGGCAAGCTGATGTTGCCGGGTTCGATATGCCGGTTGATGTAGTGATAAACGAAAAAGAGGTTCGAATCTATCCTACTCAAAAATGGCAAAAACTGGAACAGAAAGTCGAATCGGTCGAGGCAGTTGAATTGAAGGAAAAGGAATTTTACATTAAGCGCAAAATCCTGAAAGAGGTATAAAGCAGTGACCCGGGAAATCCGAACTTCAACATTTCAAGTAATATTTCTGGCGCAATTAATTAATTTTCAGTAAATTATAGCTTCAAACATTTGGAGTTATGATGACGATCAAATCATTGAACAAATGGGCCAACGCGCATTCATATTATCCGCTTGACCTGCTGAGAATTGCTTTAGGAGTTTTCTTTTTCTTAAAAGGAATACAGTTCATTTCCCAAACCCACATGCTTACCGAGCTCATTGGACCTCTCAAAGGTTATGGGGGGGTAATGCTGGCAGTACACTACATCGCACCAGTGCATTTAGTGGGGGGATTGCTAATTGCTTTTGGTTTGCTCACCCGTTGGGCATTAATAGCACAAATCCCCATCTTACTGGGTGCGATCCTGATCAACTTCGCCGGAGTGATGGACTGGGGAAATCTATTACTGGCACTGGTGATCCTGGCCGTGAGTATTTTCTTTATCTTTTACGGTTCCGGAAAGCATTCAGTGGATTACTATCTCAAGATGAAGATGTAACCTAATTCATTCTACTCTTCAAGGTGTTAGCGCGATGGATCTTACCGTTAGGAGTTTCTTCAAACTTCTCAACGAAGTAGATCTTTTTGGGTACTTCAAATTTTCCAAGTTTTCGGCAGGCTTTAATTTCCCTTTCAAGATTGTGAAGGGCGACTTCACAAAATTCACTTTCGACCATCAACACCAACTTTTCGCCCAATGCAGGATCGGGTAAAGAAGTAACAAAGAACCTGTGAGCAATGATTGGAGCCAGTTTAGCTTCAATTTCTTCCGGATGTAGCTTCACCCCTCCCGAATTAATTATATTGTCAATCCTTCCCTTCCAAATAAAACTCTTGTCTGAAACCAGGTCCACAACATCATTGGTGACCAAAGTTTCATTGGAAAGTTGGGGTGCATCAATTACTAAACAATTTCTATTGTCAACATCGATCTTTACATTGGGCAGTGTAGTAAAAGGCACCGGCTCTTCCTGGCCTTTCTTTTTTGGGTTGATACGGCGTGCGGCTATATGAGAAACGGTTTCGGTCATACCATAAGTTTCATAGACTTCTGTTCCTATACCCTGTACCAGGTTCCGAAGATTGGCAGATACCGCTCCCCCACCTACGATAAGTTTCTTAATGAGATGTAATCGGCTTAAAGAATTATCCAGTTGAAAAGGGGTCATTGCACAAAAGTCATAGATCTTGAAAATGCGGTCAAGAGGATTTGCCTTTGGAAGCTCAAGATCCAGCTTCCAGCCAAGAAGCATTGCGCGCACCAGCATCATTTTACCAGCAATAAAATTTACCGGAAGACAATGCAGTGCAGTGATGCCCGGGCCCAGGTCGAAATACTTACCGGTAGCCCTGGCACTGTTGATCATTTGCTGCTTTTTTATAAATATCCTTTTTGGTGGACCGGTAGAACCTGATGTCTTCACCTCTACATAATCTTTGTCATTAAGCCAATCAAGCAGAAAATTTCCTGCCTGCCCTTCATAAGGCTCTCCTTCCTTGATAAGACTGTAAGCTACCGCAGCCAAATCTTCATTGTTATAAAATAAACCATTAAGCCTGAATTCGGGATGCGTTTCAGGTAAGCGGAAATTATCTTGCATAACTTTAGTAAAGTTTAACGCTTAAAAACTAAAGTTAACAAATTGTGCAGGAATATTAAATTTCTTCAGAATACTTTAGGGTTTGAGGCGGCGGACTAACTTTTCCAAAGAGCTTTTCTCTCCAGTTATTCCACCGGTAAGTCCTGGCCATTAGAAAGAGAAAGATTGGATATACAATGAAAATGGGAAGAAGAATATCCAGTCCAGCCGAAGGTTCTGAAACATCTTTAAGAACAGAATTGGTTTCAAAGGCAGTCCAGTCCGCTGTGATAAGTAAAGCGCCTACCAAATTATTTCCGGCATGAAACCCAAGGGCAAGTTCAAGCCCCTCATCCATTAGGGTCATGATCCCAAGGAGTAGTCCCGTACCTATGTAGTAAACCATGATTATATAGCCAAGTTTTTCAACTTCAGGATTCCAGAGATGCAGACTCCCAAAGATCACTGAAGTCACTATAAGGGGCACCCATTTATTACCCGCAAGAACACCAAGCCCCTGCATGAGGTAACCCCGAAACAAATATTCTTCAAAACTCGTTTGTAACGGCACCATGATCAAAGCTATGGCAGCCAGAATGAGGAAAGGCACCATCTGAAAGTTCCAAAGAAAATCTTCAGGTCTTAAATTGTAATCAATGATGGTGGTAACAACAGTAAATACAGCGATAATGCTGAAGCCAAAGAAGAAACGCCCCCAATCCACCTTCCTTCGTGTGGTAGTCGCTTCTTTTATCTTCTGATTATGTAAGAATTCTATTACGAAGAGAAGTGCAGCAAGTCCTACCGCAAAAGACAATAAGAGCAAAAAGAAAGAGAGATTGGAGTCCAGCACCTGCATCATTTCAGCCTGAGTAAGAGTGAGCACTTCGGGTCCTGCTTCAAAAAAAAGAGCTGCCATAAAAGGCAAAGCACCAAATAACTGCCAGGCCAGGAAGATAATTACGAGGCCAATCATATATCTCCACCATTCGGTTTTTGCATTGTAGGCTTGCTTAATAAACATGATATAATTTATAGGTTAAAATTCCATTTTTGAGAGGGAAGATACCACAACTCTCCTTTATCAACTTCCAGCGGAGATTCAAAATTGTTGGTGTACAGCCCTCCTGTTCCCAATCCCTGTGGCATAGGATTTTTTAAATTATAAGTGAACTGAGCAATAGCATTCAAGCCCACATTACTTTCCAATGCACTTGTGATCCACCAATGGGCCTTTCTCTTCTCCAACAGGTCTATCCATTCTTGCGTTCCCTTCATTCCACCAATTAAACTGGGTTTGAAGATAAGGTATTGCGGTTCTATTATTTGTAGTAGTTTTTTCTTTTCCGTTACATCGGTCACCCCTATTAGTTCTTCATCCAGTGCAATGGGCAAAGGTGAAGTCTTACCAAGTTTTGCCATTTCTTCGGGTTGACCTTGCTTTATTGGCTGTTCTATACTGTGCAATTCCAGTTCGCTTAGCCGCTTCAGTTTATCAAGTGCTTCAGCAGGTAAAAAAGCACCATTTGCATCGACCCTTATCTCTATTTCTTCTGAAGTAAATTCCCGCCGAATATATTTCAGCAGTTCAATTTCAGTTTCAAAATCAATGGCTCCGATCTTCAGTTTAATACAATTAAAGCCTTCCTTAATCTTTTGAACGATCTGCTCTTTCATGAACTGCTCCTCCCCCATCCAAACCAGTCCGTTAATGGGAATAGCTGCCTGGCCGCGAGTAAATTCAGAAGGAAATAGCAGGAAGGGATCATTTGCAGCAAGAGACCTGAAGGCCATTTCTACCCCAAACTGGATGCTTGGGAATTCCCTTAACTCCTCCCAGAGCTGTTCTTCCCCCAGGGCAATGTTCTCGCATACCCACTTCAGTTTTTCTTCATAATCTGGCCGGTCATCGAAGCTAAGGCTTCTTAAGATTCCGCATTCTCCAATTCCTGTTTTCCCATCCTTTTTCAGAATTAAGAACCAGGTTTCTTTTTGCGTAAGAACGCCCCGGGATGTTCCGCTGGGGCGTTTAAAGTTGAGGATATATTTGCTGTAACTCGCTTTCATGTAGGAGAATCGTAACAATTAGGGGTAAATGGGGATTTGTTATTGGTTAATGGTTAATAGGTTAATTTTTAATATATAAATAAGGGACCACGGGAACAATCAGTACAACAATTATTAACTATTACCCTCATACGGTCCACAATGGATTACTAACTACTAACTACTAACTACAGCTCAATAAATTCTCCCGTTTCCAGCAACATAAGATCCTTTCCTTTCTCATAGAACTTGCGTTTTGCCTCTTCATGATCTATTTCGATATAGCCAAAAGTGTCATAGTGACATCCCAGGACCTTATCGCATTCTACAAAGTCACTTGCCAGTATAGCATCATCTACACCCATAGTGAAATTGTCCCCTATAGGCAGAATGGCCAGGTCAAGCCTTGTGTGCATGGGAATGAGTTTCATATCCATCGTGAGCGCAGTATCTCCTGCGATATAGATATTCTTGTGTTCACCCTCGATCACAAATCCGCCAGGTTGCCCGCCGTAGCTACCATCAGGAAAGGAACTAGTATGAATGGCATTGACATATTTTACTGTCCCAAAATCAAAACTCCATTTACCACCGTGGTTTAGAGGATGTACTTCTAAACCTTTTTTCTCATAATGCGAAGTGATTTCATAATTACTTATGATCACAGCTCCAGTTCTTTTGGCTATTGCCTCGGCATCTAATGTATGGTCTTGATGAGCGTGAGTGAGCAATATATAATCTGCCTTTAGATCATCAATATTCACTTTATCTTTCACCTTTTCATTTCCTGTAATGAAAGGGTCTATTAATAGGGTAATTCCTTTGACTTCAATTGAAAAAGTACTGTGTGCGTAATGAGTAATTTTCATGATGTGGTGTTTTCAAAACAAATTACGAAATCTGCCGAAAATTACCTTTCAAAAAAGGCATTTTTGGGACCTATAATATCTGCCCTAATGAAAAGAGAAGCGCCAAAAGAAAGGTTCCCAGGGCAAGTTTCTTTAGTTCGGGATCCAGTAAAACCGGATTCTTATTCTCCATCACCCTTTTCAAATGCATTAAAAGCGGAAAAAATGCAACCAGATAAAAGATATCATCAATCCCGGTAAAAGAAAAAGCCGAAAACATTATAATGCAGGTAAAGGCAGCGAGCAGTAGAAAATAATGGTATTGTTTGGCATTTTTGATCCCCATCTTAACTACAAGTGTATTCTTGCCTGCCTTAGCATCGGCTGCACAATCACGCATATTGTTCAGGTTGAGAACTCCTGCGCTTAAAAACCCTATTGTAGCGGCAGGAAGTAAGACCCTCCAATCCCATTCCAGGGAATAAAGAAAGTAGCAACCATAAACGCCTACCATTCCAAAAAAGACAAAAACGAAGACATCTCCCAGACCGCGATAACCGTAAGCAGAATCCCCCACAGTGTACTTCACTGCTGCAGCAATGGCCGCAATCCCCAGAAGCAGGAAGATAATTCCATAAAGAAGGCTTCGGGTACCAAAGGCGATATAAATTAGAGTAACCGCAAAGATGAAAGTTAGAATTCCGGTGATCACCATGCCGTAGAACATTTCTTTGGGACTTATTAATCCGCTTTGCAAGGTGCGTTCGGGCCCCACGCGCTCTTCATTGTCGGTTCCTTTGACAAAGTCTCCATAGTCGTTTGCAAAATTTGACAGGATCTGCAAACCTAAGGTTGTCGCGAGAGCAAGAGCAAAGATCACAGAATTAAACACATCCTGAGCCACAGCTATGGAACTACCAACCAAGATCCCCGAAATTGAAAGCGGAAGTGTTCTTAATCTTGCTGCACTTACCCAATTATCAATATTTGCCATTTAATTCATTATTTTCACCAGGAGCTCTTTCAATAGGTCTCCCTGTGGTACGTTTGCAGCCCCTACTCCTTTGCCTTTCACATCTGTATCTCTCAAAAATGAGATAATACTGCTCACTTTTTTCATATTGTAATTGCGGGCGGCAGCCACATAATCTTTAACAAAGAACTTGTTCACCTTCAGGGTTCTTGCCACATTCATTTCAGATCTATCTGTAAGCGCATGATACTGTTGCAGTTGAGAAAAGAAGCTAAAAAGCAGTCCTACGGTCACTACCATGGGATGGTCCTTTTCATTTTGCGAAAAGTAATTGATAATTCGGTGTGCCTTTAGCGTATCCTTTATGCCTATAGCTTTACGGAGCTCAAAAATGTTGAAATCTTTGCTTATTCCAATGTTCTCTTCAATTAGTTCGGGGGTGATAATGGTTCCCTTAGGCGCTATAAGCTGAAGTTTCTTTAGCTCATTATCAATTTTATCAAGTTGGTTACCTAAAAATTCCAGCAGCATTTGTGCGGCTTTAGGTGAAATTTGATAGCCTCTTGAATGCATTTCTTTTTGGATCCAGTCAACCACCTGATTTTCATATAGGCGTTTATTCTCGTAAAGAACTCCCGTCTTAGCGACAGCCTTGTAAAGCTTCTTTCGCTTATCCAGTTTCTTATACTTGTAATTAAAAACAAGGACAGTAGAAGGCTGTGGATTTTCGGCATAGGCTGTCAACTGCTCAATGCTGCGGGAAAGATCCTGGGCTTCCTTTACAATGATCACCTGTCTCTCGGCCATCATGGGAAAACGTTTCGCATTACCAATAATATCATCAATGGTTACGTCTCGACCATAGAGCACCATTTGATTAAAACCCTTTTCATCTTCCTGCAGTACGTGATCCTCGATATAATCTGAGATCTTATCAATGAAATATGGCTCTTCTCCCGTTAAAAAATAGATGGGCTTTACATCTCCTTTTTTAATGGCAGTTACAATATTTTTTACGTCATCCATTTACAGCTGGTTTTCCGAAGGGGTTGAAGAGATCTTTCTTCTGAAAAAATTTTACTTTTGGGCATGCATGAACTTAACTTCCCCCGGTACTCATTCCGGCTCAAAAATAGCGAAAATAAAGTAGCTGTTTTTGATGAGCTTCGGAAAAAATTCGTTTTGTTAACGCCCGAAGAATGGGTGCGTCAACATGTGGTACAGTTTCTTCTTCAAGAAAAGAATTTCCCAAAAAGTCTGCTCAACGTCGAAAAACAGTTAAAAGTGCACGATCTTATAAAGAGATATGATGTTCTAGCCTACCGGCCCAATGGCAGCATTCACCTCGTTGTGGAATGTAAAGCTGCTTCGGTGCCCATTACACAAGCCACCTTTGACCAAATAGCACGCTACAATCTTGCGCTACAGGCCAAATACCTTATGGTGACCAATGGGCTGCAGCATTACTTTTGTCAGCTGGATTATGAAGCTGAAAAATATCACTTCCTCCCCGACCTTCCTGAATGGGCCTGAAAAATGTCTTTTTTGACACCTTATCTTCCTATACCTCAATTTTCCTTTAATTTGCAGCAGTGAAAGTAGCAGTCGTTATACTCAATTGGAATGGAAAAGCCTTGCTGAAGCAATTTCTTCCTTCAGTGGTGGCCCATTCTCCCGAAGCCACTATTTATGTTGCCGACAATGCTTCTACAGATGACTCGGTAACTTTTCTTCAGGAACATTTTCCGCAGGTAAGAATTATTCAGAATCAAGTAAACGGGGGATTTGCAAAAGGTTATAACGAGGCTCTAGCAAAACTGGAAGAAGATATATTCGTTTTGTTGAACAGTGATGTAGAAGTGTCACCGGGTTGGTTGCCTCCACTCCTTCAGGAAATGCAAAATGATGAGAAGGTCGCTGCAGTACAGCCCAAGATCCTCAACTATAGAAAAAAAGAATTCTTTGAATATGCAGGAGCTGCCGGCGGGTTCATAGATGCTTTAGGTTATCCCTTTTGCCGGGGTAGGATCTTTGAAACTCTGGAAGAGGATCTGGGACAGTATAATGATAATCACGACGTTTTTTGGGCATCGGGAGCCTGTATGATGGTAAGAAGAAGTGACTTTATGGAAGCCGGCGGTTTTGATGAAGATTTCTTTGCTCACCAGGAAGAGATTGATCTTTGCTGGCGTTTTTTTAATATGAACAGGAGGGTAAAAGCAGTTGGACTGTCGAAGGTCTATCACCTGGGTGGTGGAACCTTGAACAGCATGCATCCCCGTAAAACTTTTTTAAACTTCAGGAACAGTTTATTCGTTCTCCTCAAAAATGCTCCAAAAAAGCAGCTTTTCCTTTTAATTTTTTCGCGCCTGATCCTTGACGGCCTTGCCGGATTAAAATTTCTTTTCGAGCTAAAACCCTCACACTCAGTCGCTATTCTCAAGGCACATGGAAATTTTTATCTGCACTTCAGAAAAATGTGGAAAAAAAGAAAAAATCTTCAGAAAAGCACAAAATATTATCATAATACCTCCGTTGTATGGGCATATTATCTGCGGGGAATCAAGTCATTTGAACAGCTGTAAAATATTTTGTTTAAAGTGTATTTTAAATTTCCCCATGACCTCAGATTTTGTATTTTTGACACGTTTAACATTTAATCACAACAATTTAAGAATTATGAAAAAATTCATGCTTTTATCGGCAACTGCTGCCCTCCTTCTTTCTTCATGTGTTTCTCAGAAGAAATATGCCGAGTTGGAAGCTCAACAAAAGGAGACTCAGGACAAGTTAAACACTGCGACAGTTAAGCTTAACTCATGTCTTGACGAAAAGGAAAGATTAAACCAACAAATAAATCAGCTTAGTAACCAGAATACAGCCTTGTTGAACAACGTGGGTGATCTTGCTACTTTGTCTAAGAAAGAAGCCGAAAACCTTGAACGTTCTTTAGAAAGCATCAAGGAAAAAGATATGAAGATTCAGCGTATGCAGGACGCTATTACCAAAAAAGACTCTGTTACTCTGGCATTGGTTACCAGTCTAAAAGGTGCTCTTGGAAATATAAATGATGAAGACATCCAGATCAACGTAGAGAAAGGTGTGGTATATGTTTCTATTTCTGATAAACTTCTTTTCGAAAGTGGAAAGTACAATGTAACTCCACGTGCTAAAGAAGTACTTGGAAAAGTTGCTACTGTTGTTAAGAACAGACCAAACATTGAATTCATGGTTGAAGGTCACACAGATGACAAGCCAATTAGAAATGCAGTTCTTCAGGACAACTGGGATCTTTCTGTAAAGAGAGCTACTTCTGTAGTTCGCGTTCTTCAGGAAGAGCACGGAGTTGAGCCACAAAGAATGACTGCTGCAGGTAGAAGTTACTATGTACCTGTTGCTTCAAATGAAACTGCTGAAGGTAGAGCTAAGAACAGAAGAACACGTATCGTGATCCTTCCAAAACTTGACCAGTTCTATAACCTGATCGAAGAAGGAATGAAGACTGCTGAATAAGCACTTCACATATCTTATAAAAGCCCGGCAAATGCCGGGCTTTTTTTATTTCTTACATTCAAAGCACTCCTCCTACAACTTTAACATGTTAATTTTCAGTTAATTAGAGTATCACGGATTAGATTCCTTTATTTTTACAATTCCCTACCCTAAGTTTTAAAAGAATCTACTATGTTACGTCTCTGCAAAAAATTGCTGGTGCCGGTGCTTACTTTTTTTATTCTAGTAGCCTGTGAACCTGAACAGCCTGAAATCGCATTAAAAAGAAACCTGGATCCTTTCACCTACCCATATGTAGCACAAAAGAACGTTTCTTCTAAATCTGTTCTCCCAGAAATCCCATTGTTTTCTGAGAACTTGCAGGATGCAGTGCTTAATGCTATTGTTCCGTCAGAATGTGGAGCTACCAGGTTTTCTGAAGTCCAGTGGAAACATTTTACTGCACTCATGGAAGATCCTGTCGCAATGGCAAATTTTCAGCAGTACATACATCTTAACCGTTATGCTCCTTTTCTGCCTATTGGGGAGCAGTACTTCGGTAGAGATGGAGAATATACACAACTTGTAAAAAAACAGACTAGGGACCTGGAGAGATTTTGGGAGCTGAGTGAGGACATTAAAGTTTATGGGCAGCACAATGAAACCCTGAATGACAAAGAGAAGCTTCTAGATATTCTATGGTATCTTATTGAGGATGTAGAAGAAAAGGAACATCTCATGCCACTTGTCGAGGAGATCCTTTACTATAACAGTATTTCACCGGTTTTGCCGGAGTCACCTTTTCTTTCCAGTGATGGATATGCCTCTCATAACGGCCGTATAGTAATAGGCGATGGTCTCGTTCAGCTTTTTGCTGAGACAGGCCTTGAGGAAGAAATAGTTTGGACTGGAATTCTTTCACATGAATGGGCACACCAGATCCAGTTTCAACATATAGATCTATGGTATCCCGTTGCCTTTGAAAGTGCTGCAGAAAGAACCCGTACTCTGGAACTGGAAGCCGACTTCTTTTCAGGTTATTACATGACCCATAAACGTGGCGCAACTTATAACTGGAAAAGAGCTGAAGAATTCTTTGAACTCTTTTACCAGGCAGGAGACTGCTCCTTTGAGTTCGAGCAACACCATGGTACTCCCCTTCAGAGAAAACAGGCTTCCTTTGAAGGGTACCTGCTGGCGCATGCAGCAAAAAAGAAAGGTCATATCCTTTCCCCCCAGGAATTACACGATCATTTCGAGCAAAAGGTATTTTTCGATCTTGTTGAGCGACTAGAGTATCTCTAGACTGCCTTTGCCTTCTCTAATCACCTCGGGCTCGGGAGTAGTAAGATCTATAACCGTAGAAGGGATGTTATCTCCGTACCCGCCGTCAATCACTATATCTACCAAATGATCCCACTTTTCAAGGATGAGTTCAGGGTCTGTGGTGTATTCAAGAACCTCATCATCATCACGAATAGATGTGGAAACAATAGGATTACCCAGGCCTGCAACCAGTGCTCTACAGATGTTATTATCGGGAACGCGAATTCCTACAGTTTTTTTCTTTCTGAATACCGATGGCAAATTATTATTCCCCGGAAGCACAAATGTATAGGGGCCGGGTAGATTTCGCTTGAGGATCTTAAAGGTTGGAGTATCTATTTGCCTAACATAGTCTGAAAGGTTACTTAGACTTTCACAGATAAAGGAAAAATTTGCCTTTTCTAATTTGACTCCGCGAACCTGTGCTATTCGCTCAAGAGCTGCATTATTGGTAATATCGCAACCGAGACCATAAACCGTGTCTGTAGGATAAATTATGAGGGCACCATCTCTTAAGGCCTCAACAACTCTCTTTATTTCTTTTGGATTAGGGTTCTCTTCATAGATCCTGATTAATTCTGCCATAGTTGTAATTATTTAAATGCACCAAAAATTACGAAAATTCAGGGCCTTTTAATAATAGTTTCATTAAAAATTAATCCTTCCTCTCTACTTCGCTTTCCAGCTTAAGAACTTCATTCCCGTTTTCCTGCTTTATGTAAAGAGCTTTGTTATCGGGTTTGCCCTTGCGGGTGACTTTGGTGCCCTTGATCGTGTGAGTGACTTCATGGTCAAAGGTATCCTCTACCTTTCCGGTGGCTGTTCCCTTTCCCCATTTCCATGTTACTTCTGTGCCTTCTCTTATCATTTTTGTTTTAAAATTAAAAAGAAGACCGTCCTTAACCTAAAGAATAACAAATACTTAACCTCAGGACAGCACTTTTAGTTTAGCGAATTTGAGGAGTAACTTTTTGATTCCGCCATTCTCGAAATCGATCTCAGCTTTTTTATCCTGACCTACACCTTCAATGCTCAATACCTTTCCCTTTCCAAACCTCATGTGCTCTACTTCATCACCTTTCTCCAGTTTTACAGCTGGACCCGCAGGTGCCGGAGCATCTGGCGAAGCAGCCGGACGAAGTTTCCTCAGCTTCCTAAGTTGTTCATCTGTAGGTTTGTGAGATGGAGGCGGCGTTCCTTTCACCGGTTTTGTTTGACGGAATTTACTCTTGTCGACCTCCCCAAAGATATCTGTATCAATGAGTGGCTTATATTTGTAATCATCTTGTGGAACCATAAATTCGAGGAACTTCTCGTCTATTTCCTCTATAAATCTACTAGGTTCGGCATCCACTAATTTCCCCCAGCGATAACGCGACTGGGTATAGGTGAGAAATGCTTTCTTCTCTGCTCGTGTGAGAGCCACATAGAAAAGTCGGCGTTCTTCCTCGAGTTCAGATCTAGTGTTCATACTCATGGCCGAAGGAAAAAGATCCTCTTCCATTCCAACTATATATACGTATGGAAACTCAAGTCCCTTGGCCAGGTGGATAGTCATTAAGGCCACACGATCGTCATCGCCTGAATCCTTATCCATATCGGTAGCAAGGGCAACATCTTCCAGGAATTCTGTAAGAGATCCTGTGGCATCTGCAAGTTCTTTCTGGCCTTCCACAAAATCTCTCATCCCGTTGAGCAGCTCTTCGATATTCTCGATTCGGGCAATACCCTCGGGAGTTCCATCTTTTTTAAGCTCCTGAAGCAGGCCGGTCTTCTTAGCAACATTCTCGGCTATAGTAAAAGCATCGGCAGTCTCATTCATGATCTGGAAACTTTTGATCATATTGACAAAATTCTCCAGCTTATTTTTTGTTCCCCTGTTAATTTTGAGATCGATCCTGTCAAGGTTTTCTATGATCTCAAAAATGGATCTTTTATAGTGGTTCGCCGCAATGGTCAACCTGTCAACAGTAGTTTGACCAATACCACGAGCCGGGTAATTGATCACCCTTTTAAGCGCCTCTTCGTCTTTTGGATTGATGACCAATCGCAAATATGACAGGACATCTTTTATCTCCTTGCGTTGGTAGAATGAAAGTCCGCCATAAATTCTGTACGGAATATCCTTTTTTCGAAGGGCATCTTCCATGGCCCTACTCTGGGCGTTAGTGCGGTAAAGTATTGCAAAATCTCCGTTCTTCAACTGGTTCTCCATTTTATTCTCAAAAATGGAACTCGCAACAAACCTTCCTTCTTCCCCATCGGTGAGCAACCTGTTCACCACGATCTTAGGACCATCTTCATTTGCTGTCCACACCACCTTCTCCAGCCTTGTCTTGTTCTTTTCAATAATGGAGTTGGCAGCCTCTACGATATTTTTTGAAGATCGATAATTTTGTTCAAGCCGATAAGTCTGCACATCCTCATAATCTTTCTGAAAGTTCAGGATATTGTTGATGTTGGCACCCCGGAAGGCATAGATACTCTGCGCATCATCTCCCACCACACAAATATTCTGAAATTTATCTGAAAGTGCTTTCACAATAAGATATTGAGAGTGGTTGGTATCCTGATACTCATCAACCAGAATATACCTGAAGCGATTCTGGTACTTCTGAAGCACATCGGGGAACCTGTTAAGCAGTTCGTTGGTCTTTAGCAGAAGATCATCAAAATCCATTGCCCCTGCCTTAAAACACCTGTCAACATACTCTCTATATATTTCTCCCAATCTTGGCTTTTTAGACATTGCATCAGCCTCCATAAGCTCAGGATTCTGGAAGTAAGCCTTTACAGTGATGAGGCTGTTCTTGTAAGAAGAGATTCGGGAATAGACCTGCTTGTATTTATAAACATCCTTGTCCAGCCCCATTTCCTTAATTATGGCCGAAATAAGCCGCTGAGAATCCTGGGTATCATAAATTGTAAAATTCGATGGATACCCAAGTTTATCGGCTTCAAAACGCAGCATTTTTGCAAAGATGGAGTGAAAGGTTCCCATCCACAGGTTCTTGGCCTCACTATTTCCCACGATCTTTGCTATTCGTGTCTTCATTTCCCGCGCAGCCTTATTGGTAAAAGTAAGGGCAAGAATATTGAACGCGTCAACACCCTGGCTCATAAGATAGGCTATGCGGTAAGTAAGGACACGCGTCTTGCCAGATCCCGCACCAGCGATCACGATCATCGCTCCGTCTTTTTGCAAGACTGGAGCTCTCTGTGCATCATTAAGTTCGGCTAAATAAGATTCCAATATTATCTTCTTTTGAACGGTGAAAATAAGTAAAATGAGCTAAAAACCGAACCCTGCGGTTATATCTTTTTAACCTTGACCGAACTCTAATTATCGTCATTTTACAATTTTTTTAAAGAAATTAATTTTGGAGCTGCTGCTTTATAAACTAACTTTTGGTTTTTAGCCAAAAACTTGTTTTATGGATAATGTTCTTGAGTTTCTGGGAAATCTCTCCTGGTGGGTATGGCTCCTTATTTTTATTGCCCTGGTTGTGATATATGACATCTTCATTAATAAGAAACACACCATCCTGCACAACTTTCCCTTAGTTGGACATTTTAGGTATATGCTGGAGAGCATTGGCCCGGAACTAAGACAATATATTGTTGCTGGTAATAGGGAAGAACTTCCGTTCAATCGCATTGAGCGGGGTTGGGTATATGCATCTTCCAAAAATGAGAATAATTACGAAGGTTTTGGAACAGACCAGGATATCAATGAAGTCAACTATGTCTTTATCAACAATGCGGTTATTCCTTACCACATGCCTAAAAAGCACATTAATCGTGAGGATCCCTACTTCCTGGCCTGTGCGAAGGTGATTGGGGAACATCACAAAAGACGTCGGCCTTTCAGGCCGGCTTCTGTCATCAATGTTTCGGCTATGAGCTTTGGCTCTTTAAGTGCCCGGGCAATAGAATCCCTCAATATTGGCTGTAAAAAATCATACGCCTTCCATAATACAGGAGAAGGAGGATTATCTCCCTATCATAAAAAAGGTGCCGATGTCGTGTTCCAGATTGGGACCGGATATTTTGGTGTGAGAAACCCCGACGGCAGCTTTTCCATGGAAAAACTGGTGAAAATGGTGCAGGAATATCCCAGCATTCGGGCTATTGAAGTAAAACTTTCTCAGGGTGCCAAACCCGGAAAGGGAGGTGTACTTCCGGCCTCAAAAATAACTCAGGAGATCTCTAAGATCAGGCATGTACCTATGGGTAAAGATGTGCTCTCTCCTCCTTCCCACAGCACCTTTGGCAATATGCAGGAGATGGTAGACTGGATCGAAGAAATTGCTGAACAAACGGGGCTTCCCGTAGGAGTAAAAGCTGCAATAGGTAAGCTTGATAAATGGCGGGAGTTAGCAAGCATTATGGCAGAGACCGGGCGCGGCCCGGACTTTATTTCGGTAGACGGCGGTGAAGGCGGCACGGGAGCAGCTCCGCCAAGTTTTGCAGATCATGTTGCCTTACCATGGTTGTATGGGTTTACAGACCTTTACCAAATCTTCCAGGCAAGAGATCTAACCAGTAAGATCGTTTTTATTGGTAGCGCCAAACTCGGCTTTCCTGCTAAAGCCGCCATGGCTTTTGCTTTAGGTGTAGACTGCATTAGTGTAGCCAGGGAAGCCATGCTTAGTATTGGATGTATACAGGCGCAATCCTGCCACACCAACACCTGCCCTACCGGTGTGGCTACCCAGAACAGATGGCTTCAGGCGGGGATTAACGTGAAAAACAAAGCCGAAAGAGTGAATTACTACTTCAATAACTTTAGAAAGGAACTGCTGGAGATCACTCATGCCTGCGGATATGAACATCCCTGCCAGTTCACAATGGATGATGTCGAGATCAATCTGGGGGACAGATTCATTGCCCAGACTCTTGCTGAAACCTTCAAGTACAACAAAACAAAAGTTCCATTTGATTCTGTTGCTACTTTAGCAGGATGTCCTAACTTAGGGGGCTCCTATAGAAAAGGAGAAGAAACCGATGTGAAAGAGGTAGAAACCGAAGACACTTCGGTCTCAGATCAATAATAAACCTATGACAGAAGATTCTATTTTACAATTGTTGTTCTACCTATTACCTGCAGTTGTGGTAGGAATAATAGCCTTTTATTTCTTTAACCTCCATACTCAAAATGAGGAAAGACGACGCAGATTTTTACTTCACAAGGAATTCCAAAAACAGGCCATACCATTAAGGTTACAGGCGTATGAGAGAATGGCTCTTTTCCTGGAAAGAATATCTCCTGGTAATTTACTCGTTAGAATAAAACCTGCCGGAAATTCAAAAGAGGCTTATTCGAATCTTTTGATCAAAAGTATAGAACAGGAATTTGAGCACAACCTGGCACAACAAATCTACATTAGCGATGAATGTTGGAATGTTATCAAGGCTTCTAAGAATGCCACGATCACCAACATCAGGAAGACTGCCGGACGGGAAGAAATCAACACAGCCGATGATTTGCGGCAGCAAATAGTGACCTCCCTCATTGACCAACAGCCACCAAGTGAAACCGGACTATCCTACATCAAAAAAGAGGTTAAAACTTTGTGGTAGAAAAAAGAACAGAGAAGCTAGAGCCCGGAGCCAGGACTGAGAAGTAGGACCACTCCTATTCAATCTTTTCATATAAAATTTTCAGGAGCTACAGGATCATAAATTTTTCTCAATCCCTCAACTAGTTACTGCTAAATGAAGGTTTGATCGTTTCAAGAAGCTTTTTGGCAAATTTCCTAAAGCGGTAGTTATGATGTTCTGTCGCATCCTTAAGGTTACGGAGACTTTCGTCATCAAAGGCATTTAACTGGTAAAGACATCCAAAAGCGTTCTCCCGTACCTGGAACCTGTTATGAGGAGCAGTATATCCTCTTAACTCCTGAATGTACTGCTGCTTTTTAGTTGTTTCCACTGCAGGAGTTGCCAGGCTTAGCGTAAGCCAAAGCGTCCTGATGTTCTTGTCTAGAAAACCTTCTGTTCCTTCCATTTTTTGAAGGTAATCCATCCTGCTCTCAGGGAAGGAAGTCCATAAATTGTATAGCGCCATTTCCTGGGTCAAATAAGAGTCATCTGAAAGCAGGCTTTCATAATCCGACTTTAATTGCTCCGGAACCTTTTGTAAGGTAAAAGTTATGGCCTGCCGGGTAAAAAGATTACCACTGGAAAATGCCTTTTTATAAAGGTCTAATACTTTTGTAGGCTCCTCTAAGGCGAGCTGTAAAACCGCTTCCTGTCCTAAATAATCATTCACCGGAAAGCTAAGCGTTCTTAGCAGCAGGTTTCTTTTTTCTGAAACCGGTAAGGGCTTGGCTGCAGCTAACTCCAGGTATTTCTGAATGAATGGGGATTTCTTTAAAGATTCCAGCGCCTCTGTTCCCTGAAAAGCTGATTGCTTCAGCCAGTCATCCACAAAACCCGAAAGATCCTGTCCACTCGCGGCCTCCATTTCAGCAATTAGATCTTCTGTTGTTGCCGAAGCGTATTTATATTTTTCGAGATAGTTTGTTACCGCTTTATCAAAAGCTGCCTTTCCTACTTTTTCTTTAAGAATGTGAAGTGCCCAGGCACCCTTTTGATAGTAAGTAAGAGAACTTGAACCTTCAGAAACCACAGCCTGTCCTTTACCGGAGTCACTCAAATTTTTGAGCTCTTCGGCAGTTTTGAAAAGCTTTCGGTAAAAATAATCTTCTCCAAAGATCTCTTTTTCGGCAAGCAATGCATAATAGGTTGAAAAACCTTCCTGAAGCCAGTGATCTTCAGGATCTTGCGCAGTAACAAAATTTCCAAACCATTGATGCGCAAGTTCATGTGCATTTACATTGACGTAATTTTGATCATTATAGCCAATGGAATCCACCAGGAAAATATCAGAAAAGATGGTGGTTCCCGTGTTTTCCATTCCGGCATAAAGGAAATCGCGAACGGGGATCTGCTTATAGTTCTGCCAGGGATAAGGCACCCCTATTTCTCTCTGAAAAAAATTCATCAAAAATGTGCTGTGACGATAAGTAGGCTCTACGCGATCTTCCATTCCAACCGGATAGTAAAATTGCATTGCAGTACCTGTCTTCAAATCGGCCACCTCCTCATAATCTCCGGCAGCGACAGCTACAAGGTAGCTGCTCATGGGGTTTTGCATATCAAACCTCCAAAGGGAAAGAGAATCATTGATCTTCTCTTTTTGAACCAGTTCGCCATTTGAAACAAGAACTTCATTAGAAGGATAAACGAAGCTAAGATCGAACTCCAGCTTCTCTGTGGGATCATCAAAACTGGGAAGCCAGTGCGAGGTGTATTTGCCCTGTCCTTGTGTCCAAACCTGGTAATCCTGCTCCTCTGCTTCTTCAGGCTTCTTCGGAATAAAGTACATGGTCTGTTCCGGAATTGCGGAATATTTCAGCTTTAACTCCTGATCCTTTCCTAAAGAAAGATCTCCTGTAATCCAGAATTTCTTATCATCACTTCCGAAGTCAACAGGTTCATTATTTAAAAAAACTTCAGAAAAATTCATTTTTTGAGCATCTATAAAAATGCTGTCTACCTGCTCTAAAATGTCAAGTGCGTAAATAATTTCTCCTGAAACTGCCCTTTTTGAAGGGTTAATAGTGATCACCCCCTCAAGTTTTGTGAAGTCTACCGGCGCCGGCTGTTGTGCAGGTATAAGAAAGCTCAAAAGTGCCGCCGGCAGGAAGAAAAAAACGATTCTCATAATTCAAAGATAGGCTACCTGCAGCAAACCCCGAAAAACTCCCCTTCCTAAAAGGCTTTTTTTTATCTTCGTTTCCATGAACCCCAGTCTGCTGCAAACTCCCATTGATTACCTAAAGGGCATTGGACCCAACAGGGCAGAAATTCTTCGGAAGGAGATTGGCGTTCACACCTATGGAGACCTGCTCAATTTTTTTCCAAATCGTTATCTCGACAAAACAAGGTTCTATAAGATCTCGGAGCTTGAAAGGAATTCTGCCGAAGTCCAGATAGTGGGCAAGATCGTGCACCTGCGAACTGTAGATCAAAAGAAAGGCAAACGTCTTGTGGCCGATTTTGTAGATGACACGGGAAAAATGGAACTTGTTTGGTTTAGGGGTCAAAAATGGATACGCGAAAACCTAAAGATCAACACTCCTTATGTCATTTACGGAAAGACCAACTGGTATAACGGTGTCTTTAGTATGCCTCATCCTGAAATGGAACTGGTGGAGGATTATAAAAAACAGCTGCGTACTGCGATGCAACCGGTTTATCCTTCTACCGAAAAACTAGGGAAAGCAGGGGTTACCAACCGGGTGATAAGCCGTTGCGTACAACAACTCTTTCTCGAGAGTGGCGGAAAGTTCATTGATCCACTTCCGGAAGGTATAAAGGAAGAACTGCATTTGCTACCCAAAGCAGAAGCATTGTTCAACGCACACTTTCCGAAAAGTCAGGAGCTGTTGGCTAAAGCTCAGTTCAGGTTAAAATTTGAAGAGCTGTTCTACATCCAGCTGCAGCTGTTGATGAAGAACTTGATCAGGAAGAAAAAGATTAAGGGTTTTCCTTTTGAAGAAGTGGGTTCGCACTTCAGCGAATTTTACGAGAAACATCTCCCGTTTGAATTAACAAATGCGCAAAAAAGAGTAATAAAGGAGATCCGGCAGGATCTGGGGAGCGGCGCCCAAATGAATAGACTGTTGCAGGGGGATGTGGGTTCAGGAAAGACCATAGTGGCTTTGATGAGTGTTTTGTTAGCGCTGGACAATGGATTCCAGGCCTGTCTTATGGCTCCTACAGAAATTCTTGCTATCCAGCACTTCAACGGAATATCAGAACTGGTTGCAGATTTGGGTATCAATGTCAGGCTCCTCACAGGTTCGTCAAAGACAGCCGAAAGAAGAGAGATCCACGAAGCTCTGGAAAGCGGAGAACTGCATTTATTGATCGGCACCCATGCCCTGCTCGAAGAAAAAGTAAAATTTCAAAATCTTGGTCTTGCTATTATAGATGAGCAGCACCGTTTTGGGGTGGCCCAGCGGGCAAGACTTTGGAAGAAGAACCACCTGCCGCCTCACGTCCTGGTTATGACCGCCACTCCCATTCCCCGAACACTGGCCATGAGCTTGTACGGTGACCTGGATGTCTCGGTGATCGATGAACTTCCGCCCGGGAGAAAAGAGATCAAAACCGTCCATAGATATGACAGTAACAGGCTTAAGGTCTTTAGATTTATCCGGGATGAAATAAGGAAAGGCAGACAGGTTTATGTGGTTTACCCGCTTATCCAGGAATCTGAAACTATGGATTATAAAGATCTTATGGACGGCTATGAAAGTATTGCCCGGGAATTCCCAATGCCCGAATTCCAGATCTCCATCGTCCACGGACAGATGAAACCTGCCGACAAAGATTATGAAATGGATCGCTTTGTAAAAGGTGAAACCCAGATCATGGTAGCTACTACCGTAATTGAAGTGGGAGTAAATGTTCCCAATGCCAGTGTAATGATCATTGAGAGTGCAGAGCGTTTCGGATTATCCCAGTTACACCAATTGCGTGGCCGCGTGGGCCGTGGTGCGGAGCAGAGTTTCTGTATCCTTATGACCGGCCATAAACTATCCAATGACAGCAAGACCCGACTCGAAACAATGGTACGCACTTCTGACGGTTTTGAAATCGCAGAAGTCGACCTAAAACTCAGGGGTCCGGGAGATCTTATGGGAACCCAGCAAAGCGGAGTGCTCAATTTAAAGATTGCTGATATAGTTAAGGATAATGACATTTTAAAGACTGCCCGTCATTATGCCTTACAGCTTTTAAAAGAAGATCCTAACCTGGAAATGGAGAAGAACAGGATCGTAAAGTTCACCTATTCTCAACTGGTGAAGGAGAAAACCATCTGGAATTATATCAGTTAATTCCCACACGTCGATTTTTCTTACAATCTTATCGAATAACTGGCAACCAGTGATTTATAATTGGATTTTTGCTGTAGTTTAGTTCTTCTAATTAACCAAAACTACCAACTTATTATGAAGAAAATTTATTTATTGTTTGTAGCTGCAGCTTTGGCAGCTTGTAGTGCAGAGCCTGTGGAAAATGAAGCTTTTGAATCTTTAAATGCAACAGTGAACGGAAAGAACAAAATTGCCGCTACAATTGTATATGAAGGCTTAGAAAATCCTGGATTTGCGACAATATCTTTTGACCTCATAAAGTTCCATTCTAACGATCCGAGTAAAGATCAAATGAAAGGAAAAGTGTTTGTTTCCAATGATTGTAATAACTTAATTTTTAAAGTAGAAGGAGAAGATATCGGAGACATTAATTTAGGTATTTATACCGATGAAGCCGATTTTCCAGCTCTTAATGGTGCTAATTCCAATGTTTCTCCAGAATTACCTATTACAGAAGATTCTTTTTTCAATGGAATCTACACTCTTCCTATAGGTGATTTAAAGGAGATTTATGTTTTTGTCAATGCCGGTGGACATTCCTGGGGAGGAGATTTGGATTGGGGAAATGCTAAATATTTTTTATACGAGTTACAACTTGAAACCTGTTCCACACCTTGTACTCTTGGAAAAGGATATTGGAAGAACCATTCAAATGATAATCCTGGAGGACAAGATGACGTATGGCCTGTAATGGAATTAACTTTAGGTAACAAACTTTATAACCGGAAAGAATTGAATAATATAATGGATGTTCCCAATAATGAAGGAAATAATCTGGTAATATTTTCCCAGCATCTTATTGCGGCAAAATTAAACGTAGCTAACGGAGCAGGAAATTCAGATATAGAAGCTACTATCGCGGAATCTGATGAATTGATAGGTGACCTTGTCATCTTAGAAGATTCTTTCTCAGACGAGCAAAAAACAACAGCTAATACATTAAAAGACCTACTTGAATCTTTTAATAAATCATCACCTTGTGAAGAATAGTCTAAAAAATAAATTTTATTTTAAAAATCACAGGCCCCTCTCCGGGGCCTTTTTTCATTTCTCCTCTTTCCCTCCACATTTTTCCAGCAGGTGATTTTTTCAAGACCCTTTCCCAAAACCCAGTTTCAAGACCTAAATTTACGTGGAAAATTCTCTCACTATCCTACGCCTCTCCTGCCATTAATTCCCAATTTAAGGATAAATACTTCCCTCTAAAAACCGGTTGACGTTTTCAAGTATGATTTAGACGACAATGCTGTAAATCAGTGTTTTTCAAAGACTTATAACATCTACATTTGAGAAATCTTTAAATTATTAACCATATGAAAAAGTTATTTCTCTTAGTCCTAATAGCAGCGGGGTTCACTTCCTGCTCAGTAGAAGAAACTCCCGAAAAACAAATTTTCGAGGGGCTTGATTTGGTAGCCTCAAACAGTTTAGACTGTGGCGGGCTCGTAACCTATCCATTCGGATCTTACGACGTCGGGAAAATTGAAGCCATTGTTTGGCAGGATCCCATCACTTTTGAAAAGTATCTAAAAGTCGATATTATTAGCGCTACCGGTCACAATCTCGTTCAGTCAAGAGTGGAAGTCGCTAATGAAGTGGCAGACTTTCCAACGGTAGGAGGAGGAAATTTACCTCCGGGACACATGGCTGAAAATGGTCCTGACGAAGGTGCCTATTTATTTCCTCTAATTCTATTTGAGGGTGAATGTGAAATCTATATTTCTGCCTGGGCAGTTTTCACTGCAGGTGGTTCTGAAGCTGAAAAATTTGCCGGTAATCTCTATTTTGTAGATGACAAAGAACAACTGGGAAAGTATTTTGCTTATTGCCTGCCCGACTGTGATACCGACACCGAATTACACTGTGAAACTGCCTACATGATGGGAAACAGGACCCTGAACTCCATCTACGGAAAACCCAACAATTGGGGGTGGGTTCTGGATTATGATGTAAGTGTATTAGGAACTGAAGAGACCATTCCTCTTTATGCTGCAAGAGGGCAGAATGATCCTAAGAAAGGATACCTTGTGGGCTATGTAACCATAATTTATAATTTAGATGGTTCAGTTTCTACACAACTTGACCTGTTAGATACTAATCATTATCTAAACGGAGATTACCACGTGTTTGTTGGCGAACGACTTCCTTCTAAACGTCCCGTTCCCGGACAATTTACAAATACCGGAGATCAAAATTTAGATGGAAAATTTAAGATCATTGTCCATGCTGATGTGTGTTGGGAAGAATAAACCAGCAACTGCATTTTACCTCAAAAGGCCCTCATCAGGGCCTTTTTTGTTTTAAGGGTTTTCCCCCGTTTTTGACCTTATCCTTCTCTTTCAAATACTGCAAGGGCAAAATTCAGTAAATTTACCCTACAACTAACTAAAAATAAATGAGTTATGGAATCAAGAGCTAAAATTAGCGGAATAACTGGTTTTCTGCTTGTCCTGTTCATCTTTACCGGGTTTGCACAAGAAACCAAAACTTTTCCTGTTTCAGAAAAGATCTATAATGAGTACAAAGAGAATGGTGTAGAAAGCGCGATCACAGAATACCAGAAGATCAAAAAGGATCAAAAAGCCGATCTTTCACAGGCACAATTAAATATTGTCGGCTACTGGATCATGAGTAATGAAAAGGATATGGAGGCTGCAGGGAAGATCTTCAGGTTAAACATGGAAGAATATCCAAAAGCTGCCAATCCCTATGATTCTTACGGAGATTACCTTGTAGAAAAAGGAAATGAGAAAGAAGCAAAAGAATACTTTAAAAAATCGGCTGCCCTTTCTAAGGATTCCAATGACGACTGGGAGAAAAACACTCTGTATCCTATGACCAGGAGCAAGATGGCTAAACTTGATAAAAAACATAAGCAAATGGATTTCCTTCTTGGCAATTGGAATATTGACGCCATTGCTTATGAAGATGGTAAAGAAACTTCCAAAATGAAAACTAGGGACAAGATCGAATTTGATGAGGAGACCAATTCAATTTTTATCCATCATTACAATGAACAGAATGAACCCAAGGGAGTGAGAATAATAACCTACGATGCACTGGATGATGAATTTGAGGTCGCTTATTTTAATTCTGACAGATTAAGGGGTATCGAGGTTTCTAAAATGAAAATGAAGAACTTAGGAGAAAATCATTTTGAATTAATGGATACCTTCACAACTAGAGAAGGCGAAGAAATGCAGTTGAAGCACGAGATCAAGAAAATTTCAGACAGTGAATTGGACTGGGTGATCATGGAAGAAAATGACAATAATGAATGGCAAAGAGTTTATGCCATGAATATGACTAAATAGGCGCTTTAATTAGATAAATTTTGAAGGAAGGAGGGCTCATTCTCCTTCCTTTTTTATTATGCCAAAATCATTCGTAATGTTATCTTTGCAGCTGGAAAAAATTATTCAATGAAGATTTCATATAACTGGCTCAGACAATTTATAAAGATTAATCGCAGTCCTGAAGAAACAGGGGAATTGTTGACAGATCTGGGTCTTGAGGTAGAAGGAATTCATGAGTTTCAAAGTGTAAAAGGCAGCCTGAAAGGAATAGTTGTTGGCGAGGTGCTTACCTGTGAGCAACATCCTAATGCCGATCGCTTAAAAGTTACTACAGTAAACCTGGGTAATGGAGAGCCGGTACAGATAGTATGCGGTGCGCCTAATGTGGCTGCCGGACAAAAAGTTCCTGTCGCAACTGTAGGAACTACCTTGTATGATGAAAAAGGAAGTCCGTGGGAGATCAAGAAAAGTAAGATCCGTGGAGAGAGCAGTCATGGGATGATCTGTGCAGAAGATGAGCTGGGATTAGGCCAAAGTCATGAAGGGATCATGATCCTTGAAGAAGATCTTGAGCCCGGAACTCCAGCGGCAAAGCTTTTTGAAATCGAAGACGACCAGGTATTTGAAATAGGTCTAACACCCAACCGTGCCGATGCTATGAGCCACTGGGGAGTAGCCAGGGACTTGAAAGCCGGTTTACAGCAACAGGGAGAGAACCAGGAGTTGATCACCCCATCTGTAAGTAGTTTCCATGTGGACAGCCGCAGCCGAAAAATCCCTGTGAAGATCACCAATGCCGATCTTGCACCCCGGTACTGTGGTGTGACAGTTTCCGGAGTGGAAATTAAGGAGTCTCCAAAATGGCTTCAAAACCGACTAAAGTCTATTGGGATCACCCCAAAGAACAACGTGGTAGACATTACCAATTATGTGATGCACGAACTAGGGCAGCCTCTGCATGCCTTTGATGCCGACAGGATCACCGGAAACGAGATCATTGTCCAAACCCTGCCTTCGGGTACAAAATTCAATACTCTTGACGAAATAGAAAGAGAACTTCATGAAGAAGATCTAATGATATGTGACGCAGAAAAACCTTTGGCTATTGCCGGAGTTTTTGGAGGGATAGGAAGTGGAGTGACCTCAGGAACAACTAATCTTTTTATAGAAAGCGCATATTTCAATCCTGTTACTGTAAGAAAAACAGCAAAGCGACATGGATTGAACACCGATGCTTCATTTAGATACGAAAGAGGTATAGATCCAAATATTACCGAATATGCACTTAAACGCGCTGTTCTCTTGATTCAGGAACTGGCAGGAGGAAGCGTCTCAAGTGATATTGACGACCATTACCCAAAGAAGATTGAGGATTTTCCTGTATTTCTAACTTTTGAAAAGATTAATACACTTATAGGTCAGAACCTTTCCAAAGAAACTATTAAATCGATCCTGGCTTCTCTGGAGATAAGGGTCAATAATGTGACTGAAACAGGAATGGGACTTACCATTCCGCCTTATCGTGTTGATGTAAAACGGGAAGCCGATGTTATAGAAGAGATCCTTCGGGTGTATGGTTATAACAACATAGAATTTGGGGAAAAGATCAATGCATCTGTCGCCAATTCAACCCGTTTTGAAGATTATAAGCTTCAGAATCTAATTGCTGGTCAGCTTGTTGGGCAAGGATTTTTTGAAAGCATGGCAAATTCTCTTACCACCCCAACTTATATTGGTTTGAGCGATCAGCTTAAAGAAGAACATGCGGTAAAGATGCTCAATCCCCTTAGCCAGGATCTCTCTGTATTGAGACAGTCGATGTTATTTTCTGGTCTCGAGGCCGTAAGCTACAACCTCAACAGAAAACGTGCAGACCTGAAGTTTTTCGAATTCGGAAAAACATACCACAATTACGGCAACAGGGAGGAGCAAAAACATCTTTCTATATTCCTATCGGGAAACCGCAACAGGGAAACCTGGGCGAATCCGGTACAGAAGGGAGATTTCTTCTACCTAAAAGGTGTAGTTACTTCAGTTTTAGAGAGATTGGGAATTACGAACACAAAAACTTCACCTGTCAAAAATGATATCTTTTCTGAAGGTATTTCTATAACTCATAATAAGACCAAACTTGTGGAATTTGGTGTGGTCAAAAAGAAGATCCTAAAGAAATTCGACATTGGCCAGGAAGTACTTTATGCCGACTTTAACTGGGACCTGGTGGTGGACACCTCCAAAAATCAGCAAAATAAGTTTAGGGAAATTTCGAAGTTCCAGGCTGTGAGAAGGGACTTTGCGCTTCTTCTTGACAATTCGGTGAAATTTGAGGAGATACATGATATTGCCTTTAGGACCGAAAAGGACCTGCTTAAAGATGTTAATCTTTTTGATGTATATGAGGGCGCCAATCTTCCGGAAGGAAAAAAGAGCTATGCTGTGAGTTTCATTCTTCAGGATGAAAAGAAAACCCTTACTGATAAGCAGATCGATAAAATAATGAATAAACTTCAGCAAAACCTGGAAAAACAGCTGGGGGCTGAGCTTAGATAACTAGATAAAAAGAAAGGCTGTTCATATGAACAGCCTTTTTTGATATGGATCAATAAATTATTTTATTTTGGTAGCTTGTCAAAAATGGCATCTACGTAAGATCTTATTTCTTCATCCAGATTACCCGGTGCTATGAGATCTTCGGCTCTACCTCTCCACACGATCTCATTCGTCCTGCGATCGATAAGGTCAATAACTATCGTACCTTCCTTATACGCTACTTGCTCTATTCCATTACCAACTATCCTTGGTACGGTAAAATAGTTACTATAAGCATAATTTCTATAGTAAGGTCCAACATAAAATCCGGGACGGTAATAGCTGTAGTTAGTATAGACAGGATTTGCGTTCACCGCCATTTCCTCATCAAGCATAAGGTGATAATACACTAAGAGGTCGGGCTGGTTGCGGTCAAGACGATAATTGAGATCTTGCATATTATTTCGAATCTCATCTATCACGATCTCATTGACCAAAGCATTATTATAGTTGGAGGTCTGGATTGTGTCCTGGTTTGGCAAAAAAGCATAGCTGTTGTAGCTGTTAAGACTCTTCGCAGTTCTTTTATTGGCATCCACTTTTGGACCGCAGGAAGTTAACAGTATACCTGCCATAAAAGTCAAGCTTAAGAAGTGTCGTAAAAATTTCATTTTTAAAGATTTTAAGGTTTCAGTTTTCAAGATAAGATTATTCCCTATCCCTTTAAGGTTGTGTCCTAAGGTTTAAAATGAATTTAACCATAGACTCTTAAAATTAACAGTAGAACTCCTTAATGATTAGCCAAAAATCAGACTTTTGCAAGTTTTGTTGTTATTACCTAAATTTAGAAGCTAAAGGAGATTGATCATGTTGCTAGAAAGAATAAACCTCCAGAGGAGAATGGAGTTGCTGCGTGCAAAGGAGATGAAGGAACATGAGGTTCTTGAGGAAGTGAAAAGAATCCTGGAAGGAGAAGGTCATTCAGGAGAAAATATTCTTGATAGAATTTCCGAAACAGAAAGCGAAAAAGAAGATGCGAATCCTCTGATCTTTGACCTGCTGGAGAGCAACAGGATCTTCCATCTCTCCCAGATCAAAAAGATCTGTGTTGATTATAGATTGCGCTTTTTAAATACCAGGTTCTTTAAAGGTGATTTGCCGCAGGAAGCGCTGGATGCAGTCAAAGCACTGGAAAAGCAGCATAAAATTGAGATCAAGGGCGCCAAAATGCTCGCCCCTGCTAAATACTTCAGGCTGGAAAATGCCGATGACCCTATGCTTTTCGCGCCTCTTGGAAATGATTATTATTACCTGGTCCATAAATGGGGCACCGATATGCATCCCCTGAGAAAAGTCCTCATGTGGCCCCTAAAGAATTTGGAAAATCTATTGATCTTCAGTTTCTTTTTTAGTTTTTTATTCACCTTTGGGATCAGAGAAGTCTTTTTTTCAAAGTTTCGGGAAACAAGCCAGTTTGTTATTCTTTTCATGTATTCCTTCAAGTCTGTAGTAGCTCTTATTTTTTTCTACGGAATTAGTCTCGGAAAAAATTTTAGTTCCGGAAACTGGAATAGTAAATTCTATAACGCCTGATGCAAGTGTTAAACTGAAATTAAAAGCACCCTAAGTACATTCCCTATTCTTAAATTTATGGGGAAATACAACATTATGAGTGAAGAAGAAGAATATAAAAGAGTTTACACCGGAAGCGAAGTAAATGTGCAACACTTGCAAAACCTGCTCGAAGAAAAAGATATTCCTACCAGGATAAGGAATGACTTTGATTCAGGTTTAAGAGCCGGTTTTGGAGGCGGACTGCCGGGACAGGTTTTACTCTTTGCCAAATCAGAGAATTACGAAGAGGCTTTACGCATCACTAAAGAAACTTTTCCCGATAGTGACTAATGAAAATGAGTGCTGCTTCAGGTCGTAATTATTTCAACCTATTTCTGGGAATAGCCTTCCTGGGTTATGGTGGATACCGCATTTTTACTTTTGTGACAGGTGCAGAGTATACCACCTTTAGGATAATTGTGGCTATAGGATTTATTATCCTTGGAGGCTTTGATCTCTACAAATTCTTTAAGAACGAACCAAAGACATAAAAAAAGAGGTCTCAAAAATGTCATTTTTGAAACCCCTTCCTGAAATTATAATACATTTTAGACTGTACTTTCCAATAGCCTAAACAGCATACATCTTTTCACGTTGCTCTCTTATCTTTTTGTCACTCATGTACTCATCAAAAGTAATATAACGGTCAATAGCACCATTGGGCGTAAGTTCAATTACCCGGTTTGCCACTGTTTGTGCGAACTCATGATCATGCGTAGTGAATAAAACGGTTCCTTTAAAATTCTTCAGGGAATTATTGAAGGCCGTGATAGATTCCAGATCCAGGTGGTTCGTAGGTTCGTCAAGCATAAGAACATTTGCTCTCATCATCATCATTCTACTCAACATACAGCGCACTTTCTCTCCTCCTGATAATACTCTTGAGGTCTTCAAAGCTTCTTCTCCACTAAAGATCATCTTTCCAAGAAAGCCACGTATGTAAACTTCTTCTCTTTCCTCTTCGGTCTTAGCCCACTGTCTTAACCAATCAACTAGAGTAAGATCATTATCGAAGTATTCGGAGTTGTCCAATGGTAAATACGACTGGTTTGTAGTCACACCCCACTGGAATTTTCCTGAAACGGGTTTTTGTTTGTCGTTGATGATCTCGTAGAAAGCAGTGGTAGCACGTGAATCTTTAGAATACACAACTACCTTATCCCCTTTGGCGAGGTTGATGTCCACCCCTTTGAAAAGAGTTTCCCCTTCGATGGACGCTTCAAGACCTTCTATGTTCAAAATTTGATCACCCGCTTCTCTCTCCCTTTCGAAAATAATGGCAGGATATCTTCTACTGGAAGGCTTAATATCATCAATGTTTAGCTTTGCAATCATCTTTTTACGCGAAGTAGCCTGTTTGGATTTCGCTACGTTTGCGCTAAAGCGACGAATGAACTCCTCAAGCTCCTTTTTCTTATCCTCAGCCTTTTTGTTCTGCTGCGCTCTTTGACGGGCAGCCAGCTGTGAAGATTCATACCAGAAGGTGTAATTTCCGCTATAGTGATTGATCTTTCCAAAGTCAATATCCGAAATATGAGTACACACTGCATCCAGGAAGTGACGGTCGTGAGATACCACTATCACAGTATTCTCATAGTTGGCAAGAAAATTCTCAAGCCAGTTTATGGTCTCATAATCCAGGTCGTTGGTAGGCTCATCCATGATCAACACATCAGGATTTCCAAACAAGGCCTGAGCAAGAAGCACCCTTACCTTCAGTTTGTTATCTAAGTCCCCCATTGAAGTGTAATGACTGTCTTCTTTGATACCGAGATTCGACAGCAAGGCTGCTGCTTCACTATCGGCATTCCACCCATTCATTTCTTCAAATTCCACCTGTAGGACTCCTACCCTTTCTCCATCGGCATCACTAAAATCTTCTTTGGCATAGATCTCGTCCATTTCTTTCTTGATGTCATAAAGAGGTTTATTCCCCATTATAACTGTCTCCAACACCGGATACTCGTCATAGAGATTGTGGTTCTGCTCCAACACAGACATCCTTTTCCCTGGCTCGAGATGAACGTGTCCCGAAGTGGGATCAGATTTTCCGCTTAAGATCTTTAAGAAAGTGGATTTTCCGGCGCCATTGGCACCTATTATTCCGTAGCAATTTCCCTGAGTAAAGGTGGTATTGACCTCATCGAACAATACTCTTTTCCCAAATTGAACAGATAAATTTGAAACTGATAACATATGGTCTATTCTAAATTTTTGCAAAAGTAGCCAATTATAAACTTTCATTAAAAGATTAACTTTTATAATTACCTATTTAACGATGAGTTAACATTGAGGTGCATGCCCTACTTCTACATTTGCTATCCCTTATTTTTGCCCTCCAGGAAACTTGAATAGAATAGATTCAAATATTACTCGTCATGCCTTACCAGCACTGCTTTTGCTGTGCCTTCTCTTTTTGTTGGCGGCCTGTGGAAGTGCAGACGAAGACTCTGTTCCCTATGCCTACCTTGGAGGCCAAATTGTCAACCCTACTACAGATCATGTTGTGGTAAAGCGCAACGGAAGGGTTCTCGACACTGTTTTTCTTGATTCTCAAAATCGTTTCAGCTATAAGGTCGAGGATGTACAAAAAGGTATTTATGTTATGCAGCACACTCCCGAGATCCAAAATATCTATTTGAGTCCCGGTGATAGTTTACTTTTAAGAGTAAACACAGTGGCTTTTGATGAGTCCCTCCACTTTAGCGGAACCGGTGATAAGTATAATAACTTTCTCGCCGAGATGTTCCTGCAGGACGAAGAAAATTCTCAATTGCTTCTTTCGTTCCATGAATATACTCCCGAAAATTTTCTCCGTAAAGCCGATTCTATTAAATCCTTGCGGCTTGACTTCCTAAACAATACCTCCAAAAAAAGAAAATTTTCAGAGGATTTTGTTTGTCTCGCGGAAGATATAATTGAATACGAGAACAATGATCTAAAAGAGCGCTATTCATATCTGGTCAATAAGTACTATAAAGAATATTCCAAACAATTTCCTGAAGATTATTACGGTTACAGAACCGATATCGATTTCAATTCCGAAAGAATGCAGTGTAGCCCCGGCTACAAAAGATTTATTGAAAACTATTTGATCAATTACTCTCTTTCCTGGTGTGCCAATAGCGGCCTGGATGAATCTGACTGTTATAACCTCAACAATGTGAATAATGTCACCTCACGATTAAGAAAAGCAGGAGAGTTGATTCAGGTTCCAAATTTGAAGAGGACTATCATGGAAAAAATAGCTGTGAGAGGAATTGTAATGGCTAAAAGCAGGGAAGACATCATAGCTATCCTTGAGGAATTAAAAGCGCAGGATATCCCTACTGAAGAGCTTGATAAGATACGACAGCTTGGCACCATCCAGCTGGCCTATTTACCCGGCACTTCCCTTGCCAACGTATCTCTTTTAAATATGAAAGGGCAACTGGTAACCATTGGGGATGTGGTTGAAAAACCCACGGCAATTTTTCTATGGTCGGTCTTTGATGAAGGACATGTTGAGGAGCACGAGCTCATCAAACAGTTCAAAAAGAAATATCCCGAAGTAAATTTTATTGGGATCAATGTTGACCTGGGTGAGGAACCAGCATGGAGAGTAGCTGTGAGACAAAATTCATATGATCCGGGATCTGAATATCAACTCGGCTCCACGAGGATAAAAAAAGATTACTTCCGGTATTTCCTCGATAAGATCCTTCTAATAAATGCTTCAGCCGAGGTGGTGGTAGGTGATAGCTACCTCACTTCTCCCGAATTTGAATCTCACATCCTCGGTTTCCTGAACCAATAAAAAAGCCTTTCTTCCGCAGAAAAAAGGCTTATATAAAATGTCATTTTTGAAACCTTAGTTCCCCTTCTTATGATCTGCAAGGAATTTCTCCAGGCCAATATCTGTCAAAGGGTGATTCATTAATCCTGTGATAGCCGAAAGAGGACCGGTCATCACATCCGCACCAATCTTTGCACAGTCAATAACGTGCATAGTATGTCTCACAGATGCAGCCAGTATCTGGGTTTCGAAGCCGTAGTTATCATAGATCTGGCGGATCTCCATGATAAGGTTCAATCCGTCTGTAGAAATATCATCCAGTCTTCCAATGAATGGGGAAACATAAGTTGCACCGGCTTTGGCAGCCAAAAGCGCCTGACCTGCAGAAAATACCAGGGTGCAATTCGTTTTAATTCCTTTATCGCTGAAATATTTTATAGCCTTAATTCCATCTTTGATCATAGGCACCTTAACAATGATCTGGTCGTGAAGGGCAGCAAGCTCTTCTCCCTCTTTTACAATATTGTCAAAGTCGGTCGCAATAACTTCGGCGCTTACATCACCGGTAGTTATTTCGCAAATCTTCTTGTAATGGGCAATGATGTTTTCTTTTCCGGTAATGCCTTCCTTTGCCATTAGAGAAGGGTTGGTAGTCACCCCGTCAAGAACCCCAAGGTCTTGTGCTTCCCTTATCTGGTCAAGATTGGCAGTGTCAATAAAAAATTTCATAGTGTGTTGTTATAAATGATTAAATACTGCTGAAAAATGCCATTTTTCAGACTCCTGCAAAACTACAATTTATAATGCTTTAAGAGTAACCTCTCATAAACTTTATCGGGAAGTACTCTCTTGAGAGCTATTGAAAATTTTTGAAGTGGCTCCCCCACCTTGTAATGGATCTTTGGCTCTTTTTCCTGAATTATCCCGTAGATGGCTTTAGCCATTTTATTGGGGTCTTCTCCCCGGTCCACATGTTCATTCATGATCTTGAGGGTATTGCCATATGCTTTCTCATAAGGCGAACCTTCAATCACCGGCGCATGATACCTTCCCGCTGCAATATTTGTCGCGAAATCCCCCGGAGCAATGTTGGTCATCTTGATATTCGAGTCTTTCAATTCCATCCTGAAAGCTTCGGTAGTAATTTCTAAAGCTCCTTTTGAAGCCGAATAGATCCCGCGATAAGGAAGCCCCATATAACCGGCAATGGATGTTACGTTGATTATGAGTCCGCCATTATTCCGGCGCATTTCGGGAAGTACGGCTTTTATGACATTTATGGGACCAAAAAAATTAGTATCGAAAGCCTTTTTTATCTCCTCATCGGGTGTTTCTTCAATGGGCCCTGTAATGCCTACTCCGGCGTTATTAATAAGGATATCGATTTTCCCTGCTGAAGAAATTACCTCGGCTACGGCAGATCTTATGGTTTCGGGTTTGGTAACATCAAGTGCCACTAGAGGAAATGGAGAATTCTGCTTTCCCGGATTGCGGCTGGTTCCAAAAACGGTAAAATTCTTTGACTGAAGAAATTCGGCTATGGCTTTGCCAATTCCTGAGGATGCTCCTGTTATTAGCACCACTTTTGAAGCTGTTTCTGTCATGTTGCAAAGATGCAATAAATCTCACTTATAGAAACAAAAAATGGCAAGCTACCCACATCACACCGCTACGACCGCTTACCCTTGCTGCGTTCCCGCCCTGGGGGATTCAGCAGGAGCTGGTTGTGTGGGACTTGCCGGGGCAAATATACAACCTTTCATACTTTTTGCAAGCATTTTCTAAGCCGAATTCTTTAATTTAGCTTGCACCAAATGATCTATTAAAAATGAAAGCATATAACTCCCTCATATTGATATTATTGACCTATTTCCTCTTTTCCTGCGGAAGCGATCCAGAGGATGCATCCACGGAATATAACCTGGAAATAGCCGAAAATAAGAAGGAATTTCAGTTGGGAGATCAACTTCGGGCCCAGGTAACGGGCGAGAAAGATTCAGTCATTTATTTCTTAGGAGACCAGCAGTTGAAGAAGACAATCGGGAATGAAGCTTTGAACCACACTTTGCAAAATGAAAAGCTAGGGAAATGGAATTTGACTGCCCGCATTTATCGAAACCGCGATTTTGTAGAAAAGCAGCAGGAAATCACTCTTTTCAATGATAAGGCACCAGCCACTTACACTTACGAGATAGTTAATAAATACCCTCACCAGGAGGATGCATACACCCAGGGGCTGGAATTTTATAATGATCAGCTTTTTGAAAGCACGGGCCACTACGGGACTTCATCATTGAGATTAGTTGACCTTGAAACAGGTGAGGTTCAGCGAAAAATCGATATTCCCTCGACCTTTTTTGCTGAAGGAATAACAATATTAAATGATAAGATCTACCAGCTTACCTGGAGAGAAGGGGTTGGTTTTATCTATGACGTCGATTCTTTTGAAAAGACCGGAGAATTTAAATACGGCCAAAGTAAAGAAGGTTGGGGCCTGGCTAATGACGGTACTACGATCTACAAAAGTGATGGCACAGAAAAAATATGGTTCCTTGATCCTGTGACACTTTCTGAAGATGGATTTATTCAAACCGTCACTAATAAAACCGTTGCCACCCAACTTAATGAGCTGGAATGGGTAGAAGGAAAGATCTATGCCAATACCTATCAAAAAGATGGAGTTGCAATTATAAATCCTGAAAATGGTGCCATTGAAGGCGTGATCAATTTTTCAGGATTAAGAGATCAACTGGGGAACACTCAGGATCTGGACCCTATTAATGATGTTTTAAATGGAATTGCCTTCGATAAGGAAAACCAGAAACTCTACGTGACCGGTAAAGACTGGGATACTCTTTTTGAGGTAAGAATTATTGAGAATTAGATGGTAGTACCCGCAGAAACTTATACGCATCAAAGAACCGTAAGTAAGGAAGATCTCGACGATCTTAATCATGTAAACAATGTACGGTATGTGCAATGGATACAGGATATTGCCAAAGAACATTGGGAAGTAAGGGCTACAGATAAGTTAAAGAAGGATTTTATCTGGGTAGTGATAAGACATGAGATCGACTACAAAAAACAGGCATTTTTGGGAGATGAGATCCTGATAGAAACTTTTGTGGGTGAAACGACCTTTGTCACTTCAGAAAGATTTGTCAATATTAAAAATGCTGAAACAGGAGAGATCCTGGTAGCCGCCAAATCCATGTGGTGTTTACTGGATGCCGATTCCAAGAAGCCTACAAAGATCACCGAAGACCTGCGCACTGTGTTTCACAAGAAATGAAGAAATTTACTGAAATCATTCTTCTATTGTTGCTGGTGTTGTGGAGCTCCTGCCGCAGTGATTTCGGGAATACCGAGTCTTCAGGCCAATTAGAATTTTCCAAAGACACTGTATTCCTTGATACAGTATTCACCAACCTTAGCACCCAAACCTATTCTTTAAAAGTTTATAATCGTTCAGGAGAGGATATCTTCATTCCGCAGGTTAGCCTTAAAGATGGTGAGAACTCTCTTTACCGGCTCAATGTCGATGGTGTGGCAGGAAACAGCTTTGAGAATGTAGAAATACTGGCAAGAGACAGCATATACATCTTTATTGAAACTACTGTCCCTACAAGTACAATGGAAGAAAACGAGTTTCTATATACTGATAAGCTTCAGTTCCGCTCCCGATCACATCTTCAGGAAATTCCTTTGGTTACTCTGGTGAAAGACGCAATCCTGTTGTATCCGAAAAAGGACTCCCAGGGCATCCCTCAAAGAATTCCCGTTGGCACAAATGAGAATGGCGAGCCCATCCTGGTTTCCGGATTTCAGTTAGATCAGGATCAACTAAATTTGACCAGAGAAAAACCTTATGTCATCTACGGTTATGCTGCCGTTCCCGAAGGAGCCACTCTTTACATAGAAGCAGGAGCCCGTATTCATTTTCATTCTGAAAGCGGAATTCTGGCCTTAAAAGGAGCTTCGATACGGGTAAAAGGTACCCCCAGCACAGATCCCGAAAAATTGGAAAATGAAGTGATATTTCAGGGAGACAGACTGCAGAGTCTTTACAGGAATCTTCCGGGGCAATGGGGAGCGATATGGCTCCAAAAAGACAGCGAAGATCATCTTTTTGAACATGTAACTATCAGGAATGCCGGAGTCGGATTACTTGCAGAAGGAACCACCCTCTCCCCTACTTCTGTAACCCTCAAAAACGTCCAGATCTACAACTCCGCTCTGTCAGGAATAAGAGCTGAGAATACTGAGATCACTGCCGAGAACCTTGTGATCAATAACAGCGGACAGGCCTCCATCCATATCAACGGCGGAAAATATCATTTTAGACACCTTAGTCTTGGCAACTACTGGCAGCAAAGCTACCGGGAAGCACCGGCATTAGTTATCACCAATTTATCGGGAGAAGAACCCTCACCTCTTAAAGCAATATTTCAAAACAGCATCATCTACGGAAATGAGACCAGAGAACTGGGTTTCGAACTTGATGAGACCGTTCCGGTTGAAGTGTTCTTTTCTCACAGCCTGCTAAAGTTCAGCGGCGGACCGGAACCTGAAGGCTTTTATGACTTCAGCAACAGTGACATCTACGAGAATATTTGGCTAAATGAAGATCCGCTTTTTGTAGCCCCAAAAGATAATGATCTGAGCCTTCAGGTTGGTTCTCCGGCTATAGATAAAGGAGATTTAGATGTTGCTCAGAAAGTTCCACAGGATATCCTGGGAATAGATCGAATTTCAAGTCCCGATCTCGGAGCTTACGAATTCGTTGAGATTGAGGAATAAAAAAGAGTTGTCAAAAATGTCATTTTTGACAACTCTTTTTTAAAGAAGACTTCGCCCCTGCGTTTCAGAAAACAGAAGCCAGAACTTTTATTATAATTACATTTTAAAGAGAGGTCTGCCCTGCATTAGCTCCAGCACATCTTCCCTTACCGCATCAAGTTTGTCCTCGTCCTGATAATTGGTGATCACGCGGTCAATAAGGTCTACAATAGTATCCATGTCATCCTCTAATAATCCGCGGGTGGTAACTGCCGGAGTACCAATTCGAATTCCGGAAGTGACGAACGGAGACTTATCATCAAACGGCACCATATTCTTATTAACAGTGATATCGGCCTTCCCAAGAGCTTCTTCAGCTTCTTTCCCGGAAATATTTTTGTTACGCAGGTCGATCAACATCATGTGATTATCTGTTCCGCCAGAGATCACCTGGTAATCTTTTTTCATGAAGGCTTCAGCCATTCGTTTGGCATTCTTCTTTACCTGTACAGTGTAATGAAGGAATTCATCTGTGAGTGCTTCTCCAAAAGCTACTGCCTTCGCAGCGATGATGTGTTCCAAAGGACCACCCTGATTGCCGGGGAAAACCCCGCTGTTGAGCAACATTGACATTTTCTTTGGGCTTCCATTTTTTAAAGTTTCACCAAATGGATTATCAAAGTCCTTACCCATCATAATAATTCCGCCTCGAGGTCCGCGAAGGGTCTTGTGGGTTGTTGAAGAAACTATGTGACAGTGAGGAATTGGGTCGCTTAAAAGTCCTTTAGCAATTAACCCTGCGGGATGCGCGATATCGGCAAAAAGTATAGCTCCAACACTATCGGCTATCTCACGGAATCTCTTGTAGTCGATCTCCCGGGAATATGCAGATGCACCGGCAATGATCATTTTAGGCTGCTCTTTTTCAGCTATTTTTTGTACTTCATCATAATCTATCAGTCCTGTTTCTTTATCTACTCCGTAGAAAACAGGCTGGTAAAGTTTTCCGGAGAAATTAACAGGAGAACCATGAGTTAAATGTCCACCGTGTGAAAGATCAAAACCCAGAAACTTATCTCCCGGCTTCATGCAGGCATGAAAGACAGCGGTGTTCGCCTGTGATCCCGAATGTGGTTGCACATTTGCGTATTCGGCATTAAAGAGTTCTTTAAGTCTTTCAATGGCAAGATTCTCAACTTCATCTACAACTTCACACCCCCCATAATATCTTTTTCCGGGATAGCCTTCGGCATATTTATTTGTGAGTACAGAACCGGCTGCTTCAAGCACCTGTTCACTTACAAAATTCTCACTTGCAATTAGCTCTAAACCATTTAGTTGTCTATCTTTTTCTGCATCAATTAAATCAAATAATTCTTTATCCCTTTGCATATGCATTTTTTACGTTAAATAATACTCAAAAATAGCAAATACATTCGGTTCTTAGTAAGAAAATAATATATTTGGTTCGAATTGATTTTAACAAAATACCAACATTTATTATGTCCATTACAGCTAACGACCCTTCACGAAAAACATGGCTGGAAGTACCCGAAAATTCTGATTTTCCTATACAAAATATTCCCTTCGGAGTTTTTCTAACCAGGGATGATATAATTACGATAGGTACCCGTATTGGCGATACCGCAATTGACCTTGGAGCCCTGCACCAGCTAGGCTATTTTGAAGGAATCCCGCTAACCGACGATATTTTTCTTCAAGACACGCTCAACGATTTTATTTCTGATGGTAAAAAGACCTGGAGACTTGTAAGAAATCGCATTGCTGAAATTTTTGACGCAAACAATGATAAACTTCGCGACAATGAAGAACACCGGCAGGTCGTGCTTTTTGGACTTGACGAGATCGAAATGCAAATGCCAGTACAGGTAGGAGATTACACAGATTTTTATTCAAGTAAAGAACACGCTACTAATGTGGGAACCATGTTCCGCGATCCCGACAATGCTTTGTTGCCAAACTGGCTTCACATTCCTGTAGGCTACCACGGAAGAAGTTCTTCTATAGTCCCCAGTGGAATCCCAATCCACCGTCCAAAAGGACAAACCAAACCTAAAGATGCCGATGAACCGGTATTCGGTCCTTCAAAAAGAGTGGATTTTGAACTGGAAATGGCATTCATAACCACAGATGCAAACCATCTGGGAGAACCTATTCCTATAGACGAAGCCGAAGATTACATTTTTGGTCTGGTACTATTCAATGACTGGAGTGCCCGTGATATTCAAACCTGGGAATATGTTCCGCTTGGACCTTTCTTAGCTAAGAACTTTGCTTCTTCAGTTTCTCCATGGATCGTAACTCTTGATGCTCTTGAGCCCTTTAGAGTGGAAAGCCCAAAACCTGAAAAGAAATTGTTGCCTTACTTGCAGTCCACCGGTAAGAAGAGTTTTGATATAGAACTTGAAGTATTCCTGCAGCCAGAAAATGGCGAAGAGACTAGAGTTTCCAAGTCCAATTTCAAATACATGTATTGGAATATGAGTCAGCAACTGGCCCACCATACGGTAAATGGTTGTCCTGTACTATCGGGAGATATGATGGGATCGGGAACTATCTCGGGACCTACCCCTGATTCTTACGGCTCCATGCTCGAACTCTCCTGGAAAGGTGAGAAACCGGTAAAGCTAAACGATGGCAGTACCCGTACTTTTATTGAAGATAATGATACGGTGATCATGCGTGGTCACTGCAAAAAAGAAAACTATAGAATAGGATTTGGAGAAGTAAGCACTAAACTACTTCCCATTTTTGAACCTAAGAAAAAGTAATTTTTTACTGATATAAAAAAAAGAGCCGCAATTTTGCGGCTCTTTCTATTTCGACTAGAAAAGATTATCTGCGCTCTTCTCTGCTACCGGAACCTCCGGTTCTTTCCTCACTGTTTCGATCCCGATCCATATCACTTTCTCTTTCGGCATCTTCTTTACGTTGCTTATCGCGGTCACCTGCGGCCTGTTGAGCCGGATTTTTGGTTTGCTCTTCCTGTTGGTGCCGTCTTTGCTCTTCGTTGCGATCCCGGTTACGATCTTCTCTTCTCTCTTCCATAATAAAGTTTTTTTAAGTTAATGATTAATACATACTAAATATAACTACATCATACTTCTATAAAAAACTGGTTATAAAACCTTTAACTGGAATTTAATGCTTTAACATAATTCGAAACCTATTAGGCTATATTAACTCTTTTATTCTTTCAACGTCTATCGACTGGTGAGAAGAATGATGTACCACCTGCTGATCTTTTAAAATGATCATTTGCGGACTCTCGTGTCTAACACCAAAGCGGCTCGCTACCTCATTGGAAATGCCCCGGTTGGCTATAAGGTCCAGGAAGTAAAGTTTTACTTCCTTATCTTTTGGCAGGTCGTAATTCCTTTCAAAATTGTTCAACACCATGCGACTAATACCGCATCGGGTGGAATGTTTGAAGATCACAACAAGTTGCTTTTCAGATTCTTTCTCCATCTTGTCAAGCTGCTCCTCTTCGGTCAAAGCATGCCACGGCACTTCCTCAATCTCTTTCTTTACTATATCTCTTTCGCTCTTAAAAACTTTATCGAATAATCCCATTTTTCAATCTTTAGTTACAACTTTTTTCAACTCCGTAAAATAGTAAAATCCTGTGAGATTACAGTGAAAAAGCCCTAAGTTTAGTATCTTTATAAGAGACAAAAAGTCATTCCTTTTTACTCATTTTCAGCCATTTTGTCTGCCGGAAGTTGCTGGTACACGCTTTGCTAAACCTGGTATAAAAAGATCAAAGATATAACTATGAATCTCAATAATTTTACAATAAAAAGCCAGGAAGCCATTCAACAGGCGCAGCAACTGGCTCAGGAACTGGGACATCAGCAAATAGAGAACGAACATATATTTAAAGCTATAACTTTAGTAGATGAGAATGTAACTCCTTTTCTTCTGAAGAAGCTCAATATCAATGTTGTTCTTTTTCAGCAGATCCTGGATAAGACCCTACAGAGTTTCCCAAAGGTGAACGGCGGAGATATTATGCTTTCCCGTGAGGCATCGAGAACTCTCAACGATGCATCTTCCGTAGCCAAAAAAATGGGAGATGAGTACGTTTCCATAGAACACCTCATTTTAGCCATTTTTGGATCCTCAAGTAAAGTGGCACAGATCCTCAAAGATCAGGGAGCTACAGAGAAAGGTTTAAAAGCCGCTATTCAGGAATTGAGGAAAGGAGAAAATGTGACTTCTCAAAGTGCAGAGGAAACTTACAATTCCCTTAATAAATATGCGAACCACCTCAACAGGCTGGCCGAGGAAGGAAAACTCGATCCGGTAATTGGAAGAGACGAGGAAATTCGTCGTGTGCTTCAAATCCTTTCCCGAAGAACAAAGAATAATCCGATGCTGGTAGGAGAACCCGGAGTTGGTAAAACTGCTATTGCCGAAGGTCTCGCTCACCGTATCATCGCCGGGGATGTGCCCGAAAATCTCAAAGACAAGCAGATCTACTCTCTTGACATGGGTGCATTAATTGCCGGAGCGAAGTATAAGGGCGAATTTGAGGAAAGATTGAAAGCCGTTATCAAAGAGGTGACTTCAAGTGAGGGAAATATTGTGCTCTTCATTGATGAGATCCACACTCTTGTTGGTGCCGGTGGCGGACAGGGCGCTATGGATGCGGCTAATATCTTAAAGCCTGCTCTTGCAAGAGGGGAACTCAGAGCTATTGGTGCCACCACTCTTGATGAATACCAGAAGTATTTTGAAAAGGATAAGGCGCTGGAGCGACGTTTCCAGAAGGTGACTGTTGATGAACCCGATACGGAAAGTGCAATTTCCATCCTCCGTGGAATCAAAGAAAAATATGAAACTCACCACAAGGTGAGAATTAAAGATGAGGCCATCATTTCGGCAGTTGAATTGTCTCAGCGATACATCACCAACCGTTTTCTTCCCGATAAGGCTATTGACCTTATGGACGAAGCAGCTTCAAGGTTGCGCATGGAGATCAACTCAAAGCCTGAGGAACTCGATGTGCTTGATCGTAAGATCATGCAACTGGAGATAGAGATGGAAGCTATTAAGAGGGAAAATGATGAGAACAAACTTAAAACTCTTCGCGCCGACCTTGCCAATTACAAGGATGAGCGCAATGAACTGCATGCCCAGTGGAAAAACGAGAAAGATGTAGTTGACAACATTCAGACTTCAAAATCCAAGGTTGAAGAATATAAACTTGAAGCTGAACGTGCAGAAAGAGAAGGAAATTACGGAAAGGTAGCCGAATTGCGCTACGGAAAGATAAAGGAAGAACAGGAAAGATTGGCTGAACTTCAGAAGCAACTTGAAGAGAATCAACAAAGAAAATCTTTGATCAAGGAAGAAGTAACTAATGAGGATATTGCCGAAGTAGTTGCCAAATGGACAGGAATCCCGGTAACGAAGATGCTTCAAACCGAGCGGGAGAAACTTTTGAAACTTGAGGACGAACTGCACCGCAGAGTCGTGGGGCAGGATGAAGCTATACAGGCTGTAAGTGATGCCGTGCGAAGAAGCCGGGCAGGATTACAGGACCAGAAAAAGCCAATTGGATCTTTCCTTTTCCTGGGAACAACAGGAGTCGGTAAGACAGAACTGGCAAAAGCCCTGGCCGATTATCTCTTCAATGATGAGAGCGCAATGACAAGGATCGACATGAGTGAATATCAGGAGCGGCATGCAGTTAGCCGGCTGGTAGGTGCTCCTCCGGGATATGTAGGATACGATGAAGGCGGACAGCTTACTGAGGCGGTAAGAAGAAAACCTTATTCTGTGATCCTGCTGGATGAAATTGAAAAAGCTCACCCGGACACCTTCAACATTTTATTGCAAGTGCTGGACGAAGGCAGGCTGACAGATAATAAAGGTCGGGTAGCCGATTTTAAGAACACCATTATCATTATGACCTCCAACATGGGATCTCATATCATACAGGAGAAATTTGATGCTGTTAAAGATGTCGAAACAGCAATGGAAAGTGCCAAAGTTGAAGTGCTGGCATTGCTGAAACAAAGCGTAAGGCCTGAATTTCTCAACAGGATCGATGATATCGTGATGTTCTCTCCACTCTCCAGGAATGACATCAAACAAATCGTGGGATTACAATTGAAGGGCGTGACAAAAATGCTCGCAAAACAAGGCATTACACTTGATGCAACCGAAGAAGCAATTGCACATCTTGCTGAAAAAGGATTTGATCCACAGTATGGTGCACGACCGGTCAAAAGAACTATTCAAAAAGAGGTGCTAAACAAGCTCTCGAAAGAGATCTTAAGCGGAAAGATCCATACAGATAGTATTATTTTGCTGGATGCTTTTGATGATGAACTGGTCTTCAGGAACCAGGAAGAAATTGCCCAGTAATAGACAAGGCCCCAAAATTTGGGGCCTTTTTTTCTTACCATCTGTCGATTTCCCGTTTCAGGTCCTCTTTACTCCGGCCGGTTTTTTCCTGCAAACGTCCCAGCATTTCATCAAACCTGCCTTCGTTGTAGGTTACATCATCATCGGTGAGATCTCCATATTTCTGTTTGAACTCCCCTTTTATTTGTTTCCATTTTCCTTCAATTTGATCATTATTCATAACAAGTTGTTTTTATATTCAACTTGAAGGTAGACAGAAATGCTCTTCCTATCCTTTAAAAAATTGCCATTTTGCTCTTAAGATTTTGTTATTTTTACCGCTATGAGAAAAATAATTCTGCTTGCTATTCTGGCGTCAGCCCTGTTGAGCTGCAAAAGCTCCAGAATAGGAAATACCTCAAATGTCCAGGTTAGATTTTTAGATGATTACAGCATTAAAAGCGGGCTTACAGTGGAAGGAACCGAAGTTGGCGGACTTTCAGGTATTGATTTTCACGAAGGGGATTACTTCCTGGTGAGCGACCAACCCTCCAATCCAAGAATCTACCGGGCCAAAATTGATATTTCAGAAGAAAAGATAGATTCTGTCTCCATCATTGATGTGATCCTGTTGAACAAAAATGAGGAAGAACTAAAAGATCAACATCTTGACCTGGAGAGTATTCTGTTTGATCCATTAGAAGATAATTTTATTCTTAGCAGTGAAGGAAATATTAAAAGTGGAAAGGATCCCATGGTTTTCAAGACATCCAAAAAGGGCAGTTTTGTGAGTTCTTTTTCTGTACCCGAAAATCTTCTGGCTCAAAGCATAAAGAAACCCCGCAATAACGGAACCTTAGAAGGTCTTGCCTTCTCACACGACGGGAAGGGGGTTTGGGCGGCTATGGAGCTTCCATTGGAGACAGACGGACCTAAACCAAAGCTATATCCCACCAAATCTCCTGTACGGATCACCTATTTTGATAAAAAAACCGGAAATGCCACCAAACAATTTCCTTACAGGCTTGACCGCATAGCAAAGATCCCGTGGTTGTATTTTGCAGTTAACGGAGTTACAGATCTTCTGGAGTATGCCCCGAACAAGTTTTTGATCCTGGAAAGAGGATTTTCCGCCGGGCATGGACAAAAAGGTAATACGGTAAGGATCTATGATGTAGACGCTACCCTGGGAACCAATACACTTGACATCAATAACTTAAGAGTTGCTTTCAATAATCCGGCTAAAAAGACATTGCTCTACGATTTCAAGTGGGCAAAGAAGTTTTTGAGTCAGGAGATCATAGATAATATTGAAGGGATCACGTTTGGGCCCGAGCTGTCCAACGGAAATAAAAGTCTTATTTTAATTTCAGATAACAATTTCAATTCCATGGGACAGCAATTGAACCAGGTGATCCTCATGGAATTCATTCCTAAAAATTAAGTTTATGAACAGCTTTTTCATCCTTATACTTTCATTGTTATCTTTAGGTGAAACTTCTAAATTCGAAACCGATCCGCCTGTGCAGGAAAGTGTCACACAATATTATTTTATTCGTCACGCCGAAAAGGACGAGAGCAACAAAGAGGATAGAAATCCCAACCTGACTCCTGAAGGTGTTGCAAGAGCAACAAAGTGGGCCGAGGTTTTTAAGGAAGTTGAATTCGATTTTATTTTTTCCAGTAATTATAACCGGACCATGCAGACGGCAAAAACAATTGCCAACTCCCAGGAAAAAGATGTCGACATCTATGACCCCAGGCAGTTAAATGATCCTGCTTTTCAAGAGAAAACAAAAGGTAAAACTGTGCTGGTAGTAGGCCATAGCAATACTAACCCGGCATTTGTGAACCTGGTTCTGGGAGAGAAAAAATTTCAGGATGTGGACGAGAAGGAATACGGAAGCCTCTTCATCGTTACTGTAGCTCCAAATGGAGAAAAATCTTCCCAGGTGCTGTATATCAACTAATCCTGAATTTCCACTTTCAGGATCTCATTCTCGATCTGAGAAACCTTCGTCAACTGCCCTTTTTGGAACAGCTCATCCAAATTTTCTAACGGAGTAGAGAGATCTTCAGTTTTGTAATTCTCATAATCTACAAATCGAATTCCATTGACCGTTCTTGGATTTACAGCTTTTCTAAATCTTATTCCGCCGTCATTTACAAAGAATCTGTACGCGAGATAATCTACGGTAAAATCATCTTTTTCGATCCAGTACATATATACATCTTCATGATCTGCACCGCCACCTTCTTGTTTGAATGTTACTTTAATCTCGTGATAAACCGTATTGTTAATGGTATCTTTTCCTACAAGTTCAGTAATGACAGCATCGTTTTGCAATCCAAATGGTAATTGCACAAAGTAATGAACGGCGTTGACACTTTCGGCTATGGCAGCCGAAACAGAATCGGGCATTACTACTTCCCGTTCTTCCCTAAAGGATTTAATACCTTTGTTCGTCAAGACATCCTTTATCTCCCCAAGGGAATCTTTTCTATGCCGGGTAAGTTCGTACAAGCCCTCCTTCCTGCTACTGGTATAAAAATTTTCCCGAAACTGAAATTCAATTATTGCACTCTCATATTTTTCACCCCCTGCTTTTTCTATGGCCTGGGCAATTATTCTATCGGCTTCTGAAAGTTCTTTGTCTTGCTGACAAGATATAAACAGGACAGCCAGAAGCAACCAAAGTATATTTTTCATAAGTAGGATTTATGGTGCAAAAATACCTTTTTGAGACCTAAATCTGAAATAGAACCACCTCTCTTTAAGAAAACTCTAAAAAGAAGGGATTTTCGGGAAAGCTTGTTACTTTTGTTTTATGAAGAACGACATAAACATCAAAAACCGGAAGGCGAAATTTGAATACGAGATCCTGGACAAATATGTAGCAGGGATCAAACTTACAGGTACCGAGATAAAGGCCATAAGGGAAGGCAAGGCATCAATAGCCGAAAGTTTTTGTGAGTTCTCCAACAATGAGCTCTTTGTGATCAACATGACGGTGCAGGAGTACTCTCACGCCACTTACTTTAATCATGATCCAAAGCATGCACGTAAACTTCTGCTGAATCGGCGGGAATTGAGAAAACTGGAGAAAGAGGTGAAAAACTCCGGACTAACCATTATTCCGCTTCGGCTCTTCATCAATGACCGCGGACTCGCAAAAATGCAGATCGCTCTTGCCAAGGGTAAAAAGCTTTATGATAAGCGGGAAACAATTAAGGATAGAGAGAACAAGAGGAAGCTGGATAGAATTCAGAAGGAATATAAATAAAACTGTTGCGGGTTGCAGGTTGCGGGTTGCCTGTTACCTAAGAAAATGAAAACTGCCTACTGAACACCGAGTACTGAACACTTAATTCCTGTCTTCCAGCAAAGGCACAAACCTGAAATTTCCGAATTCTGTTTTCTCGAACTCCGTTTCAGATTTTCTTTCGAAAAGTGTCATTACCTGAGTGTCTTTTCCTACGGGAATGACCATTCTCCCTCCAACTTTTAACTGACTCAGCAAGGGTTTCGGAACAAAAGGGGCGCCGGCAGTAACTATGATCCTGTCGAAAGGCGCATAATCGGGTAATCCCTTGTAGCCGTCACCAAAGGCAAGATAACGCGGCCTGTATCCTATTTTTGACAGGAAAAGCTTTGTTCTCTTGAACAATTCCTGCTGCCTCTCAATACTAAATACTTTAGCTCCAAGTTCGCACAGCACAGCTGTTTGATAACCGCTCCCGGTTCCAATCTCCAATACTGTATCTCCTTTTTTAACCTGCAGCACTTCGGTTTGAAATGCAACGGTATAAGGCTGGGAGATGGTTTGATCTGCTGCTATAGGAAAGGCTTTGTCCTGGTAGGCATGGTCTTCAAAGCTACTATCCATAAAAAGGTGTCGCGGAATTTTCTTGATGGCATCAAGAACCTTTTCATCCTTGATCCCTTTACCTTCCACAACTTTGGCCAGCTGCATTCTCTTTCCCTGATGTTTAAGCGTATCCTTTCGCACCCTTTTTCTTTTGAGCGGCAAAATTACACAAAGATTACCTCAGGTTAAAGAAAAAATGGGAATGGCTGTTTTTATTCGGTCATAATTGGCATTGGCTTTAGTTCAAGAAATGCTATTTTTGTTGAAAACCTTTTATTATGCTTAAAGCCGGCGTCCTGGGTGCAGGACACTTAGGAAAAATTCATCTGCGTTTGCTCAAGGAATCCGAAAAATATGAGTTGGTAGGATTCTACGATATAGATGAAGACAGTGGCCGCAAAGTTGAAGAAGAATTCGGTTACAAATATTTCAACAACCTGGATGATCTAATTGCAGCCGTTGATATGGTTGATGTAGTAACTCCTACCCTTTCTCATTTTGAAGTAGGACAAAAAACCATAAAGGCAGGAAAGCATCTCTTTGTGGAAAAGCCTATCACCAACACCGTAGAAGAAGCTGAAGAGTTGGTACGGTTGGCAAAGGAATATAAGGTGAAAGGACAGGTTGGACATGTCGAAAGATTTAACCCGGCCTTTAAGGCTGTCGCAGAGAAGTTTGAGAATCCTATGTTCATTGAAGCGCATCGCCTGGCAGAATTCAATCCCCGCGGAACTGATGTGCCGGTAGTACTGGATCTCATGATCCATGATATAGATGCCATTTTAAGTGTGGTAAATTCTGAAGTGAAGGAGATCAAAGCCAACGGGGTTTCAGTCATTAGTGATACTCCCGATATCGCCAACGCCCGTATTGAATTTGAGAACGGTTGTGTAGCAAATCTTACCGCCAGCCGAATATCCCTGAAGAACATGCGGAAGGCACGCTTCTTTCAGCGGGACGCTTATATTTCAGTAGATTTCCTGGAAAAAAAATGTGAGGTAGTAAAAATGAAGGATGCACCCGAAGTTCCGGGAGATTTCGACATGATCCTTCAGAATGCCGAAGGTTTAAAAAAGCAGATCTACTTTGATAATCCACAAGTCAATCCTAATAATGCCATTTTAGACGAGCTTAATTCCTTTGCCGATGCTATCGAGAACGATACGACTCCCATTGTAAGTCTTGAGCAGGGAACGCAGGCATTGCGTGTGGCAAAACAAATCATAAATTCATTTAACTAACATTTTCTATGAAAAATATTGCAGTCATTGGTGCAGGAACTATGGGGAACGGAATCGCCCATACTTTTGCTCAATTTGGTTATAAAACAAATCTCATTGATATCTCAGAAAAGAGCCTGGAGAAAGGAATGAAAACCATCTCCGGAAATTTGGACCGCATGGTGGCCAAAGAAAAAATTTCTGAAGATGATAAAACCAATACCCTTAACAACATCACCACCTTTACAAATATTTCTGAAGGAGTAAAGAATGTGGATCTTGTGGTTGAAGCAGCTACCGAAAATGTGGAGCTGAAACTTTCCATTTTTAAGCAACTGGATGAGGCATGTTCTGCAGAAACTGTTCTGGCTTCAAATACTTCCTCTATTTCCATTACAAAGATCGCCTCTGTGGTCTCGAATCCTGAAAGGGTAATAGGAATGCATTTTATGAATCCGGTGCCGGTGATGAAGCTTGTGGAAATTATTCGTGGCTATAACACGAGCGACGAGGTTACCTCAAACATTATGGACCTCTCAAAAAAGCTAAAAAAAGAACCTGTTGAAGTAAATGATTACCCGGGATTTGTTGCCAACCGTATCTTAATGCCTATGATCAACGAATCTATTGAAACCCTTTACAATGGAGTGGCAGGCGTTCAGGAGATCGACACGGTAATGAAACTGGGAATGGCCCATCCCATGGGACCTTTACAGTTAGCCGATTTTATTGGCCTTGATGTGTGCCTTTCCATACTTGAGGTGATGTATAGCGGTTTTAAAAATCCAAAATATGCGCCTTGTCCTCTCCTTGTAAACATGGTACAGGCAGGGAAACTGGGAGTTAAATCGGGAGAAGGTTTCTACGATTATTCCGAAAGCAGAAAAGCTGAGAAAGTTTCTAGCCAGTTCACCTCTTAGAAAAGGCATTTTTAGAACCTATTAATCAGCAGCATTTGGCAAAAATAATTCCTTTCAAGGCAGTACGCCCTTCGCGGGACAAGGTGGGGCTTGTGGCTTCACGTCCCTATCAGGAATATTCGGTTGAAGAAGTAACCTTTCAGCTGGAGCACAATCCTTTTTCTTTTCTGCATATCATAAATCCGGGATATAAATTTCAGAAGGAAATATCGGGAAGTGAGCGTTTTCAGCTTGTAAAGAACCGCTATCTCGAGTTCAAGGAGGAAGAGGTCTTTATTCAGGATGAAAAACCGGCTTACTACATTTACAAAACCATTTCCCGAAACCAGGCCTACTGCGGAATTATCGCTGCCACCAGTGCCGAAGATTACGAAAATAATGTGATCAAGAAACACGAGGACACGATCTCGCACCGGGAACAGCTCTTCAAGGATTACCTGAAGACTGTAGGCTTCAATACAGAACCTGTGCTCCTCACCTATCCAGATAGTGAGGTGATCAACAAGATCACTAATGATGTGATGCAGGAGCGGCCAGAATATGAGTTTTCATCCCTCAACCGGGATGTGCACTATATGTGGTTGGTAGATGATCATGAAAAAACTGAACTCATAAGAAAAGAGTTTGAACAATTGCAGGCAGTTTACATTGCCGATGGTCACCACCGCAGTGCCTCCTCCTGGCTGCTTGCCAAGGAATCCCGTGAAAAGAATCCCAATCATACTGGGGAAGAACCTTATAATTTTTTCCTGAGCTACATGATCGCCGAAAGCAACCTGAAGCTTTATGAATTCAACAGGCTGGTGCGGGACCTCAACGGACTTGGAAAAGAGGAATTTTTGATCGGCCTTGACGAATGGTTCAGGATAGAGAACAGAGGAACTCAGTTTTACAAGCCTTCTAAAAAACATCATTTTTCGATGTATTTGGACGGAGAATATTACTCGCTCTATCTGCGAAGGACGAATTACGAATTCACCGATTCATTAAGTTCTCTCGACCCTTACATCCTGTTCATCAAGATCCTAAAACCTATATTAGGAATTGAAGATCTTAAAAATGACCGGAGAATATCTTATCTTCCGGGTAGAAATGACACTTTTGATGTAAAGAAAGCTGTAGACGAGGGAAAATTTGCAGTTGGCTTTGGAATGCTGCCATTAACAATAGAAGAAATAAAACAAATTGCAGATGCAGGCTTGACCATGCCTCCAAAGAGCACCTGCATTGAACCCAAATTACGCAGCGGACTTACCGTATATGAATTCTGAAGACTTTATGAGCATTGCAGAAAATATCACCAAATTTAAAAATGAAATTCCTGAAGAGGTCACTCTTGTAGCCATCTCAAAGACCAAACCCGAAAATGACATTTTAGAAGCCTATAATGCCGGGCAAAGGATCTTTGGGGAAAACAAGATCCAGGAGATGACCGAGAAATGGGAAACGCTGCCTAAGGATATTAAATGGCATATGGTAGGCCACGTGCAGCGCAACAAGGTGAAGTATATGGCAGAATATGTGGACCTTATCCATGCGGTAGATTCTTTAAAGCTACTCAAGGAGATTGAGAAACAGGCTAAAAAATACGACCGCACAATTTCATGCCTTCTACAGATCAAGATAGCCGAAGAAGACACTAAATATGGAATAGATGTTGATGAAGCCAGAGGTATCCTTGAATCTGATGCTTACCGCAAAATGACTCACGTTAAGGTAGTTGGATTGATGGGAATGGCAACATTTACCGAAAAAGAAGAAAAAGTAAGAAGGGAATTTAGCTTTTTAAAGACTACCTTTGAAGATTTGAAATCTGAATATAATTCCTTCAGCATTTTATCTATGGGAATGAGTGGCGATTACAGGATCGCCATAGACTGTGGCAGCACGATGGTAAGGATAGGAAGTTCAATATTTGGAGAAAGAAATTATAATTAACAGGGAGATTTAGCATTTGTACGCGATTTTAGACATAGAAACTACCGGCGGGAAGTACAATGAAGAGGGAATTACAGAGATTGCTGTCTATAAATTTGATGGTCATAAGGTCGTAGATCAATTCATTAGCTTAATAAATCCGGAAATTCCAATTCAGCCTTTTGTTGTTGGGCTTACCGGTATTAATAACGAAATGCTTCGGCATGCACCAAAGTTCTACGAGGTGGCAAAACAAATTGTGGAGATCACCGATGGAGCTATCCTGGTTGCTCACAATGCAAAATTCGACTATCGCATCCTGAGAACCGAGTTCCGCAGATTAGGTTTTGAATATGAAAGACAGAGCCTTTGTACGGTAGAGCTGTCTAAAAAGCTAATTCCGGGGCTGCCTTCCTATAGCCTTGGGAAACTTGTAAGATCCCTGGGAATCCCTCTGAGCGACAGGCATAGGGCCAGTGGAGATGCACAGGCTACTGTTAAGTTGTTCAAAATGCTGCTCGCAAAAGATTCCGAAAAAGAGATCCTCAAGAGTTCAGTCAGAAATGCTCCAAAACTTCAAATGGATGATAAGCTTCTTAGGCTGCTTGAAGACCTGCCATCTATCACAGGTGTTTATTACCTGCACAATTCAGAAGGAGATATCATCTATATAGGGAAGAGTAAGAATATCAAGAAGCGCGTAAATCAACACTTCACCAGCGAGAATCGCAAATCACTAGAGATTCAAAAGGAAGTTGTTTCTATTAGCTACGAGGCTACAGGAAATGAACTTAATGCGCTGCTCAAGGAAAATGAGGAGATTAAACGGAATAAGCCTAAATTCAATAAATCTCTTTCCAGGACAATATTCTCTTATGCTCTGTATCGAACTACAGATGAGCATGGCTTCATTCACCTGAAGATTGGCAAGGCCGATCGTCGTAAAAAAGCGGTAACTACCTTTACCAATCAGCAACAGGCAAAGCAAATGCTTTCTAACCTGGTCGAAGAGTATAATTTGTGCCAAAGGTATACCGGCCTACATGAGGGCAATGGAAGTTGCTTTCATTACAGCATTAAAAAATGTAATGGTGCCTGCCTGGGAGAAGAGTCTGCTTCTGACTACAATAAGAGAGTACAGGAAATACTCGATAAATACAGCTATGAAAGGCAAAATATGCTGGTAATCGACCGGGGTCGGGATCTGGATGAAAAGAGTGCATTATTGGTCGAGGAAGGTCAGTTCAAAGGAATTGGGTATTTTAATCTCAACTACCAGCTCAACAATATGGACATTATCAAGTCGATCATCACTCCCATGAATAATGACCGTGATGCGCAGCATATTATCCAGAGTTATCTTCGGAAAAACAATCGGCTTAAGGTAATCATGCTCGATCCTGCAGAATAGATTTATCTTTTGAAGAGTTTACATTCCCCCGAAAAATCCTATTTTTAGGCTGTAATTCTACATTTGTGGCCGAATCAAATACTTCAGAGTGGAAAAAGAAACTTCATGAGATCATCTATGAAGCCGATACTCCTATTGGAAAGACCTTTGACATAGGGCTGCTTTTCGTAATTGTTCTAAGTATTGTCCTGGTAATGCTGGAGAGCATTCCCGGACTTAACGAGAGATACTACTGGGAATTTTACACAGCAGAGTGGATCATTACTGCCATCTTCACCATTGAATATATTCTAAGGATCGTGGTGATTAAAAGACCTTCCAAGTATATATTCAGCTTTTATGGTATAGTAGATCTTCTTTCTACACTTCCTACGTATCTAGCGATATTAGGCGGGGGGCACAACCTTCTCTTCGCCGTAAGGGCACTACGGCTTTTGAGGATCTTCAGGATCTTAAAGATCACCCGGTACATTGGAGAGTCAAACAGGTTACTCCTCGCGCTGCGGAACAGTCGAGCCAAGATCCTGGTATTTCTTTACGCAGTTGTAATTCTATGTGTGATCATGGGAACTATCATGTACCTGGTAGAGGGACCTGATAATGGCTACACTAGTATTCCCACAGGGATCTATTGGTGCATAGTCACTCTAACAACAGTAGGTTTTGGAGACATACACCCCATTACTCCTCTGGGCCAATTCATAGCTTCCATAATAATGATCACGGGTTACGGTATTATTGCTGTACCTACCGGAATTGTAACTTCAGAATTTTCAAGAGCATCGAGCCGGGTTCAGGTGAATACTCAGGTATGTCCTCATTGTAATGAATCGCAACATTTGGATAAGGCGGAATATTGCCATAACTGCGGAAATCTTCTGAATGAATAATAAATTCCTGATCGTAGTAGTTGGACCTACAGCTATTGGAAAGACTTCTTTAGGCGTTGAACTCGCCAGGAGCTTTAACACAGAGGTCATTTCAGCCGATTCCCGGCAGTTCTTCAAAGAAATGAGGCTTGGTACTGCTGTCCCTTCCAAAGGGGAACTGGAAGCCGTAAAACATCATTTTATTCAACATATTTCAATAGAAGATGAGTATTCCGTGGGAGATTTTGAGCGGGATGCTATTGAAAAGCTGAAAGAGTTATATCAGCAAAAGGACGTAGTGGTGATGGTTGGCGGCAGCGGATTATACATTGATGCTGTCACAAAAGGATTAGATGATTTTCCTGAAGTCGATCCGCAAATAAGAAGAGATCTAAAAAGAGAACTGGAAGAATCAGGCTTGGAAAAACTTCAGGAGGAATTGCAAATCAAAGATCCCGACTATTATTCTGAAGTTGATCTTCAAAATCCGCACCGGGTCCTTAGAGCCCTGGAAATTTGCAGGGGCACCGGGAAAGCGTATTCTTCCTTCAGAAAAGAAAGCTCCAAAAATCGCTTTTTTGAGCCTGTATATGTCGGACTTACCGCTGAACGAGCAACCGTGTATGAACGAATAAACAGGCGGGTAGATATCATGATGGAGCAAGGTCTTTTGCAGGAAGCCGAAGCTCTTTTCTCCCGGAAGCATCTAAATGCCCTGAACACTGTGGGATATAAAGAACTGTTTAAATACCTACAGGGAGAATGGGATCTCGAAACTGCAGTAAGTGAAATAAAAAAGAATACCAGAAGGTTCGCCAAGCGCCAGTTCACATGGTTTAGAAAAAATGAGCAGATCAACTGGTTCAAAATAGATACCCCTCCTACAGAAGTTGTTTCCTTTGTTCAGAAAAAAATTACCAGATAATTGCCCTTTTTAGATACTCCCTTCCATTAGTGTAGATCATCATGGGATAAACACCTGCTTGATATGCTCTCAAATCCAGCGTATATTCGAGTGGTGGCACTGTGTTATCGTACTGATGCTCCATAACAAACCGCCCTCTTACGTCAAAGACTTCGATCCTGTCGATTTGCAGCCCGGGAGATAGTTCGAATCTGATAAATCCATCCCCGGGATTAGGGTACAGGATCAGAGTGTCACCCTCAACGGGCCCTGTTGTCTCACAAATTCCGAGAGGATCGTCAACCCCTACTCTTACCTGACAAGAGCCCTGCTCAAATTCTGTTGAATAGTTTAGAGTGACCACATTTTCTCCCAAATCTTCACAGGTAAATACTGACTGACTTACGGTATAAGTACCGGTACTTGTACCTCCAGAGAAAAGATCTTCCGGCCTTATCTCTGCCCTCCCCGTTACATCAAGGCTAAGTGTAACAAGATCTACACATTCTACAGCGGGAGGATTTTCTCCATTGGCAAGGATAGTTACAGTGCCCTCACAGGTGTTTGTATTTCCTGATGTGTCTACAACTGTTAGAACAACCTGTTGTTGACCTATATCAGACTTTGTAAAAGTTGTTCGATCAAGGCTCATTGAAGCGATCTCGCAATTATCTGTGGACCCACTTCCAAATTCTTCTGCAGACAATGTTGCAGTGCCATTAGCATCTAATGTAATTTCAAGATCTGGTGTACAAACTGCCACAGGATCGGTATTGTCTACCACCTCTACCTCAACTTCACAGCTTTGAGAAGGGTCATCCTTCTTAGAAAGAACGACTGTATGTAATCCTATGTCTTCACAGGTATAGGGAATCTCTCCAAAGAATTCGACTCCTGCAGGATCACCTGCATAGAGATCCTGCGCAGTAAGAGTCACTTCTCCGCTGTTATTGAGCTCCAGTACCACCTTTTCTTTGCAATTCAATTCTCCCGTGGTAGCCATGTACGGTTTGACATTCACTGTTACCTCGCAAACGTTTATATTTCCAGAAGAATCTGTGACAATTAACCTTACTTCCTGAGTTCCGATGTCTTCTGTGGTAAAGCTACTTCTACTTAATCGCAAATCTCCAATACCGCAATTGTCGGTGGAATTGAGATTAACATCACTTGAAGAGAGCACAGCCTCCCCATTTTGATCCAGGATAAGGTTAACTTCAGAAACGCAGTTTACAACGGGAGGTAGATCGTCCACTACAATGATCTCTATTTCACAACTTCCCGTGTGTTCTCCGTAGTAGGTCGCTGTGATCATTTGAGAACCAATATCGTCACAGGTAAAATTACTTTTGCTAAGTTCCAGTGCTATATTCTCTTCATTCCCACTATAGTTGAGATTGAGTTCTCTCTTACCTTCTTCATCGAGAGGCAGCGTGATGGATTCTATACAAGAAACTCCACCACTTTGTTCAAAAGGAATTACTGTCACGGTGGTAGTACAGGTCCCGGAATTTCCATTTACATCGGTCACAGTCACTTCTACCTCATTTTCCCCAACATCTGGGGTTTCGAACCTGGTCTTACTGAGAACCGCACTTTGTATTCCGCAGTTATCTGTTGCATTTTCAAGGAGGATCTCTGCTGAAACAATACCGTAACCTTCTTCATTGAGAAAGAGTTCAAAAGTTTCCCGGCAGGAAATTGTAGGTGGAGTAGTGTCAACAAGCTCCACCAGGAAGGTGCAACTCGCCGTCTCACTTCCATCTACCGCAATTAAAGTTACATCAGTAGATCCTGAAATCAAACTACCCACAGGCGGATCTTGAGATAATTTGGCATCTGCCCGGGATACGCTCGCCATTTCTGTATAATCAGGCAATATAAAAGAGCAGTTTTCTCCGGAGGTTTCCGACTGGTCACCCAAGCAGGTAATCTCTAAAGGAGCATTCTCGACTATAAAAAGGCTAAAACTGCAGGTAGTGCTTAGACCCGCTTCATCCATTACAGAAAATGAAATCTGAGTCTCCTCACCCGTAATTTCCACCCCAGGTGCGGGACTTTGAATAATTTCATAAGAACAATTCTCATTTACCTCTGCCAGTTCTCTGTAGTCGGGAAGCACAAAAAGCTGTCCGTCCGGAGCCTGTACAGTAATGTCATCCGGACATTCAACTACAGGAGGAGTTTTGTCTTCCACATTAATTATAAAGGTACAGGTATCGGTCAAGCCATTAGGCCCTGTAACTGTAATACTCACCTGGGTTGCTTCGGAGATCTGTGTGCCTGGAGATGGTAGCTGAATAATGTTCACATAGGTTTGTGAAGTCTCAACTTCAGCAGTATAATCGGGCAGCTGAAATTGACAATTAGTTGAAAGCTCCTCGGTGGTAGATGTTGGGCAGGAGGTTATTCTGAAATCCTGGGAGGCATTAAGGATTAAATTGAAGTTACATGTTGTTCTGTTCCCGGTCTCATCCTCAAGAGTGATAACCACCTCCCTGTTTTGATATAATACCGTTCCCGGAGTCGGTACCTGTTCGATCTGCAAATTGCAATTATCCCGCACATTTAATTCTGTAGAAAAATCGGGGGTGGTATAACCTGTAGAAGGATCGAAGGGTCTGGTGATCTCTCCGGGACAATCGATTTCAGGAAAAAGATTATCAACCACCTCAACCTGAGTCATACAACTTGCCGAGGTTCCATCAAAATAAGAAACTGTCAACTCTACCTGCTTAGTTCCCAAATCATCACAATCAAATGAAGCAGGATTTACTACCATACTTTGAATATTGGGGTCATTGGAATCGCCATCAAAAATTTGAGAAGCTTCCAAATTTACAGTACCATCTAAACCCAAAGCTAATTGAACCGAGTTGCAGGCAATAGATTTATTTTCGTCAAATTTCAATTGGAAGGAACAGTCATTGGAAACATTTCCAAAATTATCTTCAACTTTAAAAGTTACTTGAGTGTTCTCAGTTATAGTTGTACCCGCAGCAGGATCCTGAATTAAATTTAAAGATCCGGAGCAATTATCAGCGTAGGTGACTTTATAAGAATAATCTGGAACAATAAAGTTTTCGCCCGAAGCTATTCCTGTCTCTACAGGCGACGCATTGCATGATATGATCTGCGGAGCTGTAACATCTAAAAGAGGAATTTCAACCTCACATTCTCCCACAAACTCACCAGTTTGGTCTGCACCGTGAAATACTTCCAGAGTTACCCGAAGTACATTCCCTTCTCTCACTTCCTTCTGATCAATGAAGATCCCATTTTCAAAGTGCTGTCTATTTATGACAAGATCTCTAAAATCATTCTCAGGGTAATTACAGGTTTCGTCAAGCTCCAGGGATAACGCTTCAGCAGAGCCACATTCAAAGGTTGGCGCTTCTTGTTCAATTAGCACCAGTTGCATTAAACAAGGTTCTGATTTATTACCAGCTTCATCAGATGCAATAACTGAAACGGTAGTATCTGAAGTAATTTCTGAACCTATTGGCACAGACTGTGAGTAATTTACAATAGAACTGCAATTATCTGTAGCCTCCACCAGCTCCAGAAGATTAGGAACCAAATATGCTCCATTTTCAGCTGAAATATACTGGATTGAATTCGAAGGGCAGGTTGTAAAAACCGGGCTCTCCTCGTCCTTAACCGTAATAAGTAAAGTACATGTAGCAAAATTATCTGAAGCATCCCGTGCTTCAAAGACTACTTCATAACTGCCGACCGCAAGAAAGTCTGCGGAGTCCGGGCCACTTAATTTTGTTACTTGTGGTGAACCTGCATTGTCACTGGCCTCCGGTTGTGGATAATTCACTACCGCTCCACATTGGCCAGGTTCATTCAGCACCTCTATGTCGGTTGGACAGGTTATCACCGGGGCCTCCTCATCTTCCGCTTCATTTACTGTGACTGAAAAGCTGCAGGTTATTTTTTTACCCGAAGCATCTGTTACTTCAAAGATATTTGTGACAGTTTCTCCTACAGGAAATACAGTTCCAGATGCCTGTCCATCAATTTGTTGAATCGTAGAACCTGAACAGTTATCTCCATATGTTGGCAGATCAAAATTCACAATTTTTCCCGTTTCCCCTATTGCTGCAGTTTCAAAAATGTCTTCCGGACAAGTAATTTCGGGGACCTCTTCGTCTGTCACTGTAATTGTAAAGCTACATTCAGCAGTATTACCTGCTCCGTCTGTGGCTGTATAAGTTACCGTAGTAGGACCAACAGGAAAAAATTCTCCCGGTGCAGGGCCTGCTGTTCTTTCAACGTTAACCGTTCCGGAATCATCTGTAGCAGAGGGAACCGCATAATTGACTATAGCACCACATTCTCCAGCATCATTTACTACTACAAGGTCTTCAGAAGGACAATTTGAAAAAACAGGATCTGTGGTATCTGTAGGATCTTCAATTAAAATTTTAAAAGTACACTCTACCGATTCATTTCCGGAATCATCTATTGCAGTTAATGTAATGGTTGTAGTCTCTGTTATAGATGTGTTTGCTGGTGGTGCTTGAACAATATCAAGATCATCATCACAATTATCTGTGAATTGTGCAAAATTAGAGTAATCTCCAATCGTAAAACTCCCATTCACTAATTCTTCCTCCTGATCACCGGAGCATGAAACCAAAACCGGAGCTTCAGTATCATAACCCGCTGATCTATTATAGACTTCCAGATCAAAATCCAGGTCAAAGTCAGGAACATCGGTACAACCAAAGAACGGGATACAATATGAATCTAATTCTCCATCGAAAATTGCGTTATTTACGTATAGAGCGCCGCATGGAGAAACAGCAAAGTCTATAGGAAAATCTATTTGAGAAGAAATTGTTGATCTAAAGGAATTATCTGGATTATAGATATTAATCTTAAAAACGTTATTTTTTATTCCATTCTTGATTATTTCAAAAACAGCGTAAAACTCATCTATATCCTCTGTAGCTGCCAAAAGTCTTGGCAGATCAATTTCATTTCCGAAGTCTGCTACAAAAACATAATCAAATTTGTCAATAATTATACTTCCGGGAGCCCCTAAATTAGTCGCAGGACCATTCGTTATACTTATAGGATTGAAATTCTGATCTAACTGGACTATTTTCACTTTCGCATTGTCATCTTGTCCAAGCTCGGACATGTACAATTCTCCCTGACTGTTAATAGCAAGTCTATAAGGAAATTTTAAAATAGTGCCATTGACATTGTCAAATTCTCTAATAAGATTATTCTTGTAATTTCCAGAAGCGTCTTTCCGGTAGATCTTTATAGCACTTGGGCGGGAAGGGTTTTCAGTTCCAATATAGTGGTCGGCAACATATAAGTTGTCGTCTTTATCGAAAGCCAAACCTGAAGGTCCCTTAAATTTATTTGCGCCGCTGCCATACGAACCGTCTCCCAAAGTTTCGTTTGACAAATAGGCACCTTGAGGGGAATAAACTCTTATAAATCTCCGGTTACTTTCATTGGTTGCAACAAAGAATTTCCCCTCACTGTTAATGGCAAAATCCAGTGCGTTGCTCAACCTGTCGCTTTGATTTGGAATAAAGTTTACCAAGCCTCCATTAGCCCCTACTTTTTTGATCCCGTTACCAAATGTTAGAACGTAAACTTCACCATCGGGACCTACATCGACAGCAATAATAAGCCTGTTAATTTTTGCCTGAGGATTTATTGCGTCTGTTATTGTAATGCTGAAATTATCCAGGTTCCTGGACTCTGCAGGATTATGTGTGTAATTAGGCTCCTGGGCCAGAAGAGCGCCATTCGTGGAGTACAGTAGAAAAAAGGAAAAAATAAAGACTGAAAAAGTTTTTTTCCGGCTAAGACCAGCACAAAGCCCACCAAAAAAATGCCGCAGGAATACGGCAGTAGAATGACATTTTTGGATGGAGCGGAGTCTCCTCATTGTGTGCAGGTTACACGGCAAATATAAGTAAGTAAAACGAAGACCCCGTAAAAGTTATTATTAACATACAAATATTCAACATTGCTGCAGCTATACTGCAGCAATGCCAAATATTAGAAACTGAAAATAGTATGCTTAGCTCTGAGCTTCTTCTTTATTTCTTATCACCAGCCTGAACCCTTCCCCGTGAATGTTCAGGATCTCTACGTTTTCATCCTTTTTAAGGTACTTGCGTAGTTTGGCAATGTAAACATCCATACTTCTTGAAGTAAAGTAGTTATCATCCCTCCAGATCTTGGTTAAAGCAAGTTCCCTTGGCATAAGGTCATTTTCATGAAGTGCCAAAAGTCGCAATAGCTCGTTCTCTTTTGGAGATAATTTTGATGGCTCTTCATCCCTAAAAGTAAGGAAGCGGAGTTTTGAATTCAAATGGAAATCTCCAATCTGGAATTCGAATTGCTTACTATCGGCCACACTGTCTGTAGCTTTACGCTGCATTATTGCTTTGATCTTCATAAGCAACACTTCGCTGTCAAAAGGCTTGTTGAGATAATCGTCTGCCCCAACCTTGTAACCTTTTAGAACATCTTCTTTCATAGCCTTAGCCGTTAGGAAAATGATTGGAATTTCCTCATTCTTTTCCCTTATTTCTTTTGCCAGCGTAAAACCGTCTTTGTACGGCATCATTACATCCAGGATACAAAGATCGAAATCATCTTTCTTGAATTTTTCAAATCCTTCCATTCCATTCTTGGCGTGAGTGACCTCATAATCGTTCATGGCCAGGTAATCTTTTAATACCGTTCCAAAATTCGGGTCATCTTCAACTAGTAAAATCTTCTTATTTTCAGTTTCCATAAATTAAGATATTAGTGGTAGTTTAATTATAAATGTACTTCCTTTTCCTTTCTCGCTCTCCACGCTAATTTGCCCGTGGTGATCATCAAGGATTCGTTTTGCGTAGGCTAGCCCAAGGCCGTGGCCTTTGACATTGTGGATATCACCTGTATGCTCACGATAAAACTTTTCAAATATTTTCTTTTGGACCGGCTTGCTCATTCCGCTACCCTGATCCCTAATTTTCATTACGATATAGTTCTTGACATTTTCCGTAAAGATATCTATCCGCGGTGGATCTGGTGAATATTTCACCGCATTGTCCAGCATGTTCACGATAACATTGGTAAAGTGAGTTGGGTTAGCGAGTATAGATGACTTCAATGCTCCAAAATGTGTTTGAATATATCCTTCCTTATCCTCTACAATTAGTTCGACATGAGTGATCGCTTCTTCAATTAACTCATGAAGATCAAGCCTTTCTTTCTTTAGATCGAGTTCGTTCTTTTCAAGTCTTGAAATTCGCAGTACGTTCTCCACCTGTGCATGCATCCTTTTATTCTCATCTCTGATCATGCGATGATAATGCGCAATTTTATCTGGATCGTTCATGACCTTCGGATTCTTTATAGCATCCAGAGCCAAATTGATGGTCGCTATAGGTGTTTTGAACTCGTGGGTCATGTTGTTTATAAAATCTGTCTTGATCTCTGAGATCTGCCGTTGCCTTATTAACTGAGATAAAGCACTTGAATAGGCGATCACAATGATCAAAGTAAAAATGATCGACAAGGCCGCCATAAGGGTAATGGACGACAAAACAACCTGCTTCTTTTCAGTAAAATTGACGAATAACTGATAATTATTGCTGTTATTCCCGGCTGTAAACAGCGGTACCCTGTAAGTGGTCCTGGCATCCAGTTCAAAATTCTCCGATCGTACCTTTGTAGCCAGTCCATTGCCGTACACTCCATATTCAAAAGAGGTATTCATCCCTCTGTTTCGAAGTTCATTCTGGATCAACTCTTCCAAATAAGACTTTGAAACCCTCTCATGAATAGGCTTTCTGCTCGTATATTCGCTCACGGTAGAACGGATAAATTCCTTCTCAACATCTTTCATTCTAAAGATGCGGTTGATCCTACTGGAGGTAGCCAGCGAATTTTCATTCAGACTGTCATTTTTCACCAGCTTTGAGACCTTACGGTTGATGAGCTTCTTAAACTGAATGGTATCTATAGATGCATCCAGAAAAGCTGTAGACAGCTTGTAGTCTTCCTCCAACCTTCCCTCTGCCTGAAAGAAAGCATCATCGGCAATCTCATCGCGCGGCATTTCAAAGATCTGCCTTATTATAGCACTGTCTGCCTTAGCTCCAAGGCTGTCAACCAACTCCTGCATTGCGAAATAGTAGTTCTCAAGCTCATTGTTTTCAACTTCATTGGCTACTCTTCGCAGTATCTGTTTAGCATTAAAAGAGAATTGCTCTTCTTTGCTCTCAACTGTGTTCTTTATCCAAAACCCCTGAACAAATATAATTCCTATTAGAGAGAGGCTCATGAGAACCACTAAAAGAAAAAATATCTTTTTGTTCATATTTTCAAAAGTATGATTTTAACATTTAGCCAAACAGGCCTTTAACCAAAAGTTAACAAAAGGAAACCAGTATTTACGCGCTCTTAAGGAGGATTTCGTGCAGTTGGCGCACTTCCCGTTGGGTCCTATCGAGCTCTTTATTTTCTATAATAAAATCTGCCAGTTCTGCCTTCTTGTCGTCACTCCATTGATTATTCATTCGGGCCTCAATTTCCTCCAGGGTAGAACTGTCCCTTTTTTGAAGCCTTTCAATTCTCCTGTTGTATGGAGCGGTGATAAGAAGGTTATAATCACATTTTTTATAGCCTCCTTTTTCAAACAGAATTGCGGCTTCATAGATAACATATGGAGCATGTTGTTCCTGCTTCCAGTTTTCAAAATGATCTCCCACGGCAGGATGAATAATTGTATTTAATTGCTCAAGTTTCTCCTTGTCTCCAAAAACCCTGGATGCAATATACTTCCTGTTGGGACTACTGTTGTTATATGCTTCCTCTCCAAAAAGTTGAATTATAGCCAATCTTATTTTTTCATCGGTTTCCATGAGCTTCTTAGCCTCAACATCTGCAATGTAAACAGGAATGCCTAATTCCTGAAAAAATCCGGCAACTGTGGTTTTTCCGCTGCCAATTCCTCCTGTTAACCCAAGTACTTTCATTTCTTGATAATAAACTGGATCTTCTTTTCGTTTAGCCGAATACTGGAAGTGAAATCCGGTTTTTTGATCACCTCCGGAATAAGGAAATCCTGCTCTCCTCTAACGTTAGCGAAGTCGGCTACTACCCTGAAATCTGAAGCCGTTACTTTACTGAAGTCTTTTAGGTTCACCTGGAAAAACAGCACCGTCTCCTTAGGAAAAATAACGACATTGAGGTTTTGAGGCACGTTGATGAGCTCAATTGGCACCTGTACTTTTCCCTCAGTAAATTTTTCTACATCAACAGAATATTTCACTTTGTTGCGGTAGAAGGTAACGTTGGGAAGTGAAGTACTATCCAGGAAAACAAATCCGTTTTGATCTGTCTTGACCTTTGAAAGTTTCAGCGGAAATGTCTGCAAACCAGAAAGTGTATCCAGAATATTATCGGGACCACTCACTCTTACCGAGTCGGGTTCAATAGAAAGTTGTTCAACTGCCGAATATCCAACGGCATATTCTATTTCAACTTTAGATCTCACAGGAAGCTTTTTCTCTTGTTTCTGCTCATAATCAAGAACCAGAGCATCCCTTACAAATTGATTATCGTCAAAATCTATTTCCAGCTGTGACTGGATTTCAGATCGGTTTTCATCTATTACATAGATCAGGGACCCATTTTCAGCAAATGCTTTGGAAAGATCAATGCTAAGGGTAGGCGGAAAAAGAGAAAACCATGCTATTCTGAAACCATTCTCCTGCATTCTAAGCTGAATGCTTTGTGGCGCATCTTCCAAAAGCAACTTATCTGGGGGAATATTTACATACTTCACCGGAATTTCAAGTACCTCATTATACTGCTTTGAAAACTGCACAAAGATCCAGATCACCACAGCAAAGAAAAGAAAGAACAGGAATGAATTGAAATCGGTTTTTCTAAACCGGGTTCTGGTGACAGATTTAAATCTTTTAAACATGTTTGAAGAATAGCTTGGGGAACCTTTCCTCGGGATCCTTGTTCAACACCCTAAGATAGCAGGTTGACTTGCAGAAACCAAACCCGTACCCCAAAAACTGAATTAAAGCAGCCCCTATGGATAACACCGCGATCTTAAGGTCCTTATTGAGAAAAAGGGAATGCAGAAACAACACAATGAAATAAAGTCCATACACCCAAAGCAGCCAATTCCATCCAAAAATGGCAAAAACAACAGCTGTTATTAATCCGACACTAAAAAGTGTGGGAAACCAGTAAGTGATCTTAGCCGAATCGGGGTGCCACTTATTGAGAATAGGCCTCACCAGTCCGAATTTCTTCACCTGTTGGTAAAATTTGCTCCAGTCGATACGGCGTTTGTGAAAGACAAAAGCTTCAGGAAATAAACGGGTCGTAAAATGCCTTTTTTGAAGCCTTAGTGCAAGGTCGGGATCTTCGCCCGGGTGGATCCTTCCAAAACCTCCGCTGGATTCAAAGGCCTCTTTTGAAAGTCCCATATTGAAGCTTCTTGGCTGAAATTTTCCCAGCATTTTCTTTCCCCCTCTAATTCCGCCGGTGGTGAGAAAAGAGGTCATAGCGTAGTTGATCGCCTTCTGTAGATCGCTAAAATCCTCATGGGCAGCATCGGGGCCGCCGAAGCAATGAACAAAATCCTTCCGGAGCTCCTCCTCTACTTCAGCTAAATACTGTGGCGGCAAAATAACATCTGAATCCAGGATCAAAAAGTAATTTCCGGCAGCCTTTCTCATTCCGAAGTTGCGGGAATCGCCGGGACCGGAATTCGGCTTTGTGAAATAGCTGATCTTCAGTCGCTCCTGGAAATCCCGCACCACTTCTTCCGAAGAAATTGTAGAACCATCTTCCACGATCACCACCTCAAATGGCTTGTCGTAGTTGAGATGCAGCATACTTTCAAGCAGCTCTCTTATTTCCGCAGGACGGTTATACACAGGAATGACAAATGAGAAAGAGAGCTCCATAGCACAAATGTATTAAAGAATGTGGGACGGGCACCAAAAAATAAGAGGCCTCAAAAATGTCATTTTTGAGACCTCTTATCTATCGATATTTGAATTAGCTACTCTCCTTTGCTCTTAACAAAAGCTTCCATGACCTGCTGACTCACTCCCATGTTGGAGAAGCCGCCGTCGTTGTATAGGTTTTGCAGAGTTACTCTTTTCGTAAGGTCCGAGAACAGAGTGACAATGTAGTTGGCACAATCCATTCCTGTTGCATTTCCTAGTGGTGACATCTCTTCTGCATATGCAATGAAGCCGTCAAAACCTTTCACACCCGTACCTGCCGTAGTTGGCGTTGGAGACTGGGAAATAGTATTCACTCTTACTTTTTTCTCTTTTCCGAAGAAATACCCGAAACTGCGGGCAATTGACTCAAGATAAGCCTTGTTATCGGCCATATCGTTATAGTCCGGGAAAACTTTTTGGGCTGCGATATAAGAAAGCGCCATAATGCTTCCCCACTCGTTCATAGCGTCTTTCTTGTAAAGGCTCTGCATGGTCTTGTGAAAAGAAACAGCCGAAACATCCCAGCCTTTGGTGGTGAAATCGTAATTCTGATTGGTGTAGTGATTACCCTTTCGCACGTTTACAGACATCCCAATTGAATGCAGCACGAAATCCAGTTTTCCACCAAGAATTTCCATGGCTTTTTCTACCAGGTTGTCAAGGTCTTCAACGCTGGTCGCATCTGCAGGAATGATCTCTGCATTTGTTTTTTCAGCAAGCTCCTTGATATTTCCCATTCTCATGGCGATTGGTGCGTTGGTAAGAACGAACTGTCCTCCCTCTTCATGCACTCTCAAAGCTGTTTTCCAGGCGATAGAATTCTCGTCAAGGGCTCCAAAAATGATCCCCTTTTTTCCTTTTAGTAGATTATATGACATGGTTTGGTTTTATAGAGTTGTTAAGCGGGTAAATATAAGAAACATCTTTTAATTCAGAAGCGCTTTGGCGTGTGCCACGGCAGATTCGCTAATGTTTTTACCGCCCAGCATCATAGCCAGCTCCTCAATTCTGTCCTCGCCCTTTAATTCCTTGATATTGGTGATCGTGCTATGGGCTGCATCTTCTTTGAAGATCTTGAAGTGCCTGTCCCCTTTTCCGGCGATCTGCGGAAGGTGAGTAATGGCAATAACCTGCATGTTTTTTCCCATTTTCTGAAGGATACCGGCCATTTTCTGGGCAATATCTCCCGAAACTCCGGTGTCGATCTCGTCAAAAATTATAGTGGGCAATTGGCTGTAGGTGGCTAAAATGCTTTTTACAGCCAGCATTATTCTCGAGAGCTCCCCGCCCGATGCTGCTTTCTTGATGTCGTTGTAAGCTCCGCCTTTGTTGGCAGCAAGGAGCCAGGTAAGTTTATCCTGTCCATTGGTATAAAATTCCTTCTGTTGCTCCAGCTCGATCTTTAAAGTTGCATTAGGCATTCCCAGATCATCCAGGATCGTCTCCACTTCCTGAATGAATTTCGGAATAATGCTTTTTCGGGAGGTATGTATTTCCGAAGCTATTTTATGAAGCTCTTCTTTCTTCTCAAAAATGGCTTTTTCTGAACGTGTTATTTCTTCATCGGCATTTTCTGAAACTGCTACTTTCTTCGCCAGCTCCTCCTGAATATCCTTTAGTTCCTCCACAGTTGCAACTGCGTGTTTCTTCTGAAGGTTATACAACATTTGAAGTTTGGCATTCACCTGCTCCAGTTCCGCCGGATTCGCTTCAACCTTATCCAAAGCCGATTCGAGTTCCGTAACGATATCATCAAGTTCGATATTGACACTCTGCAAACGTTCAAAAAGCTGATGATATTGATTGGAAATTACCGATATCTTCTGAAGACTATTTTTTGCTTCCCTTAAGGATGCCGCTGCCCCGATCTCCTCCTGCTGAATATTATTAATTGCGCCTCCCAGTTGTTCGGTGAGTTGCTCTACATTGCTCAGCTCCTCATATCGCTCCTCCAGCTCTTCCTGCATTCCCGGCTCGAGTTTTGCCTGTTGCAATTCGGTAAGCAAAAAGAGGTTGTAGTCGTATTCTTTTGTAGCCTGCGCCTGCTCTTCTCTTAATTGCTGAAGTTCCTTCTGAAGCTTCTTGAGTTGCTGCAGTTCTTTCTGGTATTCCTTAAGCTTAGCTTCATTCCCGGCCAAAGAATCGATTACCAGGAATTGATATTCATTGTTTCCCAGGCTAAGGGTCTCATGCTGACTGTGAATATCAAGCAGCTTCTCCCCCAGCGCCTGCAGCGAAGAAAGATTCGCCGGAGTATCATTTATAAACGCCCGACTCTTGCCGGACGGAAGTATTTCTCTCCTTATGATTGTTTGCGGTTCGTAATCAAGATCCTCTTCAGCAAAAAGATCTTTCAGGTTGTATGAGGAAATGCTGAAAGTGCCTTCAATGACACATTTCTTTTCCGCATTTCGTATCGCACTAAAATCGGCCCGTTTGCCCAACAGCAAAGAAAGCGCCCCCAGCATGATGGACTTTCCTGCGCCGGTTTCCCCTGTAATTATTGTAAAGCCACTGCGAAGATCCATTTGGATATCTTCAATAAGGGCGTAATTCTTTATAGAGAGATTTGTGAGCAAAAGCCTGTGAAATTTCGGTTAAAGATAAAGTAATTTATAATTGCCAAACAGCAATTAACACACGACAAATTTAAAAGAATCAAAGAGGAAGCACCAAATTACCAAAGGATTTAAAATTCAAAATTCAAGGTTCAAAATTCTATTGTGGGAATTACGCTGTCAAAGGTTTCCTTCAGATAACGTAGATTTGGAGAGATTTTTTGAACTTAAAAAAAGTCTTGACTCCTGGCTCTTGAATCTTGGTTCTTCCGAAACTGACGACTGATCACTAGTATCTAATATTTCCCCACTTTTCGGTATAGTTGGGTGCCATTGTATTAAGAGCATCGACCACCTCCCTAATATTCACTGAAGGCCCGCCGCTAAAGATCTGCTCCACCTCATCGGCTTTGGCGTCAAAAAAGGTTCTTAGCAAGAGCGAATTCGGGCGACGACTGTTCATTCGCTGCAGGTCAATGATTGAAGAAGCTACTGCTTCTTTACCTTCTTCAGGCGACATGTGCATAACGTCCAACCCCTCACGGTGATATGTGTAAAGAGCATTGCGATATCCGGAATAGGTATTGGAAAGCAAATCGGCATTCAGTTGATACCTGGAACGATTCCCGTCTGTTCCTTTCCAACCGCTATAGGAGCTCTGCTGTGCAGTTCCCACGATCTGGTTAGCTGTTTGATAATAGGAAGTTCCCCCCTGTTCACTAAAAGTATCGGAATCCAGACCCAAAATGGTATAAACATAGAAGCTGATTACCGACACCAGATTCGAGTTAAATTGATTTGGACTAAACTCTAAAGGTTGATATTCGGTATATTCAAAGGCAAATTGCTCATCATTAAAATTCAACACAGGAGTGACCATGGTAGAACCAAAAACAGGTCTGGAAGACTGAATTTGAATTGTCCCGCCAAAGCTGTTGCCCTCAAAGCTGTTTATGTTAATGAACATGCTACAGTTAATGCGCTCCTGCGAAAGGAAGTCTTTGTTGGTCCAGCGAGTTTGATTCACAAACTCAGTAAGTGCATTTTGCAGGGTCTTAAAGACTGAAGCATTTGCCTGCCCCGTCTGCTCCGCGTTTACAATCACCTGGCAATTTAATTCCTGGGCACCTACAGACACGCTGAGGCTAAGCATCAAAAAAAGTAAAAATGAATTACGCATTGCTTAATAGGATTACTTCATTCAGAATATCTGCGGCAACTTCTTTTTTGGACTTCAGTTCAAAATTCTTCCTTGTCCCATCCTTGAACAGGATCTTAATCTTGTTGGTTTGAGATTTGAAGCCAGCACCCTCATCATTTAGAGAATTGAGCACTATAAAATCCAGGTTCTTCCTTTTTAATTTACCAGCTGCATTTTCCTCTTCATTTTCAGTTTCCAACGCAAATCCAACCAGAAGCTGACCTTTCTTTGCTTCTCCCAAAGCAGCCAGAATATCTGGATTTTTCACCAGCTCAAGCGTCATAATCTCTTCGGTCTTCTTGATCTTTTGCTCTGCAGATATCTTCGGACGGTAATCACTTACAGCAGCCGATGCAATCGCAATATCTACATCAGGAAATGCTTTCGTAGCGACTTCATACATATCGACAGCGCTCTGCACTCTCACTAACTTTATCCCTTCCCTGGGGCTCTCTAAATGTGTGGGGCCTGAGATCAGGATCACTTCAGCTCCAGCATCATGTGCAGCGGCAGCCAACTCAAATCCCATTTTTCCACTCGAGTGGTTTCCTATAAAACGCACGGGATCGATCGCTTCGTATGTAGGACCTGCTGTTATAAGCACTTTTTTAGCGTAGAGCGGAAGATCTTTCACTAAATGATCTTCAATGAAAGCTACGATATCTTCGGGCTCTGCCATCCTGCCCTCTCCCGTCAAGCCACTCGCAAGTTCCCCAGAAGTAGCAGGGATCATGACATTTCCAAAGGAAGTAAGTTTACCAAAATTCTCTTTTGTGGAAGCATGCTTGTACATATCCAGGTCCATTGCAGGCGCAAAATAAACCGGACACTTAGCAGAGAGATAAGTTGCCATTAAGAAATTATCGCTATGTCCACCTGCCATTTTTGAAAGGGTATTGGCCGTAGCAGGAGCAATGATCATAAGGTCTGCCCATAGGCCCAGCTCCACATGGTTGTTCCACAGGTCGCCATCATCTTCTTCCAGTGTAAAAGAAGAAACCACCTCATTCTTGGAAAGGGTGGATAAAGTAAGAGGGGTAACAAATTCTTTGGCTGCAGGGGTCATAATAACCTTTACCTGCGCACCGGCCTTAATAAAGAGCCGGACCAAAAATGCTGTTTTATAAGCGGCAATACCCGCGGTAACGCCGAGAAGTATCTTTTTGCCGCTTAATACAGACATATACTTTTATTCTTCGCTTTTAGTATTGCGATGGTAAATTTTGTCATCCAGCCATTCCTGAACTGCTAAAGCATGTGGCTTTGGCAATTTTTCATAGAACTTGGAAACTTCTATCTGCTCCTTGTTTTCAAAGATCTCATCAAGGCTATCATTGTAAGTAGCAAATTCATCAAGTTTTTCAAGAAGTTCTTTCTTGATCTCAGAATTTATTTGCGTAGCTCTTTTTGAAATAATTGAGATCGCTTCATAAATGTTATTGGTAGAAGAATCGATCTTGTTCTTATCAAGAGTCGTAGTGTTTACCGGAGCATCTGTCTTCTTTAGATCTATCATATTCTCGTCTCAGATTTATAATTGTTGTTCTTTTGTTTCAATATCTTTTAATGCAGCATCTGCCAAAGCAATAAACTCGCCTTCAGGATAATACCGCTTGTAATCTTCATAATATTCTCTTGCTGTGGCCAGTCTTTCCGGCATGGCATAGGCATAACTGTTGATGGCATACAGGTAAGCCGATTCAAACCTGTAGTACATGGCCTTTTCTCTAAAAGGAGATCCCGGATATTGAGAAATAAAATTATCAAAAGCAGTCATGGCCGCAATGTAGCTTTCTGTATGATGGTACTGCTTAGCGATCTCGTATGCCTTTCTTTCCAGCTTCACCCTAAGCTCGGTAACGAGTTCGTTAGCCTCATCCATTTTCTCACTATCGGGAAAACGGTTTATAAATGCCTGTAACTTACTTATTCCCTTTTCAGTTTCTGTTTGATCGAGATAGTATGGTGGCGACAGGAAGTAATAACTCTTTGCTCCTTTAAAAGCGGCTTCTTCTATCTTTTCACTCTCGGGATAGGTTTCTACAAATCGCTCAAATTGGTAGCCTGCCAAGAAATAATCATTCAATTCATAATAAGTGTCTGCAAAAAGGAACATCAGTTTTTGCCCCTGCGGTTTACCTCTGAATTCAGGCACAAGCTGTTCAAAGATCCTTAAAGCTTTTCTGAATTTTCTTCTGCTATTACCTTCACCAGCCTTGGCTTCGTTGTAAAGATTTTCAGCAGTAGTATACTTTAGACTGGTATCTTTGCTTTTCAACACTTCCTGGTATTCCCCGCAAGAGCTTAAAACAAAAGCTACACTTAATAAAAAGATGATTTTCTTCATTCTTAATTTTAACATCTGGCAAAAATACTCTTTTCTGCCTTATTATAAAAACTTTAGTTTCAGCCAGATTTCAGCTAAAAATCCAGTATTTCCGAAGCTTGACTGCTAGAAATTATCCACAAAAGCATTGATCTTTTGTGTCAGATTTTCGGTTGAAGGAACCAGTGGTAAACGAAGGTTGTTCTTCACAATGTCCTTCTTTTCAAGAAGTGCTTTAATCCCTACAGGATTTCCTTCAGCAAAAATAAGATCTATTGAAGGCGCAACCTTGTAGTGCAACTCATAGGCTTCATCAACCTTTTTTTCGAGCCCCAGTTTTACCATTTTTGAAAATTGGGCAGGAAGACCCTGTGCAATTACTGAAATAACTCCGTGACCTCCCGCAAGAACCATAGGTAAAGTGATCATGTCATCTCCCGAAATTACCAGGAAGTCATTTGGAACCGCATCAATAACTTTCATGGCCTGCACCATATCTCCTGCCGCTTCTTTGATCCCGATGATATTATCTACCTGAGACAACCTCTTCACAGTTTCGGGCAGCATGTTTGAACCTGTCCTCCCGGGAACATTGTACATAATAATAGGCTTGGGAGACGCAGCTGCAACAGCTTGGTAGTGCTGAAAGATCCCTTCCTGTGAAGGCTTGTTGTAATAAGGAGATACAGAAAGCACTGCATCAAAAGCAGAAAGATCTGTATTCTTCACCTCATGGCAGACCTTTGCTGTATTGTTACCCCCAATTCCAAGTACTAATGGAAGCCGACCATTATTCTCGGAAACTATAGTTTCAATCACCAAATCTTTTTCCTGGCTGGTAAGGGTGGCGCTTTCGCCGGTAGTTCCCAACACCACCATATAATCGATCCCGTTCTCTACCTGATAATTCACCAGCTTTTTCAAAGCTTCAACATCTACAGAAAGATCATCTTTAAAAGGAGTGATAAGGGCTACTCCCGTTCCAACAAATTTGTTCATTTAACTGCTGTATTTTAAAATTGGTAAAATTTTTTTTAGTTCTGTTGTGAAAATTTTTGGCTCTGTAAGCTCTGCCGAAATATTTAGATCGAAAATGCCATTTTTGTCTACTTTCTTTCTGCCTACCTTTAGATCTGCCCGACTTACTTCAACGAGAAAGTCGGCCATTTTATTTCCTTCAGCAGTGAAAGAGATGAGTACTTCAAAAGCGGACTTTAAAAAAGTCGAAGCCTCCTCAGAAATATTTCCTTTCCAATTGAGATCTTTGATCGAAAGAGAAGGATACTCAAAAATGTCATTTTTGGCACCTGCTTTTCTGCAAATTATTATCTGGATGTCCTCTTTGGAAAAATTAAGATCTTCTTTCAGTCCTAAAAAAGCATTTAAAAGATCATCCTTTTCAGCTTCAAGAATAATTCCCATTTTTTTTAGGTTTACTTTCAGGAGCAGCTGTGGCAAGATCCTGAAATTTCTTCCTGGCAAAAGCAATCTTTATTTCCTCAATTTTCACGGCACAAAATTAGGAATTAATGTATTACCAGAAACAGGAAAAGAATGCAATCTCACTAGACAAGGTGGAGAAGCCTTAGTTTTTTCTCGGGGGTAATAAAGAACAGGAAAACCAGCTTCAATGCTGCAAATTTTATAAGTGTCCCAACAATTTCAACGCTAAGGTCTCTAAAATAGAATACTTCCATATCCCGCAAAACATCTGAAAAGATAAAGGAGAGCGTAAGACAGATAAAGAAAACAGATTTTTTAGAGAACGAATTGAGATAAAACACCAATGCCGCTATAGCAATGAAAAGAATATTTAGATAATAAAGTATGTAAAGGGAAAAAACAAAATGATTTCCCACATTTCGCTCGATCTCGATCACATGTACCCACAAAAGGTAAATATAAACGGCAATTACTCCTAAAAAGTACAGGTTCGTGAAGCGGTTACCTTTCTCGTATTCGGTATGCTTAATGGCTTCACGGGCGAGAAAGATATAACCTACCAGCCAGAAACCCAGCTTAGCCTCTTCGAAGTACCAAATTTTTTCAAAGTAAGCTACTATTGTGGCCGCCAAAGCCATTCCCAGAAACATTAGGAAATTAAAATTTTTGAAGGGGATCTTTTTCAGGTAATACAGGATGAGAGGTAGAAAGAAAAGTATTTCTCCTGTTTTTCTTAGTAGAAAGTCTTCCTGAATGATTCCAACGACATTCACAAGCATTGCCGTGATAGCCAGGGAAGAAAGAATCACCTTCTGTTTCATGGAGTTAGAAATTACCGGCAATATAAAAATTTTATGATTATAAAACTGAAATGTCAAATATTTTAAGAATTTCCTGTCCCTGTGATTTTAAAATCCCGGCAAATAACGGCTTCTCCTTCTATGAAGAGCATGCTCCACCATAGCATAAAATGCGATGACATGAAAGAATGGATAAAAGATGATTACACTAATATCGGAGATCACATACATTCTGAAAAACAGGGAAAATTCAGAAACCAACAGGGAAGCTGAAGCTAACATAAGCCATAGTGATGCATAATGTGATTTAAGAAGGTATTGTGTAAAGGTTATTGCCAGCAATAGAGTGAGGACAAGGAGATAAATGTATGTAAGGTTTTTATAAGAAGGTATCACCTGTGGCACGAGTTCGGCAATTGTGTAGAACAAAAAACCAAGAAAGCCGTACATAATGATAAGAGAAAAAATTTCTACGGGATGTGCCTTCGCTCTTGGGAAACTTGTAAGGGCATATATATAAAGGATAAGAAGACCGCCGCCAAAAAATAACAGGATTGGACCTGCATTATTGCTAAAACCATTTATCATAAACAGATCTCTTATGTAAAAGAACAAAAGGGCAATGACCATGGGCAAAAACCATTTCCTGGCCTTGTACCTATAATATAAGATGAGGACAGGAATAAGAAAAACTGTTGAGATGAGCTCCAGTAGGTCAAAATCAAATATGGAGCCTATTGTAAAAAGTACTCCCAGGAGTATAAAAAGCGACAGAACTTTTTGACTTGTCTTCAATCTTTGATGGTTAGCGAAATGAGTTTTTTCTACTTTTTCGCTGGAAAAATAAAACATTTTCTTTTAAGATTGCATATTGTTAGAAAATAATAGGTAAAAGCGATCAATATCTAAAGAAACTAAAGACTACTACATCATAAAATAAAACTTTAGTTTTGTCTACACCTCTAAAAAAATGAAACATTACGTTGTAATTCTTTGTATTCTTCTTAGCTCCTGCAAATTCAGCAGAGACTATTCTCCTACTCTTATTAAAGGCGAACAGCTGGAAATAGGTCCAGCTATAACGGCAGATGATTCTCTTGAAGCATTTATTGAACCCTATAAACACCATATAGATAAGGAAATGGAACAAGTACTTAGTTACGTTCCCTACGACCTTACTTTAAGAAATGGTGAGCTTAATACGCCAATTGGAAATTTAATGGCCGATGCTATGATGGAATTGTCTAATCCTGTCTTTAAGGAAAGGACCGGAAATGATATTGATATGGTCCTATTAAATTTTGGCGGAATAAGATCTTCCATCAGTAAAGGAAATATTACCACCAGAACAGCCTTTGAAGTTATGCCTTTTGAGAACGAAGTTGTGGTGGCAAAATTAAGTGCAGAGCAGGTAAGGGAGATGATAAGATATTTGGTCGATTCGGGTAGCGCCCACCCGGTAGCGGGGATCGAGTTACAATTGGAAAAGGATAATAGCATAGCCAAAGTTCTAATCCAGGGGGAACCTTTGCAGGATGACAGATCCTATTTCGTAGCGACAAATGATTACCTCCTGCAGGGTGGTGATAACATGGTCTTTTTTGGAAAGGCCGAAGAAGTTATCTACCTGGATTATAAGATCAGGAATCTGTTGATCGATTATTTTAAGAGTAAGGATACTATTGCACCTTTGAGAGATGACCGGTTTATTCGCCTTAAGTAGAACTTCAGCCTATTAGCTAAATAAACATTCGCTCTTCCCTTTCTTTCTCGCGAATGCATGTCATTATTTCCTGAAGTTTATCTGATGTCATTGGTTTACTAAAAATGCCAGAAATCAAAGGATATTTTTTCCTCTCCACCGAAAAATCTTCGATAGAAGAGGTTAGAACATAAATTAAAAATTTCTTTTGCACCTCTGGATCAAATTTTTGAAAATCATCTAAAAACTCCCAACCGGTTAGGGAAGGCATATTTAGATCCAGAAAAAGTATGCAAGTCTTCCTATCATTAGGAACGCATTTTTCTTTAATACATGACAAGGCTTTCTCGGGGTCATTAAAAGAAATTATAGCTGCATCGGGATCTGCCTTTTTTATATTCAGCTTACATATGATGTTACTTGTTGCATCGTCATCAACCAACACGTACTGTCGTTCTTTCTTCATCCTCCTTTGTTTTATTACATTTTTCTTTTCTAAATTCTATCAGGAATCGGGTTCCCTCATTCACTTTACTATATACTTTAATTTCCCCTCCCATTAGTTCCACCTGGGTTTTGACCATGAATAAGCCCATACCTTTACCTTCCACATGATTGTGAAATCTTTTGTAAAGACCAAAAATCTGGTTTCTTTTTTTATCCAGGTCTATGCCCATGCCATTATCACCAAATTCAAAAATGAATTTATCATGTTCCTCCCTACTCGTAATACTCAGGACAAGATCGACATCTGGACGTCTATACTTAATACTGTTAAGTATGAGATTAGAAAAAATGCTGTGCAAATAGGGTTTGGGAGCATTAAAATCAGGGACTTCAGAAAAATCGGTGATTATTTTCACCCCTTTCTGTTTTATTATTTGCTTAACCCCCAGTGTTATTGTGCGTACCAGTTCCTCCAGATCGATCTGTTCCTTCTTTTCGTGCATATCCACCTTCACCTGTAGAATGTCGTTAAGATCCTTGATCATGGAATCCAGGCGCCCAACATTGGAAATAATTTCCTGAAGAAGTTGCTGCTTTAAATCTTCGGGATAATTTTCTGTACTTATCAACTCCCCCAGCCCTATAATATTGGCGACCGGAGCTCTAAGGTTATGCGAAACTATATATGAAAACTGCTCCAGCCCTTTATTTGCTGTGACCAGTTCTTTGGTGTAATTTCTCAGGTTCCGGTTTAACTCCAGTAACTCGTTATCAGCATTTTTTCTTTCTGTTATATCGGAGGAAATTCCAATGACACCAATAAAATTTCCATTTTCATCATAAAAGGGAGAATCGGTGACCAAAGCCGGAAATTCGGTACCATCCTTACGGCGAACCATGAATTCTCCCGTCCATGCTTTTCCTTGTTCCAGGCTTTCCATGATCTTCTCTCCCAGTTCAAGGGAACCCTTTGATGGAGTTATCATTAGAATATTTTCCCCTAACACCTCTTCTTTAGTCCAGCCGTAAATTTCTGATGCAGCTTTGTTCCAATAAGTGATTGTTCCTGTAGAGTCTGTAGCAATGACTGCCTGACCGATTTTGTCAAGCAAATTGGCCTGAAACCTATTTTTGCTTTCCGCTTTGACCCTGTCTGTGATATCTATTCCTACACATTGCATTTCCCCCTCTTCATTTGAGGTATCGGCTAAATAAACCATATCCCAAAGCGTAGTTTTGACCGAATCATTTTTGCCGGGTTTGTCTATCTCCACCTGGAAGACTTCTCCGGGGTTGGAAATGCATTTTTGGCCGATCTCGGCTATACGCTCGTGGTGATAGCTCATAACAGAAGTCATGGAATCCTCTCCAATCAATTCTCCTTTCCCGTAAATCCAGCTAAATTCTTTTAAAAACTTATCATTGCAATAGGAGTAATTCCCCTCCAGATCAATCCTTACTACGTAATTTGTTTGCGACTGAATAATTCCTTTATGTCGGGCTTCACTGCGTATTAGCTTTTGCATTGCTTCTTTGCGATCTGTAATATCCTGGACAGCACCCACCATTCGAACTGCTTTACCAGTCTCATCTCTAATAATGGTACCTTTTTCCAACACATGGGCGTATTCTCCATTCAATTTGCGATAGCGGTATTCTGCCTGCCAGAAGTTGTTTTTTCCATCCAGTTCCCTGGAAAGATCAGAAAGAATTTGACTGTCTTCCGGATGTACATTTGAAGCCCAGGAAGAAAAACTAACCGGGGTCGAATCGAGGCAATAACCAAAGAGCTTACTGTAGTTGTTGCTCCAAAGGATCTCTCCGGTGACACAATTCCAATCATAAATAGCATCTGAAGTTGCTTTTGTTACCAACTCATAACGATGATTGCTTTCAACCAAAGATCTTTCCACCTTAACCCTGTCGGTTATATCTATTCCAACTCCCTGTACTTCCATGGGATTACCTTCGGCGTCTGCCAGACAAATGAAATCCCAAAAAGTATATTTTTCGCCACCTTCTTTTTGCAACTTTTCTACTTCTACCTGTACCACTGAATTAGGCTGTGATACACATTTTTGAAAAGCTTCTTTTACTTTAGCATGACAGGATTCTTTAACCGAGCTCAGTGCCAACTTTCCAATAGGATTGTTGTCCTCAAATATCCAATTGAAATCCTCAAAGAATTTGTCGTTGCAAAAAGTATACTTACCATCCAAGTCCACCCTTATCAGGTAGTTAGTTTGTGACTTTAGAATTCCACGAATACGGGCTTCACTGGTAATAAGTTTTTGACGATTCAATTTCTCATCGGTAATATCCTGTACGGTACCTTCAAATATTCTTTTGCCCGATTCTGTGAACTTCAATGCTCCTCTCTCGTGAACCCATTTAATGCTCCCATCGGGAAGAACTATCCGATGCTCAAAATCGAGATTGCGAAGACCTGCCATAGCAGACGAATTCTCACTTAAAAACCTATCCAGATCTTTTGGATGAATTGTCTTCAGCAAAAGACTGTACGTGGGCGAAAAATTTATTTTATTCCTACCCCATATTCTATATACCTCCTCTGTCCAGAAAATACTGTAATTCTCCAGGTCCTGCTCCCAATATCCCAGTTTCGCAATTCGCTGCGCTGTTTGTAGTTTTTCACTTTGCACTCGTAACTCCCTAAGAACAGCTTCTTTTTCCTCCTCTGCTTTTGCTTTGTGTGAAAGATCCCTTAGAATCATGGAAGTTCTTTTCTCCCCACATGCAGTAAGGAAGACAGAAGAGGTCACCTCTACCGGGAATTTAACTCCATCCTTTCGAATAAATGTCACTTCAGCCTTTACGTGTCCTTTCTCCTGGCGCTTCTTTATTGCGGTGCGCACTCTTTGATCCTCAGGATCTACAATACCAAATCTTCCTGCCTCACATATCTCTTCCTCGGTCATTTGCAGCATACCACAAGCCGCGGGATTGGCGGCTAAAATGCGCCCATCTGTTACAGTTATAAGAATACCATCCAGACTATTTTCAAAAAATGACCTGTATTTTTCCTCACTTTCCTTTATGGCCAACTCTGCCTTTTTGTAACAGGAAATGTCTCTAAAATTAACGACCATTCCCTTAACTGCCGGTTCATCAAGAAGATTTGTAAAGGTAGCTTCCAGCCAAAGATAACTTCCCGCCTTAGCTTTTATTCTAACAGGAAATCCGGAAAGAGGTTTCCCCGGCATTTCTAAACAAGCAAGAATACCTTCTTCTACGGCATATTGATCTTCAGGATAGATTAGGGAATAAAAATTGAGCTCTTTTGCCTCGTCCTCTGAATAACCAAGGATCTTTTCGGCAGAAGGAGAAATATAAGAATTCCGTCCATCAGGATTAAGGATTAAAATGGCATCAGCACTATTCTCAATAAGGCTTTTGAATTTTCGATCATTAAGAACTAACCGGGCCTCTAAGCTTTCTCTTTCCGCCTTAAAAGAATATTTTTTCATGATCTTCCTTACAGAGACCGGTAAACGCCCCGGTCTGTCTATAAAAACGTAATCATCCAGACCTTCTGACAAAAGATCTATAACCTGATGTTCTGATACTGAGTCAATGAGTAAAATAAACGGTAAATCAAGTTTACGCTGTTTTATCACTTCAAGGGCGGCTACTGTATAATTAAAATTACTGGTGTGATCTACCAGAACAACATCGGGTACCTTTCTTGCAACTGCATTTCCAAATTCGGTTATTGTGTTTACCAATGTTCTTTCGCCGGAATTCTTCTCTTCTCCATATAGCTGCCTAAGGAGGCCCTCTCCCTTCTCTATTTCAGAAGTAAAATAAAGGAGCCTGATTTTTTCTGTAGTTAACTTCATATCCGACAAAGTGTAAGTATTTATCGATAAACGACTCAATTTCGAGGTAAATATAAGATTTTCAGATTTATATTAACATTTTTTTAGGAAAAAATAATTTTCTTCTTTTTCTAAAATTTTTCCACTGAAAAGTCATCCTCTAAAATTCAAATTGTACGTAAAACCTCCAGGAAAACTTTACTTTTGTTGTTGATCACACATTTAGAAGTTTTCGCTGGGGTATAACTAAAGGCAAAAAAAAAGAATGAAAAGAAGGAGTTTCATAAAGAAAACAGCAGCTGCAGGAGCAGTTGCAGGAGTAAGTAGCCTGGGTCTCATGTCATTTTCCCCTGAAAGGAACCTAAAACATATTACTATTCTGCATACAAATGATGTACACAGCCACATAGAACCCTTTGCAAAAGATCACGCCCAGTACCCCGGAATGGGAGGTGCAGCAAAAAGATATACCCTAATCGAACAAATAAGAAAAGAAAACCCTAACACCTTATTACTTGACGCCGGAGATATTTTTCAGGGAACGCCTTATTTCAACTTTTACGGGGGAGAACTGGAGTTCAAGATTATGAGTAAGATGGGATATGATGCCGCAACTATCGGGAATCATGATTTTGACAATGGAATAGAGGGTTTATTTGCGCAACTGCCACATGCCGAATTTCCATTTGTTAGTGCCAATTATAACTTTAAAAACACTGTACTTGAGGGAAAGGTAAGGCCTTACCAGGTCTTTTTGAGGGACGGAATACGAATAGGAGTATTCGGTTTAGGAATTGAGTTGGACGGCCTGGTCACCAAAAAGTTATATAAAGAAACCGAATATCTCGATCCCGTGGAGATGGCTTCAGAAACAGTAAACCAGCTCAAAAAGACTGAGAAATGTCATCTTATTATTTGTCTTTCTCATTTGGGATATGAATACCGGGATGATATGATCAGCGATGTAAAACTGGCAAAGGCCACAAAAGATATTGATCTCATCATTGGCGGACACACCCACACCTTTCTCCCTGAACCCTCCATTATCCTGAACAAAGAAGGAAAAAAGGTGCTGATCAATCAGGTAGGATGGGCCGGTGTCAATTTAGGCAGAATAGATTTCTACCTGGATGCTTCAGGAAAATCAAATGCCGGTGGCGCAACAATTCTGGTTTGATATTTATTTAGGAGAAAATTAAATACTATTGGACTTTTCCCCTGCCCCTTCTACTGTGAAGTCTAAAAGTTTTAGCGTAATTTAGATAAATAACCTGCGTAAGCAGCTCACTCCCCCCGGTTACTGCTATCCAATTTTTGCAGACATTCATATGGGGAGATCTTTACTATATTATCTTATAACAATTCTTTTCGTCCTGCCTTCCGGAATAATCTATTCTCAGAAGAAGGAATCAATTAAAGTTGGTGTCTATAATAACTCTCCAAAGATCTATGTGAATAAAGAAGGTAAACCGGATGGAATCTTTGTCGCAATTCTTGAACGAATAGCCGAAGAAGAAAACCTGGAGTTGAAATATGTTATTGGGGAATGGCATGAACTAATGTCTATGCTTCAAGAAGCTGAAATCGACATGCTCCCCGATCTCGCTTATTCGCCAGAACGAGATTCTTTATTCAGTTTAAACTCAGTTCCTGTTTTGACTTCCTGGCTGGAGGTGTTTAGCCTTAAAAATAACACTATTCATACTGTCAAAAACATGAACGGCAAGAACATAGGGGTACTTGCAGGCTCAATACAAGAGGCGCTCCTAAAAGGTGACTTTGATAAAAGTTTTCCAATGGATTACAATTTGAAGTCTTACGAGGATTATCCGCGCTCAACAGAGGCTTTAAAAAGTGGTGAGATCGACCTTCTGGTTGCCTCCAGGTTCTTTTCATTTTCTGAACATTTTGATGATAAAATAATTTCTACAGGTATTATTTTAAGACCTTCTGAATTACACCTCGCCTTTTCAAAAAACACTGATCCTCTTCTCATAAATCGCTTTGACCGCCAGCTCGCCGCGATGAAGAATGATCCCCGGTCTGATTATTATATGATCCTGCAAACTCATCTCGATCCTGTGATGAAGCCTCCTCAATCCCGTCACTTCTTATGGTTACTGGCAGTACTCTTCATAGTACTTCTTATCGTCACTCTGTTTGCATTTCTACTTAAATATCAGGTAGATCTTAAGACGCGGGCTTTATGGAGACGCAACAGGCAACTTACAAAGGCAAAGGAGAAAGCGGAAGAAAATGAACGCTTAAAAACCATATTTCTTCAGAACATGTCTCATGAGATCCGTACTCCCATGAACGGGATCATTGGTTTTTTGAGTTTATTGAAAGAACCGGATCTGGATTCCGCCTCAAGAGAGAAATACATTGATATTGTGAACAAAAGTGGAAAGCGACTGCTTACCACCATCAATAATATTATAGAGATCTCAAAGATCGACACGAGACAGATAGAGGTGCGGCATACGAATGTGGATCTCAATGAAGTGATGAATTTTTACTACAATTTCTTCATTCGGCAGGCAAAAGAAAAAGGTTTGGAGCTGCATCTCACCTGTAAATTACCACCCGGAAAGGAACATGTATTGACAGATAAGTTCATCCTGGACAACATACTCACCAACTTGATCAACAACGCTCTAAAGTTCACGAATGAGGGAATTGTAGAGCTCGGAGTAGATCTCAAGGGTAATTTTGTCAAATTCTGGATCAAAGATTCGGGAATAGGTATTCCGGTGGAGCGTCAAAAAGCCATTTTTGAGAGGTTTGTTCAGGCGAATTTGAACATGACCCGCGCCCACGAAGGGTCCGGCCTTGGCCTGGCTATTGTCAAAGCTTATGTAGAAATATTAAATGGAAAGATCTGGCTGGAGTCTGAAGAAGGTAAAGGCAGCACTTTTTATTTTGAGATCCCTTATATTCCGGCGGAAGTAGAACCACCTGAAGAAGTCGAGCCGCTACAGGAGCAATTTGAAGGGGAGCACCTGAAGGTTCTCGTTGCTGAAGATGATAATATCAGCTTTCTGTTCATTCAGCAATTATTAAATTTGCAGGAAGTAGAGGTACTTCGCGCTACAGATGGACGGCAGGTGATCGAAATGGCTCGCAATAATCCTGATATTTCCCTTATCTTAATGGATATAAAAATGCCTGAAATAAATGGGATCGAAGCCACACGGGAAATAAGAAAGTTCAATCCTTCTGTTCCAATTATAGCCCAGAGTGCCTATACCTTCTCTAATGAACAGGATAAGGCCATGGAAGCTGGATGTAACGGCTATATTACTAAACCTATAAACAAGAGCGATTTGCTCAAGCTTATTAAGCAATACACCCATCATTAATCAAGGATCCTCATCCAGATCTCTCTTTCCTAAATGATTTTTAAAAATATCTTAAAAAGTGTATGATATAAATCATAATTCAGCAGCTATTCCCGGGGTACATTTGCCCAGTAATAATAATATGGAGATCTGATAATGAAGAATATGGCACACCTGTGAATGAGTTGTTCTTAACAAAAAGAATGTTTACGAAAAGTCAAACCTTGGTTAAACTGGAAACAGGCAGCAGCAGCTAGAGATCAGATACCTATTTTTGAACGGACTTTACTACAGGTCCAGGAAATGTGTAGCTAAAATACTTGATCATGATTAAAAAAATTGTGCAGGAAAATCTTAACCGAATGTGTTTTCAACAAAAATCGCTGTTTACCATCTTCCTTATATTGATGATCATTCTCGGGGGGATCCTTTCCACAGATTTTTAGCTAGTCTATCATCTTGAGAAATTTCTTCTCATCGATGATGGGGATCTGCAAACTTTCTGCCTTAGCCAGTTTGCTCGGGCCCATGTTTTCTCCTGCCACAACATAGCTTGTTTTAGAAGAAATAGAACCTGAAACTTTCCCGCCATTATCCTCTATAAGTTTCTTAAGGTCATTTCGCGACATCTCAAATACTCCCGAAACTACAAAGGTCTGTCCTTCCAGTTTATTGGTTTGATTGGCTAGTTTCTCTGCAGATATCTCCAACTGCAATCCGTACTCTTTCAGTCGCTCGACATTTCTTACATTCTCTTCGTCCCGGAAAAAATCGACCACACTTTCGGCTATTCTTTCTCCTATTTCATCGACATTTTCAAGCTCCTCCTTTTTTGCCCTTTTAAGAGCATCAATATTTTTAAATTCTTTTGCGAGTTTTTTAGCTACAGTTTCACCCACATATCTAATTCCGAGAGCAAAGAGTACGCGCTCAAAAGGGATCTGCTTTGAATTTTCGATCCCGTTGATCAAATTTTCAGCAGATTTTTCAGCCATACGCTCCAGTGGCAGAACCTGTTCCTTTTTCAATTCATAAAGGTCGGCGTAGTTTCCAATTAGCCCTTCATTGACCAACAAAGCAACCGTTTCGCCTCCCAGGCCTTCGATATCCATTGCCTTTCTGGAAATAAAATGCTGAATCCTCCCAATGATCTGTGGAGGGCAACCATTAAAATTGGGGCAATAATGCTGCGCCTCTCCTTCATTCCTAACCAGTTCTGTATCACATTCAGGGCAGTTCGTAATGTAATGAGTAGCTTCAGATTGCGGGTCACGTTTGGTAAAATCTACACCCACGATCTTTGGAATGATCTCCCCTCCTTTTTCCACATAAACCTCATCACCTTCGCGAACATCAAGCTTTTCAATTTGATCGGCGTTGTGAAGGGAAGCTCTTTTCACTGTTGTTCCTCCCAACTGTACCGGCTCAAGGTTTGCAACCGGAGTAATTGCCCCTGTACGCCCCACCTGATATGTTATCTTATTAAGTTTTGTCGAAACCTGCTCTGCTTTGAATTTATATGCCATGGCCCACCGGGGAGCTTTAGCTGTGTAACCCAGCTCCTCCTGCTGATGCAAGCTGTTCACCTTCACCACAACTCCATCGGTCTCGTAAGGCAGATCATGCCGGTGCACATCCCAGTAATTGACAAAATCCATCACTTCCTTCAGGTTTTTAGCAAGTTTAGCCTCGTCCGGAACTTTGAAACCCCATTCTCTAGCCTTCTGAAGGCTTTCATACTGAGTCTCAATTCCTAAATTATTTCCTGCCAGGTTGTACAATAAGCAATCCAGTGGTCTTTTTGCAACCTCGGCACTGTCCTGTAACTTCAGACTACCTGAAGCTGTGTTCCGCGGATTTGCATATGGCTCCTCCCCTGCTTCTACACGAGCTGCATTGAGGTGCGCGAAGCCCTCATAAGGAAGAACGATCTCTCCCCTTATCTCAAATTTTTCAGGGTAATCTCCTTTTAATTTTAAAGGAACTGAGCGTATTGTCCGAACATTATTAGTGACATCATCTCCCTGAATTCCGTCCCCGCGGGTAACCGCCTGCTTAAATTGCCCTTTTTCGTAGGTAAGACTTATGGAAGCTCCATCATACTTGAGCTCACAGGTAAAATTCACTTCTCCATCAACCTGCTTGATGATCCTTTTTTCCCAGTTTTCCAGGTCCTCTTTTGAATACGAATTATCCAGAGAATACATCCTGTGTTCATGAACAACAGTGGCAAAATTCTTTGTCACGGCACCTCCAACCCTTAGCGTTGGGGAATTCTCGTCATGAAATTCCGGATGCTTTTCCTCAAGCTCCTGAAGTTCCTTCAGCTTTTGATCGAATTCATAGTCCGAGATCTCCGGCTTGTCCAGTACGTAATAAAGATGATTATGATGGTGAAGCTCTTTTCTTAGAGCAATGATCTTTTCTTCCGGTTTCATAGAAGTTCAAGTCTTTCGTTTTTGAATACAGCTCCAAAAAGGGCCTTTTCAACAGATATTTTTATTTCGAATGGAGAGGCAAAAGCTTCATCGCCGGTAGGGATCCAGTCTTTTTGGTCTTTATTGATAATTATGAAAAGTCCCTCATCATCTCCCACTGCACAAAAGCGCTCATAATCTCCGGAATATTTTTCAAGTCCGAAATTTTGGTTTAGAAAAGAGAATTTTTCTTTAACATCATTAGTAGCAAGGCCTACCTCACTTATGCCGAGAATTTCTTCTGAAGAAAATTCTCCGGTTTGAGTAGGATAAAGATCTCTTCTGGAAATGAACTCCAGAATATTTTTATCGGCATCGTAGAAATATAGGGACTTTGCCTTCCAGGCGGGAAAATCAATAATCTTATCTCCTTCATTTTTCAAAATTGACATCTTTTGTTCAAGCCATTCCAGTGCAGGGTTTTCCCGGTGCGGCGGAATGTGAAAAGCAAGGTGATAAGGAGTAGCATCTTTACTTTCTTCAATTTCCAATTCTGAAAAGCCAATGTGCACCCTGAAAGTATTCTCACCGACTTCTTTTACAGGCAGCTCCAGTACATCCCGGTAAAATGTCTTTTGCTCTTCAATATTTTGACTAAAGATCTTGAGATATTCTATTTTCATGCTTTTACACCTTTGAGCATACGTTCTGCCCCGAAAATATCCTTTTTTAAGGTGGTTTGGAAATTTTTTAGCTTTAAAAGTGCCTCGGTTTCTTTTCCCAGGTATTGGTTGATCTCGAAATATAGATTCCCCCCGACAGGTAAATTGTCCCAGGCAAGAGCTATGATCTTCCTGTAAAATAAAAGCGGATCTTCATCTTTGACATACAGAGCTGTTTCCGGCTCATGTTCCAGGACATTCCGCTGCATGTATTCTTTCTCCAGCTCTCTTACGTAGGGCGGATTCGATACTATCACATCAAACCTCTTCGGAAAATTTTCAATTGCAAGAACATCCAGCTCCAAAAATTGAATTTCGACCTCATTCTTTTCCGCATTAGTCTTTGCCACTTTAAGAGCTCCGGGAGAAATGTCTATGGCTGTTACTTTGGCTTCCGGAAGATGTTTTGCCAGGGCAATAGCAATACAGCCACTCCCCGTCCCAATATCAAGGATATTCACCTTTTTCCCCTTAAGATCCTGTAGCATCCATTCTACCAGTTCTTCGGTCTCCGGCCGCGGAATAAGCACATCCCGATTCACCTGAAAACTGAGTCCGAAAAATTCTGTGTGGCCGGTGATGTACTGAATTGGTTCATGGTGTTTTAGCCGCTGCAAAGCAGTAGTCAACATTTCCACTTCTTTATCGGATAATTCGCCATCGGGTTCTAAAGCAATATTCAGCCTTGACAGACCTAACTTTTCCTCCGTAAGAATATAAAAAAAAGAGCCGATCTCCTCCTTCGAATATTCCCCGGCTAAGGTGTCAAAAAAGTGATTTTTAAAGGCTGTTATTTTCATGCAGCTGTAAGAACTTTCAATAATTTTTTTCCATTTTTTTCACAAAAAGCTCTAAAGAAAAAAAGAAGAACACCAGGAAATCTTCTTCAATCATTTCCCGCAAATTTTCCATTATACCTCCTAAATCCCCCTAAGGGGGGACAGAAAAATGGGATTTTGGTGCTTGAGCTTTTAGAAATTGAGACTAAAGGTCTCTAATCATCCAAACGCTACAATTGTAGTGACCTGTATCTCCTATTGGACCGTCCAGGCTTTCAAATCCGGAGCGTTTGTAGAGCTTTTGAGCCTGCTCCATGTAAGGCATGGTCTCAATGTAGCATTTTTCATATCCTTGCTCTTTGGCGAATTTCAGGCATTTTTTCATCATCTCGGCACCAACTCCCTTTCCCCGAACTTCAGGTAAAAAATACATTTTTTGAAGCTCACAAATGGAGCCATCAAAGTTTGCCAGCGGTGCAATTCCTGCTCCTCCTATGATCTTTCCGTGGTCATCTACCACGAAATATTCTTTTCGATCTTCATCATATTCCGCGTGCATATCGTTGAGGGAAGCATCTTCGTATGCCGTCCCCACTTTTGGAACTCCCATTTCTACCAATACGTTTTGCACGACCGACTTAACCTGCTCATTGTCTTCAGGTTTTATTTCCCGAATTATGTAAGTGCTCATTATCTTTATTAAATGCTATTTTTGTGGGGGTGAAGATACACGAAAAATACATAAACCGTTGTATTCAGTTGGCTCAAAACGGCCTTGGACGCACCTATCCAAACCCCATCGTGGGCAGCGTGATCGTTTATAACGACCGGATCATTGGCGAAGGTTGGCATCAAAAAGCCGGAGAGCCTCATGCCGAAGTTAATGCAGTAAACTCGGTCAAGGATAAGAGCCTGCTTTCCAAATCAACAATATATGTGAGCCTGGAGCCTTGTAGTCACTACGGAAAAACTCCGCCATGTAGCAATCTTATAATTGACAGCGGAATCAAGAAAGTCGTAATAGGTACAGTTGATCCATTTGCCGAAGTTGCCGGCAAGGGCATAAAAAAACTCATGGACGCCGGCTGCGAGGTACGGGTGGGAGTGCTTGAGCAGGAATGTCACGATCTCAATAAACGATTTTTCACCTATCACACGAAACAGCGTCCTTATATTATATTGAAGTGGGCACAAACCAGTGACGCATTTTTAGCACCCACCCCTCAAAAAGATGCCAAACGGGAACCTGTATGGATCACCGGAAAATACTCCCAACAGCTCGTTCATAAGTGGCGGGCAACAGAACAGGCAATAATGGTGGGCACCAATACTGCAATGATGGATAACCCGAAACTCAATACCCGCCTGTGGCAGGGAAATGATCCTGTTCGGGTGGTGCTGGATAGAAGCCAAAGAATTCCAAAAGAATCTCACCTTTTTGACGGATCAGTTAAAACTCTGGTTCTTTCCGAAAAAATTCCGGAAAATAAGAGTGCCAAAAATGTCATTTTTGAGAGCCTTCATTTTAAAGGAGATCTTCCAAAGCAAGTTTGTGAGATCTTATATCGACATGAAATTCAGTCGGTGATCGTTGAGGGAGGAAGGGAAACGCTTCAGACATTTATTTCAGCAGAAATATGGGATGAAGCTAGGATTTTTACAGGAAAACCTCATTTTAAAGAGGGAACAAAAGCTCCAGAATTGCAGGGCAGGCTTATTTCTGAAACAAAAATCGGCGATGACGATTTAAAGATTTACTCGAATGATTAAGACCATCATATTTGATTTTGGAGATGTTTTCCTCAACCTCGACAAGCCGGCTACTGCCCGGGAATTAAAGAAGCTTGAAATATCTCATTTTTCAGAGGAAATGCTGAAGCAGAATCAGTTATATGAGAAAGGCCTGATAAGTTCGGAAGAGTTTATTTCCGGATATTGTGAGTCTTTTCCGAAGCTTACTTCTGAAGCATTTACCAATTCCTGGAATGCTATCCTCGTTGATTTCCCTGAGCACCGCCTCAATTTCCTGAAAAATTTAAAACAGCAAGGTCGTTACGAGCTCATTCTCCTTAGTAACACCAACCACATTCATATTGATTGGGTAAAGCAGAATATTTCATTCTTTGAGGAGTTTAAGAACTGCTTCGATGCCTTTTACCTTTCCCAGGAGATCAATCTACGGAAACCTGATGCAGACACTTATCATTATGTCCTGGAAAAGCACGATCTAAAACCTGAGGAAACTCTTTTTATAGATGACACTACAGAAAATACTGCGGCCGCTGCCGAAATTGGGATCCATACCTGGAATATTGACCCTTCAAAAGAAGATGTAACAGATCTTTTCACCATTAAAAGTGAATTGTTTTGATCTACCTCCTACTAAGCGTCCTCTCCTCGAGCGTGATCTTCGTGATCTTTAAGCTTTTTGAGCGATTCAGGATCAATACCCTTCAGGCAATAATTTTCAACTACTTTTTTGCGTTTTCGGCAGGTATGCTGGTTGACCAACAGAAGCTTGATCCTGTGAAAGTGGTTTCTGAATCCTGGTTTTTAGGAACCTTCATCCTGGGCTTCATGTTTATAGCGGTTTTTTATCTCGCCGCCATCACCACCCAGAAGAGTGGATTATCGGTGGTTTCTGTGGCTACCAAGATGTCGGTCGCTATTCCGGTTTTCTTTGGCATCATTTTGTACAACGAAAGTACGGGCTGGATCAAGATCACCGGGATAATTCTGGCGCTTTTTGCGGTTTACCTTACCTCTATAAAGAAGAAGGAAGGTATTAAAATAAGGAAACGCAATTTGATATTTCCGCTCCTTGTTTTCTTTGGCAGCGGAATCATTGACACTACCCTAAAATTTCTTGAAACCTCTTATGTTGCTGAAGCCGATGTGGCCCTTTTCTCCTCCACGATCTTTGCCATTGCAGGAATAATTGGTGTTTGTATCCTTATCTTCCAGAAGATGAGAGGCAGCCTAAGCTTAAGTTTCAGAAATGTGATTGCCGGAGTGGCTTTAGGAATTCCTAATTTCGGCTCGATCTACTTCCTCGTGATGGCATTACGGACCGAAGGATTGGAAAGTTCTACGGTTTTTCCGCTTAACAATGTAGCTATAGTTATGATCTCAACCTTCCTCGGAATTTTACTGTTTCGAGAAAGAATGTTGGCCAAGAATTGGATCGGGATATTGCTGGCAATTGCAAGCATCATTTTAATCGCAACTTCCGAAGAATGGATGTAAAGGATACATACAGGACGATCACTAAACCTTCAGAAGAAGTTCTATTTAAGGACAAGAACAGTAAGTTCTTTGGGTATGCCTTTCCGGTAACTTCCGAAGAAGAAATAAAGGAGCACCTTGAGGAGCTAAAAAAGAAACATCACGCGGCGCGTCACTGGTGCTATGCCTGGCAGCTGGGAAAAGCGGAAGTTCATTACCGGGCAAACGACGATGGGGAGCCGTCTAATTCGGCGGGAATGCCCATTTATGGACAATTACAGTCCTTTGATGTTACTAACACCTTTATAGTAGTGGTGCGATATTTTGGCGTGGTAAAACTGGGAGTCGGCGGATTGATCAATGCCTATAAGACCGCTGCACAAATGGCACTGGAGGCTTCGAAGATCATCACCCTAACCATAGATGTGAAATTTGAGATCTCTTTTGATTATCCCGAGATGAATAAGGTGATGCGGGTGATCAAAGAAAATAATCTCAATGTTGTGGAGCAGATCCTCGAACTCGACTGCAAGATCATTATTGCCGTTCGCAAAAAAGAAGCGGAAAGGATCTATGAAAAATTTGACGCCACCTATAAAGTAAAGATCACCGAACTGGAGGATCAATAACCCAGTTTTTCTAAAAGATTTGCAGGACATTTCATTGGCTTCATCTTTTCCATGTCCATAAATATCAAACTTGTCTCTGCCTCTGTTAGTAATTCGTCGTGTTGATTAAAAATCTCATATTGAAATTCTATCCTTACGCCGGGCTTTTCTTTTAACCGCGTAACAATTTTAAGCATGTCGTCAAACTTTGCTGACCTTTTAAATTTTATTTTGAGCTCATAAACCGGAAGCATTACTCCCTCCTCTTCCATTTTTTTATATGAGATCCCCAGGGCATCAAGCCAGTCAATACGGGCTATTTCGAGATATTGTGCATAATTGCCGTGGTAGACAACGCCCATTTGATCTGTTTCTGCATATCGAACTTTAACACAGGTGGAGTGGCTTTTCATGAATTTTTTGATGGATTATTTAATTCGGTTTTGTACTTTCACGTATGAACGAAGTATGCTAAAAATTTTGTTAAATTTCAAGTGTCAAAACGTTTTTTTTTCAGATAATTTGTTCACATATTTGTTGCTCTAATAAACCCGGGAGAAAGAAATTTTTCTCTTTTTCTTATGGAAGTCACTACTAACAAACGCATTATTAATTTAGAATCCGGAATGTCAGAAACTGCGCAATCAGTTTGGAATAGCTGCCTAGCCTTCATTAAAGACAACATTACCCCCCAGGCATATAAAACCTGGTTTGAACCTATTCAGGCGGTTAAACTTACAGATAAAGCTTTAAGCATTCAGGTTCCTTCAAAATTCTTCTACGAGTGGCTGGAAGAACATTATGTTAAACTTCTTAAGGTTTCGTTAAATAGGGTGCTGGGAGACCAGGCGAAACTGGTCTATGTGATAAGGATGGAAAACACCTATGGGAACAAGCAACCTTTTACAGAAAAAATACCAAGTACAAACCGTTCTAATGTAGCTTCCCAGGAGGTCGACGTTCCTATTAAGAATAAGAACCCGGAGCTAAAGAACCCTTTTATCATTCCCGGGATCAGAAATGTTAAAATAGAATCTCAGCTTAACCCGAGCTATAATTTTGACAACTTTCTGGAAGGAGATTCGAACCGGCTGGCGAGATCTGCAGGACTTGCGGTGGCCAACAAACCCGGAGAGACATCTTTTAACCCCCTATTAATTTTTGGTGGGGTTGGTTTAGGGAAAACACACCTCGCCCACTCTATTGGGATCGAGATCAAAGACAAGTATCCGGAAAAGACAGTACTTTATATCTCTGCAGAAAAATTCACCCAGCAGTATATTGAGTCCGTCAAAAAGAATAACCGAAATGATTTTATTCATTTCTACCAGATCATAGATGTATTGATCGTGGATGACATCCAGTTACTATCAGGAAAAGCCGGAACTCAGGATGTTTTCTTCCATATCTTTAATCACCTGCACCAAAATCGCAAACAGGTGATCCTTACCAGTGATAAAGCACCGGTAGATATGCAGGACATTGAGCAGAGATTGCTTTCCCGTTTTAAATGGGGGCTCTCGGCAGAACTGCAACATCCTGATACTGACACCAGAATTTCTATTATAAAGAATAAGCTTTATCGCGATGGTGTGGATATGCCTGAGGATATAGTAGAATTCCTGGCAAACAATATCAAGACAAATATCCGGGAGTTGGAAGGAGCTATAATTTCTCTTATCGCTCACTCTTCCTTTAATAAAAAAGATATTACTCTTGATCTTGCTAAAAAGATAGTCGACAATTACGTCAAGAACACTAAGCGCGAAGTTTCTATTGATTACATTCAAAAGATTGTAAGTGAATACTTCCAAATGGATGTGGAAACTTTACAATCCAAAACAAGAAAAAGACATATAGTGCAGGCGCGTCAACTTGCCATGTTCTTTGCAAAGAAGTTTACCAAGGCATCTTTAGCCAGCATTGGTAGCCAAATTGGAAAAAGAGATCACGCCACTGTTTTGCACGCATGTAAAACTGTTGATAATTTAGCTTCAACAGACAAACAGTTCAATAAATTTGTTGAGGACATCAACAAAAAACTTACTCTTTAAGAATGAAAACCCGGATCCTGATGGTGTGTCTTGGCAATATTTGCAGGTCACCCCTGGCCGAAGGTATTCTCAAATCCAAAGTTGATCCAAACAAAGTATTCGTAGACTCGGCCGGAACAAGTAATTATCATGTTGATGAGGGTCCCGATACCCGATCAATTGATATAGCCAAACAAAATAACCTCGACATTCGGTCTCAACGCGGGCGACAATTTTCGGTTCAAGATTTTGATGATTTTGACAAGATCTATGTGATGGATATGTCAAATTATTACGATGTACTTTCCCTCGCCCGAAATGAAGAAGATAAGGAGAAGGTATTTTTGATCCTCAATGAGATCTTTCCAGGTGAAAATGTCGAAGTTCCGGATCCATACCACGGCGGGGCAGACGGATTTAAAAAAGTCTATAAAATGCTGGATGAAGCCTGTGAAGTAATTGCCCAAAAGCACCAGTAGATTGAACAATAATTTCTCTTATAGCGGAAAATTATTTTTACTTCCAACTACCCTGGGAGATAATGAACCTTTGGAGGTTCTACCCGCCACCGTACAACAACAGGTAGAAAGGTTAAATGTTTTCATTGCTGAAAATGAAAAAACTGCGAGGAGAGCCATAAAAAAGCTGGTACCGGGAAAATCTCAACCCTCATTGAGTTTTTTCCTCCTGAACAAACATACCGACCCTGCTGATATTCCGTCATTTTTGGAAGCCTGTAAAGCAGGAAAAGACATTGGACTCTTGAGCGAGGCAGGATGTCCCGGCGTTGCCGACCCCGGTGCAGAGGTAGTAAAGATCGCACATCGTGAAGGAATCCAGGTAGTGCCAATGGTTGGCCCCTCCTCTATTCTTCTGGCCATGATGGCATCGGGTATGAATGGACAAAATTTTGCCTTTAATGGCTATCTGCCAATTGATAAAGCAGCCAGAAAAGCTGAAATAAAAGATTTAGAAAGGATTTCTTTGGAGAAAAATCAGGCACAGGCATTTATTGAGACTCCATACAGGAATAACAAAATGCTGGAAGATCTCACCGGAATGCTTCACCCAGCCACCCGTATCTGCGTAGCCTGTGATCTAACTCTGAGCACGGAATTTATAGTAACAAAAACTGCTTCAGAATGGCGTAAAACAAAAGTGGACCTTCATAAAAGGCCCACTATTTTTATATTACAGAAGGATTATTAACCTTCGCTTTTCTATCGGGAACTACGAATGAAGTGTCGTAGCCTTCAAATTTTTTAAAGTAATGCTTAATTGATGTTCCAAAGCCATCGCTAAAGCTATTGGTTCCGTTGCTTCTAAGGAACTTTTTCACATTCCCGGGACCTGCAAGGTGAGCGGCCGCCAAAATACCTGATTCGGTTATTTTGATCCCGTTGATCACTTTATCCTGAAATTGCTTGATATCTTTACGAAGAATCCATTTGTTTCGGTACGCATTAGCGTAAAAAGCAGCTTCCTGGAGATCGGGAGAATTTAAGAAAAGATTGGTATCTCTCACTCCTATCAATTTCAAAGTTCCCCTTCCAAACTGATATTTACCCATATATCCAAATTCGTTAATGATCTTATAATCACCACCGGATTCTTTAAAACCCAGAGCTTCTTTAAAAGCCACATATGATTTTCCTAACTCGGGATATGAACGAAGCTGTGGATCAAAGGCTACAGCATCTGGTGCTTGCGGAACTTCAAAGCTTAACTCCTCGTTTACTGTCTTGAATTCTTCAAGAACAGCATCGGTCAAATCTTGTGCTTTCTTGGTAGAAAAGCTGTAAAAGAATATCGATGCTCCTACAACCGGTAATACTGAAAATTTTGCAACTTTCTTCTTCATCCTATTTGTTTTTGCTCCTAAAAAATCTAAAAGATCTTTTCAAAACGGCCGACAAATGTAAGAATTTTTTTAATAATCTTACTATCAGCTTGTTAAACCAATCTTAAAGAAATTCTCGGTGCTCACATTAAAGCATAGAACGTGCCAAAGAGAAAAATAGTATAATGAATTTAACTTGCTGAAAAATAATAAATTACCTATTTATCTTCTGTTCATTGATCCACCTCACATAAGCTCTTTTATTAGCATTGTGTTGAGAAAGGGTCCTCGCAAATTTGTGGTACCCAAAATTCTCCACATCGGCCACAAAGTAGAAGTAGTTGTGATCTTCATAGTTCAAAACCGCATCTATGGATGAAATATCAGGCATGGCAATAGGCCCGGGAGGTAATTCTTTATATTTATAAGTGTTATATGGGGAATCAATCGTAAGATCGGCATACAGCACCCGCTTAATAATTGTATCAAAATTCTGAAGCCGGTCTTTAAGAGCATAGATTACGGTAGGATCTGCGTCAAGTTTCCATCCATTATTAATTCTGTTCATATAAACTCCTGCCACCTTCGGCCTTTCATCCACTTTAGCGGTTTCCTTCTGAACTATAGAGGCAAGCACCATCACTTCATGTGGAGAAAGACCAATTTCTTCTGCCTTAGCCAATCGCTCTTCATTCCAGAAGCGTTGGTATTCTGCCCTCATACGCTCCCTGAATTTTTCGGCAGAAGTATTCCAAAAGAACTGGTACTTGTTAGGAACATACATAGCCAGAGCATTTCTTTCTTTAAAGCCATACTCCTTTAAAAAGGCTGTATCCTTCATACTTTCCAGAAGAGCAATACTATCTGCTTCGATTTGAGAAGCAATCCTGCCGGCAAGATCTTCCAGGCGTTCCTGATTGTTGAAGGTAACCCACACCGGCTCATTGGTACTGCGAAGGGTGTTGACGATTTCGTTATTGTTCATTCCTTTCCTGAGAATAAACCTCCCTGCCTTCACATTATTTATGTAACCTTTCTTTTGTGCAACTATGCCAAATTCATTTACATCCTCGAGGTATGGCTCCAGGAGCTCCCGTACTGTTGAATAATCTGCACCGGTGGGAACAAAAATCTCTACTCTTTCTTCGGAAAAAGAGGTGTTGGGAGAAAAGATCACATCATATATATACCAGGAAAATCCCGCTAAAACCACGATTCCTAAAAGGGCAATTATTACTAATATTTTCTTGATATACATCTTAATTGATCAATTGATAGGTAATTTCATCTTTATATTCTCCCCCCACCAGGTTCCAGTCTTTTTTCCTGGCTGCCACAGTGAATCCGGCTTTTTCAAACAATAATTTGCTTGAGATATTATCTTCTCCAACATTTGCATAGACCTGATGTAAACCTAAATGTGTGAAGCAGTATTTTGAAACTAATTGCAGTGTCTCTGTTCCAAACCCTTTTTTTCGGTCTTTTCTATTGATGATAAGGATTCCCAAGGCGGCACGACGGTTCTTTGGATCAAGATCGAACAAATCAATGAAGCCCACAGCTTCCCCGCTATTTTCGCAAATTACCAGCCTAAGCTGTTTCACCTCATAAATGTCTCTATGGGAATTCTCCAGGTACTGCTTTAGGATATATCGGGAAAATGGAGCACTGGTTGCACTTACCTCCCAAAACTCCTCGTTGTTTTCTACCTCAAAAAGCAGGTCAAGATCTTCGGGCTCCAGTGCTCTTAAATAAACCAGATCTCCTTTTAAAGATTGCATTCTATTTCTCCTTTGAAGACCTGTTTTGCAGGACCTGTTAACCAAATATCTTCAAATCCTTCGGCAGTAGGTTTAAAACTTACTGTAAGTTCTCCACCCGGGGTGACCAATTTCACAATAGTTGAAGTAGTTCTGCCACTATGATACGCTGCAAGTGCACTAGCCGTTACTCCAGTACCACAGGAAAGGGTTTCCGCCTCCACCCCTCTTTCATAGGTTCTCACATTAAACGATGCAGTATCTAACGGCGACACAAAATTGACATTTGTGCCACCTTTAGAATTGTAGTCTTCTGAATATCTTACTGCAGATCCCTCTTCCTGAATATTTATGTCTTTAATTTCCTCTGAAAAAATGACATGATGCGGTGAACCTGTATCTAGAAAAAATGCACTCTCTGCTTCAGAAACACTCTTTACTTCTGTCATTTTCAGTCCTACAAGGTCATCCTCAATTACAGCTTTATGGAAACCATCTATTGCTCCAAATGCTGCTTCTTTTGAGATTATTCCGAGGTATTTTGCAAAAGCAACAAGACATCTGCCTCCGTTTCCACACATGCTGCTTTCATTACCATCGGCATTGAAGTAGACCATGTTAAAATCCTCCCCTTCATTAGGAGAATTTTCGAGCAGGATAAGACCATCGGCGCCAATGCCAAATCTTCGGTCACAAAGGGATCTGATTAGATTGGTATCATTTTTGGATAAAACAGAAGTACGGTTATCTACCATAATAAAATCATTTCCCGTACCCTGATATTTAAAGAAGTTCAGCTTCATCTGGATGAATTTGAGGGGGCAAAGATACAATAAAACACAAAAAACGGGAGCGGTTAAACCAGGATTAAACTGTGGCAGAACCGTGCTAAATCATTAAACTTTTTGTTCCACAATAATTAAAAAACAATAGATATATGAAAAGATTCGCAAGTTTTCTCATGATCTCTCTTTTAAGCGGAGCTCTTACTCTAGGAGGATACATCCTTTTTATTGATAAAGACCCTGTCTTTGTTCAGGAAAGCAGGACTATTCCCGACTATACTCCGGTAAATATGAACTCGCTACCTCCAGACGCTAATGCAGATTTTACCGAAGCAGCAAATAAATCGGTAAATGCGGTGGTACACGTAAAGAACGTTGCAGCAGTTAGAACCTCGCCATTTTCTTCAGCTACCTCCCAGGTACTGCGCGGGGCGGGAAGCGGAGTCATCATTTCTCCTGACGGCTATATAGTTACGAATAATCACGTGATCCAGAATGCTAATCGCCTTCAGGTTACCTTAAATAATAATCAGAACTACATGGCCGAAGTCATTGGGACCGATCCCAAGAGCGACATTGCCCTGTTAAAAATTGATGCTGAAGACCTTGATTATCTTCCCTTCGGAGATTCAGATAACGCCCGAATTGGGGAGTGGGTACTTGCTGTTGGAAATCCTTTTAATCTTACCTCCACAGTGACTGCCGGTATTATTTCAGCAAAATCCCGTGATCTGGGAATGGACGAGAACATCTCTTCTTTTATCCAAACCGATGCAGCAGTGAATCCTGGTAACAGTGGGGGAGCTCTCGTGAATATCTATGGGGAATTGATAGGCATTAATACAGCCATTACCTCACAGACGGGAACCTATGTGGGTTACGCCTTTGCAGTTCCTTCCAACAATGCCCGTAAAATTGTAGAGGATATTCTTGAATATGGAGATGTACAGCAAGGTATACTTGGTATTCGCGGCGTACAGGCTGCCAGTGTGCCTAGTGACTATGACATTGCAGTTTCTGAAGGAGTTTATATCGATGAAGTTGAACAGGGAAGCGGGGCAGATAAAGCAGGCTTACGCTCTGGAGATGTTATTCAGAAAATAGATAATGTAAAAATCAGAAAGTTCTCAGATCTCACAGGGTATATTGGCTCTAAGAGACCAAACGATGTTGTGAAGGTAAAGGTGATAAGGGATGGAAACACCAGAGAATTTGACGTAAAGCTTACAAAATATGAAGTGTATCAAATTAAAGCTATAGGTCTTGAAGTATCTAACGCAACTCCCGAAGAACTTAAAGAACGCAACGTGGAGAACGGTGTTAAAATCACCAGAGGCCTAACTCCACAAATGCAAAATGAGCAACTTTATGGAACTATAATAACAGCTATTGACAATATTCCCGTAAGAAACGTGGGAGATGTAGAAAAGATCATGCAGCAAAGATCTGCAGGAGAGCCTATCTCAGTAACTTTTGTGACTCCCGATGGGGAGAAACAGAAGTATGTGTGGCGACGATAATCTTTTAAAGAAATACCTGAAAATACCTGCTTTTTGGCAGGTATTTTTTTATTTAAAATCCTTTACGAAAACGTTTGAAATATATATTTTTGCCGCAATTTCAACACAACACCAAAAGAAGAATGAACTCTAACGAAGTTTACGAGAAAGAATTAGCCTTTCAGGCAGATCGTCGTAGGGCTGCAGTGCAATTCATCAAAACTGTAAGTGATCTATGGTACGATAAATCCATTGAACTGGTTCTATTCAGGAATCAATTGATCGATCGCAACGTGAGTGACATCCTGGACCTACACGAGTACGCAGGAGAATTTGTACAAAAGCCAATTTCAATTTTTGATTCCGTAGAGATTGCAGAGGCTATCCAGCGTTTGGATTTCCCACCTTCCAAACTTGATATTGGAAAGCTGACCTTCGAATACCACCTGGAAGACAATAAACATTCTAACGCTACTGCCTTTGTATCCTCTAAATTAAAAGATGCAAAAAAAGTAGAAGAACTTACTCCCAAAGATGTAGTTCTTTACGGCTTTGGTCGCATTGGAAGACTACTGGCTCGTGAGCTAATGACGCGTACAGGAAAGGGAAGTCAATTAAGATTAAGAGCTATTGTGACCAGAGGAAAAATTGATGAGACCGTGCTGGAAAAAAGAGCAAGTCTTCTTAAGAATGACTCTGTTCATGGAGATTTTTCGGGTACAGTTTCTTTTGATGTAAAGAAGAAGTGTCTTATCATCAATGGAACTACTGTACATATGATCTCTGCAAACGAGCCGGAAGAGATCGATTATACCTCCTACGGAATAAAGGATGCTCTTGTTATTGATAACACCGGTGCATTTAGAGATAAGGAAGCTCTCAGCAGACACCTCAGCTCAAAAGGCGCATCAAAGGTTCTACTCACAGCTCCGGGCAAAGGAATTCCTAATATTGTACATGGGGTAAACCATTTAGAACATGACCCTAACGAGGTTTCCATCTTTTCGGCTGCTTCCTGCACCACGAATGCCATAACTCCTGTGCTTAAAGCGATACAGGATTCTTTAGGAGTGGTTCATGGCCACCTGGAAACCATCCATGCCTATACAAATGACCAGAATCTGGTAGATAATATGCATAACAAATATAGAAGAGGTCGTGCTGCCGCATTAAATATGGTGATTACCGAAACCGGTGCAGGACAGGCAGTATCCAAAGCTCTTCCTGTTTTTGACGGCAAACTCACTTCCAATGCCATTAGAGTACCAGTACCTAATGGCTCTTTGGCTATTCTTAATCTGGAGGTAGAAAAAACAACTTCAAAAGAAAAGGTAAATAAGATACTTAGAAAGTATGCCCTGGAAGGAGATCTTGTGGAACAGATCAAGTACTCAATAGATAATGAGCTGGTATCTACAGATATTGTTGGGTCTGCACAACCTTCTATCTATGACAGCAACGCCACTATAGTATCGGGTAACGGAAAGAATATTGTACTATATGTGTGGTACGACAATGAATATGGCTATAGCCACCAGGTGATAAGGCTGGCCAAGTATATTGCGAAGGTAAGAAGGTTTACCTATTATTAAATGAGAGTTTAATTAGTTTGAAGGCCCGTCACCCAAAAGGTGGCGGGTTTTTTCATGCCTTAGTTCAGCAAAATAAATGCAATATTTGAAAGTTTTTAATGCTGCCAATGTTCCTATTAAAAATTAACTAAAATAATTTTACAGGCCTAAAGCTGTACCGTTTATATTCTTTAGTTTTGCATCCGCTTACCCATCGGGCACTTATACACAGGAAGTTAAAGAAGAAAAAACGAGATTTTTTCAACAATAAGAGCTGTCAGCCTTCGTTGTGGTAGTGATCAAAAAACAATAATAATTGCTATGAAAAAAATTCTTTTTGCCTCCCTCTTTTTATTTACTCTTACTAACGCAGTAGGACAGACCTCAACAGAAACCACTATTGACGAAAAATTTCAGGAGTTGATCACCAACTCCAATAATTTTAAGGGTTACAAAGTAGTGGACACAGATCAACTTACAACTTTACAACAACTTACTTCTAACAGGATCGCCGAACTCAAAGAAGAAATCGCCGCTTCAAAAGAGGCTTTTAAGACTCAGAAGTTAAAAATTTCTGATCTTGAGGCTGAACTTGAAGAGATACAAGGGCAATTAAATGCAGTGACTGCCCAAAAAGATGAAATTGCTGTATTAGGAATGTCTGTTAGCAAGTCGGCATACAACAGCAGTATGTGGAGCGTTATAGGTGTTTTGATTCTGGCACTGGCACTATTTGTAGTAAGATTCAAAAAAAGCCATATTCATACCTTAGAGGCGCGCAAGAATCTTGCGGAGCTTGAAAAAGAATTCGACACTTATAGGGCTAAATCTCTTGAAAAGGAACAGAGATTGGGGCGTTTGCTGCAGGACGAAAAGAACAAGCAGCTAAAAATGGCTAAATAAGCCCTTTTCCACTTTAGGTTTTTATTTAACTTTGCGGGCTCAAAGCTCACAAAGCTTAATCTTCTGTCGCCATGCGAATTGATATTATTACTGTTGTCCCAGACATTCTAAAAAGTCCTTTTGAGGCATCCATCTTAAAAAGAGCTATAGAAAAAGAACTTGTTGAGATCCACCTCCACAATTTGCGGGACTACGTGACCGACAATTACAAACAGGTAGATGATTACCAGTTTGGAGGGGGTGCCGGGATGGTAATGATGATCGAACCTATAGACAAATGTATTTCAGCTTTAAAGGCGGAACGGGACTATGACGAGGTGATTTACATGACTCCTGATGGTGCCACTTTAAAGCAAGGTTTGGCCAATGAACTGAGCCTGAAAAAAAATCTTATCATTCTTTGCGGTCATTATAAAGGCGTTGACCAAAGAGTGAGAGATCACTTTATAACCAAAGAGATCTCTGTGGGAGATTACGTGCTCTCGGGAGGAGAATTGGGTGCCGCGGTGTTGTGTGATGCAGTAATACGCTTGCTGCCGGGAGTTCTGGGCAACGAAACGTCTGCCTTAACCGATTCTTTTCAGGACAATTTACTCGCTCCACCCATATATACCAGGCCGGCCGAATATAAAGGCTGGAAGGTCCCGGAGATACTAACCTCGGGCAATACGCCAAAAATTGAAGAATGGCGGGAAGACCAGGCGTGGGAAAGAACGAGAAGCTTACGCCCGGACCTCCTAGAAGAGGAAGGAAAATAATTTTCACTTTGCTTTAGAGAATAAGAATTTTTCTTACTTTTGCACACGTTTCTAAATTAACCTCTGGCGATCACCGTGAATGTTGTTTTAGACTTATTTTTAAACCATTAGAAACATGGAATCTTTAATTAAATTTGTACAAGACGAGTTCGTAACCAAGAAGGAGTTTCCTGAATTCTCAGCCGGAGACACTATTACTGCTTACTATGAAATTACGGAGGGTCAAAAGACCCGTACGCAGTTCTTCCGTGGAGTTGTGATCCAGAAGAGAGGAACAGGAGCTTCTCAGACTTTCACCATTCGTAAAATGAGTGGAACTGTAGGTGTTGAGCGTATTTTTCCACTTAACCTTCCTGCACTTCAAAAAATCGAAGTCAACAAACGAGGAAAAGTACGTAGAGCCAGAATCTACTACTTTAGAGAACTTACAGGTAAAAAAGCCCGTATTAAAGAAAGAAGAGCTTAATACTCTAATAATAGTCAATGAAAAAGCCCCGATTCCGGGGCTTTTTTATTTGTCTCAATTTTTAAGAAATATTTATAAGTGACTGAACGTAAATTGTTTGCAGGATAAATATTTGTTTCGTAAATTTAAATTAGAGTTTTAAGCAAAAGAATGTCGCAAGGAATTCTTCTTACAAACTCCAATGTAGAGCAAAGATCTTTACATAGTTTTTACCATTTTGAATAACAATATGATTATGCATAGTTGGTTTAATTGGTAAAAACATTTTCGGATCATTTACACACACTCTTTTGGGAAATGTAGATTGATCCAGATGAAATAACAACCTGCTTGTGAAATATAGATTTCACTTGAGAATGTAAAAGTTCAGCAAATCATTGTTATTTCATTAGAGCCATTTCATTACTCAAATAGTGAAATGGCTTTTTTTTGTACAATTTACGGCCAATGCCTCACTATCTTCCACCTTCCTCCTGTGAAATGAGCTCGAAAAATGGTAAATTGCAAACCCTTTGACCAAAAAATAAAAATTTCTATATGTCGAACACAACAAAGATTATTTACACAAAAACTGATGAGGCTCCTGCCCTCGCAACATATTCACTCTTACCAATTGTAGAATCTTTTACAAAACCTGCTAACATTGCCCTGGAAACCAGGGATATTTCTCTTGCAGGAAGAATACTCTCTCAGTTTCCGGACAGACTCAAAGAAGATCAGCGAGTTTCTGATGATCTGGCAGAGTTAGGCGAGCTGGCAAAGCAACCGGAAGCCAATATCATAAAATTACCGAATATTAGCGCCTCCATTCCGCAGCTCAAGACAGCGATTGAAGAGTTGCAGAATAAAGGATACGATCTTCCTAATTATCCCGATGAGCCTAAAACTGAAGAAGAAAAACAAATTAAAGAAAAGTACGACAAAGTAAAAGGTAGTGCTGTAAACCCGGTACTTAGGGAAGGAAATTCAGATCGAAGAGCTCCAAAAGCAGTTAAAAATTATGCGAAAAAACACCCTCACTCGATGGGGGAATGGAGCAAGGATTCCAGAAGCCATGTAGCTACGATGGATAGCAATGATTTTAAACACAATGAGAAATCTGTGACCCTAGAGGAGGCTACCAAGGTTAACATTCAACTTCAAACTACTACAGGCGGTACTACAATACTAAAGAAAGACCTTCAGCTTCAAAAAGGGGAAATTATCGATGGGACTTTCATGAGTAGAAAGGCGCTAATTAATTTCCTTGAAGAACAGGTCAAAGATGCAAAAGATAAAGGGGTTCTCTTCTCCCTGCATATGAAAGCAACCATGATGAAGGTTTCAGACCCTATCATTTTTGGTCATGCTGTAAAGGTCTTCTTTAAAGACATTTTTGAGAAGTATGGACAGGAATTGCAAGAAGCGGGTGCCGATCCCAACAGTGGGCTTGGGGATGTTCTTAACGCCATCAATAATCTTCCGGAGGAAAAACAACAGAAAATAAACGCAGATATTGAACAGGATATTGAGGAAGGGCCAGATCTTGCCATGGTAAATTCCGATAAGGGAATTACAAACCTGCATGTTCCAAGTGATGTGATCATTGACGCGTCCATGCCTGCAATGATAAGAACTTCAGGAAAGATGTGGAATGCAGAAGGCAAACCTCAAGACGCCAAAGCTGTTATCCCGGATAGCAGTTATGCCGATCTCTATGAAACGACCATCCAATTCTGTAAAGAAAATGGTGCTTTTGACCCTACCACTATGGGTACAGTGCCCAACGTTGGTCTTATGGCTCAAAAAGCTGAAGAATATGGTTCTCACGATAAAACTTTTGAATTAAAAGAATCAGGCAAAGTACAGATCGTCACACAGGATGGAAAAGTTCTTATGGAACATGAGGTGGAAGAAGGAGATATCTGGAGAGCATGCCAAACCAAAGACGCACCTGTACAGGATTGGGTGAAACTTGCTGTTACACGTGCCAGAGCTACAGGTAGTCCCGCTGTATTCTGGCTGGATGAAGAAAGAGCTCATGATGCCGAACTCATCAAGAAGGTAAACACTTATCTCAAGGACCATGATACTTCTGGTCTTGAGATCAAGATAATGTCTGTTGAGAAAGCTACCAGGTATACTCTTGAAAGGCTGAAGAATGGTAAAGACACCATTTCTGTAACCGGTAATGTACTCAGAGATTATCTGACCGATCTCTTCCCAATTCTGGAAGTTGGAACGAGTGCCAAGATGCTTTCTATTGTACCGCTCATGAATGGTGGTGGATTATTTGAAACAGGTGCAGGAGGTTCTGCTCCAAAACACGTGCAACAGTTTGTTGAAGAAGGTCACCTGCGCTGGGATTCCTTAGGAGAATTCCTGGCCCTGGCCGTTTCCCTGGAACATTTGGGAGACAAGTATGATAACAAAAGAGCTTTGATCCTTTCAAATGCCTTAGACAAAGCTACAGAAGAGTTTTTGGAAAAAGATAAATCCCCGTCAAGAAAAGTGAATGAGCTTGACAACAGGGGAAGTCACTTTTACCTGGCTTTATACTGGGCTCAGGCTTTAGCTGAACAAAATGAAGACAAGGAGCTAAAAGATCATTTTAAGAAGGTTAGTGAAAGACTGGAACAAAATAAGGACCAGATCCTGAAGGAACTTCTGGATGCACAGGGAGCTTCAGTAGACATTGGAGGATACTATCAGCCTGAAGAAGACAAAGTAAACAAGGCAATGAGACCGAGTGAAACTTTCAACAGGATTCTTAGAGGAGAATAGAATTTATACAATTTAAATACAGAGGAGCCGGGGAAAACCCGGCTCTTTTCTTTTAATAGAACGAACAATAGAGTATCTAAAAATGGCATTTTTAAGCATCAGTATTAGAGCGACTTTAAGTATAATAGGCAGACGACTCAATATAAAAAGCGGAGTTATAGAGAAACGAATCCTTTTTTGCTCCTACTATAGAAAAAATAAATACTTTTGCATCTGAACTTAATTTTACGGAACAAATGACCATTACCCAGTTACATTATGTATTAGCTGTTGCAGAACACCAGAACTTCACCAAAGCTGCACAAAAGGTTTTTGTCACTCAGCCGACTTTGAGCATGCAGATCCAGAAGCTTGAGGAAGAACTGGATGTCCTCATTTTTGATCGCAGTAAAAAACCTATTGAGCTTACCGAAACAGGCCGTAAGATCGTACAGCAGGCAAGGAATATTGTAAATGAAAGCGACAGGATAAAAGATATTGTAGACCAGCAAAAAGGATTTGTGGGAGGTCTTTTTAGACTCGGAGTAATCCCGACAATCATGCCTACCCTTTTACCCATGTTCCTCAATAACTTCATCAAGAAGTACCCGAAAGTCAACCTTAAGATCGAGGAACTACATACAGAAGCAATAATTGAGAAACTACAGGATGGACACCTGGATGCAGCAATAGCTGCCACACCTCTTGAACTTGCGGGGATCAAGGAACAAGCACTCTATTATGAACCTTTTGTTGGTTATATTCCGCAGGGACATAGATTGCATTCCAAAGAGAAAATCGAAGTGGAAGACCTTGATCTCAATGACATCCTCCTTTTGGAAGATGGACATTGTTTTAAAGATGGTATTCTAAATTTGTGCAAAGCAAGTCGAAATACCGATGAAGATCATTTTCAACTGGAAAGTGGAAGTTTTGAAACTATGATCAAACTTGCCAACGAAGGCTTGGGGATGACCCTCCTGCCCTATCTTCACACCCTCGACCTAAAGGATGATGAAAAGAAAAATATAAGAATGTTCAGGGAGCCCAATCCTGCGAGAGAGGTGAGCCTTATTTATAATAAGAGCGAATTAAAAATGCAAATAATTGAAGCTCTTCGCAGTACTATAGCCGGTGTTATCAAAGGTGCAATAGCCTTTCAAAACGTGCAGATTATTAGTCCGCTTCACAAAAAGTAGCATTGAAAGTAAAGATTAAAAAAAAGCGGCTCTTTTTTGAGCCGCTTTTCCTATTTCTAAGGATTTAGATAAATTAAACATTGATTTAATTCGGGATTTTGCCGAATTAGTGAAAAAATGTACAGCTTCAACTCCTCTATTTCATAAGGTAATAGTCGTTGAAGCGCTTTTTTCACTTCTTTGCAGAACAGAGTAACATCAAAACTAACCTTGTTTAGGACCGTTTTGGTGTACTCGAACATCGCTCTTGCCATAATTATTAAATTAGTTAACCTTGGTTAGAAAAAGTAATGGTCACCAATAAGCGAAATCGTTTTCGTTAACGATATAAAAATAGCAATTTTTTCCAGATTCGGAACAAGATGAAGTTAATTTAACACACTAAAAACGGTTATCTCCACTTACTATATCCCCAAGGCCGCCAAGGATACTACCCTCTCCTTTGTCCTTACCTCCACCTTGTGGTGCCGCAGCAAGAATACGGCCGGCAAGTCTACTAAAGGGGAGAGATTGAACAAAAACAGTACCCGGGCCTGTTAAGGTGGCGTAAAACAATCCTTCCCCTCCAAAAAGGCTGTTTTTAATCCCTCCTATAAATTCAATATCGTAATCGACGTCCTTTGTGAAACCAATAATACAACCGGTGTCTACTTTTAGCTTTTCCCCCGGCTGCAATACCTTTTTAGCAGTAGTACCTCCCGAATGTACAAAGGCCATCCCGTCGCCTTCCAGTTTTTGCATGATAAAACCTTCTCCTCCAAAAAAACCACGGCCCAGTCTTCGGCTAAACTCTATTCCTATTGCCACTCCCTTGGCAGCACATAAGAACGCGTCCTTCTGGCAGATAAATTTACCCCCATATTCTGTCAGGTCCAGAGGAATCACCTTTCCCGGATAAGGGGAAGCAAAACTAATCTTCTTCTTTCCCTGTATCTGGTTGGTAAAGATGGTCATAAATAAACTTTCTCCGGTAAGTAGACGCTTTCCGGCTCCCAGAACTTTTCCAAGAAAGCCTTCATTTTGTTTTGATCCATCTCCAAAGATGGTGTCCATCTTTATACCGTTATCCATCATCATGAAGTTCCCGGCTTCGGCAATAACAGCCTCTTGTGGATCCAGTTCCAGCTCCACATACTGCATCTCTTCTCCAAAGATTTCATAGTCTATTTCGTGTGCATTCATCTTAATAAGGTTTATGTGTTAAGGTCTAAGGTCTATTATTACTATTTAAGTTAGAGGTTTATCTCTTCCCTACTAACTACTAACTACTAACTACTAACTACTAACTACTAACTACTAACTACTAACTACTAACTACTAACTACTAACTACTAACTACTAACTACTAACTACTAACTACTTCACTTTAATCGTCCATTCAAATTCGAAGACAGAAACTTCCTGTCCCTCTTCATTGAGTCCGCGGGAGCGCATCCAGAAGGTTTGCCCCTCTCCTGTTTTTACTGCTTCTTCAATGGCTGTAGAAACCAGATTGGCATCGTTGCATATAAAAGAGATCTTTCCAGTCGCTTTTTTTGTAAACCGGGATTTATTCTGAGCAACAAGCATGGAAATGGGCTTTTTAGAAGCCCGTATTGCGGTCATGACCAGGGCTCCTGTACTTAGCTCGGCAGCCATAGCCTGTACAGCAAAATAGAGGGAATTAAAAGGATTTTGATTGATCCAGCGATGTTTGACTGCAGTAACACAGTGACTTTCATCGATCTCCTTCACTCTAACTCCACAAAGCCAGGCACTGGGGAGTTTAAATATCAAAAAAGAATTTAGTTTTTGGGAAGAAACTTCCATAGTTGTTGAAGATTTTTTTAAAAGTATTCAAATTATTCAACATGCTCAAATGTTAAATTTTAAGCCTTGGATAAAAAATATAGTACTTTGTTTTGCATAATACTGTTTTTAAGATATATATTTGTATTAGAAAATCAATCATAATGAACAATCAATCACAAAATCATGACAAAACAGTGGCAGCATTGATCCACTTATCGACCTTTACGCAATTTTTCTTTCCTTTTGGGAATTTCATCTTTCCGTTGATCTTCTGGACTGCGAAGAAGAAAGATCCATTCGTAAATGAACACGGGAAGCAGGCACTCAATTTCCAGATAAGTCTCTTTCTATATGCCTTCTTTCTTGTTATGGTAGGCGTCGCCGGTGCGATCATCATTGGCTTAAACATGAACTTCGAAGGATCATTCTATATTGATGATCACCATCAATGGATTGGAAATCCAATGGAGGCAAGCCCTATCATCATCTATATAATGACTATGGCTTTTCTCCTCCTGGCACTTTTTGTGCTTAACCTTTATGCAGTTGTTTCAGCAACAATTAGAGCAGGTGAAGGGCGGCTTTACCAATATCCTTTGACCATTAATTTCCTTAATGCGGGAGAATATCAGGAACAGCAGGAAATCACAAAAACCCAAGAGTCAGACAAGGCTCCGGAATAATAATTTAATCAATCATTAATCATCAATCAATCAAAAAATGAACAGTTCAACAACATTCAAAACCAAACACTATGAAGATTGAAAACACAAAGGCACAAATGCGCAAAGGTGTTTTGGAGTACTGCATTTTGTCTGTCCTCAAGGATAATGACGCTTATGTAGCCGAAATCCTCGACACCTTGAAAAGCGCAAAACTCCTGGTGGTAGAAGGTACGATTTACCCTTTGTTAACCCGCCTCAAAAATGCCGGATTGCTCACCTATCGCTGGGAAGAATCTACCAGCGGACCGCCACGAAAGTATTATGGCCTAACAGAGACCGGAAAGATATTTTTAAAAGAACTCACCCATACATGGGACGAACTGCAAACCGCAGTAACAATAGTAACTACCCAAAAACCTAAAAATCATGAATAAGACAGTCAACATAAATCTTGCCGGCATTTTCTTTCATATTGATGAGGATGCTTATGCCAGGCTGCAACATTATCTCGAGGCTATAAAGAGGTCTCTTACTAATACTTCTGGCCAGGAAGAGATCATTCATGATATCGAAGCCCGTATAGCCGAACTATTTTCAGAAAAGATAAAAAATGAAAAACAGGTAATTGGTTTAAGGGAAGTGGATGAAGTGATCTCTGTCATGGGACAACCTGAAGATTATGTGTTGGATGACGAGATCTTTGAAGATGAGCCTGTTTATAAAAAGACCAGAGGTAAAAAACTCTTCCGCGATACAGAGAATAGCTACATTGGAGGAGTATCTTCGGGACTTGCGCATTATACGGGAATAAACGCTCTTTGGATAAGGATTCTATGGATATTACTTACCGTTTTCTCGACAGGTGCATTCATACTTATTTATATCGCCCTTTGGATATTCGTGCCTGAAGCTAAAACTACTGCCGATAAGCTTGCCATGCGCGGGGAGCCTGTAACCATTAGCAACATTGAACGCAAAATTAGGGAGGGCTTTGATGATGTGTCGGGAAAGATGAAGGACATCAACTACGAAAAGTATGGTTATAAAGCCCGGTCTGGAGCCAATTCAGCTGCAACCGCAGTAGGTGATGTCGTAAAATTCATTCTCAACCTCTTTGTAAAACTTATTGGTATATTCTTGCTGCTAATTGCAGGATTTACTCTCATAGGATTGTTTATAGGTTTGTTCTCAATAGGAACCTTTGGAATCATCGAAGCACCATGGACAGATTATGTGGAGATAGTAGGCCCCGGTGCCGATAGTATTTGGATCATATCCTTGCTTGCATTCTTTGCAGTAGGAATTCCATTCTTCTTCCTCTTTATTCTGGGATTGAAGATCCTGGTTAAAAATCTCAGATCAATAGGAAGAACTGCGAAACTTGTACTCCTGGGACTTTGGATCATTTCGGTGCTGGGATTGATTTTCTTCGGAATTCAACAGGCTACCGAAAGAGCTTTTGACGGAGAGGTAAGAATTACCGAAAATCTTCCTGTAACCGCAAATGATACGCTTTACATTAACATGGTAGGAGATCCTCAGTTAAACTCTACACCTTATCAGTCAAACGATTTCAGTATCTCCTATAATGGAGATAACCAGAAAGTGATCTGGTCGCAAAATGTGCAGTTGATCGTCAAATCTACTTCAGATTCTACTGGTAGAATGGAGATTATTAAAATGGCTGAAGGTAAGACCTACGATGAGGCACGTGAACGAGCAGAAGATATCTATTACCATTCAAACTTTTCAAATGGACGTTTAGACCTTAGCGGTATTCTCACCACAGATCCTGCGAACAAATACCGGGAACAGAAGGTACAGGTAACCTTATTCCTTCCGGTGGGGACCGTGTTATATGCTAATGATAATACCTATTCCTTTCACAGGAACACCGATTATTACGGCGATATCCTACACAATGGATATGAAGAGAGATACCTCAAGATAACCGGAGAGGGAGCTGAATGTCTCGATTGCCCCGAAGAGGAAGAAGACCCCTGGGGAGATTCTGAAAATGACTGGGATACTGAAGACAGCTTTGACGAAACTTTTGATGAAGAGTTGCAGGATGAAGAGCCGGTCATGACTGAAACTGATACCATCCCTCAGCCATGAGCACTCTTATAGAAATCCTGATTGCCAGCCTTCTCAGCCTGCTATTTTCTACTGGCGAAGAAATTAGAACTGAAGTCTCGGAAGAAGTTGGAATTGAAAAAGTTCATTCAGTTCAACAATCCGGGGATTGTTAGAAAATACTACCTGAAATAAAAAAGACTGCTCCAAAGGGCAGTCTTTTTTTGTTCAAATTTTCTTGTTTCTTATTTCTTACAAGAGATACCACAGCACTTTAAAAGAACCCAATCTTAAAATTTAGAACCAGACGTGCCGGAGAATAGCAGTGAAGAATAAAGCTGTTGTTGGTGTTTATAATCAGGATCACGAAATTATTGTCATAAAAAAAGCTGCCTTTTCAGGCAGCTTTATAATCTTATCATCAAGGGATCTTTACTTTGCGGTCACTTCTTCACTACTTTCTACTGTAGCAAGATATCTCTCTGCATCCAGAGCTGCCATACAACCTGTTCCGGCAGCAGTGATCGCCTGTCGGTATTCCTTGTCCTGCACATCTCCCGATGCAAAAACGCCGGGAATGTTGGTTTTGGTACTTTTTCCCTGGGTGATCAAATATCCGGTGCTGTCCATATCCAGCTGCCCCTTAAAGATCTCTGTATTAGGTTTATGTCCAATTGCGATAAAAAGTCCGGTAATTTTAATTTCTTCTTTTTCTCCGGTTTGGTTATTTACCACTCTAAGTCCTTCCACAACCTGTTCTCCAAGCACTTCATCAACCTCAGTATTAAATCGTACCTTAAGGTTCTTGGTGTTAAAGACCCTGTGCTGCATAGCTTTTGAAGCCCGCAGTTCGTCCTTTCTTACCAGCATAGTAACCTTTGTACATATATTGGCAAGATAGGTAGCTTCTTCGGCCGCCGTATCCCCTCCTCCAACAATAGCCACTTCCTGTCCTTTATAAAAGAAACCATCACACACAGCACATGCTGACACTCCGCCTCCTCTTAGTCTTTGTTCACTTGGAAGTCCTAAATATTTTGCAGTGGCACCTGTAGAGATGATCACAGTTTCGGCTTCCACCCATGTTGAATTGTCCACACATACCTGGTGAATTCCGCCATTTTCTTTACTAAGCTGAACTTCGGTCACCATTCCAATACGCACCTCTGTTCCAAATCTTTCGGCCTGTTTTTGAAGGTCGATCATCATTGCAGGACCATCAATACCTTCAGGATATCCCGGAAAGTTATCCACTTCGGTAGTTGTAGTCAACTGTCCTCCAGGCTCTAATCCTGTGTACATGACCGGGTGAAGATCTGCCCTGGCAGCATAAATGGCAGCAGTATATCCTGCCGGTCCCGATCCTATTATTAAACATTTTATTCTTTCTCTGGTTTCGCTCATGGTCAAAAAATTTCTTCCTGTAAAAGTAGTAACTTTCCAATAAATCTTACAGGTTTGAGTATACAGATTTCCTATATAACTATATGATCAGCTTAAAGCAGAAGACTTTAGAAGCTGTCACTATTCCTATACCTTTGCAGCATGATCGAACTTTCCCTCTTTAATATCCTGGACTTGCTGGGAACCATAGCCTTTGCCATCTCGGGAGCTCTCTCGGCCATGAACCGGCGACTGGATCTTTTCGGGATCTTTATAATTGCCTTTGTAACAGCTATTGGCGGCGGAACCATACGTGATACATTAATAGGTAATACCCCCGTTACCTGGATGGAAAATACAATTTATATTTATTTGATAGGCTTAGTAACAGTTCTTGCCATTATCTTTAGAAAAGATCTTGATCACCTGAAGAAGTCTCTTTTTCTATTCGACACTATAGGGCTGGGGATCTTTACTATTACCGGAGTTGAAATAGGAATCCAGAACGATCTAAATCCCATCATTTCCATTACCCTGGGCACCATGACCGGTACTTTTGGCGGCGTTATTAGAGATATATTATGTAATGAGATCCCGGTGATCTTTAGAAAAGAGATCTATGCGACCGCTTGCATTGTAGGTGGTATGGCGTTTATCCTGCTCTATGAAGCAGGAATGCAGCAGGATTTGATCTATGTCCTCACTTCCCTTACCGTGATTGTGATAAGGTTGATGGCAGTTAAATTCCATATCTCCCTTCCGTCCTTTTATCTTTCCGACCAAAAATAGAGCTTTCAAAAATGCTATTTTTGAGGCCTCTTCAAATTAACAGGAAAATATCTTCAAAAAATTTCACCTATATCTGTAACGAATTCATTTCCAGTAAGTCTTTAAAGTAAAGAGTCAAAATCCCCCGAAGAATTTGATATTAACTTTTAAAGATTTGCATCATGAAACGTTTTAAATTACTGCTGTTGACTTTAGCGATCACTGTGAGCACAGTTATCTACGCCGAAAAATCAGGGAAAATTTATGACCTTAATAGTCTTTCTGCTGAAATTGAACAATTACTTCGGGATACCGACCACACTCTTGAAGAAGGAAAATCTGTCACTGTATTCTTCTCTATTTCTGAAGAAAACAGCATTCAGTATTTAAGCGTTGCTTGCGAAGATCCTGAAGTAGTAGATATCCTTCAGAAAAGACTTCAGGATCAAGCCCTGGATGGAGAGAAATGGAGAGAAGGAGTGATCTATGAACTTTCTGTATATGGCAGATCTTCTTTTGCCTGTGTCACCCGTTAATGAGGAAGATACTTCCGAAGCAATCCGTACAGGAAAGCGCCCCCTAGTGCGCCTAATAACACTACCAAAATAGATACATAACCAGCTCCAATAAGTGTGTAAATAGGCCCGGGACATGCTCCTGCCAAAGCCCAGCCCAGTCCAAAAATAATACCTCCAAAAAGGTAATTTTTGAAGCCTCTTTCTTTAGGGACTATTTTTATTGGTTCTCCAAAAAATGATCTTCCATTACTTCTTTTTATAAGCTGCACTCCTATGATCCCCATTAATAATGCAGAACCTATGATCCCATACATGTGAAACGAATCGAATTGGAACATCTCGTAAATTCGAAACCAGGATGCAGCTTCAGATTTATACATTACAATCCCGAAAAAGATCCCTATTAATAAATAACCGGCTGTTCTTTTCATTTTAAAATATTAAAGGAAATAATAAATGTATCATGATTAGACCACCTATGAAGAAGCCTATAACAGCGATCAACGATGGAAGCTGCAGATTACTAAGCCCGGAGATGGCATGACCCGAAGTACAACCTGCAGCATAGCGTGCTCCAAAGCCAATTAACAGGCCACCTGTCAATAAAATAAGAAGTGGTCCCGGCTGGGTCAAAGCCTCCAAACTAAAAAGTCTTTCGGGTAGATAAGCCTTTCCCGCACTATTAAAACCCAATTCTTTTAGATTGGATACTGTAGTTGCTGCTATTTCTACCTCAGCACTGTTAGATAAGAGGTGGGCTCCTATAAAACCACCTATGGCTGCACCAAGAATGACAGTTAAATTCCATCGGCTCCCTTTCCAGTCGACATTGAAATAGGAAGCCTTTTTTCCCGCCCCGCACATTGTGCACATGGTCTCGAGATTGGAGGACATCCCAAACTTCTTACCCATGAAGATGAGCAGAAACATGACCACTGCGATCAATGGGCCAGAAACATACCAGGGCCAGGGTTCAAAAAGATATTCCATAAAGAAATTTTCAGCAAATATAAAGCTTCCTTTCTTTCCTTGGGGCTAATACCTTATCATGAAACCTGATGCTGCAATTACTATAGAAAATCTTTTATGTTTTGCAGCACTTTTTCTGAAAGTCTTCTCTGGGTCTCTACAGCCCAACCTGCACTTTTTCCTGCTGAAATTACACGTGGCAGTTTTTCAGTCTCTTTTGAAAGTTCCTTTTTTCCATCCCCGTCAAAAATGGCAAAATTCCCTGCTCTTTTTATCCAGCTTTGGAAAGCTTCTTCCTCAAAAGGAAGACCGAGAGAGGTATTGATAAGAATTTTACCGGTCCCAAAAAGGTCAAATTCGGCAGCTTTTAAGATCATTGTATTTCTCGGAAGGTGTAGGGAGATCACATCTACAGTCTCTAACAACTCCTTTAGCGGAAGAAAAGTAATTTGTTCTTCCAAATCTCTTTTGCGGGTCCTACTGTAGTAGTAGAGATCTGCACCAAAAGGCCGCAGGCATTTTGCCAGAAGTTGCCCTGTGACTCCCAGCCCTATAATCCCGATCTTCTTTTCGGTAAGTTCAACCGGCATTTCACGCCATTGATAATCTCCCAGTCCATGAAATAATCTCACTAATTCAGAAATAATGAATTCAGCCACCCCGGGATCGCCATAGTCCTTTATTCCTGTCACAGTTATTCCTTTGCTACGGGCATAATTTACCGCCACATTGGCCGATGCATCATCGTATAAGCTACAGGCCATCCCAATGTACTTCAGGTTTTGACACTGCTTAACGATGTTTTCAGAAATTGGAGTTTTCCAGGAAACGATGATCGCGTCGGCATCTCCAATCCTTTTCACCGTTTCCTCCTCTGTGCCCGGCACATCCCCGTAGACATTAATCTCTTCTTCACTCAAACCCTGCAACTCCTCAAGCGCCCACGACTCCAGCTTAGTATAATCAACGCAGACGATCTTCTGGAACTTCATGTGAGATTTGAGATTTGAGATTTTAGACTTGAGATCTTGAATAGTGTAATTATGGTGAAAAACAATAAATTATTGATCATTGTTCATTGACAACAACCCTTAGCCCTTAATCTTTATACCTTAAAGTGGGATATTCCCGTGTTTCCTATCTATCCTTAGCACTTCCTTATTCTCCAACATGCTAAAGGCTTTCAGGAGTTTTCGGCGGGTATCACGCGGCATGATGACCTCATCAATAAAACCTCGTTGTGCAGCTTTAAAAGGATTGGCAAATTTCTCGGCATATTCCTTTTCCTTTTCCGAAAGTTTGAGCTCTGGATCTTCGGCAGCTTTGATCTCTTTTCTAAAAATGATCTCACTTGCACCTTTGGCGCCCATTACTGCAATTTCGGCTGTTGGCCAGGCATAATTGAGATCGGCACCAATATGCTTGGAATTCATCACATCATAAGCCCCACCATAAGCTTTTCGGGTAATAACCGTTACTCTTGGCACGGTGGCTTCACTTAGTGCATAAAGCAATTTCGCTCCATGAAGAATGATCCCGTTCCACTCCTGGTCCGTCCCCGGTAAGAATCCCGGTACATCAACAAGAACCAGTAATGGAATGTTGAAGCAGTCACAGAATCGGGTGAAACGCGCCGCTTTTCTTGAAGACTCCACATCCAGCACTCCGGCTAAGCTCATGGGTTGATTTGCTACAATTCCAATGCTCCTTCCACCTAGCCGCGCAAAACCTACAATAATATTGTCGGCGTAGTTTTTATGTACTTCAAAAAAGGAATTTTCGTCTATGATTCCCTTGATCACCTCGTGCATATCGTAGGGCTTATTGGAGCTATCTGGAACTATGGACTCCAGTTCCTCCCGCACCTCATCTCCAAAGTCATAAGGCAATTTTTCAGGAGTGTTCTTATTATTTTGAGGCATGTAACTCAGCAGCTTCTTGATATCTTCTAAACAAGAGATGTCGTTGGCGGCAGTTCTGTGAGTAACTCCACTCTTGGTAGAATGCGTGCTCGCACCTCCAAGTTCTTCGGAAGTAACCTCTTCATTTGTTACCGTTTTCACCACATTTGGACCGGTAACAAACATGTAACTCGTATCCTGCACCATGAGCGTGAAATCGGTCATGGCTGGAGAATAAACTGCTCCCCCCGCACAGGGTCCCATGATCGCCGAAATTTGCGGGATAACTCCCGAAGCTTGCACGTTCCTGTAAAAGATGTCTGCATATCCTCCCAGGGACCTTACCCCTTCCTGTATCCTGGCACCACCAGAGTCATTTAAACCAATTACCGGGGCTCCAACCTTCATTGCATGGTCCATGATCTTACAGATCTTTTCGGCATGGGTTTCTGAAAGAGAACCTCCAAAAACGGTAAAATCCTGGGCAAATACATAGACAAGTCGGCCATTGATGGTTCCGTAGCCGGTAACAACTCCATCGCCATAGTACTGCTGTTTTTCCATATTAAAATCGGTGGTGCGATGTGTTACCAGGATTCCAATTTCTTCAAAAGAACCTTCGTCCAGAAGATAATCCACTCTTTCGCGGGCGGTGAGTTTCTTTTGTTGATGTTGTTTTGCTATTCTTTTTTCACCGCCACCCTTGAGGGCTTCGGCCATTTTATCCTTTAGCTTTTGTGTATTCTCACTCATAGATCTCTGCTTCGGAATTATTCATTGGGCAATCTTAACTGCTGCCTGTCCTTTAAGTATTGCTTAAGAGCAACTAGTGCAGCAAGCTCAGCTTCTTCCCTTGTTTTAGATTCTAATTTTTCGGCGGAATAATATTTCTTCACGAAATGTGTGTCAAAATTTCCGCTTCGGAAAGCTTCATGTTCAAAAACGAATTTTCCGAAAGGTAATGTAGTACTAACTCCTTTTACTTCATACTCCCCTATGGCCTGAAGCATACGCTGTATAGCTTCCTCCCGGGTTTTTCCGTAGGTAATGAGCTTCGCAAGCATGGGGTCGTAATAAATAGGAACCTCCATTCCTTCCTCAAAACCATCATCCAGCCTCACCCCTTCTCCTGAAGGGCCCCGGTACTTTTCAAGTACTCCTACGCTGGGCATAAAATCTTCCAGGGGATCTTCGGCATAGACCCGAAGCTCCACCGCATGTCCGGAGATCTTTAACTCATCCTGAGAAAAAGAAATAGCTTCCCCTCTTGCCACTTTTATTTGCTGCTCCACAAGGTCGACTCCGGTGATGAGTTCAGTGACCGGATGCTCAACCTGCAGACGTGTATTCATTTCAAGAAAATAGAAATTCCTGTCTTCATCCATGAGAAATTCCACCGTTCCCGCACCAACATAGTCACAGGCTTTAGCAACTTTTACAGCAGCTTCTCCCATTTGTTTCCGCAGCTCGTCATCTAGAATGACTGAAGGAGCTTCCTCTACAACTTTTTGATGGCGGCGTTGAATACTGCATTCCCGCTCAAAAAGGTGCAGGTAATTGCCATGGGTATCGGCCAGGACCTGGATCTCTATGTGCCGCGGACTTCCAATATACTTTTCTATGAAGACAGAACCATCTCCAAAGGCAGATTCGGCTTCACTTATCGCCCGCTTCATTTGGTCTTCCAGGTCTTTCTCCTTTTCAACTATTCGCATCCCTTTTCCTCCACCTCCGGCCGAAGCTTTGATAAGGATAGGGAAGCCAATCTCAGTTGCGATCTTTTTTGCTTTTTCGGGATCTGTAATGGCCTCATCGATTCCGGGAACCATAGGAATATCATATTTTTTGACAGCATCTTTTGCTGCAAGTTTGCTCCCCATGATCCTGATGGCTTTAGAACCGGGTCCAATCCAGGTGATCCCGTTTTGTTCCACCTTTTCGGCAAAGCCGGCATTTTCACTTAAGAAACCGTATCCTGGATGTATTCCATCTACCCCTAGCTGTTTTGCAATTTCAATGATCTTTTCTCCCTTGAGGTAAGATTGATTGGAAGGTGCCTCTCCAATACATACAGCTTCATCGGCATATTTTACATGAGGTGCATTTCTATCAACAGTTGAAAATACAGCCACGGTATGAATTCCCATTTGCCGGGCCGTTTTCATTACCCTTAGAGCGATCTCTCCCCTGTTGGCTACTAATATTTTTTTCATTCTTTTCAATTGGAATTTGATGCTTGTAATTAGAGATTGTATTGGATTCTATTCCATCTCTATAAGCAGTTGATTCTTATCTACCGTTTGTCCCTTTTTGACACTTATAGATTTTACTACTCCATCCCGGGGTGCGGTTAATGTATTTTCCATTTTCATGGCTTCGAGTACCAGGAGATAATCTCCTTCCTTGACCTCATCTCCTTCCTTAACCTGTACATCCAAAATAAGACCCGGCATTGGGGCTTTAATATCATTAATAACTTGTGCAGCAGCAAGGCTTAATCCCATTTCTTCGATCAAAAGATCGAGCTCATTTGAGATCTTCACTTCAAATGGCCGGGAATCAACTCTAACGATGTAGCTCCTGTTCAAAAAATCCCAATCCTGAAGCTGCGTTTTGAAAGAACGGTGGTCCCTGAGTACATGAGCCATCCCTTCTGAAGTTTCCTCAAGATCAAGTGCCTCCACCTGTTCACGGGTAAATGCAAACTCCATATTTCCATCTACCGTAACTTTATATTTTTCTTCCATAAATGGGGTTTTTATGCGCTTTTGGTAAATATAAAAAAATATTATCCTCTTGTTTTAAGAATTTGTGAATATAGGATAGCAAAAAGGCCACCCTATAAGGTGGCCTTAACTTCTGATCTTAATTTTTCTAATGCCTGAACAAAGCCTGAATATCTTCCGGCAAAGGCATGGATCTCAAGGGTGGAACATTTGCCCCTCCTGTATTACCTAAAGGGATGTTTCCTACAAAAGATTTAACTCCACCAACGAGCAGGCGCGGAATTTGACCTAATACTTCTTTAGGATCCTTAATTGCAATTCCGAATTTCAGCATAAGCCAATGCGCATAAGTGTGCTCATATGGATAAGATTGACCAATGACATGTGCCCGTTCCAGGTGGTACCATGCATGAACTAAATTGCCCTGACGCAATGCTAGCCGATACTGTACCAGCTCGCGAAGATAGTAGTACTTTAGACGCTTTGGAATGCCGGTGTTCACTTTCATTATAGGAAATTAACTGAATTTCCTGATATCTTCACTCAAGTCAAGGACCTTTGTCTTGGGAAACTGATTCTCAAGAATACTACTCCCCGCTGAAGATCTATAGCCACCTGCACAGTGAACTAATATAGGTTTATTGGCAGGTATCTCATTAGCACGCTCCCGTAATTCATTAAGCGGAATGGCAATAGCATCATCAAAGATCTTTCCCTGTGCCACTTCATTATCGTTCCTGATATCTACTATGGTATATTGATCTTTGTTCTTCTGGAAATCCTGCAGATCAAATTCATCTGATCTTTTAGAAACATTTGCCGCTAGAGTTACAATTCCTTTCAACTGTTTCTCATATCCAATTTTGGCCGTCCTTTCTAGAATATCCCGAACCTGCCCGATGCTCTCCACGACTAAATAGAATGGCTCCCCGGGTTTTACTATTGCTCCCAACCAGGTCTCATATTTATCATTCTCGCTACGCGCCATTACATTAATACTATTTGGCAAATGACCTCTCTTGTAAGCATCGCCATCACGCACGTCGACTACAGTAATTCCCTCCTCCAGCTTATCCACTAACAGCTGAAGTTTAACCGCTGCTTTTGTTATCTGCACATTATCTGCACCGGCCTTGTTCACATCCACATTAAATCCAAAATAATGCGGAATAAAGGGTTGATCCTGAAGTATGGTATCTACGAATTTTTCCTCTGTCTGTTCCTGGAATGCCCAATTGTATTTACGCTCATTTCCCAAAGTACTGGAAGAATCTGTACTCATGTTCTTGCCACAAAGAGATCCGGCACCATGTGCAGGATAAACAAGAGCATCGTCGGGAAGGTTATTGTATTTGGTCTGAATCGTATTGTACATTGCCTTTGCCAGTTCCAGCCTTTTAGCAGTCATATTCCCAACCTTCTCCCGTAGGTCTGGTCGGCCAACATCTCCAATGAAAAGAGTATCACCTGTAAAAAGAACTGTTTTTTCCTTGTCTTCAGCAACTATAGTGATACTGTCTGGAGAGTGTCCGGGAGTATTTATTGCTTTAAAAGAAACTTCACCCATTTCAATGCTATCTCCCTCATCAAAGGCCTTATGCTCATATTCTGCCCCAAGTAATTTACTTGCGTAGATAGTTGCACCGGTTTGCTCATGGATCTGGCAATGGCTGCTCACAAAATCTGCATGAGGATGAGTCTCAAAAACGGCAACGATCTGTGCATTTTCTTCTTCAGCATATTGGTAATACTGCAGCGGATTTCGACTGGGATCAACCAGTGCCATTTTTCCTTCACTTACAATAGCATAGGAATAATGCGCCAGCGGACTATCTTTAAATTGCTTTATCTTCATAATGTCAAGTTTAAAATTAATAAGCTATCGGTCTATTGCGATAAAAATCGAATACAAAAATACCCTTTTTTAAGAGGTAACTTGGTAACTCATGTTACTGACAGCTTCTAAGGGCCTCCTCCGACTCTTCTTATTCAAACTCGGCACAATTTCCCGAAGGCACATACACGCCAGCAGCCTGTTGGTATACCAAAGTTGCACCTAAATGCCCTGTATAACTTAAAGTACCTGTACCTATTGCCAACAGCAGGATCATGAAAAGTCTGGTAAGAAAGTTACGAAAAACCGGATATTTTAGTTGTCTTAAAAGATCTAATAAAAGTCCCGCTGAAAAAATCCAGGCAGTTGTCCAGGCTAAGTTTTCATGTTCCTTTAAAACAGTGGGATCACAGATCTTTCTTGCAACAACTCCATCGGCAATATCTCCTGTAAAAATGGCAATCCAGAGGGTTACCACACCGGCAATGAGCAGAACGCTTCCTCCCCGTTCCCAGACTTCCCGGGAATACCTTAAAGCAACTACTTTAAATAAAAAAGCCACTACCAACAGGGCAATGGGAAAATGAACAGACAGAGGATGAAACACCTCTGTCCGCCAAAAATCGGGTATTTCCTGCATTTCTATTCAAGAACTCTTACGGCCAAGGGATTCAAACGCTTGCCTTCTTTTTCTACATCAACTTCTACTCTCATTCCCTCTTCAAGAATTGAAAAATCTACAGTACTTCCATTACGGGTAAGTTCAGTATTATCATTAAAATAGAGCTCTAAGGTCTTGTCATCATCAGTTTCCACATAGATCTCTGTTTTAGAAGCTTCTACTTCTTCAATAGTTCCCTGGTAAGTTCCAGATTCTACCACATCTGTGCTTTCGCCACAGGCAAAGAATAAAAAAATAGTAGAAAATACAGCGGTCTTTAATAGGGTGGTTTTCATATGTTTTAATTTAAATTGGTTCTAAAGTGCTTCTTTTGAATTCCCAAATGTACCTAAAAGCCTGCTTTTCCCAAAATGTTAAGCGATGTATGTAACAAATGTCACAAAGACTTTTGAAGGATAGTTTTATGTTTGCTTCTAATGGAACACAAGAATTTTTTAGCGGTTCTCCTTGTCATGATTTTCTTCGGAAAAATGGCATTTTTAGATGCTAAACTTCCGGCGTTGATATTCGATGCCTCAGGTATAACCCTGGTTAATAAATTGTGTTCTAAAAAGCAAATGCAAACAGCATCTGCCGAGGCATATACTTCAGAAAATATTACTGCTGGTTTGGAGATCGATTACTTATGCCAATCAGCTTTTGATTTCAGATTTCAGGATTATTTTGAAACTCCTGTAGTAGATAACTTTAATAAATACGCCTATCGTGCGCCAGGTAAATTCTCAGTACCTGATGATAAGTTCTACCCCCCTCCCAGGCTTGAGGTTATTCCCCCACATTTTAAGGGCTGAGGAAGGACAGGTCTGTTTTTTCAAAAGCCAATCCATTCAACTTAAATAATTTATCAATGAATCACATCTTAGTGAATCGTCATTCGGTAAGACTATTCCGAATGATGTTAAGCGGGATCTTTCTCGTTGCCAGTTTCAGTCATCTTGTAAAGGTGGAAAAAACAGTGCAACGAATAGAACAAGCGAGATTTAAAGGCTTTGCCTATTTCTTTGGAGAACCAAAGATCCTTGTGATCTCCTCTGGTATTGTGATGTTCATTGCAGGAATTGGACTGCTAACGGGTTATAAGACCCGATGGTCGGCCATTATTCTCGCTGCAGTATTGATCCCTATCACCCTTACCATTCAGGTGGGGCAGATCACGACCCTGGGACCACTTTTTAAGAACATCGCCATTCTTGGCGGACTCATCTTTTTTATCATTAACGATTTTAATAACACACAAAAATAATAAGCAATGAAAACAATAATTTTAGCAAGTTTCACACTATTGTATAGCCTGTTCACAAGCCCTGTGCAGGCCCAGACCGGACATGAAGAACATGCCGGCAATATTAATTACGTGGTCCTTACCCGCAAAATCCCACAATTAAAACCAATCCTTTTAGCAGCAGAGGAACTGGCTATCCAGGACGGTGAGAAATTTGGGGATTTCCAGGTTGTTGTTTGTGGTAAGAGCGTACAGGAGCTTACCAATGAAGAAACTATGAGCGGCTTTATAGAGAAGGCAAAAAAAGCCGGAGTGACTATAAATGCCTGCGGATTTTCTCTTAAAAAATTCGGCGTGGACAGGTCGAAATTACCTGAATCGCTTCGGGTTGTGGAGAATGGAATTCTGCACAATTTCGAACTTCAGAAGAAAGGCTATTTAAGCATTGAACTCTAACAGAGTTATGAAATACCGAAATAGACTACTGCTCATAATTCCTGTTGTTTTGGGAGCTATATTTTTTATGGCCTCTTTTGAAGAAAAAAATTTACAGGAAAAAAAAGCAGCAACTTTAAAGGACACTGTAAGTGTAACCATATTACAGACGGCCGATATTCACGGCCAATTGGATCCACATCCCGAGTTATTCTGGGAAAATGACAGTATCATTTTTAAGAACCGGGGCGGACTTGCACACATACAAACATTGTTCAAGCAAGAAAGAAAGAAGAATCGGAATACGATTATTATTGACGGAGGTGACCTTATTCAGGGAAGTGGATATGCAGCGCTATCTAAAGGAAATGTTTTTCCCGAGATTATCAAAAACATGGACTACGATCTACTGGTGCCGGGAAACTGGGAAGTGGTCTACGGCAAAGAATCCATGATGGATATTCTAGACAGCTACAATACCGCTGTCATTGCGCAGAACATGTTTCATGAAAAAAATGGCGAGGCGCTGTTTCCGCCGTATTGGATTGAGGAAGTGGAGGGGGTCAAATTAGGATTTATTGGCATCAATGATCCCGATGTACCGGTTCGGCAGAATCCAATCTTCAGTAAGGGAATAGATTTTAGTGGATTAGACCAGGGAGTGAAGGAACTTATTCACCAGGTGAAAAATAAGGAAGGAGTACATGCATTATTTCTGGTTACTCATTTTGGCGTTTTTAAACAAGTGGAACTTGCAAATCGAGAAATGACTAAGGATGTAGATTATATTCTTGGTAATGACACCCATGAACGAATACGGAAACCTATTGAAGGCAAATATGCGAAGGTGACAGAACCGGGAGCTTTTGGTTCCTTTGTAGGCAAGCTCACCCTTCACTTTGTTGATGGAAAGATAGTGAGCGAAGATTATAATTTACTCGATGTAGATCCAGAAATTTATCCTGCAGATCCTACCATAAAAGAGTTAATTGAGAAGGCAAAGGAACCATATAGGGAACACCTGGAAGAGATTGTGGGCTACACCAGCACTCCCCTTTACCGTTATCTTACTGTAGAAAACCCTATGGATAATGTTATTACCGATGCTGCCCGCTGGAAAACAGGAGCAGATATTTCCATTTCCAACGGGTTTAGGTTTGGGAATCCAATTGTTCCTGAAAATGGAGAACCTGCACCTATTACTCGTGCAAATCTTTGGAACCTGCTTCCGGTAAATGAAAAAGTAAAGACCGGAAAAGCAACAGGAAATCAAATTTGGGATTGGCTGGAAGACGAAATGCACAATGCCTTTGCTCAAAATTCTACAGAGCGATTTGGGGGCTGGCTAGTCCGATTCTCCGGAATGGAAGTTGAATTCAACAGCCAAAATCCAAGGGGAAAAAGGATAAAATCTGTCACAGTAAATGGAGAACCACTGGATAAAGATAAATACTACACAATATCTGCTTGTGTCCGTCCCGGTGATCCTATTGACAATCTTTGCCGCATGCCTAACGTAAAAGATGTGGAGGTTCTGGATTATACCATTCATGAGCTGGTCGAGGAATACTTAAGAAAACACTCCCCGGTATCGCCTACACTTGAAGGAAGGGCTTACTGTGAATACCTGGGGCCTAATTCATTCTCAACTATTCCCGGTACAGATTATGAATTTCATTGACATAAATCCACAAGTGATAAACTGCGGCCGCTATGAGGTCGCAGTTAGTCTTATCATTCCTAAAAATTAATTATATGAAAAAGAAAATAAAAAAGAGTCTAATAGAATATGGAATCATTGGAGCAGTGTTTATCGGCCTTTTTGTCAGCGGACTCCATACCGAGGTCTTCGGATTCCTACAGCGGGGGATATTGGCCACCGGGCTTATGAACCCAGACATAGAAGAAAAAGCTGAGTTAGCTGTGGCCACACCTTCCAAAAATGCCATTCTGGATTTTGATTTAGTAAATTCCCAAGGGGAGAAGGTAAATCTGGAAAAATTCCGTGGAAAAGTCATTTTCCTAAATTTCTGGGCCACCTGGTGTCCTCCCTGTATTGCCGAGATGCCCGGTATAAACAATTTATACGAGGAGATGAAGAACGAAAATGTAGAATTTGTAATGGTCTCCTTTGACCGCGATTTTGACAAGGCTAAAAACTTTAGGGAAAAAAAAGGCTATGGTTTCGAGATCTACAAAGCGACGGGTCGCATCCCCGGTGCTTACTCCTCAAATAGCCTTCCCACAACCTATGTGATCGACGCACAAGGGAACCTGGCCCTTACTCATTTGGGAATGGGCAATTTTGACACCACAGATTTTAAGGAATTTCTAAGTGAGCTTCAGTAAACAAAATAAAAGCAAGATCTGCAGCCAATATTGTTGCCTGCAGATCTTTTACTTTTTCTGTGCTACAAATCTTATTACAGCGCCCAGGCCATCGTGAAGCTTACCTTCTTTCAGGTCGACTTCAGCTTCATAAAGCTCAAGGAAATTGAGGCTGCCAAAGTCCCTCTTGATCTCCTCCATCGAGTAAAGTAAGTCTTCCTCTTTTGGGCCACCCACTCCAGGATTCTTCTGCTGGTAAACACTGTGCTTTTTACTGAAGCCCTCAAAAAAGATTAAACCGTCCCGGCGAAGGTAAGAGATCAACAGTTCGTGATAACTACTGCGAACATCGGGTGGAAAATGTGCATAGATCAAAGCAATTGCATCAAAATCATCTTTTTCAAAACCCAGCTCGGGCAGATCACCTACACGGTAATCCAGCTCTACCTCGTGCTTTTCTGCAAGCTTTAAAGCTTTGCGCTTTCCTTCCTCACTTTGGTCGAAGGCGGCTACTTTCCAGTCACACTTAGCTGCAAATACAGCATTGCGACCTTCTCCTTCGGCAGCAAAGAGGATCTCTCCCGGATCAAAGTGTGTAAATCTCGAATGGAAATATTCATTGGGTACTTCCCCATAGACATATTCCTCTGCACGGTATCGCTCGTCCCATTTTTCCTTCATATTCTATATTTTTATTGTTTCTTCTGGAAGCTGCAAAATGTAAAATTCTGAGTTCCTCCCGATGGAGTCTTGTGATCGATGTTTTTCCCGCTCAACATATCAAATTCCTCCTCAAAAAGTTTGCACATATCTCCCACCGAATAACGCTGCACCTCTAGACCGCTACACTTTTCGGGGCCGTTATTTGAAAATGTTCCCATGATCACATAACCGCCTGGTTTAACTGCTTTGTGCACAGTTTCCAGATAATTCTTTCTTTGTTCTTCTGTTGTGAGGAAGTGGAATGCGGCACGATCGTGCCATAGATCATAAGTTCTTTCCGGATGAAAGTTAGATGCATCGGCAGTTATCCATTTCACTTCATCTGCCTTTTCGCACATACGTTCTTTAGCCCTCTCAATGGCTTTTGAAGAAATATCTACCACTGTGACATCATGATATCCCAAAGAAATAAGGAATTCGGCCAGGAAACTGTCGCCTCCGCCTATATCTATAACAGCGGCATCCTTAGAGATCCCGCAGCTCTTTATAAGGTCCAGGGAAACTTCGGGCATTGGTTCATACCAGCTGACCTCTGTGGGCTGTTTTTCTGAATAAACTTTATCCCAATGTTGCTGATTCTCGTTCATAATATTTTTCTTTATTCTCAAAGAGCCACCAGGGCTCCTGTTTATATTGCGATGTGAAATCTACCTGCTCTCCAGGTCGGGGTGATAAATAATCAAGTTCTGCTTTTTCTGCTGCCATTACAAATCTTTGAATGGGTAAATTCCATGGATGATAAGAAAGCACAAACTTCCCCCAATGTACGGGAACAGCTCTTTTCACCTTTAGGTCTATGGCCGCTTGTATTGTTTCCTCTGGAAACATATGGATCTGTGGCCAATACTTTCCGAATTGCCCACATTCAAGAAAGGCAAGATCGAATGGGCCGAATTTTTCCCCGATCTTTTTAAAAGTTCCATCATAACCCGAGTCTCCACCTATAAAAATTCTGTGGCCAAAAATGTCTAAAACAAAAGAGGACCATAGGGTTTGTGCCCACTTAAAACTTCTTCCCGAAAAGTGCCGCGAAGGAGTTGCGGTAAGACTCACCTCCTGAGCTAGTTCAACCGATTCCCACCAATCAAACTCTAGGATTTTGTCATTTTTGACACCCCAGGTTTCCAGGTGTGCTCCCACCCCTAAAGAGGTTGCTATTTTCGTAATTTTTGGGAGGAGCTTTTTTATGGTAGGATAATCCAAATGGTCATAATGATCATGCGTCAGGATCAAAAGATCGATCTCTGGCATATCTTCAGCACTAAAATGATCTGCACCTTCAAAGGCTTTTCCGAAGAATCTAAAGGGAGAGGCATTTCCGCTAAAGACAGGATCTACAAGAATTCTGTATCCATTTACCTGCAGCAGGTACGAAGAATGTCCAAACCAGACCAGTTGGGGCTTGTTAGCATCAAGATTTTTAAGATCGGGCTTCACATTCGGCAATTCAGAAGAAGGCCTCACAGAAGAGGGCCTAAAAATCATCTTTTTAAGAATTGTAAGCATAGATACATCGTTGGGATTGACCGAGGTCTCTTCCACGTTCTTAAAGCTTCCGTCCCTGTAGTTGGGAGAGTTTTTTATCCTCTGCAGGCGATCACCTTCAGGATCACTTCCAAACCTTTTTACCATGGCTTTTTAAATTCTTCCTTTAAATTTAGGAAAAAATCTGCCGGTATTCCTCTTGTAAATTTCATATTCGGGAAAGATCTGTAAAAGTCGCTTCTCCTCGTACCTGCTCTTCAGAAAAAAGATCAAATAGAGTAAGAGGCTCATCAACAATTTGTATCCCGAGCCCAACCATATCGAAAGACCAAAAGCCGCAAAAAGAATCCCGGAATACATTGGATGCCTCGCGAATGCAAACGCTCCTGAAGTCACCAGCTTTGCTCCCTGCATCGGGCTTGGAAAAGGAGAAATCCTGGTGCCGATCTGTACCAGAGCGACAAGGATTAGTATTGAACCTATTACGGCCACGATCAACCCCAGGTTATGAAGATTCTCCGATAATTCAAATTTCCAACTTTCCGGTTCGAATAGCCAGGCAGTAAATACCAGGAGCTGAAGTAGAACGTAGATCTTATCTTCTTTTGGAATAGACATTACAGAGTATTCTCTTGTAATTATAAAAATAAGCCAAAAATATCGGCTTTTTGACATTTCAGCTCCAGGGCAGGCTTTGCTATAGTTTTAAGTCTAGAAGATCTCTTTCCAGATGATATATAGTCCCATTAATAAAACAAACCAGCCAAAACCTTTTTTCAGCTTTTTACCATCGATAAAGCGATTCAGCCATATCCCTAAAAAGATCCCGATTACAGAAATTACTGTAAAAATGAGCAGAAAGATCCAGTCAATATCCAGGTTCTCCACATCTCCTATAAAGCCTATCAGAGATTTTACGGCTATAATTACCAGAGAAGTGGCAACAGCTCTCTTCATTGGCAGTTTCACCATGAGTACGAGGGCAGGGATAATGAGAAAACCACCGCCGGCACCCACAATTCCCGTAAGCACACCAACTATAGCACCTTCAAGAGTTATAAATAGGTAGTTAAATTTTACTTTTCCTGGTCTGGCGTCTTTTTCTGACGGTTCTAATATCATAGAAACCGATGCCAAGACCATGATCAAGGCAAAGAACAACATGATCCCAATGTCCTTTGTAATTACCAGGTCTCCAATGCTAAATATAGTCTCGGGAATTGCAGGAACTAAGAATCTCCTGGTAAGATATACTGCAATAAATGCCGGTATAGAAAAAACCACTGCCGTTTTAAGATCTACCCTTTTCTTTTGAAAATTCCTGATGGAACCTATTAGAGAGGTTGCTCCTACTACAAACAGAGAATATGCCGTTGCCGTTACAGGGTTTATGGACAACAGGTAGACCAGCACCGGCACGGTAAGTATTGAGCCTCCCCCACCTATTAAACCGAGTACAACTCCTATTATTAAAGCTCCAAGGTAACCGAGAATTTCTGTTATATCCATTCCTACAATTTTCAGCACAAAATTAGATCATCCATCTCGCTGTATTTGTAACAAAGGTCACACTTACAGGTCGTGCACCATAATACTATTGCGCTGTAGCCCAATTTTCCCCTCCAGCTCGAGCTTCTTAAGCAATCTCGAGACCACGACGCGGGAGGTATGAAGATCATAAGCGATCTCCTGATGCGTTACCTGTATCTGTTCACTTTTATTGATCTTGGCTTTGTCCTGCAGGTACCGCATGAGCCGCTCATCCATATGAAGAAAAGCAATAGTGTCAATAGTATCGAGCATCTCACTTAACCTGCTATGGTAGCTTTCGAAGACAAAATTCCTCCAGCTTTTGAATCGGCTCGTCCACTCCTCCATCTTCTCAATAGGGATCATCACCAGCCGGGTATCTTTTTCTGCAATTGCCCTGATCTCACTTTTAGTCTGGCCCAAACAACAGGAGAGGGTCATGGCACAAGTATCGCCGCGTTCCAGGAAGTAAAGCAGCAGCTCATCACCATCTTTGTCTTCCCTTAAGATCTTAATTGCACCCTCGAGTAGCAGAGGCATACTTTTTACGTATTCCCCAATGTTGATGATGATTTCTCCGGCCTTCACTTCTTTTAAAGCCCCAAACTTCACCATCTCCTGTATCAACTCTTCTTCAAAAATAAAATGATAGGCGTCTCTAAGTTCTTTTTCGAGCATAGGCTATGATTTGCAAGGGTAAATTTAAGGTATTTCCTGAGATATTTCTTTTGCTGAAGTATACCCTATACAGAATCTGCAATTTACTGCGGGATTTTCTCCTGTATTTCCGGAATCCTTATCTTTAAACCCAAACAAAAACTGAAATTTTTTGAAACTATTTTTCAAGACAATTCGCAATTTACTTTGCCTGGCAACCCTGGCCTTCATTTCTTGCCAGGAAAAAGAAAGACTGACAGAGATGGACCTGCTTTTCTCATCCCTGCAGACGGATCAGGTAAAATGGTGGAGGTACCACAAGACAAATATAGATCTGACTTCAGATTTTATTCCGTTGGGAGAAGCCGGAGATAGCCTTTCAAAAAAAGCATTTTTTGAAGCTCTTTTGACAGGCGATTATATTGCTTTGGAGAAGAAGTCTAATGGCGAGCAGGAATTATATCAGCTTTTCAAGTTGACCGAAGGAGCCGATGAAGATATTAGCTATACCATTGCAGCCGATAGTTACAGGCAGTACAAGCACTTCACCATGGAGGGCAAAGAATTTCCCGATTTCAAGCTTACCGATCTGGAAGGAAAAACCTGGACAAAAGAAGGATTGCAGGGAAAGACCCTGGTAGTGAAGACCTGGTTCCTTCGTTGTAAACCCTGTATAGAAGAAATGCCACAACTCAATCAACTGGTCGAAGAATACAGCGACCGGGACGATGTCAAATTCCTGAGCCTTTCTCTCGATCCCGAAGACGAACTTGAAAAGTTTCTTTCTGAAAAAGAATTTAAATACGCTGTGATCCCTCAGCAAAAGACTTTCATTGAAGACACCCTGGGGTTTTCTATTTATCCCACGCACATTATAGTTGAACCGTCAGGAAAGATCAGAAAAGTAGTAAATACAGCTCCCGAAATGATAGCCGCATTAAAAGGTATGTCCCTGGAAGTGGAGCGCAGTAATTCTGCACCACCTCCCCCTCCACCACCTCCCGGCGGGTGAGCAAGTGATCGATAGAACCTAATAAAGAATAGCTCCTCAAAAATGACATTTTTGAGGAGCTATTCTTTTTACTTCTCTGTAAGACTGGATTTGATATCTATCACTGCCCTCTCCATTTTATCCAAACCTTCTTCAAAGGCTTCTTTCTTCTTTATAAGCTCCTGTCCAACCAACTTCCTGTAATGAGCAACCCCGTTGAGAAGATTATTACAGAAACTATTCCAGCCCTTAATGTCGCGTGGCCCGGAGTTAAAGGTGTTTCTCATTTCTTCTTTTAGATAATCCACGTAAAGCTGAAGTTCCTTAAGGAACATATGCGGCCGTGAAGAACTTTGGGGCAACTCCCTTCGTCCATAGATATGGTCTGTCATCTCCTGTAAGCTGGCAATTTTACTGAAATTGGCAATGTTAGGTCCCGGACAAATTGTTACCGCATCCAGCTTTTCTACAATTGGAACATTATAATTCAATCCGGCAGAATTGCTTAGACCTATACACAAACACTCTTTGCTTAACAGATCTTCCACCTGCAGCTGATATTCCTTTTCAGGAAGTCCGGCATTTTTGAGTTGTTCCAGCTTTAATTTTTGATACTTTCTCGAAGCAGTACAAATAGGTTCTTTTGTGAATTCGGTATTGGAGACCAGGTACTTTTCGGTACAGGGGCTTCCCGGCTTTCCTTTTGCGATCCTTTGCTGCCTTTCCTTGTCGGCCGTAGTGTTTTTCAGGTAATTGAACCGCACACCCAGCGGAGAAGCTTTGCTCAATACCACATCATTTTCTTTACTCTTGCTTAGCAATTCAAGAGTATTGTCATCAACAGTTGTGGCTTCGGGACAAAGCAGGAACGGAGTTCCCCATCCGGTGCCGTTAACGCCGTAATAGCCATAAAGCAGTTGTTGTTCGGCGGCAGTTCCAATACCACCCTGTACAGTGATATTTACAGGATGCGGCTTCTCAAAACCTGCTTCTCCCCTTGCCTGTATCGCAGGATTATACAAGCTGAACAACTCCTGCGCCAATTCTTCTTTCTTAATCCGGAACTCTTCAAGGTTAGGCCCCAGTAAATAGCCCTGGGTAGCAAATGCATGTCCGCCACAATTCAAACCCGATTCAATCCTGAATTCACTTACCCAAATGCCTTTTTTGGCGAGATATTTCCCCTGGATCAAAGCCGACCGGTAGTCGCTTACTTTAATGATCACTTTCTTCTTAAAAACACCCCAGGCCGAAGCATCAAATTCCCTGAATTTTTCCAGATAATTGAATAAGCGGGGATTCATTCCTGCGGAAAATATCACTGCTGAATTTTCCAGATCACTTTTTGCATAAGCTTTTAAGGCACCAAGTGCGTCAGATCCTTCAGGCAGGATCTCGCCTTTACTGTCCAAATTGTTCTTATCAACTTTGGTCATGATGTTGACCTCAATGTTGCCGGGGCGCATGTGCTTCCGAAGAAAACTTTCCAGTTCCTCCCGCGCTTCGCCATGGGCCTGTAAGAACTGCCGGTATTTTTCTTTTAGTGCGCTTTCCCCGGGAAGCATCTCGAAATATTTCATGATCTCAGAACCTTTTTCAAAAGCCGATTCTTTCAGCTTTTCAAATTTTGTCTGTACGTTGTGGTTTACCAGGTTGAGATAACCTGTTATTCGGCGCACCCGGTAATTTTCCTCATGCTTCTCAATAGGCACATAAGGTTCGTCATTTTCCTGGTAGTAATGTTTTCTCATCATCTCGATGAGATTGTCTTCAATGATAGATATAGCTGAAGTAATTCCGTAGGAAGCAACTTTTATCGGGGTGTCTATAGTGAAGGCAATTCCCATAACCGGAATATGGAACCGGTGGGGAGGTAGATCATATGTCATAATTTTTAAGGTTTTTAGCGGCAAAACCTCAAAGATGAAGAACCTCTGGTTCCTGAGATATGATTTGGATCAGGTTTTGGGTTAGATGTGAGATTTGAGATGTGAGATGTGAGATATGAGATTTGAGATTTGAGATGGACAATAGAATTGAAAATGAACCTATGGAGAGGTTTTATACCCCACTTTCCGAAGGAGGGGATAAATAAAAACAAATCACAGAAAGGTAGATGATCCAGGAAACAACTTGAACCTCAATTCAAATCTCTGAACTCCAAACTCTCGCCTGTAGACTAATAAAGAACTCTAAACCTTATCGTACCCTCGATTTCCCTCATTTCTTCTATCACCTCCTCATTATAAGCCTTATTAATGTCTGTGATCACATAACCTATAGTCTCGTTGGTCTTAAGATACTGCCCCACGATATTGCAATCGTGATGTGAAAGGATGTTGTTGATATGAGCAATAATTCCCGGTCGGTTATGGTGAATGTGGATAAGGCGGTGAGCATTCTCCAGGATTGGCAGCTGCAGGTTGGGGAAGTTCACACTGTTGGTAGTGCTGCCGGTATTGATATATTCAATGATCTTTCCAGGCACAAAATTCCCGATATTCACCTGCGCCTCCTCTGTACTTCCTCCAATATGCGGCGTTAAAATGACATTTTTGACACCTCTTAATTCAGATTCGAATTCTTCGGCATTGGTCTTTGGCTCCTTCGGAAATACATCGACCCCGGCACCACGAATCTTTCCGCTCTCCAGGTGCTTTCTCAATGCTGGCAGATCCACCACATGTCCACGGCTAAGATTGATAAATACCGATCCTTCTTTCATTAAATCCAGTTCTTTTTCACCAATGAGGTTATGGTTTTCTTTACGACCGTCAACATGCAGGGTTACAACATCAGAGATCTTCAGCAGTTCCTCCAGACTTTTACATTTGGTTGCATTTCCCAAAGCCAGTTTTTCCATGAGATCGTAATAATAAACATCAAAACCAATAGCTTCGGCTACTACCGACAGTTGGGCACCAATGTTTCCGTAGCCAACGATCCCTAGTTTCTTTCCGCGGATCTCCCTACTACCGGCAGCCGACTTATTCCAGGTGCCGGCATGCATTTCGGCAATTCTGTCGGGCAAACCACGCATGAGAAAAATAATCTCTCCAATGGCGAGTTCCACAACAGATCTTGTATTGCTAAAAGGAGCATTGAAAACTGCAATTCCTTTTTTGAGACATTCTTCCAGGTCGATCTGGTTAGTCCCTATACAAAAAGCACCGATCGAGATAAGCCGGTTGGCATTATCCAGAACCTTTTTCGTCACCTGGGTTTTAGAACGTATTCCTAAGACCGATACATCCCTTATCTTTTCTGCCAGCTCCTCTTCATCAAGAGCGCCCGAAATTGTGCTCACATTGTAACCTTCATTCTTCATGATCTTAACGGCATCCTCGTGTACATTTTCAAGAAGCAGGACCTTAATTCGGTTTTTTGGATAGGAAATGGCTTTGTTCATTTTATGGAGGTAAAGGAATTCATCAAGACTTGGAGTAATATGATCGGCTTTGTCCAGCACATTCCCGCGCTCTACATTTTCGGTAAAGGCGTAAAATCTGTTTGCCAGCCCGGCAGCCTTGATCTCATAATCTGTATATCCATCTCCAATTACATACACATCCCCTTGCAGGTCCAGTCTCTTGAGCATTTCTACCTTTCCGTTGTTTGAAGACAGCACATTTTCTGTATCAAAAGCGTTTAATTTCCCGTTGGGGTCAGGTCGAAAAGTGTTGGCAAAGACATTCTCCTCCCTCACCCCAAACTCCTTTACAATTGGAACGATAAACTCCTTGAAGCCATTGGAAATAATGTAGATGTTCTCGTGGTTCTCTTCAAAGAACTCTTTGTTCCTAATGAAGCTCGTGGAGACCTTACTTTTAAGCCGGTCAACAAGAGCCGGCAAGTGTTTTTCTTCAGCATTGAGGAGCGCCAGGCGTTGTTCCAAAGATTCCCTGAAGGAAAGATCACCCGCCATACCACTGTTGGTAAGATCTGTAAGCTTTTGAAGCCGTTCCTCTTTTTCCTTGTGACCCTCGAGGGAGATCTCTCCTAAAACATCTAAAGCTTCTACCTGGGTAAAGGTGCTGTCGAAATCTATCACAAAATGCCTGTTATTCTTCATGCTGAGTTTTTTGGAAGTCTACCCAAAACTAAGCTTTTTCGCGCACAAGCCGAAGACTTCCACATAAGTTCATAAGATTTCACAGATCCTGAAATTATCTTGCTAAAAATTTAATTTTTGCGATTTTTTTTACCTGAAACTGAAGTTCCCATATTCATCTAAAAGAATTGAACCTATATGATAAATTCACAGTTGTAACAAAAGTACCAGGACACATACTAATAATCTTAAATAACCACCCAATCATGAAAATCAAGACTATACTACCTATTCTCCTGCTGTTGATCTCCTTCACATCCTGTGTGGAAAAGATCACAAGAATTGAAACTAAAGAACATATGGTCACTATTGACCCGCAATTCTCTGTGGAAAAGGAGACTTTAAAAAGCAGAATAGCTGCTATAATTCCTGCGGAAGAAATTTCTATTAACTCCTCTAAGACCACAAAATCTGGCGAAGAAGATTACCACACCCTTAACGTGGAGATCCTTCGGGAAACCTTACCAAATAGCATTGCCTTTTATAACCTGACCGATGAGATACAGACTGCTGTGGAATCGGGCATCAGCAACATGAACCATTATCAAAAATTGAACATTACTGTTAGTCAACACAGTGTTGAGAATGGTATTGAGCATAATCGTTCTTACAAGAAGGAAATAGACCTGTAAAGGAATTTCAGCAAGTTTTAGGAATTTCTTAAGCCGCAGCCTGCTTCAGAAAAACCTGAATTTAAGTATCTTCGGAAAAATCAATAATCAAGGACTTCTTCGGAAGTTCTTTTTTTACTCAAAATCCAAAGCAGAAGATGACACAATTCAGGGAAGTGACCACTCAGGAACTTATTGACAGACAAAAAAAAGGTGCACTGCTAATAGATGTGCGCCCGGTTGACGCTTACAACGGCTGGAAATTAAAAAATGAGCCAAGAGGTGGTCATATCAAAGGTGCAAAGTCATTGCCGGCAAAATGGGCCGGCTATATGGATTGGATCGAAATCGTAAGACATAAGAATATTGACCCTGAGCAGGAACTTATCCTCTATGGTTACAACAGGGATTCGGTGCAAAAAGTAGCTGAAAGTTTTGAAAAAGCAGGCTATTCAAAAATAGCATTATATAATCACTTTTTGGATGAGTGGGCCAGTGACCAAACCTTACCCATGGAGTACCTTTCAAAATACCGGCAACTTGTGTCGGCTGAATGGGTGAAGAAACTGATCTCCGGTGAAAAGCCTGCAGAATATGACAATGATAAATTTATAGTGGTACACTCCCACTATCGCAACCGGGATGCTTATTTGAGCGGACATATTCCCGGTGCCATTGATATGGACACGAATGCGCTGGAATCACCTGAAACATGGAACCGGCGCAGCCCCGAAGAGCTAGAGAAAGCTCTTGAGGAGCATGGGATTACTGCCGATACTACTGTTGTACTTTACGGAAAGTTCATGTTTCCCGATAATGATGACGAATTTCCCGGAAGTGCAGCCGGTGATATAGGGGCTATTCGAAATGCATTTATAATGATGTACGCCGGAGTGAAAGACGTGCGGGTACTCAACGGCGGATTTCAATCCTGGGAGGATGCAGGATTTGAAGTGAGCAAAGATGATGTTGCAAAGCAGCCGGTAAATGATTTTGGCGCTAAAATTCCGGCAAATCCTGAACTTGCTGTTGATGTACCGGAAGCGAAAGAAATGATCGCTGCAAATGATGCCGAACTTGTATGTGTGCGCAGTTATCCTGAATACATTGGGGAAGTGAGCGGCTATAATTACATAGAAGCCAAAGGTCGTATTCCCGGTGCTATTTTTGCCGATTGTGGTAGTGATGCCTACCATATGGAAAACTACCGGAATGTGGACCATACCACCCGGGAATTTCATGAAGTCATTGAGAACTGGAAACAAAATGGAATAACTCCAGATAAACACCTGGCCTTCTACTGCGGTACAGGCTGGCGCGGTAGTGAAGCCTGGTTCAATGCCTGGCTTTTAGGCTGGCCTCAGGTGTCTGTCTACGACGGTGGATGGTTCGAATGGAGCAATGATCCGGCTAATCCATATGAAACCGGAGTGCCCGAGGAAAAAGTTAAATTTCAAAACCCTTAAGGCTTTATTTGAATGATTACAGTACCTGGATTTCCACAGGATCAAATCTTATGGTAGACTGACCACCATGGGGCGGTCTTTCTTGGTGTCGAATTCAGACGTAAATGATTTTTCCATTCCTCTTGGAATAATAAAGATAAAAAAGAGAACTACTAGCAATAAAAAGGTAATAAGGAAAAGCCTTTCTTTAAGGTTCAGTCTGTCTTTAAGTGTAATCATTTCTTCTCTTTTTTATCAGTTGGACATTTCTAGAATGTTTAATGGGTAAAACTTCACGCTCCTAATTGAGCATTTTATCGATCAAATATTGCACTTTATCGATTAATTAACAAAACATTTAGATTTTTTAACACAAATATTTCTTCAGCTTATTTGTTGTCCCGGCCAGTATTATGAAAGGAGTCCGGAACCTGGTACCTGGTTAAAAACCAGCGCGACGAGGAGGAGCACATAAAGAAGTAGGAACATAGACCAAGACTGCGGTTAGGGAAGCTACTTGCAGAATTTTCACCGTTACCTGTGTGAATAAAATTGGTAAAGCCTGAACCCGGAAATTTTCTGTTTCGGGCCTTTTCCTATTTTTGTTCCAGGAATTAAAAAGTTTATCAAGAAAATGAATCAGCCGCAGACCAGTAGATTTTTCCTGAAGGAGATCACACAGGAGGATATAGACCACATCTTTAAAGGCCTTTCAAACCCGGAAGTGACGCAATTCTACGCTGTACATTTTCCTACCCTTGAAGCTACGCAGGAACAAATGGATTGGTACGAAGATCTCAAAAAGAATAATACAGGTCTTTGGTGGGGGATCTGGTCAAAAGAAAAAGAGGTCTTTGTAGGGGCAGGTGGCTTCAACGGCCTGGAAAAGGAGAACCGGAAAGCTGAAATAGGTTTATGGCTGCTGCCCGAATACTGGGGCCGTGGAATTCTTGGAGAAATTATGCCCTGCCTATTTAGAGAAGGATTTGAAAATCTGAACCTCAACCGTATCGAAGGCTTTGTAGATGCCGACAATGTGAAATGTAGACGTGCTCTGGAAAAGATCAACTTCAGCTATGAAGGAACTATGAGACAGGTTGAGTTTAAGGATGGACAATTCCTTGATGTGGCGATCTACTCTATTTTAAAAGAAGAATTTTCTCCTAAGCCAGTTTTTTGAATCATACCCCATCATTCAAATACAGCGGGAATCTCCTCCACTCTTATTCCCCAGAAGACCGGAAGCAGAAAATAGACTGTAAGCGTGATAAGGAGAATGGAGATAGTATTCATCCAGATGCCTGTTCGCACCATATCCTTTATCTGTAAATGTCCTGAACCAAAAACAACTGCATTTGGCGGAGTTGCCACCGGCAGCATAAAAGCACAGGAAGCCGCAAGTGTAGCAGCTATTAATAAAAAGTACGGGTGAATATTCATCGCAACGGCCATAGGGGCCAAAATTGGTAGTAACATGGCCGTAGTGGCAAGATTTGAAGTCACTTCGGTAAGGAAGTTGACTGCCGCCACCAGCACCAATATCAGCAAAATAAGTGGTAAACTCTCAAGGTCTGTCAGCTGCTCCCCTATCCAGACCGCCAGCCCTGTTTCTCCAAAGGCCATAGCAAGGGCCATTCCACCCCCAAACAGGATAATGATCCCCCATGGGATCCTGGTAGTATCTTCCCAAACCAGGATCCTTCCTTTTTCTTTTCCCGAAGGCAAAAGAAAAAGGATAATTCCGGCAGTAATTGCTATGATGGTATCATCTATAAAAGGAAAAAATGGCTGTAGCAAAAAAGACCTGGTGATCCAGCCAAGTGCGGTCAATATGAATACGGTGAGTACAGTTTTCTCTTGTCTGCTTATTTGTCCCAGATCCTTTAAAAGCTTCGAAATCTCATTTCTTCCACCCGGCAATTTCATTTCCCTGAGATCAAAAGCAAATGAAGTGAGATATTTCCAGCAAATAGCCAGCAAACAAATGGAAATAGGCAGACCCAGTTTGATCCATTGGTAGAATGTGATCTCGATACCGTAAAGCTTTTCCACGATCCCTGCCAGGACCAGGTTAGGTGGGGTTCCAATTAAAGTTCCTATTCCTCCAATAGAAGCACTGTATGCTATGGCAAGCATTAATGCTTTTCCAAATACCTTTCTTTCATTTCGCTCCGTATCTGGATTGTCACTTAACTGATCAATTATGGCGGCACCAATGGGCAGCATCATTACAGAAGTTGCCGTGTTTGAAATCCACATGGAGAGGAAAGCAGTAGCGATCATGAACCCAAGGATGATGCGCTTAAGGTTCGTGCCAATAAGTTTTATGATGCTTAGTGCGATACGTTTGTGAAGGTCCCATTTTTCAATGGCAATCGCCAACAGAAAACCTCCCAAATAAAGAAAAACGAACTTATCACCGTAAGCAGCTGTTGTAGCACCTATTGACACCGCTCCTGTGAGGGGAAAGAGCACTATGGGAAGTAAAGCAGTCACAGCAATAGGCACAGCCTCTGTCACCCACCAAAGTGCCATCCAGATCGTAACACAAAAGACCTCCCAAGCCGATGGGGGCATGGATTGAGGATGGTCAAGAAACTGCAGGACGAGATAAAGCAGCGGCCCCACATAGATCATTATATTTTTTAAGGTGATCTTCATTGCAGCCTTAAGTTATACATGGCTCATGCAGTTTGACTCCAGCTGATAAAAAAGGAAATTCCATGGAAACATTTTCCCTATAAATGTAAAAATTATGAATTTACTGTAAAGACAATTTCATCATTACATCCCACTTTTTCTCATAAAAACATCTAGTTACTGATACAGGTCATAAAATAAAGACCTTCATGTCTCTAATTTTGTTTGGTAATCTGAAAATTAGACCCATGTTCTCAAAAGCCTGTGAATATGCTATTAGGGCCGCTATTTTTATTGCATCAGAATCTGAAAGAGGGCAAAGGGCCAGCCTGAAGGATATTGCCCGGGAAATAGATTCTCCTGAAGCCTTTACCGCCAAAACCCTTCAGAAATTGACCCGTAGCGGAATTATAATTTCTACCAAAGGTGCACACGGCGGCTTCGAAGTGAAGCCCGAAATGATGTCTGTAATAAAGGTTTCTCAGATCGTACAGGCCATAGACGGGGATAAGGTCTATACCCGCTGCAGTCTTGGGCTGCACAATTGTTCTGAAGATCACCCATGCCCTTTTCATTCCAGGTTCAAACCCGTAAGGAACGGGCTTCAGGAAATTGTAGAGAACACAAGTCTTAAAGATCTTACCGGTAGTTTACTAGACGGGGATACTTTTTTAAAATCTAATTTTCAATCCCCTAAGAAGTAATGGAAAAAGCCCTGCAAAGAAACCATTTACAGGATCAAATAATTAGGTTAAAACAGAATAAAAATGCTGTGATCCTGGCTCATTATTACCAGGAGCCGGAGATACAGGAAGTAGCCGATTTTATTGGAGATTCCCTGGAGCTTGCAAAAAAGGCAGCAGGAACCCGGGCAGACATAATTGTCTTTGCAGGGGTGCATTTCATGGCTGAAACCGCTAAGATCCTTAACCCTTCAAAAAAGGTACTTTTGCCCGACCTTAATGCCGGCTGTTCTTTGGCAGAAAGTTGCCCGCCTGATGCTTTTAGGGAACTAAAAAATAAATATCCGGATCACGTGGTGGTGACCTACATAAATTGTTCAGCAGAAATCAAGACCCTCAGTGATATTGTCTGCACCTCATCCAATGCCGAAAAGATCATTAACTCCATTCCTGAGGATAAGCAAATAATTTTCGCTCCCGACAAAAATCTTGGAAAATACCTAATTCAGAAAACCGGAAGAAAAATGTTGTTGTGGGATGGCTCCTGTATTGTGCATGAAGCCTTTTCCTTTGAAAAGTTACTGGACTTAATTAAAGAAAATCCTACTGCCAGGGTCATTGCTCATCCCGAATCTGAATCCCACATCCTCAAGGTTGCAAATTTTATTGGGTCCACTTCCGGAATGTTGAAATATGTAAAGGAGAACAGCAATAACAAATTTATAGTTGCTACAGAAGCCGGAATCTTGCACCAGATGCAAAAAGATGTGCCAAATAAGACATTAATTCCGGCCCCTGCCAAAGAAGACAACACCTGCGCCTGTAGTGAATGTGCGTTCATGAAGATGAACACCTTAAAAAAACTCTACAGTTGCCTTGAAAGGGAAGACCCCGAAATAACTCTTTCTCCTAAACTTATGAAAGAAGCATTAGCCCCCATAGCACGAATGTTAGACCTTTCCTAAGCATGAAGACAGACGTAATTGTTATAGGATCTGGTGTGGCAGGATTGACCTTTGCCATAAAGATCGCGCAGGCCCGACCCGATATTGAAGTGACGGTGATCACCAAGGAAAGTAAAGAAATTTCAAATACTGCCCAGGCCCAGGGAGGAATTGCAGTTGTACTTGACAAGATACAGGACAGTTTTGAACTTCACGTAAAAGACACTCTTAAGGCCGGTCGTGGACTCAATGATCCCGAAGTTGTTGAAATGGTAGTCTCGCAAGCGCCTCAACGCCTAATTGAACTAATGAGTTGGGGGACAACATTTGATGCCAAAAATGGAACATTGGAACTAGGTCTTGAAGGTGGCCACTCCCGACACAGGATCGTCCATCACCGCGACTTTACCGGACTCGAAATTCAGAGAAAATTGATCTCCCGTGCAAAATCCTTCTCAAATATTCAATTTTACGATCATTACTTCGTAACTGATCTTTTGCTGGACGCTCAAAAAAAGAGCTGCATTGGGATAAAAGCATTAGATAAGAATCAACATCAAAAAATAAATATTACGTCAAAAATTACCTTTTTGGCAAGTGGTGGTAGCGGAGTTGTCTTTGAAAATACTACCAACCCTGCTGTCGCTACCGGAGATGGAGTAGCAATGGCATGGCGTGCGGGAGCAAAAATAAAGCATATGAATTTTGTGCAGTTCCATCCCACAGCGCTCTATGAAAAAGATAAATATCCTCTTTTCCTTATCTCTGAAGCAGTGAGAGGTCATGGAGCTTACCTAGTGAACCAGCAGGGCAATCGTTTCCTGTTCAAAAGTGATTTTAGAGGGGAACTTGCGACGCGGGATATAGTTTCTGAAGCTATAGTCAGAGAACTAAAGGATTCAGGGGAAAATAATGTATACCTGGACTGCCGCCACCTTAACCAGCAGGAATTCGCTAAAAAATTTCCTACCATAGTGAACTACTGTAATTCGATAGGACTTGATCTTGCGGTCGATCTAATTCCGGTTGTTCCGGCTGCGCATTACCAATGTGGTGGAATCGACGTAGATCGAAAAGCACAGACTTCGGTGAAGCATTTATTTGCTTCAGGTGAATGCGCCTACACAGGTCTGCACGGGGCCAATCGTTTGGCATCAAATTCTCTGCTCGAAGCATTAGTCTATTCTCATGAGGCGTCAAAAGTTGTATTACAGGAACTGGATAAAATACCGGAACCGAAACTTCTGCAGCAAAAAGAATTATTTAATAACGATAATGAGGCCGATGATGACATCATTGCCAGCATACGGGGGCGCCTTAATGAGATCATGAATTACCACCTCCTAAACTCAGCTTCAAAAAGGGAAAAAACTGATGCTCTTGAACAGCTCCGGTACTTACAGGACATGCTGGAGAATTATCCCTCATTTAATTCAGGTACAATAGCATTCTATGAGCTAAGGAATATGGTACAGACGGCGATTCTTATCCTTAGAGACACACTTGATTATAGCCTTCCAAAAAAGGGAATTCCGGAAGGAATTTTTTAGAACTCAAGTTTTTGTTACTTCAGAATCATTATACTTGCACAAATTGTAAAGATTTGAGATGCCATTCGTAAAGCGCAAAACAGCTTCAACTCTCAGGAAAGCTCATCGTTACCTGGGAATATTTCTGGGAATTCAGTTTCTAATGTGGACCATAAGCGGAATATATTTCAGCTGGACGGACATCGATGAAATTCACGGCGACCATTTCCGAAAAGCACATGTTCATCCTACTGCTTTTTCAGATCTCTCCGGAATATCTGAGATAGCTCCTGAAGAACAGGTACATTCTGTACAACTAAAAGATATTGCGGGAGAACCATACTACTGGCTGAATGAAGAGAGGCTGGTTCATGCCCGCAGCGGAAAAGAGAAAAAAGAGATCACCGAGGCTGAAGCCATACAAATTGCCGGTAAATATATGCTGGATAGCCTGAAGATCTCAGGCATTGAACACATTACCTCCACAGGGGATCATCATGAATACAGGGGTGGTAGCCTTCCGGCCTATGTTATCTCTTATACCGGACCTGAAAATGTGAGGGCTTATATTTCGGCTTTAGATGGCAGCTTTAGATCTGTTCGCCACCGGGATTGGCGCTGGTTCGATTTTCTTTGGATGACACACACCATGGATTATGAAACCCGGGATGATTTCAATACCAGCCTTCTCCGGGCTTTTTCGTTACTCGGTCTCATTACAGTATTTAGCGGATTTTTGCTGTGGTTCATCTCCTCCCCAACTATGATGAAACTGTTTGGAAAAAAAGGGAAGAAAAAAAGAAAAATACGACGGTAGAACTACCAGATTATAAGTGTGAGTGCTAAATTGCTCAGGAAGATTGAGAGTGATATTTCCTGATATGCCTTCTCACATAGATGAAGCGAATTAAACCTATTATAAAAATAATTGGCGCAATAACCAGAAGAAAGATCCCCAGATCAAACATTTCCTGAAGGACGTCTACCTTTATTATTGCAACTCCCGAGCTGAGAACAACAATAAACGTGCGAAGGTAAGCCAAAAAAGTTCTCTCATTGGCCATTCGGGTGCGGTCTATAGCTAACCAGTCCCTGGTGATTAGCCCCTCTTTAACTGCTTTAGGGTTCTTGTTCTTCCTCAATTTCTTTCCAGGCATTATAGCCTCCTTTTAGATCAACGATATTCTTAAATCCCATTTCTAACAACTGTGCTGCCGCTCTACTGCTTCGATTTCCACTTCTGCAATAAATATAGACAGGTTCATTCCTGTCAAATTTTTCCATTCTTGACAGGAAACCTTCAGCCTTGAAATCAATATTCTCTGCACCGGCTATATACCCCTGGCTGTATTCCTGCGGGGTTCTCACATCTACGAACTGCTGTGGAGAACTTTTAACCTGTAATTTATATACTTCGGGTTCTAGTACCTGTACTCCGGCTGAATCCTGTGCATACAATACTGCAGCGAAAAAGAAAATACAAAAACTCATAATCCATTTCCTCATAGTTCTTCTCTTTGTTTGGCTAAAGATATACAAATTCTACACCAGACTCATGGAAGCACGTGCCTGTAAATGGCCATGAAGTGGCAATAACTGCCCAGCAAAACGAACAAATGGAAGAGTGCATGATTATAGTTGATCCTGCTTATGCTATATAGAATTGCACCAAGCGTATAAGCAACTCCCCCACCAAGAAGCCACCACAGACCTGTTGAAGAAAGATTTTCCATTAATGGCTCAATTGCAAAAATGATCACCCAACCCATTCCAACGTAAAGCAAAGTTGAAACGATCTTGAACCTTCCCGTGAAAAACAATTTTAAAATAGTGCCCAAAAAAGCAATGACCCAAACCACTACAAGTATGACCCAACCAGTGGTACCTCTTAAGGTCACAAGGGCAAAAGGAGTATAAGTGCCGGCAATAAGAATGAATATTGCAACATGATCAAGGATCTTGAAATAGAAGCGTTTTTTGAGATCCCTCGTGCTGTGGTAAAGCGTTGAAGCAGCATACAATAAAACTAGAGATGCCCCAAAAATGATAAAACTGATCATGATTTTGGTACTCCCGAAGGTAAGCCCTCTAGAGATAAGCAGTAAAAGACCGAGCACACTTAGAAGTAATCCTATACCATGAGTTATTATATTTAAAAGTTCCTCTTTTTGGGTATAGAACTTGATCTTTAATGGCTTCTTCATTTTGTGGTATCCTTCTTGTAAAAGTAGTGCTTAAATAGCTTTTTCAAAACCTCAAAACATATTTCTGTAGGTTTTATCTTACAATTAATAAGTTTTTATAGCCTTTTATATCGATCAAATACATAATTTTTTAGCTGTTATGCGTTCAGAACGTTAAAAAAACTTGCAGGTTAAAAATATTCGTTTAATTTAGCTTCTTCAGTTTCACCTACTTACTGCCTATGGACCTGTTAATTGCCCTAATTGCTTTTGAGATCATAGCCTCAAAATTTTTGTTTTCCTACATTTCTTCCTATCAGTCAAATGGTAGCTATGTTGAACAGAACCCGGTACTTAAATTTGCATTGGATAGGCTAAAACTCGAGCACGATGAATGGCTTTCATTCTTCTGTAATATTTTGCTTACAGGAATTTCGGTGTACCTTCTAAACACTTTTTATTCCGCTACTGCATTTCAGGTGCTATTTCTTTTGACCGGTTTTTACTGCACTGTTTTAAATCTTGGTGCTGCTCACAGTAGTTACTTTCAAAAAACCAATTTCATTACCCGCAGACTTTTACGTTAACCTAACGACCTATTAATATTTCCCTTTTTTTAGCCTTCTATTTGAACTGAGATACCTTTTTAAGTTCATTCTTTCCTGTACACCCGGGAGATGTGAGGATTCGATCTTTTTCCTCATATTTGAGCTATGAAGTTTTCACGACTCATAGAAACCGGTTTTAGAAGGTTTATTCCTGCTCCATTTACCCTCGCAGTTCTCCTTAGCCTTCTAACCATGTTGCTCGCATTTTTCTTTACGGAAAATAACGACTTTTCGGGTGCAATCAATATTCTTGATCACTGGCAAAGCGGAATGTGGGATCCTTCCCTGCTCGTTTTTGCAGTTCAAATGATGCTTATCCTGGTTTTGGGTCACGTACTGGTGCTGAGTCGGCCGGTGGCAAAACTGACTTCCAGACTTACCTCCTTCGTGAACAGCAACAGCAGTGCTGTACTTACTGTTTCCATCTCTACCATGGTAGTTGCATTTTTCAATTGGGGACTGGGACTCATCTTTGGGGCTATCATGGCCAGAAAAATTGCAGAGGTTGCTGCAGAAAGAAATTTTAAGATCAATTATCCTCTTATAGGGGCTGCCGGTTATGTAGGCCTTATGGTTTGGCATGGTGGTATGAGCGGCAGTGCGCCTCTAAAGGCTGCAGAAACCGGTCACTTAAAGCAGCTTTTTGAAGCCAATCCCGCTATTGCCAATCAATTACCCGATTTTATTTCAACGGGATCTACCATTTTTTCTTCATGGAATTTAATCACATTTGCAACACTCCTTTTTGTTATCCCTCTAATTCTTTTTCTTGTTTCCCGATTCACCACTGTAGATCATGTCGAAATTACGAAGCCTAAGAATGACAGAAGTACCCTGAAGATCTCGGGCGCAGAACGTCTCGATCATTCTCCATATCTAAAGCTGCTCTTTGGACTCCTCCTGCTGGGTGCTTTTTTTGCGAGCTATTCAAATAACCTGGCAGCCGGTAATCTCACGCCCAACATGCTCAATTTTCTCATGTTGAGCCTTTGCATTCTCCTGCACCGGTCTTTTGTTTCTTTTTTAGCTGCGCTGGATGAAGCCATCGTGGGCGCCGGAGCTATACTAATTCAGTTTCCCCTGTATTTTGGGATCATGGGGATTATGCGGGAAACCGGAATGGTAAGTGATATTGCGTCTTTTTTCGCAGGTATTGCTTCAGAAGTAAGCCTGCCTATTTATACCTTCTTTAGCGCCGGGTTAGTAAATATTTTTGTTCCCAGTGGTGGCGGTCAATGGGCAATACAAGGCCCTATTGTCATAGAAAGTGCATTAAAGCTCCAAATTCCATTAAATAAAGCCATTATGGCTTTTTCTTATGGCGACCAGATCACCAACATGCTTCAACCATTTTGGGCATTGCCTTTACTTGCTATCACAAAATTAAAAGCACGGGAAATACTTCCATATACTCTGGTAATGATGTTTGCAGGAAGTTTTATCTATATCTGCTCCCTACTTCTGATTTAAAATAATCCACAATTTTTACTCTTTTATAAATAATTTAATTAAATTTATTCTAAATCATATCAGTAATTCTTATTAGTTTATTGAATTCATTGATAATACTGATCTTCACTACCAACATTCCCTCATTGTTAGTGAAATCCCCACTTCCCCCCTTACCTGCTGTACTGAATGTTTAACTACAAATATTTCAATGATGGACAGAAAGACATTTATCCGGAAAACAACTGCAGGAATTCTTTTAGGAATCCCCGCGATCTCCCTACTCGGTTGCTCAAGTTCTGACGATGGCGGAGATCCCAACCCTAATCCAAATCCTGATCCCGATCCCGATCCCGATCCACAGGCAAACTGCCTTGAAAACGGAACCGATACTTCAGTTGCCAGTAGTGCAGGTCATACCCACAGCTTTACAGTTCCCAAAGAAGACGTATCTGCCGGAGTAGAAAAGACCTATGTAACAAGCAATGTAAATGCTCATACCCATGAAATCACTATCACAGCAGCTCAATTTACCACTTTACAGGAAAACAACTCAGTAACAGCTACCTCGACTTCCGATAGTGGTCACACTCATAATGTTACTGTCTCCTGCGCTTAAAATTTAAAAATTGTGATTATGAGACAGAAAAAAGAAAATAAGCTGAAGTTGACACCACCAGGATTCGGGGCCTTTTTAAAGAGCATTTCATTGGCTTTCTTAATGATTTTTGGCATTTTAGGATGCTCCGATGATGATGACTCCACCCCCCGGGAACCAGAGCCCGAAATGGCTCTTGACCTGGTGTTGGTTGCAGAAGGAATGACTTCTCCTGTAGGATTGGCGGAAGCACCAAACGAAAGTGGTTGGTTATATGTAATTGACCAGGTAGGAATGATTTGGATCATTGACGAAAATGGAAACAGGATGCAGGATCCTTTCCTGGACGTTAGTGATAGAATGGTCAGCTTAAATGAGAATTATGATGAACGCGGGCTTCTGGGGCTCGCATTTCATCCGGCTTACGAAACCAATGGCAGGTTATTCGTCTATTATACAGCACCTCCAAATGCAGGAGGGCCTGCTGAAGGGGAAAGCTGGAATAATACTAGCCGTATTTCCGAATTTACTGTATCAGCTACAGATGACGCTATGGTGAACATGGGTTCCGAAAGAGTGATTCTGGAGGTCAATCAGCCCCAGGGAAACCATGAAGGAGGTACAATTGCATTTGGACCTGACGGTTATCTCTACATCTCTATTGGAGATGGAGGGGCTTCAAATGATGTTGCGCCGGGACATGTTGAAGATTGGTATACTGTAAATGCAGGAGGTAACGGGCAGGATATAGAAGCTAACCTGTTAGGTGATATCCTGCGGATAGACGTTGACAATGGAATGCCGTACGACATTCCGGGGGATAATCCATTTGTGGATCAACCGGGGCTGGATGAGATCTATGCCTATGGCTTTAGAAATCCTTTTCGTTTTTCATTCGACATGGGCGGTGCAAATCAATTGATTGCAGGTGACGCCGGGCAGGGTCTTTATGAAGAGATCAATCTTGTCGAAAGCGGCGGGAATTATGGTTGGAATGTAAAGGAAGGAACTATTTGCTTTGATGCTTCAAATAATCAAAACATTTTGGACTCCTGCCCTGATGTAGATGTTTACGGCAATGAACTTCTCGACCCCGTTATTCAAATACCCAACTCTTCAAATCCTTCCGGAGGAATTACCGTCACAGTGATTGGAGGGTATGTCTACAGAGGTACAGACGTTCCTCAACTTAATGGCCGGTATATTTTTGGTTCGTTCTCAAGTGATTTTGAACCCAAAGGAGAGATTTTTGTAGCCACGCCTTCGGGCACAGGACCTTGGGCCTTCGAAACTCTTGACCTCGCCAGCTATCCCAATAATATTGGTCATTTTGTCAAGGGCTTTGGTCAGGACATGAATGGCGAGGTTTACGTGGCTGCATCTTCGGCACTTGGACCGGCTGGTAATTCAGGGAAAATATTCAGGCTGGACATGGTGGAACAATAGAAAACTACCAAATCGAGAGGATCAGTGTCTTTTTTACAGCTGATCCTTTTTTATGTTTTGATCCAGAGTGAATTTCTTCAGAAATTCTATCCTGATCCCTTATTCCAGGTCGCCCCAAAAAGGGTGTTTTTTGAAGTCTTGCTGGTGTGGAAATGACAGCTCGTGATCATCCCGTACCTACAGATAATTCGACTGGAATGATTCTGAAGGTTCAGATACCGGGATATTAATTAAATCTTTTATATAGTTAACTAAAAACCACTGCAGAAAATAGCAGGAATAAAAGAATATTTTTGGAGATTCAGATTAAAGTCTAATGTATTCAGAAAGTTACATTGGCACCTGAATAAAAAGGAACTTTTCCCTTTGAAAATTACACAGAAGCTGTTTAATTTGCATTTTCAATTCGGGAGTGGTCCCGGGACCGGGAAGTAGTCAATACATTGCTTCCTTTAAAAAACCATAAATTCGGGATGTGGCGCAGTCCGGTAGCGTATACGTCTGGGGGGCGTAGGGTCGCAGGTTCAAATCCTGTCATCCCGACAAAAAGAAAAGTGATGCGAAAGCATCACTTTTCTTTTTTTAAAATGTTTTGGAGATTACCAATTGATGTTATTTATCTGTCTCGGCCAGAGTCCTTGTATCTACATACTGCTGAAATGAAATAACCTTCCCATCCTTCAGGGTCCACAAGTGAGCTGCCTGTGCGTCGTAATTTTCTCCGTTCTTCCACTTTCCATCATACCGCAGGGTAGCCAATACTCTATTGTTGCTCATCTCATGCAGTTCAATATCCTTTAATTTAAAATACTCATGTTCTACTCCAATTCGTGAAAAGACACCATTTAGAACAGCATCGGGACCAATATATGGATTCCCGTCAGCATACTTATTTCCTTCAGCCTCATTCCATTCTACCTGTGGATCCATACCTGCAAGTACTGTGGGAATATCCCCGGCCCCAAAAGCCTCGTAGAGGGAATTGATCACCCCCACATTATTAGGTTCACTCATAAGACCCAGTTGCTGCATGAAGATCATGCTATCCATAAAATCATGTTCCCGGGCGATCTTTCCGTTTTTCATTTTCACCAGGGTCACTCCCTCCACATCTACCTTTCTTCCGGTAGCGGGAATACCAAAGAAATCTCCGGTATGCTTCCCTTTAAAGCGCCAATGTTTCACCAGCTTATCTCCCTGACCAAAAGCATCAATTACAGTGAATTCAATTTCTGAGAATCCGGTGAGAAAATTTTGATAATAGGCTTTGAAATTCTCTATGCCAAGAATATTTTCCGGCTGACTCACCATCACGATATTCTCATCAAAATGGTCAGGATTTATCTGGTCGATCTGTCCCTTATTGATCACTTTGTCCCAGGTGGTTTCATACATTTTGATGTTCCTGTTTACTTGGTCTTCCTGTGCGCTTGCAATAGAGATCCCAAACATGGTAAATGCAAATAACATTAAGCTTGATTTCATATTTATAAGTTTTAATAGCTAAAATTCTATAGGTTGCTTTTTTCTATGGATTTCCATAACATCATTCTTTAAAGCCAGTGATCCTTTCATCCTCCAGCAGCCAGTAATGTTCAAAGCTATAGGAGATAAACTCACATTCGGTAGGTTGTCGCCCGTGGACAAACCCCGTCACCAGGATAGAATTCTCATCGGCAGTGTGAAATTGAAGATCCTTGATCACTATGCTCATCCACTCATTTCTCAACAAACTGCTAAGACTAATATGATTCCAGGCATCCATTCCTTCCGTCAGGACTATTTCCTCCCAATCTATATTTGAAGTTAGGCTTTCGAAATCTTTTAAAGTTGTGCTCTTCTCCTGCAAAATTTCATAGATCTCTTTGATTAAACTGTGATTACTCCTTTCCTGCTTCCCCTTAATTTCCAGAATGTCCTTCTGCCAAGCAACATGGGCCTGCCCTGTTAATTCTGCAGGAAAGATCAACAATACAATCAGACCACTGAAGAGAACAAATACCCGCATATGCAAAAGTTTGGTTGAAAATAATTCAGGGGAGACACACTTAACACTAAATTTACTGCCGGATTCTTATTAATTCTTGTACAGATGCGACATTATTACATTCTGTAAATCAGCGTATTACACTTACTTGAAACTTATCTATTTAGAAGGTAGTTAATAAATTCCATATCAAGCTTTACCATACTGTTGGGGGAAACCTGTAAGTATTCTTTTAAATATCGCGACATATGAGAATGATCAAAATACCCCGATTGATTGGCCAGTTGGCTCCAGGTAATTTCCGGGTGGGACTCAAGAAAGTTTATGAGGCATTTGAATTGGTAGATCTGGGCATAGACCTTTGGCGACAAACCCACTTTCCTTTGAAAATGGCGCTCCAGCGTCTTTCGCGTATAAGGAGTGGCCTGTTCGATCTCGCCAATACTTACGTTCCCCTTCTTCTCATGAATATAATTTAATACTTTCTCAAAAGAATCCCGATCATCTTCCTGCGGAATTCTTTTACTGAAGAACTCTTCCAGGATCATAATCTGTTTTTCAGTCTCAGCTTGAGAGGTGAGATTTTGCCATAGTAGATCGGCTTCCTCCTCTCCTAATAAATCCGTCAACTTCATTGAACTATTGGTCAATTCGGAAAGGTCATTATTAAAGAGGCGGTGCATACCTGTTGGCTTAAAAAAGACGAGAAAAGACTTGAGCTCCCCGGTCATCTGCCCATATACGGGAGTTGTGACTTGTCCGGTAGCTACTGCATTTGAAGTAAAAAAATCCCGATCTCCAATTTTACACTCTACTTTGCCAACTTCATCCCCCACATTAATTATAAAACCGCTAAGTGCTAAAGGTGGCGAGAAATAAGATTCAGTCATTCCCGCAGGGATCTCAATAACGCTGTAAGACGCTATGTAATCCCGAAGTTCTTCAGCCGGAAGATAGGTATGTGGTCTTGGCATTTTTCAAAGTTGTTTCAGCAGGAAAGATCTGTGACACTCGGCATAAATGCGGGTTTTTCATGATTTTTAAAAGTTAAGTAGAAAAGGAGTTGTCCTAAGGTAGTAACTATTTTTTATCCACAGGAATTTATATCGGCATTTCAAACAGCTGTAGATTCCCTTTTTTAGCTTTTTTTCTTTAGCTTCTGCTCTCTTTAAGACTTTCAAAAATGAGAAAAATTGCCTTCCTTTTTTTACTGCTTGTAATACAGCAGTCCTGCAAGTTATCGGACAAACCCACCCTAACGCCATCTACTTCTTCTGAACTTGGACTTATCGCAGAGCAGGCCATGGTAGTTTCTGCACGGGAAGAAGCCTCCAAAATAGGAGTTGAGATCCTTAGGCAGGGTGGAAATGCTTTTGATGCCATGATTGCTACCGAAATGGCCCTGGCAGTTGTATATCCATACGCAGGGAACCTTGGCGGTGGAGGCTTTATGGTCTATCGACTACAGGATGGAAAAACAGGCGCTTTAGATTACCGGGAAAAAGCTCCTGTAAAAGCGCATCGCAACATGTTCCTTGACAGCCTGGGAGAACCAGACCGGGAAAAAAGCTGGTTTGGCGGATTATCAGTAGGAGTGCCAGGAACTGTAGCCGGGATTTTTGCTGTCCACGAGAAATTTGGCAGTATGCCCATAGAAGAAATTCTTGCTCCTGTTATTGCATTGGCCAGGCAGGGGTTTGTGGTGACCACAAAACAGGCAGCCTCTCTCCAAAGACACCGGGAGGAGATCATCAGGTACAATAATGATAAAGTACTTTTTGCGCTTAAGCACCAGCCGGGAGATACCATTAAGAACCTGGCTCTTGCCAAAACCCTTAGCCGGTTAGCAGTAAAAGGCCGCGAAGAATTCTACAGCGGCGAAACAGCCGGGAAATTAGTCGCTTTCCTGCAACAGAACGGCAGTATCATAACTCTGGAAGATCTTACCACTTATGAGGCACAATGGCGGGAGCCTATAGAATTTGAGTATGACAATTTGAACATTATTTCCATGTCACCTCCTTCCAGCGGTGGGATCGTGTTGGGACAGATCATGAAAATGATAGAACCTTTTACGCTGGACAGGTACGGGCACAATTCGGTCAAAGCTATCCAGGTGATCACCGAAGCCGAAAGAAGAGCCTATGCAGATCGAAGTTATTTTCTTGGAGATCCAGATTTTGTAGGGATCCCTGTAGAAACTCTCCTGAGTGATGAATATCTTGAGGCTCGCATGAGTAATTTCAGCTTTGAATACGCTACCCCTTCCTCCCTGATTAGCTACGGCAGCATTCCGGGCTACGAAAGCATGGAAACCACCCACTACTCTATTGTAGATCCTCAGGGTAATGCAGTTTCTGTTACCACCACGTTGAATGGTGCTTATGGCTCAAAGCTTTATGCTGAAGAACTAGGTTTTTTCCTGAACAACGAAATGGATGACTTTAGCGCCAAACCGGGAGTGCCTAATATGTTTGGATTGATAGGAGCTGAAGCTAATGCCATTGAACCAGGAAAGCGAATGCTGAGTTCCATGACTCCCACTATTGTAGAAAAAGAAGGAGAGCTTTGGATGGTGCTCGGATCTCCCGGGGGGTCAACGATCATTACTTCAGTATTACAGACCATCCTTAATGTAGCCGAATACGAAATGGGAATGCAGCAGGCGGTGAACGCTCCCCGCTTTCACCATCAATGGCTTCCCGATGAAGTGAGATTCGAACCCAATTCCTTTAATGATGAAACTCTAAATGCTCTAAGAAAAAAGAATTACAATATCACAGTTGGAGAATCCACCATTCTGGGTAAAGTGGATGCTATTCTTGTACTTCCCAATGGAAAACTCGAAGCAGGAGCCGATCCTCGTGGTGACGATGCTGCGGCAGGATTTTAAATGGTGAGGGACCGTCAGTTCTGGCATTTTCATTTTGAGCGACAGCAAAAAAAGAAAATGTATCGAAAACAAAGGCAATACCTCAATCTCATTTAAAGGTTGAGGTAAAAAAATTGATAAAGAGAATATTATATTATCAAAAAAAACTTTATTTGTTAGAGAAACCGCCAGTGATGAAGAAGTACAATATCTTATTGGTCTGCCTTTCAGGATTTCTGATATTGCTCAATTTCTTTCTGTTGTGGCAATATGGACCTGAAGTTCATCGCTGGGGCAGGGTAATAAGCACCCTTACATTTTTAATACTTTTTCTCAAACATTTCCACCCAAAGAAGATCTTGTTATTAGGGGCATTAGTTCTGCTTATCATTGCCGATGCATTTGCTCTGGAATATCATCAAGCTCTGTCACAGCAGGCTTTCTTTGCTTTACAATCCCTGGCCTATCTCTTCCTTGTTTTTCACATAAGTAAATATCTGGTAAAGCAAAAACTGAAACCTTACCAGATCGGTTACACCGCAATTGTGATCTTTTTAAACTGTTCGTTTATAGTAATTCTGGGAGATTTACTCGCCGAAGAAGTTAAAGATCAAATGGTACAAAACCTCTTCTACGTCTATGGAATTGCTACGATCTTCTTCATAAGTGGAGGTATCCTGTACTATGACAGGTTTCCTAACGATCTCTCTGCTTCTTTCCTTATTGCAGTTGCAGGATTTGTAGTCTCCAACCTCATGGGCTTTCCCGCACATTTTATGGAATTTGGGGAATTCTATTACCTTGACCGAATGTTCTATGTTCTAGGTACAGCCGGACTTGTCTCTTACAGCTATTACGCCGGCAAGGCACTTTCCTCGGTCTCTGGAAATACATCTCCGGAATATCTTGAGGATCTTCAGAGGAGAACTTTTACAAGGGAAGTGCTTGATGAACAGATGGAAGAGCAAGATTATCTTTAGAAAAATCATACCCGAAAATGCACTTTTTGAAAGGTGATATTCCGGCATTATATTTCTATTTCTAATAAGTCTTTGTAATTTCATGGCAATCTAGAACGTAAAAAAATGTCTACATCAGCTAAACAAGATGAGCGTATCGCAAACCTGACCTTTGCCTCTGTCTATCCGCACTACCTTTCAAAAGTTGAGAACAAAGGCAGAACCAGGGAAGAGCTTGATAAGGTGATAGAATGGCTAACCGGGTTTGATAAAGACCAAATTCAACAACTGGTGCAGGAAAAGGTGACCTTTGCAAGCTTTTTTCAGTTGGCTTCACTAAACCCTGACTCATCTCTTATCACCGGAGTAATTTGTGGATACCGGGTAGAGGAAATTGAAAATCCTTTGACCAGGCAGGTTCGATATCTTGATAAGCTCGTTGACGAATTGGCTAGAGGGAAAAAGATGGAAAAGATCCTTAGGGGTTCTTGAAAAAAAGTCTACCAAAAATGCCCTTTTTGGCAACTGTAATTCTACGAATGTCAATTTACGAAATACTCTTATCTTGCTTGCCCTAACTAACAAGTACATATGGCCTCAGGATTTTTTGCTCTGCTGGATGATATTGCAGCTTTAATGGATGATGTGGCGGTGATGGGAAAGGTCGCCGGAAAGAAAACAGCAGGAATTCTGGGCGATGATCTTGCCGTCAACGCCGAAAAAGCTTCAGGATTCATGTCTTCCCGGGAGATCCCGGTGCTCTGGGCCATTACTAAGGGCTCATTCTTAAACAAGCTTATCATTCTCCCTCTGGCATTCCTGTTAAGCGCTTTTCTTCCTGCAGCGGTCACTGTCATCCTTATTCTCGGCGGACTTTATTTAGCCTACGAGGGAGCAGAAAAGATCTACGAATTTTTTTTCCCCCACGCACATGCGCAAAAAACACCAGAACTAAAAGAAGTTACCGAAGAAGAAGCATTAAGACTGGAAAAAGAAAAAATTAAATCGGCCATTGTGACCGACTTTATTTTATCTGTTGAGATCGTGATCATTGCTTTAGGCACGGTTACACAAGAAACCTTGCTCATCCAGATCCTGGTAGTTTCACTTATTGCTTTAGTCGCTACAGTGGGCGTTTACGGACTGGTCGCCCTAATCGTAAGAATGGACGAGTTCGGCGCAAAACTGATCAATCTCAATGAAGAGAAAAACAGTATTTCCGATAAGATTGGTCAATTCCTCATAAGTGCCTTACCAAAGGTGGTAAAAGGTCTTTCTATCATTGGAACCTTAGCCCTGCTCCTGGTTTCGGGTGGAATTTTTGTTCACAACATACACATCTTCCACGACCTGTTTCAAGGCATTCCTTCTATTATAGTAGAATTCCTAACCGGACTGGTTGTAGGTTTTCTGGTGCTGTTGATCATCAAGCTTGCAAGCAAGTTGTGGAAAAAGATAAAGGGTTAAAATAGACCCGGGCAATATGATCTCTTAATCCATTGCGCCTTTTCCCTCTACAATTTATGATGCGGCGGGATGAGGGATCTCTGTGATCCGTGTCAAATGATCCCCCGACCTCTGCCGCAACGAATGCAGATTAAATTTTAATGCTGTAGGACTATAAACTGGTTAGGAAGGGTCTGGTAATTCAAAAAATTATTTCAGCTTTCAGAAGAAGCCTTTATTTTTCTAATTCAACAAAATTACGATTCATCCTGTTTTTCCAACAACTCGGTCTAAAAAAATTCAGCTTGCGTGGGTTCTCCCTCATCTTTGGTAAAAATTATTAAGATGAAGATCCCGGCATTATTCTTATTCCTGTTTTACCTCACAAGTTTTCAGGCGCAGCACCAGGTCACCGGAACGGTGAAAACCAAGTCTGGGAACCCTGTCATGGGTGCCAATGTATATCTTGAGGGCACTTATGACGGTGCAACTACAGATGAACATGGTAATTTTTTATTTCAAAGTTCTGCCACAGGGGTGCAAACCCTGGTGGTTTCTTTTATTTCCTTTGAAACCTTTCGAAAGAAAATGGAGGTCACACAAATGCAGGACCTGCAGGTGGTGCTGCGTGAGGACGTTACTTCTTTGGGAGCCGTGGTGCTGAGTGCAGGAACCTTTTCGGCCGGTGACAACTCAAAATTAAATGTCTTAAAGCCCCTCGACGTGGTAACTACAGCAGGAGTAGCAGGAGATTTTATCGCGGCACTTCAAACCCTTCCCGGCACACAGAACGTAGGAGAAGACGGCCGAATGTTTGTGAGAGGCGGTACAGCCGATGAAACCGCAGTTTATATTGACGGCTTACAGGTATTTCAGCCTTACACTGCTTCGGCTAACAACCTCCCTTCCCGGGGGCGCTATTCTCCTTTCCTGTTCGACGGCATCACCTTTTCTACCGGTGGCTATTCCGCAGAATACGGGCAGGCGCTTTCGAGCGTACTGCTTCTAAATACCATTAATGAGCCCGATCAAACTGAGACTAATATTTCATTGATGACCGTAGGCGCCGGACTTGGACATACTCAGAAATGGGAAAATTCATCGTTCTCGCTCAACACCAGTTACATCAACCTGGCTCCTTATCTAGAGCTAATTCCCAACAATGAGCAGGCAAATTTTACTCGACCTTTTCAAAACCTGGGAGGGGAGTTAATTTTTAGAAGGCATTTCAAAAATGGTATTTTCAAATGGTATACAGCTTACGAAGCTACAAATTTTGAGGTCCTGCAGCCCGATATCGACCGGACAGATCCTGTTCGTTTTGATCTGCGAAACAGGAATTTCTATTCCAATATGTCTTACCGCGGAAGGATTGGAAAAGGCTGGAGTTTTAATCCCGGGATCAGCTTTTCAAAAAGTAATAATGATATTAAGATCGATGCTGCTGAAGTAGAGAACTCTGAACTTGCTGCAAACCTTAAATTAAAAATGAGCAAACACTTTAGTAACCGCTTCAAATTGCATTTTGGAGCCGAGAGTGTGTTGCGAAATTTTTCCGAAGTATACCAAGATCCCGTAGTTAAAGCTGAAACACTTCAAGTTTCTCCCGACTTGTTTGCGGCCTTTACAGAAGGTGATCTCATCTTCAGCAAAAGTTTTGCGATGAAACTTGGCTTAAGAGGTACGTATTTGGACCTGCAAGAAGAACTGCACCTTGCACCACGTGCATCTATGGCTCTAAAAGCGGGTGATCATGGGCAGTTTTCTTTTGCCTGGGGAGAATTCCTTCAGCAGGTACCGGTAAATGCTTTAAAATATGATGCTGCTCTCAAACCTGAAGCTGCAACTCATTACATCTTAAATTACCAGTGGACGAAACCCGGCTACACTTTTAGAGCAGAAACTTATTACAAGCAGTACGATGAACTGCTCAAATACGATACAGAGATTCCGGCATATAATTCCATTTTCAGCAACCGGGGAGATGGCTTTGCCCGCGGGATCGATCTGTTTTTCAGAGATAATGAGAGTTTGAATAATATAGAGTACTGGGTCTCTTACAGCTTTATAGATTCTGAACGTAATTTTAGAAATTATCCCAAAGCTGCAACTCCCCAATTCATAGCCGATCATTCGGCCAGCCTGGTCACAAAATACTGGATCGACAGCTGGCAGAGTCAGATAGGTTTCACCTTGAATTTTTCCTCCGGAAGACCATACGAAAACCCGAATACCCCAGGGTTCCTGAATGAAAAAACCCGGAGTTACAACAGCCTCAGCTTCAATTGGGCATACCTCTTAAGTCGGCAGAAGATCCTGTACTTTTCCGTTTCTAATGTCCTTGGAAGAAGGAACGTCTTCAATTATGACTACGCAAACACTCCCGGTGAAAATGACATTTTTGAGAGGCGGGCTATTGCACCTGCGGCCGATAGATTCTTCTTCGTAGGATTCTTCTGGACCATAAGCAGTGATAAGAGCAGGAATCAATTGGACGACCTATAGTCGCCTGGTTCACAGTTCATCCTTTAATTTCTACAGTTCAGAAAGTAAAAATTCCAAACCTGCACGATTGTAGGCACCTTTGAACTATAATCTTAAACAAATAAAGACATGAAAGCGATTATCCACACCATCATTATGAGCCTCTTTACATTCATTGCCGCTCATTCTCAATCCCAGTTTGACTCCGGTATGGAACAAGCCTTTGAACTATGGCAGCAAGGGGAATCGACCCAGGCCGCCAATCTTTTTGAGCGAATAGGTCGTGCCGAAGAAGAAGAATGGTTGCCACTCTATTATGCAGCGCAGATCAAGATTGTTGAAAGTTTTGAAATGAGTGATCGCGCACAAAAAGAACAACAGCTGGAGGTAGCACAGGAACTGCTTAACGATGCAAAAACGCTGGCCGGGAATGATAATGTTGAACTAAAGGTCTTGCAGGCAATGTTACACACCTCCTATATCACTCTTGATCCTTCCAGTTACGGAATGAAGCTCTCCCCTGTCATCACGAACATTTATGCCACTGCTGCTTCCCAGGCACCAAAGAATCCGCGGGTGGCGCTTTCCAGGGCCGAGTGGAACATGGGTTCGGCTAGATTCTTTGGAGAAGATCCTGTGAAATTCTGTCCAGATCTTGAAGCAGCTCTCCTGTTATTTGAAGCCGAAGAACCTGCTGAAAACTTTGCTCCCCGCTGGGGAAAAGACCGGACAGAGATGTTGATCGCACAGACTTGTAGTAATAAAAGCAATGAATAAATGGCCTTTTTGGCAAGTATTGACAACAAAGTCTTTAAATAATCGAAAAAGAAACAGAAATTAGCACAAAACCGGGCCAATGAGAATTTTTCTAAAAATATTAAAGATATCTGTTATCATCTGTGTCGCGGTGATGAGTCTCAATTTACTGTTTGGAGGTTTAAGTCTTGAGGCAATAGCAGAACTTAAAACCTGGAGCATCTATTTCTTTTACTGCTTTGTGCTCACCCTGGTTAATGCCATGTATTTTACATTTTTTGAAAGAAAGATAGGTTGGGAAAATGCTACTTTAAAGAGGGTTCTTTTGGCCGCAGCGGGATCTGTCATTCTTACCCTGGCTGCCTATTTCTTTTGCCGCCTGGTAGATGAGACCCTTTTTCAGGGAAATGACCTGCAGGAATTCCTTGAGAATGAACGGGCACAATATTACCTTTTTCCCCTCCTGTTCACAGCTGTTGTATCTCTCGTATTTCACCTCATCTATTTCTATAAGGCCCTGCAGGAAAAAAAGGTTACCGAACAAAAGATCATAGCGGGAACTGCTTCGGCTAAGTTTGAAAGCCTAAAGAACCAGATCGATCCACATTTTTTGTTCAACAGTCTTAATGTGCTAACGTCGTTAATAGATGAGAATCCCGAAAAGGCTCAGAAATTTACTACTTCCCTTTCGAAGATCTACCGCTATGTGCTGGAACAAAAAGACAAAGAGTTGGTAAGCCTGGAAGAGGAACTGTCTTTTGCGGTCACGTATATGAACCTCTTAAAAATGAGGTTTGAGAACAGCCTTTATTATGAGGTGCCCGAAGAATTAAAACTTTCAGAAGCTAAAGTGGTACCGCTTTCCTTGCAACTCCTGCTTGAAAACACGGTAAAACATAATGTTCTAAGTGAAGCGCGACCACTACACATCAAGATCTATGAAGAGCATGGTTATCTCGTGGTAGAGAATAATTTTCAGAAGAAGGAAGTTTTAGGAAACAGGAATGGGGTAGGTCTTCAAAATATAGTGGAACGTTATGGACTTGTAACCCACCGGAAAGTCTTGATCGATAAAGACCCTAAAATATTTGCAGTTAAACTGCCAATATTAACCAAACAGATTACAGCTAGGAATACTGAACAGATTCAGGAAAACAACTCGTATTACCGGGCAACACAAAGAGTAAAGGAGCTTAAAGAATTTTATGGGCATCTAATCTCCTATTGTTTAATTATTCCTCTTTTGATTTTTATTAATTATCGCACCTATTGGGAATTCCAGTGGTTCTGGTTTCCTATGTTAGGATGGGGCCTGGGGCTCACTTTTCACGGGGTTTCAGTTTTTGGATACGGTTCCCGATGGGAAGAAAAGAAGATCAAGGAGATAATGGAAAAAGAACAACAAAAAAGTAAGTCATGGAATTAAATGAACCAAATTTTAACCAAAGTGTTGAGTACAAGCGGGCAGTTAAAAAAGTAAAGGCTCTAAAAGGTTTTTACGGGCACCTTTCAGTTTACCTCATTATCAATCTTTTCCTACTCTTTTTTTACACAAGAGAAGAAGGATTTCTGGAAGGACTACAGGATCTTTCGAACTACTTTACTGCTTTCTTCTGGGGGATTGGCCTATTAGCCCATGCTGCCGGGGTTTTCATGCCAAACATCCTTTTTGGAAGAGAATGGGAGGAGCGAAAGATTAAAGAGCTAATGGAAAAAGAAAAACGCAACCGCTGGGAATAAAGCAACTAAGATGATACAGACCGTAATTGTAGAAGATGAAAAACCTGCAGCTCGCCGACTGCAACGCATGCTGGAAAAACTGAATGTGCAGGTGATCGCTACCCTAAGTTCTGTCGAGGAGGCCACCAATTGGTTCCTGCAACACGAGCATCCCGAATTGATATTTTTGGATATTCAGCTAAGTGACGGTCTTTCTTTTGAGATCTTTGAGAATGTAGATATAGGCTGTTGCATCATCTTTACCACGGCCTATGATGAATACGCCCTGCAGGCATTCAAGCTCAATAGCATTGATTATCTTTTGAAACCAATTGATGATGAGGAGCTGGAAGCAGCTATAGAAAAATTCAGGAAGACCCGTCACTCCTCCCCTGCAGCAATCGACCTTAAGAACCTCAAAAACCTGCTTAACCTTCCCACTTCAAATTACCGGAAACGCTTCAGCATTCAGGTGGGTCAGCATTTGAAGCTCATTAATTCTGAAGAGATAAGTTGTTTTTATTCAGAAAATAAAGGCACCTACCTCCAAACCACAGAAAATCGCAGTTACCTGCTGGAAAGCAGCCTGGATAAGCTGGAGCAGGAGTTGGATCCTGAAAAGTTCTTCAGGGTAAGCCGAAAATTCATCATCAGGATGAAGGATATAAGCGACATCATCACCTATTCAAATCAACGGTTGGAGGTGCGCCTTCAGCATTACAACGACCAACAGATCATCGTGAGCCGGGAACGGGTAAAAGATTTTAAGGAATGGCTTGAGTAGCTACAGAATATGTTGATAAAAAGTAATTTCTAAATAAAATTATCTAACGACTCCCGAATGTCTACCCCTCCCAGCCGGGGAAGGTACCTTTGTATTTTCGGCCAATGGGAATCTCTGTTTTTCCTAATTCTACATGATAATTTGTATAAGCTGTGACTTTTTGAACAGAAATAATGAAGGACCGGTGGATTCTTAAAAACATCTTCTTTGGAAGCATGAATTCCACAGAATTGATGGTTTGTTTTGCCCTTAATTCAGAATCATTAAGCCGGTGAATTACGATATAATCCTTAAAGCTTTCAATAAAGGTGATACTCTCCAGAGGCACCCTAACAGTCTTTCTATCTGTTCGAAAACTTAGATAATCATTTAAGCATCCTCTACCCTCGAGAGAAGCATTTATGCTTACACTGTAAAACCTGCTAATGGATTTTAAAAAGCGTTCAAAGGAGAAGGGCTTGATGAGATAATCTACTGCTCCGAGCTCAAAGGCCTCTGCAGCAAAGTTAGGATGCGCCGTTGTAAAAATGATCTTTGGAGAAGGTTGTAATATTCTAGCCAGATCTGTTCCTATTAATTTCGGCATTTCCACATCCAGGAAGAGCAGGTCGGGTCTTATATTATTCACAGTGTCTATCGCCTGTAGTGCATTACCGCAGTCTCCTGCCATTTCAATTTGTGGAACACATTGAAGGTAATGGGCCAACACCTTTCGAGCAATGGGATCATCATCCACAATTAAAGCCTTATAATGCATAGCCAGATGATTTTAAATGCAATTTAATACCAGATGGTTAGACATGAAATGACTCAATTGCACTTTCCCCCTACTCAAATATAGATCCAAAAAACTAAATAAAATATTAACAAAAAACCGTAAGATCCTAAAAATCATACAAATGTGATATACAGGATAGATGATCATCATAAGATGACTAAAGTCCAATTTCGTCCTGTCAAAAGTAAAAACCCTTGCTTTTAGCAAAAACATTGCAAAAAAGGGTTTTTGGTCTTCAGAAGCTATCCTTACATCTGCTCATAAAATTGTGAGCAGGTATTTAGTTTAATTTTAATTAAACCAATAAAAAATACTGTTATGAAAAAGTCACTATTCTATCATTGTACCATTCTACTTTTTGTAGGGTCAGTGATTTCATCCTGTTCCCAGGAAGAGCCCGAAGTTCTTTCTGGAGTAAATACTGGTGAGGCTAGTTTAATTTCCCATAGTCAAAGTGAAAAGTTAAATGTTTTTAAAGGTCCGCAGGTGCAATATGGCTCAGGTAAAGCGAGATCCTGGATAAGCATTGATGCTGAAGGCAAACCTGTAGAACTTGCGCTGGTATTCACTCATGAAGTATTTGACGATTTGGATATACTGCCAACAGATAACTCTACAACTGTTTTACCCCTCCACAAAAAAGCCAAAGAAGTTACTCCTTTTGAGCACCTTGGAGTCAACTGGTCCCATCACGGCCACTTACCGGTGTTCCTTGTCCCGCACTTTGATCTTCATTTTTACATGATCACAAACGAGGAGCGATTAGCCATTCCCGAATACTCTGTAGAAACAGATGCTTTGTTCAACCTTTACCCGCCTGAAGGATACATGCCATCAAATTATTTCACTCCACCGGGACAGGGTTCTGTATATCCCCAAATGGGCAAACATTGGTTGCCTTTGAATTTAGCAGATTACCTGCCGTTTTCAGAGATCATGGTGCTGGGCACCTATAATGGCGAATTTACGTTCATTGAACCTATGGTAACGGTAGATTATCTGTTATCCGGTCCTAATTTTAGTGCCAGCTTTTCCCAACCGGAATACTTTCAGGAATCTACATACTATCCTACTGTCTATAATATTTATGAAGATGCAAAAACCGGCGATATTGTAGTTAGCCTCAGTGATTTTGTATACAGGTAGAACTTCATGGAAACATTTGAAGATACAGACATAGCAACTCCTCAAAAATGACATTTTCAAGGCCTCTCTTGGGGCTACGTTAAAAGAGAAAAGCACCTTCTTCATACGGAGGTGCTTTTCCCTCATTTAAAAAAGACTGTAATTATTAAGCCACAGTTTCAGCTTCCTCTTCTGTAGATGGTACTTTTTCAACCGGCTCTTCTTCTTCCCCGCTAAAGTATGGGAATACATCTAAGATTGGAGATTCGGTAATTGATGGAATGGTGTAATCTCCCATGGTATTTGCCATGGCTGTCGTGGTGTTCTCGAAAGCCTCCTTGACATCATTCGCCTGTACCAGCATGTACATGTTGGTCTTTTTTTCCTTTCCGCTTTCCTCGTCTAGAGCTATAAGTGATATTTTGGATTTAAACCATCGATCGGAATTCTCAAAAGGGTGAACTTCAGAAAAATTCGCCACTTTAATATTCATGATCCTAAACTCTTCGCTCGTATAGGCAGTCATTTCTTCGCTTATCCTTGCCTCAGCTTCAGTATAAGAAACCGCATCAAGAAGATACGTATCTGTAGTTACTTTCTGCTCTCCGGTCTCGTGTGTTTTTCTGTATTTCACCTTACATTCATACCAAGTAACGCTCATAATTAAATTTTTTAGGGAGCCAAAAATAGGATTTCCTAAAGGCCTTCAGGAAAAAATAGCCGCAGAGATATTCACAATTTTCTCTTCGGAAAATTATGCTTTACGGAACCATCTGAAACCCAAAAAAGTATCAGGAATGTCTAGCAGTATTTTAAAATTTAAAAATTTGATGCTAATTTCTTTTATCGTAATATTGCAATGAACAATCATTAATACTTGTTGAATATAAAAACTTAGTGCCATGAAACACCAACAGCAATTAAAAGATTCGGTTAAAGAGCGCTATTCTAAAATAGCGGGGCAGGGAAAAGCAGAGAATGCTGCATCCTGCTGCGGAGCGACTACACCTTCCAACAAAATATATAATATCATGATGGACGATTATACCGGAACAAGTGGCTATGTAGAGGATGCCGATTTGGGTCTGGGATGTGGCCTTCCCACTGCATTTGCAGGAATACAACCGGGCGACACTGTTATTGACCTTGGATCGGGTGCAGGTAATGACTGCTTTGTAGCCCGTCATGAAACTGGTGCAGAGGGGAAGGTCATTGGAATTGATTTTACTCCTGAAATGATAAAAAAAGCACGTGAAAATGCTGAAAAGTTGGGTCTGAATAATGTTGAATTTCGGGAAGGAGATATTGACGATATGCCGGTGAGCGACAATAGTGCCAATGTGATCGTAAGCAATTGTGTGCTGAACCTGGTTCGCGATAAGCAGAAGGTCTTTAAAGAGACCTACAGAGTTCTAAAACCCGGTGGTCATTTCAGTATTTCCGATATTGTACTGGTGGGCGAATTACCCGAGGCCTTACGCGAAGATGCTGAAATGTATGCAGGTTGTGTGGCCGGTGCCATTCAAAAAAAGGATTATCTGCAGTACATTAAAGATGCAGGTTTTACGGGTCTACAACTTCAAAAGGAGAAATCTATTACTATTCCCGACGATATCCTGGAGAAATATCTTTCACCTAAAGAAATCTCTGATTTCAATAAAGGCGAAACCGGTATCTTCAGCATCACTGTCTATGCAGAGAAACCGGGGGCTCAAATGGCTAAGCCAAAGCTAAAAATGTCTGAGCTTCAAAACAACGATGCCTGCTGTTCGCCCGATTCGGGATGTTGTTAATGCTCCTTGCCCTAAGTCCAGCTCTCTTTTCATAATTAAACTTGTTATAAATTTACAATTACAAGTCTAAAGGAGTAATTCTTTTGAAGCGGGAGCGGAAAAATAAATTGTATCGAGAACAGAGGAGTGAACCTGTGCCGTCATTCTCGCTACTAATCAATCCTGCTACCGCAGTTTCAATTCACCCGGTTCTCGATACAAATCTGTCCCTGCTGTCGCAGGTCCAGATTCACTGGAACTGACAACGCATTGGGCACAAAAAAAGCAGGCAAAAAATTGCCTGCTTTTTTTGTCATTTTTGGAACCTGAGTTATAGCTTCTTCAAACCTCTGGTTTCAGATTTATTTGCCTCCATAATGCTGATCGCATAACCACCACCCGGTGCCGACCATTGGGAAAGTTTGGAGTCACTATTCACCACCACTTTCCTGATCTTATACGCCTGGGGATTATCCCTGTAATGCGCATCTTTAGCATCTGAATAGATCGTTGCAATATAGGTTTTATCCTCATCCAGAAAATCAAAAGAGATCTTTGATGTTCTTGGTGTCTCCCCGTTTACATTACCTACAAACCAATCATTAGTGCCTTTTTCTTTACGTGCAATAGTGATATAATCTCCCGGTTCGGCTTCGAGGTAGACACTTTTTTCCCAATCCATTCCAACATCCTTAATGAACTGGAAAGCATCCATAAAACGCTCGTAGTTCTCAGGAAAATCGGCGGCCATTTGTAATGGAGAGTACATGGTGACATACAATGCCAGCTGGTTAGCAAGAGTACTGTTCACCCACGAATCGTTATCTGGATTTGCTTTACTAATGTCCATTTCAAAGATACCCGGCGTATAATCCATAGGTCCTCCAATTAGCCTGGTAAAAGGCAGGACAGTCACGTGGTTTGGCTTGGAACCTCCAAAAGCCTGATATTCTGTCCCCCTTGCCGATTCGTTAGCAATAAGGTTTGGCCAGGTACGGGCAATCCCTGTAGGTCTTACTGCTTCATGCGCGTTTACCATGATCTCATAGTCTGCCGCCTTTTCAATGGCGTACTGGTAGTGATCCACCAGCCACTGACTGTAGTGGTTCTCTCCTCTTGGCAAAATATCACCCACATATCCACTCTTTACAGCATTGTAACCGTGATCCTTCATGAACTGATACGCAGAATCCAGGTGACGCTCATAATTCCTAACTGAAGAAGAAGTTTCATGATGCATTACCATTTCCACACCTTTGCTTTTGGCGTAGTCTCTTATCTCTTCCAGATCAAAATCGGGATAAGGAGTCATAAAATCAAAAACATAGTCTTTAGAATTCCCAAACCAATCCTCCCATCCAATGTTCCAGCCTTCCACTAGAACGCCGTCAAAACCATGCTCTGCAGCAAAGTCTATGTAGCGTTTCACGTTTTCTGTAGTTGCGCCATGGGTATCATTTGGAGTGGCGTTCTCATAATCTGTTTCGCCAAGTTTTACCGCAGGAAAATCGTTCGTGTAATGCCAGGAGCTTTTGCCGGTGATCATCTCCCACCATACTCCCACATATTTCATGGGCTTTATCCAGGAAGTGTTATCAATAGCCACGGGATCATTCAGGTTGTAGGTCATTCGGGAAGCAAGAATGTCACGCGCATCATCACTAACAATAATCGTTCTCCAGGGAGTTTTTCCGGGGGCGATCATATATGCCTTATTTCCGGTAACATCGGGAGTGAGCCATGATGTGAAGACCATGTTCTCATCGTCCAGCTCCAGGTGCATGGCTGAATAATCAAGTAGTGCAGCCTCGTGCAGGTTGATGTACAGGCCGTCATCTGTTTTTAGCAGAAGGGATGTTTGCACGCCGGTATCCGAAAATGAGGTTTGAGAGAGATTATCTGTTATTGAGGTTTCCATCAATCCTCTAATTTCTGAAAGTCTTGACTCAATATAATCGTATTCCTGGGTGTCGTAATCTCCCGGGATCCAAAAAGCCGTATGGTCACCTGTCATGGCAAACTCAGTTCTTTCATCTTCAACAATGAAATGTCCAAGATTTTGTTGCTGCGGAAATTCATACCTAAAACCGAGCCCGTCATTGAAAACCCTGAATCGTATGATCATTTCACGACTTGTTGGCTTTTGGTTAAGTACAACAGCGAGCTCATTGTACTGATTCTGAATCTTGCTTTCTTCTCCCCAAACCGGTTCCCAGGTTTCATCAAAACCTGACTCTTCGCGCTCAATTACTTCAAAATTGTGAAGCAGCGAGTGCTCATCATTCTTTAGTCTAAGCCCCAGTTTACTGGTTTTGACCACAGGTCTTCCTTTATAGGATAGACTATAAGCCGGAGTTCCATCCTCCAGCAGTTCAAAATGCATTTGCACTTCCCCATTGGGAGATGCTACTTTTTGAGCCAGGGCCAATGATGTAAAAGTGAACCACAGGCAAACAATTATCAATAGATTCTTCATCTTCATTTCTGAAAAATTTTAATTAAGGACACAAATATAAGCTTCTTGAAAGGATGTTCAGCAAAACAAAAAAGCAGGATTCCCTCCTGCTTTTTTGTTTAAGCCTGTCAAATACCTACTGAAGCTTTTCAGGAAAAAACTGAAGTAGTTTCGGATTAAAGTTAAGCATTACCCACGCCCAGTTCTGGGTAGCATCCTTGTCCCCTCCCTTCAGGGCTTCTAAAGATTCTGTACCAAACATCTGAGAGTACCCAAAGCCTACCGTGAAATCTTTCCGAACTTTATAAAGTCCTACCAGGTCTATTTCTGTGCCTAAAAATTGGTCACGTCCTTCCCCCACTTCAGCTGCCGACGAAAAGAAATGAGGAGCTATAGAAAACTCTGTTTTTGGAGATTTCCAGGAAAACTTTCCGTAGATATCGAGGAGTCCGACATCATTTTGATGGTTCCCCACGTAGAAGTAATCCATTAATCCATTGTAAGCATGATTTGTTCCGAAGAGTGGCGTAAATGAAAAAATTCTTTCTGAGTCCTCATCCCTGTCAGTACCTGAAAAATACTCTCCTCCTATGCCCAATGTCCAGGTAGTGCTCAATTTATAATTGAGATTCAAGCCGGAGTACCAGGCCGCCACTTTTCTGTCATTTCGCTCTCCCGTTTGACCGTAGGCAGCCACATTTCCAAAAAGATCACCAGAATTAAAGTTGTGAAAAGCACCATATGTCTGCAAATAATCTATTTCAGGTGAGGCACCATTCAGAAAAATGTTCATAGCCAGTATTTAAAAGGAGGAAGCTAAAGCCAACATTATTTACATCAAAATGATACCAGGCAAACTGCATGTTTTTGTATGAATTGATATTATAAGGTACTCTGGTCAACGTTTCAGCCGATGCATTGTAGGCTGCACCTAAATCGAGCCTGTGATCAAGTGCCGGCAACCAGGTAAAAAGGGCAGCATCATGACTTTGGCCCTGTTGTGCCCAATCGAGTCCTCCAAGGATCCTTTGATTATCATAGGATAAAACCTGCCTTCCAACCCGAAGCATAAGTTCCGGACTCACCTGGTATTGCGCAAAAGCTTCAAAGACCGAAACCGCATTATTATCTTCAAGCCTTGTGGTGGGAGAATTCCCCCAAACTCCAACACTTTGAAGAGAGAATCGTAGTTGCAGATCATTATCACCGTATCCCATAGAAAGCCTGGAACGTTGTGATATAAAGGAAGCAGATTCCTGATTTTCTGTCAATAGGGTTTTAAAACCGTTTCTAAATTCATAGCGGGGTCTTATTTGCAGGTCGGCTTCAAATTTTTGGGCTGTAGAAGAAAGGGATACAATAAACGCTAAAGCAAGCAGTAGAGAACGTTTCATAGAGATTAAAGATTTTACAGTGCAAAAAAAGATAAAATTGTCCATGTTGTTTATGATTTTGCTCAGGTTCAGCAAAGACTATTTAATACAGAGGATTAATTTTTTTATACATTTGGCGCAACAATTGCCCCTCAAAAATGACAAGAAATCAGCTCCTTTTTTTTGCCCTTGTTTTCAGCAGTTTCCTAAGCTATAGCCAGGAGATAGACACAGATAAATTGTACCTGCAGGCGCTGCAGGAATATCGTGAAGGAAAATATGAGGAGACATTAAATCTTACCACAAAGGGACTTGAGGTCGCTCCCGGTTATCACGACATTAGGATCTTACAGGCGCGAACACTTTTTGCCCTGCAAAGATTTGAAGAAGCCGGGCAAGACATTGATCTGCTACTATCTACAGCACCAGCTTATGAAGGTGTCCAAACCATTGCGATGCAGCGCCTATATCAGCTGAAAGGAAGTGAAGGCATGGGGTATGTCGAAAGTTTATTAAAAATTTATGGCCCCGATCCAGATCTGAACATAAGAAAGGCCAGGTTGCTCCTGGAAAGCGGTGAAAAAAATAAAGCCCGTGAGCTGGCATCAAAGACCTATAGCACAGGACAGCTTAATGACGGACAGCGCTATACACTTCAGCAGCTCATCAACCTCACAGTTAGTAATGCAGTGCAGGTTACAGGGCAGTATATTTCCTTTAGCGACAACTACTCGCGCAACGACTCCTGGTATGGCTTAAGTGCTGAATATCAACATAACTTCAGCAGGTTTGCTCTTATTGGTCGTGCAACCTATTCCGACCGCTCATATAATAACGGCAGCCTTTATGAAGTTGAAGCTTATCCCATTTTTTCTGAAAAGGTGTACGCTTTTGCCAATATCGGAATTTCAGAAGGAAAGATCTTCCCCGATTACAGGGCCAGTGCTTCAGTTTTTTTCAACTTCGCCTCTTCCTTTGAGGCTGAAGCCGGGTTTAGAAGTCTTTTTTATAATGACAACAGCTATTTCACTGGAATTGCAGGACTAACAGCCTATACAGGAAGCTTCTACCTCAACGCCCGGGCATTTGTAGGTCCGCAGCGTCATGAACAGCTGGTTCAGAATTACCAGTTCAATGTGCGTTACTATTTAAGCACTCCCGAAAATTACATTTTTGGAAGGATAGGTAGCGGGATCTCCCCAGATGAACCTACCCTCTACACAAGGGCGCAGGAGAATCCCACTCTGGAAGCTTTATATTTTAATGTTGGGATTTCTAAAACTTTTGGGCTTCATCACGTGGTCTCCCTTAGCGGCGGTGCATTGTCTGAAGACCTGCCAAACAATGAGACCGGCACCCAATTCACTACCGGACTGAGTTACCGCTATAAGTTCTAAGAAGCTGAGGTTTCCGCACTAAAACCTTTCCTGGTCATATTCCCCCAACCCGATTTTATTCCGAAGAGTTTTTTATAGAGACCTTTTAACTGTCCAAACACAAGAATCGGGTGAAAAAGGAAAGGCTCAAGGTAAGCAGCAAGCAATAATTCTGAAATCTCTTTTGCAGAGGAATAATGCCGGAAGTTCATGATGTAAAAGAAAACTGCAACCGATGAAAAGATGCATCCAAGCAAATAGACAGCAGTAAATAGTAGGATCGCCGAAGGCCAATCTATCAAACCATAATACCCGAAGACCATCATAAATATTATTCCCAGGAATTCTATTATTGGCGCTCCAAATTCAAAGAAGCACCAGTAAGGAAAAAAGATCATTCCCATTTTTCCAAACTTGGGGTTCATAAAGAGATATTTATGAAGCTTCAGCGTCTCCCAAAGTCCCCTGGCCCAACGGTCTCTTTGTTTGACAAAAATATTATAGGAGTGAGGCACTTCGGTCCAGCACAGGGTTTCCGGAATATAGACCACCTTATATTTTTTCTTCAGCTTTTCCATGTGCACTCGTAGTCTTATACAAAGCTCGAGGTCCTCACCTACTGTTTTCGTATTAAAACCTCCTACCTCCAAAAGTCGGGTACGCGGATACATTCCAAATGCGCCGGAAACAAGCATCAACCCATTGACTTCCCCCCAACCCATGCGGCCAATGAGGAAAGCCCTTATATATTCTACCACCTGCGTAGTGGTCAAAAGATCTTTTGGCACCCGTAATTTCTTTAAGATCCCTTCCCTGATTTCGGAATCGTTGGCCACACCAATGGCCCCACCACATGCAATGATCTCTTTATCACCTTCCTCAAGATAAGGTCGCACCATCTTAAGTATTGCGTCCTGTTCTACTATACAATCGGCGTCTGTACAAAGCACCAATTCTGTCGTAGCGAAATTAATTCCGCAGTTTATTGCATCACTACGGCCACCGTTGTTCTTATCTATGATAGTAAGATGCTTGTATTGTACTTCTGTACTTTTATAAACAGCTCTCACCATTGCGGTGGGAATAGGCTGGACCATAAAAGTCGAATCTATTGGCTTCAGCTTGTATTCCTCAATGAGCAACTGCATGGAATTGTCTTTGCTGCCGTCATTGACAACAATAAGCTCATAAAAAGGATATTGGATAGAAAGCAGGGATTTGACATTTTCGACTATGGTAAGGCCTTCATTGAAAGCAGGTGCAACCAGGGTTACCGAAGGGATATCTGTAGCACTCACGATATCTTTCACCTCCAGGAATCTCGCTCTGCGCTTGTTTTGCTTTACAGCTCTTGCCGAAAGAATAACCCCAAGAAAGTAAATGGTTAGAAGGAGGGCTCCATAGACAAAGAATATCCAGCTGATCTTTACATAGATGCCTTGTAAAAACTCGGTCATATCACCTCTTTTAGAGTGTACTGGCTGTAGTAGAATTCACGCACCAGTTCTTCATGACCATTCCTCCAAAGCACTTCGGCAGCACTTAGCTCCAGAATATCATTTCCTGTTTGCAGGACCTTGTTATAAAACTCCAGGTCGGGTTGAGGAGATATACGCGCTACATATTTTAAGAGCTGTACCTGCTGTTCTGTATTTGTGATTTTAAAAAGCTTGTTCTTTACTTCCTTAAGTTGTTCCTGCGTAAGTTGGAATGAGCTAAGGCAGTAGATCGCGGTTTCCCGGCGATCAAAACTTTCGTGGTCAAGAAAGTCTATAATATAATCTACTTCTGTAAAAAGATTGAACTTCCTTATGATCCGCATGAGTAACTCCTGGGCATATGGTCTTTGGGTCCCGTAGGTTTTTTTCAGGTACTTGATCTGTGCATCGGGATAATGAGCAAAAAGTTTTTCCACGATCTTGATCTGTTGCCATAAAGTCATATCTCTTTTGAGATAGGGAAGAAACCGGAGGCTCTCCCAACCCAGAAAGACCACCATGGCGATCTGCGCTTCCCGTCTCACAAAGATATTAGGATTGTTTCGTTCCCGGGTGATTTCCTTGATGTGCTGGACCTGTTCCATTTCATAGATCTCCCTTATCCCTCTCGCTTTTATGTACCATTTCCTGCTATTTAGTTTTGATAAAGAGGCACCATAGGGAGGTATTTGCCTAAAGAGAAGGCGTAATTTATTGTAATTTGTTCCTAACATTGATCTTTGAGCCCTGATCATTAAATCAATGAGATACTGAATGTTACCCTTTTTTGAGGGCTTTGCCCCAACTGCCTGCAGTGCACGTTGCACGTTCAAATAATGATATTCCCCGCCATTAGGAGGGTAGAGAAATTTTGCTATCTCCCGCGCAAAGGTCCTTTCGATTTTTTCTAACTGACTTTTCCGGATCTTTCTATAAGCAAGGCTGAAGCCAATGATAAACCAGATCATTATAAGAATGCAGATCAAGAACTGAATAAGTAGAAGTAATTTTTCCTCCATATTAAGACAGCATTTGTTCTACTTTATCAAAATTGAGAGGAATGCCAAAAAATCCGGAAATATTCCCGATGTCCAGAATTTCCTGCCGCACTTTACGTTGCCCCATACTGGTAATGATAAGCAGGGACTTATGAGGAATGATCTCCTTTAGTTGATGAACATAATCCAAAGGTGCTATTCCGTCGAAAAGAATATCAGAAATGATAAGGTCAAAATTCTTATTCTGGTCCTCGATATCCAGCTCGTCCAGGGCACGAATTGCCTTGCATCTGTAATGATGCGTCAAGATCATTCGTTCCAGGACCTGCAGTAAGATAAGATCCTGCTGAATTATCAGGGCCGTTTTTGCCATTTTAGGTTAAGTAGGGGGTATAGAATTGGGGCTCTATACAAGGCAAATCTAAGAAATTTGTGTTACAAAATTGTTAAAATTAAGATAGCTTCTATTGATATTATGAGAGTTGCAAAAATTTTTATCCCTGCCAGCCGTGGAAGGGGGAAACAAAATTTGATTATCTCATTAAGCTCATAAGCATTTTCTGCTTTGAGACAGTTCGTCTATTTTTCCGGTAAAAGGGGTTAGGATCCTGCAGTTTCAGAAGTTTTTTTTGATCTATTTCTCAGATTTATTTTCCTGCCAGTCCCCCGGGCGGAATTGGCGCCGGAACAACATTATCCACCGGTTTCGTACTTTGCAGGTAAACAAACATAGCTTCGAGGTCCTCATCTGTCATGTGCGCAAAGTTGAACCAGGGCATAGGAGGTAAAAGATCTCTCGAATTTTCAAGGCCTTTAAATTTCCCTTTGCGCATCGCAATTTTAAATTGATCAAAACTCCAATTGCCAATTCCCGTCTCGTCGGATGTTATATTGGCAGCAAAAGAAGTACCCCAGGGACCAACAGCTGCGGTGATATCTTCATTCACGACCATATAACCGGGCGGAAGTTTTGACATATCAATTTTTGGAAGCTCTTGTCCCTGTTGAAATCCGGAGAGTTGTAAACCTTCAATTTCTTCCGGCCCCTTTGCACCCATTTTCTTGGGAGAATGACAATCTGCACAACCAATGGTTGTAACAAGATATTTGCCTCTCTTTATTTTTTGATCCTGGGTAACTTCTGCAATAACAGGTTCTTCGGGAACTTTAGCATAATTCTTATCCTGGCATCCTGTAAATAGTATAACTGAGCAAGAGAAAAGCAAAAAGATCAAGAATGATCTTTTCAATTCAATAGCATTAAAATAAACAACAATATTTTTCATAAGAAAAGTTTTTTATCTCATAAATATCCTTAAAATTAGAGCCGAAAAAATCATAAAACGTTAAGATGTAAAAATATTTGTCGTACTGCTTCTTCAGAGCTTAAAACAGCTGACTGTCAAGGCGCTGTGTAAGTTTTTTAACACATCCTGAATTACATCTCTCTTCAATTTCATAAGCCTTCCTAACCCGAAGTTTTAGCTGTTAATATTTTCCTAATAGAATTAATAGTGTTAGACTTGCTGTTTATTAGCTAAAACCAGCATGAGCTTTATAAAACCAGGATTTCCCCTAAAATCCGACAAACCGGTACTGGCCGGATTTCTAGTTTTTCTCACCGTTTTGCTTCTGGGAGCATTCATCTACTGGCAACGATATCTAATTTTGCATGAGGAACGGGGACGCGAAATGCGCGGTATCATACAAGTGATAGATAATAATATTTCCCAGGTCTTAAAAAGCAGCTATTCGGCTGCCTTAAGTCAGGCTTTACTGATAGGTGACAATGGAGAGATCCATGATTTCGAAGCAAAGGCTAAACAACTCCTGCAGGCGAATCCATATCTTGATGCTATTCAATTGGTTCCCAACGGCGTGATCACTCATGTATATCCTCTGGAGGAGAATAAAGCCGCTCTCAACTATAATATTCTTAAGGACGAAACGCGCAACAAGGAAGCCTTTCGAGCCATTAGAGAGAAGAAAATGTATTTTGCGGGACCTTTTGAGCTTAAACAAGGAGGATTAGCTGTGGTAGGAAGATTACCTGTTTTTATTGAAAATGAATTTTGGGGTTTCTCTGCAGTGATCATAAAGTTCAAAAATTTGTTGGAGTACGCAGGATTTAATAAGCTGAATTCCGAAGAATATAAATTCCAGTTTTCCAAGGTTGATCCCGATACTGGAGATATCGCTTATTTCCTTGATGAAGACGTTTCATCTGATGCTTATTCGGATGAGGTCCTTTTCACCGATGGGAACTGGAAGATACATATAGCTCCTAAAAACCGATATCTTCCTTTTCTTAGTCTCTTGCCTTTAGGCATACTACTATTATTTTTAGCCTTCTGGTTGAAACATCTCACCATTAAGGTAATGCAACGCCCCCAGAGACTTCAGGCTATGGTTGATGCTCAGAACATCGAGATCTTTAACAGTAATTTTCGGTTTAAAAAAATATTCAATCAGGCGGCAGTAGGGATGGCCAGAATGGATACCAGAACCGGAACTTTCATAGAAACGAACAAACGCTTTAGAAATTTTTCGGGCTATTCAGAAACAGAAATTACCGGAATGAATTTCAAGCAGCTTTCGCACCCCGAAGATATTGAGGAAAACCAGAAACTCATGCAAAAACTACTGCAAGGAGAGATTAAGGAGTACAGCCTGGAAAAAAGAGCAATTAAAAAGAATGGAACGGTAGGCTGGATAAAACTTACTGTTTCTCCTTTGTGGAACCCGGGGCAGGAGCCTTCCAATCACATTGCAATTATTGAAGATATCACAAAAAGCAAGGAAGCAGAATTACAATTGACGAAATCTTATAAGGTGCTGCTAGATCAAAACAAGAGACTGGTCAATTTTTCCTACATCATCTCACATGACCTGAGGTCGCATTCCACTAACATTCAATCTATACTTGACTTGTACGGCATGAGCGAACTCCCGGAAGAAAAGGAGCATTATGTTGAACTTCTTTCTAAGGTCACCGCAAATCTTAACCAAACCTTACATCATCTCAATGAAGTAGTTTCTATTCAGAACAGCCCGAATCTAAAAAAGGAAAATCTGAACCTTCAGGAGTTTGTGAATAAGACTATTGAAAATCTTTCTATTCAAATTCGTGAAAAGAAGGCAGCAATGATTGTGGATATTCCGGAAGATGCGAAGGTTTATTTTAATTCAGCTTATTTAGAGAGCGTGTTGCTCAATTTTATTTCAAATTCGTTGAGGTTCAGCGATGAAAACAGGCAACCTGTTATTGAGATCAAGGCAGTTGACAGAGACGGAAAGTGGACCCTTCACATTTCGGATAATGGAATTGGAATCGATCTCAATAAAAATATGGAAAAGTTGTTTGGCCTGTACAAGACCTTTACCAACCGAAGAGATTCCAGGGGCATTGGACTTTTTATAACTAAACATCAGGTAGAAGCCATGGGTGGCGAGATCGAAGTGGATAGCACTCCCGGATGTGGCACTACATTTAAAATCAATTTCAAGTGAAAAAAACGATCGCTGTAGTCGACGACGATGAAATTTACAGGATCATCGTTAGGAAAATGATAAGCATAAGTGGCCTTTTTGAAGCCGATCATTTGTTCAATGATCCTCAAATTGCTCTGGACTCTTTTAGGCAGGAAGGAATAAATCCCGACATTATCCTGCTGGACGTCAATATGCCAAGTCTTGATGGGTGGGAATTTTTGGATAACCTGAAAATGAATTGCCCCAATGTTTATCACGGTTGCGATATCTATATCGTCACTTCCTCTATTTATAGCAAAGACCAGGAAAAAGCGAGGTCTTATAAAGAAGTAAAAGGCTTTATTAGTAAACCCATCACTCAGGATATCCTGACAAAAATAGCTTCAACTGCAGCTCTGTAGGGAGGACCTTTAATCCTCAACAAGAAATCTAAGTCTGCCAGGGTCCACCTCCACTACTATTTTTTCATTATTGTAATGCTCTACCAGGTCATCATCGATATGCACTTCCTTACCTTTCCATTGCAAAATTGCTTTTTTCCCGCGATAGGTTGTAGAGAGAGACCTTAAGGAGGTCTCGTTTTTTCTTCCTTTAAGCACTTCCTGCAGGTACTGCACCAATAAAGCCCTGTTTTCTTCGGGAATGACCACAAGATCAAATTTTCCATCTCCAGGATCTGCTTCCGGGGCCAGGTAAAACTGAGGCCCAATAAACTTGATATTCAGCAATTCAACCAGAAGAAATTTAGCCTCTATCTTCTCGTCATCTATAATGATCTCTGCTTCTTTTGCCTCGAAATCTTTTACTATGGAAATTAAATTCATAAGGATGACCTTTAGCTCCTTATCGGGATCTTCAATTTCCACTTCGTTTTTTTCCATTTCCCTGATAAGCTTGGGAAATATCCCGAATCCCATTCCCTCTATAAAAAAATCAAAGGTGTCAATTCCTGAAATCGCACCTATATCGAAACCCTTTACCTGCTTTTTCTTTTTTAATTTTTCACTGTGTATCTCTAGAGGAATCTCCAGCGTATGAGCGATGTTATTGGCGGTTCCAAAAGGGAGGATCTGAACAGGAATTTTTGAGACCTTAAAATTTTTGGAGATCAGTAAGGTCTGTGCCATTTTTTGAACAGTACCATCTCCTCCTGCTACGAAAATGACCTCAGGATCTTTTGAAGTAAATTCCTGCCATCCCGGTTGATCTGTAGAAAAATATTCTACATCATGATCTGCAGAGGCGATCATTTTCATCAACTCTTCTTTCTCGTGTTCTCCCGAACCTGCTGTAGGATTATGGATGAGTACGGCCTTTTTCATCTCACTGCTTTCTTCAAATATAAGACACAGAAAAGAGTATGATGTCTATGTTAACACAGACTTATAATTAAGCCGTTTTATCTTAATACAAAGTTTTGTAATTTAAGCTATGAACCTGATTAAAAACAACTTGACTATGAAAATCCTTGTAACCAACGACGACGGAATATATAGCCCCGGCCTCTCCTGCCTGGCCAAATGCGCATCAAAATATGGTGATGTTATAGTCATGGCGCCTGACGTAGAGCAATCTTCTATGGGGCAGGCTATAACCTCGGCTAAGCCAATTACATATAAAAAATCCCCAATACATTTTGAGGGAATGGATGCTTTTCGTGTGAGTGGAACTCCGGCCGACTGTGTGGCCCTTGGAACACATTTGTTTGACGATATTGACATGGTCCTTTCCGGAATAAATATTGGATCGAATCTGGGGAACTCAGCCTGGCATTCAGGAACCTTATCTGCTGCGCGACAAGCGGTGTTGTTCGGTATTCGCGGAGTCGCTCTCAGTGTTTCAGTTGGTGAAAACGAACCTGATTTTGAAGCACTTGAACCTTATGTAGAAGATTCATTAAAAGAGGTGATGCACGAATCAACTATGGAACTTCTTAATATCAACTTTCCCAGGAAACCTCTGGGCGAAATCGTCTGGACCTGCCAGTCTGTTCGCCACTACGATGGAAAGGTAATCCAGCAGGAAGATCCTATGGGGCGTGAGCATTACTGGTTCACAGTATTCCCCATTGAAGAAGTAGAAGAGAATACCGACCGATGGGCTATCAAAAATGGCAAAACCAGCATTACTCCTATGATCCTGGATTTAACAGACAGAAAAATACTGAGTTCCAAAAATGGCAAATTCAAATAGAATTTTTATTCCAGGCTTTCCGGAATAATACCTAAGCTCCTGAAGAGTTCAGCTTTGGCTAAGAGATACTTAACAAGGATTTGATTTTGCTTTAACTGAGCTTCTATCAATTTGTTTTCCCGGGTATTGATAAGGAAAAGAGAACTTTCTCCAAAGCTGAATTTTCTTTCTTCAGCCTGTAGAAGTCGTTGATAATTTTCAACCATTTCTTCACTGATGTTGATCTGGTCGACATATGATTCCAGCTCCTGCAGCAGTGCCTCTACCTTGTTATCTATTTTTCGCCTGTTTAGTTCAAGCTCCAGAGAAGCATCTTCAAGTTTATACTTTGCCAGCTTTAGCTCACCCCGTTCCTTCCGTAGAAAAAGAGGAAAACTGAATTTCACTCCGGCTTTATAGTTAGAAGTGTCAAAGTTGTCGACCAGTTCAGGCTCGGGAGTCAGGAAATTATATTCCAGATCCACTTTAGGAAGAAGGTTATTGATTTTGAGCCTCCGCTCAATTTTAAGAGCCTGTAACCTTGCCTGCAAAGCCTGTAGCTTAGGATGCTCGCTTAGATCGTAACCCTCTAACCAATCCTCTATCTCCTCACCAAAATATTCACTGTCATCCAGGATGTCTTCAGGAACAATACCAGGCTGAAGTTCAACAGGCACATTGTTTTCCAGCCAAATAAAATTTGAAACTTCAAGTCTCTGCTTCAGTAATTTTACCCGTGTTTGCTCCAGCTGCAAAAGCCTGTCCTGCAAAGTAATACCTGCCTCTACAGTATCAATGGCAGGGATCTCCCCTGCCGCTGCACTCTTGCTGATCCCGGTAAACCGCTGCCTTGCATTTGCCACGAATTCATTATAGACCTGGTTTTCACGGTGCAGTTGCGCCCACTGCAGATATGCAACAGCAGCCTCATAAAGTACTTCACTTACCATAAGATCCCGCTCTGCAGCGGCCTGATCCATCAAAGCTCTTGCTGAACGCAAAACGGCCCGTCTTTTATCTATTACCAAACCCTGGGCAGCAGAAAGTGAAACACCTGCACTAAAAAGGCCTTCCGGAGGGACTGTTCTTTCAGGATTTAAGTATACACCTTCCGCCTGATCAAAGCCCGCTTTCAGCTCTATTCCATACCACGTAGGTATTTTAAAGGTAGAATTCAAAATGTCGTAATATTCTGTTCCTTTGAATTCTTTCCGGGTGTAATCTACTTCCAGTTTAGGATCAAATGCTCCCCTGGCTCTAAGCAACTCGGCCTCTCCCATTTCCAAATGTAGGTTTGCCTGCCTTGCTACAGGATGATACTGCTTGACATAAGCCAGATATTCGGTAAAGCCGAGTACCTGCTCTGGGGGCTCTTGCCCCAGCAGGAAAACAGATTGAAAAAGAAGAAAGAATGTAAGCTGATACCTCATTTTGTGTTTGGCTCTTAATTTTCAACAACAATTTCGGGCTCATAATAATCGGGTGGGAAACCGTTGAGGTTTCGCCATATTTCATACCAGATAGGCACCTCATCAAGCAGCGCCAAAGTAGTAGCTCCAGATCCTATACGGACCCCTTTCGGCCAGGGTTCATCCTCTGGGTCCGGCGCCAGGAGCACGCGGTATTTTCCATTCTCACTAATGAAATTATCTACAGCAACAATGCGGGCACCGTAAGTACCATATGAAAGATTTTCCCAGCCGTTAAAAACAATTGAAGGCCAACCCTCAAATTGCACCCGTACCCTTTCCCCCTGGTGAAGGAGAGGAACATCCATAGGCTTTACATAAGTTTCCACTGCCAGTTCAAAATCGGCCGGCATGATCTCCACCAGCCTTTCTCCTTCTTTAAAGGTCTCCCCCAATCCGGCTTTAAGAGCTTTGTTAATATAGCCTTTTTGAGGCGCCAGCACATAGTACATCTCATTGCGAATCGAGTAATTACTGTATTCGTTCTGTAATTTGCTCACCTGCGCCACAGCATCATATTGATTAGAACGTGCAGTTTGCAACTCACTCTGGGCCTTAGAGACTTTGTCGCTGTATTCAGCCCCGATCCTGTTGATCTCGATCTCAGCATTAATAACTTCATTTTGGCTGGCCAGCAATTTATTTTCCTGGGAGATAAGTTTAGCACGCGCTTCCTGTAGTTTTTGCCGTTTCTCCTCAACATCGGGCAATGCCTTTAGACCTTCCTGTTGCAGTTGTTGCGTACGCTCATATTGTGCTTTTGCGATCTCAAGATTTGCCTGCACCGCCTGGAGATCTATACTGTCACTTTCAACTTTTAGCCTCGCCTGCCGCAGTTTGTTCAAAGCCTGCTGTTCCTTTAAAGCTCTTTCATTAGCCAATGCCGCCATTTGATCTGTAAGCGCCTGTATCTTTCCTCTATAAGAGTCTACAGAACCCGATTTCGCATTCAGCTGCTCGGCGGTACGTTCTACCAATAAAGGATCAAAATACTCACCCTTCACTTCAGAAATATGCAGGATGGTATCTCCTTTCTGTACAAACTCTCCTTCCCGTACATACCATTTTTCGATCTTTCCGGGGATTGGTGACTGAATCGTTTGCGGCCTGTGCTCGGGCATTAAGGTGGTAACGTATCCTTTCCCGCTTACGTTCTGTGTCCAGGGAAGAAAAAGGATGATCAACAAAACAATAGTAGCCCCCAGAAGAAACCTGTTGAAGTACTTGTAGTGCCTTTTGTGAAGGGCTTTTCTTCCCGCCTCAAACTGCCCGAGATCTACTTTGTTTCCTAATGAATATTTCGAGATGTTAAGCATGCTGTAATTCTATTGTATCTTTAATCCTTCCACTCTCCAGAATTATTTTCCTGGTACATATCTTTTCCCAAACCTCATTCCTACTGGCTACCAGAAGAGAACACTCCTGTCTCTCTTTGGAAAAATAATCTATAAGCCTTGAGGCTTCTTCCTTGTCGAATAATTCAAGTGGTTCCTTGAGGATCAAAAGATCAGGTTTTTTCAAAATTGCTCTTGCCAAAATGATCTTCTTGCGCTCAAGGTTGGAAATGAATTTACCTTCAGGATAAATAACACTTTTAAGACCATTGGATTGTTGTCTCAAAAATTGAGAAAGACCAACAACCTTTATAATTTCATGCACCTCTTTTTCGGTTACTGAAGGATTACTGAAGGTAAGATTTTCAAGAAGTGTGCCTTCAAATGGCACTTCTTCAGGAAAGAAAACCCCCACCCGGCTCCTGAATTCGTTTATTTTTAAACTTTTAAGAGGAAGGTCATTTACATAGACATTGCCCGAAGAAGGCTCTGTAATTCCCGCAATCAGCTTTAACAGACTGCTTCTCCCACTCCCCGTGTTTCCATCTATCATTATTTTCTCCCCGGGCCCTATCTTTAGGTCAATATCCTTCAGAATCGGCCTGTTGGTGTCTTCGGAATTGTAATCAACGTCTGAAAACTCAATCTGAAGTGGATCTCCTTCGAAAAGAGAATTTTCAGCTTGCTGTGTTTCAATTTTCATATCCAGTACCTCACCAAGCTTTTCGAGAGAAGTAAGAACATCATAAATAGAATCCAGACCTTTGGTAAGCTTCTCCACAGATCCCATGATCAAAAGGATGATGATCTCTGCCGCTACAAATTGACCAATATTCATTTCCTGATTAAGCACCAGCAAGCCTCCAACTGCTAACAGACCCCCAGTTACCAAGACCTTGAAAACGACCATTTTGATATATTGGATCTTAAGGATCCCGAAATGCCCCTCCCGTGCCGTCAAATATTTTGTTGTGTATTTGTCATTTTTGGCAAGTGAAAGATTTGTACTGCCCGAAAGTTTAAAGCTCAACAACGACCGGGCAATCTCCTGCAGCCAGTGGGCTACCTTGTATTTACTCTTTGACTCATCAAGACTGGTCTCCATTCCTTTGCGGGCCGTAAATTTGAACACCAGATAGATCAACCCGACCAGCAGTAGTCCAAAAACGATAAAAAGAGGGTGATATAAAGACAACAGAATGAGCCCGAAAAGGATCTGAATAAGGGCCGCAGGAAAATCCAACAATAACTTGGAAACCCCTTTTTGAACGGTAAGTATATCAAAGAACCTGTTCGCCTGTTCCGGAGGATAAGAGTTTTTGAATTCGTTCATTTTTATCTTCGGAAATCGGTAAGCAAATTCAAACGAACCCCTGGTAAAGATCTTTTGCTGAATATTCTCGACTATTCTTATCTGCATGAGTTCAAGAACACCTACAAAACCAACTGCGAGAGTCACAAGTATTACTAAAATGATCCACGAATTACTTACTCTTCCCCCCTGGATGAAATTCACAATAGCCTGAATTCCCAAGGGTACCGAAAGATTCAAAAGTCCCGCAAAAACGGCATAATAGAATGTTTGCAAAATATCTCTGCGATCCAATGAAAGTAGCCTGTACAGGCGACGTAATGGTGAAATTTCAGCTTTAGGCATTCTTGTCAGATTTTAAAACCCTATTTATCATATGGATAAAATATTCAGAAGGAGAAATACTGGAGTTACACTCCGTGAGAACCGGAAAATGTTCTTTCAAAAAATGTTGATGCAGGGAACCTTCCAGAATGGTACTAGCCAGAGATGAAGGATATGCATAATCTGGATCTACCTCTTTAATTAGATCCTTAAGTCTAAGTACAAGTCTGTTATAGACCGCAAAAAATCCTTCCTTGTTCTCCTTCTCCACCTCTTTTGTAAGATAAGATTTTGAGAATTCATTGACAACTACTCTATTAAGGACCACTTCATCCACGTGAGATACAAAAGAATCCTTCTCCACCTGTCTGGTTAGTACATGTACAGCTTTTTCAAGTTTAATCTGAGGGTCTGGAATATTTGCTGTGGAAAATACAAGTTGATACTCTTTCCATCCCCAATACCAGGAAGCGAGGTATAACAATAGTTTGTGCTTGTTCTCAAAGTAGCGGTAGACTGAGCTTTCATTGGAATTAATTTCCCTTCCAAGCTTCTTAAAAGTGAACTGTTCAAATCCAATATTATCGATTAACAGGATACTGTTTTGCACGATCCTCTTTCCAAGATCAGATGATTCGGGATCTTTCAAGAACAGGTTTTTATTGACCTCGATCTTGATTTGAGAAAGTAATTGCTTCATAGGTTCAAAATCTAAAGATGCAAATCTAATAGTTTTACTATTATTTTAGAAAGTTTAACTTCCTTTTTTGAGTGAACCTATATCAATTACTTTGCCAAAGCCCTACTGATAAAGCAACGGGGCTGATTGGAATTACACCACTAGTGCCGAAGCACACTTTACCCTCAAAAATGCCATTTTCGGGAAGAGAACATGCATAGAGTTGCTGAATAAATGCATCATAGCTGATATACTGACGGTTAATCCATGGAGGGTATTTCCAGAACATCATTTCTAACAGAAGTATCAGTCCCATCTTTCAAGGTCAAAAATCTTATGAGCAGAATAGAAAATACAGGGAACAGAACAACCTGGTACAGCAGTGAAATTATACTACCAAACGTTCCGATTTCATTGTCAGTAGAAGAAATGAGCAGTTGATCTTCCGCAAAAATCCCCTGGGAAAAGATAACAATGGTAACGAAGTTCCATCCAAAATGTAATCCAATGGGTAAGTAAAGAGATTTTGTTCTTACATAGGCATATGCGAAAACAAAACCGCCTATTCCTGTTAGTATAAAGGTGTAGATCATTTGAACCAGATCTCCAAAGACGTTATAGGAGAACCAGTGATAGATACCAAAAACAGTAGCGGATAGAAGAATTCCCTTAAGCTTACCCAGATATTTGAGCGCCAAAAACAACAGAGCTCCCCTAAAAAGAAGTTCCTCATAAAGCACAGATTGTATGGTCCACCAGGATCCTTTTAGAAAGTCCAAAAAAGAATAATTTGAGTTGACCGAAACTTTTGCTTCGAGAACCAGAAGAAGGCCAAGGAAGTAAACTGCAGCTAATACCGCGGTGAGCAGAAAACCTGAAAAAAATTGTCGGCTCCTTAAGCGGGTAGGAAACAACCCCAGGACTTTTAAATCACTTCCCGAAAATTTTAGAAGCACCCATGATAGAAGTAACAATAAGAGATTGCCAAGCATTTTGGAAAGTTAATTTAAAGTGTAAAAGTAGACAAAATAGCCTTTTAGAAGTCGGCGGCTAAAGCCGTGCACCGATATGACAGTAAGGATTTCACAAACCTGATTCCATCCCGGGCCGCGCCCGGTGATAGTTCCTTTAAAATACTATTTTTGGAACCTGACGTTGAAATGGCGTATAAATGGCATAAGATAAAGCTGAAAATGCTAGCAAAATGAAGATAAAAAAGCAGACATTGGCTGAAGTAGTCCGGGCGAAAAGAGAAGCAAAGGGATATACTCAAACAGACCTGGCAGAAAAAACGGGAATTAGCCTACGCTCCATTCAGCGGATAGAAAAAGCTGAAGTACTGCCCCGGCCCTTCACCATAAAATCCCTGGCGACTGCTTTAGATTTTTCAGACCTTGAAATTAGAAACGGAGACTCCGCAGACAAAGATTCCGGGAGTACCAAAAAAGCCAAAAAGATCATTCTATCAGCTGTTTCGCCCCTCATAATCTTTTTACTGGCCTTTGCATTTCTCATTCAATCACCTGAATTTCCTGAAAACAATTTTGAAGCTGCCCTTTTCTGGGCAGGAGTAGTGTTTATAATTGGCCTTGCTCAATGGGTGATTTGGACTCACCAGAAACCTAAGGCTTAGATTTATTAAATTGTCACACTGATGTTAATCCAAGCTGAGTGGACCCTTAGTGTAAGAAGTATTTTTGCAGACTTTTCTTAAAAAAAAGAGTAGAAATACCTTAGGAAAGTAAAGTTCTTTCCTATATTTGCAGCCGCTTAAGGAATCCAAAATTGGAATCTGAAAGTTTAAAAGTTTTCAGCATAAGCTGATTTCGGGGTGTAGCGTAGCCCGGTTATCGCGCCTGCTTTGGGAGCAGGAGGCCGCAGGTTCGAATCCTGCCACCCCGACAAAACAAAGCCTTGCACGAAAGTGCAGGGCTTTTTTATTGGACCGAGGTGAGAGCTCTTTAATAAGCGTAAGGACAACAGAAAAGCTCGAGCAGGTTATGCCTGCAGGCATTGTTGTAATTGTAATTTTTCTCTAAAACTCCTTTTCTACCGGTAAATTTCATATTTATACTTACTGATCGTATCAAATTTTTCAAGCATGGGAATTACGGTCTCAAACCACATCTGAAAGTTTAATACAAGATTCTTGGGTAGGTTGGGAAATCAGCTAATTTTCGACATACGGCTATAAAAACAAGATGAAGTACTGAAATCTGATATTATTGGTTATTTTTGGGAAATATTTAACACATTATAATATTGTTGGTTTTAATCCTTTTTTTTGCTGCAGAAGTGTTATGTTGGTAGACCAAAGGCAGATTAAAATCAAAGAAATCGGAAATAATTACTGATTAGGGCGGGTATGAAAATTAAAAAGTGTAGCAGTAAGAAACATCCTGTATATTCAAAATCAACTTCAGATTTAAAAGAGGATAATAAAAAGGGGCAATGGAATATTTACAATATTCTGCTACAGGATGAGGAGCTATTTGATGCCCTTCAAAATAATGCATTACAGGGTTATATACTCTTTTATCCCTCTACACCTGAAGAAAAATGGATCAGTCCAAAGTTGATCCAAACTTTGGATTTAATTCATAAGCCAGATGAGGCTCCCCGGTGGAATAAAATTGTCGACAATGAAGATTTTGAAGTCTTAGACAGTTTATTGGAAGTACAAAACTATAAAGCTGGTGAAAATAAAGGAATCCTGAGATTGAGGCACTCCCGGGGGTACCTACTAACCATGGATTACTCCTCCTATTACTCAAAAGATGAAGTAGGTGAAGACTTAATTGTTCTGGCATTCAGTAGGAAAAATTTTCGATTGGGAGAATCATATGAACTGGATTTCGAAAGGGAAAGAACTGAAAATGATCGAATAAACAGGGAAATTTTCGAAGGCAGCTTCAAAAATGCGGCTATTGGAATGGCTTTGCTAGACCCAACAGGACGTTGGCTCGAGGTTAACGACAGACTTTGTGAGATAGTGGGCTACAATCCAGAGGAATTGAAGGAATTAACCTTTCAGGATATCACTCACCCCGATGATCTAGAAGCCGATCTCTCCCTTTTGAACGAACTGGTAGGAGGTAAACGCAGTTTTTATCAAATGGAAAAGAGATATTTCCACAAAAAAGGCCATACCATATATATAATTCTTTCTGTTTCTCTTGTCCGCGATTCAGCTGGAGATCCACTTTACTTCATCTCACAAATTACCGATGTCACATCTTTAAAAGAAACTGAAAAAGCTTTGGGTAAAGCATTAGGTGACCTGGAGAATATTTTAGAAGCGAGTTCACAAGTCAGTATAATAGGCTTTGACCAGAGGGGAATCATCACTTCCTTTAACAAGGGTGCCGAAAATTTACTAGAGTATTCAAAAGAAGAAGTAATTGGAAAATTACCCTATGCTATATTACACCTGGAGCAAGAAATTGAGGAAAGAAGACATGAACTGGAAAATTTTAACAACCAAAGCTACAAACCTTCCGATATCCTAAAGTTCCTTGCAGATTATGGATTACCTCATACTAAAGAATGGAAGTTTAAAGCCCGTAGCGGAAAATTAATGCCTGTACAGGTAACCATTACTCCTATTAAAAAAAATAATCAAGTCACTGGTTATCTTTCGGTAGCGACAGATATTGAAGACTTAAAAAAAGCTCAAAAAGAAATTGCTTCAATTCTTCACATTACACAAGAACAGAATGATCGCCTAAAAAACTTTGCGAATATTGTTTCCCACAATCTCAGAAATCATTCAGCAAATTTTAAAAGTTTACTCAATTTGTACCTCGAGGAATTACCGGAGCAGGGAGAGAATGAAATGGTACAGATGCTTGTTCTAGCGTCTGCACAATTAGAAGATACGGTTTTTGATCTTGAGAAGATAGCTACTTCAAATAAATCCACCTATGAAGATTTAGAGAGCTTGAACCTCAACAGTGCAGTGGAAAAAGCGATATCTTCTGTTCATCCAATTCTTTCAGAAACCGGGACGACAGTTATTAATAATACTCCAGAACATTTAGAGGTCATGGCTTTGCCTGCCTATCTTGATAGTATAATTTTAAATCTTGTCACTAATGCTATTAAGTACAGAGAAAATTCTAAGAAATCTTTTATAAAATTTTCTGCCTTTCCAGATTCTGACAAAGTGGTAGTGAAGATTGAAGATAATGGGAAAGGAATAGATATGGAAAAATTTGGACATAAGATCTTTGGTATGTACAAAACCTTTCACGGAAATGAAGATGCACGAGGAATAGGACTTTTTATTACGAAAAATCAGGTGGAAACAATGGGCGGAAGAATTTCTCTTAAGAGTACAGTTGGTGAGGGCACTGAATTTACAATTGTTCTCAAACAAGGGAACTATATTCCCCTTCGCGAAGGTGCAAAGGCGTAAAAAAACCTCTATGGAAAAACACTTTCAGGAATATCCTTAAAAGGTGTAAGTCAGACTATTAAGCCTCACACTCTCTAGTTTACAGTTTAGGCTTAACAATTGAAGATCCAATAAATTATTGAACCGTAAAATTTTTCCGAATATTCACAGGAGTTCCACTTGCTGTAAAACCTTCCAGCACAACCTCAAATTCCCCATCTACATCTGAGGTAAAAAAGCTGATCTCCTTATCTGACTTAATCGGAGACAATTGGGGTTTCCACAAAAGCTGATAACGATAATCTGGTATTCGATTGTCTCTGTTCTCTTCGTTATAGACCTGCTGGAAATACTTCTTAGCGATCTCTGGATGCTCCAACTCAACCTTTACAGAATTTGGAGACTGGTATTGCTCCGGGAAATCTCCATCAATAGTTTCTACAAGAATGGCACCCTGAAAGATCTCCGGCCCCAGATAGATCTTATCTCTTATGATCTTTATGGTTTGTATCCTGCGTGAGTCGTAATTTATCAAGGCAGAATGATCCTGAAGTAAAAGTCCGTCTACCATCACCAGGGGTTTAAGACGCATTGCCAGATGACCTATAAGTCCGCGGACTTCAAACACACGGTTGTCCCGCCCTTCTCTCTTTACCCAGGCAGACTTAATGATCTCAACGAAAGTCTCCGATACACTCTTAAATCGCGTATAATCATCAAGATCGTATGTTTCCACAATACTTTCAGGGAAGATCACTTCCTCCTGAACAGGTGCAAGAGTATCGGGTTTAACAGAGAAGTAGGCATTTTCTATCTGGTTGTATAGGCTCCTTTCCACGATCTCCTCCTCCATAGCCGGAGTGATGAAGTAATCGGGAAAATCGAGATTTTCGGTCTCCATCCCTTCATTTGTGTCAATTTTGATCTCCAATTCACTTCCAGCCTCTCCCAATATTTCAAGTACTGCATCTTCGTCCCGCAATTCCCTATCCAGGTTAAAAAAGAATTGTCCATTTTGATTGGTGACTGCTATTTGTGCAAATCCTTTATATGAGGGAATAGATAAGGCGACCTTAATATTCTCTATTGCTGCAGCATTGGCTGAAACCACACTACCGCTAATTAATTGCCCACGTAGTTCAGGTAAGAATACTTTCTGAGCGCTATTCATTTGATCAGGCTTGGATCCTCTCACCAATACCTTTGCAGGATCACTTTTTTGAGGAGCAGGTAGATCTCCTATTTTTCGGACGGAAAGTGAATATCTCCCTGCAGCCGCATCTGCACCTTTGCCTATCAATTCTATTACAACCTGTTCCCTGTTGGAAAATTCACTTTTGTTCAGTTTGAGCTCAAAGACATCTCTTTGCTCCTTTTCAGCAACAGTGGTTAAAGAACTTGGAGCTCCCTCTAACTCAACTTCTCCGGAAGGATCTAGTAATTCTTTCTGATTACCCTGATAAGGATTTATCACCACAAGATCCCCTTCAAAAAAGGCATTTTTGAGGTTCTTCATCCAGTTGGTATAAGCGATCAACTTATAGGTTCCAGAAGGAGTGTCTGTAGGAATAAAGAAATCTGCACTTCCCCTCCCATTTTCCAATTTAATTTTTTGGCTAAAGACAGTTTCACTGTCTTTCCCTATCATTTCCACATAGGCTATCTTACTGAAATTAGATGCCTCGCCGGAACCATTTTTCAGGCTGTATACGCTGTAAAGAAAATATTCCCCGGGAAACAGCAAGGAAGTGTTGTAATGCAGGTAGATCTTCTCATCTATGGAACTTTCAGATAAACCTTCGGCTAAAAGAGACTTTTCTACAGCCTGTCCCTTAACTTCCGCAGAAGAAAAAAGACAGAAAAGTGCAAGTATTGTAAATGGTATTCTCATAAGTTTATTCTATTCTACCCAGAAGTCTGGTGCTACGTTAGATCCATATTTCGTGCAATCCAGGCAGCCAGATTTGGCAAACCTGTAGCCGCCTCCCATTTCAAATCCAAAATATTTTAAAGATCCTACTTCCAACTGTTCTCCGATCCATTCTCTTTGCGGCCGGGTCATGGTGGGAGGAAATAAAACTTCACACTCTACATGAGCATTTGGCATAAAATCATCACGATCATAGAAATCTTCAAAGTTGAAAAAAATCCTCTCCTGGCTTAGCCCGGCTACAGAGAACATTCCCACCACAGGCTCATCGGGATCGCTAACCGAAAAAACATTCCCATTGATCAATCCTAACTGGTTCTGTGAGAACAGGTTCTCTGATTCTGAAAAATCCCTGAGGGTCTGATAATAAGAATAGGTCTCGGCAGAAATTGAAAATTGCCTTACAAGGATACTGTATCTGTGAGCAGTTTTAAAGCTCTCCTTTGGCATAAACTTAATCAGGTTAGCATCAAGATCATTCCCCTCCTGTGCATTGGTATTGGCTAATAGCACTTCTTTAGAAGCCTCGGTAGTATAACAAATGGCTTCTTCTCTTGTCTTTTCTACTTCCACAAATTCCCCATCAATCACTTTTAGATCCAAATTTATCTGGTATGGAGAAACGATCTTGTAGGTCTCCACATAGTCGTATAAATAATAGCCTGAAGTTTCTTTTGGAACATTTACATCCACTAGAATTGCCACTCCTGTTTTGTCTTCATAAATACTTTTTTCAACATATAGGGAGGTAATATCAGAACTGGCGGGAAGTTCTTCAGCTTCCGAGCTGTAGTGTCTTCCATCTGCAGTGGTGATCTCAAGAGTGTATGCTACCCCCGGTTCAGCACAAAAGGGCTGTACAGAAATATATCTGCCCGGCTCTGCTTCCCGGAATTCGTATACATTGGAATTTCCAAGGACCTCGACCATAGCGTTACTCTCCCTGGATGGACCATCTTCCGCAAGTTCATAGGTTCTGCTTATAAGGATCTCCTGCTGCGACAATTCGCTGGTAATGGTACCTTCTATTACGAGTGCATTTTCATAGGTTTCGGTCTGAATTTCGATGGGCTCTACACATCCGGAAAACAATCCTACCAATGTTACAGTTGCCAGAAATCTTCTTAAACCTTTTAATTTGGCAATCATCATGGAGTACTACTAAAATTTAAAGTTATAAGTTATTGTAGGCACAGGAATGGAGAAAATTGAAGTCTTATAAGCTTTCACCTCTCCATCTTCGGTCACAAAGAAAACTGAATAAGGATTATTTCTTCCAAGCACGTTATAAACTGAAATATTCCAGAAGCTGTGAGCAAGCTTCTCGATCTTATGGTTTCCTTCAATATTCAAGCTAAGATCCAGCCTGTAATAGTCAGGAATCCTGAATTCGTTTCGGTCACTATACATAACATATTCGGCCCCGTTGTAGTTATATTTTCCTACCGGATAAGTAATAGGTCTTCCCGTTTGGTAAACGAAATTTGCCGAAAGACTAAACCTCTGAGTAAATTTATAATTAGCTACCATGGAGAAATCATGAGGCTTATCAAAGTTTGACGGAAAGAATTCTCCATTATTTACGATCTCCTCATTGAAATCCCCTGCCAGCTTCACGAAAGAACGTGAATAACTATAACTCAACCAGCCATTAAGGTCTCCTTTGGTTTTCTTCAAAAGGAATTCACCTCCATAAGACTTACCTTCTCCCTGCAAGATCTCTGTTTCAATAGTTTCATTAAGGAAGAGCTGAGCACCTACTTTATAATCCAGAATATCATTGGAAGTTTTATAATAACCCTCCAGGCTTAGTTCATACATATTATTGAACATGTTCTTATAAAATCCAAGAGAGTACTGATTTGCCTGCTGCGGCTTAATGATCGCATCGGAAAGTTTATAGGTATCTGTAGGCGAAGCAGTAGTGTTGGTCGACAGAGTGTGTATGTACTGATAGGTACTGTTATAACTTGCCTTTACTGAAAGATCTTCCTGTAAAAGGTACCGGCCCGACACCCTGATCTCTGGTCCACCGTAAGTTTCGATCACCTCGTTGTTCCCATATTGAATTCTGTCAACTACCGAACTTTCCCTTCTCGGAGCACCTTCCTGATAAATTCTTTCCTCTCCTTCTCCCAGTACTGCAAACATGGAAAATCTAATTCCTGCACTTAATAGAAGTTTGCTGTTTATCTCGTAATCATCACCAAGGAAGATCGCAGCTTCAACGCCTTTTTCCTGTGGCACTTCTCTCGCCTCAATAGGTGAGTCCCCGCGGGGTTCGATCTCTCCGGGATTTACCACATAAAGTTTCGCTCCCAGGCCATAATCCAGCCTGTGCTTATCATTTAACTTGTACTTAAAATGTGTTTTTAGACCTGTTTCATTTATTCCATAGCCCGATCTAAAATCGTTTGTAAATTCTCCTGCGTAATCTATATCGAATTTATAATCTGAATTTGTCACCTGTAGGTTTCCCTGATGCCTGTTATTGAACCTGTGAACCAGGTCAAGGGACAACAACCTGTTACTGTAACTGTAAAGTGAGTCGGGAGTAATATTGAATCTGTCATCACTATAATATCCCATTACATCCAGGTCGGTATCATTACCTATCCTATGATTGTATTTTGCTACCACATCATAGAAGGATGCTTCGTTATCTCTTAGGGATTCTTCATCTAGAGATTTCAGGATCCAGTCAGAATAGGTGCTTCTCACCCCCACCAGAAATCCGGCTTCGTCTTTTACGACAGGCACCTCAAGGGTAAGGTTACCGGTAACCGGGCCTATAGCTCCTTCCCCGGCAAATTCTGTAACATTAGCATCTTTGGTCCTTATGTCGAAAACCGAAGACAACCTACCTCCAAAATGTGCTGGCATGTGACCTTTATATATATCCACTGCTCCCGTTGTAAAGGGATTTAATGCTGAAAAGAGTCCAAAGAAATGGGCAGGGTTATAGATCACTGCATTATCCAGAAGAATAAGGTTTTGATCTGCCCTTCCACCCCGCACGTTAAACCCTGCAGCGCCTTCTCCAGCCGAAGATATCCCCGGTAAAGTTGTACTCACTTTTAATATGTCCCTTTCTCCAAGAACAAGAGGAATATTCTTGATCTCCTCCACGTTGATCTCTTCTTTACCTCCACCCGCATCATTGACATTGCTATCTGGATTGGATTCCAGCACCACCTCTCCCAGCTGCTGGAAGTCCTCTTTAAGGTTGAAATTGAGTTGCCCGTCGTTATAGATCACAACTCTTTTTGCAACATCTTCATTTCCGAGCGATCTTGTTTCCACAATGTTCACCCCGGGTGGTAATCTTAAGCTGTAAAATCCATTCTCATCGGTAACAGTTCCTATCTCAGAATTTCTTACCGATATAGCCAGGTTTGGAATTGGTTGGCCATCTTCGGCACTGGTAACTCTTCCGGTGAGGTTTAGCCTTGATTTACTGCTTGACCTGCTGGCCCGGCCAATATTAACAGTTTCAGCTATGGCTTGTGTTGGCCTTTGTACATCTTCGTAAAAAACCGGATTATACATCTCTTCTTCCTCTACTACCTGCACTTCCTCTTTACCAAAAAAACTTTCGGGCAGTTCATCGTAGATCACACTGTTTTGAGTGAGGATAATTCTATTATCCAGGAAATGATAATTTAAAAGTGTCTCTTTCAAAAGATCATTCAGGATCTCGTCCAGACTTACGTCATTATAGCTACCTGAAATTAATTTCTCTGGAAGCCAGCTTTCATTTACATAGAATTTATAGTTGGTCTTGCTCTCAATTTGCATCAACACTTCCTGAAGCGGAAGATTTGAGAATTGGAGATCAATTCTTTCCTTATTCTGTGCCCCTGCTGTAAATACAATCAGGAAGAACATACAAGCCAAAAAGTTTCTCATTGGGCTGTGTCATTTGAGAGGTTCGATAATCTTTGAAACATAGCAACCAGTGCATCATCCTGCTGCACTCTTGCCTGTTTCCTGTAATCCCTGTAAAAATCTCTAACTTCAGCTTTATGAGCAGGGAAAAGTTCTAATAGATTTCCCCGGTTTAATTCATAGTAATTGTCCCTGTATTTGAAGTAGTATTCGGGAGATTTGGGTTTGAATTCGTAATGAACCAGATCGCGTCTTGAGATCCTTTGTTGTGAAAGCCTGTATTTTTTAAGTACCTGCATTTCGGTATTTTCATATAGCAGCTGATAAAACCCTGAAAAACCCGAACCTGCTTCATAAACATTAATAAACCTTCTGGAATTGAGGAAAAAGCCATCAAGGCGGTTGCTAAGTAGCTGGAAATCTGTATCTCCACGTTGACTGGGAAGTTTTACCAGGAGAAGATCGTCAAATATATTATACCTAACAGGTATTTTGAAGTAGGGCTGACCTTCATAAAAAACAGTAGTGGGAACGTATTCATCCGAGCTGTAAAACTTGTGTCTTTCGTTGACCATTCTATGCTTTTCAATGTATTCAACTCCAGTAAAAATATCGGTGTTCTGAACCCCGATGGTTGCATCAAAACCTTCATAAGCTTGCTGCAGCTCAACGGGAATTTCCTGTGCTTTGGCAGAAGTTCCACAAAGAAATATCAAGGAAAATAAAATTCTGTTGAAGTAGATCATTAGTCTCTAATAATACCTAGTCAGGTAAGAAAATGTGTAATAAATATTTCTTAAAAAATTGTAGGGCGGACCCAAAACTAAACAATTATTTATAATTCATCATTTTTTAACGCAACAATTGATGGGTCATTAATCCACTGTAATTAACAGTTTCAGCGAGATTGTTAATCCGGGGGAGGCTTAAATCTCTCTATTTCCATAATGATCTGCAAAAAGCCATCAAGAAAATTGGGTATTATAAATACCTTTTTTGACACCTATTTATCAAAAAGGTTGAAAATCTCTCTAATTATTCTTCCCAGAATTCCGGAGCTGTATTTGATCCATAAAGGGTACAATCTACACAGCCCGCTTTTATGAACCTGTAAATATTAGCCGGAAGAGCCTTTTCGTAACCGAGGTATTTTAGGTCTCCAATCCGCAACTGCTCACCTAAAGCATTTCTCTGCGCCACTGTAGCGGTGGGTGGCAGGAGGACTTCACATTCTACATGAGCGCTGGGAATAAATTCCTGACGCTTATAAAAATCCTCAAAATTAAAGAAGATCCTTTTCGAGCTTACTCCGGCAACAGAAAATATTCCAACCACGGGTTCATCTGGATCATTCACAGAATAGACATTTCCGTTAATCAATCCCAATTGGTTCTGAGCAAACAGGTTCTCAGATTCCGAAAAATCTTTTAAAGTTTCATAGTAAGAAAAAGCCTCTTCAGAAATGGAAAACTGGCGGACTAGTATACTATACCTGTGGGCCGTTCTATAATTTCTGCGTCCCATAAATTTGATCAAATAAGCCTCGAGATCATTACCGCTCTGGAGGTTGGTGTTTGCCAGCAAAACTTCTTTAGAAGCCTCTGTTGTATAACACACTGTCTCCTCCCGGGTCTTGGGAATTTCAACGAATTCCCCGTCTATTACCTCCACGTCAAAACTGTAAGAGAAAGGAGAAACTATTTTATAAGTCTCTAAAAACGCATATTTATAAAAGCCAGACGTTGCTTCGGGGCCGGTAACATCCACAAGAATGGCAATTCCTGTTTCCCCTTCAAAAGTTGTTTTCACAGCATAAAGAGAAGTGATCCCGGAGCTTTGAGGTAGTTCTACCGGTTGAGAGGAATATTGATTCCCATTTAATGTAGAAATTTCCAGGGTGTATTGCCTGCCCTGTACGGCCTGGAAAACCTCAAGAGATCTATACCTGCCGGGTTCAACTTCTATAAATGAGTAGATATCTGTTCCACTCACCACTTTGACAACTGCATTTATTTCGTGCGAAGGACCGCTTTCTTCCAGTGGGTAGGTTCGGCTCAAAAAAATTTCCTGGATTGAAAGTTCGTTAGTAATATTACCCTCTATCACCAGAGCATTTTCATAGGTGCCGGTCTCTATATCCACTGGCTCAACACAATCTACAAAAAGTCCCATTAGAGCAACTACTAAAATCTTTGTCCATAACCTGGATATATTTATCATTTGCTCTGTCGGAATGGGATATCTTCCAAAATTACTTAAATAATTAAGATGTAGCGTGATAATATTAATTTAGAATCTACCCCAAATTTAAAAGAACCCAATATTAATATCTGGTTGGGCGGGAATTTATTTTTCCTTAGCCATACAATAACCTAGATAAGCCTCCAAAAATATCTCATTAGGGACTTTATTTCTTTGATGAATGGTTATTCTTCCCAGAAATCAGGCGCGACATTAGAGCCGAAGATCGTGCAATCTACACATCCTGCTTTTATGAACCTGTAGCCCACACCCATTTCAAACCCCAAGTACTTTAATGATCCGTTTTCTAATTGTCCTCCTATTGCCTTTCTTTCGTTGACAGTTGAAGTGGGTGGAAAAAGCACCTCACATTTCACATGCTCATCTATTCCAAAATCAAGATCACCGTAAAAGTCTTCAAAATCGAAGAATATTCTTTCTGAGCTTACTCCTGCCACGGTGAACATTCCCACTACAGGCTGGTCGGGATCACTTACAGAAAAGAGATTTCCATTGATCAAGCCTAACTGGTTTTGAGTGAACAGGCTCTCCGAATCCGAAAAATCCTTCAATGTTTGATAGTAAGAATAACTTTCTTCAGAAATGGAAAATTGGCGCACAAGAATACTATAGCGATGGGCAGTCTTAAAGCTGGAGAACTCCATGAACTTAATGAGAAAAGCATTTAGGTCATTTCCAGCCTGCACATTGGTATTTGCAAGAAAGATCTTTTGTGAAGCTTCAGTTACATAACACACCGTCTCTTCCTTTGTCTTTGGGAACTCCACGAACTCGCCATTGATGACCTGAGCATCGAGATCGAATTTAAATGGGGAAACGATCTTATATGTTTCAGAATAATCATATCTGTAATATCCCGAAGTTGCTGCAGGTCCTGTGACATCTACCAGAATAGCAACTCCGGTTTCTCCTTCAAAAGTGGTTTTTTCAGCATATAAGGAGCTTATCGCCGAATTCTGAGGCAGTTCTTCAGGCTCGGAGGCATACTCATCTCCATTTGAAGTTGTGATCTCCAGGATATACTGCTCGCCCTGTACAGCTCTAAAAGGCTGAACAGAAGCATATTTTCCCGGTTCAACCTCCGCGAATTTATAAACAGTAGATTTGCTCACCACTCTCACATCTGCATTTCTTTCTTCTGAAGGGCCGCTTTCTTCGAGAGGATAGGTACGACTCAAAAGAATTAGTTGATTTGTTAATTCATCTGTTATAGTACCTTCTATTACGAGCGCATTCTCATACGTTTCCGTCTCAATTTCTATAGGCTCCACGCACCCTAATGAAGATCCCAAAAATACGATCACCAAGATCTTTAACCATGCACCTTTATTATAGTTTATCGTCATACACTCCTTTCAATTTGGGATATCCTCCAAAACTACTTAAATATTTAAAAGTCCAAAGTAATAGCATAAAAATGATTGCGATCTTCTCAAAAAAAAGAAAAGCCCCGCGAGAGGGGGCTTTAAAATGTCATTTTCAGAGATCTAGTTTCCCGGGAATGCCGGCTGCCTGTTGTCTTGAGTCCTGAACAGGAAAGCATCAACAGAGAACTCTCCGCCGCCGAGAATGAGCAGAACAATGTAAGACAAGAGGTAGTGAAGTCCCAGTTCCTGGTTTGCAAAAGGATCATTAGCGTGAACAACAAAAACGGCAACTAACATAGCTATTATCAAAGGGACAGAAGCAAGTCTGGTTCTAAGACCAATGATCAAAAGAATTGAACAGAGGAATTCTGCAAATACTGCAAGTCCTAATGACAATGCAGGACTTAGTCCCATCACTCCCGGAAATTGGATCTCTCCACCCGCAAGCAGCATTTGCAATTTGGGGAAACCGTGCACCAACATCATGGCACCTATTCCTACTCTTATGATCAAAAGCACTATATCCACCTGGGCAGTAGCAAAATTTGAATTAAAAAACTTTTTCATATTTCTAAAGAATAAAAGGAACCGGAACGGACATCTAAAGCAGGGGGATAACCGTCACCGGCTCCGTCATTTACAGTTTAGCTCTTTTTAAATTCGGCGTCTACGTCAATAAGGACCTCATCGCTTAAAACAGCTTCCGGAAATCCCGGGCCCAGATCAAAATCTGATCTCTTTACACTTCCGCTTATGGCAAACCCTGAGATCTTTGTGCCTTTTTGGTTTTCCACAGTTCCGCGGTACCACACATCCAGGGTTACAGGTTTAGTGATCCCGTGAAAGCTAAGGTCACCGGTCACTTTGTACTTACCCTCCCCTACTTTTTTTGAAGAAGTGCTAACAAATGTCATTTTTGGATACTTTTCAGCATCAAAGAAATCGGCATTTTTTAGGTGGTTGTCCCTCATCTCCACACCGGTGTCAACTGAAGGCACCATGATCTCCACAGTGTATTCAGCATCACTAAAGTCTTCATTAGAAGCTATTATAGTAGCATCAAATTCGTTGAAGAGCCCTTCAACTTCAGAGATTCCCAGGTGCGTAATTCCAAAAGAAACTTGTGAATGTGCTTTGTCGGCTTTCCAGGTAGTTTGAGCAAATACTGTTGTGCTCACAAGAGCAATAAATAGAAAAGAGAATATTTGTTTCATGTTAATCATTTTTAATTGTTAATTATTAATTCTTTGTTGTTAATTGTTAATTGCTAATTGTTCATTGTTTTCCCGAGTGTCTCTAAAAAAACCTCGACGGGTTGTGCTCCTGAAACCGCATAGCGATCGTCAAAGACAAAGAAAGGAACTCCTCTCACCCCAATGTTCCGGGCTTCCAGCTCATCCTGCTTAACCTCATAGGCAAAGGCATCAGAATTGAACATCTCCCTTACTTCTGCTTCACCCATTCCTACAGAAACAGCTGCAGAGACAAGTACTTCCCGATCGTCAATATTTTTAAACTCTTCAAAATGAGCTTTGAAAAGTGCTTCTTCAATCTCATCTCCCAGTCCTTGCGTCTTTGCCATTTGTATAAGTCGGTGCGCTTCAAAAGAGTTTGCTAAAACCCCTTTTTCAAGATCAAAGTTGAGCCCAACTTCAGCAGCCATTTGGGTTGCGCCGCTTAGCATTTGCCTCGCCTGCTCTGCAGTGACTCCCTTGGTATCGACAAAATAGTCGATGACATTAATGTCTGTCCTGGTCTCTAATGTTGGATTTAACTGAAAGCTCTTCCAGGTGATCCTCACTTCCTCCTTGTCCGAAAATTGTTCAAGAGCAGCCTCTAATTTCCTTTTGCCTATATAGCAGAAAGGACAACGAACATCAGACCATATTTTTATTTCCATAACTCATTATTTTCGTGATAACCTGCGGCTTTAAAAAAATCCCTTACCTTCTCATTCACTTCACTTTTTCCTCCAAAGATGCCGAATTCTGCCGCTGCTAATTTAAGCTCTACTACCTGCGAATGCGGCAGAAAATCCTGAAAGCAAACTTTTTTACATAATTCTTCATTCTCTTCCAAACTTCCAATTACCAGCACCGGTTTTTGTGTGGCAACTTTTTTAATTCTTGTCAAAAGAGCAGGTTCGATTTCATCTGGTCGCGTAAAAGCAATAGCATCGGCTTCCCAACACCCTTCTTTTTCACAGGTGAGAAATTCGACCTCGGCTGCAGTCGGAAGCTTCTTCAACTCCTGCTCAAAAGTGGAATTTTGACGGGAGATAAACAGCAGGCGCAAGTCCTGCTGTACAGCCGCCTTTGCCAGGCCGGGGCAAAATTTCCCGGTCCCGCCAATAATTGCTACTGTTCTCTTTCCCATCTCTTAAATTTTTCACGAAGCCTAACAGGCCTATTTTAAGCTTGCTTTACAAACTGAACTTCAACATTCAGCTTAATTTGATCTCCCAAAACCACGTTTCCTGCTTCGGTAACCGCGTGGTAGGTCAAACCGAATTCCTTACGGCTAATTTTTCCTGAAACAGTTAGTCCGGCCTTTGTTTGCCCATAAGGATCGACAACCACTCCTCCAAATTCCACGTCTAGAGTAACAGGTTTGGTCACGTCTTTTATAGTAAGTTGCCCTTCAACAGTATCACTGTTTACGTCAAAAGTTTCCGCTTTGAAAACAAGGTAAGGATGCTTTTCAACCTCAAAGAAATCGCCAGATCTAAGATGCTCATCTCTTTGCTCATTACTGGTGTCAATTGACTTAACATTAGCCTGGAATTCGATGTCTTTTAAAGTTTGAAACTCTCCTCCTTCACTTTCAGCCGAACCTTCAAAAACCTTGAACTTTCCGGTAACTGTAGAGATCATAAGGTGCTTTACCTTAAAAGTCACTTCACTGTGCGTTGGATCGATAGCCCATTTTGTAGTTGCGATGTTTTCAGTTTCTGTACTCATATTTTCTGTTTTATGTTTAGAATTAATTACAGTACAAATTTACAGGCGCACATCTCTGTAACCAATGACCTATGATAATAAATGAATGTGATCTATGTCACGGTTTTTATAGAAAAGGCTGATGATGAAGAAAATGAACCTTCAGGAGAAGAGGTGTCAAAAATGACATTTTTGAAAGGTATACTAAGAACCCGAAGCCATCTGGCTTCGAATACGGCTAAGGGTTTCCCGCGTCACACCCAGGTAAGAAGCGATCATATGCAATGGCACCCGCTGAATGATATCGGGAAATTCTTTAAGGAGTTTTTGATAGCGTTCTTCAGCAGTAGTACTGAATGTACCCATCAATCGCCGCTGAGTGGCAATAAGATTATTCTGAATAAGGATCCGGAAATAGCGCTCAAAAGCCGGAACTTCGTTCAGAAGTTGATCCCAGGATTCTTTGGTGATCAGCAGCAGTTCACTATCTTCAAGAGCCTCAATATTATATTCTGAAGTCTCTCCCGTAAGAAAGCTGTAAAGATCTCCGCTCCACCAGCCTTCGAGTGCAAACTGCAGGATATGCTCGTTTCCTTTCTCGTCAATGGTGTAGCTCCTAAGCAAACCCTTCTCTACAAAGGTCGTGTAGATACAAGCCTCCCCTTCTTCCAGTAAAAAACGCCTTTTTCGAAGCTTTTTTGGCTGAAATAAGGTTTTGGCATATTCAAATTCCTCCCCGGTTATTGAGATGGTTTCATTTACCTTTTTCTGAAGAAAATCGAACATATTAAAGCAAGTAATTCAGGATTTAAAGATAGGTATTATTCCGGAAGTTAGTTTGCACATGAATCTCTTCCTCCTATTGCTGAATAAGCTTCTCAAATGTCATTTTTGGAGCTCCTGAAGCTCAGAACCTTTTGTGAATTCTGAGGTGGAAAGATCGAATTAAGCTGAAGTGTTTTAAGTAAAAAGGCTTAGCACTTACCTTCCAAAAATGATAAAACGAACATCTTTTATGAGAAACAGGATGGCACTTCCAATTTCGTTTCTTCATGTTTTTCTTGTTATCTTTGGGTTTCCCTATAAAAAGGGCCAATTCAAAAACATTAAAATGAAAAGACTCTTAATTCTTAGCCTTGCCCTTAGCCTTATTGCTTGTGGTGAAAATGGTACTAAAGCCGAAAAAACCGACCAGGAAACCGACAATGAAACTGTTGGCCAAAATTCTCCTGTAACCATTCCGGAAGAAGAAGTCACTACTGCCCAATACGATTATGAAGTAGTGGTTCCCGATCTACAGATCGCATGGGGAATGGCTTTTCTTCCCGATGGCAGCATCCTCATTACCGAAAAAAGTGGAGACCTTATTCATTTTAGTAACGGCCGGAAACAACAGGTAGAGGGAGCACCCGCAGTCTATAACCGTGGCCAGGGTGGCTTCCTTGATGTAGCTATTGGTCCAGATTACGAAAGTGATGGCTGGATCTATTTCACTTACGCTTCTGAAGAAGGGGAAGGCGAAGGCGGAAATACTACTTTAATGAGAGCAAAATTAGAAAACAATAAATTGACCAATAAAGAGGTACTTTACAAGGCCACTCCAAATACAACCCGCGGACAACACTTTGGCTCCCGAATAGAGTTTGACGGCCAGGGCCATCTTTTCTTCAGTATTGGTGACCGTGGAGATCGCGATGTTAATCCTCAGGACCTTACCCGCGATGGTGGAAAAGTTTACAGGCTTAACCTTGACGGTAGCATCCCTCAGGACAATCCATTTGTTGGTCAGCCTGAAGCTGTAGAAGCAGTTTATTCATATGGACACAGAAATCCGCAAGGAATGATCTATAATAATGAGACCGGAGAGATTTGGGTTCATGAGCACGGTCCCCAGGGAGGCGACGAGATCAACGCGGTTGAAAAAGGAGCTAATTACGGTTGGCCTTTGGTAAGCTACGGGATCAATTATGACGGGACCAGGTTTACAGATGAAACATCGGGGCCAGATTTTGAAGACCCGCTATACTACTGGGTGCCTTCTATCGCTCCCAGCGGATTCGTACATGTATCTTCAGACAAATATCCCGATCTAAAAGGAGATCTTCTCGTTGGATCCTTGAAATTTCAATATGTAGAACATTTAACTTTAGATGGTGAAACTGTAACGGCACGTGAAAAGATCCTGGAACAAATAGGACGCGTTCGTGATATCGTTCAGGCGCCTAACGGTGATATCTATGTTTCGGTTGAAGGAAAGGGAATAGTAAGAATAATTCCGAAGCAGGCATAATGAGGAGACTATTAGTGATTTGCTTGCTTACTGCGATCTTTGGGTGCAAGAACAAATCCCAGGAAAGTACTACAGCATTATCACAGCAGGAGTTCCCTCCCCAGGTGAAAGAAAGCATTTCAGGTGGCGCAGAGATCTATAACAATTTTTGTGCTTCCTGTCACCTTTCAAATGGAGAAGGCATAAAAGGAGTTTTTCCGCCTTTGCAAAATTCAAATTGGCTCTCAGAAAAGCGGGAAGAGTCGATACATGCTATAAAATTCGGGTTGCGGGGCCCTATAGAGGTCAATGGTGTAGAATATGACAATCTTATGCCTTCTCTTGGCCTTAGCGATAGAGAAATTGCCGATGTCATGAACTACATCAACAGTTCGTGGGGCAATAAGCTCACAGATCCTGTTACTGAAGAAGAAGTTGCGGCCATAAAAAAATAAACCATATTTGGTAACTCGGTAAATAATTACCTTTGCCGAAAATTTAGAATATGTTGATTATTGGAATTGCCGGAGGTACCGGGAGCGGAAAAACTACTGTAGTTAATCAAATTATCGAGGAGCTAAAGAATGAGGAAGTCGATGTTATCTCCCAGGATTCTTACTACCAGGACACCAGCCACCTCACCTACGAGCAGCGTACAAAGATCAATTTTGACCATCCTAAATCCATAGATTTTGACCTGCTGGTCTCTCATTTAAAAGATCTTAAGGCCGGGAAGAACATTCAGCAACCCGTTTATTCTTTTAAGGAGCACAACCGCACCGGGGAAACCATCACTATTGAACCTCGCAAGGTCATCATCGTGGAAGGGATCCTCATCCTCACCCATCCCGACATTCGCGAAATGTTTGACATCAAGATCTATGTACATGCCGACAGTGATGAGCGGCTTATTCGACGCCTTAAAAGAGATATTGCCGAGAGAGGTCGTGACCTGGAAGAAGTTTTGAACCGTTACCAAACCACTTTAAAGCCTATGCATCAACAGTTCATTGAGCCTACCAAGGAGTTTGCAGACATTATTATTCCTACCAATCGATATAATACGGTGGCTGTTGATATTGTTCAAACCATCATACGTCAACGTTTACTGTAATTTTGTATATTTCGGGTTATGAAGTGGAAAGACATCCGCAGTAACAGATGGTTTCGCATCATCGCCAACAAATACACGCTGGTGCTGGTCGCGTTTAGCTTTTGGATGCTTTTCCTGGACAGCAACTCCTGGCTTATTCACAGGGAACTCGATCTTGAGATCGACGACCTGGAAAAGAATAAGGAATATTACCTCAACGAGATCTCACACGACAAAGCCATTATAGAAAATCTAAATGATTCCCTCGAACTCGAAAAATTTGCCCGACGCGAATATTTTATGAAGAGGGATAATGAAGAGATTTTTATCATTGAGTACAGGGAGGAAGAAGATTAGGTTCTAAAAAATGTGATTTTAGAGGTCCTTTAATTTGATGAAAAATGAAAGAGAATTTATTCAGTGAATTTGAAGAAGTATCGGCGAAACAGTGGAAACAGAAGATACAGTACGACCTAAAAGGTGCCGATTATAACGAGAATCTTGTGTGGAAATCCCTCGACGGGGTTGATATAAAACCCTTTTACCACCAGGAAGAGTCTCCCGAGCCGGTGCAACTAAGCACTCCCCTAACCTGGACTATTACTGAGCAGATCTACGTGACTTCTGCTGAAAAAGCCAACAAAAAAGCTCATGAAGCCCTTCGGAAAGGTGCAGAGAGCATCTGGTTCATATTACCTTCAGAAGAAGTTGACCTGAAAGCGCTTTTCTCCGGACTCGATCTTTCCGGACTACCTGTATACCTGAAGCCAGAATTTGCTTCCGAAGATTTTTTCCTTCGCCTGGACCAACAGGTTGGGCCGGGATCCCAGGTTTACCTTCAATTTGACATAGTAGGAAATCTCGCTCGTAGCGGAAACTGGTTCAAAGATCAAAAAGAAGATCATAGGGTGCTGGACATCCTGCTTCAAAAATGTCAAAATTTAAAATCCTTTATTTCAGTAGATACCGGGCTTTACCAAAATGCAGGGGCTAACATTCCGCAGCAACTGGCGTATGCCATGGCACATTTGAATGAATATTTCAACCATCAAGCTCAGAATACTGAGGTGTCAAAAAGGACAAAATTTCAGTTCCTTGTTTCTGTAGGACCAAATTACTTTTTTGAAATTGCCAAGCTAAGGGCGCTAAGGTTATTATTTTCTACGCTTAGTCATGAATATGATCTTGACAGCGAATGCAATATTTTGGCGCAGCCTACCCGCCGTAACAAAACCCTTTATGACTTTAATGTGAACCTGCTTCGCACCACGACAGAAAGTATGAGCGCGGTGCTTGGAGGTGCAAACAGTGTTTGTAATATGGCGTATGATGCCATTTATCACAGGAACAACAGCTTTGGTAGCCGCATTGCCCGGAATCAACTCCTGGTGCTAAAACATGAGAGTTACTTCGAGAAAGTAGCAAATCCTGCTGAAGGCAGTTATTATGTCGAAACCCTGACCCACGACATGGCCGATAAGGCGCTGGATATTTTTAAGGACATTGAAAAAGGAGGCGGATTCGTCACTCAATTAAGAGAGGGAATAATCCAGAAGAAAATTTCTGAAAGTGCAGCCAAGGAACAGGAAGAATTTGATGAAGGAAAGCTGGTGCTTGTTGGAACAAACAAATATCCTAACCCACAGGATAAGATGAAAGACGAATTAGAGCTGTACCCATTTGTGAAGCAAAAACCGCGAAAGACTTTGCTGCAGCCGGTGATAGAGAAGCGTTTATCAGAAAGATCGGAACAGGAAAGACTTAAGAAAGAAGAAAGTATTAATAGCGAAGAATAAAATATGAGCAGAAAGGATCTACAGCATTTAAAGCTGAAAAACACACAAAAAGATTCAAAAACCCCTGAAAAGACCTATGAATTTCAGGCTCTGCCTCATCTAAATTTCGCCGCCGGAATCCCTCCTTTTTTAAGAGGACCCTATAGCACCATGTACGTGATGCGACCGTGGACCATCCGCCAATACGCGGGATTCTCCACTGCCGAAGAAAGCAACGCCTTCTATCGAAGGAATCTCGCTGCAGGTCAAAAAGGATTATCTGTTGCATTTGACCTTCCCACCCATCGCGGTTATGACAGTGACCATGACAGAGTCGTGGGAGATGTAGGAAAAGCAGGAGTTGCCATAGACTCGGTGGAGGATATGAAGATCCTCTTCGACCAGATCCCGCTGGACCAGATGTCGGTTTCGATGACCATGAACGGTGCAGTATTACCTATCCTGGCTTTCTATATTATTGCCGCCGAAGAGCAGGGCGTAAAACCTGACCAGCTATCAGGAACCATTCAAAATGACATTTTAAAGGAGTTTATGGTGAGGAACACTTACATCTATCCTCCCACTCCTTCAATGAAGATCATCTCAGACATCTTCGAATATACTTCCAAAAACATGCCCCGCTTCAACAGCATTAGTATTTCGGGATATCACATGCAGGAAGCAGGTGCAACCAGTGAGATAGAGCTGGCCTACACCCTGGCTGATGGGTTGGAATATATCCGCAAAGGATTGGAGGCAGGAATGGATATTGACAGCTTTGCACCGCGTTTATCATTCTTTTGGGCTATAGGCCTGGACCACTTTACAGAGATCGCAAAAATGAGAGCAGCACGCATGCTGTGGGCGAAACTTGTAAAGCAATTTAATCCAAAAAATGAAAAGTCATTGGCACTAAGGACCCACTGTCAAACCAGTGGCTGGAGCCTTACCGAGCAGGATCCTTTCAACAACGTAGCCAGGACTTCTATTGAAGCCGCTGCGGCAGTCTTTGGTGGGACACAGAGTCTGCACACCAATGCACTTGATGAAGCTATTGCGCTGCCTACAGATTTTTCGGCAAGAATTGCAAGAAATACTCAGCTACACCTGCAACAGGAAACCCAAATCACCAGGACGGTAGATCCCTGGGCAGGAAGTTACTACGTTGAATCATTAACAGATGAGATCGCACACAAAGCCTGGGAACTATTACAGGAAGTGGAAGAGCTCGGCGGCATGACCAAAGCCATAGAAGCCGGGATCCCAAAACTCCGCATCGAGGAAGCTGCAGCCATAAAACAGGCACGCATCGACAGCGGGCAAGACATCATAGTGGGAGTGAACAAATACCGCAGGGAAAAAGAAGATCCTATAATCACCCTGGAAGTAGACAATCAAACCGTGCGCAGGCAACAAGTCGAGAGACTTGAGCGTCTCAGGTCCGAAAGAAATACTGAAGAAGTGAAAGCAGCGCTTGAAAAACTCACTGCTGCGGCCAAATCGGGTGAAGAGAACTTGCTGGCTTTGGCTGTAGATGCTGCTCGTAAGAGAGCTAGTCTTGGCGAAATAAGTGATGCGCTGGAAGAGGTTTTTGGAAGGTATAAAGCACAAATAAAATCATTTAGCGGAGTGTATTCAAAAGAGATAAAAGATGACTCTTCCTTTAAAAAGGCAAGAAAAATGGCCAATCAATTTGCCGAGCAGGAAGGTCGACGACCAAGGATCATGATCGCCAAAATGGGGCAGGATGGGCACGACCGTGGAGCAAAAGTAGTGGCTACGGGTTACGCAGATGTGGGTTTTGATGTGGATATAGGTCCGTTATTCCAGACCCCGGCAGAAGCTGCAAAACAGGCAGTTGAGAACGACGTACACATCCTGGGTGTCTCCTCCCTTGCTGCAGGTCACAAGACCCTGGTGCCACAGGTGATCGAGGAGCTCAAGAAGTACGGCCGCGAAGATATTATGGTGATCGTTGGCGGGGTGATCCCGTCCCAGGATTACCAGTTCCTGTTTGATGCAGGAGCAGTAGCTGTATTTGGCCCGGGGACAAAAATTAGTGAGGCAGCTATAAAGCTACTGGAGATCCTTATCGATGAACCCACCGCATAAGGTTTAAGGTTTAATCAAATAATTTTGAAATAGGAAATTCATCTCCCATTTTAGGTCCAATGAAAAATAAAATTTTTTTTAATTCTCTTCCAGTCTAAAATTTCTCTTTTTTAATTTCTAACTTCTCCCTTCTAAAATCTTACTTCTAAAAAAATGGATTACACGAAAAAAATGCTTCGAGACGATGCTCTGGAAGGTAAAACTATTGTGGTTACAGGTGGCGGCAGCGGACTTGGTAAAGCCATGACAAAATACTTCCTCGAATTAGGAGCCCAGGTCGCCATAACCTCAAGAAACCTTGAGAAACTTCAAAATACGGCCAGGGAACTTGAGGAACAGACCGGCGGAAAATGTTTACCCCTGCAGTGCGACGTAAGACACTATGACCAGGTAGAACATATGCTACAGCAAACAATTGAGAAATTTGGTTCCGTGGATATCCTACTGAACAATGCTGCAGGGAATTTCATTTCCCCTACAGAGCGATTAAGCGCAAATGCATTTGATACTATAATAGATATTGTTCTCAAAGGAAGTAAGAACTGTACCCTCGCCTTTGGAAAACACTGGATCGATAAAGGTGAAAAGAAAAAAACAGTATTGAATATCGTCACCACCTATGCATGGACAGGTTCGGCATATGTTGTCCCCAGTGCTACAGCAAAGGCCGGAGTTCTTGCTATGACCAGATCATTGGCTGTAGAATGGGCAAAATACGGAATTCGTATGAATGCTATCGCCCCCGGACCTTTCCCAACAAAGGGAGCCTGGGATAGATTGTTACCTGGAGACTTGAAGGAAAAATTCGATCTCGCTAAAAAAGTTCCACTAAAACGCGTGGGTGAACACCAGGAACTCGCCAACCTTGCAGCTTACCTGGTATCAGATTTTTCTGCTTATGTCAATGGAGAAGTAATTACTATAGATGGTGGAGAATGGCTTAAAGGAGCCGGGCAGTTCAATTTACTGGAAGCCATTCCCGAGGAAATGTGGGATCAATTAGAAGCCATGATCAAGGCTAAAAAAGGAAATTAGCTTCTGCTGCTGCCGCGGCACAATGTTTGTTAGTAAAATTTTAACTCTTTTACTAACTAATCCATACTAAAATGAAAAAAATCATTACCCTTTTTATTTTTACTTCGCTTTTAATTTCCTGCGGAAGTAGTCAGCCAAGGCAGGCTGCTGATCCGTCCCAGCCTTATACAGTTTATGAAAACATAGATGTTCAGGCTGTTTACCAAACCATGCCTAAAGGAATGTTCATTAGAAGGTTAAGTGGACCGAGGGAAATGTATAAAGTCTCTGTTCCTTTAGAAGATGGCAAACGATACAGGGTGACCATAAGAGTTCCCAATTATAGCGCCTCCAACGTCAAGGAAGCAGAAATCATTGCATATACTCAACTGTAAAAACATATTTTGTTTTGTAAAACCGGCTATAACACATGTTGTTACAGCCGGTTTTTTTCTGAACAACCTGTTAACAAAAGAATTTTATATACCTGCAATAAATTGTATTTTTACCCTTTAAATCCAAAATACTTGAATGGGTAAAATTATTGCCATTGCAAATCAAAAAGGAGGCGTAGGAAAAACTACCACTTCAGTTAATCTGGCGGCATCCTTAGGGGTGCTGGAAAAAAAAGTTTTGCTCATCGATGCTGATCCCCAGGCAAATGCCACTTCGGGCTTAGGAATAGATGTTGAGTCGGTTGAGCTGGGGACTTATCAGTTACTGGAGCACTCTATCAAGGCTGAAGAAGCTGTTATAAAAACCGATTCCCCTAATCTGGATATCATACCTGCACACATTGACCTGGTTGCCATTGAGATCGAACTGGTAGATCAGGATGAAAGGGAATACATGCTTAAGAAAGCTATTGGGCATCTTAGGGAGCAATATGATTATGTGATCATCGACTGTGCTCCTTCCCTGGGACTTTTGACCCTTAATGCACTTACTGCAGCAGATTCTGTGATCATTCCAATTCAATGTGAATATTTCGCTTTGGAAGGATTAGGCAAACTTCTTAACACGATTAAAAGTGTTCAGAAAATTCACAATGCAAAACTCGACATTGAAGGGCTGCTTCTCACCATGTATGATTCCCGATTAAGGTTGTCAAATCAGGTTGTAGAAGAAGTGCAAAAACACTTCGATGAGATGGTATTTAAAACAATCATTCAGCGAAATGTACGTTTAAGTGAAGCCCCAAGTTATGGGGAAAGTATTATTAACTATGATGCCGGCAGTAAAGGAGCAAGTAATTACCTGAGCCTGGCACACGAGATCATAAAGAAAAATTCATAGGTAGAAGATGGCTAAGGCGACGAAGAAACAGGCGTTGGGAAGAGGACTATCGGCATTACTGAAAGATCCTCAGAATGATATTAAATCGGCCGAAGACAAAAATGCAGATAAGCTGGTAGGACACATCGTGGAGCTGGAGTTAAGCGCTATCGAGGTCAATCCTTTTCAGCCAAGAACCAGCTTCAACGAAGAGTCACTGCGCGAGCTTGCTTCTTCTATACGGGAGCTTGGGGTTATTCAACCTATTACAGTCCGCAAATTGGACTATAACCAGTATCAGCTGGTATCGGGAGAGAGACGATTTAGAGCTTCAAAGCTTGTTGGTCTTGAGACAATTCCAGCATACATAAGGATTGCCAATGACCAGGAATCCCTGGAGATGGCACTTGTTGAGAATATTCAAAGACAGGATCTTGATCCTATTGAGATCTCCCTGTCCTACCAAAGGCTCATAGACGAGATCAATCTCACACAGGAGCAACTTAGTGAGCGGGTAGGTAAGAACAGATCTACAATTGCCAATTACCTAAGACTTCTAAAACTTGATCCTATTATTCAGACAGGGATGAGGGACGGTTTTTTGAGTATGGGACATGGCCGTGCACTTATTAACATAGAAGACACTCAAACTCAGCTGGAGATATACGAGAAGATCCTTGCCAATTCATTATCAGTACGGGAAACCGAAAAGCTGGTAAGAGAACTACAGGAAGGAAAACCTGAGACAAAACAGGCAGCTTCTGCCCCTACCGTTTCAAGGGATATTAAAAAAAGCATCAAAGAATTCTCGGACAGGCTTGGAGCAAAAGTGGACGTTAAGGTGTCTAAAAAGGGAAATGGAAAGCTTATTATTCCTTTTACTTCCGAGGAAGATCTCAACCGAATAAAAAAGATCATACAGGGTGAAGAGTAGTTATCTCATAGGAGCCCTGACTTTTTTTCTTTTTTCCATGCAACTCTCTGCACAGGAGGATTCCCTGCTAATAGACCCACAGTTGGTGATCGAAGAACCTGCTTACAAGCCTTATGATCCCCTATCCCCTGCCCGTGCCGCCTTTTATTCGGCTGTACTACCTGGTTTGGGTCAGGCCTACAACGGCAAATACTGGAAGATCCCCATTGTCTATACCGCCCTGGGGGTAGGTGTTTATTTCTATTTCGAAAATGACCGGCAGTATGATCGCTATCGCGATGCATATAAAAGCCGACTTGCAGGAAATACGGATGATGAGTTCTACAACGAAAATGGGCAGCCGAGAGTTTCTACAAGCGGACTTATAGAAGCACAGCGTTTTTACCAGCGCAATAAAGAAGTCTCGATCATGGTAACCCTGGGATTATACGCGCTAAATATTATCGATGCAAACGTAGATGCCCATCTGCAACAGTTTAACGTAAGTGAAGATCTTTCACTTAAGCCCAACCTGGATTATGACCGCTTTTCGGGAACCACCGGTTATGGCCTTACATTAAATTATAATTTCTAATGAAAATAGCCCTTTTAGGATACGGAAAAATGGGTAAGACCATTGAAAGATTAGCCGTGGATCGTGGTCATGAGATTGTGCTGAGAATCACGGGAGATATCGAAGATACAGACCTGCAACAAGCCGATGTGGCAATCGACTTCAGTGTCCCTGATGCTGCATTCAAAAATATCACCACTTGTTTTGAAAATCAAATACCGGTAGTTTCAGGAACTACAGGATGGTTAAAGAGGTATGACGAAGCTGTAAATCTTTGCAAGCAGAAAGACGCTGCATTTATCTACGCATCAAATTTTAGCCTGGGAGTGAATCTTTTCTTTGAACTGAACAAACAACTCTCTCAGCTTATGAACAAGTTCAAGGAATATAAGGTTTCTTTAGAAGAGATACACCACACACAAAAACTCGATGCTCCCAGCGGAACTGCTATCACTTTAGCCGAGCAGATCATTGAAAACTCTTCCAAAAAGGGATGGAAACTCGAGGGGGCAGAAGAAAATGAAATTCCTGTGACAGCAAAGAGAATTGAGAATGTACCCGGAACTCACACTATTTCCTATGATTCTGATGTTGATACAATCAAAATTGAACATATAGCCCATTCCCGCGACGGATTCGCTCTTGGAGCCATCATAGCAGCCGAATGGCTTCAGAATAAAAAGGGAGTATACAGCATGAAAGATGTGCTATTCAATGTAACCGAATAACAAATCTGGATACTAATACATAAACTAAGCTCATGATATTTACAAATTGGATCCTGTTCGTTGTTATTATTCAGCTCATCCATTTTGCAGGAACCTGGAGACTCTATAAAAAAGCAGGGCGACAAGCCTGGGAAGCCGCTATACCTGTTTATAATGCGGTAGTATTAATGAAGATCATCAACCGTCCATGGTGGTGGGTTCTTCTACTGTTTATTCCCATTGTTAATTTAATTATGTTCCCGGTTATCTGGGTAGAGACGGTTCGAAGTTTTGGCCGTACTTCTACAACAGATACAGTTCTTGCAGTGATTACCTGCGGCTTATATATCTACTACCTCAATTATGTGAGCGATGTAAAGTACAGGGAGGACAGAAGCCTGCAGCCCGGAAGTGCGGCAGGAGAATGGATAAGTTCAATTTTGTTTGCCATTGTCGCTGCCACCATAGTGCATACGTACATCATGCAGCCGTTCACTATACCAACGTCCTCTCTTGAGAAGACACTGCTGGTAGGAGATTACCTCTTTGTCAGCAAGTTCCATTACGGTGCCCGCACTCCTATTACCTCGGTAGCGTTTCCAATGGTACACGACACCATACCTGTTTTAGGAATAAAGTCGTACTGGAACAGGCCCCTTATTCCCTATTTTAGAATACCAGGATTCCAGGATATTGATCGAAATGACATTGTAGTTTTTAACTGGCCCGTAGATACTGTCCGTCAGTTTAGGGACACCTCGGGAGAGCGCTACGATAAGCCCGTGGACAAGAAATCCAACTACGTAAAAAGAGCGGTTGGATTACCTGGAGATTCTCTTGAGATCATAGATGGTCGCGTTCATATCAACAATCAACCACTACAATTACCAGATCGTGCGAAACCTCAATATTCATACACAGGTACTACAAAAGGGCAGGGATTCGATCCTTATACCTTGTATAAAATGTATGACGTCACCGATGCTTTTTATCACGACCCAAATACCAACCAGTTCTACATTCAATCTCTTACTGAAGAAAATTTTCAAAGACTCAAGAACCACCCAAATGTAGCCTCGATCGAAAGGATGACCAGTCCTGAAGGTGAGCGGGAGGCCCCAATTTTCCCTAACAACAGAAGGTTTGACTGGAACCGTGATTTCATGGGTCCCATTTATATTCCTGAAGAAGGTGCCACCGTAGATATCACTCCCGAAACTGTTGGTTTTTACCGGCAGGTAATAGAGACTTATGAAGGTCTTGAAATGGACAGGCAAAGAAAGCTTACTGTAGAAGGTGATCAGGTCTTATTAAATGGAGAACCATTAAATTCTTACACTTTTGAGCAGGATTATTACTTCATGATGGGTGATAACCGCCATAACAGTGAAGACAGCCGCTACTGGGGCTACGTTCCAGAAAACCATATAGTAGGCAAACCGGTATTCATCTGGTTAAGTCTGGACCCAAATGCTTCTGGTTTTAGCAAGATAAGATGGGAGCGTATGTTCACTACAGTAGGTGGGCAGGGAGAGCCTGTTTCTTACCTTCCGTACTTCCTGGTAGTATTAGTCGGACTTTTTGGTTATAGTTTCTTCAGAAAAAAGAAAGCTAAATAATCTCATTTTTGGATGGATAAGATCCTGTTACATCCCACATATTTTGGACCTGCCTCTCAGTTTGCAGCAATGCTGAAGGCTAAAGAAGTTGTTTTTGAGAACGAGGATAACTATCAGAAGCAGACCTATCGCAACCGCATGTATATCTATGGTGCGAATGGGAAATTACTGCTAAATATCCCTATTAAACACACCGGAAACAAATCGGGTCATCAAAAATATAAAGACATAAAAATAGAGAACGATTTTCCATGGCAGAAACAACATTGGAGATCGTTGGAAAATGTTTATCGCACCTCCCCTTTCTTTGAATTTTACGAAGATGAATTCCACCCTCTGTACCATCAAAAGTTCGATTTTTTGATGGACTTCAATTATCACACTCTGGAGTTAGCTCTTGAGTGTTTGCAAACAGACATCACCTTCGATAAAACTTCAGAATTCATTTTGAAACCAAGGGGGATCATAAACGGGAGATCATTGGTCGAGGCCAAGAGCAGGAAACCTCCACAACTGGACCCTTACCCACAGGTATTTCAGGAAAAATTTGGATTCTTAAATGACTTGAGTATTGTGGACCTCATCTTCAACGAAGGCCCCAACGCTGTGAATTATCTCGAACAACAGGAGCCATCAATTCTTTAGCCTTAGAGTGGCCGTAATAGGAAAATGATCTGAGTAAGGCACTTCGTGATTTGAAAAGGTTAGGATCTCTAAAGCTTCTCCCGCCAGTATAAAATCAATACGCATTGGGAGGAATCCAAATAATTCAAAAGTCTTTCCAAAACCGTTCCCTGCTTCCTTGTAGGCGTCATTGAACCCAATGTCTTTAAGCTCCCGGTAAATGTAAGAGTAGGCCGTATTGTTAAAATCGCCAAGGATAATGGCGGGGTGTGGACTACCAAGAACAAGGTCCTTCACCAGCTGCATTTGTCGTTGCTGCCTCACAAAGGTCTGTCCCATTCCCAGAAATACTCTTTTAGAATGCTCCTTTTCGATGTTTTCAAGTGTCGGCTTTACTCCAAAAGACTGGAAGTGGACATTGACGACTCTAACGGTATCTCCATTCTTCACCACATCTGCAAACACAGCGTTATTATTACTGTGGGTAGGAAAATCAAGGGAACCCGATTTAACAATAGGAAACCTGGAAAAAATAGCCAGACCAAATTCTGCATTTTTCTCTTTTATGTGAATGTACTTGTGAGGAAAACTGTTCGCTATGTCTAACTCTCCTCTATAGTACTCCTGTATAGCAACTACATCGGCATCCTCACTTTTAATAAAGCCTGCGATCTTTTGTGGAATATCAATATCTTCGGCCCAGCCGTATTGATTGAACTGCCGCACGTTATAGGTTAGCACTTCCAGCACATTGTCGGGATTGAGCTCTTCCTCTTCCGAAGAGATTTCGTAGACCGAAGTCACGTGATTGAAGCCTATTAAAAGAACCACCAGGGAAAGCAGTGCCTGTTTGCGAAGCCTAAAGAGCCAAAACACCATACAAATGAGGTTGACTACTATAAGAAAGGGCACTCCAAGACTAAAGACTGAAAGTAATGCAAAACTGCTTGGAGGGATATAGGGTAATAAATAAGCAAACAGCAGGGCTATTGCAAAAAGAATGTTGAGCAGGAACAGGAACCTATCAAACCAGCTGAGTCCTTTCATCAATTATCTTTACCTGCGTTGAATAAAAAGTCTTTTTCCTGCTTTGTAAGACTATCATAGCCGCTCTTACTTATTTTATCCAGGATCGCGTCGATCTTTTCCTGTTCTTCCTTCTTATTCCGCACCCGGGAATTAAATCCCGAGCTGGTTGCACCTGTACTCCTTCTCCTGTGAACTGTTTTCAAATTACTTTTCTTAGGCGAGGATGGATTTGAAGAAAACAGGGAACCGATCCAGTCCAGCATTTTTTCAAACCCCGATGCTATGTTGTTGCCTTTCCCTAACTGCGTTGCATAAAGATAACCAAATCCCGCTCCTCCAAGATGTGCAAGATGACCACCGGGGTTGGATATAGGAATTTGAATGATATCGATAACTACCAGGAACGCAGCTATCCACCATAGCTTGATACTCCCAAGAAGAATAAGTCTCACCCTCATGTGCGGGATGTGAGTAGCGATCCCTACAAGTATGGACATAACAGCCGCCGAGGCTCCAATAAGGTAGGATCTTCCCATTCCCTGAAAGGCGGGGAACAAGTTGTAACTCGCCATATAAACCAACGCCCCGAATATACCTCCCAAAAAGTAGAAATTCAGCATCTTTTTTGGAGAGAAATAGTTGAGAAAATAGACGCCTGAGAAATACAGGATCAACATATTGGATAGCAAATGCCAAAGGCCACCGTGTAAGAATGCATAAGTAATAATAGACCATGGCTTGAACAAATATTCACCCGGTTCTTTAGGGAATACAAGCCATTCCAGCACAAAGTCCGATTCAAAATTAAAGAGGAAAGCCAGAGTCCTGAAAAAGAAGAAAAGCACAAAAGCTATAACATTAATGGCTATGAGCTTTTCACTCATGGTAGCCATGCCAATCTTTGCCCGTATGTTGTTACTTCTTCTCATTAATCCCAGCGGTTTTGGTTAAACTGGTTCTTTTTCCAGTACCACATCATGATAAATCCAAACAAAGCTCCTCCCACGTGTGCAAAGTGGGCAATCCCTCCACCAAATATAGAATATCCCGTGAATCCTGAAAAGAGATCTATAGCAATTAATGCAGGAATAAAGAACTTGGCTTTAATAGGAATTGGCACGAATAACAGGAATAATTCAACATTCGGAAACATCATTCCAAACGCCACCAGTATCCCGTATATTGCGCCCGATGCTCCCACAGCCGGGGTATTATAGGAGGTGAAGAACTCCCTTAGCATATCCTGCGAAACAGAATTTAGAATTGCTGTATTATATTCGCCTGTTTCCAGCAGGGTTTGTATTGCCCCGGGTTCCATGCCGGCCTCAATAAGCTGTGTAAACCCACTTTGAAAATGGTAGTAGTTCACGAGACTGTGAATGATCGCAGCCCCTATTCCTGCTGAAAAATAGAAGAACAGGAACCTGTTCTTTCCCAGCACCTGTTCTATGGGACTACCAAAAGCCCATAGCGCATACATATTGAAAAGGATGTGAAAAATGCTGTTGGGATCGTGCATGAACATATGAGTGATCACCTGCCAAAACCCAAAATTTTCATTTTTAATGAACCATAGCGAAAACAGCTCGTAAGCTTGCGGTCCCAAAACCTGGCTCCCTATATATACAATTACGTTTATGATTAAAAGAACCTTTACGGTTTCGGTCATTCTTCCCATCTACATGAACTTTTTATCTAATTCGTCTACAGTTAAGGTAATAAATATTGGCTTATTATATGGGGAAAGAGTCGTTTCCTTACATGCAAATAAGCTGTTGACAATGTTCTGCTGGTCTGCCGCTCCAAGGGCAGTACCTGGCTTTACTGCCATTCCCTTGGCCAGGGACTTTGACAATGTGTCTATTTGTGAGAATCCCGCTCCTGGCACATCGTTTTCAAGGTCAGACAGTAGCTGTTCCAGCAAAATAGCCACTTCACTTTCCGAAATTAAGGTCGGTATTCCGGTAATTTCTACAGAATCTTTATTTACTTCTGAAAAGATAAAACCTGTATGTTCCAGGGACTCCTTGATCTCCTTTAAATGTTCAATCTCATTTGTAGAGAATCTAAGCTGAAGCGGAAATAATAGCTGCTGACTTACTGCTGAAGTAACCGTAATATTCTTCAATAGCTCTTCGTACAAAATTCGGGTGTGCGCTCGGTGTTGATCGATCACTAAAATCCCACTTTTAAGGGTGGTAATGATATACTTTTTATTAAGCTGAAAGGTGGCACTGCCTGCCTCCTGTTCATCGCTGAATCCAAAGAGGTTTCCTGTCACCTCATCACTTTCAAACTCCACCTGATCCATGCCTGAAGTTGCCTCCAGCTCTTCTCCCCCCAATCCATTGTAAAGGCTTTCCCAACTGTTCCCAGATGTTCTTTCCCTTCTGAAATTGGTAGGAGATCCACCGCCATCAGATCTTTCATTCTGAAAAGGATTGAAATTTGGATCAACCTCCACTTTTGGCGGAGTCACTCCCTTCTGCGAAAATTCATAAGGAGTATCTAGAGTAGAATCCCGGTCAAAATCCAGCACGGGAGCAACATTGAATTGCCCAAGACTGTGCTTGATGGAGCTGCGCAGGATCGTATATAGGGCATGTTCATCATCAAATTTGATCTCAGTCTTTGTGGGATGTATATTAATATCAATGCTTTTTGGATCGACGTCCAGAAAAAGAAAGTAGCTTGGATAAGCTTTATCTTTTAATAAACCTTCAAAGGCTGCGCTTACAGCATGATTGAGGTAAGGACTCTTGATAAACCTGTCATTGACAAAAAAGAATTGCTCTCCCCTGCCCTTTTTGGCAAACTCCGGCTTGCCTACATACCCGTGAATCTTCACTATAGCTGTATCTTCCTCTACAGGAACCAGCTTTTCATTGGTTTTTCCTCCAAAGATATTTACAATTCGCTGCCTGTAATTGGCTTCGGGAAGCTGAAACAATTCGCTGCCATTGTGAAAAAGGGAAAACTGTATAGCAGGATGAGCCAAAGCCACTCTTTGAAACTCATCTATAATATGTCTTAATTCTACCGTATCACTTTTCAGGAAATTACGGCGTGCAGGAATATTATAAAAAAGATTTTTGACGCAGATGGTAGTTCCTACAGGGGTGACACAAACTTCCTGTGAGACCACTTCGCTGCCTTCTATTCTTATGCAGGTTCCCACTTCATCATCGTCTTGGCGGGTCTTAAGCTCCACGTGTGCAATGGCGGCAATAGAGGCTAGTGCCTCTCCCCGAAATCCCTTGGTCTTTAAGCTAAAGAGGTCTTCGGCCGAGTTTATTTTTGAAGTTGCATGCCGCTCAAAACAGAGTCGGGCATCGGTAGTACTCATTCCTTTCCCGTTATCGGTCACCTGGATGAGCGTTTTCCCAGCTTCTTTTACTAAGATCTTAATGTTGGTCCCGCCGGCGTCAATGGAGTTCTCCAGCAATTCCTTAATTACGGAAGCCGGTCTCTGTACCACCTCACCTGCTGCTATTTGATTGGCAACATGGTCTGGCAGGAGATGAATAACATCTGTCATTTACTGCGGATTGGTAAAAATGGATAAATCAAAATCTATGAACCACAGAAAAATAAGGACAAGTATAGCGATGATGACAAGAACAGTTTTATTTATCTCGCGATTTCCGCGATGGCGACTGCTTTCCCGTGCGTCTTTCCACTGGCTTCCAAAGTCTATGGCATTAGTAGCCTCACGGTATTTGTTGAACTTGTTCTGAAAGTTGTAAACGTTTCCGGTGTCCTTGCCCTTGTAATAACGCGGTGTATAGTTGTACCGGTTATTCTTCTTCTTCGCTGATAGGATATTTAGTTTAAGCATGACTGTCCTTTATTTTTCCGGAAATCTCAAATTTACTCAAAATGCTCAGAATTTCCGAAGTTTAGGTGAGCAAAGTCACCAGCACAAAAACAGTGCCTTACCAAAAGAAGAATTAGATTCGGGAGTCTTTACGAAGCTGGGCCATCTTGATTGCAGCAACAGCGGCCTCGGCACCTTTGTTCCCATGCTTTCCGCCGGAACGGTCAATGGCCTGTTGCATATTTTGATCTGTCAAAACACAAAAGATCACAGGAATATCATTCTGTACGTTCAGGTCCTTTATGCCCTGGGATACCGCTTCACAGACAAAGTCAAAATGTTTTGTTTCCCCTTCTATCACGCTTCCAATGGCAATAATAGCGTCCAGCATGTCATAGGACTCCTGCATCTTCTTGCAGCCGTAGATCAACTCAAAACTTCCCGGAACGTTCCAGCGTACGATCTTTCTTTCCAGCACCTCATTCTCCAAAAGCACCTCAATGGCACCCCTGCAAAGGTTTTCTGTGATATTATCGTTCCATTCAGAAACAACGATCCCAAACCTGAATTCCTTCGCGTTTGGGATCGTATTCTTATCGTATTCTGAAAGATTTTTTCCTTCTGTTGCCATACTTGTTTATTGCATTGCCTGCGCCTGTCCAAGATAAACCGCCACACGGTTTGCCTCAACTGAATCAGGATATTCATTCTGAATTCTATTGAGATATTCTTCGGCAGTTGCTCCATCCCCTAATTTAATAGCTGTAACCGCAGCTTTCATAAGAAATTTAGGAGTAGTGAAGTTATTGTCCCTCATCTTTGCAGCCTCTTCGTAATATCCTAAAGCTTCTTCCGGCTGATCAAGCTGAAGGAAAGCATCTCCAATTCCACCTTTTGCCAGGGGAGCAAGAATCTGGTCATCACTCTCGAAGTCATCTAGAGCTTCGATAGCCTGCTGATATTGGTTCGTATTTAAGTAAGCCATTCCCGCATAATAGTGAGCAAGATTTCCGGCTTTAGTAGAACCGTAGTTCTCCATGATATCTTCAAATCCATATTTTCCCTGTCCTCCTGTTAAAGCAAGATTGTACAGAGAATCACTTTGAGCTCCCGAAGCCTGTAACGCATTGTCAAAATACTGCTGAGCCATGAACATCTCATTTGCAGCTTCGGCCTCTTTAGGCTCCTGGATGAATTCCTCGTAAGCCAGATAACCAAGGATCACTGCAGCAGCAACCCCAATAATTATGAAAATATACTTCTGGTTTCGGGCAACCCATTCTTCGGTCTTACTCGCCCCTTCATCAAGAGTGTTAAATACTTCGGCAGTTGTTGATTGTTCCTCAACAGCAGCATCCTGTTCTTCCTTGCTTCTGGGCTTATATCCTCTTTTCTTGTAAGTAGCCATAAATAAACGTTAATTGAAGCGCAAAAATAGAATATTTCTTTAAAATTAAAAGGGAATTAAATTGTTTATTTATGCTAATTTGCAATGCTCAAAAGCCTCCCCATGGCTTCATTCTATGATGCTGAATAACAGTTTTTTATGTTTCTTAAAAACCTTTCCTTACTCAATTACAAGAATTTTGACTCGACCGAATACGAATTTGATCGCAAGATCAATTGTATGGTAGGAAATAATGGGATAGGAAAAACCAATGTCCTCGACAGCATCTACCACCTCTCCTTTGGAAAAAGTTATTTTAATCCCATAACCAGTCAGAACATAAGGCACGACGCAGATTTTTTTGTCATAGATGGCATTTTTGAGAAGAATGAACGGGAAGAGCAGATCATTGTAAGTGCCAAACGCGGACAAAAAAAGGTGATCAAACGGAATAACAAACCCTATGAAAAGTTCAGTGAACATATAGGTTTTATTCCTACGGTGATCATCTCCCCTGCCGATCGTGATCTAATCATCGAAGGCAGCGAAACCCGTAGAAAATTTATTGACGGGGTTATCTCTCAAAGCGACAATAAATATCTCAACAGTTTAATTGACTACGGAAAAATTCTTGCACAGCGCAATTCCCTGCTGAAGTATTTTGCAGCGAACAACAGCTTTGACCGTGACACTCTTTCGGTTTACGACATGCAACTGGAGGAACTTGGTAATATTCTGTTTAGAAAACGCAAGGCTTTTTTAGAAACCTTCATTCCAATCTTTCAGAAGCGTTATGCAACAATTAGTAATGGCCGGGAAGAAGTTTCCATTAGTTACAAAAGTCAGTTGGAAGAGGGAGATTTTAAGAATCAGCTGGAAGAAAATCTTCAAAAGGATATGGCTCTGCAATATACCGGTGTAGGCACCCACAAAGATGATCTCATTTTTGAAATTGAAGGTCATCCAATCAAGAAATTCGGATCCCAGGGGCAACAAAAATCATTTTTAATTGCTCTTAAACTGGCCCAGTTTGACTTTATGAAGGAATTGAGCAAGGTCTCCCCAATCCTGCTAATGGATGACATTTTTGACAAGCTGGATGAGAACAGGGTTGCTCATATCGTAGATCTTGTTGCGACAGATGAGCTTGGGCAACTTTTTATAAGCGATACCCACAGGGATAGAACAGAAAAAGTGGTGAAAAGCACCGGACAAACCTATAAAATGTTTTACCTGTGAAAAAGGTCATTTTTTTACTCTTTTTAGCAAACCTGTTCCTGTCCTGTGGCAGTGATGCCCCGCAGGAAAAGATAGACAATCTCAACGGCTACTGGGAGATCACCAAAGCCGAACTTCCGGAAGGCGTAATCAAAGAATTCAAATTTTCAGAACTGGTGGATTTTATTAAGGTGGATAGCGCGGCCGGATTCCGCAAAAAGTTGCGGCCACAACTGGATGGCAGCTTTATAGCTTCAGAAGATGTTGAGATCTTTGAAATAAAGCTTGAGAATGACAGTATTAATTTGTACTATTCGACGCCCTACGCAAACTGGAAGGAAAGCATTATTTCTTCCGAAGAAAATGAACTGGTGGTCCTAAACCAAGATGGGATCATCTACACCTACAAACGTTTCACCCCATATTCAGGAAATTATGGCCAAGAGGATCAATGATCACATTAGCATTAGCGAGGCATTAAAGGAATTTGTGAGCGATAACAAGTTGCAAAAAGGCCTGGATAAGGTGCACGTGCGCGATGTGTGGAACAGCCAAATGGGACCTGCTATAGAAAAATACACCACATCTATCAAGCTGGACCGGGATACACTTTACGTGCAGTTAAGCTCTTCGGTCCTTAGAGAAGAATTGAGCTACGGCAAGGAAAAGATTGTGAGAATGCTTAACGAAGAACTGGGAAGAGAGCTCATAAAAAAGCTTATTCTGCGCTAACGGGGATTCAAAATTTAAGGTTCAGGATTTAAAATTCTAAAAGTTCACTGACGTTTTAATACCTTTAATTCGTTAACGGTTAATTTTTGCTTGTTAACCTAAAAATCCACTTTGAAGTCAAGAATTATAATCGATTTATAACGTCTTTGTGAGCGATGGCGAAATAATCTCATTATCGGAAAGCAGTCTGATATTTTCAAAATACCATAATAAGACTTCACAAAAGAGGAAATTCTTCAGGACCAGTACATTTTTAAAAAGTCTAATGCTTCGCCTAACTATAGATCTAAGGTAGAGGGAAAATTCAATCTTTGAGTTTCCCCCCAGATCCCGCTGATTTTTGCAAATCTCTTTATGAATAACCTCATTTTCAAATTTTCAAATTCTTTTTTGGAATTTGGTGCTTGTAATCTCTAATTTTCTAAATCCTCTGTCCTCTAAAAAAAGAACCTCCTCTTCATTTTTCAAAAAAGACATTTTTGAGATTCTTATTAGGAAACAACATTTTAATTAGACATGGCAACTAAACAAGATATGATCGAGCGACAACTAAAAGGTCGGGGCATCTCCGATCCCCGGGTGTTGGAGGCTATGCAGGAAGTCGATCGATCTCTTTTTGTCCCCGAAGATGAGCAGGATAAAGCTTATGAAGACAAGCCGCTTCCCATTGGGAAGAACCAGACTATAAGTCAGCCGTATATTGTGGCTTATATGGCCGAGCAACTGCAACTGGAAAAAGACGAAAAGGTTCTGGAGGTTGGTACCGGCTGTGGATATAATGCTGCAGTTATTTCCAGACTTGTATCGCACGTTTACAGCCTCGAAATCATTGAATGGCTGGCAAAACTCGCAAAAGAAAACCTGGAGAAAACCGACTATAAAAATATTACCACCAAACACGGTGACGGCTATTCGGGATGGGAAGAGTATGCTCCTTTTGATGCTATATTGCTAACAGCCGCTCCATCCTCTATCCCAAAACCTCTGACCGATCAACTGAAGATCGGCGGCCGAATCCTGGCTCCCGTCGGTCGCATGAATCAGCAACTGATCATGATGTATAAGAAAGCTGAAGACGAATTTGAAAAGAAAACCTTGCTTCCGGTGAGGTTCGTTCCCATGACCGGCCGGGCAGACAATGGAGGCCGCTACGGAAGATAGAAACTAAAAAACCACCCAAAAAGGTGGTTTTTCAATATTATTTAAGAAGAGGTTCTAGAACATTTCTCTTCCGGCGAAATGGAAAGCACCTTCAATCTGTGCATTTTCATCACTATCACTTCCGTGTACGGCATTTTCACCTACAGAAGCAGCATATTTCTTTCTAATGGTACCTTCGGCAGCATCTTCAGGATTTGTAGCCCCAATAAGGGTTCTAAAATCTTCAACAGCGTTTTCTTTTTCAAGAATAGCGGCAACGATTGGCCCGCGGCTCATGAATTCAACCAGTTCTCCGTAGAATGGACGCTCACTGTGCACTTCGTAAAATTTTTCAGCATCACGACGTGTCATGTGGGTAAGCTTCATTGCAACGATTCTAAAACCTGAAGCTGTGATCTGCTCTAAAATAGCTCCAATGTGTCCTTTTTCAACTGCATCGGGCTTAATCATGGTGAAAGTTCTATTTCCTGCCATTTCTTCAATTTTTAATTTGGCTGCAAAAATAGTCAAAACAATCCCATATACAAGGTGCTTAGGCTTTTATTCGATCTACCGGAAAGAAAGACCTCCAAAAATGACATTTTTGGAACTTGATCCCACACTTTTTCCATCTTCAAATATTCGGTATCTTCGCCCTCTATGACAAACGAAGATATTTCGCGTGTAAAGGAGTTACTCGGGGGCCAAAAGAAAATAGTCATTGTTCCTCACAAAGGTCCCGATGGGGACGCAATGGGTTCTACCTTAGCACTCAAGATCCTGCTGGAGGGACAGGGGCATTACGTACAACTTATCGCTCCAAATGATTACCCCGATTTTCTAAAATGGATGCCTTATCAGGATGAAGTTTTGATCTATGAAAAGGACACTAAAAAAGGAAAGGAATATATAGCTGAGGCAGATGTGATCTTCACCCTCGACTTCAATCACCTTTCCCGTGCCGGAGAAATGTATCATCCCCTGCAAGAAGCAAATGCTGCATTTATTATGATAGATCATCACCAGCAGCCCGATGATTATGCCCAAGTTACCTACAGCGATGTCACCATGTGCTCCACCTGCCAAATGGTCTACCATTTCATTGAAAATATTGGTCTGGCAGAACATATCACTCCGCAGATCGCAACCTGTTTATATACCGGGATCATGACCGATACCGGCTCTTTTAGATATCGCTCTACCACCAGCCTCACCCACAGGGTGATCGCCGAACTAATTGAAAAAGGTGCCGACAATACTTCCATCCACGAGAATGTATTTGATACCAGCTCGTATGGGCAGCTGCAGTTACTGGGGTGTGCCCTTCAGAATCTAAAAGTAGTAGAAGGACTTCGCACGGCTTATATCACACTTTCACAGGAGGAACTCGACAGGAATAACTTTAAGAAAGGAGACACAGAAGGATTTGTGAACTACGGACTTTCCCTAAAAGGAATCGTTTTTGCAGCTATTTTCATAGAGAACGCAGCCGATAATATTGTGAAGATCTCCCTTAGGTCAAAAGGAACATTTTCGGTCAACGATTTTGCCCGGAAGTATTTTGACGGGGGCGGTCATATCAATGCCGCAGGAGGCAAGAGTGATCTCTCTCTGCAAGAGACAGTTGATAAATTTATTAGTATCTTGCCCTCCTACAAAACGAACCTGGCGCTATGAAGATAAAATTTTTAATGCTACTTGCGGGACTCCTCCTTTTTTCCTGCAAGTCGCCCGAAGCGAGAAGGCCGGTAACGCAAAAATCGGGTTCCTACATCAATGAAGCGGTAGAACGAAACCGCGCCATTGTGGCCGAAGAAGAAGCCCGAATTCAAAAAATTATTGAAACTGATTCTACAAGGGAGTACCTCTCCTCTCCTAACGGTTTTTGGTATTACTACAATACAAAGGACACCACCTCTACAAGAACTCCCGAATTTGGTGATATAGTAGAGTTTGATTACAACATTAGATCCTTGAATGGAGAAAACATCTATAGTGATGAGGATATTGCTCCCCGCACCTATGCCATCGATCAGGAAGAATTATTTAGTGGTTTAAGGCAGGGGCTAAAACTTATGAAGGAAGGGGAAACAGTCACTTTTCTTTTTCCGTCACACAAGGCTTTCGGGTATTATGGCGATAAAAACAGAATAGGATCAGATGTTCCGGTGATCTCCACCGTAACCCTTATAGATATTTCAGAAGAATCTGAAACTGAACAAGAGAATAACAACTAAAACAATCAATTACGAAATGAAGAAAATGAGTTTTTTGCTTTTATGCAGTATTTTATTTGCCTTTACTGCCTGTAATGAGGAATATCCTGAACTTGAAGACGGTATGTATGTCGAGTTCAATACCAACAAAGGACCTTTTGTTGCAGAACTTTATTACCAGGCTACGCCAATGACTGTAGCCAGTTTTGTCTCTCTTGCCGAAGGTACAAGTACTATGGCCGAGGAGCAATTCCGCGACAAGCCTTTTTATGACGGACTTGTTTTTCACCGCGTTATTGGGGATTTCATGATTCAGGGTGGTGACCCACAAGGAACCGGAAGCGGAGGCCCTGGTTACAAGTTTCCGAACGAAATCGTTGATACCTTGACTCACGATTCTGCAGGAATTCTTTCTATGGCAAACTCCGGTCCTAACACAAACGGAAGCCAGTTCTTCATCACGCTTAAAGAAACTCCGTGGTTGAACGGATTGCACACTGTTTTTGGAGAAGTGGTAAAAGGAATGGACGTGGTAGAAGCTATTGGGAATGTTGAAACAGATCCAAGTGATCGACCATTGGAAGAAGTGGTAATGCAGGAGGTAAAGATCATTCGCAAAGGAAAAGAAGCTAAGAATTTCAATGCTACTGAAGTTCTTTCTCAAAAACTCCAGGATTTCAAAGCTGAAACTGAAGCCAAACAAAAAGAAATGGAAGAAAAGCGCACGACTAATGCACAGCGCTATGAAGAATTAAAAGCCGAAGCTAAGGAACTGGAAAGCGGTTTACAATATACTATTCTTGAAGAAGGAGAAGGTCCACAGCCAAAACAGGGAGATACCGTAATGGTGAACTACAAAGGCTATTTAAGTACAGGAGATCTTTTTGATACTAACCTGGAGCAGGTTGCCGAAGAAGCAGGCATGGTCAATGAAAGAAGAAAGCAAATGGGAGGTTATTCTCCAATGCCTATGCTTTACAGCAAAGATGCACCTATGATCCCGGGCTTCAAGGAAGGAGTACAACAGCTACAGGTAGGAGATAAAGCAGTGATCTTTATTCCTGCCCACCTTGGTTACGGAGAGCGCGGAGCACCACCGGTGATCCCTCCATCTGCCGACCTTATTTTTGAGGTAGAGCTGGTAAACATCAAAGAATAGACACAAAGTCTTTTAACCTAAAATACCTCCCAAAAATGACATTTTTGGGAGGTATTTTTATTTAAGGCTTCCGAAGGATTAGTTCTTCTCCGGAATATTCTTTAGTACTTCAAGCACAAATTTCCAGTACTTCTGGGCAGATGAGATACTTGCCCTTTCGTCGGGAGAGTGTGCGCCGCGAATGGTTGGACCAAAAGAGATCATATCCATTTCGGGATAATTCCTTCCCAGAATTCCGCATTCGAGACCGGCATGGCAGGCAGCGATATCGGGCTCATCTGTGTTCATTTTCCTATACAATTCATCAAGCACCTTGAGAATTGGCGAATTCATATTAGGACTCCATCCCGGGTAAGCTCCCGAGAATTCAACCTCAAATCCTGCCAGTTCAAAACCTGCCCGCAGGCTGTTGGCAAGATCACTCTTTGTAGAATCCACCGAGGAACGGGTCAAACAAAGTACTTCAATCTTACCATTGTTGACAGTTACACGGGCTATATTATTGGAGGTTTCTACAAGCCCTTCAATTTCCGGACTCATTCTGTACACCCCATTATGTGCAGCGTAGATCGACTTCAGTAGCAATTCCTGAGCTCCCAGTTCCATAACCTTTTGTGGTGCTTCAGTTTCTGAAACCTCTATATGCAGTTTTGGCTCCAGCGACTTGTATTCCTGCTGAATGTCCTGAATGATCTTTCCTACTTCGGAAGAAAAATCCTCCTTTTGAATTTTCTCAACTACAACCACAGCTTCACTTTCACGCGGAATTGCATTTCGGAGTCCGCCGCCATTGATCCCGGCGATCCTCATCCCAAATTTTTCGAAACCTTCGAAGAGAATACGGTTCATCACTTTGTTGGCATTTCCAAGGCCTTTGATGATATCCATTCCTGAATGCCCACCCTGCAAGCCTTTTACCACTATTTTATAAGCAAGTGTGTCTGCTGGCACAGGTTCTTCATTATAGGTCCGGGAAGCGGTGATATCAACTCCGCCGGCACAACCAATCCCAATTTCATTATCTTCTTCTGTATCCAGGTTAAGAAGAATATCACCATTAAGAACCCCGGCTTTTAATCCCATTGCTCCGGTCATCCCGGTTTCTTCATCAATGGTGAAAAGCGCTTCCAGGGGAGGGTGTTGGATATCTTTGCTTTCAAGAATGGCCATCATGGTAGCTACTCCAAGGCCATTATCGGCTCCCAAAGTAGTTCCCCGGGCTCGAACCCAATCTCCGTCAACATACATCTCAATTCCCTGATTCTCAAAATCAAAATTTGAGTCGTTGTTCTTTTGATGTACCATGTCCAGGTGTGACTGCAGGACCACTGCCTTTTTGTTCTCCATTCCCGGAGTGGCAGGTTTCCTTATGATCACATTTCCTACTTCATCAACTTCGGTCTCCAACCCGAGATTGTTCCCAAAGTTCTTCATGAATTCGATCACCCTTTCCTCCTTTTTGGAAGGTCTTGGTACAGCATTGAGATCGGCAAATTTATTCCAGAGTGGCTTTGGCTCCAACGCCCTTATTTCTTCATTCATTTTGTTGTTGTTTTGCATTTTCACAAATATAAGAAAGTGGGTGGTGGAAAGCCGGATTTGCAAATTCCATTTTATTAGGGATCGAATTCAGAAAACAAATTTTGCCACTGTACACAAGTTTTAGAAGAACCCTCGTATTAAAAAAGAGACAGGTTGTGCATGGGTCCCAAGACCTATGATTCCTTTCTTTTGCTTAACTTTTTTACATGATTAATACGGAATATGGAAATGGAGATGACAAGTTTTCCAAACATGAAGCCTGCAACAGTTTTTATCAAAGTCTTGGCTTTTCGCTCTTGGTTCTTGGTTCCGAAAAAACCTATTTTTGAGAGGTGAAGAAAAAAGTAGCTGTCATTCTGGTCATTCTTCTACCCCTGCAGATCCTGCTGAACAGGATATTGGCTGCCAATCCTCTATTTGTAGAACAATGGTACAGTAACGGCATTTATCCCGTAACCTCGGCCCTGCTGCGAAGAACCCTTGGATTATTTCCTTTTTCCATAGGAGATTTCTTATACGCTTTACTGGTTGTAATGATCATTCGATGGCTGGTCCTTCGAATAAAACAGCGCTTTCGCAATCCGAACCGCTGGATCCTGCATTCCATAGCTGTACTTTCCCTCATCTATTTTTGCTTTAATCTTTTTTGGGGTTATAACTATTACCGTCTACCCCTGCATGCAGCCCTCGAGATCGAGAATGACTATACCACCGAAGAACTTGTGGAACTTACCCGTGACCTTATCGCCACTTCCAATGAACTCCATCTAACCATAACCGGAAATGATTCGGTTAAAGTAGATATACCCTACTCAAAATCGGAGATCCTGAAGTTGTCTTTTGCAGGTTACGAGAATATTGAAGATGATTTTCCAGAGCTGGTATATGACGTGCCGAGTCTCAAGAGGTCGGTTTACAGTGTTCCTTTGACTTATATGGGTTTTAACGGATATCTCAACCCCCTTACCAATGAAGGGCAGGTGAATACCCAGATTTTATCTTACAAGATCCCAACAACTGCCAGCCATGAGATAGGACACCAGCTGGGGTTTGCCAAAGAGAATGAAGCTAATTTTCTTGCCTGTCTCACAACCATGAACCATCCCGATAAATATTTTAATTACTCCGGATATACTTTTGCCCTTAGCTACTGCCTTAGCGAACTCTACAGGCGGGATCCAGCCCTGGCTGAAGAACTTGTGGATGAGCTCAATTTTGGTGTAAAGGAAAATTATCGTGAAGTGAGGGAGTTCTGGGAGAGTCATAAAAATCCCTTTGAACCCATGTTCATGTTCGTGTATGATTCCTTTTTAATAGCTAATAATCAACCCGCTGGAATGCGGAGTTACAGCTATGTTGTTGCACTTCTGGTAAATTATCACAAGAGCAGGGGCAGGTTGTAAGGAAATTTTGGAAAGGATGCCACTTTTTTCATAAGTGATGGTGATGGACTCGATATGCGCACCAACAAAGTTTGCCAGGCCTTCATTGAGGGCCGGGAAATAAGTCTTGATAGGCAGCAGACTGACCTGGCAAAGAGATACACAGATAAATACGGACAACAGGAATAAAATAGTTCCTGAAAATGTCATTTTTGAAAGGACTGTCCGGAGCATCTTCGGACAGTTTTTTTATACCTTAAAATTTCCTGAATTGAGCACCACCTGGGTCGAGGGAATCACGGGTTGGCCGTCATCTTCGGCGGTAATAAAGATCCGGATGGGTTCGTAAGGAGTATTGGTTTTAAGTTCGCCGTTATTTTTACGGTTGATGTCCAGTTTCCCAACATTGATAGTTCCGTGTTTTTTGGTGACCATCCAAACTACATAATAGCGACGCTCCGGCGACAGCCTATCGGGTGCTGCAAGGTTATTCACGTCCAGTTCGATCTCATAATTTCCGTTTGAATCCTTATCTACTTTTACAACCGCTTCGGCTGCAGGCACCACTTCCGAAACCGGAAAGGTCACCTTCTTACTACAGGAACTAATAAGAATGGCAGCGAAAATAAATATTAAGATTCTAAAAGCATCTTTGACTGCAAGAGGCTTCTTCCTTTTGTCATTATTTTCCATATGTCTGATTTTCAGTTAATTTACTTCTTTTTTATCATCTTTGAAAGTCGGCGCCTGCAGATTTTTAAAAATAAAGCTCCTCAGCCTGCAGTTTTCTATCTTTGCCCCATGCATAAATCAATTAGCAGTCTTCAAAATCCAAAAGTGAAAAGGATCCTGCAATTGCAGGAGAAAGCCCGTACCCGAAAAAAGGAAAATGTTTTTATAGTAGAGGGTGCCCGTGAAATTAGCCTGGCCATAAAAGGCGGTTATACAGCGCTGGAAATTTATTTCAATGCTGATCTTTTTCCCGCCGAAAAAATTGAGGATTTACTTTCGAATTCTTCAGCGGTTGAAAAATTTGAAATCTCTGCAGAAGTTTATCAGAAGATCGCTTACCGCGGAAGTACCGAAGGTGTGATCGCAATTGTTGCTATTAAAGAGCTTTCCCTGGACAACCTGAAATTCAGGAATGAAAATCCGCTGATCCTTGTCGCAGAAGCCCCCGAAAAGCCTGGAAACATAGGAGCACTCTTGAGAACTGCCGATGCCGCTGCGGTAGATGCCGTGCTCGTAGCTAATCCGAAAACGGACATGTTCAATCCCAATATCATTCGCAGCAGCGTGGGCTGCGTCTTCACCAATAAAATCGCCACCGGCAGTACATCTCAGATAATCTCATTTTTAAAGGAGCAAAAAATTGACATCTTTGGAGCCGCATTACAGGCCTCTGTTCCTTACCACACGGTAGATTTAACCGGCGGCAGTGCCATTGTGGTCGGCACCGAAGCCACAGGTTTGACTGATGAATGGCTGCAAAATACCACACAAAATATTCTTATCCCCATGGAAGGAGAGATCGACTCCATGAACGTCTCTGTGGCCGCAGGAATTTTAATTTTTGAGGCGAAGAGGCAGCGCCTTCGGAGAGATTCCGGGTTTAAGATTTAAAATTTTTTGTTGCGGGTTGCGGGTTGCGGGTTGCGGGTGCATAGGAGTCCTCTACCGGGGAGTTTGGCCGGAGGCCGGGGTTGGAAATGACGAAAAAATTTGACCAACATCACCATTTTCTTAAATAGTATCTCTAACCCAACGAAGGAAATCTCTATCTTAGAACATGGCTAATAAGAATTTGAATGTCGCTTCTGAAAAGTCCCCTCCCGGGGAGGGGTGGCCAGAGGCCGGGGTGGGAAACAGCGTTAGCATTCTCACTACCATCGATTCCATTCCAGTAAAACGAAAATCCCTTCCCCTACTTCCTGCAGATAAAAATTTGAGATTAAGAGCCAAAGCTTTACGTAAAATGGGAAATCTACCTGAAATTATTTTTTGGCAACAGGTTCATAAAGGCAAATTCTATAATATTGATTTCGACCGGCAGCGAGTGATTGGCAAATACATAGTGGATTTTTATGTGAAGGGCCTCGGACTAGTCTTAGAAATTGATGGCAGCAGTCACAATGAAAAGGTTAATTATGATGAACATCGGGAAAAGTACCTAAAGAGTCTTGGGCTACAGGTTTGGAGAACAACTTCAACTGAAGTATTGATGGATGCTGAACGTGTGATGGAGCGTTTGAAGGATTTTATAAAAGATAATTATTCGTAAGTTTTCCCCACCCCGCCTTTCAGGCACCCCTCCGGAGGAGGGGACGGTGCTGAGATTATTTTCTGTACGGCTTATAGATTCCAATGACTATATAAGCTAACTAATTCTTCTCCTCAAATCTGTTTTTTCGAGCTACTTCCCTATCCCGTCTTACAGGAACCCCTCTGGAGACTTCGCAATTTTCAAATCGTACTTCTAACTTCGCCACTATTCTGCTTATCTTAGCCTCTCTAAAATTTCTTACAATTGACTGCAGATACTCTCTTTTTCTTCATAGTTGGAATTATTCTCATCGATTTTATAATAGATAAGGTCCTGGATGCTTTGAATGCCAGGCATTACAACGATCCTGTACCCGATTCCCTTAAAGATGTTTTTGATGAAGAGGAGTATGAGAAATCTCAGCGGTATAAAAAAGCAAACTATAAATTCGGAGTCATTTCTTCTACATTTTCTGTAGTTGTTTTATTGCTGTTCCTGTTTCTTGACGGATTTGATTTTGTAGATGGGATCGCAAGATCAATTTCAGATAATGCCATTGTGATCGCATTAATTTTCTTTGGGATCATCATGATTGGAAGTGACCTGCTGTCTCTCCCGTTTTCGGGGTATCACACTTTTGTAATTGAGGAAAAATTCGGGTTCAACAAAACAAGTCCTAAAACTTTCATTTTAGACAAGCTTAAAAGCTGGGGAATGATGATAGTTCTCGGTGGCGGAATTCTGGCATTGATTGTATGGTTCTACCAGTTTGCGGGAGATGATTTCTGGTGGTACGCCTGGATCCTCGTGGCGGTATTCAGTGTCTTTTTGAATATGTTCTACGCGAGGTTGATCGTTCCGATCTTCAATAAACAGACTCCACTTTCCGAAGGATCCCTGCGGGACAAAATAGAAGCCTATGCTAAGAAAGAAGGTTTTAACCTGGAAAAGATCTTTGTAATAGACGGCTCCAAAAGAAGCACTAAGGCTAACGCCTATTTTTCGGGATTTGGAGATGAGAAAAGAGTAACCCTTTACGATACCCTCATCAATGACCTGGATGATGAGGAGATTGTAGCTGTACTGGCGCACGAGGTGGGACATTACAAGAAGAATCATATTATCATCAACCTCATCATTAGTATACTTACCACCGGATTTACCCTGTGGATCCTATCACTTTTTGTGGGAAACCCATTACTTTCAGCAGCTTTGGGAGTAGAGAATCCCGGGTTTCACATAGGATTGGTAGCCTTCGGAATACTCTTCAGCCCGATTTCAGAAGTAACGGGTATCATCATGAACTATCTTTCCAGAAAATTTGAGTATCAAGCCGACAATTTCGCTAAGAACACCTACAAGGCACAACCTTTGATCACCGGATTGAAGAAGCTGTCCAAGAACAGCCTTAGCAATCTTACTCCGCATCCTGCCTACGTCTTTGTACATTATTCTCACCCGCCGTTGTATAAAAGGTTCAGGAATCTGCAGGGGTAATTAAATTGCCTGTTTTCAATCTTAATCGTATTTTTAGAACATGATGACGGAAGCCGCTATAGAAAAGGAGAACAAGGAAATTGCACAGCAGTACAAGAAACTTCTGCGCATTAGCTATCAAACCCTGACCGATGAGGACAAGAAACTCATAAGGCAGGCTTTTGACATAGCCGTAGATGCTCATAAGGACCAGCGCCGCAAATCGGGCGAGGCTTACATTTTTCATCCTATTGCTGTGGCCAAAATTGTAGCTTCGGAAATTGGGCTCGATGCCACCTCTATTGCTGCTGCCCTTTTGCATGATGTGGTTGAAGACACGGCTTACACTCTGGAAGATATTCGGCAGATGTTTGGCGATACTGTAGCCAGAATCGTAGACGGGCTCACCAAGATCTCGCACCTGGAGCACGATAAAGATGTTTCCCTGCAGGCAGAGAACTTCCGGAAGATGCTGCTTACGCTGAATGATGACGTGCGGGTGATCATTATCAAAATAGCCGACCGGCTGCACAATATGCAGACCATGGATTCCATGCGAACCGACAAGCAGGAGAAGATCGCTTCAGAAACCCTTTACATCTACGCCCCACTTGCCCACCGTATTGGACTATATAACATTAAAACCGAGCTCGAGGATCTTGGTTTGAAATATACCGAACCGGATGTTTACCACGAGATCCTTCAAAAGATACGTGAGAGCAAGGAAGAGCAGGATAAATATATAGGAGAATTTACCCAGGTGATCCAGGATTCTCTGGACAAGGAAAACCTGCAGTACACTATTAAGGGCCGGCCAAAATCAATCTATTCGATCCGCCGGAAAATGAAGAATCAAAATGTCACTTTTGACGAGGTATATGATAAGTTTGCGGTAAGGATCATTTACAAGAGCGATTCGGCCAATGAGAAATTCCTTGCCTGGAAGATCTATTCAATAGTTACAGATCACTTCAGGCCCAATCCAACCCGCCTTAGGGACTGGATCTCTTCACCAAAGTCGACTGGTTATGAAGCCCTGCACATTACAGTGATGGGCCCAAAAGGCCGTTGGGTGGAAGTACAGATACGGAGTGAGCGCATGAACGAAATTGCCGAAAAAGGTTATGCCGCTCATTATAAATACAAGCAAGGCAGCAATCAGGAAGACGGGCTTGAGGAGTGGGTGAACAAACTTCAGGAAGCCCTGGAAAGTTCGGAAGTGAATGCCGTGGATTTCGTGGAGCAGTTCAAATTGAACCTGTATTCCAAAGAGATCTTTGTATTTACTCCGCAGGGGGAATTAAAATCCCTGCCCAAAGGTGCTACTCCCCTGGATTTTGCCTTCAGTATACATACCGAAGTTGGACTGCGCACAAGGGGAGCGAGAGTGAACGGAAAGCTGGTCCCTTTAAGTACCACCCTTAACAGTGGAGACCAGGTGGAGATCATTACCTCAGAAAAAGCAAAACCCAATTCCAACTGGCTCGATTACGCTACTACAGCACGTGCCCGCGCAAAGATCAAATCCTCTTTAAAAGAAGAAAAAAAGAGTATTGCCGAAGAAGGGAAAGCCATTCTCTCTAGAAAATTACGGGCTCAGAAAATTCCGTTTAACGAGAAGACCATTAATGAGCTGGTAATTTTCTTTAAGCTTAAGACCAGTCTGGACCTTTTCTACAGGGTGGGTGTTGGAACTATTGACAATCAAAAATTAAAAGATTACGCAGCCTCTCGCAGTAATGCCCTGGTGAGCTTCTTCAAAAGCAAGATCAGGAAACAAAGCACAGTCGAAGACATAGACAAGGATGAGATCACAGCAAAATATGATCAACTGGTCTTTGGGCGGGATGAAGAGATCCTGGACTATAAGCTGGCTAATTGCTGTAACCCAATTCCCGGGGATAGCGTATTCGGTTTTATAACCGTTAGTGAAGGCATTAAGGTTCACAAAAAAGACTGTCCCAATGCCATTCAGCTACAGAGTAATTTCGCCTACAGGATCATACAGGCGAAGTGGAAAGATTCTACCCAGGAAGACTTTAAAGCTGTGATCAAATTAACGGGAATTGACAACATTGGCCTTGTAAATGATGTTACCCGGGAGATCTCCAATAATATGAATGTCAACATTAAGAATATCAATTTTGACAGCCAGGACGGGATCTTCACAGGGAAGATCACAGTGGTCGTAAAAAATAACAGTATCCTTAAAAAATTGATGGAACACCTTAAAAAAATAAACGGTATAGATAAGGTGTCACGTGAATAATCTTATACCTTTGCACCCATATCATGAGCAAGAAAGTAGTGAATAAAAATGACCAGGCGGTTGTAAAGAATGTCTTTACAAAGTACCTGGAAGAAAAGGGTCACAGAAAGACCCCCGAACGTTTTGCTATCCTGCAGGAGATCTACAACAGCGAAGAACATTTTGATATTGAATCCCTCTATATCAAAATGAAAAATAAGAAGTACCGCGTAAGCCGGGCTACATTATACAATACCATAGAACTTCTTTTGGAATGCGGACTGGTGCGGAAGCATCAATTCGGGAACAATCAGGCGCAATACGAGAAATCATATTTTGACCGCAACCATGATCATATCATCCTTACCGATACTGGAGAGGTGATCGAATTTTGCGATCCCCGCGTGCAGTCGATCAAGCAAACGATCGAAGAAGTTTTTGATATTAAAATAAACAACCATTCCTTATATTTTTACGGAAACAAAAAATCAACCGAATAACCTGAATTTTATGGCAGTAGACTTACTTCTTGGATTACAATGGGGAGATGAAGGAAAAGGAAAGATCGTAGATGTATTCACCAAAAAATACGACATCATCGCCCGCTTCCAGGGAGGCCCAAACGCCGGACATACCTTAGAGTTTGACGGCCAAAAGCACGTACTTCACACAATACCTTCGGGAATTTTTCACGAGAATGCTATCAACCTGGTTGGAAATGGAGTGGTAATAGATCCTGTTATCTTTAAAAGAGAGCTCGATAACCTTAGCAAAGCCGGTGTGGACTACAAGGATAAACTCGTGATCTCCAGAAAAGCCCATCTTATTCTTCCAACACACCGTCTCCTTGACGCTGCCAGCGAAGCCTCAAAAGGTAAAGCTAAAATAGGATCCACCCTTAAAGGAATTGGTCCTACCTACATGGACAAAACCGGACGTAACGGGATAAGGGTCGGTGACCTGGAGCTTAGCGACTGGAAAGAAAAATACCGCAACCTTGCCGATAAGCATGAAGCAATGATAAGCTTCTACAACGTAGATGTGCAGTACAACCTTGGCGAACTGGAAGCAGAATTCTTTAAAGCTATCGAAACTTTGAAGTCACTGCAGTTCATTGACAGTGAAGAATACCTGTACCAGGCACAGAAGAATGGTAAATCCATTCTTGCTGAAGGTGCACAGGGATCATTACTTGATATTGACTTTGGGACCTATCCTTTTGTTACTTCTTCCAACACTACTGCTGCAGGAGCCTGCACGGGATTGGGAGTTGCCCCGAACCAGATCAAAGAAGTCTTCGGAATTTTCAAAGCCTATACCACCCGCGTGGGAAGCGGCCCCTTCCCTACCGAACTTTTTGATGAGGATGGTGAAACTATGGGAAGAGTTGGTAAAGAATTTGGCGCGACCACCGGAAGACCACGCCGTTGCGGATGGTTGGATATGGTAGCACTTAAATATGCAGTGCAGGTAAGCGGAGTGACCCAGTTGATCATGATGAAAGCTGATGTTTTAAGCGGATTTGAGACCTTAAAGATCTGTACCGCCTATAACTATCAGGGGAAAGAGATCACACACCTGCCTTACAACATTGAGCATCAGAATGTAACTCCGGTGTACACTCATTTTAAAGGTTGGGAGAAGGATCTTACAAAGCTGAGCTCAGCCGATGAATTGCCTCAGGAATTAAAAGAGTACATAGCTTTTATAGAAAAAGAATTGGAGATCCCTATCAAAATCGTTTCTGTTGGGCCTGACAGGCTGCAGACCATCGAACTTTAAGAGGTTTCAAAAATGACATTTTAGGAAGGTGTTGCGAAAGCAGCACCTTTTTTTTATTCAGCTCCACTTGAGACATTGTGCTCTCCATCGTCATTCTGAATTTATTTCAGAATCTCATCAATCGTATTTCCAACATTGTTAGAACCTGAAACAAGTTCCTTTAGACTTGCAAAAGTAAGTAGCAAATTAGGTTGAAGGAATAGAAATAATTTAGCTCCTCTCAATTATCAGGCTACTTTATTACGTAAAAAATTTTCCAGATACTGAAGAAAATAATTCTTGCACATATAAAATTTAGTATTAACTTTGAAATGCAAAGTACTTTTTAAATGGAGAGAAAAGAAGAAGATTACATGCAGGACCTTAGGGAGATACGTTCTATTATGGAACGCTCCACCAAGTTCCTCTCCCTTAGCGGAATTTCTGGTGTTTTGGCCGGATTTTATGCTCTGGCAGGAGCTTATCTGGCATTTGAGATCTTTGACGGTCAGGAAGCATTGGTGCCGGGAATACCTTCGGGAGAACAGGTTTGGAATCTTCTTCTAATTGGGATCATAGTTTTGATCCTCGCTATTACAACAGCTGTGATCTTTTCAGTAAAAAAGGGAAAGAAAAAGGGACAACAAGTGTGGAATTCGGCAGCCAGGAGAATGCTGGAAAATATGACGGTTCCCCTGGTAGCAGGAGGTTTACTCGCCCTTGTTTTTCTCATGAAAGGGCTCGTCATGTTAATGGCACCTGTTACGCTCATCTTCTATGGAATAGCTTTGTATAGTGCCAGCAAATTCACATATGAAGATGTGAAGTACCTGGGCTTTATTCAGATTGTTCTGGGATTACTGGGAGCTTATTTTACGCAGTACAGCCTCCTTTTCTGGGCATTTGGTTTTGGGGTGATGCATATTGTTTACGGAATCTATGTGAACTACAAGTACGAAAGGTGAAAATATCTATAGATGGTTTGCATAAAGCATTTGAGAGCAGGATAAGACTCGGCATCATGTCGGCCCTGGCTGTGAATGATACGCTGGATTTTTCATCGCTCAAGGAGTTTTTAGATGTAACGGACGGGAATTTGGCAAGTCACCTGAAAGCACTGGAAAAGGAAGAGTTCGTGGATGTAACTAAATCTTTTATAGATAGAAAACCTAATACCAAATACGTTATGACGAAACAGGGAAGAAAAGCTTTTGAAGAACACCTGGCAGCGCTTGAAAACTTGATAAAATCTCAAAAATAGATTTTTTTACACATTTACTTTGAATTTCAAAGTACTTTTAAAAAAGAAATATGAAAACACAATCTAAATTAATACATGAAAAGATCTGACACTCAGCTCGTAAAGACAGCACTAACAGGAGCAGCACTTGCTCTTATATTTATTGCGGTTTTTTTATTCGGCGTTGACCAGGCAGATCCCTCCTGGCCACAGTACTGGAAACTAAAGCCCTTTTTCATTGTCCCTCTTGCCGGGGCGATAGGCGGAGTTTTTTATCACCTAATGGGTTACCTGCGCACCCAGGGCAGTTGGAAGAAGGTATTGGGGTTTCTCGTAGGAATCTTGGGATATATAACAATCCTCTGGCTTGAGACTGTATTGGGGCTTAATGGCACTTTATGGCATTAAAAATCGATTCTAACACTTTAATTAACCTAAAAACAAACGATCATGAAAATTAAAAGATTAACTATTACTCTGCTCATTCCCACATTAATTCTGCTACTTCCTTTAATAGGGATGCAAGTTAGTGAGGAAGTTGACTGGGACCTGCGCGATTTTCTAATCATGGGTTTTTTGCTCTATGGAACTGCTCTAACTATTGAATTGATCATGCGGAAAGTGAAGAGTACCCAGAAACGTTTACTTTACAGCGCTATCATCCTGGGACTTCTTTTTCTCATTTGGGCAGAACTGGCGGTAGGGATTTTTGGAAGCCCCTTTGCCGGCAGCTAATCTCCTTATCCATGTAACATGAAGAAGTCAATAGATTTTACGGAAATAATGAGCAATTTCCTAGGACTAATTATTCTTAGCCTTGGCATCCTGAACCTCATCCTGGTGCATCCCGTGCCCGGAATCATATATGTCCTGCTTTCCCTGCTTTTCTTTTCTCCTGTAGAAAATTTTTTCAAGCGGAAATTCAGGTTTTCGATTCCTTTTCCCGCATTGCTGGTACTTGCGCTGGTGATTTTTTGGTTTACTCTCGGAGTAAGTGACCTGGCGGAAATGTACGGATTGTAACCTTTTTAGATCTTTGTCCAAAATGGCAGAAGCATCATGGCAATGGCGGGATTCTTGCACAAATCCTGAAAACGAATAGGAAAGCTGATGGAGTATTTTGTAGATGAAAATTCAATTGTGCGGAAGATATGGGGAAAGAGTGACACCATCCTTTTCATCTTCGCCGGAGCCTCAGCCGAATTCGCCCTAAACAAGGCGGTGGACTGGCTCTATTTTACCGGAAAACTTCCTGCCGATCCCCTGGCCAGGTTATTTTCTACGGTAACTTATGCTCGGCAGATCGTCTTCCTGTCCAAACCCGAGGCCGAAGCAGCAATAAACAGGATCAACTCCATTCATGCCGACGTAGAGAACAAGCGCGGCAGCCAAATTCCGCAATGGGCATACCGGGATGTTCTCTACATGCTCATTGGTTACTCCATTCGCGCCTACGAACTGCTGGAAGAAAAATTGAGCGAGGACGAAAAACAGGAGGTTTTTGATGTGTTTTATAGAGTGGGAACAGGAATGGGAATAGAAGATCTGCCACAAAATTACCATGAATGGTTGCTACAAAGAGAGCAACACATGGAGGAGGATCTTGTTGAAAGCAGGTACAGCAAAGATCTTTACCGGCAGTACAGGAAACACCTCGGCCCTCTGCGCTTCTGGTTCCTGCTGCAGGTACAGGAACTGGTTTGTCCATCACGGGTAAAACAGTTGCTCCACCTGACTCAAATCCCTGTCATCCCTCCTGCCCTGACGCTTTATAAGGCAAGTCGCAAAATAAAACTCGACCACCTCTTAAAATCTCTTCTACTCCCGGGAGATTACAAAGAGCAGATAAACGAACTGGACAGAATAGAAAAATTGCAGGCAGAAATTGCTAAAGCATGATTTATTCTAAAGAAGTAGGGCCCCGAAGATCTTTTTTGAAGTCCGCCTCAGTAATGATTCGTAGGAACCTGTCTTCCAGCTCCAACTAGGTTTTATTCAATATCTTGCAGTGGGTTGTTTATTTTCAAGCTTGAATAGAATAAACAACTAAATGTGTTTTGATATAACTAGTTGACTATAATTTTAATAAACATGAAAAATTTACAATTATTACTTATAGTTATTCTACTGCTTAGCTGTAAAAATGAAAAAACTGTTGAGTTTGATGAGAAAAACAGGAACGGTGATTCATTAATAAACTCGGTCAAAGAAAGATTCTTCAGAATGGAACAAGATGCGCTAAGTGAAGAGTATAAAGGGATATTTACCGAAAACGAAAAGCATGACAGTTTGTTTACTATAAAAGCAACTAACATATCAACAGATCCAATTATTAATGCCGCTATTAAGTTTTTGAATAATTTATCACCTGAACAACTGGATGCCACTACTTTTAAAATTGACGATAGAGAATGGAGGAAATGGTCAAATGTTGACAATGGAATTTATGATAGACAGGGAATAAGCTTAAAAGAGATGAATTCTGAACAAAAAAAGGAGGCTTTTAACTTAATGAGTGCTTCATTAAGTGCTAAAGGTTTGCAGTTAAGTAAGGATATAATGAAAACAGACCAAACATTAAGAGAACTTAATAATGGTTCAGCTGATTATCATGAAGAACTTTATTTTTTTACAGTAATGGGCGAGCCATCAAAGACTGATCCCTGGGGATGGCAATTAGATGGACATCATTTGGTAATAAATTATTTTGTTTTAGGAGATCAGATTGTTATGTCGCCTGTATTTATGGGCGCAGAACCAGTAATAACCACTTCAGGAAAATATAAAGGCAATACATTATTTCAGGATGAACAGAATTTAGGATTAGCTTTTATGAGATCTTTATCGAAAGATGAACAACAAACGGCAACTTTATCAAATAGAAAAGATGAGAATAATATTAAAGCTGAAGCAAACAAAGACAATCTTATCCTAACTTATCAAGGACTTAACATAAATGCTTTAGCAGATACAAAAAAAGAAAAGTTGCTTGAACTTATTTTTCAATATATATCGAATATGAGAGAGGGCCATCAAAAAATAAAAATGGATGAAATAATAAATCACATGGACCAAACCTGGTTTGCCTGGGTAGGAGAAACGAATGATGAATTGGTCTTTTATTATAGAATTCATAGTCCAGTAGTTCTAATTGAATTTGACCATCAAATAGCCGTAGGCGTTCCTAATTCTGATAAAGATCAGCCAACAAGAAATCATATCCATACAATTGTCAGAACCCCAAATGGGAATGATTATGGAAAGGATTTGCTTAAAAAACATTTAAAGGAACATCATTAAAACTATAGCTAACATTTGATTGAAAATCCTATTTAAGTTACCTCTACCTATTTCTCTGCCGCTCCTCTCTTCAACCCTCTACCCCGGCCTAGTTCATTTTCAGCATTTTCATTTTTCTTATCCTGTAAGTCCTTCATCATTTTCCATGTAAATTTTGAATCTTCGGAGTCTAGTCAAATTTTACTTACAAAAGCCAAAACCCACGGCTTTTATCTCTATATTTATTAGCTATACTTTTGATAATGAATAACTTATTAAAAGAAAAAAGTTCTAGGAACCTGGAAGGATGGAATAAAAGCGCGATCCAGGAAAGGGTAATTTAAAGAACCGGACCTAAAAAGCTGCCCTTAAGAGGTTTCAGAAGAATTTTTGGAGCACTATAGTGGCTACCGATAGTATATCCAAGAAAAAATGTCTTGGTTCTCTGATCTGTTTAAGATTGTTAGTGCCAAAAAATGCTGGAAATGTAAACCTTCAACAAAAGATGAAAGCAAAAACAATAAAAGGAACTTCACCGGCAAAGATACAGGCAGCTCTTGATGAAAGCACCAGGGATGGATTCAAACCAACGCTTTCTATTATCACCCTTACCAACATTGAAAATGCTGAACCCTTACGATCTATATTTGACAGGAACGGCATTGCAATTTTCGGGATCACTACAGCCCAAAAATTCACAGAAAAAGGAATGGAATCCGACGATATCGTGGCAATGCTATGGGTAGCACTAAAAGAAAAATAGGCGATAATAGCCAAAACCATAAAGGGAATTTCACAATAACACCTGCTGTGTGGTAGCCTTAAATGAAAAATAAAAAATCTATTTCTATGAAAGCAAAATCAATACATGGCAAGTCAGTCGCTGATATACAGGAAACCTTGGATCGAGCCATAGACGATGGTTTCGATCCAACCCTGGCCATAATCTTCATGTCTATTAAGCACGACAGAAATGCCATCTGCAAATTAATGGATTCCAAAAACATTGATGTCTTTGGTGCTACCTCCTGTGGAGAGTTTACAAACGGTCTCCAAACAGAAGGGGAAATTGCCATGCTGCTGTTAAACTTATCAAAAGAACATTATAAAATTCTTTTTGAAAATATAAGGGGTAGAAACCTGGGAGATACTACTTCAAACTTGGCCATTGCCGCCAAAAACCAATTTAGTAATCCATCACTTATTCTTTGCAGCACAGGAATGACTGTTGAGGGTGAGTATTTTGATGGCGAGACGTTCATTAACAGCATTAATGAAGACATTGACCCTAATAGAATATACTTCGGCGGTATGGCAGGTGACGACTGGACGTTTTCGGGATCCTTTCTGTTTACTAATCAAGGAGAAACAGATTTTGGAATGGCTGCTATCGCTTTTGATGCCGATAAGGTATCGCTCAATGGAATGGCCATCACCGGATGGAAACCGATGGGAATTTCAAGACGGGTTACCAGGAGCAAGGGAAACCTGCTTTATGCTATTGATGGCAAACCTGCCGTCGAAATGTACTATAAGTATCTTGGGCAGGCCGAAAAGCTGGATGATGAGAGTTTTGACATGTTTAAAGATCTATCCATTTACTACCCTTTTATTGTAAAAAGAGCCTCAGGGGAAACGGTCTTGAGGAGTCCATTAAGCATTGATGCTACAGAGCATGCGCTTAAAATGGACACAGAAATGCCGGAAGGAACGGAGTTTTGGTTTACGGTACCACCGGATTTTGATATTTCTGAAGAAATCACCGCTAAAGCAAGTGAACTAAAAGAGAAAAATGGCACCGATGCTGATGCCCTGCTTATTTTTTCATGTGCTGGCAGGCCACCAGTTTTAGGTCCCCTGGTTACAGTCGAAAATGAAGGTTTGGCAGATGTGTGGAATGCCCCAATGGCAGGTTTCTTTACGTATGGAGAATACGGACGGACACCCGGAGGAAAACAGGAATATCTCTCTGGCGCATGTTGTTGGGTAGCATTAAAGGAAAGATAGAATGGATAAAAATCTGCAAATCATTAATGACTTCATTCAGCAAGATCCAAATATGTCTGCAGAAGATAAAGAGTCTGCCCTTAAGGCTTTAAAAGCTGTTGACAGAGAACTTCAGATTTTGTCTTTTAAGCTCGACCGCACCGAGAAAGTGAAACGAACAACGGCCATCCTTCTCGAAGAAACTATCGAAGAACTGGAGCAAAAAAGAAAAGCTGTAGAAGAAGCATTGACAGAACTTAGAGTCACACAGGACCAACTCATCCAGCAGGAAAAACTCGCCTCCCTGGGACAACTCACTGCAGGCATTGCCCATGAGATCAAGAATCCGCTAAATTTTGTAAATAATTTTTCTGAACTAAGTAGCGAACTTATCGATGAAGCATTTCAAGAGGCGGTAAAAGTGAGCGACTCCTATGCCAAAGAAGAGATCCTGGCACTTTTAAAAGACGTAAAGGTAAATCTGTCCAAGATACATGAACATGGCACCCGTGCAAATGGTATAGTGACCTCCATGCTTCAACATTCCCGTGGTGGAGACGGAAAAATGGAGCCAACGCCCCTCAATCCGCTTATAAAGGAATATGTAAACCTGGCCTTCCACGGCATGCGGGCCGGCAAGGAAGCCATCAATGTAACTATAGACCTGCAGCTGGATGAAACAATTGGTAATGTACCTCTTGTAGCTGAAGATTTTTCCCGGGTGCTCTTAAATTTGTGTAACAACGCATTTGATGCGCTGCGAACACATTGCGCAGAGCGTTCGGCTCATGGAAAACCTTACACACCACAACTAACCGTTCGCACCAGATCGGAGAACAGCCATATCCTGGTTGAAGTACAGGACAATGGTCCCGGCATTCCCGCCGAGATCAAAGACAAAATCCTGCAGCCATTTTTCACCACAAAAAAAGGCACACAGGGTACCGGGTTGGGATTGAGTATCACAAATGACATTGTGAAGGCGCATGGGGGAGAATTGATCATCAAAACCGAAGAAGGTAATGGCAGCGTGTTCTCTTTTTCACTTCCTGCAAATAAAATCTGAATACTGGAAATTAGAACTTAAAGAGTTTCAATGGTTAAACCAGGATTTTCTTTTTGTATCAGAATTATGGCTTATCAATGATACACCAACCAAACACGCCCCACTTCGGGCATCATCATATTAACCGATCGTCCATGATCAAATTCTTCAAATCGTTTGTTTCATAAACGCACAAACATCTTTACACAATACAGTAATTCTATGCTTCCAAAGCCGCCCGTCACTTGTTTTATGGTTTACCATCTTCAGAATATTTCTTTAAATCTTTTCTCCTCCTCAAAACCAACAGCTTTTTAAACTAATTTCGGCCCTTTACTCAGGAAATGTTACAAAGATTATATAGGGGTTATGTGGGTTCTTTTAAGGACCTGAGACGGGAGGTATGGCTCCTTGCTTTCATCACTTTCATTAACAGGGCAGGTACAATGGTGATCCCATTCCTGTCTCTGTATCTAACTGAAAACAGAGGATTTTCACTTGAAGATGTAGGTTGGATACTAACCTTCTTTGGCTTGGGTTCTGTGGCCGGCTCATGGTTGGGTGGTAAGCTCGTGGACAAGATTGGACATTATAAAACTATGGCTTTGAGTCTACTGGTGTCGGGAGTCTTCTTTATCTTTTTACAGTTCCCTGTTTCTTTTTGGGGGATCTGTGCCGGGATCTTTATGGTCATGCTGGTAGCCGATGCCTTTAGACCTGCAGTCTTTGTCGCCATTAATGCCTACAGTAGACCAGAGAACAGAACACGATCTGTTACCCTTATAAGACTTGCCATTAATCTGGGCTTTTCTGCAGGTCCTGCAGTGGGCGGCTTGATCATTGCAAGTGCCGGGTATAGCGGACTCTTTTGGGTAGATGGGATCACCTGCATCCTCGCCGGATTTCTCTTGTTGAAACTGCTCCACCCGAAGAAAGCTGTAGAAAATCCCAAAGAGCTCATTAGCATTCCGAAGTCCATGATGAGTGACAAACCTTATCTCGTCTTTATTGGAGCTATGATCTTATTCGGGTTTGTTTTTCTTCAGTACTTTTCGACCATGCCCCTTTATTATTCCAGGATCCATTATTTAAGCGAATTCGAGATTGGCGTGCTGCTGGGATTGAACGGATTTCTTATCTTTTTATTTGAAATGCCCCTCATTAAGTACCTGGAATCAAAAATCCGCTCCCCGCTTTTTCATGTGATAACAGGAACTGTGCTTGTAGCCATAAGTTTTCTTCTTATCAATCTTACGGGTTGGGTGGGAATATTGCTTGTGGGTATGATCTTTATGACCATAGGTGAAATGATAGCTTTTCCCTTTTCAAATAGTTTTGCACTGAAAAGAGCTGAAGGCGGAAAGCAGGGAGCTTATATGGCTCTTTACAGCATTGCATTCTCCATAGGACATATTTTTGGTCATAACTCCGGAATGCAGTTGATCAACAAATTTGGATACACCCTCACCTGGAATGTGATGATCATCCTTTCCCTGATCTCCTGCGGACTTGCTGCCTACGTGATCTACCTGGTGAAAAAGGAGAAGAACTCTACTGTTATTGGGTATAATGGAACCTAAAATATTCTAAAGTTTCATTTGAATAATCAGGTTCTAACATGAATAAAAATCATGTTCAAATTTACCATTTTTCAGAGGTAAGCTTTGCTGTTAAATGAAGTACATTTTTTCGCCCAAAAAGTCTGTTTCCAAAAAGGCATTTTGGAGACCTCTGTTAAGGGGCATTCCGGCTATTATCAGAACTCATTAAAATTCAGTAGCTTTATAAGGATACTTCAAACTTTGGACCTTCCTTACTGAATCTATCGCATGGAGTGGCAGCCCCTGTTGCCGGTCCCACTGAAGTTTAATTGTAAAATCACATTGTTCTATGCTAAGATCATTTTTAATAAGTGTGGTTCTTTTCTCCCCACTCCTGGGATTTTCGCAGTTAAACGACACTCTAAGCAATCCGCTTATTCCGGCAGAAAAACTCGAGTTACTAAAGAATATTGATATCAGCTTTGGTATGCGTATGGAGTTTCAGGCATATACCTTCAGGGGCGGCGACAACTATTATAACGGGGTACAGTTCCGCAACGGGTTTACGGCACTAGGGATTTCTGGGAAATTACATGAAAGGGTGAATTTCAGTTTTAGAAACCGCTTTAACAAAGGCAGCGATGTGCAAACTCTCGACAACCTGGGCAGCGATATTGAACTGGCCTATATTGATGTGCAGCTGGCTCCATCTTTTAATATTTTGCTCGGAAAAATGAGTGCTTTCTACGGCGGCTATGAGTATGAATTCAGTCCGCTTTATGTTTTAGAGTACAATGACATTTACAACAATGCCCTGGCTTTTGTTACAGGGGCAGGATTAATTTATCAGCCTTTCGAGGCACATAAATTCGGGTTACAGGTCCTAAACTCACGCACCATGCATTACGACGACCTCTACGGAGATATAATTGCAGAAAATATTCAGGAACCGGACTGGCCGGTAGCTGTGGTTGGGAACTGGCGCGGAAGCTTTTTCGACAACAAATTTCAAACTATCTATAGCATGAGTTACTCCAATGAAGTGAAAAAGAGAGGAACCTATTTTTTCACTTTAGGACATAAATATCAGACACAGAGGTTGACCCTAATGTATGATTTTCATTACAGTTACGAAGAGGTGGACACCAAGGGGATCATGACCAGCATTGTCGGAAATCAGGTGGCCGAAGATGTGCTTTACACCGAAAACTGGTTAAGAGCAGAATATAGCTTCAGCTCAAGATTCGAGGCTTTGTTGACCCTCATGACCAGCAGCGCGTATGCTAATGCCGGGAGCGATAATAAACATGTGCGAACGAGCTACGGCGCCATTCCTACTTTATATTACAAGCCGTTCGAAAAGATTGACCTTCGGTTTTACCTGGCTTATATTGGGCGTTATTATGATTATTCAGATTATGCATTAGACAATTTTAGTGTCTCTAATTACAATAAAAATGAGGTGCGGGTGGGCTTTATTGCTCCCCTGCTGTTATTGTAAAACCACGATCTTGAAGATTAACTGGCGATCATGCTAAGCTATATATTCCAGTGCACGGTTACCCGGATTCATGAAAGATCGGAAATATCATTTTTTTAAATATGAAATTGAAAACTAAGGGGGGCGGTAATTTAAAAAACCTTCCTGCTTTCTATGACTTCTTAATACTGTAGGAGGATTCTGCACTATAAAATAACCTGATTAGCCGATGTTTAAAAGATAAACGCCATCCTCCTATTTCCTTCAGAATTCACTACTTTTGACGGAAATTTTCTTTGGTGAAGTACGTGCGCCTTTTTTGCCTTTTTTCGATCCTCTTTTTTTGGGGCTCTTCCACTTATGCCCAGGAGGAAAGGAAGATACGCTATGAGAGTGAACGCTTTTCCAGGGATGATCAAAAATATCCCGGCGCGCTTATTCTGACAAAGATCAACGAACAGGTGCATTTTATGCACCAGGGAATTGAGGTTTGGTGTGACCAGGCGATTCACTATGCCGAAGAGAACTTTTTCAAGGCCTATGGAAATGTACGCATGGAACAGGGTGATACCGTTACCATGACCAGCCAGTATGCCGAATATAACGGGAACACCCGTTTTGCCTTTGCCAGCGGAAATGTTTTCATGAGGAATCCGCAATCCAGCCTCCAAACAGACACCTTGTTCTTTGATCGTACCAAGCAGCAGGCCTACTATCGCAGTGGAGGCACGATAAGGGACACGGCAAGTGTCTTAAAAAGCCGGGTTGGCCGCTATTTTCTTGAAGAAGAGAAATACTCTTTCACTTCTGAAGTAGTGATCACAAACCCCGATTACGTACTACGGTCTACCCAGCTCGATTTTTATTCGGAAACGGGAAATGCCTATATGTATGGACCATCCACCATAACCAGTGAGGCTTCGACGATCTACTGCGAAAGGGGATTTTACGATACGCGGGGAGACACAGGATATTTTGTAAAGAATTCAAGAATTGATTACGAAAACCGCATTTTAGAGGGGGATAGCCTCTACTTCAACCGAAATACGAACTTCGCTTCGGCCACTAACAATATAAAAGTTACAGACACTATTAATCGCAGTATAATTCGCGGCCATTATGCTGAGGTATTCCGGGAGAAAGATTCCGTATTTATTACTAAACGAGCCGTAGCAGTAAGTGTACAGGAACAGGACTCAATTTACATTCACGCAGATACCCTTATGGTCACGGGGAAACCGGAAGACAGGGTGATCCGTGGATTTTATGACGTGCGCCTTTTCAAAAGCAACATGAGTGGTAAAAGCGATTCCATTCATGTACGTGAAGCTACGGGACTTACCCAAATGCTGGGACGGCCGGTACTTTGGTCAGAGAATAATCAGCTTACAGGAGATACCATTCACCTACTCAACAATGTGGAGACCGAAGAACTCGATTCTCTTAAAGTGTATGACAATGCCTTCATGATACAAAAGGACAGCCTTGGAGGGTATAATCAGCTCAAAGGCCTTCAGATGTACGGAAAGTTTAAGGACAACGACCTGCAACAGGTAGACCTGGTAAAAAACACCGAAACCCTCTATTACATGAGGAGCGAAAACGGGGATCTAATTGGGATCAACAAGACCTTATCCAGCTCCATAAGTATTTTTATGGAGGAGCAGCAGGTGGTGGATATTTATTATTACAACCAGATCGACGGAATTCTTTATCCTGAAAGTCAGCTGCCGGAAAGTGACAGGACCTTAAAAGGATTTAACTGGCGCGGAGAAGAACGAATCAACTCGGTGGAAGATCTCTTTGAAGATGACCCCGAGTATGAACCTGTAAGAATAGAAGGAATTCCATTACCTGAAGAAGAGGGAAGTTTCTTTGAAAAGGAAAAGCGGGACAGGCCATTACTGAATACTAAAAGCCGTCTAAAAGAAAAGGACCTTCAGGAGCGACCTGCAGATACGATTCCTGCCGCAACTAATGGAGCGACAGAACCACAACCTCTTTTAAAGCAGGAGGAAGTAGAAAACCTTCCTGCACAGGATTCTGTGCAGCCACCGCAAAAACAGTTACCGGTGCCCACTAAACAGCAGGATAGCATCTCCCCTGCCGTTACAATTCAACCCAAAAAAGACTAGTAAATTGAGACAGGATTTCCTCAAATATCAGGCGCAAACATCGCCCCATCCGCTGGCGCTGGAAGTTTCCCATGCTGAGGGCTCTTATATTTTTGATTCTGCCAATAAGGAATACCTTGACTTTGTGGCAGGTGTATCTGCCTGTACTTTGGGCCACTGCCATCCTCGGGTGGTAAATGCAATTAAACAGCAGGCAGAGAAATATCTTCATGTCATGGTGTATGGAGAATATGCGCAGGGGCCTGCTGTAGAGCTTTGCAGGTTACTGGCTGAACAATTACCTGCCCCGCTGGAGAAAACATACCTTACCAATTCGGGAACGGAGGCTATTGAAGGGGCTTTAAAACTGGCCCGGCGATGTACCGGCAGGACCGGGATCGTTGCTGCTAAGAATGCATATCACGGTAATACCATGGGCTCCCTAAGTTTAATGACTTATGAGGAAAGGCAGAAACCTTTTCGCCCGCTCATTGGAGATGTGTCATGGATAGAATTCAACAAGGAAAGCGATCTTCAAAATATAACTGAAAATACGGCCGGAGTGATCCTCGAAAGTATACAGGGGGGTGCGGGTTTCATTCAGCCGCAGGATAATTACCTGAAGAAAGTAAAAGCCAGATGCGAAGAAGTGGGTGCACTGCTCATCCTGGATGAGATCCAGCCGGGCTTCGGTAGAACCGGGAAGCTTTTTGGGTTTGAGAACTATGACATGGTGCCGGATATTGTCGTAATGGGAAAAGGTATGGGCGGCGGAATGCCAATTGGAGCTTTCACCTCTTCTTCAACAATAATGGACAGCCTTAGTGATAACCCGAAAATGGGCCACATCACCACTTTTGGAGGGAACCCGGTGATCGCGGCAGCTGCATTAGCTACCCTGCAGGAATTAATAGAAGGAGACCTGGTGGAACAGACGCTTCAAAAAGAGCAATTATTTAGAAAATTATTGGTTCATCCGTTGATCGAAGAAGTTCGGGGAAGAGGATTAATGCTCGCTCCTATCCTGAATTCTGAAAAAATTGTTAATGAATTGGTAATTAGAGCTCAGGCTAAAGGCCTCATTTTGTTCTGGTTACTATTTGAAGGAAAAGCTGTTAGAATTACGCCGCCGCTAACTATATCAATAGATGAGATCAAAAAAGGTTGCGGCATAATTATTGAAATACTAGACGAATTAATGCAGTAGATTAAAATGTTGATTACTTTGTTAACAACATATTTAGATTTTGACCCGGTCGCTGTAGAACATTTATAACTTTAATACTGTAGAAATCAGTAACAAACTGCTTATGCTATTAAGCCATAACGAAGAAAACAATTTTTCCCTTACTCGTTTTGAATCGATGCTGAAGACTAATGATGTGTTATTCTTTGACTCCGATGAGTTCGAGAATATTATTCATTACTATTTAGAGAACGGAAAAATTGCTCTTGCTAAAAAAGCTGTAAAGCTCGGTCTCTCACAACACCCTTCTTCGGTTAACCTGAAGTTGTTGCGTGTGGAGATCCTGGTTTTTGAAGACAAGCTTGACCAGGCAGAGGGAATACTGAACGAAATTTACGAACTGGAATCCTCCAACGAGGAGATCTATATTCAGAAAGCCAATATTTTATCTAAAAAGGACCTGCACCGTGAAGCCATTGAGATGCTGGAAACAGCACTTGAACTGACGCATGATGAGGCAGATGTCTATTCCCTCCTGGGAATGGAATACCTTTTCCTGGAAGATTTTGAAAATGCAAAGCTCAACTTCATGAAGTGCCTAGAAGCCGATGAAGAAGACTACTCGGCGCTTTATAATGTCATGTACTGCTTTGATTTTCTTGAACAAAAACAGGGAGCAATAGATTATCTCAACAGCTTTCTTGACAGGAATCCATATTCCGAAGTCGCCTGGCACCAGCTGGGAAAACAGTACTTTGACCTGAAGAACTACAAGAAAGCCCTTTCTGCTTTTGATTTTGCGATCATTAGTGACGATACCTTTATTGGAGCTTATCTGGAAAAAGGAAAGGTGCTGGAGAAACTGGGCCGGTTCAATGAAGCCATTGAGAACTATACCATCACCATGGATCTTGATGATCCTACTTCCTTTGCGTATCTAAGGATCGGGAAGTGTTATGAGAAACTGGGACTTGATGAACTGGCTCTTAAGAACTATCGCCAAACCGTACATGAGGATCCTTTGCTGGATAAAGGCTGGATCGCCATTACCGATTTCTTTTACAAGAAGAAGAATTACAACAAAGCGCTTTACTACATCAATAAGGCTATAGCCATTGATGGGGAAAATGTTTTGTATTGGAAGCGATATGCCCGCATCAATAACAGGCTACAACATCTTGAGGAGGCTGAGAGAGGTTATAGAAGAAGCCTTGAATTGGGAAACTACGAATTGGAGACCTGGATCAAGAGATGTGATATTCTTATCGATCTTGGCGAATTTGAAGCAGCTGTACAAAACCTGTTACAGGCCACGGAATTTTATCCAGAAACAGCCGAAATAGAATACCGCCTCGCGGGACTTTATTTTATGCTGCACGAGCCAGAGAACGGTAACAAGCACCTTAATAACGCCCTTAAGATGGACTCCGAATATTATATCATCATTGAAGAGCTTTTCCCTTCAATTTTCGCGAGAAAATCTGTCAAGGATAAAATAAAGATGCACCTCAAATCTTGCAGTTAATTCTTTTAACTTTGCGCACCTCAAAACAAGACGATGCGACGAAGTTTTAAAGATTACCTTCTTATTTCGGCAAAAGGAATGGCCATGGGTGCCGCAGATGTGGTTCCCGGAGTTTCTGGCGGTACCATAGCATTTATTTCAGGAATTTATGAAGAGCTCATTTCCACCATAAGCGGTGTGAAAGTGAGCCTTCTTTACACCTGGAAGAATGAGGGTTTTAAGGCGTTCTGGAAAGAATTTAATGGCAACTTCATAATTGCCCTTTTAGGAGGCATACTTTTCAGCATTTTTACCGTAATGCGTGTGACAAACTATCTGCTTGAGAATCACCCTATTCTCATTTGGGCTTTCTTCTTTGGACTCGTACTTGCCAGTGTTTACTATGTTGCCAAGCAGATCCCGAAATGGACCTTTAACGTCTTTCTTTTCCTCATAATTGGAGCCGGGGTCGCACTTTATATCACTTCCCTGCCTCCGCTGACTGCTGCAGCCAGTGACCTGTTCCTGTTCTTTGCAGGAGCAATTGCTATTTGTGCAATGATCCTTCCGGGAATTTCAGGGGCTTTTATTCTGGTTCTTTTGGGTGCTTATAAAACAGTAAGCGAAGCTGCACACGACTTTGATCTTAAGATCCTGGGAATTGTGGCTCTCGGAGCTATTTTTGGCCTCCTCTCTTTTTCGCGACTTCTCAAGTGGCTTTTCGTAAATTACAGTACCCTTACCCTGGCCACTTTGACGGGATTTATTGCCGGTTCCCTTAATAAGATCTGGCCCTGGAAAAGAGTTTTGGAAACTGCGTCTTACGGGGATAAATCTGTAGTACTTAGAGATGAGTCGGTTATGCCGTGGAATTTTGCTTCAGAACCTCATACGCTTCAGGCTTTTGTACTTATGCTTGCAGGATTTGCCCTTATTCTTATCTTAGAGGGCCTCGCAGAAAAAAAGCCGGTGCAGGAAAATGCAGCAAACCCGAACGTTTAGCGACAAGGTATTTCTAGTTATCAAAGGCATCCTTATGGGTGCCGCAAATAAGGTTCCAGGAGTTTCCGGCGGAATGGTAGCTTTCGTTGCAGGCTTCTATGAGGAATTTATCTATTCCCTGCGTCGCATCAATTATAATTCCCTCAAATTACTGGTCAATGGAAGATTTCGCAGTCTTTGGTATTATGCGAACGGTCGTTTTATTTCCCTGCTCATTCTGGGAATGGTGATAAGTTACTTTTCCGTTTCCCTTATGCTGGACTATCTTATTACCCGCTACGAGCTATACGTATGGGCAGCTTTCTTCGGCATGATCCTCGGTTCGATCTACTACATCAGCAAAGATTTTGAGGAATGGAACCGGCGGAATATTGGCTTTATGCTGCTGGGGATCATTGTAGGAGTCAGCATCAGCTTTCTCGAGCCTGCAGCCGAAAATGACAACCTGTGGTTCGTCTTTTTCTGCGGAATTGTAGGTGTATCAGGAATGACACTCCCGGGTTTGTCGGGTTCTTTTATCCTTATTCTCCTTGGAAATTATGTCTTGCTCCTGGTAGATTCGGTGAACGCTTTATATCTCACCCTGTCGGAAATGTTCATGCTGGATTTTTCCTTTTGGGAGAATGAAGAAAGGCTAAGGTTGCTTCAGGTCTTAATGGTCTTTACCGCAGGTTCAATTACCGGCCTGGTTTCCCTTTCTCACATTTTAGGATATCTCCTGAAGCATTATAAAAGTGCAACTTTTGCCGTGATCATTGGCTTTATTACCGGTTCCCTGGGAGTGGTATGGCCGTGGAAAGAGGCTGAGTATCGTCTTAATACCGAAGGTGTTTTTGTCCTTGACCAAAGCGGCAACAAGATCATTGATAACTATGACAGGTACTTACCACAGCTGGACCAATGGAGCACCTGGCTGGCAATTTTCTTTATAATCCTTGGAGCTTTACTGGTACTCTGGATAGCTCTGGCTGAATTAAAAAACAAAAGATCTCATGCGTAAATTCGGATTGATTGGCCGGAATATCTCCTATTCCTTTTCAAGGAAACATTTCGCTGACAAGTTTAGCAGGGAAGGTATAGCAGCCACCTATGAGAATTTCGACCTGCAGAAAATTGAAGAATTCCCGGAAATTCTAAAAAAGAATCCGGAATTGAAGGGTCTTAACGTCACCATTCCATATAAGCAGGCAATTTTCCCTTTTTTGGATACTCTTGATCCTGTTGCTGAAGCAATTGGTGCTGTAAATACTATTAAAGTCGAAAAGGACGGCAGCCTCACAGGTCACAATACCGATTATTATGGATTTGCCGAAGCTTTAAAACCACACCTGGAAGTTCATCATAAAAAGGCGCTCATCCTGGGAACCGGCGGTGCTTCCAAAGCGGTGAACTATGCATTGAAGACTCTGGGGACCACAACTACTTTCGTCTCCCGCACCCCTTCCAAAAATGACATTTCCTATGAAGATTTATCTGCGGAATTCTTGAAAGATCACACCGTTATTGTGAACACTACTCCTCTGGGTACCTTCCCCAACACTGAAGAATTCCCTGCACTTCCGGTTGAGCATTTAAGTTCCAGGCACCTGCTGTTTGACCTTATTTATAATCCGCCGAAAACGGCTTTAATGAAACTGGCTGAAGACAGGGGAGCCACAATCCTCAACGGACAGAAGATGCTCGAACTTCAGGCAGAAAAGGCATGGGAAATATGGAACCAGAGTTAATTTCTGCAGCACTACGTCAAATTCACAAATAGCCTCAAAGCCTTGTTAGGTACACGGGGAGTTGTTATCTTTCAGCATTATTATTTGAATATTGAACCCTAACATTGAAAGATATGTCTGAGAAAGAAAAACTGTCAAATCAGGAGCAACCGGAAAAGCGGAATAATGAACTTGATCCACAAGAGCAATCCGGCGCCGAAAAGACAGAAAAAACAGCTGAAAAAGCTTCCGAAAAGAAGGAAGAGAGAGATTCCATTGCCGATGCAATGGTAGATGAGGCTAAAGCAACCGAAGATAAGAGAGATGCCGAGCCCGGCACCTCTGCCGAAGCGGCTTTGCACCACGATGATGAGGAGGAAGAAAGACCAGCTTCTCAGAAAAAAGAAACTGCCAAACCTGCTGCAAACAAAGCGGCTTCTTCAGAAAAACCTGTTGAAAATAAAGAAGACAAGGATTCTATTGCCGATGCCATGGTAGATGAAGCCAAATCGACTGAAGACAGGAAAGATTCGACGGCGACTTCTCCCGAAGCGGCTTTGGAAACTGATGAAGAAGATGAGGAAAGAGCAGCTTCAAGATCAGGATCTTCAGAAGAGCCTATGACTGCCGAGGAAAGATCTTCAGAAGAAAAAGGAGAAGCCAAAAATCCCTTTTTTGACTCCAATAGTCCGGGGACTTCAGATGAAAAGGTGAGCGATAAAACTTCCGAAGAGAAGCTGGATCCTTCAGAAAAAGATGAAGAGTCTTCTGCACCAAAGAAGCCACGTGACGCGCAAAGTGAGGTGGACGAGGCCGTAGCCGAAGATAGTGAAGACGAAACTACGCATGAGCGCCATGGCATTGAAAAGAAGGATTATCATGCCATGAGCAAAGAAGCTCTGGCCGATGAGCTGGAAAAACTGGTCAAGCAAGAGAAAGTCCAGGCTATTAAAGAGCACGTAGAAGAAATTCGCGCCGAATTCAATGCCAAATTTGATGAGGAAATGGAAGAGAAAAAGGAGGAGTTTCTTGCTGAAGGCGGGAATATCATCGACTTCCACTACTCTACCCCTCTAAAAAAGCGATTTAACTCCCTGTATTTTGACTACAAGGAAAAAAGAAATAAATATTACCAGCAACTAAAACAGGACCTCAACCAGAACCTTGAAAAAAGGCTCGAGATCATTGAGGAACTAAAAGGCCTGATCGATGTTGAAGAGAATATCAACACCACATACAGGCACTTCAAGGAACTGCAGGATCGCTGGAAAACGGCCGGCCCAATCCCACGGGACAAGTACAATACGGTTTGGAACACTTATCACCACCATGTAGAGAATTTCTATGACTTTTTACATCTAAACAGGGAATTCCGAGATCTGGATTTCAAGCACAATCTTGAGCAAAAACTCAAGATCATTTCCCGTGCTGAGGAACTCACCCAGGAAACAGATACGAACAGAGCCTTTAGAGAGCTACAGATGCTCCACAAGATGTGGAAAGAAGATCTGGGCCCTGTAGAAAAGGAATATCGTGAAGATATTTGGCAAAAGTTCAGTGATGCAACCAAACAAATCCACGATAAGCGACAGGAATATTTTGAGCAACTTGAAAAGGAGTTTGAAAAGAACCTGGAGAAAAAGCAGCAGATCATTGAGCAGATAAGAGAAATAGCTGAAGGAAATTACAGTTCCCACAAACAGTGGCAACAAAAGATCACCGAAGTGGAAGCCCTTCGGGAAGCATTCTTCAATGCCGGAAAAGTGCCGCGTCACGTAAACGATGAGACCTGGAAGAAATTCAAGGAGACGGTGCGCAGTTTCAACCGCAATAAAAATGCTTTCTACAAGAACCAGAAAAAGGAACAGTACGAGAATCTGGAGAAGAAGCAGGAGTTAGTAAAAATAGCTGAAGAACATAAAGACAGTAATGACTTCAAAGCCACCACTCCTCTTATGAAAAAGATCCAGGCCGACTGGAAAAGCATTGGCCATGTCCCACGCAAGGACAGCGATAAGATCTGGAAAAAGTTCAAGGCGGCCTGTAACCATTATTTTGACAGGCTGCATGCTTCCAGAAACGAAGAAAATAAGGAAGAGAACGAAGCTTTTGAGCAGAAAAGAGAACTGCTGGACAAGCTGAAGAACGTTGAACTCACCGGGGATCGAAAAAAGGATCTTCCTACTATCAAGAATTTCATTGAAGAATGGAAGAAGCTGGGCCGTGTCCCACATAGTAAACGGTACATTGAGGGCAAGTTTAACAAAGCCCTTGACCAGGCTTTCGACAAGCTCGACCTTGACAAGAAACAGAGCGAAATGCTCAAGTACGAGAATAAGGTACAGGCTTTGGAAGATTCAGATGATTCAAGAAAGCTCAACAATGAGCATTACTTCCTTACTAAGAAGATCGAAGAAACAAAAGCTGAGATAAGACAGCTGGAAAATAACCTTCAGTTCTTCTCAAATGTGGATGATAAGAATCCGCTGGTACAGGATGTACACAAGAATATCAAGAACCACAAAGAACAACTGAAGATCTGGAAAGAGAAACTTGAAAAAGTAAAGTCTCTTTACGACCAGTAGACCAGAAGGTTCTCAACTAAAAACACCTCTCAAAAATGTTATTTTTGAGAGGTGTTTTGGTTATTAAAGTCTTAGCTCTAGGTTGTCACAGCGAATGCGGTCTAGATCTTTTTCGCTTCTTCCCAGTAGACATCCATTTCGGCCAGGGTCATATCTTTCAGGCTTTTGTTAAGCTCTTTTGCTTTGCCTTCCAGGTATTGAAAGCGTTTAATAAATTTCTTATTGGTTCGCTCCAGCGCATCTTCGGGATTTACCTTTAGAAATCGGGCATAGTTGATCATACTGAACATCACATCGCCGAATTCCTCTTCTATTTTCTGTTGATTATGGCTATCCACCTCATGCTGCAACTCTTCCAGCTCTTCCTTCAGCTTTTCAAACACCTGTTGCGGCTCCTCCCAGTCAAATCCCACTCCGGCGACCTTGTCCTGAATGCGACTAGCTTTTACCAGTGCCGGTAAGGAGGCAGGTACCCCCTCCAAAACGCTCTTTTTCCCCTCCTTTAATTTTAACTGTTCCCAGTTTCGCTTTACATCTTCTTCATTATCCACTTTCGTATCGCTGTAAATATGAGGATGACGACTGATCAATTTTTCACAGATCCCGTTGGCAACATCGGCAATATCAAAATCTCTAGTCTCGCTCCCTATCTTCGCGTAGAACACGATGTGCAATAAAAGATCTCCCAGTTCCTTTTTTACCTCCTGCAGGTCATTGTCCAGGATAGCATCACCCAGTTCGTAAGTTTCTTCGATGGTTAGATGCCGCAGACTTTCCAGAGTTTGCTTCCGGTCCCACGGGCACTGCTCCCGCAGTTCATCCATGATGGTTAGCAACCGGTCAAAGGCCTTGAGCTGTTCTTGTCGTGAATTCATTTAAAGATCTTTAAGAAAGGAAAGGTAAGTTTTACACAAAGAAAAAACCAACTGAAATCAGTTGGTTTTTTTGATTTTTTCAGAGGCTATTCTTCTTCGCCGCCGGTTTCTTTTGGAGCCTTTTCGGCTTCAGCAGTTTCTTCAGAAGCTTTTTCGTCGCTCTTGCTGAAATCTGTGTAACCTTTGCTTACCAAAAGGTTATACCACTGGATGATCTTTTTGATATCGCTTACATACACGCGATCCTCATCATAATCGGGAAGCACCTCGCTGAAGTATTCCTCCAGTTTTGCTTTGGATTCCTTGTGGCTAATAGCTTCTCCTCCATTTTCTTTTTCGTATATCTTCTGAAAAACCTCTCGTAAAGGAACTTCTTCGGTATAAGTATATATCGCGATCTCACTGAGCAGGCTCACGTTGTGACGCATGTTCACAGAGATCTTTTTTCCGTCTAACATAGATTCAGCTACAAAACCCCCACGGGTTTGAGCTTTAAGTTCATACAATCCCGGCTTACCAGAGATGGACAACACTTTATCTAACTTCATATTTTAAAATTTTAGGAAGGCAAATATCTTACCTCCTGCCTAGAAAACAAAACTAATTAACGGCCTTTTTTAAGTTCGGGAAACCTCATGCGGTAATCTACCTGGATCTTTCCTTTTGAAATATTGGAAAGCTTGGCTTTGATCAACCTCTTTTTGAGACTGCTAAGCTTATCGGTGAACAGTATCCCCTCAATATGATCGTATTCATGCTGAATTACACGCGCTGCAATTCCTTTGTATTCTTCCACGTGCTTGTTGAAATCCTCATCATAATATTCGATCTTGATCTCCGGCTTTCTGAATACATCCTCCCGAATGTCGGGAATGCTCAAACAGCCTTCATTAAAAGCCCACTCATCACCTGACTCTTCCACAATCTTAGCGTTGATGAATACTTTTTTAAGGCCTGCCAGTTCTTTTTTCTCTTCTTCAGAGAGTTCTTCATCTTCTGCAAATGGTGAGGTGTCGACCAGGAAGATCCTTATTGGCAATCCAACCTGTGGTGCGGCAAGACCCACTCCGTAAGCGCCATACATGGTCTCCCACATATTCTCAATCAACTCTTTCAGCTTCGGATAATCTTCCGAAATCTCTTTCGCTTTTTTTCTTAATACCGGATCTCCGTAGGCGGTTATTGGTAAAACCATATTCAATGTTTAATGTTTAAGGTCTAATCTCTGAGCCGGTTACATGACTCGTTCTTATCTCCTTCAGATAATCTGTCCAATGATCTTTGGGCGGTTCTTCTGGAAACAACAAAAATGGAAGTCAATTCCCTGGCTTCGGCAAGAACTTCTTCATAAGTTCCTTTCTTTAAAATATTTTCTTCCTCAAGAAATTCTATCCAAAAAATACATTCATCAGCCTCTTCTACAACAATACTTAAGTTGGATATAAATCCTCTTTTGGTCTGTCCCAAATTTGCTGCACGATAGTTTGCAGCTACAGAAGTAGAAGCTCGTATTAATTGCTTCTGCACATGCCACTCCAGAACTCCTTTAGATAAGGATAAAGCCAGCTTAACACAATTATGTGCAAATTTATTTGAACGTCTCTTGAGGTCTCTTTCCACTCCGCAGAATTAATTAATCCTTAATCACTAAACCTTAATCATTTATAAAGATAGCTCTGCAAAATGATCGTAGCACTTATTTCGTCCACAAGGGCTTTATTTTGCCGCTGTTTCTTTTTGAGTCCGCTGTCGATCATGGATTGGAATGCCATTTTGGAAGTAAAACGTTCGTCTACTCTTTCGAGCTTCATTTTCGGAAATATTTCACTGAACTTCTTAAGGAACTCCTGAATATTTACCTCGCTGCCGGAAGCGGTGTTGTCCATTTGTTTAGGTTCTCCCAATAGAACAAGTTCCACATTCTCCTCGGTAAAATATTTTTTCAGGAAAGGCATGAGTTCGGCGGTGGGAACTGTGGTAAGGCCGGAAGCTATTATCTGTAGCTCATCGGTAACCGCAATTCCGGTGCGTTTGGTGCCGTAATCTAATGCCAGTATTCTTCCCATTTATTGTCGGCAAAGATACTTTGAATAGTTGAGAATTGAAATTCTGCGGTAAATACCCGGTGGTTTAAGAGGAGATACCTTTTTTTTGTTTCTTTGCACCTCAAATCCGCATCATTATCTGATGAAATTTCTACCCCGAAGAAAATCCTCTTTAGTCATTTTAGGTGTCATTATTCTTTTGTTGTTACTGAATATTGGCAGCTATTTACACCTACTGTATTACGACCTCGAACCTGAAAGCTTTTTCTTTAGAAAATTAAATTTTGATTCTGAAAGAAACCTACCTACCATCTTTTCCGGAATTCTTCATTTTACAGCATCTTATTTGCTGGGGACTATTGCCATAAGCAGATTAACTATTAATAATAAAAAATGGTTTTGGGCGGTTCTATCGTTTTTATTTTTCTTCCTTGGAGTTGACGAGATACTCAGTATTCATGAAAAAGTTTCCGGTAATATTAAGGCACTCGAGGAAATGGGGACGTTTCTGTACAATTGGGTGGTAGTCTATAGCCTCGGGACTTTGATCCTTGCTACTGTAATCCTAAAACCTCTCTTGTCTCTTCCCCGCAGAATATACTATAGGTTTATACTGGCGGGAATTATTTTTATTTTTGGAGCTATTGTTCTGGAAAGTATTGCCGTTAATTTTGTTTTTCAACGGGAATTAGCTTCTGAAAACGTGACAACAGAACCTATTATATTTGTACTGGCTACATTTGAAGAACTTTTCGAAATGTTAGGTGTAGCTTTGTTCATAGACACACTTTTGTATTTCCTGGAGAAATATAAAAAGAGAGAAAACCATATTATTAAGCACAAGGATTAAATAATACGTACATGCAACATTTAAAAGAAATAATTGAAAAAGCCTGGGATGACAGGGAACTCCTTAATAAAACTGAAACTACAGATGCAATTCGTGAGGTCATCGACCTGCTTGACAGCGGAAAACTTCGCGTTGCCGAACCTACAGCCGATGGTTGGCAGGTGAATGAATGGGTAAAAAAGGGAGTTGTCCTTTATTTTCCTATTCAAAAAATGGAGACTTTGGAAGCCGGGATCTTTGAATATCATGATAAGATTCCGCTGAAAAAAGGCTATAAAGAAAGAGGAATAAGAGTAGTTCCAAATGCGGTAGCCAGACACGGATCCTATATTTCCAGCGGAGTGATCATGATGCCCAGCTATGTGAATATTGGAGCCTACGTTGATGAAGGCACAATGGTAGACACCTGGGCGACTGTTGGAAGCTGCGCCCAAATTGGGAAAAACGTGCACTTAAGCGGCGGAGTAGGAATTGGAGGAGTGCTCGAACCTTTACAGGCCGCACCAGTAATTATTGAGGATAATGCCTTCCTTGGTTCAAGAAGTATAGTAGTTGAAGGTGTAAAAGTTGAAAAGGAAGCCGTACTTGGAGCTAATGTAGTGCTAACGGCCTCGACCAAGATCATCGATGTGACGGGAGACGAGCCGGTAGAGATGAAAGGGATAGTTCCGGCACGTTCGGTGGTGATCCCGGGAAGCTACACCAAAAAATTCCCTGCAGGAGAATACCAGGTGCCATGCGCATTGATCATTGGAAAAAGAAAGGAAAGCACCGACAAAAAGACCTCTTTGAACAATGCTTTAAGAGAGCACAATGTAGCTGTGTAAATTTGTAAAAAAGGCTTCCTTAAAAAATTGAAAAACGTCATTCTGAATTTATTTCAGAATCTTTAAATTCTTATTTGAATTTTGATTAGAACTAGAAGTGCAGGATGACATTAATTAGAATTTGCAGGTAGTCTAACCCCAGGGGACATGAAGATACTCGTGATACAACAAAAAATGATAGGGGATGTACTAACGTCCTCTATCCTTTTTAGTGCCCTTAGACAAAAGTATCCCACAGCTAAGCTGGATTATCTTATTCACCGGCACACTGCAGCTGTAGTGGAGCATAATCCATTTATCGATGAACTTATTTTATTCGAACCAAAAGAGGATCAAAAACCTGCCGCTTTTTTCACCTTTTTGAAGAGCATACGAAATCAGGATTATGATGTGGTGATCGATGTTTATTCCAAAATAAATACCGCACTGATCACAAGATTTTCCGGGGCAAAAATCAGGATCTCTTACGACAAATGGTACACCAGGAAAGCCTATACCCACACCTTTAAAAACAAAAAGAAAAGCGAGACAAATGCTGGACTTGCCATAGAGAATCGGATGCAGCTCCTGCAGGCTTTGTCTTCTGATTTTCCTGTAGAGATCAAGCCTAAGATCTATTTGACTTCAGAAGAAAAAGAAGCAGCAAGGACACGATTGGAAGCTGATGGGATCTCCCTTGCGAAACCGCTTATTATGTGCGGGATCCTGGGAAGTTCAGCAGCAAAGACCTATCCACTGCCTTACATGGCACAGGTTTTGAATTTCATAGTCGAAAAAACAGGAGCTCAATTGTTGTTCAATTATATCCCTAAGCAGGTAGAAGAGGCCGGTAAGCTTTACGACCTGTGTAGTCCGGAAACTCAAAAGCACATCTTTTTTGACATTTTTGGAACCTCACTAAGAGATTTCATGGCAATAACATCTTATTGTGATGCCTTGATAGGAAACGAAGGCGGAGCAGTGAATATGGCTAAAGCACTGCAGGTACCAACATTTGCAATATTTTCACCGCAAATCAAAAAAGAGAACTGGAGCATCTATGAAGATGGCAGGGAAAATGTCTCTGTCCACCTTCGGGATTACAAACCGGCTGAACTTCAAGGACTTTCCACTTCAGAAATAACAAAAAAAGCTCCGGAATTCTATGAACTGCTGGCGCCAAATCTTATATTCGCGAAATTAAAATCGTTCCTTGAAACGGTGACAGCATATAAAATCGACAAATGAAAATAGTTATCCTGGCAGCAGGAATTGGTTCCAGACTCGGGAACCCATTTCCAAAGCCACTTACGCCCCTCAAAGACGGAAGAAGCATTATGGAAAGGCAGGTAGAAAGCCTTTCGGACATCTTTTCTGAACATGACATCAATATAGTGGTCGGCTTTAAAAAGGACCTCATCATGGAGCGTTTCCCCGACCTCACCTATATCTACAACCAATTCTTCGACTCCACAAACACTTCTAAAAGTCTGCTGAAGGCCTTGAAGAAGAACAGGAAAGAAGATGTACTTTGGCTTAATGGCGATGTTATCTTTGAACCTGAAATTTTTGAGATCCTGGAAGAGGAAATTGCCGCCGGAAATTCTTTTGTCTCGGTCAACACCAGTCGCGTAGCCGAAGAAGAGGTTAAATACACCCTCAAAAATGGCACAATTGAAGAGCTTTCCAAGACTGTAAAGAATGGTTTAGGAGAGGCTGTCGGAATAAATTACGTCTCCGCTAAGGATGTTCCTGTCTTGATCGAGCATCTTGAAAAATGTGACGACAATGACTACTTCGAACGCGGAATAGAAACTGCGATCCAGGAGGCAGGAATTAAAGTGAAAGCAGTGGATATTTCCCGCTACCGTTGTATAGAAGTGGATTTTGAGGAGGATCTTGAGACTGCAAACCTTATCTTTGAAGCATGAAATTCATCCTGTTCTGCCAAAATCCCTACGCCTTCGGAATAATGGAACCTATTATGCAGGTTCTAAAGCAGAATAATGATGAATATCTGTGGTTCCTCGCAGAAAGATTAAAAGGAAAATTCCCCTTTCCCGGAGAGCCCTATACTTATGATCTCGAGGAGCTGGTAGAATGGCAGAGTGACGCTATCCTGTGCCCGGGCAACGAAGTCCCACATTACCTTAGGGGAGTGAAAGTTCAGATCTTCCACGGACTTGCAGGTGAGAAAAAAGGACATTTTAGAATAAGACATTACTTCGATCTATACCTTACCCAGGGACCATATTTTACCCGAAAGTTTAGAAGGCTGAAGCGTCGCCACCGCAATTTTGAGGTCATGGAAACAGGTTGGCCGAAACTGGATATATATGCTCATGACTCTGCTAAATATGAAGCCGAAAAAGAAGCACTTTTAAAGGAACACAAGGCGGAAAAGCTCATTTTATACGCCCCTACTTTTTCTCCCTCCCTCACCTCTGCCCCGCACCTGCTAAATGAAATCAAGGAACTTGCAAAAGAGCAAGATTATCTTATTCAAATTAAGTTCCATGACCTAATGGCTCCGGACGTGGTGGCCCAATATCGCAAACTTGCCGGGGAGCATAAAAATATCCTCCTGGAGGAAGAGCCGAATATCATCAAGTTCCTGCTCATGGCCGATCTTATGATAAGCGACACCTCCTCTGTGGTCTACGAATTTTTATTGCTGGATAAGCCTGTGATCACCTACAAAAGCAGCTCTGAAGCTGTGGTCTGGGATAATGCTCCCAGCTACACCAACCTGGCCAGGAAAGTGAGACGCAACCTTGAACAGGATCCTTATAAGGAGGAGCGAAAAATAGTTATTGACGAATATCATCCTTACAATGACGGCCGCAGCGCAGAGAGGATGGTACAAGCTGTCAAAGATTATATTGAAGAACACGGGGTACCAAAAAGACGTAAATTACCCTTCCTTAGAAGGCGTAAAATGAACCGGATGTTCAGAAGAAAGAAGAACCGGAATTAACCTTTTTGACACCTAAGCCTTCCAGAACTTCAGCTTCTTTTTGATCTCTTTTTTCCGCTGAAATCCTTTCTGAAATTCTTCAGTGTAGTGCCACATTTTTTGAAACACCTCTTCTTCAGGTTTATGAATGAGCGGCGCATATTCAGAAGCCATTGTTTTCACCATCTCCTTTCTGGGTGTAAGTCGGGAGAAATTTTTCATCCGCTCTTCGAAATTCAGATCTTTAAAATTCATTCTATTCAGATCGACAAGAAAGAATTTGTAATTATCTCCAACTATCTGGATAAGCGTATTTCCAGGAGAATGGTCCAGGAACTCTATTCCCTTTTCATGCAGCTCGAATGTAAAGCGGGTAAATGCCCGTAAAATCTCTTCCCTCCCAGGATAATCAGATTGCTGGACGAGTTCGCGATAGGTTAGATCGTATTTCAAATGTTCGCTGATATAAAAGCTCCTTTTAAAAGCAGTTCCGGAAGTTTCTTCGGCATAGGCAATAGGACGCGGAGTTCCGATTCGTTTTTGCAATAGCTTTTGTGCGTAATTGAAAGATCTCTCGGCTTTGGATCTCCTAAAGAACCTGTAAGCGATCTTATTTACAGCATTCGGAACTTTGAAACTCTTGACGTTCACAGTTATTCCTGCCAGGTCGAACAACCTAATCTTATTCCTGGCTCCGCTACCCAATTGCTCCCCCCGCTCATTGAAATGCTCAAGGATTTCCCTGATCTCTTTTTCTGAACCTTTGAAATTTTCTGAAAGTACTAGTTTCATCAGTTCTTCAGATATTTATCAATTCCGGCTTCGCACCACTTCTTTTTTTCCCGGATAGTCTTTTCCTGGATCTCTGTATTGCGCTCCAGAAATTCCCTGGATTTCTCCACATGGTGAATGTGATAGACAATTCCGCCGTACCTCAACCTTTTTCCTTCCACTCCGGTGTTCAAAAGCCTTATCACATATTCGGAATCTTCTCTACCCCAGCCTTCCATGGTTTCATCATAGCCATTTACAGCTATGAAATCACTGCGCCAATAGGATAGATTACAGCCTCTGGTCTTGCCCGAAAATTCTGCTGAAGGTTTATATAATTTCTGAAATATCGGAATACGAATATTTCTGCTCTTATTCTTTATTTCACCGGACAATACTGAGAATTTTGCTGATTCCTTCTGAAGCACTTTTTCAACGGCCGAAGGCTTGATATTGACCCGGGAACCGAACAGAAATAAACCCTTTTTAGCACCTGATATATGATCCCTTACGAAATCGGGGTGCAAAATGCAATCGCCATCAATTTGCAGAATGTAATCCGCCTTGGTTCCTGCCACAGCCTGATTCAATACAGCCGATTTCCTAAAACCTTTATCCTCCTGCCAAAAATGGGAAACGGGAACCCGGCTTCTTTTCTTGAAGTTCTCAATCACAGTAGCTGTCTCTTCCCCCGAACCATCATCGGCTATTAGTATTTCATCGGGCAAGTGGGATTGATTCAAGACGCTATTAAGAACCTGCCGCAGTGCCTCAGGCCAATTATAGGTTGATATAAGAAGTGCTGTTTTCATTTAATGAACCAGATTCTTTTTGGAGTTTAATAATTCCCGGTATACCTCATAGGTGTTCTTACCCAAGTGCTCTGCAGTAAAAGAATTCTGAAATTTTTCAAAGGAACGCTCTCCGAACTTTTGAGCCAAATCAGGATTTTTGATAAAATCGGCCATACTTTCTGCAAGGGCTTCAGGATCTTCTGTCGGAACATAAAATCCGTTCTTCCCGTTTTCTATCACCTCCTCCACTACTCCGACTTTAGTAGAAATTACTGCCGTTTTCCTTGAAAATGCTTCCATGAGAGAAGAAGGACCTCCTTCCCGTTTAGAACTTATGACCAGGGCATCCAATTGCGGCATAAAGGAGACTGCATTGGGAACGAATCCAAAAAAGGTAAAATGAGAACCTATTTTGAGATCATCCACTGCTTTTTTAAATTCGGGAGTAAGTTTGGAAGGAGAACCTAATTGTACAATGTGAAAGTTCTCTTCTCCTTTTTTCATGAGAAGCTCAGTTGCTTTGATCAGTGTCATTAGATCTTTTGCCCGGGTATGGTTGGCGATGCTTCCAAAAAGTATCTTTCCTTCCTCTAATTCCAATTTTTCCCTGAGGCTGAATTCTGCTTCAACTGACTCCGGCGGAACTTTTATTCCATTATAAACCGTTACCATTTTACGGTGATTCTTTGGCTTAAGAACGGTTTTGAAGTTTTCCTTCACATATTCAGAAATGACTATGATGCGATCGATATTCCTGTAATTGTATTTGAACTTGCTCAGCGCACTGTTCTTTTCTCTTACCCCTTTTTTTGCGAAAACCGTAGGTACGCCAATGGGTTTTAGTAAATCGGTAACCACAAAACCGGTCACTGAATCACTGGTATGTAAATGAATAAGTTCGATCTTTTCCTTGACAATAACCTCTCTTAATTCTTTTCTATAAACTGCAGAATATGGTTTCACCCTTGCTATAGACCATATCTTTATAGGATGTGAAGCCGCTGCTTTTTCCAGAGGAGTGTTTCCATAACAAAAAAGAACCTGTTCCACTCCCAGCTTATCGAGCTCATCGATAAGATACATTAACTGCTGCTCATTACCACCCCAGCTGCGGGCACCCGAAACATGTAAAACTTTCATAGAATTTCGCGATCTTCAAAAACAAAGGTAAAGGTTTTCATCTGGAAGAAAATACTTCACTACTTCCCCATCCAAAAATGTTATTGTAAAAGCTCATTTTTGACACCCTCGCCTTTCCTGTTTTTCCAGAAGAGACGGTCTTTCTTTAAAATTAAACCAGTAATTTTGAGTCCTGTAAAAATCAGAAGCACCTGAGATTAAAAACCAGTTTTTTCAGGTTTTCAGAAGAATATTTAGAAGCAGCAAATTTCTGCATCAGAAAAAATAATGAAGATCCTACACCTTTCGGCAGCACAAAATTGGGGCGGCGGTGAAAACCACCTCGAAAATCTATGTTTTGAGCTGAAGGAGGATGTGAAAAATGCGGTCTTTTGTGTAAGAGGCGGAATGCTTCACCAACGCCTGCAGGGTCGTGATCTTAATGTGATCACTGCACCGCTGGCAAATAAAATGGATCCGCGTTTCGTGCTAAAGCTCGCTTACCTGTGTAAAAAGCAAAAATTTGACCTGCTTCATCTCCACGACAGTACTGCGCTCACTCTGGCTGTAATGGCCGATCATTTTGCCGCGCTACCGCCTTTCATACTGAGTAAAAAGACCTCATTTCCCATTCGGCCGAGACGGCAAACGCTCTTTAAGTACAATTATCAAAAGATCAAGAAGATCCTGTGTGTTTCTGAGGCTACTAAGGAGATAAGCACTCAAACCATTAACTGTGGGGGCAGACTTGAAGTAGTTTATCATGGAACACGTTTAGATAACAAAGCCGAAAAATCCTCTTTTTGGATAAGGAGTAAATTTGACCTTCCGGAAGGTGCTGTCATCATTGGGAATATTGCCAACCATATCGAGGCCAAGCATCTTGAAACCTTTATTTACACTGCAGATTACCTTATAAACCAGAAAAATCAGAAGCAGCTTTATTTTGTGCAAATAGGAAATTTCAGCCGTAGAACTGAAGACCTTAAAAAGCTTGTAAAGGAGCTGGATCTCGAGGATCATATCCTATTCACCGGATATATTCCTGAAGCTTCAGCTTTGATCCCGCAGTTCGACGTCACGCTCCTTACTTCAGAAAACGAGGGAATTCCGCAGGTGATCTACGAATCCTTCTATTACAATGTGCCGGTGGTGAGTACTAATGTCGGTGGAATTCCTGAAGTAATAGAAGATAATGTGAACGGCCTCTTAAGCAATCCTTATGATCATATGAGCTTGGGCGAAAACCTGTTGTTTTTGCTTGAAAATCCGCAGGTAATCCCGAACTTTGCAAAAATTTCCAGGGAAAAATTATTTCAAAACTTCACGAGCAAGATCATGGCCGGGAAGACACTGGAGATCTATAAAACAGCACTAAATGGGAGATTACACTGAAGAAATCAACAATGCCTACAACGTTTTTAAAAGAGGCGGAATAATCCTCTATCCTACCGATACGGTTTGGGGAATTGGGTGTGACGCCACCAATGCAGACGCCATAGACAAGATCTTCGCCTTAAAGAAAAGAAGTGAGGAGAAAGCATTGATCTGCCTGGTATCTGATTTTAAGATGCTTAACCAGTATGTGGAAGATGTACCGGAAGTAGCTTATGACATTTTGAAATATGCTGCCAAGCCTACTACCATTGTATATGACCAGCCCATACGCGTAGCTGAAAATTTAGTAGGTGCAGATAACACCCTCGGAATTAGAGTTACCAAGGATAAATTTTGTCAGCAGCTTATCCGAAAATTAAAGAGGCCTTTAGTTTCAACTTCAGCTAATTTGAGTGGACAGCCAACCCCTGAAACTTTTGCGCAAATAAGCAAGGAAATTTTAGAAGGTGTAGACTATGTGGTAAATTTGCACCAGGCCATTAAAACGCCAAAACCTTCGGCTATCATTAAGCTTAGCAACGACGGAAAGGTGCAGGTGATTAGGAAATGATTTCAAATAAAATGGCCACGACTAAAGGACCTCACAGGTTTCCAAAACCTGTGAGGTCTAAAAGCAGATCCAATAAGAATAATTAGTGAATTCGTAGCCAGGAAAGAAAAGTATAGAAGTGAACAACTACAAACAGGCACTAACAAACAATATTTTTAAGGTAATCTCTCTTGCCTCTGAGGAACTTGACCTGGAGAGTTATGTCATTGGTGGTTTTGTAAGAGATTATATCCTGCAGCGGGGAGAACATAAAGACATTGATATAGTTGCAGTGGGTAGCGGGATCGAACTTGCACAAAAGGTTTCAGATCTTCTTCCGCATAAACCCAAAGTTCAGATCTTTAAGAACTACGGAACCGCCATGTTGCGTGCTTATGATATGGAAGTGGAATTCGTTGGTGCCCGTAAAGAAAGTTATTCTGAAGAAAGCAGAAATCCTGAAGTGGAGCAAGGTTCTCTTGAAGATGACCAGAATCGCAGAGACTTCACCATAAATGCCCTGGCGCTGAGCTTAAATGAAGATACATACGGCGACCTGCTGGACCCGTTCAACGGTTTACAGGATCTAAGCGCCGGAGTTATCCGCACTCCCCTGGACCCCGATATAACTTACTCCGATGATCCTTTGCGAATGCTGAGAGCAGTGAGATTTGCTTCGCAATTACAATTCAGGATCGAGAAAGATTCTTTGCAGGCTATCATTCGCAACAGGAGCCGACTTAAGATCATTTCGAAGGAAAGGATTGTGGATGAACTCCACAAGATCCTCCTTTCGCCAAAACCATCGGTAGGATTCAGCCTGCTTCATAAAACCGGACTATTAAGGTTGATCCTTCCGGAGTTGACAGCGCTTGAGGGAATTGATGAAATAGAAGGTCAGCGTCACAAGGACAACTTCTGGCATACTCTGGAAGTTGTAGACAATATTTCAGGAAATACAGATGATCTCTGGCTTCGCTGGGCAGCACTTCTCCACGATATTGGAAAAGCTCCTACTAAAAAGTTTGATGAGAACCTGGGATGGACCTTTCACGGCCACGAATTTGTAGGCTCAAAAATGGTTTTTAAACTCTTTAAGAGATTGCGAATGCCATTGAATGAAAAGATGAAGTTCGTACAAAAGATGGTGTACATGAGCTCCAGACCTATTGTTCTGTCTCAGGATGTCACAGATTCGGCTGTACGCAGACTCATTTTTGATGCAGGTGAAGATATTGAAGATCTTATGACCTTATGTGAAGCCGATATCACCACAAAGAACCCCCGTCGATTCAGAAAGTATCACAACAATTTCAAGGTCGTAAGGCAAAAGATAAAAGAAGTTGAAGAGCGGGACCACGTGCGGAATTTCCAGCCACCGGTTTCCGGAGAAGAGATCATGGAGACTTTCAATCTTAAACCTTCCAGGGAGATCGGGATCATAAAAGACGCTATTAAAGAAGCTATTTTAGAGGGGGAGATTCCAAATGATTATGATGCTGCCAAAGCGTATATGCTTCAAAAAGGAAAAGAAATAGGTTTATCCCCTCAATAATTTATGCTTTACCTTGACATTCACCCCCATGAGAGAAAAAGACAATAAGAAAGTAGTTTACTGGCTGTTTACCGGATGTTTCTTGATTTTTATAATGGTTGTAGTGGGAGGAATCACCCGCCTTACCAACTCCGGACTTTCAATTTCAGATTATAAACTGATCACAGGGACCATTCCTCCGTTAACAGAGGAGCAATGGGTAGAGGAATTCGAATTCTACAAGCAATTTCCCGAGTATCAAAAACTGCATTACCATTTCACTCTTGAAGATTTTAAAGGAATATATTTTTGGGAATGGATCCACAGGGTAATTGGCCGCTTAATAGGTCTGGTCTTTATTATTCCTTTCCTGTATTTCCTAATTACCAAACAGCTTACAAAACAAACAATTTACAAATCGGTCGTACTTCTCATTCTCGGAGGTTTTCAGGGCTTCCTGGGCTGGTATATGGTCAAAAGTGGACTGGTAGATATGCCGGCAGTTAGCCATTACAGGCTGGCAGCCCATTTAACCACTGCTTTTGTCACCTTCGCCTATTGTTTCTGGGTGGCCATGGACCTTATTTATCCCAAGAAAAAGGCGATAAATAAGAGCTTCAGAAATCTCATTTGGGTGGGAATGATCGTCCTGATGTTACAGATCATTTGGGGAGCCTTTGTAGCCGGACTTGATGCCGGGTGGATACATAATTTCTGGCCCTTGATGACCGGCGGGGAATGGATTCATGAAACCGTATATATCGAACAAAAACCACTGTGGCGAAACTTCATTGAAGGAAAGAGCGGCGTGCAGTTCGTTCACCGGTATATGGCCTATGTGGTTGTAGCAATAATACTATACATCTGGTACAGATCAAGAAATTTGAAACTTACCCTTCCGCAGCAAAGAGGAATTCAATGGCTGGTAGGGCTCGTATTTTTGCAGTTCCTTTTAGGCGTACTCACCCTTATTTACGCAGTACCTTTGTGGCTGGGCGTTGCACACCAAATAGGAGCATTTTTCCTGCTCACGGCCATGACTTTCACCCTGCATAGATTTAGTCGCTAGATTTAATTTCTCATCTAAAAACGTATCTTTGCACTCCAAATTTTTGACTTATGCTGTATAGATTTAGAATTATCCTTGATGCCGAAGAAGATGTGTTTCGTGACATAGAAATTATGGGCGATAACACGCTTGAAGATTTACATAATACCATCCTTCAATCCTTTGGGTTTGACGGCACCGAGATGGCTTCTTTCTATATTAGTGATGATGAATGGAACCAGGGGGAAGAGATTTCCCAGTTTGACGTGACCGAAGGTACAGGCTCTGTTCGGCTTATGAATGAAACCACTCTTGATGATGTAGTTTCTGAAGAGCAGACCAAACTTATCTATGTTTATGATTTTCTCAGCATGTGGACCTTTCTTGTGGAGCTGGCCGAGATCGCAGAACCCGATCCTCAAATGGATTACCCAAACCTGCTGTTCGTTCACGGACAATTGCCTACAGCAGCTCCCGAAAAGGAGTTCCAGGCCGAAGACGATGATTTAAGCCTCGACTACGACGACGATTTTGATGTAGACGATTACGACGATCTTTCTTTCGACGAGAACTGGAACTAGTTCAAATTTCCCTATTTTTCAGCCTTTATTAATCCGGTAACTTAACCGCACTTTTTCAATATGATCAACTTATATAACGCTCACATTGACTCTCTTTCTATTCACAGGGTTGGTAACAAAAGCCGAAATGAGAACATTTTTCTTTCTGCCCAGCCATTCCACCTGAATGATGAGATCACACCTCTTATAAAAGAGTATTTCCTAAAGCCTTTCAGAGACAAAGAGGAAAATTATTTCCAATTCGCCAATGAGGTGGATGTGGAATTCAACCCGTTATTTGAGATCGCATGTAAGATCTTTGACGCTCCTCAAACCATTCACGAGCAATCAAAGAAGATCACAACTTTACTTTTTGAACAGTCGTCACACCCGCACATTAAAAGCGGGGAAGTCTATGTGGTCTATTTCGATAACATGATGCTCGACAATGAAAAGACCACTGCTATCGGAATTTTCAAATCTGAATTAAAGCACGATTTCCTGCAGTTCCAGGAGAAAGAGAGCATTCTGGAAATGATCATTCAGCAGGGAATAAACCTGAATAAACTGGACAAAGGAGCCATTATCTTCAATAAGAACAGGGAGGAAGGTTTTAAGATCCTTTCTGTAGATTCAAACAAGTACGACACCAAATACTGGCTGGAGAATTTCCTTGGAGTTGATGTTCTGGCCGATGAGAATTTCCACACCAAAAAATACCTGAAATTCTGCCAGAACTTCGCCAAAGACGTTGTACTTCCTGCGGAAGACAAAAAGGAAGAAGTGATGTTCATGAACCGAAGTGTTGATTATTTTGCAAAAAATGATGCTTTTGAAGAAAGTGCTTTCCTGAATTCGGTTATTGACAATCCGGCCCTCGTCCCTGAATTCCAGAATTACAAAACCGAAAAAGCACCAAAATATAAGATCGAGGACCTTACCAGTTTCCCAATCTCCAACACTGCAGTAACTGCCGCAAGAAAGTCGATCAAGAACACGATAAATCTCGATACAAATATCCAGATCAAGATGGACTTCATTAATCCTGAATCAGCCGAAAAATTTGTTGAAAAAGGCTGGGATGAAGAAAGACAGATGTACTATTACCTGGTGTATTTTAATAAGGAGCAGAAAAGCTAAAAAAGAGCCAGGACCGCTTCGCTACAAGAAACAAGAGCCAAGACTAAAAAAAGAAAGGGTCTCAAAAATGACATTTTTGACACCCTTTCTCTTTTATTATTCCTTAATCATTAGACCTTAATCCTTTAAATCAGTCTTTTCATATTCACATCCTCATAATTCCTCTTCACGAAATCCAGGGCTGTTCTAAGGATCTGCCCCATTGAGCGGGCTCTTTTGAATTTCATATCATTAGAGAATTCGTAAAGCTCCTTCCGGAGTTGCTTCACGTTAGGTTCGTTGGAGATCTGGTCGTTGAGAATACAGCGCATCAATTCCTTATATCGCGACTGAGCGTTGATGATCCTTTTTGCCAGTAGAGAACGTTCTTCCCTCCTGTACTGCTCAATAGATGACTCCTGGAGCTTTTCACTCACCAGTTGCACCATTTTAAAGTTTTCCTTGAAGAACTGCGGCCGATACACTTTCAAATTTCCTTCAAAACATTGCTGATCAAAGTCAATAGCACGAATCTGATATTCTACATGATCAAAATCGTGCGTGGGAATGATCACATAATTATAGGAACGCATGTCGCCCAACAGCCTGATCGTGCACCGCTCGTTAAATTTCACGAATTGCTTTGCGATCTGAGTTTTAGCCCTGTCATCACAAAGCGGCAGTTCATCATCAATGAAGACATCCCCGGGAATTCCGGCGATATGCTCTTCAATTAATGTATCTCTATAAACCAGGAAATTGATCCTGTGCGGGGAAAGAATATGTTCAAATTCAAGTCCGTAGATCCTGGATGCATCGGCTTTCTTTACATAGAAATACGTAAAACTATCGTTCAGGATATTCCTGATCTTAATGCGGAAAGGCTTTGAATTTCCGAAGGTACAGTAGTCAATAGCATCGACATTCAGGAACTCCAGGGAATCATCACTACCATCAGAATGCAGGATCGTATAGACCTTTTTAAGACTGTTGTCAATATCATCCCTTTCATAATCGGGATAATAACAACGAACCCAGTAAGTATCCTCCTCATGCTGATCATATACCACGATCGAGCCCGAAAACCTTAAAAGATCATCATAAAAAACCGGGATTTTGGTGTTGCGATTGTACTTGGCGAGATATTTATGGAACCGGTCATTCACCGGAAAGGATGGTTTCTTTTTTGACATTAATTTTTCCCGCATACCCTGATTTTCCTCAAAAATAAGACTTCTTTTTATTTCGGCCTGTAACAAAACGTTAACTTAGGCGTCGAATGTTAAAACCCGGTTTATTTTGAGCACAATACTTCGTCTTAATAATCTCACTAAAAAATTTGGTCCCGTCACAGCGGTCAAAGATCTTTCCTTCACCATTGAAAAAGGAAATGTTTACGGCATTCTTGGTCCAAACGGAAGTGGCAAATCCACAACCCTTGGAATTGTTTTAAACGTAGTCAATAAGACCAGCGGCGATTTCCAGTGGTTTGACGGACGAGAAAGCACACACAATGCTTTGAAAAAAGTTGGGGCCATCATTGAGCGGCCCAATTTCTATCCATATATGACCGCCGCTCAGAACCTCGCCCTCGTGTGCAAGATAAAAAATGTTTCGCGGGACAAGATTGATGAAAAACTGGAACTGGTTGGCCTCCTTGAGAGAAAAGACAGTAAATTCCGCACTTTTTCATTGGGAATGAAACAACGGCTGGCTATTGCCTCTGCCCTCCTAAACGATCCCGAGATCCTTATTCTGGATGAGCCTACTAACGGGCTTGATCCACAGGGAATTCACCAGATAAGGGAGATCATTACCACTATTGCGGGTATGGGAACTACTATTTTACTGGCCTCGCACCTGCTTGATGAAGTGGAGAAGGTTTGTACGCATGTGGTGATCATTAGAAAAGGCGAAAAACTTTACAGCGGACCCGTAGATCAAATGAACGCCAGCTTCGGATTCTTTGAATTGAAGGCTGCAGACAATGATAAACTTAAATCCCTGCTGGAATCACATCCTTCCTTCGGAAAGATCACTGAAAAAGGGGATTGTCTTGTTGCATTTTTAGATGAGCCAATGGATGCCGAAACCCTTAATACCTATCTTTTTGATAATGGCCTGGTGCTTTCCCAACTCGTGAAACGCAAAGAAAGCCTTGAAGAACAATTCTTGCAGTTAACCAACCAAATCTCAGCTTAATGTTACGATTACTCAATATAGAATATCATAAACTGCGCTACAGCAAATCAGCAAAGGTTCTTATAACAACCTATTTTGTGTTGATCACTTTCATTTCCCTTATCGCCTCCATCGAATTCAATATTGGAGAATTCAGAGGAAGGGTTGCCGACATGGGTATTTTCAACTTTCCGTTTATCTGGCACTTCAACAGCTATGTAGCTGCCACTCTCAAGCTATTCCTGGCTATTGTGATCGTTTCGATCATGTCCAACGAATACTCCAACCGTACTCTTAAACAGAATTTGATCGATGGCTTGAGCAAAAAAGAATTTGTGCTTTCTAAATTCCTTACGGTGGTAAGCTTCGCCTTACTATCCACTATATTTCTTTTTATAGTTTCTTTGATCCTGGGGCTTTCCTTTTCAGATTATACCGAGATCTCCATCATCTTTTCAGATATGGAATATCTCTTCGCCTACTTCATAAAATTGACAGGCTTTTTTGCTTTCTGTATGTTCCTGGGAGTGCTTGTCAAAAGATCGGCTTTTGCGCTTGGTTTCCTGTTCATCTGGTGGATCCTGGAAAGTATTGCCAGAGGGGTTATGGAGTATAAACTTTTCAGAGATTCCAATATTGCAGAGAACATTGCCCAGTTCTTTCCGCTGGAATCGATGAGCATTCTCGTAAAAGAACCTTTTACACGACTGGGTGCGATCCAGTCGGCAGCTGCGCAAATGGGTTCTGAAATAACCAAGGATTATGGGATCTACTGGTACCAGCTTTTAATTGTAGTGGTCTGGACCTTCCTGTTCGTCTATTTTTCATTTTTACTACTGAAGAAGAGAGATCTCTAATCTAACTGATCCTAAACTTTTTAGAAGCCGGCAATATTTGCCGGTAGCTTCCAAATTGGCTAATTTTGCAGGTCAGCAAAAAATTCTATGAAATTTAAAGTACAGTCAGATTTTAAGCCTACAGGAGATCAGCCACAGGCGATCAAGCAGCTGGTCAATGGGATCAATAGCAACGAGAGATACCAGACCTTGCTGGGAGTAACGGGATCGGGAAAGACTTTTACGGTGGCCAACGTTATCGAAGAGGTTCAAAAACCGACTTTGGTCCTTGCCCACAACAAAACCCTGGCGGCGCAGCTTTATTCTGAATTTAAGCAGTTCTTTCCGGACAATGCAGTGGAATATTTTGTTAGCTACTACGACTATTACCAGCCCGAAGCTTTTATTCCCACATCGGGAACTTATATAGAAAAGGATCTTTCGATAAATGAAGAGATCGAGAAAATGCGACTCAGTACCACTTCTTCCCTACTCTCCGGAAGAAGGGATGTAATTGTTGTTGCTTCCGTTTCCTGTCTGTACGGGATTGGAAACCCGGTAGAATTCAAGAAGAACGTTATTTCTATTGAGCGGGACATGATGATCTCCAGGACGCAATTGCTTCACAAGCTGGTTCAGAGTCTTTATTCCAGGACTGAAGCGGAATTTAATCACGGAAATTTCCGGATTAAAGGAGACACGGTCGACATCTACCCCAGTTATGCTGATAATGCTTTCCGAATTCATTTTTTTGGAGATGAAATAGAAGAAATAGAAGCTTTTGATCCGGCCACAAATGACCTCATCGAAAAGTACGACCGCCTGAATATTTACCCTGCCAATATGTTCGTGACTTCGCCAGATGTACTGCAGGGAGCTATTAGAGAAATTCAGGATGATCTTGTCAAGCAGGTGGATTACTTCCAGGATATCGGAAAACATCTGGAGGCAAAAAGGCTGGATGAACGGACAAATTTTGACTTGGAAATGATCCGGGAGTTGGGTTATTGTTCCGGAATTGAGAACTATTCCCGATATCTCGATGGTCGTCCACCGGGAACAAGACCTTTCTGCTTACTGGATTATTTTCCTGACGATTACCTGATGGTCGTTGATGAAAGTCACGTAACGATTCCGCAGGTGCATGCGATGTACGGTGGAGACCGGTCGCGCAAAGAGACACTTGTGGAGTATGGCTTTAGGCTTCCGGCAGCCATGGATAACCGTCCGCTGAAGTTTGAAGAATTTGAAGTACTTCAGAATCAGGTGATCTATGTTAGTGCTACTCCGGCAGATTATGAGCTTCAGAAAACAGAAGGAATGTACATTGAGCAGGTGATTCGACCTACCGGCTTATTAGATCCGGTCATCGAAGTGCGACCCAGTCTCAACCAGATCGACGATCTCATTGAGGAGATGCAATTAAGGATCGACAAAGATCAAAGGATTTTGGTGACCACCCTTACCAAACGAATGGCCGAGGAGCTTACCAAATACCTGACGCGAATTGACATTCGCTGTCGTTATATACATAGCGATGTTGATACTTTGGAACGGGTGGAAATAATGCAGGACCTTCGAAAAGGCCTTTTTGACGTGCTAGTTGGGGTGAACCTTTTAAGGGAAGGACTGGACCTTCCTGAAGTTTCACTGGTAGCCATTCTCGATGCAGATAAGGAGGGATTCTTGAGAAGCAATCGCTCCCTGACTCAGACCATAGGTCGTGCTGCACGTCACCTTGAAGGAAAGGCCATTATGTATGCTGACAAGATCACGGACAGTATGCAGAAGACCATTGACGAGACTGAATACAGGAGAGAAAAGCAGTTGAAATATAATGAAGTGAACAACATCACCCCTACTGCGCTCAAAAAGTCTTTCGAGAACATGCTCGTTCGCAAAAAGCCGGAGCCTTATACCTATGAAGTTGCTCCAACCCTGCAGGCAGCCGAAGCTGAAACAGAATTCTTCAGCAAACCCCAGCTGGAAAAGCGCATCAGGGAAAAGAGAAAGGCCATGGAATCGGCAGCTAAAGAATTGGACTTTATGACTGCGGCTAAACTTCGTGACGAAATAAAAATGCTTCAGGAGAAAGTTCAGGAAGCCTCTTAGAGTGTTAAAATTTGTTTAGAGTGTTGAACAGCAGCTGAATAAATTATTATCTTGATAATAATTCCGGTGCCTCCCTCTAACTTTTATACTCGTGATCAAGACTCTTTTTAAAGGGATTGTACTACTATTGACTTGTAGCAATCTAATGGCCCAGGTGGGAATTAATACCACAGATCCTAAAGCTCAATTTGATGTTACTATTGAAAACCCTACAGCTCCCGGACCCACTGATGGTATCCTGATTCCACGGATCAATAACTTTCCAGCGACCAATCCTTCAAATGAGCAGAATGGCATGATGATTTTCCTCACCACCCAAAAAGGAGAATATTCACCAGGATTCTATTGGTGGAATTCTACTTTAGGAAAGTGGGAAGGCATGGCAGGTAAAGCCTCATCTGACTTTTATAAAGTAGGCACCACCTCGCCGGCAGCCAGTCCTAATGAAGCTGTTTACAGAAAAGGCAATGTTACTATTGGAGGTACCTCCCAAAATGTTAAGTTGAAAGTGATGATAGATGCACTTGAAGATCATGCTAACCGCACACCACTCGAAGTGGAAAATGCCAGCTCTACCACCAAGAATGTCACTTATGGAATACTTAGCAGCAACAATACTGCAACCGCAGATAAGAAATACGGAATAAAAAACTCTGTAAGTGCCAGCGGAATTGGGATCCACTACGGCATTTTTAATGAAGTCAACCAGAATACAAATGAGGAGATCTACGGGATCTGGAATGATGTAGGAAAAACATTTGGCTCCACTAAAAATCATTATGGCATCTACAATGAAATAGGTACCACCCAGGGCACCGGATTTGTTTATGGGATCTACAGCACTGCCTTTGGTAGTGATCCAAAAAAGGTATATGCAGGCTATTTTGCCGGAAGGCTGGGAATTGGAACAACAGGAAACGATTATATTCTTCCGGACGTACGCGGGCTTCAAGATCAGGTTTTGGTGACTGACGCTACCGGGATTCTCAGCTGGAAGTATCCACATTTTGGGACCTACTCCTCCACCACCTCGTCTACAGGAGCTTTTACCATACCTGATGAAGCTTATACACTCCGCATCAATAACCAGGTTAGCAGCGTGGTTATACCTGATGCAGCGCTAAATAAAAACAGGATCATTTACCTAATTAATTGGCCCGGGAATTCCTATAAATCTTTCGATTTCCTGAGTGGAAACGACCTCTTTGATATCACTACCAATTCCACAGTTACAGGAATCAATCCGGGGCAGAAATATTTAATTCAAAGCGCAGGAAACAGGTGGATACTTTTAGACAAATAAAATTAGAGGCTTTTGAGCTGAAGCCATTTGAAGAAGACGAGCTCATTTTCTCAGGATAAATCCGGAGGGACAATTAATAAAATCTCTTTGGCTGCAGACAGACCAATTCTAAGAATGTTTTCCAAAAATGTCATTTTTAGAGGTGTAGGCTAAGGTCACCTCAATTAGGAATTTTGAAGTTCTCCGGATGAATTCAGGAGACAAATTCTTTTTTTAAACTTTGCAAGTCTTATAGGAATCAAGCGTTTTAATTTCACTTGAGATTAAAAAAAGAAAACGCCCCGAAGGGCGTTCCATGAGTCAGATAAAGCAAATTCTTATTTGATATCTATCAATCGTTTAGCCTGTACTTTGGCATCCTCACGTTTAGGAAGGTCTATCTTAAGAACGCCTTCATTGTACTTTGCAGATATTTTTTCAGGATCTACAGTTTCAGGTAAGCTGAAGGCACGCTTAAAGCTAGTATAGCTAAACTCACGTCTGGTAAACCTTCCGCCGTTCTCTTTTTTCTCGTCTTCTTTCTTCACTTCAGAAGAAATAGTAAGTACTCCGTTATCCAGCTCCAGGTTGAAATCCTTCTTGGTCATTCCTGGAGCAGCAACTTCCAAAGTAAAAGCATCATCATTTTCTGAGATGTTCACGGCAGGAACGCTGGTTCCAATTCTGTTCATTCCGGAATTTCCATTGTCCATCCAATCTGTCTTGAACATGTCATCAAAAATGGATGGAAGCCAGTTGTCGGTGTTTCGCTTAATAAGGTTCATAATAATAATATTTTGAGGTTATACTTTTTTCAATTTCAATAATTCTTTGGCAAATTGAATACCAGTTGAGTTTTTATGACTTTTTGACTGGTTTTGTTATTAATAAGATGTCATTTTGACACTTTACCCTATAGATTCATATCTTCTTTTTTTTATTTTGCCTCGCCCGGCTTCTTTTATTCATCAGGGTTATGTACTTTTACACATCAAATTTCTTACATGCCATTATCCAATAATGATATTTTCAAAAAGCTTAGAGTTGCCTTAAAACTGAGAGATGATGACATAGTCCACATTTGCTCACTAGTTGATTTTAAAGTGACTAAAAGCGAAATTGGCGCGATCTTTAGAAGTGAGGACCATCCCAAATACATGGAATGTGGAGATCAGTTCCTCCGGAATTTCCTTAATGGCCTCGTGATCTATAAACGTGGGCCTATGCCCACAAAAGAAGATAAGAAGTAGCAGCCAATGGAAATTCTTGCAGAGAAGAGGACAGTTTCCCCGGCCGAAGTTGAACGTCTCAACAAGAAGTACAGGGAGCTGAACATTTACGAGAGAATTGAAGAGCTTTACAAGGACTTCGGCCTTGCTGAAGTAATGCTTACCAGTTCCTTTGCTGCAACATCGGCTTTCCTCCTAAAACTTTTTTCTGATGTTAACCGTGATCAACTGGTTTATTTCATAGATACCGGCTATCATTTCGAAGAAACGTTAGAATATAAAAAAAGCCTTAGCGAAATCTATGGTCTCCGGGTAGAATCTATTAGTTCAATTAAGGAAGAACATGAATTCACCAGGAACGATGAAACATGGAAGAAAAATCCTGATTTTTGCTGCTACATAAATAAAGTAAAACCTCTGGACCTCATTAAGTCCCGGTATACTGTGTGGGTAAGCGGATTAATGGAGTGGCAAAGTGACCATAGAGCCAGCTTGAACATCTTCGAAAACCGCGGGGAGATCCTGAAGTTCTATCCTCTATTAGATGTGAGCAAAGAGCAGCGGGATCAATTTATTTCGGAAAACAAATTACCATTTCACCCCTTGGTTGCAAAAGGATACAGCTCCATTGGATGCACACATTGCACTGCTCCCGGTAAGGAAAGGACCGGCCGCTGGAATAATAATCCCAAAACGGAATGTGGACTCCACTTATAATAAAAAATCCCGGAGTGATTACTTCCGGGATTTTTTAGGTTAATAAGCAGCTACTTTTAACTCAACTTAGCTACAACAGTGAGTTCATAGATCTTACCTTTCATCCAGTACGTTGTAGGCAATTGCTTGTCGATCAACTGCTTTTGAATGTATTCGTTCACCTTCTCATTTGTAGAAGCTACTGAAAGGCTCTGGATCTTTTGATCATCAGAAACAGAAAAGAATACTGTAATTTCAAATGGCTCGCACTCGCTGGCTACATTCATATCCTTTAGCATTCTTTCAATTTCTACAGATACTGAATCTGGATTTGCGAGATTAGTGATTTCCTTTGCTGAAACAGATGAAGAAAGGATAAGTGCAAATACTACTAACAACAGTTTTAAATTTTTCATGACGTTCGTTTTTTAGATTAATTGATGCGATTTAATGATTGATGATTTACTTTAAAGACTTTTGTAAAAAGCAATTGTTACAGGCCCGGAGATTTTTAACAAAACTTTTTGAAGCTGCTGTGTAAGCTTATAAAAAACCCGGCTCAAGGCCGGGTTTTTTGTAAGCTGCAAAAAGTTATTTTTTTGCCTCCACCTTTACGGGCAATTCATAGATCTTTTCACTAACCCAGGAATTCCCATAAAGCTTTTGATTTTCCAATCTCTTTTTAAGGAACAGATTCACCTCTTCATTTGGTGATTTGATGGACCTTATCTCAATTCTACTTTCTGCATTTACTTTGAAAATCACAGTGACAGTAAATTCCTCCTCAATTATGAGATCTGAGTCCGAAAGCATTTGCTCTATCTGGGTACTTATTGGCTCCCATTTTTCTTCCAAAGTGGTAGTCGAGTTTGCAAAAGTTGCAGTTGATACTGTTAGTACAAATGCGGCTAAAAATTGTCTAAAGCGTTTCATAATGATCGTTTTTAAATTAATTACTGATTGATGATTGTACCCTAAAGACCACGAGTAAACTTATTTTGTTACAGTAAAAATTTTTGGTTAACAGAATTTTAACTTTTTAAATAGTTTCGGTCACTCTCAACCTCACACCCTGGAACAAAAAAACCCCGGATCTCTCCGGGGTTCTCTTCACTGAAAAATAATCTTTTTTTTAAGCGAGTACCTCCTGTACTTTATCTGCCGCTTCCTGGAATTCAACAGCACTGTACACATCTAGTCCGCTGTTGTCGATCAATTCTTTGGCGATGTCTGCATTGGTCCCCTGAAGACGAACAATAATAGGCACCTTAATAGTATCTCCCATGTTCTTATATGCGTCAACAATACCCTGCGCAACACGGTCACATCTTACTATTCCTCCAAAAATGTTAACAAGAATAGCTTTTACGTTTTCGTCCTTTAATATCAGTCTAAATGCCTCTTCTACTCGTTTAGCATCTGCAGTACCACCCACATCAAGGAAATTGGCGGGTTCTCCACCTGCCTGCTTAATGAGATCCATAGTAGCCATTGCCAAACCGGCACCGTTCACCATACATCCAACGTTCCCATCAAGATCTACATAGTTAAGACCTACTGCCTTAGCTTCTACCTCAACCGGATTTTCTTCTCTAGTGTCACGCATTTCAGCATAATCCTTGTGACGGAAAAGTGCATTGTCATCAAGAGTTACCTTTGCATCAACAGCCATGATCTTATCATCGCTGGTCTTAAGCACCGGATTGATCTCGAAAAGTGAGGAGTCAGATTTTGAAAATGCCTCATAAAGAGACATTACAAATTTTGTCATTTCTTTAAAAGCATTTCCGCTTAAGCCAAGGTTGAATGCAATTCTCCTGGCCTGGAAAGGCAATAATCCTGTAGCAGGATCAATTTCTTCATTAAATATAAGGTGCGGAGTTTCCTCGGCAACTGTTTCAATATCCATTCCTCCTTCAGTAGAATAAATGATCATATTCTTTCCGGTTGAACGGTTAAGTAGTACAGACATATAGTATTCTTCAGGCTCACTATCTCCGGGATAATACACATCCTCGGCGATCAATACCTGGTGAACTTTTTTACCTTCCGCAGAAGTTTGCGGAGTAACCAGGTTCATTCCAATAATTTGCCCTGCGATCTCTTCAACCTCCTGAAGATTTTTGGCAAGTTTAACACCTCCACCTTTTCCACGCCCACCTGCATGCACCTGGGCTTTGATTACATGCCATCCTGTGCCGGTTTGTTCTGTAAGTTTTTTTGCAGCTTCAACTGCCTCTTTTGGATCCTGGGCAACAATGCCACGCTGTACGCGCACCCCAAAACTGCTCAAAATTTCTTTTCCCTGATATTCGTGTATGTTCATAATAAGGTGTTTCTTCAGTGTTTGTTAAGGTCCACAAAAGTAACAAATGTTAGAGGATTCTGCCAATCTTTTTTAGAGCATTAGCAGGAAAACAGGGCTTTTTGATTACTTATTGCTCCTTAACCTGAATTCCCTGAAATCAAGGGGATCATAATTTCTAAAGTGACCGTTGAGTTCGATGACCTGTTTTGTGCGATTCATCTCCTGTACAATAGGAATAGTAATGAGCAAATGGTTGATTAAAAATTCCTGCCGGTCTTTTTCTGAAGTCATCTTGAGCAGCGCATATTCCTGCTGTTGGGAAAGGCCGATCTTATGAGCAAGGGTGTAACTATTAAATGACTGAAGATCTAAAACAGGCCTTGGAACTTCCAGGTGGACGTAAAGTTCAAAAATGAGCTCCAATAATTGATTTTTAAGAGCCTCGTTAGAGTCATTTTCGTCCTCAAGAAATTCCACATCTCCCCCTGCATAGAACTTGCCGTTCTCATTATGGTCGAATTCGGTGATCCGGAAGACCCGTAACCCCTTACAGATAATATCTCTGGCACCAGATTCATATTTACGCATCGTTTCCACCAGTTCCATTTCTGTACCGTACTCGAGATGATTGTTCATGTATACAGGTATCCCGAATGTGATCCCGGTATGTTCACAATCATCGATCAACTGCTTATATCGTTTCTCGAATATGTGAAGTGGCAACTTCTCACCGGGGTATACAATTGTCTGCAAAGGAAAGAGGGCTAATCTTGAAACCATAACTCACTGAATTACAGATTCAAATTACAAAATTTATTCAAGTCTTCCAGAATTCAGATTGAGATTTTGCACTTAATATTTATCTAATAAATAACAATTTGTTAGAATTGGTTAATTTTCACTACGTGGTACGCTAAAGCCAGAAATCCATTTTACTTTTGCCACATAATTTGAATAATATGAATAATCTGGACTTTCTAAGAATAGCAGAGGAATATGGCAGCCCCGTATATGTATATGATGCTGAAAAGATCATTTCACAGTATAACCGTCTTACGGCTGCGTTCAGTAAAGTAAAGAACCTGCGAATTCATTATGCTGTTAAGGCCCTTTCGAATATTTCAATTTTAAACTTATTCCAGAATCTTGGTGCAGGCCTTGATACTGTCTCAATACAGGAAGTCAAGTTAGGACTGGAAGCCGGAGTAGATCCCTCTAAGATCATTTATACTCCCAACGGAGTTTCCCTTGAGGAGATCGAAGAAGTTGCCAATATGGGAGTGCAGATCAATATCGATAACCTTTCCATTCTAGAGCAATTTGGAACCCGGCATCCTAAAATTCCCGTGTGCATAAGGATCAATCCTCACGTTATGGCAGGTGGAAATACGAATATTTCTGTGGGACATATAGATTCTAAATTTGGTATTTCCATTCACCAGATCCCTCATTTGTTGCGTATCGTGGAGAATACAGGAATGCATATCAATGGAATCCACATGCACACCGGCAGTGATATTTTGGACATTGAAGTTTTTCTTTATGCTTCGGAAATCCTGTTTGACACTGCCCGAAATTTTAAAGACCTGGAATTCCTTGACTTCGGCAGCGGGTTCAAAGTACCATATAAAGAAGGGGATATTGAGACCAATATTGAAGAGCTGGGTGAAAAATTAACTGCAAAATTCAAGTCCTTCTGCAAAGAATACGGCAGAGATCTTACCCTTGCCTTTGAACCGGGGAAATTTCTGGTAAGTGAGGCAGGTAAATTCCTCGCCCGGGTGAACGTTATAAAACAAACAACCTCCACCGTCTTCGCCGGAGTGGATACAGGTTTTAATCACCTCATCCGTCCCATGTTCTACGGTTCCCGACATGAGATCCACAACATTTCCAATCCTCAAGGAAAGGAACGTTTTTATTCGGTTGTAGGTTACATCTGTGAAACCGACACCTTTGCGAATAATCGAAGAATAGCTGAAATAAAGGAAGGCGATATATTAGCCTTTGATAATGCAGGAGCATATTGCTATTCCATGGCCAGCAACTTCAATTCCCGTTACCGTCCGCCGGAGGTAATGTGGTACAATGGAGAAGCTCATCTTATTCGAAAGAGGGAAAATTTTGAAGATCTTACTCGCGGACAGGTAAAACTCGACCTTTCTGCTTTAAAAGAAAAAGTATAGAACTTCAAAAATGTCACTTTTGAGAGAAATTTCGCTGGAAAAAGACCGAAAATTCTTCAAAAACTGGAAAAAGTCGCCTGTTCTTTGCCTTTCTTGATCAATACTGTTAGGTTTGTGAAAATTCAAAACAAAAAATATGATCTTAAGTAAGATGAAGATGTTAGGCCTTTTATTTTTTATGATGATAGGCACCTCCACATTAATGGCTCAAACGAATGTGAGCGATCAGGAAATTGAAAAATTTGCCGTCACTTTTCAGAAGATGCGCATGATCAATCAACAAGCTCAGCAGGAACTAAGCCAGGTGATCACCGAGGAAGGAATGGAGATCAACAGGTTCAATACCATTCACCAGGCACAAATGGATCCTCAAAAGGAAGTGGAAATGTCTAAAGAAGAAGAAAAAAAGTATCAGGCAATAATAAAAGAGCTTAATTCAATGCAGGCAGAATTTCGCCAGGAGATCGAAGAAATGGTCAAAGACGGCGGACTTTCCTTTGAGCGATATGAGGAAATTGGAAACCAATTGCAGAACGATGCGGAACTTCAGGAAAGGCTTCGGGAAGAATTGACCAACTAGAGAATCCGCTACAGTAAAATTAAAGGCTGCTCAAAAATGACATTTTTGAGCAGCCTTTTTTTATCTCTGTTCAACAAGCCTATATACTTCTTTCCAGTTCCATCCCGCATACTTGAGACTTGAAGAGAATTGCTTGTCTATTTCAACATTATTCTCAAAATAATAACCATATTTCATCCAGTGGCTTCTGTAAGTCTTTAATTCCTCCTCACTATGTTGAGAAGCATCTGCCTCTTCCAGTGCCAGGTCGAGATATTTTTCTATTCCGTTTATTATTACTGAAAGTTTTTTGTACTGTACTGTTTCCTCTTTCCAATCCAGTCGAACAATCATTAGCACCTCATAAAGCCGCGCAAGCTGAAGGATCAATGCAGATTCATGGCTCTTGGAAAGAAAGTAATTGGCCATTGGAAAAGCCAGGTAACTACTGGCGTTCTGTAAAATTTGCTGTCTTAGGTCACTGGCATTAGATACCAGGTTTTCCAGGTCCTCCTGCTGCTTATAGAAATTAAAGATTTCCTCCACATCCTTCCCCATCGTATAAATGAAGAATGACAACTGCTTTTTGCTGAGCACGGCATTAATAACACTAAGAAGGTAAGTCAATCCTGTTGTGATAAGTATAAAGCCCGAAAAAGCAAGGATTCCGGTAAGCACCCTACTGGTATCGGTTCCCGGAACAAAATCCCCTACTCCCAGCGTAGAAAGTACATATGAGGTGTAATAGAATCTTTCAGGATGATCTGCAGGCACACCTGTGGTTCCGTTTACGACCATTTCCTCTCCTGCAGTAAAAACCGTGTAAGCTCCTATAAATAGTAACAACATCCAGAAAAAAGTGGTAACAAGAAGGTGAGTAAGCCCAGAAAACTTAAAAATTGTCCGGGCCCGGTTCTGAATAAAGATTCGGTTAAGAATTTGATTGATGATCCTGGAAAAGATCCCAAATCCATTACCTGATAAGGTGGTATGAAAAAAATCCAGGTACGTGAAAATAATAATTGCGAGACCAATTACAATTTGAGCTGTTTGCATATTTCCTAAATTAATTAAAACCTCCTTAAAAAATTCTAATATGAACTTAAACTTTTCTAAAGCCTCACCTCCTCATTTCCATAACAGGTAGTGTTTTTCGTAAATTATAGAACATTAAAAAAAGTGGATATGAAACTGGAAAAGGAAAAGGAATTCATAAAACCCTTACAGAATGCACAGGATCTGGATCCCCTTATTGATAAGATAGGAGAATCGAAGTATGTACTTTTAGGAGAAGCCAGTCATGGAACACACGAGTACTACACGTGGAGGGCAGAGATCTCCAAAAGACTCATTAAAGAAAAAGGTTTCTCTTTTGTTGCTGTAGAAGGAGACTGGCCCGATTGTTTTGAGATCAACCGCTGGGTGAAGGACCTACCCGGAACTCCTTCAAAAATTTCTGAAGTGCTTCATAACTTCAGGCGTTGGCCTACCTGGATGTGGGCCAACTGGGAAATAGCCGCTTTTGCTGAATGGATGAAAGGTCATAACAAGATCCTCGACCCAAAGGAAAAGGTGGGATTCTACGGGCTTGACGTTTACAGTCTATGGGAATCAATGGAGATCATCGTCAAATACCTTGAAAAAGAAGACCCTGAAGTTGCCACCCTCGCCCGGCGCACAGCCGAATGCTTCGAGCCGTACCGGCAGAACGACTCTTACGTTACTGCTTACCGTGGGATGAACCAAAAATGCCGGAATGAAGTTGTACAACTACTGAAGGAAGTCCGGCAAAAAACTGAAAAATATGAGAATGAACCCGAAGCCGGACTTAATGCCGAGCTAAATTCCCTGGTGCTCAAAAATGCTGAAAAGTACTATGAAGCCATGGCGCAATTCGACCATTCCTCCTGGAATGTGAGGGACAGCCATATGGTGGAGACCCTAAACACTCTAATGGACTACCACGGCAAGGATGCAAAGGTCATTGTTTGGGAACACAATACGCATATTGGAGATGCGAGAGCAACAAGCATGGCTGCCCAGGGTCTGCACAATGTGGGACAACTGGTAAGGCAGCAACATTCCAAAGATGGGGTTTACCTTGTTGGATTTGGATCCTATGAAGGATCTGTGATCGCAGGAGATTTTTGGGGAGCACCCATGAAAAAAATGGAACTGCCAAAAGGAATTGATGGCAGCGTAGAAAAGATGTTGCACACCATGGGAGCAGAAAATAAGCTGTTAATCTTCGAAGAAGGAACAGATCTCTATAAAAAGTTACAGGACAAGATTGGACATCGTGCCGTGGGCGTAGTCTACGATCCTCACCGGGAAAGGGGAAATTATGTTCCTTCAAAAATGGCAAAAAGATACGATGCCTTTATGTACATCGATCAAACTCAGGGACTGCACCCACTCCACCTCAAACCGGACGGTAGTAAAACTCCGGAAACTTATCCCTTCGGAATATAAATCTTGATATGAAAATAAAGATCCTCGGCACCCGCGGAAAAATAGAACCCAAAGCACAAGATCACGTTCGCCATACCGGGTTTCTCATTGACGAGCAGATACTTGTGGATATTGGGGAACCTGAATATATGGACTATCGACCTGCAGCGGTGGTTTTCACTCATTTCCATCCCGACCATGCCTTCTTTGTTCCTGAAAAAGAAAAATTCACCCCCAAAATTCCCCTTTTTGGACCCGAAGCTCATGAACTCATTCCAGAGCTGAAAGTGATCTCGGGCAAGTTTGAGGTTGAAGACTATACCTTCACTCCTATTCCGGTCATACACGCTTTGAAACTGAAGTCTCTGGGTTACATCATTGAAAAAGATAAAAAAAGACTATTCATGACCGGGGATGTCGCCTGGATTGAAAAGGCTAATCTAGCTGAAATTCCTCTGCTCGACCTGGTGATCACAGAAGCCAGTTTTATCAATAAGGGCGGTAGAATAAACCGGAAGAAAGACAGGATCTTTGGACATACGGGAGTGCCGGATCTTATTCGCTTACTGAGTCCGCACACAAAAAAGATCGCTTTTTGCCACTATGGGGAATGGTTCTTTAAAAATTCCCCGGAGGAAAGCAAGCAACAAATAAAAGCTCTTGAAGAAGAGGTGGAACTCATTCCTGCACACGACGGGATGGAACTTGAAGTTTAGCCTTGCCCAAACATTTCTCTTAACTGCCTGGCATTTTCAGGAGCATGAGCGTGTATGTCATTATTGAAATAGATGTAGATCTCTTTTAATCCACTGTCATTTATCTTTTTATGCCATTCCTGTAGTTCAGTTTCAGAATAAAGATGATCATACCAATCCTTTCCCGTACCATGAAAGCGCAGGTAACCAACTTTACCGGTGGTAATAAGATCATCGGGAAATTCGGGACTTGAGATAGAACTGAAGATGATCTTATTCTTCCTCAAAATTTCATAGACTTCCTCATCATACCAGGAGTCATGGCGAAATTCCAGCACATTCTTCAGAGTAGGATCCAGGGTTCGACAAAATTCTTCAAGCTTCTCATCATTCCGGTGCAGGTTTGGGGGCAACTGCCAAAGAATACATCCTAAATTCTTCTTTAGAAGTTTCGCCAGTAACTCAAAATCCCTGACACTTTCTGAAGCTTCTTTAAGCTTCTTTCGGTGAGTGACATAACGATGCCCTTTCAGTGTGAATTGAAAATTCTTTTCTACCGTATCTTTCCAGGTATTAAGAGCATTCTCCCGCGGGAATCTGTAGAACGTATTGTTGATCTCTACGGTGTCAAAAATGTTAGAATAATACTCCAGCCATTTTCGCTGCGGCATTTTTTTCGGATAGAAAGGACCACGCCATTCCTTATAATTATATCCTGAACAGCCAATATGCACCTTCATTTTTGCTCTTTTTGACAGGATGGGCAAAAATATGTACTACGGCCGGAAACCTTTATCTGCTTTATTTTGCCCTCACACTTTGGGCAATCATCTCCTTCTTTTCTGTGTTTTATTAAATAAGAATCAGGGAAATCGTTTCTCACTCCTTCTTTTTTGATAGCCATTTCCAGTACGTTCCTCATCTTTTTAAAAAGCTGCTTTTGCTCTTTTTCTGAAAGCTTATTTGTCTTTGTTTTTGGATGGATTTCGCACTGGTACAGCATTTCATCGGAATACACATTTCCAATACCGGCCATTACATGTTGATCTGTAAGAACTCCTTTGATGCTTCCGGTTTTGTCCTTTAACAGCTCTATAAATTCGTTCTCACTCAGCTCTAAAGCATCTTTGCCCAGCTCCTGCCTCTCCCTGAAGTCATTAAGACCTTTAGCTAAAAAAAGTTTCCCGAGCTTCCTCCTGCACACATAGGCGAGATGATCATTGTCCTCAAAGGAGAAGATCACCCGGGAATATTTCGGCGGCTCCTGGTTCTTGTAATATTCAATCTTTCCGGTCATTCCAAAATGCATTATAAGTGCTTTGTCTCCAGAAGTCTCGATCACCAGATATTTACCGAGCCTATGACTCCCTGTAAATGCCTTTCCCTTGAGAGCCTTTGTGAATTCCTCTTTAGGTGCCTGTAAGCCTCCTGTATGTAAATATTCTATAGCAGTGATCTTTTTATTTAATGAGGTGGCGTCCAGGTAATCTTTGGTAAGGGAAATTTCGGGAAGTTCTGGCATAGTCGTTGTCTTGTTGCTTTTGAGATTGTCCTTTTAAATTATCAAAAATCAGCTGAACACCCTATTTTTTATGAAAAGTTTGGAAAAAATCTGTTCTGTATATTTTAACTTAAAGGGGCAGAAATAAAAGATTAATGCACAGCATCCTTAAAAGAACATTTATTCTATTGCTAATAATGCCTTTGCTGGCAGGAAGCTGGAGCTGTGCTGCAAAGAAAGATATGGAAGAAAAAAAGATCATTTATCAGGGAAATAAGACAATCCCGGAAAGCATTTTAAACGAAGCTAAGATCGCCCTTTCGTATTATCCCGAGTTGGAAGATGTTGAAATTGAATTCAAATTCAAGCAGGACATAAAGAAATCTTTTATGCAGGCGCAGCCAAAGATCAAAAACCTGTTCCAGGGAAAAAGAAACCGAAGTTATTATGTGTTCATGAGCAATAAATTCCTGATCGAGGAAGAAGAATACTCAATGGCCGATGTTCCTTCTGAAGTTCTTATAGGCTGGCTTGGCCACGAACTGGGTCATATTATGGATTATCGGAACAAATCGGCAATGGGATTAATAGTTTTTGGAGCCAGGTATATTACCTCTGAAAACTATATTAAAGAAGCAGAACGCGCTGCCGACACCTATGCCGTGAACAATGGAATGGGTGATTATATTCTTGCCACAAAGGATTTTATTCTGAACCACTCACATCTTTCCGATTCATATAAGGAAAGGATCGCCCGCCTCTATCTTTCTCCGGAAGAGATCCTTGTTCTCGTAAACGAGCTTGAGGAAAAAATGGAAGAGGCCGAAAAAGAGGAAAGTTGATCGATGTTTTATGCGTAGGGTTTAAGGCTTTAGAGATATCACCGCAAGAACCCTCCTTCAATTCTCTACTGGTTTAGGTTTAGTGCGTAACTTTTTAATTGTTTATTGTTGATTGTTTATTGAACTTGCGACAGTTGTGGCATATCCATTGCTCCATTGTATGTTATCTAAACCAATGCCACCGGCAACCATTTATGAAGAGTTTTGCGAATTTCAGCTTCCTGTTTGATGTCTTATCTCAAGTATCACAAAGACCTACATCAAGTTGGTCAACAAGAAGAATTATATTCTTTATCCTGGTTTTTCCATTTCTCGCCGGGAACTGGAGTTGCGCCGCAAAAAAGAACCTTGAAGAAAAAAAGGTCGTATACCAGGACAACAAGATCATTCCCGAAAATATCCTGGAGGAAGCTAAGACTGCCCTCTCCTTTTATCCTGAACTAAAGGATGTGGAAATTGAGTTTAAATATCAAAAAGGGATCAAGAAATCCTTCATGCAGGCGCAGCCTAAGATAACTAAGCTGTTTAATGGGAAAAAAGATCGTAGCTACTATGTTTTAATGAGTAGTAAATTTCTCATACAGGATGAAGAATTTTCAATAACCGAAATTCCTTCTGAAGTACTAATAGGTTGGCTGGGGCACGAGTTGGGACATATTGTAGATTACCGCGATAAATCGGCCATGAAGCTGCTGAAATTCGGAACAAGATATGTTACTTCAGATAAATTCATTAAAAAAGCAGAACGTACAGCAGATACTCATGCAATAAACCGCGGCTTGGGTAAGTATATTTTTGCTACAAAAGATTTTATCCTCAATCACTCCACTTTATCAGACGCTTATAAAAGAAGAAAGGCCCGTCTTTATCTTTCACCAGCAGAGATCCTGGCACTGGTGAACGATCTTGAAGAGGAGGTACCTGAGGAAATAGAAGAAGGTGAAAGTTAGTTTGACATCCTTAAAGTCAATATTTAGGTTGTGCCTTAAAGGACCTTAAGCTGTTGCCTCTTTTGGTCTCGGGAATTTAACACAGTGCTTAACCTCTACCTGTCCACTTGTTTATTGTTAATTGTTTATTGTGAATTGGTCATTGTTTTAACGAATTCCTCCCACTCCGCAAATTTTTCTTCCTTCATCACCTTCTCCATTTTCACCTGTCCGCCTTTCTTTTTATTGGATGCGCTCCATTCTGTAAAAATGCCTGGGGAAACCTTTACTACCTCTACACCTTTTAGCGCCTTACTTCGGGCCACCCCGTAATTTTTATTAGCTTCCTGAAGAGCTGCGTCAAGGGAATCTGCCAAATCTTTCTCATCTACCTTATCTTCAGTTCCCAAATACCATTTATGGATATATTCTCCGTTCTTTTTTACTGCTGCAACAGTGAACTCGGGGATGCTAATATTGAACTTTTCTTCCATTTCCTTAATGGCATCATTCATTTTATTGACGGACAGCTGAGATCCCACAACATTCAGGAAGAATTTTGTTCTTCCGGTTATTCTTATCTCATGCCGTTCAAGATCGGTGAACTTCACGGTGTCTCCAATCAAATATCTCCATGCTCCGGAAACTGTACTTATCAACAGCACATAATCTTTCTCAGCTTCTACTTTTTCCAGCGGGAGTACAGGGGCATCAGGTCTTATTGATCCGTCTTCTTCGATGTATTCCGGTTTAAAAGGCACAAATTCAAAATAGATCCCGTTGTCAACCACCAACTGCATGGAGCGGGTTTCCGGTCTGGATTGAAAAGCCATAAAACCTTCAGAAGCGAGATAGGTATCGATCACTACCAGCGGGTGAGCAACAAGTTTTTCAAATTCCTTCTCATAAGGTTCAAAAGCTACTCCCCCTGTGGAATAGACCATGAGATTTGGCCAGATATTGTGAATATTCGAAACATTGTGATAATCAATGATCTTTTTAAGCATAAGTTCGGTCCACGATGGTATCCCGGTTAGGGCGCCAATATCCCAGTTCTTCGCCTCCTTAGCAATTTGCAACACCCGCTCGTCCCAGTCTTCAATTTCGGCGATTTCAACTCCTGGTTTATAAAAGTTCCTGAACCAGAATGGAATATTACTCGCACTAATTCCGCTTATCTCTCCTTCTTCATGATCCTCGACCTGCTGGAGGTCTGTAGAACTTCCCAACATCATGATCTCCTTCTGAAAAAAATCTGAGGGCAGATCATAATTCGCCAAAGAGCTTACCTGTTTGATCCCGGTTTGACGGATAGCTTCCACCATATCCTCTGTCACCGGAATCCTCTTACTTGATTTCCCTGTAGTTCCCGAGCTTAATGCAAAATATGGAGGTTTGCCCGGCCAGGTCACATCCTCATGCCCCTGATGCATCTTTTCCCACCATTCCCCGTTGATCTTATTGTAGTCAAAAATGGGAATTTGCCGAGAGAATGCTGCTTTGATATCATCTGCCTGTAAGATTTCGGAGAACCGGTAATGCTTGCCAAAAGCAGTGTCTTTTGCCTTTTCCAGCAGGCTTTTCAGTACTTCCTCCTGGGCTTCATAAGGTTTGGGTTGTGAGGTGAGAGCATCCCTGGCCTCAATGAGCCCTTTTATAATAGATCCTATTACTGCCATTATTTCAAATTTGGCTGAAATTACTGAAAAGCCCATGAAGAGCCCGAAGCGCTGGTTTTAATTATCAAGATTTTAACCTTTTTTGATCCTGAGGCCAGAATAATTCCTGCAGAAAAATGCTGACTTATTTTCCCATTTTTGAGACCTTAGCCGCATGGACCTTCAGCCAGATTATAAAGCGCTTCTTGAACTCGCCCATGCCAAAATGCACTTTGGGAAATACAAGGGGAGATATCTTTCAGATTTACCCGAATTTTACCTGGTGTGGTTTCGGCAAAAAGGTTTTCCCAAAGGAAAAACAGGAGATCAACTTCAACAGGTACTCGACCTAAAGGTAAATGGCATGGAAGATATCCTAAGAACAATTAGAAGAAAGTATCCAAAATGATTTTTTGAAGTCCTTTTTTTGTACCCTAAAAACCTTAAAGTTTTGCTAACATATTCTATTGCAAATGGTTTCTTTTTCTTTTCTTCTTTGTAATTTAGCGCCCTGAATAAAAGACGCACCAATACCTCTCTAAAATGGCTGAAACCAAGTATATTTTTGTCACCGGCGGCGTGTCCTCATCGCTTGGAAAAGGCATTATAGCTGCTTCCCTGGCAAAATTACTGCAAGCGCGCGGGTACAAGACCACTATTCAGAAACTGGACCCTTACATCAATGTTGATCCGGGGACCCTTAATCCTTACGAACACGGCGAATGTTACGTGACCGAAGATGGTGCCGAGACAGATCTTGACCTGGGACATTATGAGCGTTTTCTCAATGTAAATACTTCACAGGCCAATAATGTTACTACTGGACGTATTTACCAGAGCGTGATCGAGAAGGAACGCCGGGGGGAATTTTTAGGAAAAACTGTGCAGGTAATTCCTCATATCACCAATGAGATCAAGGAACGTGTGCAGCTACTCGGAAAAAATCACGAATATGATATCGTCATTACTGAAATTGGTGGAACGGTTGGGGATATTGAATCCCTTCCCTACATTGAAGCAGTAAGGCAGTTAAAGTGGGAATTGGGAGATGACAATGCTCTTGTGATCCATCTTACGCTTGTACCATACCTTTCTGCTGCCGGAGAGTTAAAGACAAAACCTACCCAGCACAGCGTAAAAACACTTATGGAAAGTGGACTGCGGGCCGACATACTTGTATGCCGTACCGAACACGAGCTTTCTGATGATATTAGGAGAAAACTTGCTCTTTTCTGTAACGTAAAGCAGGAAGCGGTTATTCAATCGATAGATGCGTCTACTATTTATGATGTGCCGAACATGATGCTAAAGGAAGGGCTTGACACAGTGACCTTGAAGAAGCTGAATCTTCCGGATGATACTACTCCAAATCTTACACAGTGGAATGAGTTCCTGAAACGCCATAAAAATCCGAAGCATGAAGTAACCATCGGGTTGATCGGAAAATACGTGGAACTTCAGGATTCCTATAAATCAATTCTCGAAGCTTTTATTCATGCCGGTGCTGCAAATGAAGTGAAGGTAAATATTGAGAGCATACATTCAGAATTTATTAATGACACCACAATTGAGCACAAGATCGCTCACCTTGACGGAATTCTTGTCGCACCCGGTTTTGGAGAACGCGGTGTAGAAGGAAAGATAGATGCAGTGAGATTCGCCCGGGAAAATCAACTCCCCTTCCTTGGAATTTGTCTGGGAATGCAGATGGCAGTGATCGAATTTGCCCGAAATGTGCTTCAGCTTAAAAATGCCAATTCTACCGAAATGGATCCTACAACTCCCCACCCTGTGATCGATCTTATGAAGGAACAGAAAGAGATCACGCACCTGGGAGGAAGTATGAGATTAGGTTCATGGGAATGTGAATTGAAAGACAATACAATTGCAAAAGAGGTCTATGGCACCAATCAAATCTTCGAAAGACACCGTCACCGTTACGAATACAACAACAGGTATGCTACTCAACTGGAGTCGCACGGCTTAAAAAGTACGGGAGTCAACCCTAAAACGAATCTTGTAGAGATCGTTGAGATCGAGGATCACCCATGGTTTGTTGGCGTACAGTACCACCCCGAATACAAGAGTACGGTTGCGAATCCGCACCCATTATTTATGGCTTTTATAAAGGCCGCTAAAAATTATTCACAGAAAAAAAAGAATGCCAGTCTGGCACAATAGTCTTGTTTGGTTAGAAAGTTGACCTGAAAGGACCGCGGAAGATCCCGCATTTATTAAGTTTTAGAATGGAAGAAAAAAAGTTAGATATCAATTCCCTGATAGGTTTCCTTTTAATTGGAGGAATCCTGCTATGGATGTTGTACATGAACCCCTCTGCACCCGAGGTTGAGGAAGAAACCACCACAGAACAAGTCGTAGTAACTCCAGATGAGCAGGAGCAAGTAACTACACCCAATACGCTTCAAGAGGCAGATTCTGCGGCAGTTGCCCGGGCGGCCAGCAGGTTAGGTGAATTTGGATATTCCGCCACCTTGCCTTCAGCTACAGAGAATGAAACTTCGGTGGAGAATGATGTTTTAGACCTTAAGTTTTCTAATAAAGGTGGATATCTTTCCGAAGTAAGGATGAAGAATTACAAGACCTTCGATTCTATTCCTGTCTATCTCGTAAAAGATAATAACGCTTCTTTCAACCTGACATTTGCAACTACAGATGGCAGGGTGCTGAACACTAAAGACCTTTACTTTGAGCCTACGGTGACCAAAAGCGGAGATAATACTATTGTCTCCATGAAACTTAAGGTTTCTCCCGATGAGTTCCTGGAATACCGCTACGTCCTGAAACCCGGAGAATATATGATGGATTTCACTATTCGCTCTCAAGGCCTCAATGACGTTTTAAATTCTTCGGAACCTATTGTTCTTGACTGGAAGCTTAAAGGTTACCGTCATGCAAAAAGTATTAGTTACGAGAACCGATACACCGAGCTGGTATATGAATATGACGGGGGAGATGATGATTATGTGACCGACGGGGAAGATGAAGATGTTGATATCACTTATGTGGCTTACAAACAACATTTCTTCACCTCTATCCTTCTTACTGACACTCCTTTTGAAACAGGAAAATTCAAATCTGAAGACCTTGTAGAGGATGAAGAGATAGATACGCTTTACACAAAAGCCTTTGCTTCTACGATGCCTTTACAACTGAAGGGTGGTGAGCTAAACTACAATATGAACTGGTATTACGGACCAAGTGATTACCAGATCCTGAATGATTACGATAGAAATCTGGATGAAATCCTGCCGCTTGGTTGGGGAATTTTTGGATGGATCAATAGATATGTATTCATTCCATTCTTCTCCTTTATCACAAATTATATGGGTTATGGGATTGCAATTATTGTCATGACCATAGCTATCAAGCTCGTGTTATCTCCTGTACAGTACAAGCAGTACCTGTCACAGGCTAAAATGAAGGTCTTACGCCCAGAGATCAATGAGCTGAATGAAAAATACAAGGACAACCCTATGAAAAAACAGCAGGAGACCATGAAGCTGTATAGTAAAGCAGGGGCGAGTCCAATGAGTGGGTGTTTACCCGCCTTGATGCAGCTGCCGGTTTTCTACGCCCTGTTCATGTTTTTCCCAAGTGCTTTCCAGCTGAGGCAAAAAGGATTTTTATGGGCAGATGATCTCTCCAGTTATGATACCATAGCTCAATTGCCGTTTTACATCCCCTTCTATGGAGATCACGTGAGCTTATTCCCTATTCTTGCTTCTATAGCCATCTTCATTTATATGATGATGACAACGGGACAGACGATGCAGAACGCTCAGCAACCGGGGATGCCCAATATGAAGTTCATCATGTACCTGTCACCACTTTTCATGTTGATCTTCTTCAACAACTACGCAAGTGGATTATCACTGTATTACCTAACTTCCAACCTTATTACGATTGGCATTATGCTGGTGATCAAGAACTTCATCATTGATGAGGATAAGATCCACGCCCAGATTCAGGAGAACAAGAAGAAGCCAAAGAAACAAGGGAAGTTTGCCCGAAAAATGCAGGAAATGATGGAGCAGGCCGAACAACAGAAAAAGAAAGGTAAATAAGTACTTATCTTTTTAGAAAAATGAAGAACCCGGAATTTCCGGGCTCTTCTGCATTAACCAACCACTATAAAAATGAACTACATTGCCGGCAATAGCACGGTATCTATAACATGTATAACTCCATTATTTGCCTGTACATCAACGACTACTATATTTGAAGTTCTCTCATTAGCATCTGTTATTGTAGCACCATTCTCCAAATCGATCGTGAAGTTTTGTTCAGCTAGTGTGGAAACTTCCATGCCGTCAACCAGCATTGAAGAAGTAACATTAGCTCCTGCGGCCACGTGATAAGCCAAAGTGGAAGCAAGGACATCTTCAGGAATATCTTCAAGTGAACTCATCTCAAGCTCTTCAAGTAAAGCACCAAAAGCATCATTAGTAGGAGCAAATACAGTAAACGGTGCAGGAGAACCTGTTTCCATAAGTGTAGTTACAAAAGTAAAATCATCTTCCCTGGTAAGTGCTGCTACAAGAGTGTCAAAAGTAGGATCGGCCAGCGCAAAAGTCACCACACTTGGTAATCCTATTACAGCATCTACTGCATGTATTACGCCGTTATCAACTTCAATATTAGCTTGCTCCACTGTTGCTACGCCATTGATCATCACTCCATCTTCTGTACTTATATACATGGAAAGATTATTACCTGACGCCCCACCTGTGGCCATACTTTCAATATAACCTGTAGACAGATCTGCTGCCATTAATTCTCCCATCTGCACATGGTTGAGCAATATCTGGGTAAGTGCACTGACCGGAACTTCAGAAAGTGAGGAGAATCCGTTATCTGCAAGGAATGCTGCAAAAGCATCATTATCGGGTGCAAAGACGGTATAATTATCTGCCCCGGCGAGCGTTGAAGTAAGACCGGTCACCTCCAGAGCTGCCTCAAGGGAGGAGTAATTATCATTTGAAGCTACAAAGTCGGCAATGGTGTTGGTTTCAACAACAGGCGGAGTGGTAGCATCATCATCGTCACTGCAAGCCGTAAAGGTGAGCAAAAGGAATAATCCTGTGACTAATTGTTGTAAATTTGAAATTAGTGTCATGAGCTATAGTTTTTTGTTACAATTCAAAGATAAATTTTTAAACAAACGCAAAGTGTTTAAATTTAGTTAATTTATTTTAAACAGAAATATGATTAGATTTTATTGCTCCTTAATCCTCGTTTGCATTTTCACCCTAAACACATACTGTCTACGGGCCCAGGAAGAAATAAAGCAGTATGACAGCGATGGTCTTAGACACGGAACCTGGGTAGAATACTTTGATAATTCTCAGCTCCATCCCAAGTTTGAAGGTCAATTCCACCATGGAGAAAGAGTAGGATTGTTTAAATTTTACCAGGAAGGATTAAAACAACCTGTAGCTTTGATGGAGTTCGACACCACTTCAAAAACTGTCGGCGTAAAATATCTTTCTCAAAAAGGGAAAATAATTAGTCAGGGTATAATGGCCGATCAACAGCGCACCGGTGTGTGGACCTATTTCCACAAGAATTCTGATAAGGTAATGATGACTGAGACATATAGTGAAGGAAAACTTCATGGTCCAAAAAAGGTCTTTTATGATAATGGGGCATTGGCGGAAGAAGCAAATTATGAAAATGGCCGTCTGAAAGGAATCAGAAAACTATTTTCAGTTAAAGGGGTCGTCCTTGAAGACCTCACCTATAGAAATGGGGAATTACATGGTCCGGCAAAATTCTTTAATGGTAAGGGAGAACTTATGAGTGAAGGGCAATACAGGGACAATGAGCACCATGGCGTTTGGCTCTATTATGAAAACGGAAAATTAAAAGAAGAGAAAATTTTTAAATAGCATCTATTAATTAATATATTTACTTTACTCTTAATTAAGACAATATGAAGAAGTATCTTTTATTATTAGCCGCTTTCGGGATTTTCCTTTTTGTATCCTGTAGCGATGATGACGACGACAATGAAGAAATGTCAATAACAGGAACCTGGGAACTCACCTCCACTACTCCCCCCATTCCGGGTTGGGATCTTGAAGCCTGCCCCGAAAATCCCACAATTACGTTTACCGCCAATGGTACTGCAGTGTGGACACTTTACGACTCAGAAAATGAGTGTGCAGAGAGTTCGAGCGAAGGAACCTGGGTGAAAAATTCCGGCAACAATTACACTGTAACAGTGCCCAACTGGGGTGAAGTGACAGGAACAGTTACCTTCTCAGGAGCTAATCAGTTCGATTTCAGCACAACCATACAATCTTTTCCTGTAGTCCTCACTTTCCAAAAATAGGATCTTAGGACAGTTTTTCTTAAAGGCGGCCATGGCCGCCTTTTTATTTTCTCATAATTTCCGCAACTCCTACTTCCTCTCAAAAATGGCAAATTTTGTGTAATTTTGCGGCTCAATTGAGGACAGGAGAAGAATCATGAAAAGAGTAGTTGTAGGTTTATCGGGTGGTGTGGATTCCAGTGTAGCAGCCTATCTGTTAAAGGAAGAGGGTTACGAGGTCATTGGCCTGTTTATGAAGAACTGGCATGATGAAGGAGTGACCATTTCTAAGGAGTGTCCCTGGCTTGATGACTCCAACGACGCAATGCTTGTGGCCGATAAGCTCGGAATTCCATTTCAGACAGTAGATCTTAGTACCGAGTATAAGGAGCGGATCGTTGATTATATGTTCCACGAATATGAACGTGGTCGTACTCCAAACCCTGACGTACTCTGCAATCGCGAAATAAAATTTGACGTCTTTATGAAGATCGCCCTGTCTCTTGGGGCCGATTTTGTGGCCACCGGCCATTATTGCCGTAAAGGTGAAACTACTGTTGACGGCGAGCCGGTGTACCAGCTACTTTCGGGAAAAGATAAAAATAAAGATCAGTCTTATTTCCTTTGTCAGCTTTCACAGGAACAACTGGCAAAGACTTTATTCCCCATTGGAGAACTCCAGAAGAGTGAAGTCCGCCGGATCGCTGCTGAACAAGATCTGGTCACAGCCGAAAAGAAGGATTCTCAGGGCCTATGTTTTATTGGAAAAGTTCGACTTCCCGAATTCCTTCAGCAGAAGTTACAGCCTAAAGAAGGTGATATTGTAGAGATCCCTGCTTCTGAAAACAAATTCCAAAGACCAACTCCCAATTTCCAAAGCAAACAGGAAGAACTGGATTTTCTTGCCAGAAAATATACCTATGATCCTTCCGAAGGAAAAAAAGTGGGTAGGCATCAGGGAGCACACTACTTCACCAAAGGACAGCGCAAAGGTCTGGCCGTTGGAGGAACTCCGGAGCCGCTTTTCGTCATCGAAACTGATGTTGATGAAAATGTAATCTATACCGGACAGGGCAAAGATCATCCCGGAATCTATCGCCGTGGACTTTTCGTTTCTCACGATGAGACACACTGGGTTCGCCCTGACCTTCGCCTGCAAGAAGATGAGGAAATGCAGGTGAAGGCCCGCATCCGCTATCGTCAGGACCTACAACCTGCAACTCTATACCAGACTGCCAACGGATTGTATGTCATTTTTGATGAGCCGCAGGCTTCCATTACCGAAGGTCAATTTGTAGCCTGGTACCTTGAAGATGAACTTATAGGATCTGGGGTTATTTCTTAAATTAGCAGCAATCTTTTCTTCAACCCTTTCAGGTTTTGAAACTCTGAAAGGGTTATAAACTTTAAGCATGACCAACAACCGAATTACTCAGCTTTTCAAGATTAAACACCCTATAATTCAAGCCGGAATGATCTGGGCTAGTGGCTGGAAACTCGCCAGCACTGTGAGTAATCACGGTGGACTTGGAATTATTGGAGCCGGCTCCATGTATCCTGAAGTGCTTCGGGAGCATATCCAAAAATGCAAAAAAGCGACTTCCTTTCCTTTCGCTGTAAATGTTCCCATGCTGTATCCAAATCTTGAACAGATCATGGAAATCATCATTGAGGAAGAAGTTCCCATAGTTTTCACCTCTGCGGGAAACCCAAAAACCTGGACTTCACACTTACAGGAAAAAGGAATAAAAGTGGTTCATGTGGTAAGCAGCGTGAAATTTGCGCTTAAGGCAGAAGCTGCAGGGGTAGATGCTGTTGTCGCTGAAGGTTTTGAAGCCGGCGGACACAACGGGAGAGACGAAACTACAACTTTTACCCTCATTCCAATGGTAAGGGAACAGGTCAAGATCCCATTAATAGCTGCCGGAGGAATTGCCACCGGTCGCGGAATGCTTGCAGCCATGGTATTAGGAGCCGATGCCGTACAGGTGGGAAGCCGTTTTGTAGCCAGCAATGAAGCTTCATCTCATCCAAACTTCAAAGATATGGTAGTGCAGGCAAAAGAAGGAGATACAGTGCTCACATTAAAAGAACTCGCCCCCGTAAGACTGCTTAAAAATCGCTTTTTTGAACAGGTAACAGAGCTCTACTCCAAAAATCCTTCAAAAGATGAACTAATAGAACTCCTGGGGCGTGCAAGAGCTAAAAAAGGAATGTTCGAAGGAGACCTGGATGAGGGGGAACTTGAGATTGGACAGATCTCCGGACTTATACACGACATAAAACCGGCTGCTGAGATCTTACAAGACATGCTCAAGGAATTCGAAGAAGCTAAAGCTGAAGTAGCTGCTTTTTAGGAGGAAAATTTCTCCAATTTCCTCAGTTCTTCCTTAATATATTTTTGCCATTCGAGCTGGGCAGCTTCGTTCATGCTGTGCCTTGTTTCCACGTCAAACTGTTGTTGCATTAAAGCGCGCTCCTGTTCAGCATTCTTGTAGAGAGCCTGTAGATCTGCTTTCAAATTGCGGGAATTGTCAAAATCGAACTCTGCGAGTGCTTTCCGAAGTTTTCTTGCAAAAAGTTCAGTAATGTCGAAATGCAGCTGTTCATGGGCAAGAAGGTTAGGCGAAGCGCTGCCATCTTTCACCCACGACTTCCCGGGAATAAAAAAGGAACTCACCTCGTAACTGTATTCTTTTCCCGTAGCCGAACCTTTCATTGACCAGCCATAGGAGATGCCCGAAGCGGTATTGGCAGAAAAAGGACTGGTAGGATCTGGCGTAGCTTTGAAATCCTTCCAGGTAAGAGCATTATCCTTCCACCCCACTCTTTCCTCATCCAATTGAGCCTGGGCTCCAAAAGAAATGAGAAGAAGGAAAAGGCTGCTAAGAATCGCTTTTTTCATGCTTATAGTGAAAACTTATGTCCAGAACAATATCGGGATGTAAACTGTACAGCACGGGACAGGTCTTCGCTGCACGCTCCAGGATCTTCCTGTCTTTTTCCTCATAGGAAGCCGGAAAGGAAAACACAACTTTTATGCCCGAAATCCTTCTGGGATCGGCAGCCATGGTCTTAGTCACTTCAGCTACAGCTCCCTCAACCTTGATGCCCAGATCACGTGCCTTAATTCCAATAATGGTGAACATACAACTGGCAAGGGCTGTGGCTACAGTGTCTGTTGGTGAAAAAGCCTCTCCTTTGCCCTGGTTGTCCACCGGAGCATCAGTCATGAATATATCCTTGCTTTGCAGGTGCTCACATTGAGTCCTTAGCTCACCAAGATAAGTGACTTTAGATGTCATTACCTAACTACGTTTAAATTAAGATTGCGGTCGTAAGAAACAATATAAATGGCATTGTTGATATAACCCCCATTAGGACGATGTTCGTACTTGAACTTGTTCTCTACATACTGAGTGGTTCCTTCCTGCTTAATGGACTCATAAAGATCTTCAGCCGAAGCAAGTCTAAGAAGTACATCATAAGTTAGATCAAAACCTCTTACCGCTGCCGCATCAGGTGTAACTCCGTATTTCTCCACATATTTTTTTATGAAGTTCCGGTTCTTCTCGGGATCAAAAGCACGATCAACAGATGGATAATGGAAATTCAGTTTTCCAAGGTGATTGTTAGAAATGTTATCACTGTCAAAGGACCTATTCCTGTCCGTAGTCAAAAGAGTTATTTTATGACTGTCGGCCAGAGAATTGAGATATGAAGTGGCATTGCTAAGAATTCCGATCTTACTTGATTCCAGAATGATCCAGTTTGGCCTTGTCTTGTCCAGTGCCTCTGCCATTTGTGCCTGATTCAAAGATCCACTTTCAGAAGGTGTAATGATCCTTGCTGAAGGAAAAGCTGCAGATAATCTTCTACGTTTTTCAGAAGCACTTCCATCGGCAATAATCACAAGATTTTTACCAGCAGAATTATCTGAAATGTAGGTGATCATCGCCTCGCTCAGCATCTCATCGGTAGGACGGGCCTGTAGAAAATTATCAAGAGAAGCAGTCTCTTTTTTAGTGAGTGGTGAAATCACAGGAATATTTCTTTGCTCCAAGCCCCGGGCTACTGTCTCTACTGTAGACTGCAATAGCGGCCCGATTACAGCATCAACATTATCAAAGTTCCTGCTGTTAAGAAGTAGATTGACCTTTCCGGGATTTTGTTCTGTATCCAGAACTGTTAGATCTGTAGATATACCAAGAGTCCTGGCAGAATCAACAGCCATAAGAACCCCGGTGTAAAAGTCCAGGGAAAGTTGCATCACTTTATCCTTTCTAATTCTTTCTTTAAAGTTGTCTGTACTGTCAGTCACCACAACTTTATTCTTATTGAACGGCAACATTACCACCAGGTTCTTGGTCTTATAGTTGGTAATATTACGCTCAAGGTTGATGTATTCTTCAGCTACATACTCTCCAACCCCTTCAGCCAGTTCAACATTCGGAATTCGGAGAACCATACCTGATTTTAATCCATCAGCCAAAGCAGGATTTAAAGAAACCAAAGAATCCCTGCTTATTCCGAAGCGGCGGGTAAGACTGAAAATAGTTTCCTGCGGTTGTACCTGGTAATATTTGAACAAGTTCCCCTCAACATCAATTACCTTTTCAACATTTCCATTACGGACCTTTATCACCATTCCCGGTTGTAAAGTCTGCATGTTTGGATTAAGCCTTTGCAGGTCGGCAATTGTCACATTATATCTGCGTGAAATTCCGTAAAGGGTTTCCTGCGGAAGTACAACATGCTCCTTAATACTAAGGTCTAAAGGGTTTGAGCGGGAAGGAGTCGGATTCTGGGTAGCAGCAGCTTTTGGAGCTCCCTTAGGAATCCTAATCCTCTCTCCCCTGCGCAACTCTGCAGAATAAAGATGCTTATTGAACCTTTTGATATCCTCAATGCTTACGTTATACTCCTGTGAAAGACTAAAAAGAGTTTCCTGCCGCTTTACTTTGTGCATCACAAACTGCTGATTCCTGTCTTCAGGAGTTTGAGCTGTTTCCGGGCGGCCCGTGGTAACAGGAACCACCAGTTTTCCGTCAGGTTTTATGCCTCGACGGGCATCGGGATTATATCTAAAAAGGGTCTCTTCAGAAATATTGTATTGCCTGGCGATCTGCGCTGTAGTTTCTCCTCTTTTTACAATGTGATATTTGTACTGTTGAGCAAAAGCATGAACGACAAACATTTGTAAAAACAGGAAAAGAACTGCAATTTTTTTCATAGGTTTTATATTATTCCCACTCAATAGTGGCGGGGGGTTTGGAGCTTATATCATACACTACCCTATTAACGCCTTTAACTCTGTTAATTATTGTATTGGATGTCTTCTGTAAAAAATCATATGGTAGATTCACCCAGTCTGCCGTCATACCATCTGTGGATTCCACAGCACGTAAAGCAACAACTTTTTCATAGGTCCTTTCGTCTCCCATCACTCCCACAGAATTCACCGGCAATAGAATTGCACCTGCCTGCCAAACCTTGTCATAGAGCATCCATTCTTTGAGTCCATTGATAAAGATAGCGTCCACCTCCTGCAAAATACGAACTTTTTCAGCAGTTATATCTCCAAGGATCCTTATAGCCAATCCCGGTCCCGGGAAAGGGTGTCTACCCAGCAATTCCTTATCGATCTCCAGCTCGGCACCTACTCTTCGCACCTCATCCTTAAACAACATTCGTAAAGGCTCAACTACTTTTAGTTTCATGTAGGCCGGCAAGCCTCCCACGTTGTGGTGAGATTTAATAGTTACCGATGGGCCATTCACAGATACAGATTCTATCACATCGGGATAGATCGTACCCTGCGCCAAAAACTTCACATCCTGTATGCGGTGGGCTTCATCATCAAAAACATCAATAAAAGTCTTCCCTATAGCCTTCCGTTTACCTTCAGGATCTGAGATACCTGCGAGGGCATCCAAAAAACGTGCCGAAGCATCTACCCCTTTTACGTTAAGACCCATGTGCTTATACTGATCAAGCACGCTCTCGAACTCATCTTTTCTAAGCAATCCATTATTGACGAAGATGCAATAAAGATTCTTTCCAATGGCCTTGTGCAACAGCACAGCCGCAACAGTAGAATCTACTCCCCCGCTTAGTCCCAGTACAACTTTATCGTCGCCAATCTGCTTTTTCAGGTCTTCTACGGTCATATCCACAAAAGCCTCCGGCGTCCACTCCTGTGCAACTTCCGCAATATTAACAAGGAAGTTTTCCAGCAACTGCTTGCCGTCTGTAGAGTGGTAAACCTCTGGGTGGAATTGAATTGCGAAGGTCTCTTCCCCCTCAATTCTGTATGCAGCATTGAGCACATCCGGAGTACTGGCAAGGCGAACTCCATTCTCGGGCAGTTCCTTGATTGTATCACTGTGGCTCATCCACACCTGGGAATTTTCTGTAATGTTCTGGAACAAAGCTTCTCCATCCTTGATGACTGAAAGATTCGCACGGCCATACTCCCTTATCTCTGAAGCTTCTACCTTTCCGCCGTTGAAGTGAGCCAAATATTGAGCGCCATAACATACCGCCAAAACAGGCAATTTTTTCCTGATTTTTGAAAGATCAGGATGAGGAGCATCTTCAGCCCGTACAGAAAACGGACTTCCGGAAAGTATAACTGCTTTAAAAGTGGAAAGATCCTCAGGGATCTTATTGTAAGGGTGAATTTCGCAGTAAATATTCAGTTCTCTTACCCTGCGGGCTATTAACTGAGTGTACTGCGAACCAAAATCTAGAATGAGAACATTGTTTTGCATGTGCAAAAATAGGAATTTGAGCCTATTATCCTCGCCGGAATTGCATTTTTGTATTACTTAAAATCCGAAGATGAATTTTTTTACCTGGTATGTTGCTCCTCCAGGATCCCCACCGGAAATACTTCCTAAAAATGTCATTTTTGAAAGGTATTATTCTACTCACTTAGTTTTATTTGAAACAGAATCAGACTTTAAACTTTTCCCAAACCTGCCGGCCAACTCTCGGGCTTTTGATATTTTTGAGAGAACCTCATAGATTTTAAACATGAAACTTTCCATTTCTTCTGAATTTCGCAAAGTAGCATTGGTGAATTACGTAGTCCCTCCCGAAGTTGTTGAGAAGTACCTGCCAAAACATACAAAAATAGACTTCTACAACGGGGAATGCATGGTGAGCCTGGTGGGGTTCCAGGTGCAAAAACTAAAGGTCGCCGGCGTAAAGGTTCCTCTGCTGAAGGATTTTGAAGAGATCGATCTGCAGGTCTATGTAAAAAGATTCGATGGGGCCAAATGGCGAAAAGGAGCAGTCGTAATAAATCGCATTTTTGATCAACCGGCTGCTACAGATCTTGCTAATACTGTCTTTAAAGCGAATTACAGCTCAATGCCTGTGTCGGGAAAAGTAGAGGAAACAGAAGAATATTTAAAAGTAAAATATTCATGGCAGTACAGGGAGATACAGCAGAATTTTTGGGTGAAGAGCAATCGGCTTGCAGCACCTTACGATAAGGATTCCGCCGCCGCATTCATCCTCGACCGACCTTATGGCTACCTCAAATATGAAGATCAAACCTATGAGTATAAATTTAACCATGTCAACTGGCACCTCTACACTGTCGATGAATATTCTATAGATGTGGATTTTTCAAAACAATTCGATGCGGTATTCAATATTCTAAATAGACAAACTCCACAATCTGTCCTGCTGACAGAAGGTTCCACAGTGGAAATTGGCGAAAACCAGCTCGTTCAATCATGATTCCAGAACTGTTAATTGTTACCTGCTAATTGATCATTGTTCATTGAGCCGCTTCTCCATAGAGCGTGAGCACCAGCTTTCTGCTACCGCCGTGATCCCTATGTTCGCATAGATAAATTCCCTGCCAGGTTCCAAGATTGAGTTGGCCGTTGGTGATCGGGATCTGAAGAGAAAAGCCGAGAAGTGCAGCCTTTATATGCGCAGGCATATCGTCACTCCCCTCCAAGGTGTGCTTGTAATATGGTTGATCCTCGGGCACCATTTTGTTGAAATGACTCTCAAAGTCTTCCCGCACAGTGGGATCGGCATTTTCGTTAATCGTCAATCCGGCTGAAGTATGTTTGATGAAGATCTGAAGAAAACCCACCGAAACTTTCTTTAGCTCCGGAATTTGCTGAAGTACTTCTTCCGTGACCAGGTGAAAGCCTCTTGGCTTAGCTGCAAGTTTAATTTCCCTCTGAAAAATGTAGTTCAAGTTTCCCATTTTTGACACCTATAGTTACGTCAGCTTTAAGTTATAAAATTCGGCAGCATTCCTCCCAAAGATCCTTTCCTTTTCTGCCTGAGTATAGTCTTTGAAAAACTCTTCCACTATTCCCACCACCTCAGCGTAACTCCCTGCGGAAAGGCAAACCGGCCAATCTGATCCGAACATTGTTCTATCTACCCCAAAAACCGAAACCACCACCTCCAAAAAGGGGAAAAAGTCGGTGCGTTTCCAGTTGAAGTTTTCCGTTTCTGTCAGCATTCCTGAAATCTTGCACCAAACATTATCGCACTTTCCCAACTCCCTCATATTTGCAACCCTTCCTGCTTCAGGATTGCCTGATATCTTCGGTTTTCCCATATGATCCAGCACAAACTTTTGCTCCGGAAATGTTTTCACTAGTTCGACTGCCGCTCCGAGTTGATAATTAAAAGCAAGAATATCATAAGTAAGATTAAAATGACCAAGTGCTTTTATCCCACGCTGAAAATCGGGAGCAGTCATGAATTCTCCTTTTTCATCCCAAACCGTGTGGCGCACCCCTTTCAAAAATGGGTTTTTTGAGAAGTGTTTCAGGCGGCTTTCCACATCTGCTGCCGAGAGGTCCACCCAACCTACCACTCCTTTGATGAAGTCAAATTTCTCAGCTTGCTGCAAAAGCATTTCAGTTTCGGCTTCAGATTGATCTGCCTGCACAGCAACACAGCCCGAAAAGCCATGTGCACTAAGCAACGGCTGAAGATCTTGTGGAGTAAAGTCTTTCCTGATCTTTGACATTTCATCCGGGATCCAGGAGTAGGTTTCGGGATCGTATTTCCAGAAGTGCTGGTGGGAATCGATTCTCATAGATTTTAGATTTGAGACATGAGACTTGAGATAATAGGAATGGGAGAGACGGACTGAAGTCCGTCTTTACTGTTTGGGAGTCTCTATAAACCCGTATGGCTGTGCTGTCTATGTTTTCTGTTTTTGCTTTTTAGCAGCAGGGAAAAGTACGTTATTCAGGATGAGGCGATAGCCGGGTGAAGTGGGATGCAGCTCCAGTTCGGTTTTTGGATCTCCAACCATATGCTGATAATCCTCGGGGTCGTGACCTCCGTAAAAGGTGAAGAATCCGTTGCCTTTTATTCCGTGGATATAGCGGGCTTCGCCGTTGATCTTACTCTGCCCCATTACAAGGACGGTAGGTTTAATAGTGGCGGGATCATAGGCGGTGGTTTGTCCCATAAAACCCTTGACCAGCATTGTATGATTTTGTGTGAGCATAGTGGGAATGGGATCCCATTTAGCCGAATATTCCATGAGCGTAAAGTAGTCCACGTCCATTGGCACCTGCCGCTTGTTTGTCATATCTATAGACGAGAATTCGTATACCATAGGATTTCGCTCAAGGATAAAATTCTCAAAAGCGAAGCTCTTCTCGAAATTCAGTTGTTTTTGATAATCCGGGTCACTGGGATCCCCATCGAACATAGGTTCGGCAATGTCGACTCCTTCGGCAGCGAGGGCAATATCAAAGCTGTCGGTCGCACTGCACATGGCGAACATAAAACCTCCCTTCACAACATAATCCCTAATCTTTAATGCCACGGCCAGTTTTTCTTCTGAAACCTTATCATAACCCAGTCTTCCCGCCAAGGCTTCAGCTTGTTTCTTATCTTCTATATACCACGGGGTCGTGCGATAAGTGCGGTAGAATTTTCCATACTGCCCGGTAAAATCTTCGTGGTGCAGATGCAGCCAATCGAACAGCAGTAGTGCATCATTCAGCACCTCTTCATCGTAAATGGTCTCATAAGGAATCTCGGCATAAGTAAGCACCATGGTCACCGCATCATCCCATGGCTTGTTGTCCTGGGGAGAATAAACGGCTATTTTTGGCGCCTTCTCCAAAAGAACAGCTTCCATATTTTTCGACGGACTTGAGATCTCCTCCAAAATGCTCTCAGTCTTCTGATCACTGATCACTTCAAAAGACACTCCGCGGATCTGGCATTCCCGGCGCAATTCTTCTGAATCGGGCAGCAGAAAAGAGCCGCCGCGGTAATTGAGCAGCCACTGCACCTTCACGTTTTTGTCGAGCATCCAATAAGTGATCCCATAAGCTTTAAGGTGATTCCGCTGAGTTTCAGCATCCATTGGGATCAGGATCTGCGAAGCAAAAGCTGAAGTAGAGAACATGAACAGAAAAAAGAGCACAAAAAAGCCGGAAAAGAAATAATTCTTTCCGGCTTTTGAAATTTTGTATTCAGTAATAACTTTTCCGAAGTGATCCGGAAGTTGAGAATCTAATTTTTTAAAAAGGAACGTCGCTATCGTCATCATTTAAACCATCATTCATTGAGCTACCAAAAGCCTCATCGGCACTGGGGAAATGGCCAGTATTGAAGCCAAAATCTCCCGAATCGTCGTCATTCATCTTAGAATGGAACTCAGACGGGGAATCAAAGTCATCTAAGTTATCGAATTTACCTAAATGTCCAAGGAATTTCAACCTAATATTCTCCAAACCACCATTTCTGTGCTTGGCGACAATAAATTCGGCCTGTCCATCTGTTGGAGAGCGTTCCTCATCATCCCACTCCTCGATCTTGTAGTATTCGGGGCGATAAATGAAGGATACAATATCGGCATCCTGCTCGATCGCACCAGATTCCCTAAGGTCACTCAAAAGTGGCCTTTTTGAGCCCCCTCGTGTTTCCACCGCACGGGACAACTGCGAAAGTGCAATTACCGGAACATTCAATTCTTTAGCAAGCGCTTTTAAGTTTCGCGAAATTGTCGAGATCTCCTGCTCACGGTTACCGCCTTTCTGGCTTCCACCGGCAGTCATCAACTGCAGGTAATCGATAACGATAAGTTTAATACCGTGTTGGGAAGCGAGTCTTCTAGCTTTTGCCCTAAGATCAAATATGGAAAGAGAAGGAGTATCGTCAATGAACAAAGGTGCTTTTTCAAGACCTTTTACCTTTACGTTAAGCTGCTCCCACTCGTGTTTTTCAAGGTTTCCGGTACGTAATTTTTCTGAAGAAAGCCCGGTTTCAGAAGAGATCAAACGGGTGATCAACTGTACTGAGGACATCTCCAAAGAGAAAAAAGCAACCGGGATATTCTGGCCTACAGAAATATTCCTGGCCATAGATAAGGTCAAAGCTGTTTTACCCATACCCGGACGTGCCGCAACAATGATCAAGTCACTTGGCTGCCATCCCGAGGTAAGCTTATCCAGCTTCTCAAAGCCTGAAGGAATTCCCGAAAGTCCCGATTTATTGGAGATCTCCTGGATCTTCTTCTTTGCCTGCATCACAAGATCCTGTGCAGTCTCGGAAGATCTCTTGATGTTCCCCTGGGTAACTTCGTAAAGCTTGGATTCTGCAGTGTCTAAAAGGTCAAAAACATCTGTGGTTTCATCGTAGGATTCCTCGATGATCTCGTTGGAGATCTTAATAAGGCTACGCTGAATGTACTTTTGAAGAATGATCCTTGCATGGAATTCAATATGCGCCGAAGAAGATACTTTTTGGGTGAGCTGTACCAGGTAAAAATCGCCACCCACCTGCTCCAGCTTCTGATCTTTCCTCAATTGGTTAGAAACCGTTAATAAGTCAACGGGTTCAGAACTCTCAAAAAGCTTAAAAATGGCTTCAAAAATATATTGATGTGCACTTTTGTAGAATACCTCGGGGTGAAGAATATCGATAATTTCATCTACCCCACGTTTGTCGATCATCATCGCGCCAAGCACAACTTCTTCTAAATCAACAGCTTGAGGCGGAACTTTTCCTTTTTCGAGATTAATTACATTGCCGGGAGCGTAATTATAATTTTGGGGGGCTTTGGCTTTTTCCATATTACGAAAGTAGAAAAATAGAGTTTAGAAGGTCGCCGCGAAGCGTTCGACTTAGTTCACAGTTTATGAACATTTTAACTGTTGAAAACTTTAATTATTTGTTGATAAGGCCAAAAAAATCCGAAGAGAAACCCTTCGGATTTTTTGCTTTGCTATATAGTAAGAGGTTATCCTTTAAAGACACCCATGTCGGAATATTTATTCATCCTCTTTTTCACCAGTTCTTCTGGTGATAAGTTTTTAAATTCCCCATAAGCTTCAGAAATGGCATTCTTTACAATATCAAACGTCATTTCCCTGTTGCTGTGAGCTCCGCCCAATGGTTCTTTTACAATCTCATCAATAAGCTTCTGCTTTTTCATATCCTTCGCAGTAAGCTTCAATGCATCGGCTGCTCTTTCCTTGTACTCCCAGCTTCTCCAAAGAATAGAGGAACAGGATTCGGGTGAGATTACAGAATACCAGGTATTTTCCAGCATAAGTACCTTATCACCTACTCCAATCCCTAAGGCTCCACCACTGGCTCCTTCCCCAATAATCACCACAATAATCGGCACTTTTAGGCGGGTCATTTCCAGGATGTTTCGGGCAATAGCCTCACCCTGTCCACGTTCTTCGGCTTCCAGTCCGGGATAAGCTCCGGGAGTGTCTACAAAAGTAACTACAGGAATCCCAAATTTTTCCGCAGATTTCATCAGGCGTAATGCCTTGCGATAACCTTCAGGATTTGCCATCCCGAAGTTGCGGTACTGTCGGGTTTTGGTATTATAACCTTTTTGCTGCCCCACGAACATATAGCTCTGGTCCCCAATCTTTCCAAGGCCACCTATCATCGCCTTGTCATCTTTTACATTTCGGTCCCCGTGTAATTCCAGGAAAGTATCTCCACATATTGCGTTGATATAATCGAGCGTATATGGCCGGTTAGGGTGCCGGGAAAGCTGAACCCTTTGCCATGCAGTAAGGTTCTTGTAGATTTCTTTTTTAGTCTCGTTAAGTCTTTTTTCAATTTGACGGCAAGTGGCCGTAACATCAACATCACTTTCCTGACCTATGGCACAGGCTTTTTGATATTGCTCTTCCAACTCTTTTATAGGTAATTCAAAGTCTAAATATTCCATAATGAGTTATGGGTTGTTTAAAATTAGCTTACAAATATAAGAAACTTAAGAGGTAGCTTTCGGCTGTTTTTTAAATTTTCTCCTTGTCTTGAGAAAGCCATTCATAATTACCGTTGTAAGAATAATAGCTGCCCCGTAATAAAAGCCGGGAGCCATGGCCTCCTCACTTCCAAAAACCCAGAAAGCGAGAAGTATCCCATAGACAGGTTCCATGTTTATGGTAAGCATGATGGTATAGGGACTTAGATGCCGCATCACTGCTACGGAAGCTATAAATGCATAAGCGGTACAAACAGAAGCAAGAATTAACAGCCACATCCAGTCTTCCGCCGAAATATTAAAGAATTGAGCATTAAAGCCTCCATCTCCCAAAAAGGAAAGGACCAGCAGGTAAAGACTAATGGCAGCGGCCCCGGTTAATAATTCGTAAAATGAGATGACAGAAGCATCTTCTTTTCTGGCTAATTTCCCATTGATCAACGAAAAAACTGCTGAAAGAAATGCAGACACTAAGGCCAGCAGGATCCCGAGAACATATTCGGTTTCTACCTTAAAAATAATGTACAGACCAAGGATCACAATTATTCCGAACAGGATCTCATACCAGATCACCTTGCGTTTGTAGAAGATGGGCTCAAGTATAGAGGTGAAGAAAGCTCCTGTTGAAAGTAGCGCCAGAGTTATAGAAACATTTGAGACTTTTATGGCCCCAAAGAAGGTGAGCCAGTGCAGCGCGATCACCACTCCCGCAATGATCATTACCAACACGCGCTTTGGTGCCAGCCGCAGTTTCTTCTTTTTCCACTTTATCCAAAGTAAAATGAAAACGCTGGCAAGTAACATTCTATACCATACCAGCGGCACAGCATCCAGGGTGATCAAAGCACCCAGCACTGCCGTAAATCCCCAAATAAACACGATCAAGTGAAAATGGAGATAGGACTTTACTTTATCGCTTAGCATTCCAGAGCAAATAAATCGCTAAAATTCCGAAGAAGATATTGGGAAACCAGACCGCAATGAGCGGAGAAAAAGTGCTTTGTTCAGCAATAGTTCCAAACACTTTGTCCATAAATATAAAGACAAAAGCAAGAGTAATTCCCAGGGCTAGATTAACTCCCATTCCGCCGCGGCGTTTCATGGAAGAAACAGCAACAGCAATAATGGTGAGAATATAAGCCGAGACAGGAAGACTCCAGCGTTTATAAGCCACAACCTTATAGCGGTTAATATTACCCGAACCGCGACGCTTCTCCTGTTCAATAAAGGCTTCGAGCTCATCATAGTTCAGAGTTTCGGCCATATAGGAAACCGGCGTAAGGTCGTTGAATTCAAAAGGAAGAATGGTGTCTTTACTAATTTGAGATATTACCTCATCTCCCTCCTCCCCAATGATCCTTTTATTATAGTTTGTAAGCGTATAAGTTGAGTCCTCCTCATTGAACTTAAGCCTGGAGGCACTTATTTTAAACTGCATTTTATTACCCTCAAAATGTTCAAGAGTGAAATTTTGAGCCGAATTGATCCTGGGCTGAAAGTGAGAAGCATAGATAAATTCATTCTCATTGATCTGCCTGTAAACATCACTGGTTTCCTGAACCTCACTACCTCTTTTTAGGTAAGTATATTTAAATTCATTAAAGCCCTTACTGGCGCTGGGAGCAAGATACATCCCCAGGATCAATGCCGCAGCACAAACTATTGTTGAGCCTATAATATAAGGACGCAGGAATCTCCAAAAGGAAACCCCACTACTCAAAAAAGCAATAATTTCGGTGTTCTGTGCCAGCTTTGAAGTAAACCAGATCACAGAGAGGAAAAGAAAAAGCGGAAAAAGCAGATTGGCGAAGTACACTGTAAAATCAATATAATAATTGACTACCTCCCAAAAAGGTACTTCATTCTCCAGGATCTTGTCGATCTTTTCGGCAAGGTTAACTGTAATACCAATAGGTATGAACAGGAGCAGCATTAAAATAAATGTGCCCAGGTATCGCTTTAATATGTACCAGTCAAGGATCTTCAACTTACAGACGTTTGTTCATTTGCTGTACCATCATATTTTTCCAGGAGGCAAAATCCCCGGCTAAGATATGTTTTCTGGCCTCACGAACCAACCAGAGGTAGAAGCCAAGGTTGTGCATGGTTGCAATTTGCTTACCAAGCATTTCATTGACCGTAAAGAGGTGTCTTAGATAAGCCTTACTGTAAAATGTATCCACATAAGTAGCTCCCGATTCATCTATAGGTGAGAAATCATCTTCCCACTTTTTGTTTTTTATGTTGATAGTTCCATGTGCCGTGAAAAGCATTCCGTTACGGGCATTCCTGGTTGGCATTACACAATCAAACATGTCAACTCCCAGCGCAATATTTTCCAAAATATTAATAGGTGTACCTACGCCCATCAAGTAGCGCGGCTTCTCCTTCGGAAGTATGTTTGTCACCACTTCGGTCATTGCGTACATTTCTTCTGCAGGCTCCCCAACTGAAAGTCCGCCGATGGCATTTCCTTCTGCCCCTGCATTTGCGATATACTCTGCCGACTGTTCTCTTAGATCCTTATAAGTACTTCCCTGAACAATTGGAAATAAAGTTTGGGAATAGCCGTATTCCGGAGGGGTTTTATCCAAATGGGTAATACAGCGGTCGAGCCAGCGGTGGGTTCGGTGCATTGAATTTTTAGCATACTCGTAGTCGCATGGATAAGGTGTACACTCATCAAAAGCCATAATAATATCTGCCCCAATAAGACGCTGTATCTCCATCACATTTTCAGGAGTGAAATTGTGGTAAGAACCATCAATATGAGATTTGAACCGTACGCCTTCTTCCTTGATCTTCCTTCTCTCAGAAAGGGAATATACTTGATAGCCTCCACTATCGGTAAGAATATTCCTGTCCCAGTTCATGAATTTATGGAGGCCGCCGGCCTTTTTTAGGATCTCTGTTTGTGGTCTTAAATAAAGATGATAGGTGTTCCCTAAGATGATATCCGGATTCACCTGTTCCTTAAGATCTTTCTGACTTATACCTTTTACAGAAGCGACCGTCCCCACCGGCATAAAGATGGGAGTTTCAATTGTTCCGTGGTCTGTAGTTATGATTCCCGCCCTGGCACTGCTACCGGGATCGTTCACTGCTAATTCAAATTTCATAGGAGATTTTAATGGGCGCAAAGATAGGTATTTTTAGTGGGCAGAGGTCAGTAGACAGTGGGTAGAAAAAATTTACAGGCTTCCCAACTTTCCGATTAACTAATCACATTTTAACTAATCAACCAGCTGTTGACAGCTTTTGAAAAGAATTGAGGCAGGTTGATTTCCAAAGCATTGATAAAATAGTATTTTTGCATCACATTTAATAAAAACCAGATGCCAAACACACAACAACTAGAAGATTTTGTCACCCAGGTGAGAAGAGACATTTTGAGGCAGGTTCACAAGGTAAATTCGGGTCACCCCGGAGGATCATTGGGCTGCGCCGAATTTTTCACCGTCCTTTACCAGGAAGTGATGCAAAGAAAAGAAGGCTTTGACATGGATGGAATTGGCGAAGATCTTTTCTTCCTTTCCAACGGTCATATCTCTCCTGTTTTTTACAGCGTTCTTGCCCGCAGCGGATATTTCCCGGTAGAGGAGCTAAATACTTTTCGACTAATTGATTCCCGCCTGCAAGGCCACCCAACTACTCACGAAGGTTTACCCGGAGTAAGAGTTGCTTCTGGTTCTTTGGGACAGGGTCTTTCTGTAGCCATTGGTGCTGCAAATACTAAAAAACTTAATGGAGATGACCATCTGGTTTACTCGCTTCACGGGGATGGAGAACTTCAGGAAGGACAAAACTGGGAAGCCATAATGTATGCGGCTGCCAAGAAAGTTGACAACCTTATCGCCACTGTAGATAGGAACCATCAGCAAATAGATGGATGTACAGATGATGTACTACCAATGGGCGACCTTACTGCAAAATTTGAAGCTTTTGGCTGGGATGTGCTGGAGATCGAAAATGGAAATAGTTTAACTGAAGTCCTTGAAGGTTTGAAAGAAGCCAAAAGCCGCACCGGAAAAGGGAAGCCTGTAGCTATTTTAATGACCACAGTAATGGGCCACGGTGTAGATTTCATGATGCACACTCATAAGTGGCATGGCGTAGCTCCAAATGATGAGCAGCTGGAAAAAGCACTATCACAGAATCCTGAAACTTTAGGAGACTATTAGCCCCACCCTGCCTCCCCAAAGGGGAGGAATTGATTCGAAAAAATGAAAATTAATTATTAATTAAAAACATACCCTGACTCCTCTCCTTTGGAGGGGACGGGGGAGGCTTATGAAAAAATATACCAATACAGGAAGTAAAGATACCCGCTCGGGATTTGGCGACGGGCTTACCGAACTTGGAAAAACAAATCCTAATGTAGTTGCGCTTTGTGCCGACCTTACCGGATCCTTAAAAATGGGCGATTTTGAGAAAAATCATCCCGAAAGATTTTTCCAGGTGGGGATCGCTGAAGCCAACATGATGGGAATCGCAGCAGGAATGACCATTGGCGGAAAGATCCCTTTTACCGGAACTTTCGCCAACTTCTCTACCGGAAGGGTCTATGACCAGATTAGACAATCCATTGCATATTCAGACAAGAATGTGAAGATCTGTGCATCTCACGCAGGGCTTACCCTGGGAGAAGACGGTGCAACTCACCAGATCCTTGAAGATATAGGTTTGATGAAAATGTTGCCCGGTATGACTGTGATCAATACCTGTGACTACAATCAGACAAAAGCGGCCACTATCGCGATAGCAGAACACCATGGACCGGTCTATCTTCGCTTCGGAAGGCCAAAAGTTGCAAACTTCACTCCTGAAGATCAGAAGTTCGAAATAGGAAAAGCTGTTCTACTGAATGAAGGAAAGGATGTGACCATTATCGCAACCGGACATTTAGTTTGGGAAGCTTTACAGGCTGCAGAGGAACTTGAAGAGAAAGGAATTTCAGCTGAAGTGATCAACATCCATACCATCAAACCTCTTGACGAAGCCGCTATTTTGGCTTCAGTTGGAAAGACAGGTTGCGTGGTTACGGCCGAAGAACACAACTTCCTTGGAGGACTCGGAGAAAGCGTTTCTCGCACTCTCGCACAAAACCATCCTGCACCACAGGAATTTGTTGCAACTATGGACACTTTTGGAGAAAGTGGAACTCCAGAGCAACTTATGGAAAAGTACGGCTTGAATGCTGCTGCGATCACCAAGGCTGCAGAAAAGGTGATCAAAAGAAAATAAGTACTGGAAAGCATGATCATATAAGGCCTCTCAAAAATGCCATTTTTGAGAGGCTTTCTTTTTCAGCAAATAATTCAGCACTCTAAGCGTTTAATTTATGAACCAAAACAAATCTTTTATGAAAAAGTACCTACTGATCTTTTTGTTGACAGCAACATCAACAGCAATGGCCCAAAGCGGCTTTGGCCTCAAAGGAGGATTAAATTACGCCGATAACGGAGAAATGACCTATACCGATTTCACGGGTGCCGGTCAAGATGTCCTGGAAGGTGGAGAAAGAAAAATGGGCTATCACTTTGGATTATTTTACGAAGCAAGTATTCTTGGCTTCTTCTTAAGACCAGAGCTCGTTTATACCACTACCAAAAGCACCTATCAATTCAATCAACAGGAATCTGATTACAATTTATCAAAAATTGATCTCCCAATCCTGGTGGGCACAAGGGTTTTTGGACCTGTAAGGTTGTTTGCGGGACCAAGTCTCCAATATATGATGGACAACGATTTTGAAGGTTTTGAACTGGGAGATGTTCAAGATGAATTCACTATTGGTGCACAACTGGGCGCAGGAATCCAGTTAGGGAAACTGGGGCTTGATGTGAGATACGAACGCGCTCTTAAAGAAAATGAAGCGAAGTTTATAAGTATGGATGGCGGGCAAGGTCCTGAAAGGGTTGATACCCGCCCCAGCCAGATCATCTTTGGACTTTCCCTAAGTCTTTAATATGAATTTTATATGAGCATCAAAAAAGCCCCTATTCGGGGCTTTTTCTTTTTAATTATTTATATCCAGATAATCCGGAGTGCCGTCCTTGTCGGCATCGGGATAAGGAAAAATTATATTTCCGTCTTCATCTGAAATTTCCTCACGGGTGGGAATGAAATCTCCATCATCATCCCTGTCTAAGTAATTAGGAGCATTGTCACCATCTATATTATCGTCGAGCAGTCTCTGGTTTCCATTTAGATCTTCTCTCCATGATGGCACCCCATCCTGGTCATGATCGGCTTCATTCACAGCATAGAGGTGAAATGTAAACACTAGAGGACTATAAGTGGGAATCCCTTCCTGGAAGGAACTGAAATATCCCAGACCCGACGGCAGAAAAATTGCTCCAACTCCATAATCATCGTTCCATTGGATTGTATTGTCTGGTAAAACCTCAAATCCCGATGCACCCCTAAATTCAGTTAAGCCTTGTCCAAAACCTGCTATTGTCCGTGTAAGATCGAACCATACAGGATTCTCAGAAGAATCAAAGGTGGTTCTGTTGAGCAGCTCCCCTTCATAAGCAACATAGGTAGAGTCACTAAATTTTGGCTGAGGCTGTTCTGCTGCACCCTCTCTTACCTTTAGAACATAAAGAGTGTATTCCACATCTTCGTAAGTAAATGTCTTTGGCATTAACAGCGGTGAGGCACTAAGAGGAATCTTATCTGCATTTGCCTCATTAATCGTGTCGATCTGTATCCTGTAATCAAAATCTGCAGGAGGATTTTCAAACTCTTCGTAATTGTAAAAATGCGTATCAAGATATTCCTGTAGTGCTGCCTGATCGGCTATCTCCTGCTCACCACGGTCTCTTGGAGGGACAACTTCGGGATCATCATCATCTTTATCACACGAAATGGCAAAAGCAGCTAAAAATAAATATAATAACAAGAACTTGTTCAGTTTCATCAATAGGTAATTTAGGGCCGCAAGATACAATATTCTTGTATTTTTGCTGAAGAACGACAGATTTTTACTGTACAAATATGAGAGTAGATAAGTTTTTATGGTGCGTGAGATATTACAAGACCCGAAGCATTGCTACAGAAGCATGTAAACAGGGTAAAGTAAGAGTGAATGACGCACTTGTAAAACCTTCACGGGAAGTCTATGCAGCAGATAAACTGACTGTAAGAAAGAACCAGATCAATTATGAGCTGGAAGTTCTGGATCTTCCAAAAAGCAGAGTAGGTGCCAAACTTGTAAACCTCTATGTGAATGATATTACCCCTAAGGAAGAACTGGAAAAAAGAGAACTGCTCAGATATTCTCAGGATTACTACCGCAAAAAAGGAACGGGCAGGCCGACGAAAAAGGATCGTCGGGAACTGGACGATTGGTTCGATGTTGAAGAGGACGAGGACTAATTAAATTACAAGACCAAATACTTATCTTTGAAAAAACATTACCCATGGAGAAAAACTCTGTCATTATCCTCGACAAGGACCAGATCAACCACAAGATCAAAAGAATTGCTTACCAGATCTATGAGAGTAATGTAGAAGAGGATGAAATTATCCTGGCAGGAATTGCCCACAGCGGCTTTGAATTAGCCAAAAGACTTCAGGTCGAGCTCCAAAACATTTCGAACCTCAAAGTTCTCCTTTGTGAAGTGAAAATAAATAAGAAGAACCCGTTGAATCCTATCACTACGAGTTTAGCAGCTCAAGATTACCGCGACAAGGCCCTGGTTCTTATTGACGACGTATTGAATTCGGGCACCACATTGATATACGGAGTGAGACACTTTCTTGAAGTGCCCTTAAAAAGGTTTAAAACAGCTGTCTTAGTTGATCGCAGCCATAAAAAATATCCCGTAAAAGCAGATTTTAAAGGGATCTCCCTTTCCACCTCTATTCATGAAACGGTGAAGGTCTCCTTTTCTAAAGGAGATGATCTAGTGGAGTTAGTTTAATTCTTTCAGGATATCATCAACAATTTCCTCAACTGTTCTTGCATCTGTAGAAATGATGAGATCACTTTGATTATAATAGAACGTACGCTCGAATAAATGTTTCCGGATAAAATCTTCCAGAACTTCAGGAGAGTCCAGTTCTTTTATAAGAGGTCTGCTGTCTTTTTCATTGATCAACCTCTTCTTTAACTCATCAATACCGGTTTTGAGATAGACTGACGTAGTTTCGGGATTATCTATTATCAACTGAAGGTTCTTACCGTAGCATGGTGTACCTCCTCCCAGTGAAAGAATGAAGTCCCCCTCCTGCTCCAGAAGCCTTTGAAGTACCTCTGCCTCTTTTCTCCGGAAATATATTTCGCCTGATGCCGAAAAAATTTCTGGAATACTTCGACTTTCAAGCCTACTAATTTCATTATCCAGGTCGAGAAACTTCAGGTCCAATTTGGTGGCAAGGGCTGTTCCCACAGCCGTTTTTCCTGATCCCATGTATCCTGTAATAATTAATTTCATAACTTAAAATGATGATTTCTAAGGGGTTTTACCCCCTGTTTAAAATGAAGAGCAAATTTATGTCAATTTGTTCTTGAAAAATAAATTAATGTGGGTATATTTGCACCCGCATTAGCAAAAATGCAACAAGTTAGATCTGGTAGCTCAGTTGGTAGAGCATCTCCCTTTTAAGGAGAGGGTCCTGGGTTCGAGCCCCAGCCAGATCACAAATTGAAGTTCTGATCTTTCTGGGGTTCCAACCGAAGCTAAAAAGCGAAGACAAGGAAATCCCGGCGATCAAAATTTCGAGTTCTTTAAATATCGACCTGGTAGCTCAGTTGGTAGAGCATCTCCCTTTTAAGGAGAGGGTCCTGGGTTCGAGTCCCAGCCAGGTCACTTTAACCTGAACACGGCGACAATATCTTGTCTCATAGTTCATTAAGTTCAAGATCCGGAAGGGTCATTTTTTCTTAGTCCGGAACTTCTTAACTGGTTTAATTCTACCTTAAGAAAATCATAATTAATTGCCCAGGTGCTGGAACTGGTAGACAGGCATGGTTGAGGGCCATGTGTCCATTAGGGCGTGCGGGTTCGAGTCCCGCTCTGGGCACACTTTTTCTTTTCACCTTTCCTTTTTGAACGAAATTTCCTTCTACTGTTAAGGATTTTCACCTTTCTGACTTTACTTCTTACACAAAAGCTAAATTTCTGTTAATCATAATTTTAGCATCTTCATCAGAAAAAATAAAGAGTATTTTTATCAAAGATAATTCACTTTTAGACAGGAAGAAGATGCAGTTCCAACTATACTCTCAGCTACTTAAATTAGATCTCTCCAATGATGATCTGCTCCAAATGTATTATGTCCTTTATTACGATCTAAGGCAGGAGGAGAAAGAGATGGCCGAAAATATAGCTAAACTTATAGAGATAAGAGAGAAAGCGAAACTGGAGTTGAGAAGGTTACTTTTCAACATAAAGAATTCAATTCAAACCTCCAAAGTTGGCAGTGCGATCTTAAATTTTTTACCGGTTTTTCTTAAGCTGGATTATCTGGCCCGTAACACCTTCAACAATTTAAACATGAAGGCATGTTATGAAAAAGAGAAAAAAAATATTAAATTATATTACGAAACTCTTTATAATCAGGATATTCCTACGTCAACTCTGGAGGTTTTGTTAAAACACAAGAGAAAACTGGAATCCCTACCTTAATAAATAGATGAGAAAACAGTAATTTTTACTGGGGGGCAAAAATTACTTGATAGAATACTCCGGAAATAAAACTTCGGAGTTTCTCATCTACTTTTTAGAAAAGCAATCCTTTTGGGTTGCTTTTTTATTTTCGCCAAAAAAAAACTCCCGCCAACCGGCGGGAGCTTTTTTAATTAGCTGAAACATATATTTTATGCTGCGTTCTGCTTTTTGATAAGATTAAGAGCAGAACCTTCCTTATACCACTCGATTTGAGGCTGGTTATAAGTATGATTTGCCTTTATAGTATCTTTAGAACCATCAGCATGCACTACTTCAATAGTAAGCTGCTTATCTGGTGCAAAATCTTCAAGATCTACAAAGTTGAAAGTATCATCTTCCTGAATAAGATCATAATCGCTCTCATTCGCAAAAGTCAATCCAAGCATTCCCTGTTTTTTCAGGTTGGTCTCATGTATTCTTGCAAAAGATTTTACAAGAACTACCTTCACCCCTAGATGCCTTGGCTCCATGGCCGCATGCTCCCTTGAGGAACCTTCTCCATAGTTATGATCCCCCACAACTACAGTTGGGATTCCGGCAGCTTTATACTTACGCTGAGTTGCAGGAACACCATCATACTCGCCTGTGATCTGGTTCTTTACAAAATTGGTCTTCATGTTGAATGCATTTACAGCACCAATAAGACAGTTATTTGAAATATTATCGAGATGACCTCTAAATCTCAACCACGGCCCGGCCATAGAAATATGGTCTGTAGTACATTTTCCGTGAGCTTTAATAAGTAATTTGGCACCCATTAGGTTCTTACCGTCCCAAGGTTCAAAAGGCTCGAGTAATTGTAGCCTTTCAGATTGCGGATTCACTTTTACCTCAACACTAGAACCATCTTCGGTTGGCGCGAGATAACCAGGATCTTCAACATCAAAACCTTTTGGAGGCAACTCCAATCCGGTTGGTTCATCCAGTTTTACCTGCTCCCCATCTTCGTTCAACAGTGTATCTGTAGTTGGATCGAAATCAAGTCTTCCTGCAATGGCAATTGCAGCCACCATCTCAGGTGATCCTACAAAGGCGTGGGTATTTGGGTTCCCATCTGCCCTTTTTGAGAAGTTACGGTTGAAGGAATGTACAATGGTATTTTTCTCTTCACCTTTACGGTCGCTTCGATCCCACTGACCTATACATGGTCCACAGGCATTGGTGAAGATGGTTGCATCAAGATCTTCAAATATTTGAAGAAGACCATCTCTTTCTGCAGTATAGCGTATTTGTTCAGATCCCGGATTGATTCCAAAATCAGATTTTGCTTTAACTTTCTTATCCACTGCCTGCTTGGCAATAGAAGCGGCACGGGTAAGATCTTCATAAGAAGAGTTGGTACAGGAACCAATTAATCCCCAATCCACATTAATAGGCCAATCATTCTTTTTAGCCTTCTCTCCCATTTCTGAAATTGGAGTAGCAAGGTCTGGTGTAAAAGGACCATTTAGGTGTGGCTTCAATTCAGAAAGGTCAATTTCGATAACCTCATCGAAATACTGCTCTGGATTTGCGTACACCTCGGCATCACCGGTTAGGTGCTCTTTAACTGCATTGGCAGCATCTGCAACATCTGCACGATTGGTAGCTCGAAGATATCTGGCCATAGACTCGTCATAACCAAATGTAGAAGTGGTTGCCCCTACTTCTGCACCCATGTTACAAATAGTTCCTTTACCGGTAGCCGACATTGACTCGGCTCCTTCACCAAAGTATTCTATAATTGCTCCAGTTCCTCCTTTAACAGTAAGGATCCCTGCAACTTTTAATATCACATCTTTTGGAGCAGTCCATCCAGAAAGTTTTCCGGTTAATTTCACTCCTATAAGCTTGGGAAATTTAAGCTCCCATGCCATTCCTGCCATAACATCAACAGCATCTGCACCACCTACTCCAATAGCTACCATTCCAAGACCACCGGCATTAACCGTGTGAGAATCGGTACCAATCATCATTCCTCCGGGAAAAGCATAGTTTTCCAGTACTACCTGGTGAATAATTCCTGCTCCCGGTTTCCAGAATCCAATTCCATACTTATTGGAGACAGACTCCAAAAAGTCGAACACCTCATCACTGGATTTCTTTGCACTTGGCAGGTCGAATTGAGCTCCCAGTTTTGCCTGGATAAGGTGATCACAATGTACAGTAGTAGGAACTGCAACATTCTTCTTCCCAGCCTGCATGAACTGTAAAAGGGCCATTTGTGCAGTAGCATCCTGGCAGGCTATCCTGTCCGGTGCAAATTCCACGTAATCTTTACCGCGGTTAAATTTCTTGGTAGGTGTTCCATCCCAAAGGTGGGAATAAAGAATTTTCTCTGAAAGAGTCAAAGGTTTCCCAACGATTTCGCGTGCAGCATTTACCCGCTCGCCCATCTGGCTGTAAACCTTCTTGATCATATCAATATCGTAAGCCATATCTTGAATTTGTTTTATTCTGAAGTGTTGCAAAATTACAAATTCCAACCCGATTTAAAAAATCACAACCAAAGTTGAGTATTACCTGAAGAAAGTTTAATGATTCCTGAAATTCGGACGAGTAAAAATAGCTAATTGATATAAAATGTAGCCTAAAATAAGAATTTGATAAAACTGAAGCGGAATCTAGTCTCTGTTTATCACAGATGTTGTCAAAGGCTTTAGCTTTTTCAGCTGAAAGAGATAAACCACCGGCGCAAGATTGGGTAATATAAGCATAGACATTAGCCAGAAGGTCTTATTGAAGATCTTGGAATTGATCATATCAAACAAAATAAGGAGCCAGAATCCGGTGAGAAAAGCAAAACACATAACAGCGGGGAATGAAAGGCTGCTCAAGTCCATAAGATTTGCACCCAATCTAAACCAGAGAAATTGGCAACCAAAGAAAATCAAAGTTACCGGAAACCTAAGCTTCACTAGAAGATCAATCATGATCAAAATATAGTAAAAGATCTTAAAATAAGCTCTTTATGATCTCTTCTTCAGAAATTCCTTCGGCTTCGGCTTTATAGTTCTTGATAACCCTATGCCTAAGAATACCGTAGGCTACAGCCTGTACATCCTCTATATCGGGTGAAAATTTCCCGTGAACGGCTGCATTTGCTTTAGCCCCTAAAATGAGGTTTTGAGAGGCTCTTGGTCCCGCACCCCAATCCACATATTCTTTTACTAAAGCCGTAGACCGTTCTCCCGCAGGACGCGTCTTACCTACAAGGTTAACTGCATATTCCACCACATTATCAGCCACAGGAATCCTTCTTATCAAATGTTGAAAGTCAACGATCTCACGGGCAGAAAAAAGCGGGTTGATCTCTGTAACCACATCAGATGTTGTGCTTTTTACCACTTCGATCTCCTCTTCAAAAGAAGGATATTCAAGTTTGATCGCAAACATGAACCGGTCGAGCTGAGCCTCGGGTAAGGGATAAGTCCCTTCCTGTTCAATAGGGTTCTGCGTGGCCAAAACAAAATATGGAAGATCCAATTTATAGTGTTGACCTGCCACAGTCACCGCTCTTTCCTGCATGGCCTCCAGTAGAGCAGCCTGCGTCTTTGGTGGAGTCCTGTTGATCTCATCGGCCAGGATAATATTTCCGAAAACGGGGCCTTTAATAAATTTAAAATGGCGGTTCTCGTCCAGGATCTCAGAGCCAAGGATATCACTTGGCATAAGATCGGGGGTGAATTGTATCCTTTTGAAGTTAAGTCCCAGGGCTTGAGCAATGGTATTCACCATTAAGGTCTTTGCCAATCCGGGAACACCAATAAGCAGGGAATGACCACCTGAAAAAACGGATAAAAGGATCTGATCTACGACTTCCTGCTGCCCAACAATCCTTTTGGCTATTTCCTGCCTCAATTGCTGATGCCTGTTGACCAGATTTTTTACCGCCTCTACGTCTGTCATACTCCCAAATATATTTATTTTTTCAACCAGTTACTCGAGAATGTACAATCTCTGTATTCCCCATTCACTTTTACGTAAGTCTCACTGATCTTTTCCTTTTGCCATTTTTCAATAGCCTCCAGTTGCTTATCACGTAATGCAAGCTCCTTGATCTTGTTGTAATCTTGTACATAGTCTGCCTTGTGCTCGGGATACCTGTTTGTAACCGTGATGATCTTATAAAAAGGTCTCCCGGTATTATCCTGATCTGTAAGAATTCTTGTCACCTGACCTTTTTCTAGATTTACTACCTGTTCATAAAGTAAAGGATCTATCTTGGTAAGTTCAAATCTAGTATCTCCTGTTGTAGGATTAATAAGTTTACCGCCGTTCTCACGGGTCTCCTTCTCATCTGAAACTTCTTTTGCAGCTTCAGCAAAGGTGATCTCCTTATTATTGATCCTTTCGCGAACTCTTTCTATTTCGTTAAAAGCCTTCTGCTTGGTCTCTTCAGTAACATCAGGTATTAAAAGAATGTGACGCACATCTACCTGCTGACCACGAATTTTGTCAACAGTCAATATATGATATCCAAACTCGGTTTGAAAAGGTTTGCTTACTTCCCCTTCCTGTAGGGAAAATGCAGCATCTTTAAACTCCTTGACAAATGGGTCCTGCCGCGTAAGGGTAATCTTTCCTCCCGAAGATCTTGACCCGGGATCCTGAGAGTACAATACAGCTTTAGTAGCGAAACTGGCCCCGTTATCAAGAACATCTGCTCTCATTTCATTCAGCCGATTGATGATCTCATCTTTCTGCTCCTGTGGAATTTCAGGCTTTACAACGATCTGTGCGATCTCCACCTCATCTCCAAAAACGGGACGCTCATCTTCAGGAATGCTGGTAAAGAAAGCCCGCACTTCTTCAGGAGTGATCTCTACAGCATCAACGATCTTTCTTTGCATTTCAGAGGCAAGACGATTTTGTTTGTTGATCTCAAAAAGCTCAGCTCTAAAATCAGCTTCATTGTCCTTTTTATAGAATTCAAGCACTTTTTCCAAAGAGCCAACCTGCTGTGTCATATAAGCCAGTTGTTGATCAATACTTGCATTGATCTCGGCATCTGAAACTATGATACTGTCCTGTATTGCATGATGGGCATATAGCTTATTCTCCATCAAACGACCGGCAAGATTACAATTGGTAACATCTTTTATAGAAGCTCCCTGGCTTTGAAGCTCGAGATACATTTTATCAATGTCGCTCTCAAGCACAACAAAGTCGCCTATAACTGCAGCAACCCCGTCAACCTTGAAGCGTCCACTCTTATCCTGTATCTGTTCCTGGATCTCAGATTCAATACCAATAGCTGTACTATCGGTCACTATTACTTCCTGTGCCTGCAAAGACCCTCCTGCAATAAAGAGAAGCAGCAAGCTATTAATTATAGATCTCAAATTTGTCATTTTTAATTGCATCTTGTGTAATGTCTTTTTCTAATTTTTTTATAAGTTCCAGCTTTCTTTTGTTCAGCAGGATCTGTTTTATACTTGGCAAGGAATATTCCAACGGCGCCTGTTCACTGCGTAATCTAACATCCTCAACAGAGATCAAATATACTCCTAATGAATCTTCAAGCTGCATAAAACTCTTATTTTTTAAGAATTCGGGATTGTCCTGAGGGGTCAATGGTCTTATCTTATCATAAACCTGCTTGGTTTTCACCCAAACCGTATCATTTAGGGAATAGGAGTTGAAATGTATGGCCATATCAAGTAATGCTTGTTTATCCTCTTCATTGAACCTGCGGAAACGTGTTTTGATATTTTCAAAATCCTTATTGTCTTTAGTAATATTGATGTATCTCAATTTCACCAGATTCTCATTCAGAACAAAATTTTCTCCATTCTCTTCATAATAAGCCTCGGCTGCAGCACTGCTAATGGAAGTGTCAAGCTCGCGGGCTATGATCGCATCTGTATAAGCTTTTGCATAAAGCTCATTTTTATAGTTCTGTACCAGCCGGTCAAATTCTGCCTGTTGCTCTGTACTAAGATTAATCCGGGCCCTGTCTAATAAGAGCTTTTGAGTTGCCCATCGATTAATGAAATTATTAACCAGGAGGGTGCTGTCTTCAGGCGAAGTATTTGCAGAAACCAAATTGGAAATATCTTCTCTAAAGAGGTAAGCATCATTGACACGTGCGATCACTTCCTGCTCTTCGGGCTCATTTAGAAAGTTGCATCCAGTGGTAAGAAATCCCAGCAGCAGAGAAAAAAATAAAGCATTCTTAATTGTCAAAATAACCTGAAGTGTTATGAATTTCCAAAAATACGAATTCCAAACAGTATACCAACCTGCAGATAAAACGAAAGAAAATTATAAAAAGTACATTTTTGGCCCGGCTTTGGTTAGCTAGTAAAACCTGAAAACAATCTTATGCCTGAACTTAAAAATTTAAAACTCATCTGGGACTTTAAAGGGCCAGATGGCGAACACACCGCAGCTCATCACGCTATTCACTTACAGGAATATGCTGAAAAGCACAACTTATATCACAAAATCTCAAATTCAGAAAAGCTGACAGAAACGCACTTCATTGCTTTCTTAGTAGTTACTGAAGCAGAAATGCCCGCTGTAAGAGATGCACTTAAACCTCATCGTGGGCAGATCTATAATCTTCAAGAAGAAAAATAATTTCTTAAAATACTCATAAATACCACTGCAGCTTTATATTTGCGAAAACTATATTTAAATCATGAAAAAATACCTATTAGCTTTAAGTTTTGCCTTTTTAAGTATCTCTGCATTTGCGCAGTCTAAAATAGGAACCATTGATGCCGATTACATTTTGAGCCAGATGCCACAAATGACTGAAGTCAATGAAGGTCTTAAAACTTACAACACAGAACTACAGAAGGAACTTGAAAACAACGTCGCCAAATATGAGGCTCTTGTAAAAGATTATCAGGCTAATAGTACAAGCCTTGCTGAAGAAGAAAGAAAGACAAAAGAATCAGAAATTATTAGTCTTGAGAATGACATAAAGAGCTTCAGGCAAAAAGCCAGTGTGATGATGCAGCTTAGAAGAAATGAACTCACCAAACCTCTTTATGAAAAGATAAATGAAGCCATGCTTCAGGTGATTCAGGAAGAAAATTACACGCAGATCTTCCACTCAGGAGGTAATGATCTTGCCTTCTCTGCCCAGGAATACGATATTACCATGAAGGTGATTGACAAGCTTGGAATCCAGGTGAAGGAATAAGTTTAGTTATCAGTGGGCAGTGAAATTTTAAAAGTAAAAGGGTCTTAAAAATGTCATTTTTGAGACCCTTTTTTTATTCTTTTTCATCTAATTTTCCAGAGGTAAACCTACTGAAAAGATATCAGACGGAACGGATTTGGAAAACGTTCCAAATTAACTAACCACTGCCGACTTCTTACTAAATACTGCCAACTAAAAAAAGTCTTGGCTCTTCACAGAACCTACCTGCTGTAATTCGGGGATTCCTTGGTGATCGTCACATTGTGAGGATGACTTTCATTAATTCCTGAAGCCGTTATTTTGACAAATTTCGCCGTCTCCTTTAAAGTAGCAACGTCTTTGGCGCCGCAATATCCCATTCCTGCACGTAAACCGCCAACAAACTGGTGAATACTTTCATAAAGGTCACCTTTATACGGAACACGTCCCACAATTCCTTCGGGAACCAATTTCTTGATATCGTCTTCCACGTCCTGGAAGTAACGATCCTTAGAGCCTTGTTTCATAGCTTCCACAGAACCCATTCCGCGGTAGGATTTGAATTTTCTTCCTTCGTAGATAATAGTTTCTCCCGGAGATTCTTTGGTTCCCGCTAAAAGGCTTCCCAGCATCACACAATCTGCTCCCGCAGCAATGGCTTTAGGAATATCCCCGGTGTAACGAATCCCACCATCGGCAATTACCGGAACTCCGCTGCCTTTTATGGCTGCTGCAACTTCCAGCACTGCAGAGAACTGTGGAAAACCAACTCCTGCAACAACTCTCGTTGTACAAATAGAACCCGGTCCAATTCCCACTTTTACGGCATCGGCTCCTGCTTCAACCAAATACTTGGCAGCCTCGGCCGTAGCTATATTTCCTACCACCACTTCAAGGTCTGGAAATTTTTTCTTCACTTCTTTGAGCACGGTTACTACTCCTTTGGTATGTCCGTGAGCTGTGTCTATAACAATAGCATCCACTCCTGCTTTCACTAAAGCTTCTGCCCTGTCTACAGCATCTCCGGTCACTCCAACCGCAGCTGCAACACGAAGCCTTCCGTAGCTGTCTTTATTAGCAATTGGTTTTTGGGTAAGTTTTGTAATATCCCGAAAGGTGATCAATCCAACCAGCTTATCGTCATCATTGACCACAGGTAGCTTCTCGATCTTGTTCTGCTGGAGGATACCTTCGGCGTCTTCAAGGGAAGTACCTTCAGCAACAGTCACCAGATTTTCAGAAGTCATTACTTCAGAAATCGGTCGGTTGTTATCTTTTTCAAATCGCAGGTCCCGATTGGTAACGATCCCCAGCAACTTTCCTTCTTCATCTACAATAGGTATCCCTCCAATACTATGCTCCCGCATATTATCTTTTGCATCGCGTACCTTGGCAGTAATGGGAAGAGTAACAGGATCGATGATCATTCCGCTTTCGGCACGTTTCACTTTTCGCACCTTCAGCGCCTGTTCTTCTATGGTCATATTCTTGTGAAGCACCCCAATCCCTCCCTCCCGGGCAATGGCAATAGCCATACGGGATTCGGTTACAGTATCCATAGCTGCAGAAACGATAGGAACGTTCAGCGTGATGTTACGTGTAAATTTCGATTGAATACTGACTTCGCGAGGTAGGACTTCTGAAAAGGCAGGAACTAAAAGTACGTCATCGTAGGTAAGTCCTTCGCCCAGTATCCTGGAGGTGTGTGCGATCATAGCAATTAAGATTTAATTGCGTGCAAATATACGTTCTTTATACCACAAAAAGGAACTAGGGCTACTAATTATTTGCCTTTGTTGATTTTAGGAAAAAAATCCTAAAGCCGCCTAAGGAAAAAACTTACCACCTGAACTGCAATGTGGAATACCAGGTCAACGGTTGTGCCGGAATTATACCAGGACCGGGATATCCCGTCGCCCTTCTTGTAAAGTATGAATTGTCCAAAAGGTTGTTGATCCCACCTTCAAGCTTGAACCTACCAAGAGAATAAGAAAGAGAAAGATCCATAATTCCGTAAGCCGGCACAGCACCCTCTATTCCCCTCTGCGAGTCGCTTCTATCCTGGGGAGCATTGGTAGCATCTGTATATTGCTTCGAGAAAAAGGTATATTGAAGGCTTCCGAGGAAATTTTTATATCCAAAATTAAATCCTGTCTTCAAGTTTACAAGCGGAATGAACTCTACCTGATTCCCTTCCACATTATTTTGCTCCGAACTTATATACTCCGATTGGGTCAACGCAGCGTTTACAAAGACGCCGGCAATGATGTTGTCATTACCTCTCAAAAATGTGTTTTTTAGGTTCCAGTCTGCAAAGGTCTCGAGTCCGTAAATAAATGCATCTCCAATATTTCCGCGAAAGCGGACAATTCTTCCCGTTTCTTCCAGTTCCCCTGCAGCATTTTCCCGCTCTTCGGCCTTTAATACTTCCCCTATTCGATTGTTGTATCGAAGAGCAAACGCACTAATGTCAAAAGAAAGATATTGGTCAACTCTACCTCGAAGCCCAAGGTCGGCAGTAAATCCATCTTCATCGGTGATATTAGGATCCACCTGGAAAACGGGATTTATAACCCTTATGTCGTTAAAAGTGACAGAGCGATAATTCTGGGAAAAGTTGGCATAAAATTCTGCATCCTTGCTCAGCTCATAACTACTCCCCACCCCAAGCAGCACAAAACTTCGTTTAAAATTTCTGTTATCTGACAGTGTTTCGCTCTTCAATACATTTCCTGCCCTGTCTAAAAAGATGTTTTTATAGTCTCCTTCACTTTGAGTATTGATATATTCAAACCTGAAGCCAGGAGTTACCGAAAATTTACCCGTCAGGTTGAAAATATTCTCTCCAAAGAATGCCAGGTTCTGGTTAGGAAAAGTAAATTCTGACTGGCGGGTATAGTTGGGAAAGGTATCATCAGCAAAGGAAAAATCGGCGCCGGAAGCTGCTGTACCGGGCCCCTGCCGCTGTTCATTTTGGGCGGTGTAATATTTACTTCCCAATAAAATCACCGATTCTTCGCTAAACAAATTATACCGGGTAAGGAGCCTCGCCTCGGCTCCCCAATTATTAAAATTATCGGTTAGTAATTCCCGCGGGGCATCGAAATCATCTGCCTGGGAAACTCTGTTCTCCCTGTAACCAACAGCTTTTCGGGAAGCATCCAGTCCAAAAAGGTTTAAGGTAAAATCCGTTTTTTGAGAGAATTTTTGTTCCAGCTTTAGCGCAAAAAGGTTCCAGTTCACTCCAAACCAGTTCCTGCTGCGATTGCTAAAGGTTGGATCCTCATAGAATTGCTTATCTGTGAGGCCTCCCGGCTGCTGGGCTAAATAATCCAAATAGGTATATTCAAAGCTTAAGCGGGTGTTGTCGTTAAATTTATAGCCCAAATGTGCAAAGGCATTCTGGGATTCAAAACCTGAATTTGGGCGGAAGCCGTTGCCCTCTTTATAATTGAAAAAGGTGTAGTAACTAAATTTCCCGATGGTACCGCTAAGACTATTAAAACTTGTGAACAGATCGTAAGATCCTACCGACTGCCGGGAAATAAGCTCAATTTTCCTGACAGGATTAGGTTTCCTGAATTTGAAATTTATCAATCCTCCAAACTGAGTTCCGTACTGCAGGGAAGCTGCCCCACGAATCACCTGAATTTCACTCAGAGCTTCAGCAGGCGGGGTATAATAACTTTCGGGATATCCTAAAACATCTGCAGAAATATCATAGCCATTTTGCCGGGTATTGAAATTTTGGGTTCGGTTTGGATCAAGACCGCGACCACCAATATTGAGCTGAAGTCCTGCATCTCCATTGTCATAGATGTTAAGCCCCACCACCTGATTGTAGATTTGTCGCGCATTATTGGCTGCAAGATTTCCGGTGATCTCTTCCATTAGAACAACCTCGCTCTTTTTCCCGGCATATATGGCAGTCCCTTCAACTTTTCGAAGATTGCGTAGGGCAAAAATCTCCTTTCTTCTTTGTACTAAAACTACTTCAGAAAGACTTTCGGCCAAAGGGTCGAGCGCTACCCGCAGATCTCTGTTTTCAAAAAGCTCCACCTGCAGCTCTTTGACCTGAAAATCATAACTAAATATCGCCAGACTGTAAGTCCCTTCAGGTAAGGATTTTATTTCAAAAGACCCTTCCTCATTAGCCACTGTGAGTTGACCTGTGGTACGGTTATAAATCTCAGCGTCTTGAACAGGTTGGCCGGTTTCTGTGGAAACAACTGTTCCGCTTAGTGAAAATTGTGCAAAAGTGGCAAGATTAAATGCCAGAAGAAAAAATATAGAACTACAGACCTTTGATGCTGTCATTGAATGGTAAAATAAAGGTCTTTCGCTCAAAACTGTCTTCATGATCGAGCAAATTGACCCGGGGGTTTATAAAAGGGGCACTTCTCCTGCCATTTAGAGCTACATGACTGTCAACATATATCTCAATTTCTTCATAGCCTTTTTTACTGAAGTGATCTTCCAAAAAGTGGGCATACTGAAGTATAAAGTCAGGCTGAAAAGACATTTGTTTTTCCTGAAAAGGAGTTAAAAAATTTCCGTTGTTTACATAGAAGCTTTCTCCCGATTTTCCGTCAACCACTTTGAATTGGGCATAACCGGCTTTTTCCATAAGCATAACACGCCAGGAAAAACGAAATCCCTCTTCGGTCCAGAAAAGTTCTCCCGGGTATAACAGATAGCGCCACGGGAAAAGAAGCTGTACCACAAAAAAAAGTCCCAGAAAACCTACGAGAATATTCCTTTTTTGAGGAGAAAATGAAAGTTGTTTTGCATTGTCAAAACGGGACTTTCCAAGCTTCAAAATTCCGGCAATTTTTTCGAGTATTCTATGATGCAAACCTGCATCAAAAAATACTAGAGCACTAACGATCATGATGAATGGGAACATCCCAATTGGGAACAAAATTCGCGTGAGTACGTGGAATACAACCACCAGCAAAAAGGCAAAGCGGCGGGTGGGTCTGTAAAGGAGCAAAAAAGGAATAGCTAAGTCGTAGATCATTCCGGACCAGCTAAAAAAATAATGCACCCATTCCTGCTGCAAGAGATCTCCCAAAAAGGGAAGATCATAATTTGAAGGCAACCAGATTTTTAAAGGCATGGCTTTAAAAAGCCAGTCGGAGTTGAGCTTGGCAAGACCTGCATAAAAATAGACAATACCCATTAATAACTTAATGCTATCGATGCACCAGGAAGGCAGCCTTTGAATTGCCTTTTTAGGATCCTTATAAGCATCAACAGAAAAATATCTTCCGGCAGGCAGAAATATCAGAAGGAAACTTAGAATACTTATAAAATAATAATGGTTAAGATAAGTAGTCTTATCCATAAGCTCTATATAAGTAAAGCTCAAAAAAAAGACGATCATTGATAACCGGTACTTAAAACCCATAGCTATAGCCAGGGCTGCAAAAGCACAAATTGCAAAAAGTACATAGGTGAAATTTCCGAGAGGTTTTACCCACTCAAATCCATAATAGGAAAAGGAATATTCGGGTAAGATGTAAAGCTTTTCGATCCAGCCATTCAGCCAGAATCTAAGAATACTACCAAACATCATGATACCAAAAAAAATACGAAAAACCGCTAAAGGCGCGGCTTCCGTATTTTTATTTAAGTAGTTGGTAATTCCCATTACACCAAATTCAAAGCAATTATTTAGTCACCGTCTGTGTCGACATAGTCCACACTTATGTCGAGCGCCTGCAGCATATCTATCTTAAGCAACACAACAACTTTCTGCAGCTTATCAAAAGCTGCGAGCATTACCGAGTTGTCTGTCCTTACTTGTTCTGCAAGATCTGGATTAAGCGCATTTGCCTGTTGTTGAACATTGTTCAATTGCTCATTGATCATAGCAGCAATATTCTCTCCTTCACTTATGGAATTAAGATATTCCAGGTACTGCCGGTAACTTGGACCGGTTTGAGTGCTATTGAAATGCTGACCATTAAAGAAGTTCCTGAAGGATTCAAGCGCCTGAAGATAAAGCTGTTTGGAAAAATCTTCGGAATAGTATGCCTCGGCTGTTTCCGGAACGGGGTTGCCGGAAAAAGCTCCTGCAGGAATGCCTATTTTTCCTGAACGCAGATCCATTTCAAAATACATCACATAATCATTTGTGAATTTATCTACAGAGCCTGTACTGGAAGAACTGGTACTCGAAACGAAAATATCCCGGTAAGAATTTTTCCAGTCGGCCAGGACAGTATCTGTCAAGGCATCGATCCTGGCAGCTACACTGGTCAAATAATTCTTGTATCCTTCAGCGTTTTCATTTTCAGAAGTGTAGAACGAAACAATTTCTGAATCTGTCTCCCCGAGACCGTTAATGAGAAAATCAAGAGCAGGGAAACCCTGTTCATCGCGTGAAGCCGGCAAATCAAGATTAAAGCTATTAGCTTCGGCCTTGGCAATAACAGCAGTTGCGTCAACAGGATAAATGTTCAGAAAGTTATGATAATCCAAAGCCTCTGCCTCTCCAACCTCGAAAAGGGCAACTGTTTGATAGCTTAGATATGCCTCTTCAAAAGCAGACCTTAGTGCTACCAGGTTTACTTCGGAAGGATCTTCTGAAAAAGCTTCCGCAGCCTCGCTTAAAGATTGAGTATCACCTGAAAAATTCTCAAAAGAAGGTATGATAATATTATCAGCCCAATTTTCCAGCATCGCCCCTCTGTCAAAGTTGTCTGCGGTCTCAGATTTACCTGAATCGTCTGAATTACAGGAGACAATCAAAGTAGTTAAGAGTAAAAGTTTAATTTTTTTCAGCATATCATTATAATTAAAGAAAAGGGCAGATCAAGATCAACCCTTTTCCAATTTTATGTTTTCTATTCTGCAGCCTGGGCAACAGTAATACCAAATTCTGTTGCAATAGCTTCAGAAATGGCATCAAGAGTTTCAGGAGTTACGTCCCAAAGTCCGTTTCCTTCGGTTAACTGCTCAAGGTAACCGAGAACAACTTCAGGAGCAATATAAGGCTGCCCGGTCTCTGGATTGTGGGTAAACCTAAGACTGTAAAGGAAACCCAGCCCTTCAGATAGTCCGTGGAAAGCAGTACCCAGATCATTGTTGGCTATGGCAGATTTTCCGTTTTGCAGGTAATAGATAGTACGCACTGCACTCACCAGGGATAAATTCTTGCGAATAATTGCCACTTGTTCATCACGAAGTTCGTAATTTCCTGCTACGATTGCAGCACGTCCTGTTTTAAAAGCTTCAAAGGTTTCCGCAGCAATGCCGGCAAAATCAGGATCCTTTTCCACCTTTGCAAGATAATTGAAAAGCATTTTATCTTCATGCGAGGCAAGAGAGGCCAATGGAGATGCTGACGAGATAGATGGATGTCCTACCAGGTAACCATAAGCTTCGTCCCACTTGTGTTCCATAGTAGTATAACTTTTACCTTCTTCAGTAGTGCCTTCACTATTTTTTTCGGTATTATCTGCTTCGTCAAGAACAGCTTCTGAAAGATAATTGTTGAGGATCTGGTCTGTAACTAAAGCTCCTATTAAACTTTTGGCAAAGATTTGATTTACTTCAATTCCCTTTGCGTTTACATATCTGGTCTTATCTCCCTGTGCTATTTGTCCTGCAACACCTTCTTCGGCTAAAGTCTCCCAGTTAGGAAAAACATCTGTAACCTGCTCGCTAATCCAGCTCTCAAAAGTATTCTTTATGGCGTTGCTCTCTACAGTATTGGAACTAAAGTAAAGTTTTGAAGCAGCCACCTTACTTTTTATGTCTTTTGAACTTGAATTAAGATCTTCGGAAGAAAAAGGATTCTCTTCATTGGAGAACATGTTAGAAAGTTGTTCTTCTGTCATTGCCGGATTTAGGAGATCTCCAAACAATTCTCCAGCCATAAGGATCCTGGTGGTTTGCCCCCCAAAAGAGACAGTAGATTCTCCATTTCTTGTAAAGGCATAAGCTTCCGGAACTTCAATGGAAGTGACGGGATCGATAATGTCATCATCTGTTGAACACGAAGTGAAGGCAATCCCTCCTATTAGTGCAGCAAATAAGGCTTTTTTCATTTTGTAGTTTATTTAGACTTGTTTAAAATAACACCGCAAATGTATACCTCATTTGTTTTTCAGCAAAGCTTATTTAGATTAATTTTAAATAAAATTTATCAATGAAATTAACAAAAACCATTGTATTCACTAATGATATAAACTAAAGATCTTAGTTGCCTCATTATGAGATGATTCAAAACTCATCATTTTGACATTAGTATCGTCTTTCTTTGAAGTAAAGTAAGAAAGCAGTTTTTCTGTAGGCATATTACCGGTAAGTTCGTCCTTAGCCATAGGGCATCCACCAAAACCCTGGATGGCACCATCGAATCTTTTACAGCCAGATTTGTAAGCTGCATCCACTTTTTCAAACCATTTGGTAGGAGTGGTATGAAGATGAGCTCCAAACTCTATATCGGGATATTTCGGAATAAGATTTGAAAATAGATATTCTATAACTTCGGGGGTTGAGCTGCCAATGGTATCTGAAAGTGAAAGGATCTTAACTCCCATTCCCGAAAGTTTTTCGGTCCACTCCCCAACGATCTCCACGTCCCATGGATCTCCATAAGGGTTTCCAAACCCCATAGAGAGATATGCTACCACCTCTTTTCCCGAAGCGTCGGCAATATTCAGTATCTCCTGCAGCGTCTCTACAGATTCGGCGATGGTTTTATGGGTATTACGCATCTGGAAGTTTTCGGAAATCGAAAATGGGTAACCCAGATAGTTTATTTCAGGATGCTTTGAAGCGTCTTCAGCACCGCGGGTATTGGCAACAATTGCAAGAAGCTTACTACGGCTCCTGGAAAGGTCCAGCCGAGAGAGAACTTCTGCTGTATCGGCCATTTGCGGAATAGCTTTAGGAGAAACAAAGCTTCCGAAGTCTATGGTATCGAATCCGCAACGTAAAAGAGATTGTATGTACTGAACTTTTTTTTCTGTAGGAATAAAGGTTTTAATTCCCTGCATTGCGTCCCGCGGACATTCAATAATTTTAATGTTCCCCATAGGCCAAATATAAGGAAGTTAGAATTTAGAATTACGAAGATGAAAGTAGGAAATTGGAGAACGATTTTAGAAGTACCAAGTGGAAAACATTCAGCTTTATTACAAAGTCTTAGCAAATTTTCATGCCAGCAAGCTGGGAGCCGAACGGGCGACTACAGCAATCTCTCTTTCTAGTTTGCAGTACTTTTATTAAAAATTATGAAGAAGAAGTATATCTTATAAGACCGGAATTGCTTCGCTTCGCTCCGTGTCACGAGCAAAGAGGTTTAATAGGAGTATCATGATTTCATGGATTATTTCCTCCCCCTTCTCAATACTGACCTCTCTATACCAAAATAAAAATTCCAATCCCGATAAATACCGCCACTTGCACCCACTTAAATACTACTCCCGAATGTGGATGTTGGTTGAGGTAGGTGGAGATCTTTCCGGCCAGGATTGCGACCGCGGAGAAAATCAGAAAAGCCTGCAGCATGAAAAGGAAACCCAGGATATAGAACTGCATGACTGTATTTCCTTCCGGCTCCCAGAGGAATCCCGGGAAGAAAGCAAGAAAGAAGATGGCAACCTTAGGATTTAGAACGTTCATTAAAAATCCCCTTTTAAAGAGGTAAGCCAACTCTTTTTTATTTGCGCCCTTCGCTGCTCCAATAGTAATTTTTGCTTCACTGTGGTATAGCTGCCAGGCGAGATAAAACAAATATGCCGCCCCCAGGATCTTGATAAGAAAGAACAATGTCTCCGACTGTTTGATTATAGCAGAAATTCCAAATGCCACCAGGCTTGTGTGAATAATAATTCCAGACACTAAGCCAAGTGTAGTGACTATACCATACTTCTTCCCATTGGTCATTCCCTGCACCAGCACATAAATTATGTCGGGACCCGGGGAAAGGGTAAGGAGGATCGAAGCTGTGAAAAAGGGGATCAGCTCTGCGATCAACTGCTGCGCTTTAGAATTTCCTGATTAATCTTTTTCACCAGTTGCGGACCTTCATAAATAAATCCTGTATAAAGCTGTACCAGGCTTGCACCCGCTTCCAGCTTTTCAACGGCATCCTCAGGAGTCATAATTCCACCGACGCCAATGATAGGAAAGGCTTTGTCACTCTTTTCTGAAAGGAACCGGATCACCTCTGTAGCTCGTTTTGTAAGAGGTTTACCGCTGAGGCCTCCCGACTCGTCTTTATCTGGGGCACTCAAACCTTCTCTTGATATGGTAGTATTTGTCGCTATTACTCCGGCAATCCCTGTTTCTTTTACGATATCAATTATATCCAGCAACTGAGAATCAGTCAGGTCTGGAGCTATTTTTAGAAGAATAGGCTTCGGCTTCGGGCGCTTCAAATTTTCCTGCTGTAAAGTGTTCAACAGCTTTGTGAGCGGCTCTTTGTCCTGCAGCTCCCTAAGATTTGGAGTGTTGGGGGAACTTACATTCACCACAAAATAATCTACATGCTCAAAAAGGGCATTAAAGCAGATCATATAATCATTTACTGCGTTCTCATTTGGAGTGATTTTGTTCTTTCCGATATTTCCTCCAATCAAAACCCCATTATTCTTTTTGAGTCTTTCCACCGCTTCAACCACTCCTCCATTGTTAAAGCCCATCCTATTAATTATAGCTTTATCCTCCTTTAACCTGAAAAGTCTTTTCTTCTCATTTCCCGGCTGTGGTTTTGGCGTAAGGGTTCCTATTTCAATAAACCCGAAGCCGAAATTTGAAAGCTCCTTATACAACTTCGCATCCTTATCAAATCCTGCAGCAAGTCCCACGGGATTGGGAAATTTTATTCCGAATACTTCCCTTTCAAGACGCTTGTCCTCCACCACAAATTTCTGGCGCACCAAATTCTGACTTCCCGGTAGCAGAAATAATTTCCTAAGTGCCGAAAAGGTAAAATAATGGACTTTTTCAGGATCAATATTGAATAAAAGCGGCCGGATTATCTTTTGATACATGGAGGAGGTTTTCAGCAAAATTAACACAAAGCTGCACAAATATAGAGGAAAAGATAAAAGGTTTTGAACCTACTTCTTATATCATTATTTTTGATGAAACTTCAGCAAGAATGACCAATAAACAAGAGATCATTGACCGCTTTTTAAGCTATGTCAAAATAGATACACAGAGTGATGAGACCAGTAACTCCACGCCCAGCACTGAAAAACAGTGGGAGCTTGCAAATAAATTGAAAGAAGAGCTGCAGGCTATGGGGATGCAGGATGTGAGCATAGATGAAAATGCTTATGTCATGGCAACCCTTCCTTCTAATGTAGACCACGAGGTGCCGGTAATAGGCTTCGTTTCACATTTTGATACTACTCCTGATTTTTCGGGAACTAATGTGAATCCACAGATCATTGAAAATTACGATGGCAAAGACATTGTGCTAAATAAGGAGAAGAATATTATCCTTTCACCAGATTACTTCAGCGATCTGCTTCAATATGAGGGACAGACAATTATTACTACCGATGGCACCACTCTTTTGGGAGCTGACGATAAGGCCGGGATTACCGAGATCATGGAGGCGATGAAATACCTCCTGAACAATCCTCAGGTAAAGCATGGAGCTGTAAGAGTTTGCTTCACTCCCGATGAAGAAATTGGGCGGGGAGCTCATAAGTTCGACGTAGAGAAGTTCGGTGCAGAATGGGCTTACACTATGGATGGCAGCCAGGTAGGAGAACTGGAATTCGAGAATTTTAATGCAGCAGGAGCAGTAGTGAAAGTCAGCGGAAAAAGTGTTCATCCCGGCTATGCCAAGAACAAGATGATCAATAGCATGTACATTGCCATGGATTTCATCAACTCCCTGCCCCGCCTGGAAACACCGGAGCATACCGAAGATCGGCAAGGATTCTTTCACCTGAATGCCATAGAAGGTGATGTGGAGGAAACCACTTTGCACTATATTATTCGTGACCATGACCGGGAACATTTTGAAGCGAGGAAAAAGATGATGCAGGATCTTGCACAGGAAATCTGCAGCCAGCAGGAAAGGGATTGCGTAACTGTGGAGATCAAAGATCAGTATTTCAATATGCGGGAGAAAGTTGAGCCGGTGATGCACATTGTGGATATTGCCGAAGAGGCCATGAAGCAGGTCGATGTCACCCCAATAATAAAACCTATCCGCGGTGGTACAGATGGAGCGCAACTGAGCTTTATGGGTCTCCCCTGCCCCAACATCTTTGCCGGTGGACATAACTTCCATGGAAAGTATGAATATGTACCGGTAGAAAGTATGCAAAAGGCAATAGAAGTGATCGTGAAGATCACAGAACTGACGGCGGAAAAGGATTCAAGGTTCAAGTCCTAAAATTCAAAGTTGGGCTTGCGAGTTGCAGATTTCCGATCTGAGGAAGCCTGTCAGGGCTAAAAAACGCTGACAGGGGTTAGTCCAAATAACTATTCACCGAGCACTAATCGCTAACCAATGGCAGTACAATCAGCAGAAGAATACATAGCAGCGCATCCCGGCTGGGAAGAGGAATTGAGAATGCTGCGGGAGATGATCCTTAGCACAGATGTCGAGGAGACAATCAAGTGGGGTGCACCTGTTTATACCGTAGGTGGCAAAAATGTCGTTTCCATTGCTGCTTTTAAAAATCATTGCGCCATGTGGTTCTATAACGGAGTATTACTCAAAGAAAATACTGCTCTTCTTGAGAACGCACAGGAAAGTAAGACAAAGGCTTTGAGACAGATCAGATTTGAGAGGGGACAGGAAATTCCTGTAGAGCAACTCCGCCGCTATGTTGAGGAAGCAGTACAAAATCAAAAGGAAGGCAAAGAGATCAAACCGGAAAAAGCAAAGAAGACCGTTATCCCTCCTGAACTTGAAGCGGCATTTACCGAAGATCCTGCACTGGAAGTGGCATACAAAAATCTAACGCCGGGAAGACAGCGGGAGTATTGCAACTATATTTCTGAAGCTAAAAAAGAGGTTACAAAGCAAAGCAGACTTCAAAAGATAAACCCGATGATCAAAGCCGGCGGTGGACTGCACGATAAATACAAGAATTGCTGAAAATAAATATCTAAACCGCTGCGCCTGGTAAGCGGCCTTTTTGAAGACCCTGAAAAAATTCAGGGGGGACGGTTACTTATTAACGTCATGCTCAACCTTCCTGTCGGCAGGCAGGCTTGTTGCAGCATCTTTCTTATCTTCACAGGAAACCTACAAGGTCCTGCAAAAATCTATGCAGCTCAGTCCTAAACAGAAGCTCTGTAGGAGCGAAAAACAATACTTCAAAAATGCCATTTTTGGTCCTGAAGTAAAATCAGTTTGACGCAATTTTTGACCGTCATGCTCAACCTTCCTGTCGGCAGGCAGGCTTGTTTCAGCATCTTTTCATTCCTATAGAAAATATACAAGGTCAAAAAAAACTTTACTGGTTTGCTTCAAAATAGAAAGCCCCACGCATTCACGTGGGGCTCTCTTTTATTTTTCCCGAAGGAATTTACTTTGTTTCCTTTACCGGTTCATTCAACTTCCGGCTCATCTCCATCGAAATGGAAGACCTGTCAAAAGTGATCTTTCCGGCTCCGGTTTCTATAATTACTGCATTTAGTTTGTCACTAAAGTCAATTATTTTACCGTGCATTCCGCTTTTGGTCACAACTCTGTCTCCTCTTTTAAGTTCAGAAGCAAATTGTTTTTCTTGCTTGGCACGTTTCATTTGGGGGCGTATCATAAAAAAATACACCACGATGAACATTAAAATAATTGGGGCAAACTGGGCTAATTGGTCCATAAGTAGTTCTGTTGCTTTTGCTTCTTAATTATGACTGAGCCTCCTTAGGCTCTACAAAAGCTTTGATTTTAATTTGTTCTTTACCGGTTTCGGTGTTAGCTGTAATAGTTACTGTCTTAGTGACCTGGTTTTGACCGCTACCGTTGAACTTAACTACCATTTCTCCTGATTCCCCCGGAGCAATTGGCTCTTTTGTCCATGTTGGCACTGTACAACCACAAGTACTGGTAGCGTTAGTGATTACAAGTGGTGCTTTACCGGTGTTTGTAAATGTAAAAGTGTGCTCTACATTAGTTCCCTGTGCAATAGTCCCAAAGTCATGCTCAGTTTCTTCAAAGGTAAGCTGAGGATATACTACATTTTGTGAATCACGTAGTGCAGCTTCTTCTACGTTTTCTGCCTGTACCTTGTCGGCTGCGTTCTCTTTACAAGAAGTAAAATTGAAAGCAGCAATTAGTGCCAGTAATAAAATTCCTTTTTTCATGATATACAATTTATGGTTAAAGTGGATAAAATTAAGAAAAATTGCAGGACTACATAAGACCCCTGCCCATTTTGTTCAGTTTGCCGTTATCCCTGTACTCTTTTGAGAGCTTATCAAGGATACCGTTGATAAAAATACTACTTTTAGGAGTACTGTATTCCTTGGCAATTTCTAAATATTCGTTAATAGTCACCTTTACGGGAATTGATGGAAACTTCAGGAATTCACAGATCGCCATTTTGATAAGGATCGTATCCAGGTCGGCAATCCTTTCTTTATCCCAGTTTGGAGTTTTACCTACCATCTCATTTGCAAGGCTCTCATCGTTAAGCAAAGTTTTTCTGAAAAGCTCAATAGCATACTCCTTATCGTCTGAACTTTTGAAAAGTTTGGTCAGAGCCTGCTCCTTCCCTGCAGAAGCTTTCTGCAACATCTTAACTATTGCAGTGTTCACAAGCGGAAGATCATCTATCCAGGTGATCTTTTTGTCTTCAAGGTAGTCGTAAAGCTTCTCATTTGGAGCGATGATCTCTTTAAAGACGGCAATGATGAACTCCTTATCCTCCTTAAAGCTGGACTCCCGGGTGGCCATATAATTGTCGTACAATTCGCTCTTCCTGATCTCTGCCCAAAGAATTTCTACGTATTCATCATCATTCTTCCAGTTGTTGAGCTTTCGGGTGTCAAGGGCAACATTTAGAGCGTTGTTCTTTTCCAGCAGGGAGATCAATTCGTTATTGACGAACTTCCTGTTTGGATCTACATCTTCTTCAGAAGGTAAATGCTTTTGCTGGCCTTTCTCCAGATAATCTTCGGCATGATCCTTAATTTCCACAAATAAATTCAGAAGTAGAAGATACAGGTCATACATCTCGTCCATACTCTTAAGCAGGAACTTTTCTTCCGACTTCAAATTGTCATTTTCACTCTGAGAGTAGGCGTACAATGACTGCATTACTTTAACCCTGATATGTCTTCTGGTCAACATAGCTGTAAAAGAACTTTAAAAAATTAGGGCGAAAGGTGTTTTCCTTTCGCCCGGCAAAAATACTATTTAATTAAAAACCCGCTGGGGTTATTTGCTATTTTTTCTATCGGCTATTCGTTGCTGGGCAACTTTTAAAGCAGCTTCATGCGTCGTAATGCTGCTTGCTTCTGCCGTAGTCAGGATCTCCAGAGTAGTGTTAAAAATATTCTGGGTCTTTTCCATGATCTCCTTTCGGCCATAGCCTTCCAGTTCAGCATATACATTGATGATCCCTCCTGCGTTGATCAGGAAATCGGGCGCATAGACGATGCCTTTTTCTCTTAGAATTGCTCCATGTCTTCTTTCATCTGCCAGCTGGTTGTTAGCAGCTCCTGCAATGATTTCAGCTTTGAGACGCTCCACGGTCTGGTCATTAATTGTAGCTCCAAGCGCACAGGGTGCATAGATGTCTACATTTGATGAATAAACATCTGCTCCCGTAAATATTTCGGCGTTATAAAGGCTGCTTACCTGCTGCAGGCGCTCTTCATTGATATCGCTGATAAGTATTTTAGCACCTTCCTTTGCAAGATAAGCGACCAGGGCTTCCCCAACATGACCAATTCCTTCCACAAGCACAGATCTTCCCTGTAGATCATCTGATCCATAACGGAATTTTGCCGCAGCTTTCATCCCCATATAAACACCATAAGCTGTAACAGGAGAAGGGTTTCCTGCACCACCTTTATCTTCAGAAATCCCTGTTACATATGGCGTCACCTCGCGTACAGTGTCCATATCGGCAGTTTCCATTCCCACATCTTCCGCTGTGATATATTTTCCGCTAAGCGAGTGGACAAATTCTCCAAACCTGCACATAAGTTCAGGTGTCTTTTGAGTTTTGGCATCTCCAATGATCACCGCTTTACCCCCTCCAAGATTTAATCCTGTTACGGCACTTTTGAAGGTCATTCCGCGGGAAAGGCGCAACACATCATTCACCGCATCCCATTCACTAGTGTAGTTCCACATGCGGGTTCCCCCCAAAGCAGGACCTAAAACTGTGTTGTGAATTCCAATAATTGCCTTTAATCCTGTATCTTTGTCGTTGCAAAAAACCACTTGTTCATGGTCATCAAAAGAAAGCTGCCCAAAGACCGGAGCGGCTTTTTTAAGTTCATTTGCCTTTAGAACATCCACTGTCATTAGTTTAAAAATTTATATGAATTTCGTAATTCGGAATTTTATAGCGCAAAAATAATCAATATTTCAATTTACAGTCACTGTTGAGAAACAAAGTTACGAAATTGGAAATGGAGCAGCTGCAGCCGTATGAGAGAACTTAAGCATCTAAACAAATATTTCTTAAAGTATAAGTGGCATCTTATTGGAGGTATTTTCATTACTATAGTAGCAAGGGTCTTTGCTATTCTCACTCCAAGATTTATCGGGGAATCTACCACTGCAATAGAGGAGTACGTGAATGATGAGATCACTTCTGAAGCCGTGCTGCGGGAGGAGCTCATGAATAATATTCTGCTCATCCTGGGTGCCACGATCATGGCGGCACTTTTCACATTTTTGATGAGGCAGGCGATCATTGTGGTCTCGAGACATATCGAATACGATCTTAAAAATGAGGTCTACAGGAAGTACCAGGACCTAAGCCTTAACTTCTATAAAAAGAACCGCACCGGGGATCTTATGAACCGCATAAGCGAAGATGTCTCAAAAGTGCGAATGTATGCAGGGCCTGCTTTTATGTACAGCATTCAAACCGGGGTTCTGTTCATAGTTGTAATTCCTTATATGTTTCTGCAGGCCCCAGAGCTAACCCTATATGTATTAACTCCATTACCAATCCTGTCGTTTGCTATTTACAAGTTAAGTGTGGCGATTAACAAACGCAGTACCATTGTACAGCAATATCTTTCCAGGCTTAACACTTTTACTCAGGAAAGCTTTAGCGGGATCTCTGTCATCAAATCCTATGGTCTTGAACCCCAGACCAATTCCTCATTTGTAACGCTTTCCAATGAAAGCAAAGACAAGAACATTGACCTGGTGAAGGTACAGGCCTTCTTTTTTCCGCTTATGATCCTGTTAATAGGCGCAAGTAATATCCTGGTGATCTATATTGGAGGAAAAAAATTTATAAATGGAGAAATAGAAGAGCTTGGAGTAATCGTTGAGTTCCTCCTCTATGTGAACATGCTCACGTGGCCTGTTGCTACTGTTGGTTGGGTTACATCGATCGTACAGCAAGCCGAAGCTTCCCAGAAAAGGATCAACGAATTTCTTAAGGAAGTTCCACAGATCCAAAATCCATCGACCGAACCCGAAGATGTGCAGGGTTCCATTGCATTTAACAATGTGACCTTCACCTACGAAGACACGAATATAACAGCACTTAAAAATGTCACTTTTGAAGTGGAAAGCGGGGAGACCCTTGCGATCATAGGAAAGACCGGATCGGGAAAATCGACGATCCTGGAATTGATAGGTCGTCTTTATGACGTAGAACAGGGAAAGATCACCATTGATGGTAAGAATATACAGAAAATGAATTTGAAAGAGCTGAGGGAAAGTACAGGTTACGTGCCACAGGATGCGTTCCTTTTCAGTGATTCCATCAGGAACAATATCAAATTCGGGAAAGCCGATGCCACCGAGGAGGAGATTATAGAAGCGGCTAAGAACGCTGCAGTCCATAAGAATATTATAGGCTTCAGCAAAGGTTATGATACTGTGTTGGGAGAAAGAGGGATCACCTTATCTGGCGGACAAAAACAGCGGGTCTCTATAGCCCGGGCTATTGTTCATGATCCAAAGATCCTGCTTTTTGACGATTCACTTTCCGCAGTAGATACCGAAACTGAGGAGGAAATATTGAATAACCTCTTCAGGATCAGCAAAAACAAGACGACTATTATCGTTTCCCACAGGATCTCATCTGTCAAAAATGCCGACAAGATCATCATCCTGGAGGATGGGGAGATCGTTCAACGTGGATCACATCAGCAACTGCTTGACGCAGAAGGTTATTACAGGGAGCTTTACCTGAAACAGCTGAGTGAAAAAGAAATGTAAAAATATGTTGCGAAATGTTAATTTTTTTTAGATTTTTGAACCTAAGATTTACAAACCGTAAAAGACAAATTGATTATGAGCGACAATGGAACGATTGAAAAAGAAGAGATTTTTTCCAAGGTCTTAAGAGCCGGAAGACGCACCTATTTCTTTGATGTTAGAGCAACTAAGGCAAACGATTATTACCTGACGATTACAGAGAGTAAAAAATTCACCAATGAAGACGGGTCTTTCCACTATAAAAAGCACAAGATCTACCTTTACAAAGAAGATTTTGCCGGTTTTAATGAGATCCTTCAGGAGATGACAGATTTTATTCTTGAGGAAAAAGGCGAGGAAGTGATCAGTGAGCGTCATCAAAAGAACTTCAAAAAAGAATATGAGGATGAAGATGAGCAAAAGAAGACAGAAACTACCGCCGCTCCATCTGCCGCAGCTTTTACAGATATAAGTTTCGAAGATATATAATTGAAAAATACTCCAAGAAAAACCGTCCCGGACAAAATCTGGGACGGTTTTTTTTATATTGGGGTGCCAAAAAAGCGATTTATGAGAACAATTATTTTTGCCCTTTTTCTTTTTCTTAATTTCAACCTGCTGGCCCAGGAAGAGCTTGATCTCTCTTATTACCTGACGCAGGACGTAAGTTATAATTCTAAAATTCCCAAACCACAGGATATCCTGGGCTATGTTCCCGGAGAGTGGCACGCGAGCCACGACCAGATCCTAAATTATATGCGTGCCTTAGCTGAAGCTTCTCCGAGGATAACTCTTGAGAACCGTGGCCGCACCTTTGAAGGCAGGCCGCTTATCTTGCTCACCATTACTTCGGAAGAAAATCACCAAAACCTGGAGGAAATACGAAGGCAACATGTTGCTCTTACTGAACCAGGTTCAGAAGATCTCAATACTTCTGAAATGCCTATAGTTGTAAATCAGGGCTTCTCTATCCATGGAAATGAGGCCAGTGGTGCTAATGCTGCTATTCTTGCCGCTTACTACCTCGCAGCTGCGGAAGGACCTGAAATTAAAGAGTTGCTGAACAATGCCGTGATCCTGTTTGATCCTGTTTTCAATCCCGATGGTTTACAACGTTTTGCTTATTGGGCCAACACAAATAAGAGCGAGAATATCAATCCCGATCCGCAGGATCGCGAGTACAGCGAAATTTGGCCCGGGGGTCGAACCAATCATTACTGGTTTGATATGAACAGGGACTGGCTACCCGTGCAGCTTCCCGAAAGCCGTGCAAGGATCAGGACCTTTCACAACTGGTATCCAAACATCCTTACAGATCACCACGAAATGGGCTCTAACTCTTCTTTTTTCTTTCAGCCGGGGATTCCTTCCAGAACGCACCCGCTTACGCCAGACCTTAATCAGGAACTTACAAAAGAAATTGGCACCTATCACGCCGCAGCCTTTGATGATATTGGTTCACTTTATTATACCGAAGAGAACTACGATGATTTTTATTACGGAAAAGGTTCTACTTTCCCCGATATACAGGGAAGTATAGGAATTCTTTTTGAGCAGGGGAGTTCCCGCGGACATGCGCAGGAAACCGACAATGGAGTACTTACTTTTCCATTTACCATCCGCAACCAGTTTACGGCGGCGCTGTCCACTTTGGAGGCTGCTAAAGAAATGCGTGTAAGACTGCTGAATTATCAGCGGAATTTCTATCAAAGCGCCCGGAGAGAAGCCGAAAAAGGCGCCTATGTTTTCGGAAACAGTAAAGATGCATCTTCAGCATATCATCTTGCCGAGATCCTGAAGCGTCACCAGGTAGAGATCCATGAACTGCAGGAGGAATTCAGCCAGAACGGAGATACCTTTAAACCGGGAAGTAGCTATGTGATTCCAAAAAAGCAAAAACACCAACGGCTTTTAAAGGCTATGTTCGAACGAAGAACAGAATTCCAGGACAGCTTATTCTATGATATTTCGGCATGGTCATTTCCGCTCGCTTTCAACCTCGATTTTACAGAAGAAGCAAAAATGAATATTGCCGGACAACAGATCGACAGTCTTACAAGGCCATCGATAGATCTTCCGGAAAAGAGCGAATACGCTTATTTGATGGAGTGGCATGCCTATGAAGCACCCAAGGCTCTTAATATGATCCTCAACAAAGGCCTTAGAGCAAAAGTGGCCATGCAGCCTTTCAATGCCGGTAATAAAAGATATGACTACGGAACCATTCTCATTCCCACACAAAACCAAAGAATGACTTCCCAGGAGATCTTTGATTTTTTAAAAGAAGTTTCGCAAGGTGCCAATGTGCAGATCTCCGCTGCTGACACGGGACTCACAGGTGGCGTCAACCTTGGAAGTAATCAGTTTAGAGCTGTAGAACCTCAAAAGGTTGCTCTTTTGGTAGGAGACGGCATTACCTCATATGATGCGGGAGAGATATGGCACCTGTTCGATCAACGCTACGATATGAAGATCACCAAACTAGATCTGTCTAATTTTTCCAGAGCCGATCTTAGTCGATATACAGATATAATCCTCTCTAATTCCTGGAGCAGCGCCCTTGGAAAAGATGAGGCAGAAAAACTTAAAGAGTGGGTTCGCCGAGGTGGAACTTTGATAGGTTATAAAAACGCTGCGAACTGGTTTGACCGGAATGAATTTATGGATCTCGAATTCAAAGAAAATGAAGTGCAGGCAAAAAATGTCACTTTTGAACAACGAAGAGACTTTAGAGGTGCACAGGGAATTGGAGGTGCGATCTTCGAAGCAAGACAGGATCGCTCCCACCCTATTAACTTTGGATATAAAGATGACAAGATCGCGCTCTTTAGAGACACTACGCTCTTCGTAGAAGCTGATTCGACTTCTTATAAAAATCCTTTAAAATATACAGAAGAACCATTGCTAAGTGGATATATAAGTGAAGAAAATCTGGAGTTACTTCCGGGAACTGTGCCGTTCAAGCATAATAGCATAGGAAGCGGAAATGTGATCCTGTTTACCGACAACACAAATTTCAGAGCGTTCTGGTACGGCACCAATAAGCTGTTGATGAATGCTATATTCTTTGGGGACGAAATGTAGGGTAGATTTGAGATTTTAGATATGAGATTTTAGATCTTGTATTCATTAAAAAAAGGAGTTCCAAAAATGCCATTTTTGGAACCCCTTTTTTTTTGGCTAAAGCCCTTTTTTATCGTTTCTGTCCCTCCGGAGGAAGCCGGAGGCAATTCTTGGATTTCAATCCAATTAAATTGATCATCAATTGCCGGCGGCTTCAGCCACCGGATTCCAGAATTGCACATCTCAGGGCTTTAGCCCAATTCTCGCAGATTAGCAGCAGTCACTACTACAACTCAGGCTCTTGGATTTTGCATTTTCAAAGGCTTCCTTTCCTTCTTTCCATGCATACCACGCGATCCCAAGACTACCCAGTGCATCAACATAAGGAATTTGCCACAGCTCATAAAGTACACTTGAAGCCAGTAGAATAAATGATAAATAAAAGCAGGTTTTAGTGCATTTAGCATCTGAAATGATAGGCTGACTATCCAGCTTCTTCCCTACTTTGATCTTCTCCCGGTACAAGAAGTACATGGTGAGAATTGACAGAACAGCAATAATGATTCCTGCCAGAGTGGTTTCGGGCTCAGACCTGTTGATTACAGCGAGAACAGCTCCCACTACCAGTCCCGCAGTCAAGATATAGAGAGCGGTGCCGGTAATTTTGAGGGCTGTAATTTCAAAAGAATCCCTTTCTACTACAGGGTGCTTTTTCATCCTGTAGATCATATGTGCGATTCCTACTCCGGAAAGCACTTCCACGAAGCTGTCCAGGCCAAATCCAAATAGTGCTAAAGTTTCATCACTGGCTCCAAAAAAGGTAGAAACTACTCCCTCGATCAGGTTATATCCTATAGTAATATAACTCAGCATGAGGGCATAGTGAAGTCTCTTCTTATATTTTTGGTTCTCCATAACTGTAAAGTTAGAAGTACGGGTTTAGAAGGACTAATAAATACAACAAAATTATAAGTTACAGTAGATCCTTGAACTTGAAACAAGTTCAGGGTTGAAGGTGAAAATTTTTAAAGAATGAACTTCAGAAGAAATTTTCCAAATTTTTGGCTAAAGCCTATAATCAGACTGAAATGAATCCTTGTATCAGTGTAAAAGCGGTTCCAAAAAAGTCATTTTTGGAACCCCTTTCTTTGGGCTAAAGCCCTATTTCTTTTCTTTCTATCCCTCCGGCTGAAGCCGGAGGCAATTCAAGAATTTCAATCCAATTAAATTGATCATCAATTGCCGATGGCTTCAGCCATCGGTTTTCAAGTTTTCACATTCTAGGGCTTTAGCCCAATCATTTATACCACGCCCCTCTCTTGATAATTTTCAAGGAGGCAAACCTATTACAAATTGATCTTTATCCCTCCATTGATCACAAATCCGTCAACCGGTGCATAGATGTCCCGGAATTGAGGATTGGAAATGGATCCCGTGTAAATACTGTCAAAGCGGGTTTGGCGGGTGTCGGTGAAATTCTCGAAATTGAGGAAAAGAGAGAAATTCTCCCATTTCTTTTCGGTCATCAATCCAAAGATCCAGTAATCCTGCCCCGTCATGCCATCTTCCAGTTTCTGTTCCCCGAAGTAATAACCCTCCAGCCCTATCACCAGCTTTTCATGAATTTCATAGACCAGAACATTATTCAGCCTGTGTTGAGCAACCAGTGGTGCTTCATAGGTTTCTCCGAAGTAATGCTGATTCACATCTGCTAAGGTATAACCGGTAAAAAGCTTGAAGTTTCCGTAGCTAAACCTAAGATTCGTTTCCATTCCCCGGGTGTCCAGGTAGCCGTTGGGCTGCCTATAAACATAGTGCTCATTAAAGGCATCGGAAACTCCAGGTGTTAAAATGATAGGATCATTAACTCGGGTATAGAAAAACAGCGTATTAAGGCTGAAATCGATCACTTCAAAAAGTTTTGTTCGGTAGTTTATATCGAAATTCGCACCAACAGATCTTTCGGCTTGGGTTTCAGAAACATCAATAGGCATAACATTTCTAAACTGAATTCTCTCGGCATCTTCAGTAAAAACAGTGGGCGTCTTATAACCTAATCCGCCGCCGAGCCTTGCTGTCCAGGCATCTGAAAATTCTACCATGGCCGAAAGTCGTGGCAGTACGAACCAGCCGTATTCGTTCTGATAATCTGTACGCAATCCACTTTCAAGGCTAAACATATTTGAGATCCTCCAGTTATTCTGAAGAAAAGCGCCATAGGTGATGTGGTTGTAATCCACTACTTCAGGAGTTTCAAGAGGATCCTGGGTGAATTTATCAGAAACTATATTCAGTCCTGCTACCCACTCCAGGTCCATATCTCCAAAATTATATGCGATCTCACTAAAAGAGGCCAGCTGGTTTCCCGAAAATGTAAAGTCGGGGATATCTATCTTCCGCTCAAAAAAGCTAAAGCTGTTCTTCACCGTAAGGGAATTGCCGTTCTCGAAGAGCTGCGTATAACCGGCACGGGTGGTGATCCTTTCGGTGTCATTCCTTTCGAAATAAGGATCGGTAACATCCTCACCTTCCAAAAATGCGATATTTCCACCTGTTCTTTCCTCGATTACAGTATTTACACCAAGCTCCAGGGTAGCATCTTCGGAAGGATAGTAAAACACCCTGGGATTTACAGTAATACGATTTACTTCAGGAATAGCAGTTAGCCCAATATCTGCAGGATCATAAGGATCACTGTAGTTATACGAAGCGAAAAGCGTGGTTCCGAATTTTCCAAATCTATCGGAATAGAATCCGCTGACATCAAGGCCGAGCGCCGATGTTCCATTCAGCAGAAAATTCAGCTCCCGCTCCTCACCCGGAGTTTTGGAAACGAGATTTACGAGTCCGGCGATCGCGCCACCTCCATACAAGGTTGAAGACGCTCCTTTCACCACCTCTACCTGCTGAAGGTCAAGAGGAACAATTTGCAGCAGACTCAATCCCCCGGAAAAACCGGAATACAACGGGTAACCATCTTTAAGCAACTGCGTGTATTTCCCGTCCAGCCCCTGGATTCTAATACTGGAGTTATAAGAAGTAGCCGAAGTTTGTTGGGTTTGGATTCCGGTAGTTTCATTCAGGAGCATACGAATATCACCGGGTTTCATATTCCCTTTTTCGCCCAGTTCTTCGCCCGAGATCACCTCAACGCGCGTAGGAAGATCTGCAATGGTGCGGCGGGAGCGGGTGGCCGAGATGATCACCTCCTCCATATGCTCTCCTTCTGGCGCGAGTTCGACCAAGATAAATTTCTCTTCAGCTAAAGGAAATTCCAGATTGATTTCCTGTGTAGTAAAGCCAACATAGCTTACAAGGATGATTTGTATTCCGTCGGGAATATTAGTCAGGGTGATTACCCCTTCCTGGTTTGCAGTGGCACCAATGGTAGTGCCTTGAACTGAGGCATTGGCTCCATAAAGAGGTTGATTGGTTTCGGCGTCTATTACCTTTATTTTCAGCACATCCTGTGCGTTTGCTGCCAGGCCACAGAAGAAAAGGGCCAGCAACAAAAGAATTTTGTATTTCATTTTATGAATTTGAAAGTTGGAAAAAATAGCTTTGGGAAATTTCCCGATGGAGTTGATCAGCTATTTTTTGGGGGCTGCCAAATGCGATAGGTGAATTCTGAGATGATCTTTATTTCAATTTCCGCAGGTTTTGACGAAATAACAGGTTCCAAAAATGACATTTTTGAGACCTCTTCCTGAAAAACAACGGCATTACAGGTACCACAGCTCAGGAAAGGCGAACATAGTTCGGTGCTGTGAGATTCCTTTTCCTGCTCCTGAGAGAAAACGTCACCGCCGCAGTCATCTGCACAACACGGAATTCCGTTCAGGACTAAAATCAGAAGCGCTATGAGAACAGCTGAAATTTTCACAATCCAAATTTAAAAAACTGGATTGGAATTAGCCTACCCTCAGGCCGTTTTCCACTTTAAAATCGGGATTAAGAAGGACAATATCATTATCAGGACCAACTGCGCCCAGCACCAGACATTCGCTCATGAAGTTGGCGATTTGTTTCTTGGGAAAGTTGACCACTGCGATTATTTGCCTATCCAAAAGGTCTTCTTTAGAATAACGCCTGGTGATCTGGGCAGAGGATTTGAGAATCCCGATCTCAGGTCCGAAATCAATTGTAAGTTGAAAAGCGGGATTACGGGCTTCAGGAAAATCTGCAACTTCGGTTATAGTACCTACCCGCATTTCTACTTTTTCAAAGTCTTGCCAGTTGATCAATTTTTCCATTGGTTGAAGGTTGAATTAATACCTTCCAAAAATAGCATTTTTGAGCAGCAATATTAGTTCTGTACCCCGGGGTTCGCGCAAAGGCCGCAAAGACTTCCGCAGAGAACGCAGAAACCTCTTGTAATTTCTCACCTTTTCTACTCAAAAAAATTTCTCACAAAGGACACGAAGTAAAAAAAGAAGATCACAGAGAGATTTAGGAAAATATTGGAGATCGCCGGAACACTTTTTCGTTTTACCCCACCCCTAAAGGGAGCCGAAAAAGTTTCAGAAGTTTTGGACTTCTAACTTCGCACTTCTAAAATCTAACTTTGCTTATCCAAACACCTTCTTGATCACCCATGCCGGGCCGATCAACAGAAACTGAATATCCTTTAAAAATGAAGGTTTCTTTCCTTCTAATTTATGTCCGTAGAACTGCCCGATCCACGCCACCGCAAAAATGATTAGAGAGACCAGCCAAAGAGGGGCAAAAAGGGAGATAATGTAGTTTCCGGCTATGCAGAGAGCGGCAAAGATGAGGATCTTTATACCCATTGAAACTGAAAGGCGCATGTAGAACAGTAAGACCAGGATCAAAGCTACTACCGCCCAATTTTCCAGAAAGGGAATGTACATTGGAAAAATTCGCGTGAGCGGACCCGGAGGAATACTCATTAAAAGCCCAACTATAGAAAAGAAGATGGCCGGTACACATATATAGTGTATTAGCTGATTCGTTTTGTTCTGGTGACTTACAGCATATTCAGAAAACCATTGATCGAGAGTGCGCATATGAAGTTATACTTGTTGAACCAAGATAGCAAATCTGATAATATTCCGTAGGAAATTTGTATTTTCAGGACTTCATTGAATCTGAATAAAATGGCTGAAACTGCTTCAAATACGCTTCCGCTTGGATCGCACATAATTGATTTCGAATTACCAGATGCCGTAACGGCAAACCTTCATTCCCTTGTCGATGTGCAGGGAGAAAGAGGTACCGTGATCATGTTCCTGTGCAATCACTGTCCCTACGTGAAGCACGTGGTGGATGAGATCGTGCGGGTGGCGAATGATTATCGCGTGCTGGGCTTCGGCTTTGTGGCCATAAGCAGTAATGACGTGGAGCAGTATCCAGAGGATCACCCCGATCTCATGTGGAAGTTTGCCCGAAAACACAACTTCACTTTTCCCTATCTCTACGACCGCACCCAGGAAGTAGCACGGAGCTACCGTGCAGAATGCACGCCCGATTTCTACCTTTTTGACGGGGAAGAAAAGCTGGTTTACCACGGACAACTGGACAGCTCGCGTCCCGGAAACGGACATTCCATCAACGGCAGGGAATTACGCGAAGCACTTGACGCGCTCCTTGGCAGCCGGCCTGTTCCCGGTCCTCAAAGACCAAGTGTGGGATGCAGTATAAAGTGGAAATACACTCCTAAGGACTGAGGTTTAAGGTTTAAGGTTTCAGGTTTAAGGTTTAAGGTTTCAGGTTTAAGGTTTAAGGTTTAAGGTTTAAGGTTTAAGGTTTAAGGTTTAAGGTTTAAGGTTTAAGGTTTAAGGTTTAAGGTTTAAGGTTTAAGGTTTAAGAAAATTGGTAATTGATCTTTGGCAATTGCTAATTGCATAAACATTAACTCAGTTTTAACTGCAGGCGTTTATCCCGAAAACTTTATTCAGTAAATTTAAGATCCTTTATTCACTTAAAAATCAGTTGCAATATGAGCACTTTAAGACTTGGAGACAAAGCCCCTAATTTTGACGCAGAAACTTCGGAAGGAAAGATCAATTTTTACGATTTTCTCGGTGACAGCTGGGGAATTCTGTTTTCCCACCCTGCAGATTACACCCCGGTCTGCACCACAGAATTAGGTGCAGCTGCCAAATACAAAGATGAATTTAAAAAGCGGAATGTGAAGGTGATGGCGCTTAGTGTAGACGGTGTGGAGTCCCATAAAAACTGGATCAAAGATATTAACGAAACACAGAACACTACTGTCAATTTTCCAATTATAGCCGATGAAGATCGCAAGGTGGCCGATCTTTACGACATGATCCATCCTAATGCGGATGATACTCTTACCGTTCGTTCAGTATACGTCATTGCACCCGATAAGACAATTAAGTTGATGATCACTTACCCGGCCAGCACCGGAAGGAATTTTGAGGAACTTTTAAGGGTGATCGATTCCCTGCAGCTTACAGCCTATAAAAAAGTAGCGACTCCCGCCAACTGGAAATCTGGAGAGGATGTGGTAATAAGTCCGTCGGTAAGTAATGAAGAAGCAGATAAGTTATTTCCTAAAGGATACAAAGAGGTTAAGTCTTATTTGAGAATGACGCCGCAACCGGATTAACAAGGAATAAGGTCTAAGGATTAAGGAGTAATGGTTAATGGTAATGGTTAATGGTAATGGTTAATGGTTAATGGTTAATGGTTAATGGTTAATGGTTAATGGTTAATGGTTAATGGTTAAAAATAAAAAACCTCAGCTTCCTTATGTAAACTGAGGTTTCTATATTTCCAAAAAGAAAAATTTATTTCACCTTTACAAGCTCTACATCAAAGATTAGAGTAGCGTTTGGAGGGATCACTCCACCGGCACCGCGGGAGCCGTAAGCAAGATTGGAAGGAATCACGAATCTCGCCTGATCTCCTTCTTTCAATAACTGAATTCCTTCATCCCAGCCTTCAATGACATGACCTTTTCCTAAAGGAAACTCTATTGGCTGTTTTCTTTTATAGGACGAGTCGAAAACCGTACCGTCAGGTAACATTCCTTTATAGTGAACTGAAACTGTTTTTCCTTTTTCAGCTTTTTTGCCGCTTCCTTCGGCGATCATCTTATAGCGAAGTCCGCTGCTGGTTTTCTCGAAACCTTGAGCTAGTTCACCTAAAAGTTCTTCCTGCTGCTTTTTGGCTGCAGCTTCTCTTTCAGCTTTTGCCCCGTTGAACTGACGGAAAGATTCTACCGCATTGTAGTTCTTAGCAGATTCTCCCTCCCTGATGATCTCCACCTTATCAATAGTATCACCTTGTTTAATAGCGTTTACAACATCCTGTCCCTCCACTACATGACCAAAAACGGTATGTTTACCGTCTAACCAGGGAGTTTCAACATGAGTAATAAAGAACTGGCTACCGTTAGTTCCGGGACCTGCATTGGCCATAGAAAGAACTCCGGGACGATCGTGTTTAAGATCGGGATGGATCTCATCTTCGAACTGATAACCCGGGCCGCCTACTCCTGTTCCTTTTGGATCACCTCCCTGTACCATAAAGTCCGGGATCACACGGTGAAATTTGAGTCCGTCATAATAAGGTTGTCCCTGTGGCTTTGCCTCGTTCTCCAGGTTTCCTTCTGCAAGTCCTACGAAGTTCCCCACTGTACCGGGAGTTTTTTCATGTTCCAGTTTTATGGTAATGTCGCCTCTTGTTGTGCTGAGTTTTGCGTATAATCCGTCGTTCATGTCGTGGTTTTAAGTTAAAAAGGCAAAGATAAAGAAATGAATAAGGTTTAAGGTTTATTGAATAATGAAAAGAAGGAGAATTAGGAGAATGTTAAGGAAATTCCTTGTCATTTCGACGGTAGGAGGAATCTCTTCCTGCACGAGCAATTCTTCGCTCCGTAAAAAAAACTTCGCTCTGAATGACAAAAGAATTCCCATTGTCATTCCGACGGTAGGAGGAATCTCTTTGGAATACAAGAGATTCTTCGCTCCGCAAAGGCTGCGCTCTGAATGACAAAAAAATTTTCATTGTCATTCCGACGGCAGGAGGAATTTCTTTACTCATCCGAGATTGTGCGCTCTGAATGACAGAAGAATTCTCATTGTCAGTCCGACGGTAGGAGGAATTTCTTTACTCATCCGAGATTCTTCGCTCCGCAAAAAAAGCTCCGCTCTGAATGACAAACATATTCCTTATCCTTCCGACGGAAGGAGGAATCTCTATTCATTCTATCTCATTATTTAAGAATCTCCACTGAGGATTGAATTTGTTAATCATCAGGTTCTTTTTGTCTCTACTCCAACCTTTTATCTGCTTTTCCCTTTGAATAGCAATATCTATATCCTGAAAGTGTTCAAAGTATATTAAATAAAAACATCTGTAGCGAGTAGTGAAGTGCTTGCTCAAAGCATCTGGATGGGTGTGATAATACAGTCGCTCTTTTAAATCATTTGTGACTCCAGTATAAAGAACTGTCTTATTCTTATTTGTCAGAATGTAAACATAGTAGTTATGCGTTCCAAGAGTCTTCATATTCAAATTTAAAAAAACTACAGATTCTTCGCTCCTCAAAAAAGCTCCGCTCTGAATGACAAAAGAATTCGCATTGTCATTCCGACGGCAGGAGGAATCTCTTCCAGCATGAGAGATTCTTCGCTTCGCAAAAAAGCTGCGCTCTGAATGACAAAAGAATGCGCATTGTCATTCCGACGGTAGGAGGAATTTCTTTACTCATCCGAGATTCTTCGCTCCGTAAAAAAACTTCGCTCTGAATGACAAAAGATTTCCCATTGTCATTCCGACGGCAGGAGGAATCTCTTTAGGGTACAAAAGATTCTTCGCTCCGCAAAAAAGCTTCGCTCTGAATGACAGAAGAATTCCCATTGTCATTCCGACGATAGGAGGAATCTCTTCCTGCACGAGAGATTCTTCGCTTCGCTACCGCTCGTTCTGAATGACAGTAGAAAGAAAAAACCGGAACTTCCGTCCCGGCTAATAACCCTTAATCACTAAATCTTAATCCTTAATTGGCTACTTCGCTAATGAATTTGATCCTGTATAATCTCAATTCTTCTTCGTCGTAATCGCCATCAAATTCTTCAAGAGCTTCTTCGATCTTGTCGGTTTGGGCATCCAGGAAATATTCGTGCATCTCTTCCTGTTGATCTTCATCCAGGATCTCGTCGATCCAGTAGTTGATGTTCAGCTTTGTACCACTGTAAACAATGGCTTCCATTTCTTTAATGAAATCTGTCATTTCCATGCCTTTTGCAGCGGCAATATCATCAAGCGGAAGTTTCCTATCTACGTTCTGAATAATGTATAATTTGAGTCCGCTATTCGCACCTGTAGTTTTTACCACCAGATCATCGGGACGGGTAATGTCATTTTCCTCTACATAGCGGGCAATAAGATCAACGAATTTCTTGCTATAGGATTTGGATTTCTTTCCTTCCCCTACTCCGTGAATATTACCCAATTCTTCAAGAGAAACAGGATACTTTAAAGCCATATCCTCAAGAGATGGATCCTGAAATATCAAATGCGTAGCCAGACCGATTTCTTTGGCGATCTTCTTTCGCAGATCCTTTAGCATTTTGAGAAGGGTCTCATCTGTTCCGCCACCAGATTTTGAAGCGGTAACAATGCCATCATTGCCTCCTACTTCATAGATATGGTCTTCGGTCATCATGAAGGAACCGGGGCTCTTCAGGAATTGATCACCTTTTTCGGTAAGTTTTACAACTCCGTAAGTTTCAATATCCTTCCGTAGAAATCCGGCGACTAACACCTGCCGAAGTAGTGCCATCCAGTACTTAGGATCTTTACCGGCACCTTTTCCGAAGAGCTCGTGTTCATCTGTACGATGGGATTTTATCACTGCATTGGATTTCCCCACGAGCGTATTGACTACTTCCTTTGATTTATAAAGCTGCTTTGTCTCCTTAACAGTACGCAACAATAATTCTACCTCGTCCTTTGCCTCATGTTTCTTCTTGGGATTTCGAACGTTGTCATCCATATCGGCACCTTCGCCTGTTTTTTCATCAAAGTCTTCCCCGAAGTAATGAAGAATAAATTTTCTCCTTGAAACAGAGGTTTCAGCAAAAGCCACCACCTCCTGAAGTAATGCCTGACCTATCTCCTGCTCTGCCACAGGCTTCCCGCTCATGAATTTTTCGAGCTTCTCAATATCTTTATAGGAATAGAATGCAAGGCAATGGCCTTCACCGCCATCTCTCCCGGCACGTCCTGTTTCCTGATAATAACTCTCTATACTTTTTGGAATATCATGGTGGATCACAAAGCGAACATCTGGCTTATCTATTCCCATTCCGAAGGCAATGGTAGCAACTACCACGTCAACTTCTTCCATAAGGAACATGTCCTGATGCCTCGAACGGGTTTTTGCATCAAGGCCCGCATGATATGGAACTGCAGAAATTCCATTCACCTGCAGGGTTTGTGCAAGCTCCTCTACCCTTTTGCGGCTAAGGCAATAAATGATCCCCGATTTCCCTTGATTCTGCTTAATGAACCTTATGATATCGGCATCTACATTCTTGGTTTTGGGACGTATCTCGTAGTAAAGGTTTGGCCTGTTAAAAGAAGCCTTAAAAGTACGGGCATCTGTAATCGCCAGGTTCTTTAAAATGTCTTCCTGCACCTTGGGCGTAGCCGTCGCCGTTAGACCTATTATAGGAATGTCTTCACCAATTCGCTTAACGATATGGCGGAGATTTCTATACTCCGGCCGGAAGTCATGGCCCCACTCACTGATACAATGAGCTTCATCAATGGCCAAAAAGGAGATCTTTACGCTGCGTAAAAACTCGACATTCTCTTCTTTAGTAAGAGATTCGGGGGCAACGTAAAGCAATTTAGTAACCCCGTTGGTGATATCCTCCTTCACCTGCTTCACTTCAGTCTTGTTGAGACTCGAATTGAGAACGTGAGCGATCCCATTTTCTGAAGAAATTCCGCGGATAGCGTCCACCTGATTTTTCATTAATGCGATCAAAGGAGAAACAACAATTGCTGTTCCATCTTTGATGAGCGCCGGTAATTGATAACAGAGGGATTTTCCACCTCCCGTGGGCATCACCACGAAGGTGTTATGGTCATTAACTATACTCTTTATTACCTCTTCCTGGAGGCCCTTAAACTGGCTAAAACCAAAGTATTTCTTAAGCTGTTCGTGTAAATTGATTTCCTGCGAAGTCATTCAATTGTGTTACAATTTTACATACATTTGCACAAAATAAAGATACGTTTTTCTTTACTTCATACAATTTCTAACTCTACAAATTTGACACCTCACGAAAAAATACTCTCTGTTGCCAGAGAAACCATTTTAACTGAAGCCAAAGCTATAGAACACCTGGAGCAATTATTGGACCAAAGTTTTGCTGAAGCCGTGCAGGCAGTGTACAAATCAAAAGGTAGAGTGATCATTACAGGAATAGGAAAAAGTGCTGTGATCGCAACTAAGATCGTGGCTACTCTTAATTCCACCGGCACACCGGCAGTATTCATGCATGCCGCCGATGCTATTCACGGTGACCTGGGTACCATCTTAAAAGATGATGTAGTAATATGTATCTCTAAAAGCGGAAATACTCCGGAAATCAAGGTCCTGGTTCCATTGATCAAGAATTTCGGAAATACTTTGATCGCAATCACCGGAAGCACAGATTCTTTCCTGGGAAAACACGCCGATTACGTCCTGAATTCCTACGTAGAAAAGGAAGCTTGCCCAAACAATCTTGCGCCAACTACCAGTACTACGGCACAACTTGTCATTGGTGATGCTTTGGCTGTATGCTTACTGGAGCTTCGCGGCTTTTCGAGTCAGGATTTTGCGAAGTATCATCCCGGAGGAGCATTGGGTAAAAAATTATACTTAAGAGTTAGTGATATTGCCGACCAAAATCAAAAACCGGAAGTTACTCCTGATGCCCCGATCCCTCAGGTGATCATCGAGATCTCCGAAAAAATGCTGGGAGTAACCGCAGTATCAGACAATGGCAGGATTCTCGGAATTGTTACTGACGGGGATATAAGACGTATGCTTCAAAAGAGCATCGACATCTCGGGATTGACGGCAAAAGATATTATGAGCAGCAATCCAAGAACTATAGAGTTTGATGCTATGGCTGTAGATGCACTTGATGTGCTGGAAGAAAATAAGATCTCTCAGCTACTCGCTGTTAAGGAGGGAAAATATTACGGCGTAGTTCATTTGCACAACCTAATACGAGAAGGAATAATTTAGGATGGCGAAAGTAGAAAAGACTGCCGATGAAATGTCATTTTTGGATCACCTGGAGGAGCTGCGCTGGCACCTCATTAGGGCCACACTCGCTGTAGTTCTTGCAGGCACAGCAGCATTTCTGGCTAAAGGCTTCATTTTTGACACCTTACTCTTTGGACCTACAAGTGCCGATTTTTTCACTTATGATATTCTTTGCAGGCTGTCTAATTTTGTTGGACTGGAAGGCGGATTCTGCTTTGAAGATATGCCCTTTACCATTCAATCCAGAACTATGGGCGGGCAGTTCTCGGCTCACGTCTGGACTTCGATCACAGCAGGTTTTATTATAGCTTTTCCATATATTATTTATGAATTCTGGAAATTCATTTCCCCTGCCATGTACGCGAATGAAAGGAATACAGCCAGAGGTTTTATATTTATTTCCTCCCTATTATTCTTTATGGGAGTACTTTTCGGATATTATCTTGTTACTCCCCTATCAATCAATTTCCTCGGAAAATATCAGGTAAGTGAGGTAGTTCTTAATGAATTCGACATTGGCAGTTATATCAGCCTGGTGCGCTCCTCTGTAATAGCCTGCGGACTCATTTTTGAGCTCCCTATAATCATATATTTCCTGACAAAAATCGGGTTGGTAACTCCTCAATTTCTTCGGAAGTACCGCAAATTTGCTTTGGTGATCGTATTGATCCTTTCAGCGATCATTACTCCTCCCGATATTTTGAGTCAGATCATTGTTGCTATTCCCGTACTTGTACTATATGAAGTCAGTATAATAATTGCCCGTATCGTTACGCGAAATGAAGAAAGAAAACTAAGAAAACAAAAGCTATGAAAAACCAGGTAGAAGAATTTAATGAGTACCGCCAGAAGATGAACGACAAGATCCTTGGCGACAATAATAAAATCATAAAGAGAATTTTTAACCTCGATACTAACGCTTTCGCACCCGGAGCCCTTGATGTAAAAACAAAGGAATTGCTGGGACTTGTAGCATCGACTGTTTTACGCTGTGACGACTGTGTTAAATACCATCTTGAAACCAGCTATAAAGAAGGTCTTTCTAAAGAAGAAGTTATGGAAGCTTTAAGTATTGCCACATTAGTGGGTGGAACTATTGTGATCCCCCATTTGAGGAGAGCTTATGAGTTTTGGGAGGCATTGGAAGCCCCCCAACCCCCGACGGGGGAGTAATTGCTTAGCAATTGTTACCTTTATAAAAATTGCACGGTAATTGCTAATCTCAATACTCACATCTAACATCTCATATCTATAAATGAAGTTATACGCCGAAAGTCTTGTAAAGTCCTATAAAGGAAGGGAAGTGGTTAAGGGAATTTCCCTGGAAGTGAACCAGGGGGAGATCGTGGGGCTTTTAGGTCCTAACGGTGCCGGGAAGACTACTTCCTTCTACATGATCGTAGGATTGATCAAGCCAAACGGCGGAAGGATCTTTCTTGACAGGGAGAATATCACAAAATTTCCTATGTACAAACGAGCTCAGTACGGGATAGGATATCTTGCGCAGGAAGCCTCCGTTTTCCGGAAGCTCAGTATCGAAGATAACATCATGAGTGTGCTTGAACTCACTGACCTCTCCAAAAAGGAGCGGAAGATGAAGATGGAATCTCTTATAGACGAGTTTGGTCTTGGGCATATTCGCAAGAACCGTGGAGACCTTTTGAGCGGTGGAGAACGTCGGCGTACAGAGATTGCCCGTGCTCTGGCTACAGATCCGCATTTCATTCTTCTGGATGAACCATTTGCGGGAGTTGACCCCGTAGCCGTGGAAGATATTCAGCGGATCGTGGCTCAGCTGAAGAACAAAAATATTGGTATTCTTATTACCGATCACAACGTACAGGAAACACTGGCGATTACCGATCGCACCTATCTCATGTTCGAAGGCCGTATTCTAAAAGCAGGTATTCCTGAAGAACTTGCTGAAGATGAAATGGTGAGAAAGGTGTATCTGGGGCAGAACTTCGAGTTGAGAAAGAAGAAGATCTTTCAATAGGCCTGCGGCCGGTTCAAAATTCTGAGTTCAAGATTCAAGGTTAGTTTACCTTCGGCACGGATTATAAATCCGCGCCATCTTTGGACTTGTCATCTCAAAAGAACTTCCTGAACGGCAGTGAAGGAAACGCAGAGAGATCTCATGAACAAAAGTTGCAATATTATTTCTCCTCTGTCACATCAATAAGAATAAGATCCACCCCCCCACACTTTATACTAAGAACACTTCCAACCCTAAGACCAGTCCCGTAGGGACAATATACCGGTAAAAACAATAACCCTTGTGATAAAAAGTCCCGTAGGGACGACTTATAGGCATTAGATCTCGGCACGGATTGCAAATCCGCACCATCCAGTAATTCAAACTACCGGGCTCAAGATTGAAAATTCATTTTGTATTTCTTTCCGTGCCATCAATTTTTACCATCCCCTCCCTCGGAGGGGTGCCCGTAGGGTGGGGTGGGGAATGATGGCTAAATTCTTCGCTCCGCAAAAGCTTTGATCTGATTGGCATTGGCTTGTTCCTGGCCCCGGATTACCAATCCGCGCCGACCTCCTGTTAGAATTTGGAGCTTGATTATTGGTGCTCAATTTAATGCCTCTCAATCACCGTCTCATCATTTCCTTTGTTCGTGATCATTGAGACGATCACATAACTAAGAATAATCAGCGGAATAGCTGCGAATTGCAGGAAGATCAGGAGAACTATACAGAAGATCAGGAACAGGTACCGGACTTTATTCTCAGCAAATCCCCAGGTACTGAATTTTAGCGCGAACAGTGGAATTTCCGCATTCAGCATATAGCAGCTAAATAAAGTTAGTGCAGCAAGAAACCAGGGATTTAAAATAATATCTATTAAAACAGGCTGTGGCTGAAAAATCAGGATGAGCGGCAGACTCAGGATCAAAAGAGCATTTGCCGGAGTTGGTAGACCGATGAACGAATCGGTTTGACGTTCATCTATGTTGAATTTGGCCAGCCTAAAAGCTGAACCCAGAGTTATAAAAAGTCCGAGTAAAGCCAGGACGGGAAAATCCCACTCAAAAAAATCTCCCCCTGTTGTCCAGTCGGTTGCTCCCGAAGCTGTCCCCGGAAGTGCCTTTTTGAAGAGCTGAAACATCACTATTCCCGGCACCACTCCGCTGGTGACCATATCGGCCAGGGAATCAAGTTGGAGTCCCAACTCCGACTTCACATCAAGCATTCGTGCAGCAAGTCCGTCAAAAAAGTCAAAAAAGATACCTAGCGCCACAAAGATCGCAGCCATTACAAGGTTTCCCTCTACAGCAAATATGACCCCGATGCTTCCGCTAAGAAGGTTAAGGAGGGTAATGATATTTGGAACATGCTTTGCAAAGCTCATAAAGGTCGGTTTTGTGTAAAAATAGCAAAAAAAGACCGCTGCGCTGCAAGAACCTGGAATCAAGAATCAAGACTTTTTTCTGTTCTCGACAAGGTTATAAATCCGCGGTAGCTATCCGGTGCGTTCATAATTCATCAATATGCATTGTTTATTGATAATTGCTAATTGTTTAAATTTGTCTTCTACACCCAAATATGAAACACTTCCTATACGCTTTACTCTCAGGGATCTTACTGGCGCTCGCATGGCCGACATATGGATTTCCAATATTGCTTTTCTTTGCCTTTGTGCCTTTGCTTTACGCTGAGTATAACATCAGGATGAAGCAGGCTCACAACCGCAAATGGAAGATCCTGGGCCTCTCCTACCTCAGCTTTTTTATCTGGAATTTGGTCACCACCTACTGGCTCTACTTCTCCACGCCCTTTGGAGGGATCTTTGCCATAACAGTGAACTCGCTGCTCATGTCTCTGGTATTCCTGCTGTTTCATATAGTGGCAAAAAGGGTGAATTTTAAAGCCTCTTCCTCTTTTCTCATTTCTATATGGATAGCTTTTGAGTATCTACACCTCAACTGGGAATTCTCCTGGCCGTGGCTAAACCTCGGAAACGGCTTTTCTGAATTTCCACACTGGATACAGTGGTATGAATTCACCGGAACCTTTGGAGGAACACTATGGGTTCTATTGACGAATATAGCACTCCTGAAGATGCTTCTGCTTTACAAGGAGCACAAAGTAAAGGCAATTCTATACCGCGGAATTATAAAAAGCGGACTGCTCATTTTGGTTCCCATCGGGATCTCTTATGTGATCCTGTGGAACTATGAAGAAAGTAAAGAAACTTTGGAGGCAGTTGTTTTACAGCCGAATATCAATCCATATACAGAAAAATATTTCACTTCAGATAGAAGAATAGGTGAACTCCTTACAGATCTAGCTGAAAAGAATATTACTCCGGAAACAAAGATCGTCATAGCGCCTGAAACCGTTTTTGCTTACGGTACAGTGCTTAGCCGTTTTAAAGAATCTGAAGCCAACTTTTTTACGAGTCAATTTGTGAATGAGCATCCAAAAATGTCATTTTTGAGTGGTATCTCCATGTACGACCGTTTTAGTGATCCGGGGAAAGTAAGGGGGCAAAGTAATCAGCTGGGGCCTAACGACTGGTATGATGATTACAATTCGGCTTTTATAATCTCTGCTAATGATTCAGTGCATTTCTATCATAAATCGAAACTGGTAGTAGGCGTTGAGAATTTTCCTTATCAGGAAGTGCTACGGCCTCTTTTGGGCAATGTCATGATTGACCTGGGAGGTACAGTTGCAATGAAAACAACTCAGGAGGAAAGAGCAGCCTTTGAGATAACTTCTTCCGAAGAAGTGGGGCCGATTATTTGCTATGAATCGGTCTATGGCGACTTCGTAACAGGCTATGTAAACGAAGGCGCAGATTTTCTTGCCATTATTACAAACGATGCCTGGTGGGGAAACACACAGGGACATAAGCAGCACCTTAGTTACGCCCGCTTACGTGCTATTGAAAACCGACGCTCCATTGCCCGCAGTGCCAATACCGGTATCTCTGCTTTTATTAATGAAAAAGGTGAGATCACTTCCACTCTGGGGTATGAAGAACAGGGAGCGCTTCTTGGAGAGGTAACCTTAAATGATCGTGTCACCTTTTATACCCGTTTTGGAGATTATATCGCCAGAGTGTCGCTTTTCCTTGCGCTGTTCATCTTCTTGTTTGCAATGGTACCATGGAAAAGGAGCAGAAGGTGAAATTAGTATTCAGGTGTCAGTAGCAGTTGGCAGTTGAATGAGAGACAAGAGCCAAGACTCTTTTATGTCATCGCGAAGTGTAAATCCGCACGGATAATGGATAATGTCATCTCGACAGAGCTTCCTGAACGGAAGAGGAGGAAGCGACGAGAGATCTAATAAGGTTATGTACTAAAGTTGGGGCAGATCTCTTAATCGCAGATAAAGCTTCTTTGAAACAGCGATTCAAAATTTTAAGTCTGAAAACCGGCCACTGATCACTAAACACTAACTGCTTACTCTTTACCTGCACACTGCCTACTGGAACTACTGTCCTCTAAAGAAAATGACTGTACTCAAAGTCTTAGTAAGAATGGTAATATCCAAAAAGATATTACGGTGCTTAATGTAATAAAGATCGTACTGAAGTTTTTCAAGACTGTCGGCGTGGCTGTTGGCATAATCGGTCATTACTTGTGCCCATCCCGTGAGTCCGGGTTTGACGAAGTGGCGGGTATCATAAAAGGGAATAAGATCAGACAATTCTTTGACAAAGACCGGCCTTTCGGGACGCGGACCAATGAGACTCATTTCTCCCTTCAGAATGTTCCAAAACTGCGGAAATTCATCCAATCGGGAACGCCGCAGAAATTTTCCGAAGCGGGTGATACGCACATCATTTTTGGTGGCCCATACAGCACCATTAGGTTCGGCGTCACATCGCATGGTGCGAAACTTCAGGATGGTAAAGGACCTTCCGTTCTTGCCAACTCTTTCCTGCCGGTAAAAAAGGCAACCTTTATTGGCGACCATATTTCCGAAGTAAACCAGGATCAATAGAAAGGAACCAACTGCAAGTCCGATAACAGATATTAAAACATCGGCAAGCCGGTGAAAAAAAAGATATAATTTGTTGTCATTACTTTTACTGAGAGGAAAAAACTGGTAAAAATTCCGCTCAATATGCTGCACAGGGATCCTGCTGGTCTTGTCTTCGTAGACTTCATTAAAATCCTTGACGGGAAAGCCTTTTTTGAGCAGATTAAGAACTTCCGAATAAAGACCTTCCGCAGTGGTAGAAGTGACATTGGAGATTAGTATCTCATCAATAGCATGTTTGCGAATGGTATCTTCCAGTCTTTCCGAAGAAAATTCCCTGAGACCAACAGAATCAGCCGACAAGAGTCCTCCTGTCCCAGGATTGACATAGCCCACAATATTATAATTAGGATCTGACCGCTGCACGTGAGAAGCGACAAGCTCCACCTCCACGGGCTCTCCAATGATCAATACCCGACGCAGAAATTTGGGTGAGGATATAAGTGCAATGTAGGAAAACCTCCACAGTAACAGTGTAAAGAGGATCGTAAGGAAAAAGTACAGTATCTCTACGCGATCATTGGGAAGAACAGGAGTGACTACCGGGGTCATTAGGAAAAACAGTACAACGACCGAACTTGAGAGCACAACGTTTTGAAGTACCCTGTAATAATTTCCGGCCTTCTGAAGATCATAAAGTTCAAAGATCCCATTAAAGACACTAATGTAAATAGCCAGCACTATACCCCAATGCCAGGAGGCACTGTCAATCTCAAAATAATCAAGCCGAAAGAGAATACTCACCACATAAAGTGAAAACAGCACCCACACAACATCAAAAATGCGCAGAAAAACCTTTCTTTCAGAGATCTCAAAATGTAGGTTAGCTTTACGGGGCATGTAAAAACTTTTATGGCGTAAAGATAAGGAAGACTTTACAGCAGAATATCCGTTGCCTCTAAGTTTTTCAAGAAGTTCTGTTTCCGCCATCCAAAAGTTTTTATTCATTCAGGTCCTTAGCAGGATCCGGTTAAAAAGGTACATGGGGGCTCTTACAGGCAGTTAAAGTAGTAATTATATGCTTACTACAAAATAAATTTTTGCCTGAAATTGGGGATTTTTGTCGCGAATTCACGAATTGTTCCTCTATCCTCAGATCTGACTACACATGCTTTTGTCTCGCTAAGGCATCCTCTAAAGCCTCCAAACCTCCCGATAAAGATCGGGACAAGCTCTGAAGAGGGGGCGGGTATTCTTGTGGCTTCGCCCTCGTCACGGATTGCAAATCCGCGCCAGCGGAAGGGATTCAAAATTCAACATTTAGGAATTAAAATTTCTCGTGTTTTTCTTTAAGTGCTGACAATCTTTCCCTCCCCTCCTGCGGAGGGGTGCCCGAAGGGCGGGGTGGGAATGGAACTGTTATAAAACCAAAAGCCAACCCTCCTCCGCTATAGCTTCCGTGGGCAAGCGACCATCAGTTTTTTCTCAATTCTCAATACTAACTACGCAATACTTCCCTCCAGCTCCTCTTAACCACTTCCCAATCAAAAGCCTCTACTTTCTTCCTTGCGGCCCGAGTTCTTACCAAAGACCGTTCAGGATCCTGAAGAACATTTTTTACTGCTGCGGCCATCCGCTCAGGATCATTAGGAGGAACGAGAATTCCATCTATGTCGGCTGAAATGAGGTAAGGGAGTCCACCGACATTGGTGGAGATTACAGGAAGACCTAAGGCCATAGCTTCGATCACACTCACGGGAGTGTTGTCGATATTTGTTGTGTTCAGGAAGATGTCGTAATAAGCGGCAAGAGCTGTCCATTCTTCTTTGGATAAGCGGCCGGGAAAACGAACCGGCAGTCGGTGCAGCTTGGCGTAACGGATGCATTCTTTCCAGGAGTCATCTTTAGCGGGACCGACCATGCTGAGTTCAGCATTGGGATAGTCGGGCAGCAGTAGCTCCAACACCTTCATTGCCTGCAGCGGATTGTAAATTTCAGCAAAAGCCCGCACCCAAAAAAGTTTTGGACGGAGTACAGGTCGTTCCTGAAATCTATAATCCTCCAAGTTAATGCTGTTAGGAATATACCGCACGTTTGTAAATCCTGCCTGCTGAAAAATGGTTTTGATGTATAAAGATGGAGCTACATTTAGAAAGGCTTTCTTAAATAGCTTTTTTGAGGCCTTGGGAGAGCGTGCAAGTCGGTCGGGAAGTTCTCCCCCATGAAGAATAGGTATATATTTTATCTTTAGCTGTTGACAAAGCCGGGCTACAGCGTAAGCATACCAGAAGTTCTGGGTGCTGTAAGTATCAATTAAAACGTAATCGGCGGTTTTTCTGTTCCTGTACACCAGCCAAAGCATATCTGTTAGACGGAAAAGCTTGTTCTTTTTTGCTGATGCAGTTTTTACTTCAAAGCCTTCTTCGCGGAGTAGTGGTGCTAAAGTGTCAATGGAGGTGGGAGTTCCTCCTCTACTGGTAAGTCGATTTCCTATGTAGATTAGAGTCTTCAGGATGGTCGGTTGTCGGTTGACGGTTGTCGGTTGTCGGTTGTCGGTTGTCGGTTGTCGGTTGTCGGTTGTCGGTTTGCAACTTCGCTCCGCTCAGTTTTACAACTCACAACTCACAACTGCTAATTAACTTTTCCAATTCTTCTCCACATACTGAATAAAAGAGAAGATTTTACCACCTAAAAGTCCATATTTTTCTTTTAGGGGTTTAATTTCTGAAATCTCGTAAAGTTCATCAATCATTTCCAGCTGAGACAGGCACTCCAGTACGGAGGCATGACTGTAGGTTAAGAATTTGATGAAATCTTGCTTATAAATTCTTCTACCATACCCCTCAACTATATTATCCTTTACACTTTTTGAAGATCTCCTTACCTGACTCCCCTGCTCGTAAAGCTCAAACTTCGGTAACTTTAAAGATGCTTTATGAACTTCAATAGCATAAGCGAATGCCAGGGTATAAATATTGAGATCTTTGTAGCTTTTCATATCTTTTGGTTGTCAATTATCAGTTGTCGGTTTTCAGTTTTAGAAACCTTTAACTAAATTTACGAAAACTGAGCAAAGCGAAGTTTTTCAACTGAGAACTCACAACTGAGAACTCACAACTCTCCATTAAGGACTTCGATCCATTGTTCTTTAACTATATCCCAATCAAACCTCCTAACCTTCTCATAAGCCGCTTGTGCTATGTACTGACACTTTTCAGGACTCTTAAGCAGGTCTTCTATGGCAGTGACCATCGCTGGAACATCATTTTGAGGTACGAGAATGCCGTCTTTGGCGTTGTCAATGAGGTAAGGCATACCGCCGACATCTGTAGAGATCACGGGAAGGCCAAGGGCCATGGCTTCAATAACACTGATTGGCGTGTTATCAACATCTGTAGAATTGATGAAGAAATCATAGTCTACCGATAAAGCTGCCCAATCTTTCTTTTTCATCTTTCCGGGAAAATCAACAGGTAGATGTCGCTGCACTGCATAATCTACACATTTTGCCAAAGAACCGTCCTTCTCCGGACCAACCATACATAATTTAGCTTTGGGATGCTTGTGGTAGATCTGCTCGAAAACCTTTATCGCCATCAACGGATTATATCGCTCCTGGAACCGACGGACCCACAGAAAATTGGGCTTAAATGTCTTCCTTTCCTTAAAAGGATAATTCTCCAGGGTAATGGAATTCGGAATGATCCGGGAGTTGGTAAATCCGTGATTTATAAAGATGTCATATAAAAAATGTGAGGGGGCCACATTAATTCGGGCATTGCCGAAAAGTGATTTTGTAAGATTGGGGGTTTTATCTAAACGTTCTTTTAAGTTTCCGCCGTGTAAGATTGGAATGTAAGGCAGTTTTAACTGCTGACAAAGCTTCCCTATGCTGTAAGCATAGTAAAAATTCTGGGCACCATAGGTATCTATTAGTACCACATCGGTTTCCTTGCGGTTGCTCCAAATGAGAGAAAGCATTTCCACCAGGCGAAGCGCCTTGTTGTCTTTAGCAGAGGCCGTCTTCACCCAATACCCCTCCTGCTTTAATACCTCACTGAAAAAAGAAATATAGGTAGCGGTAAAGGTGGGATTGGAAAGATTGTTACCTATATAAAGAATTCTTTTTTTCATCAACTATATATAACAGCGCCAGACCTTGTTAATTGTTACGCCTTAATCTTTTTCTTGTATACGGGCCTCTTTTTATCATCAACTATGTATAAAAGGGCAAGCCCGTAAACGAATGCCGGCAAAGCGATCCTCATGGCCGAATGGTTAATAGTAAGAAACCAAAAAGCTAAGAAAGCTAAAAAATAATAATTGTTTTTAAATTTTGTCCAAAATATAACAGGGACAAATATAAGAATTACAACGGCTAATAAACCCAACAGTCCATGTTCAGATAATAACCTGCTGATCTCACTGTGGGAAGCAATTTCGTACCCTACTTCCTGCACACGAAGAATTTTTGCTCTTCCTACTCCAACTCCCGTAACCGGATTATTGTAAAAGCCTTCCAGTTCAGTTTGTACAAGCTCTGCTCTACCTGTAGTAATATCGTCCTTTAATCTGCCTGCTGCATCTTTATTTGTATAACGATTATCTAATAACCCACCGCTTTGGAAAACTGAAAACCCCCATATTAACACGGCTGAGATTAACAGGATAAAAGTCTTAAACCGTATCCTGAATCTTTCTTTTTCCTTTTCGTGATAGAAGTACACGGCAATAAATGCAGCAATACAAATGACCCCCACCAACACTCCTCCCCTGGAAAAGGTCATAAGAGCCCGATAACTCATCATTCCAAGCAGCACAAGATCAATAAAATTTATCCACTTACTCTTTACCGTATATAATCTACAAACCAGAAGAAAAAACCCCAGGCCAAAGACAGTGGAGATCTGGTTCGGTCCGTAACCTGCCGTAGCCGCATAGTTCGCTTGTAGATTTACTGCCACATCCCTCATGTTAGGGGTATACAGAAACAAGTAAAACATTTGACTCAGAAGAGGGAACAACAGCATTAGCAGAATCTTTTGAAAATCTTCTTTCTTTACCTTCTTATAATAGCAGTACAAAGCAGATATACCAAGACACACGGGCCCGCTGATATTAAAAGCCACCTGTTTTCGAAAGTCGTAATCATACTCCCAATTGACAGCTGCAAATACAATTCCCGGCACTAGAATAAGTAGATAGCTCCAAAAAGGAACTGTTTTAGAGGAAGTACCTTTGAAGAACATTCCTATTACCAAAAATAGGATGACTGAGTATTTCCCGGTTTCATAGAAGGGAATAGATTCAGTCATACGAAAGAAAACCTCAGCGCCTGCCATGTAGGCGGCTGCCATAAGAGCTTCATTATTTCTATTTCTTTTTTCAAAAACCAAAAAAAGGAAATATCCAAAAACACTAAGGAAATATAGAGATGCAGCGGGTCTGTAGAGATAAATAACAAATGCAATTCCAAAGTGCAAAAGCAACAACTTCACATACTTTATTCTGGCCAGTTTAGAAATGGTGGCAGAATATTGTTGGGAATGGACGGAAATTGCCGGCATAACTGAAGATAAGACTACAATAATAAGGAAAACTCTATAGGTTTAATGTTCCAGGTCTAAAGTTTAAATTGAAAAATTCCTCAACCTGAGGCATTACAGCTGCTTCGGAATAGTTTGATCTTATACTTTCCTGAAGAGACCTGGCATCTGATTTGATTAGTGTAGAATCTTCAATATATTCTTTGATCGCCTGTGCGAGCGCTTTAGGGTCTTTAGGAGTTACCAGCTTCCCTACAGATCCTATGACTTCAGCACATTGACCCACGTCGGTAGAGACCACTGCCAAACCTGCACGACCATATTCCAAAAGCGCTACCGGTAAACCTTCCGATGCCGAGGACAGTATACCCAGGTCTGCTTCTTTCAAGAAAATTTCTACATTTTCCTGTTCCCCATAGAAGAAAACTTTCTTTGTTAGACCTTCTTGTTTAACAACAGCCATTAACTCTCCAGAATAGACATCCTGGTCATCTCTTCCCACAAGATGCAGGGAAGTCTGCGGGTGCTCCTGTACCACCAGCTCAAAAGCTTTCAGCAGGTTCAGATGATCCTTCTGTGGACGCAGATTGGCCAGGCATAGGATCTTGAAATCATCTTTGCTACCTTGAAAAGAAGAAGCGGTTGCTGAATTTTTTATCAGAGCGGCCTCAGGAAGGAAATTCCTGAAGAACCTGATCTTTTTTGTCATTAAGTTCTCTTCAGCCCATTCTTTTAGATCATAATTTACAGAAATCACCCCGTCGAAAAACCGGGAAGCGGGTCTTAAAATTCCTATTTTTCGTTCCTTCAAATTTCTTCCATAGTGGTCGTGCCAAATTAATTTTAACCCTGGCAGACTGAGCTTCACCATAAGAGCCAGGAACCAGGAGCTGCTGTGAGCCTGAATAAAATCGATCTTATTTTCTTTTACAAATTTTCGAAGCTTTAAAAATGCCTCCAAGTCTAAGGTACTTTTTTTGTTAAGGAAGAGGTAGCCAACTTCGGGAGTCAGCTGCTTTTTTAGCAAACCTTCTTTCCGGGTACAGCAGAGAAAAGATGCGTCTATGCGTTTTGCCAGAGCGTTGGCGTAGGTTACTGACATTTTTTCGGCTCCGCCGGGCCGTAGGCTGTCGATTAGTTGGAGGACGCGCATTTTTGTTTATGGTTTGTAGTTTGTGGTTCTTTGTTCAAAACCTCCTGAATTGCAGCTTCAAATTTCTCCAGAGTATAATACTGACTCCACTCCTTTGCTTCCTTAGACATTCTCTTCATTTCTCCTTGATCGACCAGCAGCTTAATGATTTTTTCCACATCCAGACCTCCGTATTCTGACCACTCATTTTTCCTGTCTTGGTTCTTGGATCTTGTTTCTTGATTCTCATCCAACAGAATTCCTCTGCAGCCGCCCCCGAGCATCCACGGCACACAGCTTATCGGAGTGGCAATAGGAATGCAACCAAAGAACATAGCTTCGGCAATAGCCTTAGGCCAACCTTCAGATTTGGACGGCAGGATCACGAAATGAGCTTTTTTATATGCGTCTTTTAGTTCTTCCAAAGGTCGGCTGCCTTTAAAAATTATATATTGATGCAGTTGCTTTTCTCTAACGTAGGTTTCCAGTTTCAGCCTTTCCGGTCCATCTCCATAAATTTTCAGGCTAGCGCGGATCTTCGGAGCTCTGTTCTGAACAACTTCTGCATTTATCGCCTCTACCAGCTTAACTGCCTCAAGAGGCCTTTTCCCCTCCACCAGGTTGCCAACAAATAAAAAAGTAAAGGGTTCTGAAAGTACCTTTTTAAGCACCTCAGCTTTTTCTTCTTCTAAAAAAGAAGCTGTAAAGAAAGGAACAATATTTTTCGTCTTACCCGGCAATTCTCCATATACCAGCACCTGCATATTCCGTGTTAACAGTGTGTTGCTTAAGATCCATTTTTGAAGCCTATACGTCCATGGCTGTTTAGCCTGAGGATCCCAGTTACCTGCATATTTTGCTGTTTTTGGTTTTGTCGGAAAAAATATCTGACAAAAACAGGCTATAAGACCAACATTTCCTGGGCAGCGCAGGTGTAAATGATCAGCCCGATTCATGGCGGCCAGGATTCGGGTGCATATTAATGGAAACAGAAAAAAAGCGCGGAGGGAACTTTTCAGGCTGAGCAGGTCGAAAGCTGGAACAGCAGTAATTTCAATTCGATCATGCCGGTATGGTTCAGCAGTCGAGGTTTGGCTTCCGTTAATGAAAGGTGCCACGACCTCCACCTCCTCCACCTGCTTCAACCATAAATTCATCTCCCGCACATAAGGTGCATAGGCATAGAACTGACCCTTTCGTTTAATATGTGCTACATGGGTGAAGATTGCAAACCGCATTTATGTCCTTTTTTTCATCAGCATGCTCAGATGCATACAACCAAACATGTATTCATCATTTATTGCCGACTTTTCCCAGTCTTCCCGATGCCAGCCCTGAGCTTTCTCTAATTTTTTGTCACTAGACCCAGGCAGCAGGTTTAAGAATGGTAACCACTTTGTTTTTCCCAGAACCGCCCGACGTTCTGTGATTTCAAAAGCCTCGTCGAATTTATAAAAGGTTTTCTTGGAAAAAGGCCATTCCCAGTCTTTGTCACTCTGAAAAGGGCGATAAATAGTTCGAATCGTTTTTATGGGTAAACTTGTTTCCAGGGGATCGTGACTAACAATGGAACCATTCGGCTTTAATTTCTCTTTTAATTTTAAGATCAATTCATCCACATCTTTGAAATGATGTAGTACTCCATAGGCATAGATCAAGTCAAAATCCTTTTCTGTAAAATCGTCTGAAAGAAAGTCCATTACCTCAGCTCTTGCTCCGCTTAGTCCTGAAAGCCGGCCGGACAAATTTTTAATTCCTTTTGGACTGAGATCTATACCAAGGTATTCTGAAGAGTTTTGAGCTAAATAGATACTGAGGCTATTGCCTGCATAGCAACCCAAATCCAGAACCTTTTTATTTGAAAGGTCTCCAAACCAGGATCTATGAAGTTCATAAATATCGCTTTCTATACCTACTCCTTTTTTCGTGCGATTTAGAAGTCCATTTCGAAAATATGACCAAACACGGGTGGGCAGATTCTTCTTCTTGTTGTCGTAGAATTCCTGTTGTCGTCTATTGAGATCTGTTTTATTTACTGGAGCCACTGTTTAAAATTTCAATTCTATTGACTAAATCTGAAGCTACTTTTGTGAGTTCAAATTTCTCTTCAAATCTCCTAAAGCAATTTAAACTAAACTTCTCTCTTAAGGTTGGATCATCTAACAATTTTATCATTTTCGCAGCCAAATCTTCCGGGTTTCCAGGTTCAAACAAATAACCGTCCGTACCATCCCTGATTATTTCAGAGATTCCCGTTGTATTGGAACCTATTACCGGAGTTTTGACTGAAAAACTTTCTATTACTACGTACCCGAATGCTTCCACCATCGAAGGCACCAGAGCGAAATAAGATTTAGAAAATTCTTCAAGAACAAATCTGCTAGGTTGAAAATTCAAAAATCCTACATTTTTTTCCAGCCCAAGTTCTTTAACTAAATTTTTCCATTTATATACTGATTCAGAATCAGGATGGCCACCAATTATCTTTAGTTGAATATGCGGGTGTCGCGTCACTACAGAAGGCATGGCCTGAAGCAAAGTTCTCACACCTTTAGATTCATCCAGTCTTCCTGCAAAGGTAAATTGCAGAGGCATTTGCAGTTCATTACTTACTTTGGGTTTTCTTAGAGCATTGTAAAAAACTTCCACCTTACGCGGTTCTATTCTAAAGTTATTAACCAGGTCCTCTTTAGTTGACATGGAATTAGCGAAAATTTTTGTTGCTAAAGCATATACATATTTCTTTTTGTCAAAGAAAGGTCGCTTATTTAAAAATTGTCGGGAGATGGAATGACACCAGGCAATCCGGGTTTTAACTCTCAGCAAAAATCCAAAAATCATTAGAGGCCCCACAGAGCTAAAATTTCCAATTAAAATTTCCGGTTTTTGTTTTTTAATCAGGGAAAACAGAAACCATAAAACTTTTGGATTTTTAGGACCAAAAGCGGGCCTTTTAACGATCTTAATTCCGGAGCAAATACGGAACGGGTGCGCCTGTAAACAATCCGTTACTATAACGACATGATGACTTTTCGACAAACCATTAGCGATTTCGATAAAATATTCTGAAAGTGAAGAGTTTTTAATACTGAAAGATAATATGGCTGTCTTCATCTTTAAGACTTTATGCTGGGTGATTTGATCCAAAGGCTTATCCAACCGAAAAATCTCCCTATACCTTCCTGTAAAGCAGCCGATCTATTTTTTAAACTAATAACATTCCCCAGTCGGATTAAAGTTAAAAGCAATGCTGTTGAGTGCCATTTTAATATTGCTTTTCGTGATGGTTGAGGAGTTTTGATCCGCCACACATACCAGCCATTTCTAATAACCATTTTGCCATAACGGTACATGTTTGGACGACCCGCAGGATCATGGTGGTGTTCTAACCTCGCAGCTGTATTTACGTATAGCCTTCCCAAATTTGAAACTCTTAAAGAGAAATCGGCATCTTCATAAAGACCATATCCCTCAAAGAAAGTAGAGAACTGTAATTTCTTTAATACTTCTGTCCTGTAGCTCGCCAACCCTCCCATTAGTAATTCTACCTCGTAGGTCCTTCCACTCGGTGGTAAAAATCCGGTGGAATAACCGTGTGAAAAATCAGGCATTATTCCAGGCGGCTTATCGGGAGCAAGTCCCAATTTCCTCCGTAGTCCGAATCTGGATCCTTCAGGTCTAACCCAGCCGTCGTATAAAAATTCATCGGAACTCGGATTGTAATCCTGAGAAACTCTTTTCCAGGTTACCTCGTTGGTAATATACCCCGATACTCCCATGGCTTCAGGATATATTGTGTAGGTACGAATGATCTCAGTAAAATAATTGGGTTCAAGAATAATATCATCATCCAGAAAAAAGACAACATCTGATTTTTCACTGATGTTTGCAATTCCAAAATTCCTTTGTCTAGTAAGGCCTCTTTCCTTTTTATTTACGTGAAAATATCTTAAGCCTTTAAGGGAACATGTATTGAGTTTTTGTTGAGTGAGATCATTATCAGAACCATCGATGATTAACACCTCATCAGGAATTTCTTTCTGTTTAGAAATAGAATCCAACAGGTTGATTACCGCTTCCGGTCGATTATAGGTACAGATAATTAGACTGGTGTACATATATAGAAGGTCGATTAATTTTACCTGTACCTCTCACCTCTCTTCAGGAGGTTTTGAGCGTACATCATTGACAAATTAAACTGCTTTATTTTATAAGGCAATTTTAAGACCCGAAATAAAAATTTTCTTCTGGGCCGCTGCCATAAATAAAGAAAAAAATACCTGGACCTGTATTCTTCGATCTGATCCTTCTTAAATCTCTTGATAATTCCGTACATAATTGTAGGGCTGGGAACAGGTTTAATTAATCCGACAGGATTATCCAGTTCCCAGGCCTGTTTTTTCCTTTTCTTTCCCAAAATGGCAGACTGACTGGCCCAATGTCTGTAGCCTCCCGCTTTAGGCTTCAGATGAAGATTGACAGAAAAAGGATTATGTATCACAATACTTCCTTCTTCAAGAAGGGAAAAACCGAAATCGCTGTCTTCTCCATATCCCCCATCAAAATTTATATCGTTCCCTATGAGCTTGTACACCAGAGTTCTTTTAACACAGGAATTGGCATTACTAAAAGTCTGGGCCGCTCCGGCTTTCCACCGGGACAATCCCATTTCTTCAAGGGTCCTTTTCAGATCATTCAGATCCTGAGAGGAATTATCTGCCATAACGTCCAATCCGTTACAAGCATCAACCTTATAGGTGTGAAGGAGTCTTAAATGATTTTCCACAAAATCTTTAGGTATCCTGGTATCATCATCTGCAAAAATAATATAGTCCCCTGTACACTCCTCGATTGCTTCATTTCTTGCCCTACAACTTCCTTTCGTCTTTTGCCATAATACTCTTAAATCAAATGGATAGACTGCGGATTTATAAATACCTTCATTTCTTTCTCCCGGTGGCGTAGCATCCACTACTACCACTTCTTTGACAGGATAAGTCTGGAGAGCGTAATCCTTTAAAAGCTGAACGGTGTATTCCTGACGGAACATAGTGGGAATGATCACACTTACTCCGGGAGCATCTGGCACTTCTTTAAGCTCTCTTGGGGGAATGAGAGGGAAATCATTCTTCTGATAAGAGATGAAAACAGCTTTTCTGTATGCTTTCAACTCCTGAAGTGGACTTAAACTCCCTTTTTTCAGGAGCATGTTTATTGCGTGTTCCTTTTTAAAGTTCTTGAGGAAAAATAAATATCTGTCCGAAGCGGGAATGTTTACCTGCTGCCTGTCCTCAGGATAAAGATCGTTTATGTGCATAGGTACTCCCCCACAATACCTCAACATCCGGAATCCCAAATCCAAAGCTCTCATGATGTCAGATTCATAATCTTCCGGAAATCCTTTCATGATTTCCCATACCTTTTTCCTTACTACAAAAGCATAGGGATTGATCCTCCAGCAAACTGACTGATCAAGATGTTCAAAATCGTTAAGGAACCACCAGAAAACAGCTATCTGATATTTCAGTTCGGGAAAAATCCCTGTAAATCCCTGGTCAAGCGAACTGTGCCAAAGATCCCCTGGTCCTTCAGCAAGAGTTTCCAGTTTATCTAATGCAGGTTCGCCCAGATACCAAAGAATTTCACCTTTGGAGGTTTCGTATTCCTTAAATTTCTCTTCCGGTGACATATTTATAATATTCAATATTCTTTTTCGCTATTACCTCTGCAGAGAAATGTTTACATATTCTGTTTCTTGAGCTTTTTCCAATATTAAGTCTAAGCTTGGGATCGTTCAGCAATTTGAGAATTTTATCTGCAAATTGAGAATGATCTTTGGGGTCTACCATAAATCCGGTTTTCCCGCTGATCATAATCTCGCCGGCCCAGCCTATATTAGAAGTTACCAATGCTTTTTCCATCGCCATTGCCTCCAGCCAGGTCATGGGAAAAGCTTCAGCAAAACTAGGGAATACAACCACAGCGTGTGATTTAATAATACTACTTATTTTATCATAAGGCACTTCAGGAATGTGTTCGAATTGTGCATTAGCCTCTTCTGATAGCCTTTCCCTTATGATCTCTAAAGTCGAACGTTTTTCTAAAACATCCACAACATCCTTTCCTACCATTCTCAAATAAGTATCCGGTTGAACCTCAGTGATTTTATTGAAAATCTGAGCCAGTTCAAGAACCCCCTTTTTCCTGATCAGACTTCCAAAGTAAAGAATTGATTTCTCTTTTTCTTCATTTCTGCCGGGTACAAATTGATCAATATCCACTCCATTTGGAAGTATGGTAATTCCCTTCTCCAAACTAAAGATCTTCCTTGTTTTATCTGCCGTAAACTGACTAACAGAAAGAAGATGTTCGGCAGCTTTTAAGGCGGTTTTTTCTAACCAAAAATTTTTCCATTTTTGTTTACGGCTCTCGAGATCGCAAAAATAAGCATCACTGCCGTGCATCCTGATGACCAGAGGACAACGAAGTTTCATAAATGCAGTAATACCCGTCCAGTCAGGAGCCTCTATTAAATCAATCTTATTTTCCTTTATTTTCCTGTTCAGATATTTTTCAAGAAATTTCCTGTAAAGCAACCATCCAAAAAAAGGATAACTTTTTTGTTCTATTAAAATCAACTTCAGACCTTCATCTTCCAATTCTTTGCTTCTGTTTTGGCCGTAAATAAAAACACTAACCTCCACGCCTTCTTTTCTCAGGGAAGTCGCAAGTGTTTTAATACTGCTGCCAAGACCGGCAGATTTTCCTGTTTCGGGATGTGGGAATTCGGGAGTGAGGAATCCTATATGCATGGTAATAAACTTAAATGTTCCTTTACCATCTTTTTAAGATTATAGTCCTTTTCTATTTCCAGACTTACATCTCCTCTAATGGAAGCCTTGTGATTAAGTACTTCACTCAATAAATTTCTTAGAGCTGTAATATCTCCGGGAGGAAATAGAAATCCGTTTTTTCCGTTCCCGATTATTTCAATGTTTCCTCCTACCGGAGTGGTGATTACAGGCACGTTAGCGGCCAGACTTTCTAAAATTGAAAGGCTGAAACATTCCATATAAGTGGGCTGTAGCAGAAATGAATAATTCTGAAAAAGCTCCGGCAGTTTTGAAGAACTGCCTTGAAATTCTATTTGCTGCCCCAGTTCATATTCCATCACTTTATTTTTCAAAATTCTTTCCTGAGGGCCTTCTCCAAAAATGTCAATTTTTAGTAAGTTTCTATATTCTTGAGGAAGTAAGTTTACCGCCTCAATTAAATCCTGGATCCCTTTTGATTCTCTTAAATGTGAGGCCACAATAAATTTTCCCCGGTTTTCTTCTGTTCGCTTCTCATATACAGAAGTGTCAATCCCATTATAAACTACTGTGGTCTTCCTCTTAAGACCCTTCCCGTAATCCTTGAGAATATGATTTGCTGTGTATTCAGAAACTCCTACAAAACAGTCAATATACCCGGAATATAATCTGCCTTTGATTCTGTTCTTGATCCTTTTCTTCAAAGGAAAATCTTTTAGCGGTCGCGGATTATGATCCACGGCAATTATAAATGGTTTATTATTTTCTTTTAATTTTTTGAAAAAGGGCGTACATAGTGGCAGAAAATGAGTGACAATAGAATCAAACGGGTTGTTCTTCTTCAAATGATCTAAAACAAGATCCTCTAAAGTTTGTCCCTTTGCCGCCAGGACTAATTCAAAACCAGAGTAAAATTCAAATTTTTCTCCGGCAGAAAAAAACCAGATCAATTTATGCCCTTTTTGAAGAAACTCTTCGTTATAGGCTCTAAAAAATCTATCCATTCCACCTATGCGGTGTGGATCTAACCTGTAATTACATACTACTGCTATTTTTTTCTGTCTATTCAAATCGCTTTACTTCAGCAAGGGCCAGTGCAATTCTTCTACTCGTATCCTTTAAAGGTTCTCCAATCTGTAGATCAAGTAATTCTTTTCTGTTTCTACTATCTTGTTCTGGATTTTGTAAATAGTAGTTAATAGCCTCAAGAAGTTCCTCCTCATTTGTGGATATTTTGACCGCTCCGCTTTCTACCACTTTTTCATAATGTCCAAACTTTAGAAAACGTTGATCATTGTATAGCCCGTTTTCTTCATTTCCGAAAACCGGATTAATTACAGGTTTGTCAAAAATCATAAAATCCAAACTCATTGTAGAGCACATATTTATTCCCAAATCTGAATGTTCCAATATTGCTCTCAAATCCTTCAGGTCCTTTGCTGTAGGCACTCTCTGACTCCATGCCTCGGGATGATCTTCCCTCACATTCTTCCACAAAGGAAAATTCCACCTGATAAAAGGAAACTTCTCCTTTAAACCAACAAAACGATGCGGTTCCTCTGCAGGGGAAGTCCGAACTATAAAATTGACCTCTTCATCTAATTTTCCCTCCTCAATAAATGTAGCAATCGTCTTAATATATAATTCATCATTCTGGCTGGTTGAAATATCCCCACAACTATAGCAAATCGTTTTCTTAGACGGGTCCAAATCAAAATTATTATAGAACTGCTCTCCTGTAGTTTCCAACTTGGGGGTAACGTAGGGCTCAAATTGCGGGGTGCCAACGATCCTCACATCCTCTTCCTGCCTGGACGGATAAAAATAAAGTAGCTCCTTTTTCATTAACTTACTCCAGACCAAAAAGCTATCAAAATTGGCTGCCATACGACCTTTTGACGACAAGTTATCCCAACTAAAAATAAAGGATATGGTATTAATGTTTAGCTTTTTTGCAGTCACAAAAATTGGAAGAACGTATGGAGGTCTTTGATGAGTAAAAAATAGTATATCCGGCTTGTCAACTTTTAAATAATCCAGGCAAGCCCGAGTGACCGCATGATTCTTTAGTGTTTTCTGCTGCTTGTTTTCCAGATATTGAATAAAACTTTCGGAATGGAAGTAATGGGTTATCCTGTAAATAAAACGTGTCACTTTGCCTCTATTGGAGTTACTCTGCGATCTGTTTGCCTTTAGGTTATCTTTTATTCCAAAATAGTCAGCATGCAACTGCAAATGTGCTACTTCTTTAAATTTCCTCCAGAACCAGGATCTGAAGGATTCATTATAAACCAGCACTTCACGTATTTCGACCTTACTCTTGATTATTCCCTCATAAATTTCAACAGGCAACCCCGAATAGATCACCACTCTATCAAACTGTATCTCCGCCTCAACCAGGAAATCACTAAGAATAAAATTTCTAAAACCTACGCCGTCGGTAATGACAATTCCTAAAGTGCTTTTTTGAGCATCAGTTTCCTGAGTCATCTTTTAGTAGTTAATTGTTTTAGAAAAGCTCAATTCCACGCTCGTAAGAATATCTGCTATTCGTGATCCGGCATTTCCGTTACCATAGAGATCTGAAGAAGGATAATGCTTTTCTTCAATAACAGTTTTCATGGCTTCTAATATTTTCCCCTGTTGATATTCTACATCTAAAACATTTTCTGCCCGGCTTCTTCTATGCTGCCTGTTGCCAATGTTTACTACAGGAATTCCGAGATAGGAACATTCCCGAATACCTGCACTTGAATTTCCTACCAGCGCTTTAGAATTTTTTAGCAACCTTAAAAAATCTGTAGGCTCCATATTTTTGAAGAAATGTATATTTTGTGGCTTTTCCAATTCACGAAACGAGCGAATACCATTGGACGTTCCGTCTGATCCCGCATCTACGTTTGGCCAGAACCAGAAAGCAGGATAATTCAATTCTTTTACCGCTCTCAAGGTTTCGAGAATATGATTTTTTGCCATTTTATACTCGGTGGTAACGGGATGCTGCATCACTACAATGTAACCATCTTTCCAGTTAAGCTCCACTCCCACTCCTCCGTACTTTCGTATTGGATCGAAATTAAGTCCGGGATGTTCTGCTATCTCCTTTGCCAGGTCTATCGAAGGGCAACCTGTATTAATGACCTTATCAGGGTCTTCACCTAATCTGATCACCCGCTTCCTGGCATCTTCCGTACATACCAAATGTAGGTCTGCAAGTTTTGTGTTCGCGTGCCGCACCTTTTCATCAATGCTCCCGGTCACTTCCCCCCCCTGTAGATGTACCAGGGGAATGTTCTGGTATGCAGCCGCAATGGAAGTGGCAATGGTCTCAAATCTATCTGCGATCGTAATGACGGCATCGGGCTGCAGATTATAAAATACGTTAGTTAACTCCATCACACCAATTCCCGTGGTTTTGGCCATGGTGGTGGGGTTCTCCCCCTCAAGAACCATAAACACCTTGGCTGCAATGGAAAAACCATCCTTCTCTATAAAATCCACCGCATTCCCGTACCTGTCCAGAAGCGCCGAACCTGCGATTACCAATTGCAGCTCAAGATCAGGATGAGCCTGAATTGCTGTCAAAGCAGTTTTCACCCTGCTGTAGGAGGGTCGGGCAGTAACGACTACACAAATCTTTCTTTTGGGCATTTACTAATTTTTATACTAAGGACCAAAGTAAAAAAAATTGATGCTGGAATAGTCATTAGTATGAAGCTTTTTCAACTAAACCTCCACCTTACCAGATTATAACCGACGGCAAAATTAAATAGAGATAGAAAAGAAAACTTCGGTAAGGTACTTCACGATGATTAAAGTAAATGATCCTCCTTCAAAAAATCCCACTGGTTCAAGTCTTGTGTTAATTCACTTCCAATCACCTCTTCAAAGCGAGAGGCATCCACTCCATGACCTTTGGGTTTTTTAGCTTCTAAGTCCTCAAATTTCAACTTATATCCTTTCGAAAGCGATTTGTTTACCGCCAGGGATTTTTCGAAAATATTCTTTAAATCTGTAAAACCGGTATTGTCATTTTTGTTTACCGGGTGATCCAGGGCAATTCTAATATTTTGTACTGCGTTTACAAGGTATTTTATTTCTTCTATCTCCAGGGAAGAAGCCGCATCAGGACCAAAACTGCGTCGATCAAAAACCGCATGGAACTCCAAGATCTCTGCACCCAAAGCCGCCGCCGCGATACAAGCCTCTGTTTTCGCTGAATGATCTGAATAACCTACCGGTATTTTATACCGCTCTTTTAATTTTGCCAATACATTTAAGCCGTAATTTTCCGGTGTAGTGGGATATGAGGTTGTGCATTGTAATACCGTCACCTCAACTTTCCGCTTTTTTAAGAAATCCACTGCTGCGTCTAATTCCTGGAAAGAACTCATACCCGATGAAAGAATAACCGGTTTCCCGGTACGGGCTATTTTTTCCAGTAACAGGAAGTTTGTCACTTCCCCCGAACCGATTTTGTATCTCTGAACATCCAGTTCTTCCAGCAAGTCGACGGCCGCATTACTGAAAGGTGAAGCCAAAAATTCCACCCCTCTTTCCTTGCATCTAAATTTCAACAACTTCCACTCTTCCGGTGAGAATTCCATTCGTTTCCAATAGTCGAACCGTGTTTTATCCTGTTCTGAAAATTTTACTCTAAAGGGTTCGTGGATGCTGCTTTCGGCCTCTGCCAGATGTACCTGAAATTTCACAGCGTCTACCCCTGTCTGGGCCAGAGCGTCAATATAAGAAAACGCCATTCCGAGGCTACCTTCATGTGCCTGCCCTATTTCAGCGATCAACTGCATATTGTATTGTTAATAGTTTGGATTTTTTAATTTATTAAACCTGTCTAGAGTCTCTTTGGATACAGGGTCCCGATACCGAAAAACCGAAGGAAGCTCACGAAAATTTAAATGCATGGCTGTAAACCAGCCTTTTAAATATTTCTTATCCTTGAGCGCATATTTTTTAAAATTCATAAAATACAGCCTTCCGATTTTTATCCAGGCCAATGGAAAAGGATAATATACCCAATAAAAATAAGTAGTATTTTTTAACTGTTTCTCAAACCGGTAATAATTTGCTCCACTTCTTTTCCTTAAATCCCTATCCACCCGGTGATTTACCGAGATCCTGTAGGTGTACAGCAGGTCATAACCCAACTCCATAACCTCCAACGCTACACAAGCTTCCTCTCCATAAATATCGATCCATACGGGAAACCCCCTGGTCCGGTCATAAACCTCTTTTTTGATGGCGAAGCCACAACCCATGAAATCCTTAGTCGGATAATCTTTCTTTTCTGCCAACAGCTCCTTTGGGATCTGCTCGTCATATTGATATATACCCTTGATCTCCCTAAAGGCAATAATTCCCAAGTTCTCATTACTTTTAAAAAGAGAAAATGTTTTTTCAACGAAATCCTGTTGCAAAGGATGAGAATCATCATCGAATCCGAAAAGAATTTCCCCTGTAGCTTTTTTGTACAATAAATTTCTGGCTCTCGAAGCCCCTATGCCTTTTTTTGAAACCTGCCACCTGACCTGGGGAAACTCCTCCTGCAGCTCTTCAGAGCCATCGCTGGAGCCATCAAGAAAAACTAATATTTCATTATTGTCTTTCCCGGTACATTTTTCCAGGATCAGAAGGGTCCTACGAAGATCTTCCTTTCTGTTTTTTGAAACTATGAGAATTGAAGCTTTCAATATTCTTTAAGAATTTGATCCAGTTCCTTTTTCAGATAATCTTTGGAAAGGTAGACTTTTAAGTCCTCCCGGTACAGGTAGAAATTTTCAGGATCCTTTCTCCAGCTGTGGTACAACTTTTCTATAAGCCCTGCGATGCACTCCACGTCATTCAGCTCAGACCAATAAAGATAGTCGCTTCCCAGTAATCGCCTGGTTTCACTTTTCTTTGGCCCGAGCAACAGGATCTGTTTCCCGGCAGCTAGGCAGTGCGGAAATTTTCCAGGAAGGAACGGACTTTCAGCAGCTCTGGATTCCAGGATAATATTGACGGAAGCCTGATTCTGCATTTCCTGCACTTCAGTATACGCAACATATCCTTTACTAACATATAATTGCAGGATCTCTTCCTCATATTTTTTCAGCGTCTTAGAATGGCAGGAGGCATTCCCCAACAGTAAGAGCCGACTTTTTTTACGAGCTTCCGGATTTCCTGCGAGGAATTTTTGAAAAGCTTCTATTAGATAGAACGGTGGGCGTTGCTTCATCAGGTTGCCTGCATGTAAAAGGTTGAACATTTCCGGTTCGAAATACTCCGGAAGTTCAAGCTCTCTTTTCTCCGGGTCCCTCAGTTGGTGTGGGATCACCACGCCCTTTTCTTTGAAAGCGACATAATGCTTTTGCATCCATTCCTTCAAAAGCAGGCTGGGAAAGGCGGCCCAGCGACATTTCTCTGCTACCTCCCTAAAAAATTCCATTCGCTGTTTATAACCAGGTTCAGACCAGGTATAGGGCTCGGGATAAATATGAAAAGGATAAGGATCATGTACATAAGCCATCCATTTTTTATGCAGCCGCGGCACTTTCAGCAATGCGAAATGTGGTCTGAAACTGGTCCCTTTGCTGAGGGTCAGGACCAGATTAGGTTTAAAATCCTTCTCAGCTTCAATGGCTTCGGCTATACTTTTGGTATCATTAAAAAAAGTAAAAGAAAATCCAAAAACCGGCTCTAAATGTTTCGCCAGGTTGAGATGGAATCGGTGTTGTATCTTCCGCTGTGCCCGACTTAACAGGAAAAGGAGGTTGAACTTCTTTTCCTTTATCGCGACACACCTTATATCTGGCAGCTGAATTTCCTTTCGGGTGTAGTGATATACCAGTATCTCATATCCAGCATCCTTGAGGTTCAGGATCAACGCCACGTTGGCCTTTGAACCGCTGCTATCCTCCACGTCAATAGATTCAGCAACAACCAGTATTTTCTTTTGTTCAGATGCTTTCAAAGGCGTGACAGATTTGCTGTTAAGCGAAAATAAAGATTAAAAGTGAGATTTTGAGACGTTAAATAGGGCAGGTTAAACAGCCAAAAGTCCAATAATGCACCTTGAACATTAAACGGGGAACGTTGAACGTTCATAGGCCTCCAAGACATCAACGATCCTCTCTGCCGCCTTTCCATCTCCATAAGGATTATCCAGCTGATTTAGATCGGGAGAATTTTCAATTAACCTTACTGCCTCAGCAACTATCTTTGCAGTATCTGTTCCAACCAAAATGGAGAACCCGGCTTCCACCCCTTCCATTCGTTCAGACACTTCCCTGGTAACCAGGACCGGCTTTTTAAAGGCAGGTGCTTCTTCCTGTATCCCGCCGGAATCGGAAATTATAAAAGTAGATTCCTGCATCAACCACAGCATGGTAGGGTAAGCCACCGGATCTATCAAATGGATGTTGCTGTTTTTTTTAAGCAGGTCATACACAGGCTTCCTCACCTTTGGGTTTAAATGTACGGGGTATATGATCTCCACGTCCTCACGTTCTGCAAGTAACAGTAGCGCTCTACAAATATCCTCCAGGCCTTTTCCGAAAGATTCCCTCCTGTGACCGGTGACCAGGATCACTTTTTTTTGGGGATCAAGCTGACGTTTGACATTTCCCCCTTCTTCTTGTAAAGGAATTGCACTAATCTTTTGATGTCCCCACTGGAGGGCATCCACCACCGTATTCCCGGTTTGGTAGATCTGCTCCTCCGGGATCTGTTCTTTTAAAAGATTTGATTTTGACTTTTCTGTTGGTGCAAAGTGCAGGTCGGCAATCCTGGCGGTAAGCTGCCGGTTGATCTCCTCGGGAAAAGGAGCTTTTTTGTTGTAGGTCCTGAGCCCTGCCTCAACATGACCTACTTTTATCCCCCTGTGGAAGGCTGCCATGGCAATGATTGAGGAGGTGGTTGTGTCCCCGTGCACCAGAACCATTTCTGGATCCTCCTTATCAAACACCTTATCTATTGCAGAAAAGATCCTGCTGCTCAGCAAATTAAGAGATTGTTCCGGAAGCATAAGATCCAGATCATACTTGGGTTCCAATTCAAAAAAGATAAGCACCTGGTCCAGCATCTCCCGGTGCTGTGCAGTCACACAGATGTTATGAGAAATATCACGTTTTTTAAGCTCATGAGCAATAGGAGCCATTTTAATGGCTTCTGGACGGGTGCCAAAACAGAGGAGGATTTTCAAACTTACTTATTTAAAAGAATCTTTTTTGTCCGGTGGCCAATAACTATTAATGGATACAGCTCATACAAAATATAATATTTTAACTTCTCAAAGGAACTAACAGGTGCCTTTTTTAGAACATATTGAACTATGGATTTTTCTTTTAGAAAAATTCCCAATTGAACAAAATAGCGAATCAACCGGGGTGTCAATAATTTTTTTTCTGCCAAATTATCCACAACCATTTTTGTAGCGCCTACTTTTGATTCCCTTCGCACAGGATCATTTGCCCAAAACTCCCCGGTATTTGATCGCGGGTGTTTTCTTCCAAAAAACAGGACTTTATCCACTGTTACACCCTTAAAGCCATCACTGAGAATCCTTAAATAACACTCCCACTCTTCAGCATACATCAATTTCTCATTGAATTTATGCTCCTCAAAGCACTCCCTTCTCCACATTACCTGACAAGAATTCAAAGGGATGCGTCCTGTCACAAATTCCTCCAGCTGAGATTCTTCCAGACGCTCCGACACATAATTCCTATCCATATCAAATCGCACATTGAAGTTGCCTGTAAAGACTTCTCTTTCGTATCTGCAAAAATCAATATTTGCCTTAGAGAACTCAGAAACGCAAATTTCAAGGTTCATTGGATGTACAATATCATCATCATCAAAGAAGATCACATAATTACCTTGTGCCCTATTTAGGCCGTCATTTCTACATCCCGGCAAACCTTTTAAATGATCATTCCCTCTTCTGAAGTATTTAAAGCGAGAATCTAAATTTGAAAATGTTTTAACTACTGTCGCAGTATCATCGGTTGAACCGTCATCAATGATCAGGCATTCCCAATTTTTGTAAGTCTGCTGCTGAATACTTTCAAGAGTCTCAGCTATTAAGTGGGCCCGATTAAAAGTGGCTGTTATTATAGAAACTACAGAATCAATCATTAAAAGGTTTTAAACATTTCCATAAAATATTAATGCTGTTTCTTTTATCGTAGCTCAGTAATAACTTTGGCCGATTTGCACAAATAGATAAGAAAGTTTGATAAGTTTGATTTTCAGGATATAAATTAATGTTGGCCCTTGCTCTAATATCAAAATCCTCAACCATTCTTTTAAAGGACAGAAATTCAATTTTGGCTGAAAGAATATGCAATAAATTCTGAAGTTTATGATATTTACTTAATATTCTAGAAACATCTATTTGCTTATATTGATGGATTCGACAAAAAACATCTGCCAAATCATCACAATTATTTATTTCTAGAGAATGGAAAAAATCTGAATACACATTCTTTAACTTATCATTAAAAGCTCTATTCTCCGGAGAGTTAATTCTTTGCAGATTAGAGGACAAGCTTTTCTCATGACTTCTGAAATTATATAAATAATGATCTATATGATGAAATTTACTATGAACACTCGCCCTTAACCAAAAGTCATAATCTTCAACGCTGTGAAAATCTTCATTGTAACCATTGTTCCTTACAAAGACGTCTTTCCTGTATAGAAAAGAAGCACCAATAGAATTTCCAAACACCAAGGATGGGCTGGTGTTTAGATCAAATTTTTTTCTAAACTTCCCGCCTGCTTCAATAATGGTAAAATTACTGTAGACGATATCTGCACGTGAATCAACTAATTCCTTTAACAGAACTTCAACTGCTTTTTCTTCAAAAATATTGTCATGAGAGGTCCAGGTAAGAAATTCTCCTTTGGCAAGCAAATGACCAGCATTTAGACTGGCCGGCAGTTTAATATTCTGAGCATTAGTAATTAATTTAATCCTGCTGTCTTCTTTTCCGAATTTTTCGGCAATAGACAGAGTTTTATCTGAAGAGCCATCATTTACAATAATTAATTCAAGGTTTTTATGACTTTGGCGAAGACAACTCTTTATTGATTTGGCAAGGAATTGCTCCCCATTAAAAACCGGAAGTACAATTGAAACTAGAGGTGCAAAGCTTTCTGACTCAATTTCCATAAATCTTTCTCCACTTTACAGCTATAACTTCGGTAGAAAAATGTTCCTCTACAAAGGATCGAGCTTCAGTTCCCATACGTTTTCTTGCCTTTGTATCTAATAATTTGCTCAGGCTTTTACTCATGCAATCTAAATCAAATTCTGGACAAAGATAACCTGTTTGACCTTCTTTTATAGTGTATTTCACACCTCCGGAATCAAAGGCCAACACTGGCAAACCACAAGCTTGAGCCTCTAAGGTTGCCAAACCTTGTGTCTCTCTTCTACCTTGTTTCACAGGGACTCCTGTAAATATATAGATGTCACTTGCCTGTAGCAGGGCTTTTATTTCTTCCTGATTTTTCCTTCCTACCAGATCTACTACTTCCTCTAGCTGGAGATCTTTAATCATATTCGTTAAACTATTATGTTCTTCTCCTTCTCCCACTATTGTGAAATGGGCATTAATATTTCCATCTATTAATATTTTCACAAACTCTATTCCCAGCCTATGTCCCTTAATTGGATCGAGTCGTCCAACAGTTATTAATTTCAGTGGATTTTTTTTACTCGTAACGTCAATTGGCTGAAAGAAGTTGACATCAACTGGCACAGGTATAATTTTTATATTTTTTCTTCTACATCCCAACGTCTCAATTTTTTCGGCAAGATATGGGGTGTTAGCTACTATTAGATTATTCCCGCGGAACAAATGGTCGTAATATCCATTATTTTCAATAAAACCATTAATAGGAAAAAAAGCATCGTGACCATGAAAAGAAACTATTAATCTTCCTGATATTAGACCAACCCTTTTAATTAAATCTACAGGGTGCACATTGGTTCCATACTGAACATGTATAATATCAAAATGCTGGAATTGCTTATAGAAATCAAATTCATAAATCCAGGTCAGACTAAATTTGGACTTTAACCTAATATATTTCAACCATTTTCCCAGGTCTTTAAAATTCCTTAAAAGTATTTTTAAGGCTTTAAAGAGTCTTGGAATTTTGTTCTTTGGTATATCATATTTGTCAATGATGATTTTTTCATTAATCTTGTATTTCTCCAGCAATTTAGCGTGTGTGCTCTTTTCGAAATCCAAGAGGTCTTGAAGCAAAATGTTTACCTGATGACCTTCCTCTATAGCCAATATAATTTGAGAAAGCACAAAAGTTTCGGTTAAATGAGGAAATTGTTGTGTTTTAAAAAGAATTTGTGCCATAAATCAAAGCTAAGGAATAACCGAGTTCTGAAACAGACCTTTAAACTGAAATGATTCCTTTAAATTTGAGAACTGAATATACTTCAGGAAGTAAATATAGGAGAATCTTTTTTTTTACTAGTTAATGCATCTTAATTACATTCTCTTGGTTCATACGAACCCAAGGCAGGTTGAAAGGCTTATAAATCGCCTGGATGCCCCTTGGACTAAATTTATTGTGCACGTGGATCAAAGGGTGGATATAAACCCTTTTCTCAGTTTGCTGGAAAGTAAAGAAAATGTAGAGTTTATTAAAGCTCCTTACCGGGAAAAAGGAACATGGGGTGACATTGGTATTGTTAAGGCTACTATTAATGCCCTTGAATTAGCATATATCGGAAGAAGTAATGATTACTTTATCTTAATGAGCGGCCAAGACTATCCTCTTCAAAAACCGAAAGAAATTCAAAGTTTTTTTAAAACACACCGCGGTAAAAATTATATTACCTCTTATTCCCTGCCGTACCCTTCATGGGAAAAAGGTGGTATGCATCGAATTGAAAGGTATAAGATTAATAAATCAGAAAAAAGAGGTCACTTCCTTTTTCTGCCTTCTATTTTTGAAGAAGATTTCTACACAAAAAAAACAGCTGGACATATCAATTTCATGAGAAAGACCGGCAAAATTCGTGACATTGGAAAGATATTTATAAAAAGAAAGTTTCCTCAATACCTTAAACCATATGCAGGGAGTCAATGGTGGGCTTTGGAAGGCCGTACTGTAGAACATGTCTTACACTTTATTAAGGATAAACCGGAATATATTGAGTATCACAAATACAGTCTACTGCCAGATGAAATGTTCTTTCAAAGTATTATCCTGTCTGCGGAACAACAATTTTCAACGGAAATTTCTAAGACCTACGTCAATTGGGAACGTCCTTCAGGCCCTCTGCCTGTTACTTTTGGGGAGCATGATTTTATGGAATTGAAACGTGCTGCTGAGGAATATCTTTTTGCGAGAAAATTTGACGCCTCTAGAGACAGTGAAATTCTGGATTTAATTGACCAGCATTTGCTGCATTAATTCACTTCCCTTTAGCTTTTTTCAAGAAGAAATTTCCTTTTTTGAACAATCGACCTGTTATTCTGGCCAATTTAAAATAGGTTTTCGATTTTGTAGAAAAACGCTTCTCAACAATCTCGTCAACCCGTTTAATATGTTTGGATGATTTTTTCATCCTGGTTAACTCAAAACATAAATTCATCATTCCAAAGATCATTTCTTTCTCTGTTTGGAAATCAACCTTATCCGAAATGTCATTATATGTCAACCACCGGTTTTCCAGCATTTCAGCATTGAAATTTTCTGGCGTACGGGTAAGAGTATTCTGTATGGAATTATCGTGAATCCTTCTATAGGTAAGAATCTTATCTATGTAGAAACCTTTTTCGGTGACCAATAACATTTTACAAAAATAATTATAGTCTTGCCAGCTACTCATTCTTTCATTCCACTCAATTTTCTCTGCAACTGATCTGGATAGCATTACGTCATAGGTATACCAGTGAATTTTTGAGAGGATAAAATCTGAAGCTTTGATCCCATAATCTTTCTTTTCGTAGTAGTAGGGTTCATGCTGGTCATCGCCTTTAAAATTTCTGGTTTTTGCAATCACAAAATCAGAATTTGTGGCTTCAAGAGCTTGAGCTTTAACCTCCACGTGATCTGGAGTCATTAGATCATCACTATCAAACCAAACAATATAGTCACCACGGCTTTTGGCAAATCCATAATTGCGACAGGAATTTGCTCCTTTTAATAAATCTTGTGGGCGTGAAAATAATTTAATTCTGCTATCCTTCTGAGAATAGAACTGAATCAACTCTTTTGTACTATCTTGTGAATTGTCATCTACAACTATACATTCCCAATTACTCCAAGTCTGCTTGATTATGGAATCTAATGTTTCCCCCAGCAAATGGCTACGGTTCCGGGTTGGGATAATTATTGAGACCAAATTATTGGAATTTAGTTTCACAGATTTAAGAGTTCTTAGCGTAAACTAACTGAAAATATAGTTTTTCTAATTGATCTCCCAGTTTTTCAGAATCAAATTCACCTTTGACAAACTCACTACCTTTTTTCCCCATCTTAAGCCGTTTGTCTTCATCTATTATAAGCTCTTCGATTTTCGTTACGTATTTTTCAATATTTCCTTCTTCTACGACATATCCTGTCTCCCCATCAATTAAACCGAATTTCATTCCACCTGCAGTAGAAACAATTACCGGTAGTTCCATGGCTTGTGCCTCTTGAATAACCAGACCCTGGGTTTCAGCCCTTCCTGATTTATCATAAATCCCAGGTAGCACAAGTATGTCTGCACTTTCCATATGATTTCGAACTTCCTCCTGAGTAAGAGAACCAAGAAGATTTATCTTATTATTTAATTGTTTTGTTTTGATCAGCTTTTCAAGGCAAGGCCTCATCTCTCCCTCTCCAATGATTTCTAGGTAAACATTATTTATTCCACTTAGCAGAAGCTTATTAAATATCTTAATCATTAAATCAGGACCTTTTAATTCAATTAGTCTCCCTACAAAAAGAATTGTAAAATTTTCTGACTTTTCTTTGCCTTTAAATCTTCTAAATAGTCTGAAATCTAACCCTACTGGTAAGACAGTAATTTTGTTGGGGGGAAACAATTGTTTTAAAAGAGTAGCTGTGTAGGGGGTATTACAAATAAATTGATCTCCATACCGAATTAGTTTAGCATAACTAATTTTATATTTATCTACTAATTCGGGATGAATATCGTATCCATGAAAACTCGTAATTAGCTTTGTATTCTTTATTAAACCCAAAGATTTAAGTTCTGCTAAATAATTACCGTTATGCCCAAAATGAGCGTGAAAAACATCAAATTTTCCTTCCTTTAAAATCCACCAATACCTAATAAAATAGTTCAAATTCAATCCTTTTCTTCCAAATTTTCTGATATTGAAGAGGTTGAACAATTGTAATGGGTTTATATATCCAATATTTAAAAGGACATACTTAAGCAAAGTAAAATATTTTTCCGGGAGTGAAGCCTCTGGTTGACTGTAGTAATGGACCTTTTCAGGCAATTTATTTCTTTTAATACTTCCATGAAGCACTTGCTGATCACCATACCTTCTGGAAAAAATTTTAACGGTATGACCTTTATCTAATAAATCATTAATTTGATTAACTATAAAAGTTTCAGATACTTGAGGAAAGGAGTCTACTATTACCCCTATGCGAAGGTTTTTTTTCTTTTTAAGGTTCATGCTAAAACTCGTTTAACATATGAAATTTTAGCAATAGTTTAATTTTTCTTGATCTTCTTAAGTCTGTTATCGCTCTCTCGTATTTTTCTAACTTTTCGTAATCCTGTAAAAAAGCTGAGTATCCTTCCTGAAGAACCTGTCTTCTTTCCTCTTTTATTCTCTCCTTCATTTCTCCGGAAGAACTTATTCCAAATAAATCAAATCTGCTTAAACATTTGTTGACGTGGAGGTAAGAACAATTTTCCTTACAAACAGCATTTAAAAAGAATTTCCAATCTGAAACAATTTTGAAAGATTCATCAAAACCATCTGCTTTTTGAAGGAGAGATCTTTTAATAAACGTAGCAGGGTGAGGTAGTGACTGGTGCAAAAAATGCGAGAAAGCTAAAATATCGGGGTAAGTATGAACAAACCGACGCTCATGATCATACATTTCTAAATCGAAATAGACCAAATCTCTCCCATCTAAAAACTCTTTTGATGTTGTTAAAATCTCTTTGTCGACTAAAGTATCTCCACTGTTTAAAAATAGGAGATACTCCCCTGATGACTTTGATAATCCTTTATTCATAGCATCATAAATACCAGCATCAGGTTCACTGCACCAAAAATGAAGCTGATGCTTTTTTGATTCAATAAATTCTTTACTACCATCAGTAGATCCACCGTCTATAACGATGTATTCGAAGTCTTGCCAGGTTTGCTCTAGCACACTGCCTACAGTTTCAGAAAGTCCTCTATAGTTGTTCCTGTTAATAGTTATTATGCTTAATAAATTCTCTTTACTCATCTGTGACTTTTTCTATACCAGTTGCTTATAAACATCCAAAGTCTCCTTTCGACATTTACTCCAGGAAAAATCTTTTAACCTTTTATTTCCAGCCAAGACCAATTCTTCTTTTAGAGTGCAGTCATCTAGAATATCGGATAATTTCGCCCTTATTTCCTTTATATCCTTAGGGTTAAAAAAAACGGCAGCGTCTAAAGCAATCTCTTTTAAGGAGCCTCCATGGCTACTGAGAACTGGACAATTCATCGCAAAAGCCTCTAAAAGAGGAAAACCAAACCCTTCATAAAGTGAAGGAAAAACAAAGCATTCAGCATTTTTGTAGAGATAAGCGAGTTCATTATCATTAGTACAGTAATAGTGATGAACCTTTTCTGCCACTCCCAATTCTTTAATCCATTTCTTTTCAATATTATTAAAGTCTGGACCTGTACATACTAGCCTTAGGCCCTTGTTGTCTTTAATAATGGGAGTTACGGCAATTAAAAAAGTTAGGAAATTTTTGTATAGACTTCTGTTCCCGGTAAATAAGATATATCTTTCTTCTTTAAATTCCAGTTGAGGCTTAGAAACTTCTAAGGTGTCAAAACTTGTTCCATGATAAATCACTTGGATCTTACTTTCTGAAATACCAAAAATATCTATAAGATCAATTTTTGTTGTTTCGGAAATAGCAATAATTTTTTCTGCACGGTCACAAAGTCTGCGCTTATTAAAGGAATCAGGAGTAGATCCAAAATATTCAGGAAATCTCTCGTGGATCATATCATGCACTGTCAGAACAAAAGGTTTATCTATACTTTCTAAGAAATAATTGTCATAGTAAGTAGGATGAAAGACATCAAAGTTTCGATTCTTTATTTGCTCTAAATAAAAATTTTCTCTGCTTAAACCTATTGCTGCTTTTTTTTTATTAAAAGGATTGAACCTTGTTTTTAACCTTAGATAAAAATTTCTTTGAAGTGGTTCCTGCTTAAAAAAAGGCATTTGTTCTATGCTGGCATTATCATTTTGAAGCTCCCTAAAATAGCGACTTATGCCCCCAAATTTTTGTCCTTCAAACACCTGATTATCAATAAGAACCTTCATTTATGAACATCGAATTTATATTTTGAAACAGCAGCTTTCACCTTGTTAAAATTTTTATCTGTGGCGGCCAATATGTCCGTATAATAAAAAGTCCTGGTAGAGTTATTTCTGTCCATTACAGAAACGTATGAGTTTAAGTCCTTTACATTCGCGAAATTTGAATTTTCTAGGAGTAAATTTCCGAAATTATCAAAAATAAAAACATGCTTATATCCACCACTTCTCAATACTTCATAGAGATGATTATAACCATTCCTTTGCAATTCTGAATCTATTTGATTTTCCCAAAACAATATTGGCTCTGACTTCTTCAAGATTTCTTTTGCTGATAGTAGTACGTCATAATCATATCCATCGGTGTCAACCTTAAGCAGTTCAACAGAGGAAAATTTTAACAGCTTATCCAGAGTGGTAAATTGTGGTGACTTAGACTCATTATCTCCTTTTATACCTGCAGTTCCATTGGTATGAAAAAATTCTCCCTTTATGTTTCCAGTACCTATAAAAATTTTGTGACTTTCAATTCTGTCTTTTTTAAAAGGAGGTAATGTTTCAATATTCCTTCTTAAATATCCAAAGAATTTTTCGGAAGGTTCAATTGCTACAATTTTATTATTACAATTTTGCAGCATCGCTATCGTTGTATCACCCACATTAGCACCCACATCTACTACAACTCCACCCTCATTTAAAAAACCCACCAGGTGTGGAAGAAATCTGTCGTATAACCTATGCTTCTTTTGAAATATTGGTAATAGATGATCGGGAGGTAACAATAATTCATGGTTTCCAATACGATAAACTATATCGAGCTTTGAACGATCCTTTTTAAAGAATTTTTCAAAAAAGTTCATTTTTTTCTATTCTTGTATTATAAACAGGTAGTCCCTGTAAGATTTCTGTACGTGCCTTCAAATCTAGGTAATTTAACTTTCCATCCTTGTCTCGAGATTGCCTGAATTTGGCATCAACAAAACCGTTCTCTGCCGTCAAAGATTTGAGATCCTTAGCATATTTTCTTTTGACAAAATAGGCATTATTTCCAGCTGTGTTGCAACCAATAAAATCATATCCTTTTTCTGACGCTAAGTCACACAAGGAAAGAATAGAAGCACCAAAATACAAGTTACTATAATGAGCATTTGTCCAATTAAAATCTGCCTGATATGGAATCGTTATAGGTCTTTTATACCCAAACATGCTGTTATACTCCATAATTAAAATAACAGGATCAACGATATGTAGAGCTTTCATGACCCAGTAGTCATTCCCATCAAGGTCGATATGCAAAAGTCCCACCTCTCCTTCTAAACCTTGATCTTTAATTAGCTCATTGATGTTTTCCTTAGTTATAAAAGCATGGACGGCTGACAAATCATGCTTCCAATAAAAATCCTGGCGTTTTATTTTTTCAATATTTTTACGATCTCCGTCCATAACAACACCAGACCAGTTGTTGTTGATTAGGAGAAACCGGGTGTTAGATTCCATGTAGTCACTCACCCCAAATTCAATAAAGGTTCTATTCTTAATATCCAGGTATTTTACAAGATATGCAATAATCCCGTCATCACCCCACTGAGAAAAAACTTTGAATTCTGCATCATGAATATTAATAGCTTTATCTTTTGGCAAAGCAGCACTCCAGATTCTCCCGTTTTGGATTAAAACAAGTTCCTGTTCCTGTTTTAAAGCGTTATTAATTCGGTCTATTTCCAGCTTAATATAGTTCTTGAAAGAACTTCTGATTTTTTTAAACATAATCAAGTTTTTTTAACTCATCCGAAACTGCTTTTTCTATCATGGAAATTTGTTCAGCTGTCAGCTCATACTTATATGATCCCACTTCACCTTTTCTAAAAAACTGTCCTTTTCTATTCCTTTTATCAACTTGGTTGTCAAAGCCCCAATTATTTTCTTTTTGTTGCATAATTTGAAAATTATTACCCGCTACGACTCTTGCCAACATTTCTTCTGGCCGATTAATTCTGAGAAAATCCCCCATTCTTTTTAATTCATAATTGGTATTCTTAACTAAGTCTTCAAATTTAATATGTAGGATTTCCGCATCATAAGGATTTTTCATCCATTCCTGCGTGTGTTTCTTCCATTGAATTAGAAAACTTCTCTCAGGTTTTATCATATCTTCAAAAGGCACTTCAGCAAAAAAATTCTTTTTAAAAAAAAAGTAAGAAACCATTACGTCTCTAGGGTCTCTGGTCAAATAAATCACTCTACGGTATTTTTCGTCTGGTAAATGGTGAGTTTTGAAACAGGTAAAATCTAAAAATCTCTTGTACACTTTTTTGTAATGAACATCAGGAACCAATTCCTGAGTCAGTGAATCAGGCAGATACATTGTATCAATACCGAATAGAAGTCCACTAACGAGATTTTGAACCCAGGTATTTCCCGATTTAGGAAAGCCTGCAATAAATACGTCCTGAGCCCTAGTTTGATTAATTGGATAAAACTTGTTTTCCATCAAAATCCTTTCGGATTGTTGGTTTATTTTCTTCCTAAAATATTTCTTTGGATTCAATTTGGCCCACGATTTTTTCATTTTCATCTAAGTTTCCATGTAATCCTTGGAGCAACAACTCCCGGCCATTTCTCTACAAAATCAGACCCTCCTGAATTTTCTGCAAAAACCTCTATGACAGTTATATGAGTTGGTGGAACAATTACTTTAATACCAGGAATTCCAGCATTTATTACAATATTATACTTTTTCTCATTCAATAAATTGGAAGGAATAGTCAAAAACAATATTTGTTCTCCTACCTCAATACCCCTTTTAGTGAGTAGGTGAGAACTGGTCACAAACACATCTTCTGCATCAGTGGTTCTAATCGATAAATTAAATCGGGCACCCTGAAGTTTTACAAATGTCCTAAACATAATTTCGATATTTATTTCTTCGGATTGAGAAAAGGAAGTTCGAAGTCTATCCATTTTATCTTTAATAAGAACTTCAGTTAATTGAAGATTCTCATCTCCAATGTATTCCGAATGAAATTCTTTTTTCCCGCTACTAAATTTATCAATACCCCTATTCAGATAGAAATCTACACAATCTACAATTTCACCCCTTCGAACAATACCTCCATTTTCTAATACTACTGCCCGACTACACAAATTTTTAATACTTTTCATACTATGACTTACAAATAGTACAGTTCTTCCTTCCCCTTTAGAAAGATCCTGCATCTTACCAATTGCTTTTTTTTGAAACTCTGCATCCCCTACGGCCAGCACCTCATCTACCACGAGAACCTCGGGTTCCAGGTGAGCTGCCACCGCAAAACCCAATCGCACCGTCATTCCACTACTGTACCGTTTTACCGGAGTATCAATGTATTTTTCACAGCCTGAGAAGGCAATGATCTCATCAAGTTTTGTCCTTATCTCGGTTTTTGTCATTCCCAGGACTGCGCCATTCATAAAGATGTTCTCCCGTCCCGTAAGCTCCCCATGGAAACCGGTCCCTACTTCTAACAAAGAGGCTATTCTGCCCCTGGTTTTAATGCTACCGGTAGTGGGCGCAGTTACCCGGGACAACAATTTTAAAAGGGTAGATTTTCCTGCCCCGTTCTTACCAATGATCCCTAAAACCTCTCCTTGTTTCACCTCAAAATTAATATCTCTCAACGCCCAAACATAGTCTTCTGTGGCACCTGTACTGCGATCATTCACAGCACCCACCTTCAAGAAAGGATCCTCCTTTCCTCTTACCCTGTACCACCAGCGCTTGAAATCGTCGTTAAGGGTACTGCTGCCCACCAACCCCAGCCGGTATTGTTTAGAGATATTTTCTGCTTTTAAAATCGTACTCATCTGTTTATTCTTTCGCGATATTCTGCTCAGGCTCTAAAAAAATGTCTTCGACATTTCTTTCATACCTATATTTTATCATCTCCAGGTAGCAGTGATTTTGCCAATTTGTATTATCATTAGTTACATCATAATATTTGAGCAAGCGCGTTCCCTTTATTCTTTCCACCCACATTATACCATCTGCTTCCTTTAGCAGAGTGAACCTCTGTTCTACCTGTTTTTCATATGTTGCTAAATCCTCACCTTTCAAATCAAGGATAAGATAATTATAATTTTGAGTAAAAAGGACTGCAACTAGAAATCCCGCGACAAGCCCGGGTAAAATGACCGCCGGCACTTTGAACTTCATTTCATGTCGGGACAAATAGTTTGAAAAATTCACGATATTCAAAAACAGTAAGATGATAAAAATAAGATGAACCACGTTACCTATTCGACCACTGTTGACGGCTATATGCCCTGTGGCGTAAAGAGGGACAAAGAAAACCAACAGGAATGAAAGGTAAGAACCTAAAAACAAAAGTATAGGATTTAAGATAAAAACATTTTCTGTTCTTTTTTCTGCAGCCTTATAAAGAAAGAATAACATGCCCACGTAGAGGAGAACATAAGGAAATTCAAAAAGACTTTTAACAATAAATATTCCCGAAGATAAAAGAGAGCCTTTTAGGGAAAGAAGAATATCTCCCCCTTCAGGGTATTGATTTTGTCTCGCTCCTGTAGCCGGAGTGAAAACTACTATCAGAGCACTTATCCAGGAAACCAGATTCAGCATCAGGACCTTATAATTTATCTCATTACAAACCAGCATTTTATACAACAGAATAACTCCCAAAAGAAAATTTGTGACGAGAATAAACATTTCATTATTGCCATTAAGGAGGATTATAAGAAGGCCTGTAATTACATAATTCGAATTCAGTCCCTTAAAGTAACCTAGAAGCCTTGGGAGCAATAGTAAGAACAGAACAAAACTATATTGATATACGGTCACAGCGGCATACCAGTAAAAAAACTCATAGATATCCGGTATCTGGGAATTGACAAGAATTGCAAATAAAAGCGTAATGAAAATCTCTGTTGTTGTTGAAATATGAAAATGAAATAACCTTAAGATTTGCCTGATAAAATAGAATAATGCGCCCAAAAAAGCCCCCATAGAAAGAAAAAGGGTCCACCTGTAAACCTCTTTCTCATAAACAGGCAAATAACTTAGAAAGCCATTCGTATACCGGCCGCTATGGGTCAACCAATGCGCAATATTCTGGAAATAATATTCCATTCCTGTTACTGCCCTACAGTAATCATCCCCCGACATAAAGGTAAACTGCGTCAAATAAAGAAAAGGGGCAATGAAAACCAAAAACAACAGTATCGATGCAAAAATTATTACACTTTTTTTATACATTATGATACTTGAAAACCTTTATATTTCTGGCCAATTTTTAAAAGCTGGAATGGCACCCGGAGTACATCTCTAAATCTGATTTTGGTCTTTCCCTTTTCAATCCATACAGTTAATGGTACCTCGTAAACCATTTTTGTTACTTTTTCGCGGTCATGAGCCATTTGAAGCCTTGCAATCAATTCAATATCAAATAGCCATTTGCTGATAAACGGATCATTAAAAATCTCCCTTGCCAAGCCCACAGTCAATAATTTCGCCCCACACTGTGTATCATAAACAGGAATTTTCACAACCGTATTATTGACTACTGTAGCCATAACTCTTCCTAAGTAATGCCTTATCTGATTTCTTTCAATAGTAGCGCCAGCTCTTTTTATTCGTGAACCAAAAAGGATTTGATATTCATTTTCTTCACCCAATTGATTAAGAAATAAATTTAATTGACTTAATGGCGTAGCAAGATCAGCATCAAAATAGCCAACATGAGTGTATTGTGAATAACTGAGAATCCTCTGGACACCCTTTCTCACTGCTTCTGCTTTACCAGCGTTTCTCTCAAGCCTGATCACGTCCAGATTTTCCATTTCTTCACAAAGTGCCTTCAGAATCTTAAAAGTATTGTCTGTACTCCCGTCGTCGACAAAAAGAAAATCCACCTCAGGGAGTAGGGCTATTTCTGCTAGAAATAATTCGGGAGAGAATCTCTCCTCTTCGTTATAGCATGGAAGCACAATGGCTATTTTATTGGCATTAGAATTAGCTTCCAAATTTTCTCATAATTATTTAAACGGTATCTATGAAATTCTTTTCGGTCCTGTTAAAAACAATAAGGCCCAACAGAAAAAGGATAATAGAGAAAAGAAGAGTATAAAAAAATCCTCCCCATGTAAAATATCCAAAATCCAGGATCATAAATCTAAAACCTTCTATAATTTGGGTCAGCGGATTATAGCGTATTAACCAGGCTAGTTCCGGCAATTGTTGTGTAGCTTCATTTAAAGGATATGGCACAGCAGAAATATACATTAATAGGGAAGTACCAAAACCCACAAGTACTGTCAGGTCTCTATACTTTGTTGTCATGGCAGAAATTGTCATTCCTGCACCCAGGCCGAGCAAAGCCATCATAAGCAAGTATATTGGAAATAATAACAGGTGACTGTTAGGGCTTATTTCATATCCCTGGAAGATGTAATACAAATAAAATATAAGAAGGATCAGTAACTGGATTCCGAATTTGAACAGGTTAGAGATCACAGTTTTTAGTGGCATTATAGCCCTGGGGAAATATACTTTCCCAAAGATACCTGCATTGGCGGTAAAGGTATTTGATGTACCCGCAAGACATTGAGAAAAATAATTCCATGCAGTAATACCCGTCAAATTAAAGAGAAAGGAAGGGATGGTTCCTGTAGAAATACTGGCGATATTATTGAAAACAAGTGTAAAAATTACAGAGGTAAACAGTGGCTGAATAAAATACCATAACGGGCCCAGAATAGTTTGCTTATACACCGTTATGATATCCCTCTTCACAAAAAGGAAGAGCAGATCTTTATAGCGCCATATCTCCCTGAAATTCAAATCGATCAGCTTCCGCCTCGGGGTAATTTCGTAAAGCCAGGTTTCGTTGTTGTCTTTCAAATTAAATTGAAGTATAATTCTGTGGGTGAAAATACAAAAGAAGTTCATTAAACCGAAAGAGGATAGACTTCGAATTGAAACTTCCTCAAAAAAACTATATTTGAAGCAGGCAACCTCTCAACCTGGATGGAGAAGACAATAGAAAATATGAAGATCCTCGGACTCATCCCCGCCCGTGGCGGCAGTAAAGGTATACCCGGAAAGAACATCAAATTTCTCGGCAGGAAACCCTTAATTCAATATACTTTTGAAGCTGCAGAAAAGTCAAAGGTGTTGTTCAGGGTGTTCCTGAGTTCAGATGATTCAGAAATAATTGGAGTGGCTGAAAAAATAGGTCTGGAAGTGCCATTTTTGAGGCCTCTGGATTTGGCACAAGATGACACCTCAAGTCTTGCCGTCATTCAACACGCCCTGGAACATTTCTCTCAAAAAGGGGAAGAATTTGATGCGGTTTGTCTGCTGCAGCCTACCACTCCTTTCAGGAGAAAAGGATTGATCGACGAAGCTATAGAGAAATTTAACAGCGGCAATTTCGATTCTCTGATCTCGGTACGGGAGGTTCCGGCCGAGTTCAATCCACATTGGGTGTTCGAGGAAAAAGAAGGACAATTAAAGATCGCTACCGGGGAACCGGAGATCATCACAAGAAGGCAGGAGCTGCCAAAAGCCTATCACCGGGATGGAGCGATTTACCTTACCAAAACCGAAGTGCTCCTGGAGCAGAATTCGCTTTACGGAAAGAAAATTGGATTTATAGATACCACAGGAGATCCTTATGTAAATATTGATATGCAGGAGGATTGGGAGAAAGCCGAGCTTTTAGTGGAGAGTGGAAAGTGGAGAGAGGGAAGTTAGTTCGTTTACAGTTTACTGTTTACCGTTTGAGGAAAAGTCTCTAGTCGGGAGTCGGTAGTTTTTAGTTTGTTGTTTGTTGTTTTTGAATTTTCTGCTCCCGTTTTTGGACTCCCTTTAGGGTGAGGGGTAAAACCAAAAACGGTTGTGTATATTTCTTGTGGTTATCCCGAATACAACACTAAATTGGAATTTGGTGTTGTATTCGGTGCTTTTTTGAAGTGGAGAGTGGAAAGTGGGGAGAGGGAAGTTAGTTCGTTTACAGTTTACTGTTTACCGTTTGAGGAAAAGTCTCTAGTCGGGAGTCGGTAGTTTTTAGTTTGTTGTTTTTGAATTTTCTGCTCCCGTTTTTGGACTCCCTTTTGGGGGGAGGGGTAAAACCAAGAACGGTCTTTACGTAACATCATGTTTGTTATCTAATACTTTTAACCTTCCAAACTCCTAGCGTCTTCGACCTTCTCCTTCTCTACCTTTTTAGTGGAAAGAGGGAAGGGGAGAGAGGGAAGTTAGTTCGTTTACAGTTTACTGTTTACCGTTTGAGGAAAAGTCTCTAGTCGGGAGTCGGTAGTTTTTAGTTTGTTGTTTTTGAATTCTCTGCTCCCGTTTTTGGGCTCCCTTTAGGGTGAGGGGTAAAACCAAAAACGGTTGTGTATATTTCTTGTGGTCCCAAATACAACACTAAAATGGAATTTTGTGCTTGGAATTTGGTGCTTTTTTGAAGTGGAGAGTGGGAAGTGGAGAGAGGAAAGATAGTTTGTCTTTTTGGGTTTGTTGTTTTTAACGTTTCTGATCCCTTTTTGGACTCCCTTTAGGGTGAGGGATAAAACCAAAAACGGTTATTATAACTCCTGTGGTCTTCGCCCTTCTCCTTCTCTGCCCTCCCGGGCTTATAAGGAGGCTCAGACTGACAGGCAATCCGTTTTAATTATCAGATTTTCCGTTTACTGTTTTCCGTTTACCGTTTTTTGTTATTTATTGTTTTGGGAAAAACTGGAATTTGGTGCTTGTGTATTGGTGCTTTTAATAGCTTTGAAAACATTATACAATATTCATTATACACACTATACAATAAAAAATGTGCGGAATAGCAGGAATTATTAGCCCGAATTCTTCTGAACCAGAACTTCAAAAGATGCTTGAAGCACAGAAACATCGTGGACCCGATCACACCGGAAGCTACTTTGATCCAGGCTATGCAGCGCTCGGTCATAACCGCCTTTCCATAATAGATCTTTCTCCCCAAGCCAATGAACCTTTTGTAGATAATTCCGGAAGGTACTATCTCAGCTTTAACGGGGAGATCTATAATTATAAAGAACTGAAGGAGGAGCTTAAACCTTTTTACAGTTTCATAACTTCATCAGATACTGAAGTGCTACTGGCGGCGTATATCCACTGGGGCAAAGAATGCCTGCACAGGTTCAATGGGATGTTTGCCTTTGCCATATGGGACACACAGGAAAAGCAACTGTTTGCAGCCCGGGATCGGTTTGGGGTAAAACCCTTTTATTATTCTGAAGCTAATAACGGCTTCTATTTCAGTAGCGAAATAAAGGCCCTCAAAAAAGTCATTTTTGACACCCCTCCCAACCTGAAGGTTTGGGCCAATTATTTTAGTTTCGGTTCCTACGGATTGCCTCATGAAACGTTTTATGAGAAGATTTACCAGTTACCCGCTGGACATTTCCTGGAGTATTCCAAAGAAGATCTAAAGATCAGCAAATGGTATGACTTTGAAGCTGCCGTTAAAAAAGTTCCTCAAAATATGCCTTTTGAAGAGGTAAAAGCCCGGTATCTCGAACTGCTAAAGGACAGCATCAAATTACGTTTTCGCGCCGATGTGCCTGTTGCCTTTAACATCAGTGGCGGAGTAGACAGTTCGCTCCTGCTGGCCCTGGTGAATTTGTTTGAAGATAAGAAGCAGATCAATGCCTACACTTTTTACACAGGAGACGAGCGTTACGACGAGCTGCCATGGGTGGAACAGATGATCGCCACCACCCGAAACCCATTGCAAAAAATACTTTTTTCAGCTTCAGAAGTGGAGGAAACCGCGCGACATATCAGCAGCTTACAGGATGAACCCTTCGGTGGCATTCCGACCCTCGCCTACTCCGCCATTTTTAAACAGGCTCAAGCTGACGGAGTGAAGGTGCTACTGGACGGGCAGGGCATGGATGAACAGTGGGCAGGTTATGATTATTATCAGAATTCTGACAGCACGATCCAGGGAACAGGAGGAAGATCTCCTTTCCGCCCGAATGTTCTGCTGAAGGAATTCAAGAACCTTTCTGAAAAACCGAAATACCCCAGACCCTTCAATAATGATTTGCAAAATTTGCAGTACCGCGATCTATTTTACACAAAAATTCCGCGGGCCCTACGATTCAACGACCGCATCTCGATGGCTTACAGCACCGAATTACGGGAGCCATTCCTCGACTACCGCCTGGTAGAATTTGCTTTCGCTCAGCCGGAGGCATTCAAGATCAGTAACGGACAGGGGAAATACCTGCTCCGGGAATTACTCTCTGAAATGGCGCCAAAAGAATTGTCCTACGCTCCCAAACGCCCTCTCCAAACTCCGCAGCGGGAGTGGTTAGGTAATGAACTGAAGTTATTTGTAGAAGAGCAACTTCAGCAACTAAAATATTCCCCTGCCGCCGATTGGTTTGATCATAAGAAAATAGAAAAGGAATGGAAACAGTATTTAGCGGGAGATAATAGCAGTAGTTTTCATGTGTGGCAGTGGGTAAACATATCACTTCTTTTTCAGAAGTGAAATGTTTACAGTTTGTTGTTTGTGGTTTATGGTTAAAGAAAGATTAGCCTTTTTTAAATTTTATTCCTCTTATGTCTGACTTCCGGAGGTAAGCCATAAATGCACCAATCCGATTATTTGCCTGTGTACAATCAGCAGCCAGAATATCAAATTGTTCCTGGGAAATTAATTTCTTATCGTGAGCTCTGTAAAGTTGTGATTTAAGTTCAGTAGAAGATCCTTTTGAATAGCTGAGAAAATTAATAAATTCCTGATTCCCTCCTCTTCCAAAACCTTCAGCTATGTTGTCCATTATAGAACCAGAACTGCTTTCCATCTGATTCCTAAGAGAATAATTTTTACCTAAAGCCGTTTCCTGAAATAGTATCTCTACCTTTTGGCAAATTAAACGGGCAAGCTTCCAAACCTCCAAATCTTCAAACCTCTCCACTTTTCCCATTGTTACCCAGACTTACCATAAACAACAAACCAAAAACAACAAACATATTTTCTTGCGAACTTAATCCAGAAGTAGTTCCAAAGTTCCGTCTCCGAACTTTATTCGAAATTACGCATTACCTCCCTCCACTTCTTCTTCACTCTCTTTTTAAACGTGGATTGTTCCTGCCCATATCCCTTTCCGTACTGGCCATAACCGTAACCATAGCCATAACCATAACCGTAGCCGTAACCATAACCGTACTTGGCGCGGTGGATAAAGTGGTTGAGTACGAAGGAAATGTTCTTCACCTCACCTTTATTGTACTTTTCATTGATGACCTCCAGCATCCCGCGTTTTGTATAATCCTGGCGGATGAGATAAAGGGTGGCATCGGCAAATTTTATAAGATTGAGCGCATCTGCAACTACACCTACCGGCGGGGTATCCATGATAATATAGTCATAACGCTCCTTCAATTCGTTCATCAGGGTTTCCATCTGCTCATTCATAAGCAGCTCGGAAGGGTTTGGCGGAATGGGTCCCGCAGTGATAACATCGAGGTGCGGCACCATGCTTGGCTGAATAATGTTTTCGAGCGACTCCTGCCCTATTAAATAATTAACCACTCCAACGTCATTATTGATCTTGAAGTCGTCAAATATCTTTGGCTTACGCAAGTCAGCACCCAGTAATACAGTCTTCTTTTCACTGAGGGCAAAGACTGTGGCCAGGTTCATAGCGCAAAAGGTCTTTCCTTCCCCTGAAACTGAAGAGGTAATAAGTACCGTCTTAGAGCCGGTGACGCCTTGTTTTTTGTACATAAACTGGAGACTGGATCTTAAACCCCGGAAACCTTCGGCAATAGCCGATTTTGGCTTCTGGAACACCGCAAGATTTGTATCCATCCGGCTTTTCCCGATCATCCCAAGAATAGGGATAGGAGAAAGTCTGGTGACTTCCTGCGCGTTGTGCACGTTGGTATTCAGGAAAACGAGAAGGAAAACGAAGGTTAATGGAATCATTCCCCCTACCATTAAAGCCATTACATAATTCAACTGCGTGTTGGGACCTATTTGCCCGCCGCCGGTGTCTTTGGCAGTATCGATCACCATCACATCACTCACGTTGGCCGCTTTTATAAGTCCGGCTTCACTGCGCTTTTCCAGAAACAAGTTGTATGTTCTTTCACTAATGGAATATTTACGCTGGATCTTAAGCAGATCCTGTTCTTCCTGCGGTAGCTTCCTGATTTCCCCTTCGGCCATTGCAATGTCCCGGTTGATATCCCGAAGCTCAGTTCTTAGAAGACTCTGGGAGGAAGCCATATTCTCCAGCAAGACATCCTTTACTGCATTGATCTGCCGATCAATATCATTGAACACGGGAGAATTCTCCTGTAGGGAATATTCATATTTTCTCCTTTCTTCAGCCAAAGCAAGAATTCTTCCTACTCCACTCACAATACTTCCTTCAGCGATCCCGGCTACCGAAGGTGCAGGCACATCTGAATAATCACTTCGCGTCTGAAGGTAATCCTGCAGTGTTTCATAATATGCCAGCTGCCGTGCAATGTTCTCCTTCCGGACATCGAGTGCTGTAAGTTTAGAATTCAGCTGACTGCTTTCCGCGGAAATATCCAGGATGGAATTGGTATTTCTGAAGTTATTTAACTCATCTTCCACCACCTTTAGCTCCATGGCCTTTACGTTGAGGGAACTGTCTATAAACCTGATAGTCTTAGTAGCAAATAAGTTCTTGCGCTCCAGCATATTCTCGCTGAGCACCCTCACGGTGCCGTTGAGATAATCAACTATTTCGGCTTTGTTGTCCCCAGTAAGGGAAAGATTTAAAACTGAGGCTCCCTGGGACTGCGGACTTACTGAAACTCCTTTCCAGCGGCCCACAGTTCCGTCGAAATGCTTAAACTGCACGTAGAAAGGCTTGCCGATAACCGGAGGAATTTTTGTTGGCACCAGCTTTCCGCTGAAAAAAGGCAAATTGATAGGTTCCTCTAATTGGTATTCTCTTTCGAATTCTCCGTTTTCCACCACTACTGAGGAATATTCTTTTGTGCGGTAATTGAATACAGAAGTTGTACCGCCTGAAAAATTTGTCGAGAGAGTAAAAGTTTCGGGGTCTTTAAACCTGATAGTAAATGTCTTCCCCTGCGCCTGAAAAGCTGCCGTGTCTGCAACAACCGTAAAAGGGGTAAATCCATAAGCATTCACCCGTTGATACTCTCCATCCTGTTGATAGCCTATATAATACTGAAGCCGCTCCACTACCTCCTCATTATGCGAACGGGAGTTAAGAATGGTCATCGCAGTATTCACCTTATCTGAAGTTCCTCCCCAGTTAAAGGTGAGACTGGTATTACTGGTAAAAAAGGGATTTTGATCGTCTTTTATTGAGATAGAGTTCCCCAACCTGTAGACCGGGAGTTTCCTGACATTGTTATAATATGCAACCCCCACGCTTATAGCTATGGAGACCAGGATAAGCTGCCAGTAACTAAAGACTTTTAGAACGAATCCTTTAAAGTCAAAGGTCGATCCTACGTCGCTTATGTGATCATCTTCATGTGCCATACATCACCTGGTAATTAATAATATCGTTGACGTCAAGAACGCTAAAATCGTAGTTACAGTACGAAAAGCTTCCAATCCCGTAGTTCCCAATCCCAATGCTTTCTGCGGAAGTGGATTTACTATGATCAGATCATTAGGCTGAATGTAATAGTAAGGCGACCGTATCGCATCAATTGTGGTGAGGTCAATATGATGCCGCTTCTCCCCTCCCGGGTACTGTCTAACGATCACCACATCTGTCCTGTCTCCAAATTCACTAATATCTCCTGCATTGGCAATAGCTTCCATGATCGTCACCTGCTCCTTATAGATCACCTGACTCCCTGAACCTATTTCTCCAATCGTAGTATATCTTATCCCCGCCAGTTTCACAGTTACAAAAATATTAGCCTGCTCCTTAAAATAGTCTTCTAAAAGGGCTTTTTCAATCTTCTCCCTAACTTCCTCCACTGTATACCCAAGAACATTCACTTCTCCTAAGGTGGGAACGCGAATATTCCCATGTGCATCCACTAGAAAGCCATCGTAATAAAGCCTCTCCTCACCTGTAGCATTGGGATTTTCATCGCCTATAGGATTGAACATCCCAACTGCATCCTGGTCTATTGCTTTTACTCTGATGCTCAGCAGGTCATTCACCTGAATTCTGTACGGCTTTTGTATTCTTTCCACTGAAATTACACTATCTGTAGCCGTACCGTCTTCCTGTAGATACATCAACCTTTTGGTGGGGACACAGGAAGAAACAAAAATCAAAATATTAACAACAACAATTAATTGCCTGATACTCATTTGGGACTAATAGGTACAGACAAATATAACCTTTGAATGTTAATAATAAAATAATTGAAGTACTAGTTTGTTAAATGAAGTTAAATCCAAGGACGACTTTAGAAGTGGGAAGTACGAAATCAGATTTAAAAATTCGATAATGACCGGTTGTTGAAAAAGAATTTTGCAGGTTACCGGTTGCAGATTGCAGGTTGCAGGTTGCAGGTTGCAGGAAAATAAGATTGCGAGTTACGAGTTGCGGGTTATAATTTTGTCATTCCGACGAAGCCTGCCTGCCGGCAGGCAGGCAAGGAGGAATCTCATCCTGTTATTTTATTCTACTCAGCTGGGAGAATGTTGCCGGTTGCCGGTTACGACATCCCACCCCGTCCTACGGCCATCCCGAAACAATTTCGGGACAGGCTCCCTCCGGTGGAGGGGACTATTGAAAGAAAAACTGCCTATGAGATAAACCTGCTTGAAAAATGTTTTGACTCTTGATTCTTGTTTCTTGGCTCTCAAAGAAACTGCCAACTAAAGCCTGCGCACTGCCCACTGAATTAGTAACAGGCTCTACGTCTCCTTTCATTCAGTCCGGGACCACCAATTTTAAAGATAAGACTGACTATGACCTGATTAAGACGGGCATCATTGAACCAACCCCTGTTAGCTCCGCCTTGGTTACCCCCATATTCGCTATTTACAAAATCAATTTCCTGTCTTTCCGCGTCAGACAAGGAATGCTCATATCGCACATCCAATCCGAAACGCCCAATTTCTACTTTAGCTCCAACCTGTGCATTTATAGGCGTATTCTGGACTACGATAACATCTCGGAGTTCTTCATCAGGAATTTGGGCATCGAGAATATTGGAGTAAACAGGACCTGCATAAACATCCAGCGGACCCCAAATGTTATATCCCACCATTAAAGGAATGGTGAAGGTCTGAACATTAAATTCTGTGTTCGCCTCCCTTTTTGGAATCGCGAATTCCTGGGTAAGTGAACTATAGACTACTTCCGGTCGAATAAAGAACTTACCAAAATTTACCTGCCCGAAAATTCCTCCGTGAAAACCTATGGCTCCCTCACCTTCTGCAATTCCATCCCAATAGTTTAGGGTAGAGTTATTTCCCTGGATCTCTCCCCCCATGGAATAATTTATTCCGCCTTTGAGGCCATATTCGAAAGTAGTTTGGGAAAAACCGGTAGCAGTAGCAGCAAAAATGAATAGCAGGCCTAACAGATATTTTTTCATAAGATTTGGTTGTGCTTCAATTGGTATACAAATAAAAAGGAAATTTCTAAATACCTCCAATTAATTTGCTTTTATCTAACGGGGAAGATAGAAAATTATTTTGTTAAGCGAGAACTTAGGAGACTTAGTAGGCAGTGGGCAGTAGTTAGTAGGCAGTTTTCCGTAGTGATTAGTGGTCAGTGGTCAGAAATTCGTTTTTTCTGGAGTAAGCTATTGGCTTGTTGCTGTTGGACTGTAGTGTTGCAGGTTCCGAAGGGTTTCGGATTGCCTGTCTAGTTCAAGGTCTAAAGTTCAAGGTCATTTTCGTTGCGGGTTTCGGGTTGCGCTCCTACAAATCCCCACCCCGTCGTCCTGCGGCCATCCCCAAATAAATTCGGGACAGGCTCCCTCCGAGGGAGGGGACTCTTAAAATGAAAATCCTGGTTCCGAATAAATTTATTTAAAAAAATGTATTGGTTCCTGGTTCTCAAATGCTGCCACTCCTAACTGCGAACTGCTTATTGAAAGGAGTTATTTTATCAGACAAAATCTTGACTCTTGGTTCTTGGTTCTTGGTTCACTTTACAAAAATTTCTCCTCATAAACTCTCCTTATCCCTTCCTCCAAATTAATAGAGTGCTTCCAATCTAAACTATGAACAAGAGATACATCCAACAGTTTTCGTGGCGTACCATCGGGTTTGGAGGTATCCAAGGCGATATTGCCTGCATAGCCGGTGATGGATTTGATCATTTTCGCGAGTTCCTTTATTGAAATGTCTTCTCCTGTACCTATGTTGACACTGACATTCCCTCTATAGGTTTGCATGAGGTGCAGGCAAGCTTCAGCCAGATCATCAACATGTAAAAATTCCCTTTTTGGAGCTCCTGTACCCCATACTTCTACTGAGGGTTTATTTTCCTCTTTTGCTTCATGAAATTTTCGCAGCAATGCCGGCAGGACATGAGCTGTTTCAGGATCATAATTATCGTTGGGTCCGTAAAGATTGGTAGGCATTACCGATATAAAGTCACAGCCGTACTGCAGATTATAATTCTCGCACATTTTGAGTCCGGCGATCTTGGCTATGGCATAAGGTTCATTCGTAGTTTCCAACTTACCGCTGAGCAGGTATTCCTCTTTAATGGGCTGCGGGGACATCTTTGGATAAATACAGGAAGAAGCCAGAAAAAGCAACTTCTTGACACCATGGACATAGCTCTGATGGATCACATTGTTCTGGATCATGAGGTTTTCGTACAGGAACTGCCCTCTATAAGTATTATTCGCCATGATACCCCCTACTTTTGCAGCAGCCAGAAAAACATAATCGGGTCTTTCCTCTTCAAAAAAAGTTTTTACGGCCTGCTGTTTGGTAAGATCCAGCTGAGAAGAGGTGCGAAAAATAAGATTTTTGAAGCCCTCTTCCTGAAGCTTCCTCACCAATGCCGAACCCACCATTCCCGTATGCCCGGCTACATATATTTTTGAATTCTTTTCCACTTCAATAGTACTGCTTATTTAAGTTTCAGCTCATTAAGAAAAAACCATTGGCTGTTAGCCTTTAGCCGTTGGCTCAGAGGATCCACAGGTTTCAAACTGCAAACTTTTCTGAACACTGAAGACTGAGTACTCGTGATTTTAAAGTCTTGGCTCTAGTCTCTTGGCTCTGGAGTCTTTCTCACTCTCCCCTGTAGTCCAGCGTCCTATGCCCGCCTTCTCTCAGGTATTTTTCCCTGCGGAAAAGCTCTACATCGGCTGCCATCATTTCCTCTACCAGGTCTTGCAGACTGTGTTTTGGCTCCCACCCCAGTCTGTCTTTACATTTGGAAGCATCACCAATTAACAGATCCACCTCTGTTGGCCGATGATACTTTGGATCCACCTGAAGCACTGTCGTACCGGCAGGCACCTGAAAATCAGCATTAGCACATTTCACCACTTTTGCTTTCTCCTGCTCCCCTTCACCTGTGAATTGAAGTTCTATTCCGACACAATTGAAAGCCATTTGCACCAGCTCTCTTACTGAAGTAGTTTTTCCGGTGGCGATCACGTAGTCATCCGGCTTATCCTGCTGCAGCATCAACCACATGGCTTCCACATAATCTTTTGCGTGTCCCCAATCCCTTTGCGCATCCAGGTTTCCCAGGAAAAATTTCTCCTGCATCCCCATTGCTATTCGCGCCACGGCCCTGGTAATTTTTCGGGTTACAAAGGTCTCTCCCCGCAAAGGAGATTCGTGGTTGAACAGAATTCCGTTACAGGCGAACATATCATACGCTTCCCGATAATTTACTGTGATCCAGTAAGCGTAAAGTTTCGCCACTCCATAAGGACTACGCGGATAGAATGGAGTTTTCTCTGTCTGCGGTACTTGCTGGACCAAACCGTACAATTCTGAAGTTGAAGCCTGATAAATTTTTGTTTTTTCTGTCAATCCAAGCAACCTTACAGCTTCGAGAATTCGTAGAGTTCCGAGTCCGTCAACATTGGCCGTATACTCAGGTGTGTCAAAACTCACCTTCACATGGGACATGGCCCCGAGGTTGTAGATCTCATCGGGCTGTACCTCCTGAATGATCCGCGTGAGATTCATTGAATCAGTCAGATCCCCGTAATGCAGCTTAAACCGGATATCCTCCTCATGAGGATCCTGATACAGATGATCCACCCTTTCTGTATTAAAAAGACTGGACCTTCTCTTGATCCCGTGAACCACATATCCCTTTTCCAGGAGAAGTTCTGCTAAATAAGCCCCATCCTGCCCGGTGATGCCGGTGATTAAGGCTATTTTTTGTGAAGTTTTTGTTTCGATACTATTACAAAAGTTAATTAGCTAAAAACAAATATAAGGTTAAAAATGTTGCATGTTATAGGTTGCAGGTTTCGGACGAGTTGCGGGTTCCGGGGTTGCGAGTTGATCTTCTACAAATCCCCACCCCACCTGTGGCCATCTGAAAACTTCCCAATCTCTCTTAAAGACTAAAGTGAATATTTCAAAAGATCGTTTAGTTTGTTCGGGTCCTGCCGTTTGTCCCAAAATAGGTGAACTAATATTTTCTCTTGATCAAAACTGTAGAAAAAAGAAATATGAGAGGTGATATAACCGATTTTGTACTTTTCTTCATCATTCCACCATCTAAAGATTTCCGGATTAGTAGAAATTATGTTAAGTACTTTTTCAACTTTCAGAATAAAATCCTGCACAACTTTCCGGGGCCAATTTTCATTTAAATGTTGAAGATTATTATAATAGCTTTTTTCGGCAAGATGTGACCAGATAATTATCACAACCCATACTTTTCTTTAGACTCACGAAGGATATCCTCTGAAGGCCGTGTTTCTCCCTTTCTATGCTGCTCTGAGCTCTTTTTCAGTAATTCCAGGATTTTTTCATTCACGTCCTCTTTTTCAAACCATTGATTATTCAATAGAGATTTTATCTTTTTTCTTTCAGAAACTGATAAATTATTTAGTGATTCCGCCAGTTGTTCTAGTGATATTTTTACCGGTATAGCCATGACTTTTTTCTTATCCTCCGCACTAAGATATAACATCCGTTGGAATTCGGGAAAAGTAATTATCTTACTCTGTAGTAATTATTTAGACCTGTCAACTCAATATTGCAGACCTTTTTTTAAATAAATAACGCTCCGCTGGAGCTTATGTCTGTATTTTCTTTTTATCAAGAAATATTGCCCTCCTCCGGAGCTGATGTTGGCACCTCATCCTCTCCCCGACCCTCTCCAAAGGAGAGGGAGTGAATTATCAAATAGCTCCTCTCCCTTCGGGATGGGCGGGGTGTGGGATGAGCAGGAAATTCCCCACCCCGTCCTGCGGCCATCCCGCAACAAGTTCGGGACAGGCTCCCTCCGAAGGAAGGGACTCTTTTAAACAATGTTTCAGGTAAAAGAAATTTGGAATTTGGTGCTTGGTGCTTGGAATTTTCTCCTGCTAATTGTTCATTGTTAATTGATCATTGAAATACCTACTTTTGCCAAAAATAACTGCGTGAATTATTTATCTGTTGAAAATGTAGCTAAGGCTTACGGGGAACGGGAGCTGTTCTCGAATCTTTCTTTTGGGATCAATGAAGGAGATAAGGTTGGTTTTGTTGCCAAAAACGGAACCGGAAAGACTTCTTTACTCCACATCCTTTCCGGTGCCGATACTCCCGACGCGGGGAATGTCGTTTACCGCAAGGACATCACTGTTGCCTTTCTTCCGCAGGAACCGAACCTGGACCCGAAGCTGACGGTAGAACAAACCATCTTTGCTTCAGATAATGAGATCCTGAAAGTAATCGAGCGTTATGAAAGGGCGTTAGAAAATCCTGAAGATGCCGATGCTTATCAGAAGGCTTTTGAACAAATGGACGCGCACCAGGCCTGGGATTTCGAGACCACCTATAAGCAGATCCTCTTCAAACTGAAACTGGAAGACCTGCATGCAATGGTGGGCAGCCTTAGCGGCGGACAAAAGAAACGACTCGCTCTGGCTTCCATGATCCTGAATAAACCCGACCTCATCATTATGGATGAGCCTACCAACCACCTGGACCTTGACATGATCGAGTGGCTGGAGGAATTCTTCCGCAAGGAGAACTTTACCATTTTCATGGTAACTCACGACAGGTATTTCCTGGAGCGGGTGTGTAATGAGATCGTCGAGCTAGAAGACGGAAATCTCTACACCTACAAAGGAAATTACTCCTATTACCTCAGTAAAAAGGATGAACGTATTGCTTTAGAGCAGACAAATACAGATAAAGCCAAACAGCTTTTCAAGAAAGAACTAGACTGGATGCGCCGGCAACCAAAAGCACGGACCACCAAATCTAAATCCCGTATAGATGATTTTTTCGAAATAAAGGATCGTGCCTCCAAACGTAGGAATGACCATGAGGTACAGCTGGAGATCAATATGGAGCGACTAGGAAATAAGATCGTGGAGTTCCACAATGTTTCCAAAAGCTTTGGAGATCTGACCTTGCTCGATAAATTCGACTATAACTTTCAGCCGGGGGATCGCATTGGGATTATCGGAAAAAATGGAACCGGAAAATCCACCTTTTTGAACATCCTTACCGGTGGACTACAACCAGACTCAGGTAAGATCACTATTGGAGAGACCATTAAATTCGGTTATTATACTCAGCGCGGAATTGAAGTAAAAGAAGGTCAAAAGGTTATCGATGTGATCAGGGAGTTTGGGGATTATATTCCGCTGAAGAAGGGTCGGCAGATCTCCGCTCAGCAACTTTTAGAACGATTTCTTTTCGATCGTAAGAAGCAATATGATTTTGTGGAAAAATTGAGCGGAGGGGAAAAGAAAAGACTTTATTTATGTACGGTTCTCATCCAGAATCCGAACTTCCTTATCCTGGATGAGCCGACAAACGATCTCGACATTGTAACCCTGAACGTGCTTGAAAATTTCCTGCTTGACTTTCCCGGTTGTCTCGTAGTAGTATCTCACGACAGGTATTTCATGGATAAGATCGTCGACCACCTGTTCGTCTACAAAGGTGGGGCAGAGATCGAAGATTTCCCCGGAAACTACACCGATTACCGTGAATATGAAGCCAGTGCTGTTTCCGAACCTGCTGAAAAACCTGAAGCTTCAACCGACAAGAAGTCCTGGAAAAAAGAAAGCAACACCTCCGTCGGACTCACCTATAACGAGCAGAAGGAATACAACAAGCTGGAGAAGGAGATCCACAACCTGGAGAAGAAAAAAGAGGAAGTTCAGAAAAAGTTCCTACAGGAACTAAATCCGGAAGAAATTGAAAAAACTTCAAAGGAATTGAGCAGGATCGAGGCTGAGATCGAGCAAAAAACAGAGAGGTGGTTTGAGTTGGGCTCTAAAGTGGAATAAAACAGAACCCTTTCAGGTTTGAAGAACCCTCTCGCGTCGTTGGTAGAACCCTTTCAGGGTTTGGAACCCTGAAAGGGTTGATTGGAGGCGAATGTTACAGGATTAAATTATTAGCCAGATGAAAATTGAAATTTTAGAGCCTGGAAATTATTACCACATCTACAATCGAGGTAATAATGGTGAGAAAATCTTCTTTGAAGATGCTAATTACTCTTATTTCCTTCGACTTTATCAGAAATATATTTCTCCTGTCTCTAATACTCTCGCCTGGTGCCTCATGCGTAATCATTTTCATTTTCTGGTTTATTTAAAAGAAGAGGTTGAAATAAACAAATCTGACCTTAAATATTCTACACGATCTGAAGTTTCTAGTGTTGATCCTTCACGTCAATTCAGTCACCTATTTAACGCATATACTCAAGCGATTAACAAGAAATACCATAGAACGGGAAGTTTAATGGAGAAGCCTTTTGAGAGAAAAAAGATTGATTCCGAAGATTATCTGAGAAAATTGATCCTTTACATTCACAATAATCCTGTCCATCACAAAGTCACCTCAACAATTGAATCTTACCCGTGGACGTCTTACAGAGAATTCTTTACTAGAGAAGAAAACATGTTAGTAAAAAAGGAAGTGGTCAATCTGTTTGAAGATCTTGAAAATTTTAAATACTGTCATCAATATAGAACCAACAGCGAACCCTTTCAAGGTTTGGAACCCTGAAAGGGTTGAATAAACATGTACATCCTTCTCGCTTACATAAAGTTCCTCCTCCGCTCCACAAACCAACATGGGGTGCATTCGCCGTTTGTTTATAACCTGGTGACCAAATGCTTTTACGACAGAAATAAATATCCCTCTTATTCTATTCTGAAGCAATACCGAAGATCTTTACTGAAGGACAAGAGAAAAATTCGCATCACCGACTTTGGTGCCGGGAGCCGAATTTTCAAGTCAGATGAACGAGAGGTTTCAAAAATGGTAAAAAAGGCCGGCATTTCCCCAAATCGCGCCCGACTCCTTAATCGGCTGGTAAGTTATCTCGAAATAGATCAGGCTTTAGAACTGGGCACCCACCTTGGAATGGGAACTGCAGCAATGGCCGCAGGAAACAAGGTGAAGATAACAACAATTGAAGGCTGTCCTGAAACAGCTGCGATAGCAAGGGAGAAACTTGAAGAATTTGGGTTAAAAGATATTCAGCTGAAGGTTGGGAAATTTGAGAAATATTTAGAGGACAGTGGGCAGTGGACAGAGGAAACAAACCCCAAATTCCAAATTCCAAATTCCCAAAAAAAACAACCGAAAACCGGCAACTCCGAACTACGAACTACGAACTCCGAACTACGAACTACGAACTACGACCTCATCTACATCGACGGCAATCATCAAAAAGAAGCTACTTTAGAATATTTTGAGCAGTTGCTTCAGGCAGTTCACAACGACTCCGTCATGATCTTTGATGACATCCACTGGTCGGCAGGAATGGAGGAAACCTGGGAAGAAATAAAAGCACATCCGAAAGTAAGGGTGACAATAGACACTTTCCAATGGGGGCTGGTGTTTTTCAGAAGAGAACAGGAGAAGGAGCATTTTGTGATTCGGGTGTGATTCAGTAGGCAGTGCGCAGTAATTAGTAGGCAGTGGGTTTTAAAAAAGCTGGTGGCTAACTAGCTATTTGCCTTTAGCTTATATTTTTTGCGCTTCCTCCTCTAGTCGCGATAGCTATCGGGAGAGGCAAAGAAGCACAACAATGATCTGTTCATGCTTGAGTGCTTGTTCCAACTCTTACCTCTTAGTCCGGACTATATACCGACAATATGCCGCTCCGCCGGAGCTCTTGGTATCTTCCGTTATTTCATCTATAAATATTTCGCTCCTCCGGAGCTAGGGTTAAAGTCCCCTTTAGGGGATTTAGGGGTCAAAAAAATAAACCTGTTTTCTTCCGTCTTTGCGAAAGAGCCAGGACCGGCGATTGAAACAATCTCCTACTTCGAGAATTCTTCACGTCATTCTTTCCTCCATTTCCTATTTCTGCTACATTAAGGGATTGCCGCAGTCGGGTTGTCCCCTCCCTCGCAACGACAGTTCAAAAAAGGGATTGCAGGAATTCTATGTCATCTAAATCAGAATTTGGTGCTTGTTATTTGGTGCTTGTTATTTGGTGCTTAGAATTTAGTGCTTGTAATTAGAAGTTTTATTTCCTGTTAATTGATTATTGCTAATTGATAATTGAACAGATTGTAACAAACTCCCCTACCTTGCGTCTAACTCTATGAATTCAGATTTTTATGAGCAGCGTAATCAAGATCAGGCAAATTACCAGGGATTTTTACCTGGGACAGGAAGTGGTAAAAGTTTTAAAAGGGATAGATCTCGATATTGAAAAAGGAGAATATGTGGCCTTTATGGGACCATCGGGTTCGGGAAAATCAACTTTGATGAACATCCTGGGATGCCTTGACACCCCCACCTCGGGACAATATGTTCTCAACGGAAAGGATGTTAGTCAAATGAGTGACAATGAACTGGCCGAGATCCGAAACAAAGAAATAGGCTTTGTTTTTCAAACTTTCAATCTCTTGCCTCGTACTACTGCACTGGAAAATGTTGCCTTACCCATGATCTATGCCGGAGCCTCAAAGGCCCAGCGGAAAGAACGCGCAGAAAAAGTACTTGCCGATGTAGGCCTGGCCGACAGAATGGACCATAAACCAAATCAGCTTTCAGGAGGTCAAAGGCAAAGAGTTGCTGTTGGTAGAGCTTTAGTTAACAATCCATCCATCATTCTTGCTGATGAGCCTACGGGGAATTTGGACTCCAAAACTTCTGTAGAGATCATGAACCTCTTCGATGAAATTCATGCTTCAGGAAATACTGTGATCCTGGTAACCCACGAAGAGGATATTGCCCGACACGCCCACCGCATCATCCGCCTTCGCGACGGAATGGTGGAAAGTGACGAACGCACAAAATTGCTGTCGCATAGTGAGCAATAACCAATGGTCGGTGGTCAGAAGTGATTAGGGATTAGTGATTAGTAATAGAGATTTCACTGCAACACGAGAAGGAACCAGGGGATTCTACCGTTTGAATTTTATATTTTAGTTAATCCTAACGGAAAGATAAAAGTCAACAAATCCAACAGAACTCCTAACTCCTAACTCTTAACTCTTAACTTTAACTCCGAACTCATAGAAATGTCTTACCTCGACAGCGATACGCTACTTTATATAGTTCTCATTGTAGTCTTTTTAGCTTTTTTTCTTTGGAACAGGAATCAGTCGAAGAAGAACCGGGAAAATAAAAAGAACAGAAGCTTCAGGAACCGCTACAGTGAAAGAAAAAAGAAGAACAGATAAAATTTTAGTCTGTTTTTAACACAGCGCAACTTTCAGATTATCAGGATTTTTTGGTAAATTAACTACATCAAATTCTGGCACCATGATGGAATTTTTGACAAATGAGATCTTTTTATACCTGGCTCTTTTTTGTGTCGGTGTATCTTTTTTCTACTGGCTGCGAAGCATTAAAAGGCGAAAGAAAGAGTTGGAATGGCGCCGTTCCTTAAGCGATAAGATCAAGAAAAAATTCAAAAGGAATAAGCAGGAAAATACTCCGCAAGTCAACTTTGAGTGACCTTATCCTGTTGAGGCAATTTCAGATCTCTACAAATACTATTAAAAACATTCTGAAGAACACCTTTCAAAAATGACATTTTTGACACCTCATTGGGAAAGCGCTTCCCGTATGGTTTAATGTAAATAAGATTCATATTATTTGCTGATTAACTGCATTAATCAGTTGGCAGTGCGCAGTCATTAGTTGGCAGTTGGTTAGAATAAGCCACCCGGCGGGAATAAACAACAGACCCTCCTTTGCTAAAGCTTCGGAGGACAGGCAACAGGCAAACCAGTAGGCAGTGCACAGGGAATGGTCGGCAGTAAAATCAATAATAGTGAATCTTAAAAAAAGTATTTTAACATTAGACGGGCACCCGGTAACCGGCAACAATATTTTCAACCCGCATCTCGTAACCCGTAACTCGCAATGCGCAACCCGAATGACCTTCAACTTGAGACCTCCAACTTTTTTACCCGGAAATCACGACGTGAAAACACCAGAATTTTCCTATTTTAGGCACCCTCCCGCAGAGGAAATTAAAACGCTGAACATGAAGATTTACACGAAGACAGGAGACAAAGGCACAACCGCATTATTTGGCGGCACCAGAGTTCCTAAACATCATATACGCATTGAAAGCTACGGCACAGTCGACGAGCTTAATTCTAACCTCGGATTATTACGCGATCAAAAGGTGGATGAGCACACTCATAATATTATCATAAAGATCCAGGACCGGCTATTCACAATAGGCTCTACTTTAGCCACAGATCCTGAAAAAGCTGTTCTTAAAAGTGGAAAAAAGAGACTTGAGATCCCACAGATCTCGAAAAGTGATATCGAACTCCTGGAGCAGGAAATGGATGCGATGAACGAGAAATTACCGCCTATGACACATTTTGTGCTTCCGGGGGGGCATCAAGCCGTGTCAGTTTGTCACGTAGCCCGCTGTGTATGCCGTAGAGCCGAGCGTTTGGCTACGGCCCTGTATGAAATTGAACCCTTTGAAGAACAGGTTTTACAGTACCTCAACCGCCTAAGTGACTATCTTTTTGTGCTGGCACGAAAGTTGACTCATGACCTACAGGCAAAGGAAATCCAGTGGATCCCGCAAAAGGAATCCTGAGGAATTTTAGCCATCTTATCACCTAAAACCTTTAGTTTAAAGGGAATTACAGTGTAAGAAACACGTTCTTTAAATTAATGATAAAAACATGATTTTTTTCTTGACTATCTCGTCAAAAAAATTATTTTTGCAAAAATTTAAACCGATTAACCGATGTATTGGACATTAGAATTAGCATCCTATTTAAGTGATGCGCCATGGCCCGCCACAAAAGATGAGTTAATTGATTACGCCATCAGGACGGGTGCTCCCCTGGAGGTTGTTGAAAACCTGCAGGCAATTGAGGATGAAGGAGATTCCTATGATTCAATAGAGGAGATCTGGCCAGATTACCCTACAGATGAGGACTACCTCTGGAATGAAGATGAATATTAAACGCACACCACAATAACGCAGAAAAAAGTCTCAGATTTGAGGCTTTTTTTTTGCTTAACTTTGACATATTAAAATCCACAAAAACATATGAGTTTTTTAGATACCGTATTGAAAGTTTTTGTCGGCGACAAGTCTAAGAAGGACATTAAGGAGATTCAGCCTATAGTCAATAAGATCCTCGCTCTCGAAAAGGAATTTGAAGCTCTTTCTCTTGACGAGCTGCGAGCAAAAACCCTTTCTTTTAAGACCAGATTACACGAGGCCATTAAGGAAGTGAATGAGCAGATGGAGACTTTGAATGCTGAAGCCGATGCCTCTGAAGACATTACCCGAAAAGAAGATATCTACGCCGAAATAGACGCTTTAAAAGAAAAGTCCTACGAAATTTCTGAAGGTGTTTTAAATGAGATCCTGCCGGAAGCATTTGCTACCGTTAAGGAAACAGCCAAGCGTTTTAAAGAAAATACCGAATTAAAAGTGACGGCCTCAGCTTACGACCGTGAGCTTTCTGCCGAAAAAGATTACGTGACCCTCGATGGCGATCACGCGATCTGGAAGAACTCCTGGGATGCTGCAGGTAAACCTGTCACCTGGGATATGGTGCACTACGATGTACAGCTAATTGGTGGGGTTGCCATGCACCAGGGAAAAATTGCAGAGATGCAGACAGGGGAAGGTAAAACTCTTGTGGCTACGCTTCCCATGTACCTCAACGCCCTTACCGGCAATGGGGTCCACCTGGTTACTGTGAATGATTACCTGGCCAAGCGTGACAGCGCGTGGATGGCTCCGCTTTTCCAGTTCCATGGATTAAGTGTGGATTGTATAGATTACCACAGGCCGAATTCCGCAGCACGGAGAAAAGCCTATAATGCTGATATCACCTACGGAACCAACAACGAATTTGGATTTGATTACCTGCGGGATAACATGTCGCATTCACCCGATGATCTGGTTCAGCGTCCACACAACTACGCTATTGTAGATGAGGTGGATTCGGTACTTATCGATGATGCGAGAACACCTTTGATCATTTCGGGGCCCATTCCGAAGGGAGATGTACATGAATTTGACCAGCTGAAGCCCGCTATTGCCAACATCGTTGAGGTACAGAGAAAATATCTTACCGGGGTTCTTGCTGAAGCTAAAAAGCTTATTGCTTCAGGAAATACTGAAGAAGGCGGATTGCAATTACTGCGCGTTTACCGCGGACTTCCGAAGAATAAAGCTCTTATTAAATTTTTGAGTGAGGAAGGTATAAAAGCCCTTTTACAAAAGACCGAAAATAAATATATGGCCGATAACAACCGGGAAATGCCTACGGTTGATGCCGAATTATATTTTGTTATCGAGGAAAAAAACAACCAGATCGATCTTACCGATAAGGGAATTGAATTCCTTTCTGGGAAAGATGATCCTGATTTCTTTGTAATGCCCGAGATCGGGATGGAGATCGCCAAGATCGAAAAAGAAGGTCTTTCCAAAGAAGAAGAAGCTGAAAAGAAAGAAGAGCTTTTCCGTGATTACAGCGTGAAGAGTGAGCGTATCCACACTATGCGTCAGCTGTTGAAGGCGTACACCCTGTTCGAGAAAGATACCGAATATGTGGTGATGGATAACAAAGTGAAGATCGTTGATGAGCAAACCGGCCGTATCATGGAAGGACGTCGTTACAGTGACGGGCTCCACCAGGCGATCGAAGCTAAGGAAAATGTGAAGATCGAGGATGCCACGCAAACCTTTGCTACGGTGACGCTTCAGAACTACTTTAGGATGTACAGCAAACTTTCCGGGATGACCGGTACTGCTGTAACCGAAGCCGGGGAGTTCTGGGAGATCTACAAACTTGATGTGGTGGAAATTCCGACAAACCGTCCTATTGCCAGAAAAGATAAAGAAGACCTGGTCTACAAGACCAAGCGTGAGAAATATAATGCAGTGATCGAGCATGTGACCGAACTTTCCAGAGCGGGTAGACCTGTGCTTATAGGTACTACTTCCGTAGAAATTTCAGAATTGCTTAGCCGTATGCTTAAGCTGCGGAATGTGCCTCACAACGTACTTAATGCGAAACTGCACAAGAAAGAGGCCGACATTGTTGCCGAAGCAGGTAACTCGGGCGTTGTGACCATTGCCACCAACATGGCGGGTCGTGGTACAGATATTAAGCTGTCCAAAGAGGTAAAAGATGCGGGCGGTCTTGCCATTGTAGGTACCGAGCGTCACGATTCAAGACGTGTGGACAGGCAGCTTAGAGGTCGTGCAGGACGACAGGGAGATCCCGGTAGTTCCCAGTTCTACGTGTCTCTTGAAGATAACCTGATGCGTCTCTTTGGTTCAGAAAAGATCGCGAAACTAATGGACCGTATGGGTCTGGAAGAAGGAGAAGTGATCCAGCATTCCATGATCTCAAAATCCATTGAGCGCGCTCAGAAGAAAGTGGAAGAGAACAACTTTGGGGTTCGTAAGCGACTATTGGAATATGACGATGTGATGAATGCCCAGCGTGAGGTGGTTTATAAACGCCGCTACCACGCCTTGTTTGGGGATAGATTGAGAGTGGATATTGCCAATATGATCTATGATACTTCGGAAGGTATTGCGGAAACTAATAAGCTGGCGAGCGACTTCAAGAACTTTGAGTTCGAGTTGATCCGTTATTTCTCCATGAGTTCTCCTATTACTGAAGAGGAATTTGATAAAATGGACTTCCAGAAGATCGCGCAGGTGATCTATAAAGCTGCTTATGAGCATTATCGTGAGAAGATGAAGCACAATGCCGAGGCTGCCTATCCTGTGATCAAGCAGGTTTGGGAGGATAAAGGCAACAGCTTTGAAAGAATTGCTGTACCATTTACTGATGGAGTAAAGACACTTCAAGTGGTCACGAATCTTGAAAAAGCTTACGAGTCTGAAGGAAAACAGTTGATCACCGACTTTGAAAAGAATATTAGTTTGGCCATTATTGACGATGCGTGGAAAACCCACCTCAGAAAGATGGACGAATTAAAGCAGAGCGTTCAGCTTGCAGTACACGAGCAGAAAGATCCACTGTTGATCTACAAGTTCGAAGCTTTTGAACTCTTCAAGGTGATGCTTGACCAGGTAAATAAAGATGTAATTTCATTCCTGTTTAAGGGAGAACTTCCTGCTCCAAATCCGGCACAGATCCGGGAGGCGAGACAGACCAGGAAAAGAGAGGACATTGAGACTTCAAAAGAAGAGATCCCGAATATGGATGAGAGGGCTGCACAGAGCAGGGCCGCAGGCCAGACTCAGCAGCGTCGTCCACAGGTGACCGAAACCATTACCAGGGAACGCCCAAAAATAGGTCGTAATGATAAAGTCACGATCAAGAACGTAATGACCGGAGAGAACAAGAGCATGAAGTTCAAACAAGCCATTCCGCTACTCGACAAAGGAGATTGGGTGCTTGTTGATGAGTAGTGAAATGTGAACAGTTAATGGTTAGTAAAGCCCAATAACTAATAACTATTAACGAATAACTTTGAAAAAGCCTGAAAAGCAAAAATGTTTTTCAGGCTTTTTCTATTTAAAAGAAGTGACGTGTCATGCTGAATTTATTTCTGCATCTACTTAATTCAGTCAGGGTAAAGTAGCACCTGAAACTCCCGAAGCTTCAAGACAGGTTGACTTCCGCAACCTTCGTCATGCTGAATTTATTCATCTCATTAAATCGATCTTTCATAATAAAGAACCTGAAACAAGTTTAGGTTGACGACCCGGAAAAGATCCTTTTTTTCGTATTTTTAAACAACTAACCTTCATGACATGAGCAAATATCGCATCGAGATCAAATGGGCCATCATCTTTTCTGTCGCTATGATCCTTTGGATGGTGGGAGAGAAATTCTTTGGCCTACACGACGAGTACATTGCAGATCATGCTTTCTATACCAGCTTTTTTGCTATAGTAGCAATTGGAATTTACCTTCTGGCACTTTATGACAAGAGAAAAAATTTTCATAACGGCTTTATGAGCTGGCAGGAAGGATTTAAGTCAGGAGCAATATTGACTTTGGGGATCGTCATCCTCTCTCCTTTCGTACAGCTTCTTATAAGTGAAATAATCACTCCGGATTATTTCAGGAATATCACCGATTATTCAGTAGAAGCGGGAGAAATGAGTCGGGAGGAAGCAGAAACTTATTTCAGCACAAAAAATTACATCATGCAAAGTATGGTCTGGGCAGCAATAACAGGCTTGATCACGGCAGCCATTGCAGCTCTCATCCTTAGGCGGAAGGTGCCGAATCCACATCAGGTAAAAGGAACTACTCCCTACAGATAAGGACCGGAGGGATCCTCCAAAAATCTTCCGAAGAAAAGACATTTTTGACAGGACAGTGCTCTTGTTCTTAACCCTGAACCTAAACTTAGGGCGGAACTTTAGAAAAAGATCAGCTTCAAAAATGACATTTTGGGACCCCTATTTTAACAGGGCATTAGCAGCAAAGATAAGAGCTTGTTCTTACCTTAAAGAGACTAACCTTTAAGATATTCAGAAAATGAAAATTGAAGACAACCAAAAAAAGATCAAGCTGGCCGAAGACCAGGGCAAAGCATATTCTGCAGCCCTGGATTATATGAAAGAAATCGACAACCACGCCGAAAAAGAGGTAGATGATTATATAATTAGTCTGGCTTCTGAAGAGGCTGAAGGCACTTACCAGCTCGAAGGTGGAAAGCTGGAGTGGAAAACTCCAAAAGAAGGTTTTAATACACACCTGGAGGTTGTGGTAAGAGATAAAAAGGATAAGAGATTTATTCCGGGACTAAAGATCCGCGGAAAGGTACTGGATGAAAATGGAAAGCAGATCATTGAGACCGATTTTCCACTCCTGTGGCATCCTTTCCTACTCCACTACGGTGCTTTCTTTAAAATTCCGAAGGAAGGAAAATATAAAGTACAGCTAGAGATCCCGGCACCCGATTTTCACCGGCATGACGAGATCAAGGGGAAAAGATATGAAAAGGATGTGAGGGTGGAGATGGAGATCGAGATGGAAACCGGAAGAGAACCTCACGGACCCGAATAAACTTTTGCCAAAGCCAACCAAATGAAGGAAGCTAAACTTCATTCCCGCGAGAAGATCCTCTTTTTCAATAAAGATTATATTGTTGAATTCGTCTACGGTGGCATCGACGGTGCTATCACTACTTTCGCTGTTGTTGCGGGGGCCGAGGGTGCGAGCCTGGGGATCGAGGTGGTGATCATTTTAGGACTGGCCAATCTTATTGCCGACGGCTTTTCTATGAGCGTGGGCAATTTCTTTTCTACAAAAGCCGAAAGAGATACTTTTGAACGGCACAAACAAGTAGAATACTGGGAAATTGAGAATTTGCGGGAAAAGGAAGTTCAGGAAATCCGGGAAATTTATGCTGCTAAAGGCTTTAAGGGAGAATTGCTCGAACAAGTAGTGGAGGTGATTACCGCCGATAAAGATGTATGGGTGGATACTATGATGAAGGAAGAACTGGAAATGGTCAAAAGCGATAAAGCTCCCTGGAAAACCGCTGGAATGACCTTCTTCAGCTTTGTTATTGTAGGTTCGGTTCCCTTGCTTTCTTATGTTTTAACGGGAACAGGACCTTCCATTCAGCAGGACCTTTTTCTGTATTCCTGCATTTTGACGGGAGTGGCCCTTGCTATAGTGGGCAGCCTTAAAAGTATAGTTACAGAAAAGAATGTCATCATTGGCATTTTAGAGACCCTCCTGCTGGGAGGTTTGGCTGCTTTCCTGGCTTATTTTGTGGGAGATGTCCTCGAAAAAATGTTTGTAGCGCTGTAGGAAGATTCCATGTATCCATTTTCTTAACGGCACCTTTCATATTCTTAAATTTTACTGAATATTCTATTAAAAATCAGCGAATTAACAATAGGTTGGCAGATAGCAATCCGGTTCTGTAATTATCTTCGAATCATAAAGACACTAACTATGGAAGATCGTTACTCAAAATTTAAGAAGTTGAATTGGCTGCTTACAGAAAGTTTTGAAGCAGAACGTATTTATTATAATGCTGGCGAAGATGTACAGCAAGTTGAATTGAAGCGATTTTTCAATCACGAGACTGTAAACAGAAATCGCTTTAGCTATGAAATCTCTGAACAGCTGGTACAGGCAGGGGTGGAACCCGCCAAAGAATGGGTGCAGAAAGGAAACCTGGACCGCGACTGGAGGGAGGAGAGAAAAGCTTTAGTGAAGACCAGACCTCTAAAACTGCTGAAAAAATGCAGAAAAAAAGACGAGGAAAATCTGGCGCTTTACAACGAACTCCTCGAAGGAAAAGCTTTACCTAAGGAAATACTGAAAATTCTGAAAAAGCAAAAAGAAACTATTGAAAGCGCAATCCAGAAGTGCCTGAAATATGAATCGGGAGAGGAAGCTCTTGACCCTCACAACAGGCCGAGAGTTCGAAAGTTAAAGGCAATGTAGTCTCCGGACGATCTATATATGTGAGCCCCTTTTGGGGCTTTTTTTATTTTTACTTCCTTTGTCATTCAGAAGGAGCTGCGAGAGCGACTGAAGAATCTATAACGGAAAAGGCCATTGGCTAATAGCTTTTAGCCATTGGCCGTTGGTAGGGCATTGTCATTTAAAATTACTGTCATCTAATCTAATCTTATCCATTACTCCTTAAGCCTTAATCCTTCAAAGGTTGGCCTGGAAATTGTTTACCTTAGAGTATGCGAAGCACCTTCAAAAAAAGCTTTTTGGGATTCTTGATTGTTTTGGGAGCGATTATGCTCACTTACATCATCTTTAAGAACAATACAAAATCATTCAGTCCCGAAGATACTGTTGAGTTCAGCAGCGGAGATCTGGAACTGGAGATTTTTTATAACCGCCCCTATAAAAAAGACAGAGAGATCTTCGGCGGACTTGTTCCGTATAATGAAGTCTGGCGCACGGGTGCAAACGAAGCTACCACATTTTTCACCTCTAAAGATATTTTGGTTGATGGTTCCCCTCTCCCAGCCGGCACCTATACGCTCTGGACCATTCCGGGACCGGAGTCATGGAAGGTGATCTTCAATTCTGAAATGTACCCCTGGGGCATTACCGCCGACAAACTCCCCTCCCGGATTCCGGAGTACGATGTATTAACAATAGAGGTGCCGGTGAGAAAGCTGGAAAATCCAGTAGAACAATTCACAATTTACTTTGAAGAAAAACAAGGGCTTATCAACTTCAACCTGGTATGGGACCAAACTCTTATACAGGTGCCCGTTAAGGATCCGGAGAAGATCGAGAGGGTGAGGGCTTCTTAAAAGGCCTTTTGGGAGATGATTTTGAAATATAAAGTTATTAAATTTTGATTACCCAATATTTTACATCCCGTACCTACGGCACGGTTTGGGAATTTCTATTTGATTTTCTACCCATATATTGTCCCTGACGGGACAGTAATTGCGAAAACAAGGCAAATCGGAATTTGCTTAAATAGCATTTTTCGATTGATACATATAAGTATTGAAAAGATCCCTTAGGGACCTATGGGTAGTAGAAGATCCTGAAACCCTTGAGCGGGTCCGGGCATCTTAAAGGCGTTTGTGGGAGGTGTTTTAAAAATTTCATGTCTAATGCTTTCTCTTCTTCAGAATTAATTGTTTTTGATCTGTCGCCCCTAAGGGGCTGTAATTATCTGCTTCCTACTTAACAACCAATCTCGGGTCCCTACGGAACTAAACAATCTTTTCTTTTCTATTTCCCTTTTAACAGTCGCAATTTTAACCGTGAGGTATCTGCCACACTTCAAATGAATAGCCCCAGAGGGGCAAAAGCTCGGTAGGCGCAAAGCGCCGTAGCAACCAAAAAAAGTCCCGTAGGGACGACAGATCGTTCTGTTCTTTAATATCTTTAGGTAAATAGATTTATATGCCAAACACCTACACCCAAATTCATTTGCATTTCATTTTTGCAGTAAAATTCAGGCAAGGCCAAATTCAGCCTCATTGGAAAGAAAGGCTTTATCAATACATAACAGGCATCATCCGAAAGAACGGTCACAAATTACTAATTATCAATGGAATGCCAGATCATTTGCACCTTCTAGTAGGTTTTAGAACAGAACAATCTATTTCCAGCTTAATGCAGGATGTGAAAGCTAGTTCTTCAAAATGGATCAATGAGGAAAAATTGACGAAAGAGAAATTTGCATGGCAGGAGGGTTATGGCGCATTTTCGTATTCCAGATCTCAGGTTCCAAGGCTAATCAGGTATATCGAGAACCAGGAAGAGCATCACAGGAAAAAAACTTTTAAACAGGAATATATAACGATCTTGGAGGAGCTTGAAATACCTTATGATTCGAAATATATTTTCAATGACCTAAGCTGATCCTGTTTCTTGTGCTAAGATAACCTGTCGCCCCCTACGGGGCTTCAAACTCTAACGTTCCTCTGGAACTACCGGTCTTTGGTCCCTACGGGACCTTTATTATCTCATCCTGTTTTCCTGACGGAACTACCAACCTCTGATCCCTACGGGATCGTTGTCTTTCTAATGTTTCCTACCATCGACTTGTGATCCCTTACGGATCTAAGAAATCTTCAACAACAAATTTGGATCTGGACAATTATTGAGATAGAAATCCAATTCCTTTTTACTAGAAACTCCTGGATAATCTCCTTTGTTCCCCTGCAGGTCGAGGATGATCTGGAAATGTAGATGTGGAGCGTAATTTCCATTCTCTGATGCATCACCAAGAGCGGCGATCTGCTCGCCCTGCTTTACCTCCTGCCCTACTTGTAAATCTTTTATTGAGTCCCTTTGAAGATGACCATACAGGGTGTAAAATTTTCCGGCTTCAGATTCGTGCTCCAGGATAACTGTTGGTCCGTAGTCGCCAAAATTATTATTGTCTTTGAAGCTATGGATCTTTGCATCGAGAACTGCCAGCACAGCTGTTCCCGCAGGTGCCCAGACATCTATCCCAATATGCCTGTTCCTGATCAACTCCTCTTCTTCAGCTGAAGAAAAAAGTCCGCTACGCTTGTAGAGTCCGCGGTGTTCATTGTAGCCTCCCCAGGCAACTGTTCCGCCTTGCTTCCGAAGAAATTCATTAAGGTATTCCTGCATAGCTTCAGGAGAATCCAGCTGCGCCTGAGACAATTCAGTATTATTTACAGACAGATCAACATGTCGATATTGGTCAAAAGAAAAACCGGCATCGATCACAGGAGTAAATCCTGAGGTGAGGCCGGTTAAAATTTTATGGTTTGGCATTTAATTTTTTGCCAAAAATAGTTACTTCAACTTGACTTCGCTGAATTTAGCATGAATATTTATAGTTGCCCCGGCACCCTGACTGCCGTGAAAACCTTTCAGCTTTTGATTGTCATAGGAGTTGCTGGAAGTAAGCTTCAATCCTTTGGGATATTCAACTTCGCTGTTAGTCCCGTTATATGTAAAATTGAAAGCACTCTCCGGAAGGTCCAAAACGAGATCTGAATTTTCCAACGTGATATCCAGGTTCTTGAATCCGGGTGCTACTTTATCAATTCTCAATTCCCCAAAAGTTCCTGAAAGAATTCCAGTCTCACCCAACTCTTTGATATGAACATCACTGGCATTGCAATCGAGCTTCAAACTTTCAGCCTTTTCAATTTTGAGCTCCTGTACGTAAGCTGCATTCAAAACTCCGTACTTCCAGTTCTTGATGAGCACTGGACTATAAGCCACTTTCAAGCTCGTATTTTTTCCGCCGATCTCTGCCGCGCTGAACTTTGAGTGCGAAACCTCACCTCGCACATTATTAGTAGCACCAGCAAGTTTCACTTCCCCATGGCGAACATTCAATTTAAGCTGTCCATTCCTTGGCATTTTAATCTTCAATATTTTTTGAGCTGTAGTATGGTCTTTAAGAATGATCACCTTTTTTCCCGTTTTTGCCTCCTGTGCTTTTGCCTGTTTCTCTATATCGGCAGCCCAGGCTTCCATTTCCTTTCCAAAGGATTCACCCCATTTTTCCATGTCTCTTCCAAAGGATTCGCCCCAGACTTCCATCTTTTTTTCAAAATCTTCTCCCCAGGCTTCCATTTTCTTTTCATGGCTCTTCCACAAAGCCGAATCTTTTTCGAATTTTTGAGCCCATTCTTCCATGGCCTTTTCAAAATCTTTCCCAAAGTTCTTTTCGATTCTTTGTTCAAACTTCTGAATGTACTTGTCACCATCTTTCTGATACTGCTCATAATCGAAATGGATCTCTCCCATGTTCGCATAGAATTCCGGCGGAAGTGGATTTCCTGAAAGACTTTCCAGCATCGGACCAACCATTTCAGTAAGTGGACCAATCATTTCCGGAAGTTTTGCCAAGGGAGCCTGCAGTGAAGCCATGTTAAAGTCACCCGGTCCACCCGGTGTAGCCTGAGAAGTGATTTTCACTTCTGAAGCCGATGCATCCACGTCAAGTTTCCAGGATTCGATTGATTTTGTTTTGTTCTCCTCACCTCCTTCGAGATAAGCCGAAACCTGTACCTGGTTTTGATCCCAGTACTCAACATTCACCTGAGTGTGGCGGGCATCGATGTTAACAGTTACATCTTTGTTCGTCTTATAGGTCTTATTGTGTTTGCTCGTCTGCGCCAGTGCCGTTGTCGCACATAGCAGAGCAATGATCGCGGTTTTAAGCCTGATAGTTTTCATTTTCTTTGATTTTAGATCGATTGATATCTTTGATTTTATTCTTCAGTTTGTACAATAATTCCAGTCTAAGCTGCAGGTTGGAGATCAATGCTTCCACACTACTTTCTGAAAGTCCGGTCTCGTTGATCTCGGCATTCAGCCTTTTATACTCTTCATCCAGTCCTGCCAATTGCTTCATAAAAGAATCAACAAGAGCTTTGTTTGAGTCGTTTACCTCCAGTTTGGCAAGTTCAATATTTAAGCTGGCCAGGTAGAAATCTTCTATTTTCTTAAATTCCGGGGATTCATCGCTTAACTGGTATTCCTTTGTTACCGGAAGCTCTTCTGAGGCTTCAGCTTCCACCTCAACAGGAGCATCAGTAACCTGTGGTCCTGTGAACTCAGCCTCCCGGTTGAGGAAAAAGAATCCTACTCCCAGCACAATTATTAATACTGCAGCTATTTTGAGGAAGAAGAAATTCCTGTTGGAGCTACTCTCCTGCTCTTCCTGCGGAAAGGCTTTCTCCAGCCTCGCCTCAAATCTCTTTTGGTGTCCTTTTGGGGGTTTGGAAGGTAACGGTCTGTCTTCCTGCAACATCTTTCTAATATCCTGTGCCATGTCTTTTAACTTTAAGTTCTTCCTGTAATTTTTTCTTGCCGCGATGCACCAGAGTTCTTGAGGCAACCTGCGAGATATCTAATATTTCTGAAATTTCTTGGTGATCATAACCTTCCACCAGGTACAACATTAGCGGATATTTGTATTTCTCCGGAAGTTGCTCCATGGTATTCTTGACCTCTTCAAGCCCTATCCCGTCATCTATATTCCAGTTCTCCTCTTCTTCTACAGTCCCCAGGATCTGCTCATTCACTGCTACTGTTTCCAGTTTTCGGGCCTTGAGCTTATCGAGGCATTTGTTGATCACGATCCGTTTAAGCCAGGCTCCAAATGACACCTCTCCGGTGAACTGCGCCAGCTTCTCAAAGGCTTTGATGAAAGCCTCCTGCATGGCATCTTCAGCTTCAAACGGATCATTGATGAACCTCTGGGCCACATAGTACATGCCTTCGCAATACTTGTTGTAAAGCTTAAGCTGTGCCCTGCGGTCGTTCTGTTTGCAAGCCTCTATTAATTGATGTTGTATCAAAATAACTTCAGTTTGGTTGGGTTTCACTTTAAAGACGACGAAAAATCCGCCGCGTTGCAAAAAATTTCAATAAATGTAGATTTTTTTCTGAAGAGGTTTGAAAAGTTGCGGGTTACGGGTTGAAGATGTTGCAGGTTGCAGGTTGCAGGTTCTTCCTATGGCCGGTTGTGTTCTGTCATTTCGATGGAGCTGTTCTAGCGACTGAGAAATCTCTTTTTTAGTGGACGGAGGTCGGAGGACAGTTTAAAGCAGTGGTCAGTGGTCAGTGGTCAGGAAAACGTTAACCGGAATGAGTCTATAAAATGACATTTTATAGGGATAATTTTACGGAAGGATTTTTCCTATCCTGAAAAGCTCCGAAATCTCTTTTTTAGTGGACACGAAGAGGTGCTGGAAATGGCATTTTTGAAAGGTAATTCTACGCTCTTTGCGCATTCTTTGCGCCCTCTGCGTGAAAAAATTAAGGAAAATTAGATTCATCACTACACTCCGCTCTTTCTTAGTGACAGACTAAATTATAATATAAGGAAGTTGAGATCCCTCGTCACTTCCCTCTCTGCCGGTAAGGAATTTCTGTCGGGATGACAATCGACTGTCATTTCGAAGGAGCTTTTTCAGCGACTGAGAAATCTCTTTAGTCGATGGAAGAGGTGCTGGAAATGGCATTTTTGAAAGGTAATTCTGCGCTCTTTTCGCATTCTTTGCGCCCTCTGCGTGAAAAAGTTAAGGAAAATTAGATTCATCACTACACTCCGCTCCTTTTTAGTGACCGACTAAATTATAATAGGGGAAGTTGAGATCCCTCGTCACTTCCTTCTCTGCCGGTCAGGAAGTTCTGTCGGGATGACAATCGCCTGTCATTTCGAAGGAGCTTTTTCAGCGACTGAGAAATCTTTTTTTTAGTGGACGGAGGTCGGAGGACGGTTTAAAGCAGTGATCAGTGATCAGTGGTCAGGAAAATGTAGCTGGAATGATTTTATAAATGACATTTTATAGGGATTTAATAGAAGAACTTGAGATCCCTCGTCACTTCCTTCTCTGCCGGTCAGGAAGTTCTGTCGGGATGACAATCGACTTTCATTTCGAAGGAGCTTTTTCAGCGACTGAGAAATCTCTTTTAGTGGACGGAGGTCGGAGGAAAGTGGATAGGAGGAGGTGTTGAAAATGACATTTTTGGAAGGTAATTCTTCCAGACAGTTTAAGGTAGAAATTTGAGATCCCTCGTCACTTCCTTCCCTGCCGGTCAGGAAGTTCTGTCGGGATGACAATCGACTGTCATTTCGAAGGAGCGTTTTCAGCGACTGAGAAGTCTTTTTTTTAGTGGAAGGAGGCCGGAGGACAGTTTAAAGCAGTGATCAGTGGTCAGTGGTCTGTGGTCAGGAAAATCTAAACGGAATGAGTCTATAAAATGACATTTTTGGGAAGTAGTTCTGCGGGAATAATCAACAATAAGAGAGTCTTTGCTCAACAAAAGCTTTTCCCTGAATGATGAAAAAAATTCTCAATTCGTACAAAGTCGTACTTCTAAAGTCGTACTTCGTCCTTCTAACTTTCTTTCAGCATTTCCAGGATCTTCTGCTCTACTTCAGCTGAATTCCATTTTTCTTCAATAGCAGGAATTTGCATCACTTCGTCCATAATAGCAGCCTGTTTATCTCCTAATTTTAAAGCTTCAGCATATGGAGCTTCAGAAAATGTAACGCGGGAATAGACAGGGATCCACTCTTCAGGATATTTTTCAGCGAAGTGTTTTTCGATCTTCTTCCGAAGTAAAAATTTGGGATTCGCGGTTTTGCTACTCATCTCCATAAAATTCCTGTAGCTGAGTTCAGCAATTGCATCGGCATTCGGCTTCCGAAGTTTTTGATAATGTGCAAAGATCTTTTCCCAGTCGTCTCCAAATTCATCCTCGAGCCTGCTGAGTTCAGAAATATCTTCAAATCCTGCATTCATCCCCTGTCCGTAGAACGGAACAACAGCGTGGGCAGCATCTCCCACCAGGGCGATCTTGTCATAGTAGCTCCACGGGAAACACTTCACCGTCACCAGGGCACTGGTTGGATTTTTGAAGAAGTCACGGGTGAGGTTAGAGATCTCATCCTTGATATCGGGGAAAAATTCAGCAAAAAAACTTTCGGCAGCAGCTTCAGAAGTCAGGGTTTCAAAGGAATGCTCCCCTTCAAAAGGCAAAAAGAGGGTGCAGGTAAAACTCCCGTCGAGGTTAGGCATAGCGATTAGCATAAACTTGCCGCGGGGCCAGATATGGAAGGAATTCTTGTCCAGCTTATGGGAACCATCGGCATTGGCAGCAATGCGCAACTCCTTATAGCCCACATCGATAAAATGTTGGGAATAATTGAACCTGCTTTGGCGCTGCATCTTGTGCCGAACGCGGGAAAAGGCACCATCGGCTCCAAAAATGAGATCAAAGTCGTACTCCTGCCAATTACCTTTTTCAGATTCACCGGTGTAGAGCTTAGCTTCAGCGAGATCCACGTCCCAAACCTTCTCTTCAAACCTAAATTCGGCGCCGGCAGCTTCTGCCAGGTCGATCATCTTCCGGTTAAGTACACCGCGGGAAATAGAATAGATAGCTTCTCCTTCTTTTCCATAATTCTGAAAATACACCGGACTGCTGTTGACATGCATGGCACGCCGATAAAGTGGAATGGCCAGTTTCCTCACCTCCTCCTCGATCCCGGCCTCGCGCAGTGCTTTCCAGCCACGATTGGACATTGCAAGGTTAATAGAACGACCGGAAAATTCAACAGTGCGAACATCGGGCCGCCTATCGAAAACCGTGACAGTATGTCCTTTTTGTTTGAGATGAAGGGCAAGTAAAGAACCTACAAGGCCCGTACCTACAATGGCAATGTTTTTTGAGTGCTGCATGTCGTTTGCGAAAATACAATTTTTTCCGGTTGCCGGTCCTGTAGTTCGGAGTCGAGAATTCGGAGTTCGGAGATTAAACTATTCCATATATAATAGTAGCTGAGGAAGCAAAAATTCGAATTTTAAAATTTTGAACCTTGAATCTTGAACCCGGAATAGCCGCAGAGCTGCTGCCGTTAAACCTCCGTTAAAGTGGATTTTTGTTAAAGAACCTTTCGTACATTTATTAGATGATCTGTAAGAAGCCTCTAATGAGACTGACTTCTTGCAGGTGCATTAACCAACAAACCCTAACCCGCAATCTCCAGATTGCATAAAAATGAAAGTTATGAGAGATCTAGTATGGCTTATTATTGTTTTACTGATCATTGGATGGTTGATAGGCTATTTTGCCTTTCCCGACCTTGGCAGTATAATTCACATCCTGATCGTGATCGCCGTGATCCTGATCATTTATAAACTTTTGACCGGAAGAAGTCTCTAAAATAGATTTCCCGTTATAGAACAGAGGCCGCCTCGTTAAGTATTGAGAAGAATGCTGAATCTACCATTGATTTAGAATGGTTTTTTAAATTTTCTTGTCTTTATTTGAGGTGGTCTCTCCGTTTCTGGGAAGTTGAATTTGTGAAGTTAGATTTTAGAAGTTAGAAGTACGAATTAGTCGGCAGTGCGCAGTAATTAGTAGGCAGTATTTTTTTGTAGCTTTAGCTGATGGCCTTTAAGCTTTATTTTTTAAGGTTACTCGTCACGGATTGCAAATCTGCGCGTATAAGAAATTACTTTTCCCGTTTTACCCCATCCCTTAAGGGAGCCGGGAAAAGCAGATAGAAATAGCAGATTGCACAAGCATCCGTTCTAAAGTCTTAACTCTAGGCTCAAGGCTCAAGGCTCAAGGCTCAAGGCTCAAGTAAATTAATCCTTAAACATTAATCATTAATCATTAATCCTTAAAAAATGTGGAATTTAAAAGGACAAACAGCAGTAATCACAGGTGGATCTAAAGGAATAGGTCGTGCTACGGTGCTGGAATTTCTAAAGTTGGGTGCCGAGGTGCTCTTCACCGGAAGAAATGCTGATGATATCTTAAAAGTAGAAGATGAATTCTCTGCGGACGGACATGCCGTAAAAGGCATAGTAGCCGATGTAACCAAACCTGAAGATCGTGAAAAAATTGCCGCCTGGACCCGGAACAACTGGAAAGCTGTCACCGTTCTGGTAAATAACGCCGGGATCAATATCCGGAAAAAAGCTACCGAAATTTCTGAAGATGAACACAGGCAGGTATTGGAGACCAATCTTATCTCTCCATTTTTACTCGCCAGAGAATTGTATCCTCAACTGGTAAATTCAAAGAACGGAAAGATCATCAATGTCTCATCGGCTGCCGCTACACAGGATGTAGGTACCGGCACTCCATATGCCATGGCTAAAGCGGGGCTCCTACAACAAACACGAAGTCTGGCAGTAGAATGGGCACGGGATCAAATACGAGTGAATGCAGTTTCTCCCTGGTACACGAGAACTCCATTAACCGATTCAGTTCTTCAGGGGGAACGCAAGGAAATGATCCTGCGTCGTACTCCGCTGCACCGCATCGCAGAGCCTGAAGAAATTGCTTCAATAATTGCATTTTTGGCTATGGACAAATCTTCCTTTATCACGGGACAAAATATAGTGGCTGATGGGGGGATGAGTGTCAAGGCATTGTAGAAGTTAGAAGTACGAGGTGGGAAGTACGAAGTGCTGAAAATCTGTTCCAGGTTGCAGGTTGCAGGTTTAAAACTGTTGCGAGTTGCGGGTTGCGGGTTTTGGATTGCGGGTTTTTCTGTTGCTTTTTTCTGTTGCTTTTTTCTGTCATCTCGACAGAGTATTCTATTTCGGTAGAAAGAGAATACGACGAGAGATCTCATTATTTTAGCTCTTGGCTTTTGGCTATTAGCTTCTGTACGTTGCGAGGGAGCTTTTAGAGCGACCGCGGCAATCTCCTGCTTCTGAGTTACCCTCTTTTTAATACCCTCAGCTTTTCGCCGTTAGACTTTTGCTTTACCTTTTCCCGTTTTGCCCCACCCCAAAAACTCGCCTGCCGGCCGGCAGGGGAGCCGGAAAAAGCTTCATTTAAATAACGTAATTCCTTATAAAATTTCTTAGGAATATTAAGTTTTAAGCCTTGGCTTTAGTAAAATATTTACTCAAAAAACTGCCAATATCTGCGGGAAACTTTTTCGTTTTACCCCAACCCTAAAGGGAGCCGAAAAAGTTTAGAGAATTAATATTCTATATTTATACAAACTTTACAAATATTCTACATGAAAAAATTTTTACTTCTATTAGTTATTGCCCTCCTCACCTCATGCAATAAAAATAAAGATCAAACAATAGTTCAAAAAATAGCAGAAGCTAATGGCATCGAAAACTTTGACGATGTGGAGGAACTCCGCTACACTTTCAATGTCCGAGTCAATGACACCCTCAGAACCAGTAGGGCATGGACCTGGAATACGAAGACATATATGGTTACCCTTACCACACCCGACAGTACCGTAACCTACAATCACAAAACAGAAGCCGCGGAAAACGAGAAGACCGATCAACGGTTCATTAATGATCAGTATTGGCTGCTATTCCCTTTTCACCTGGTGTGGGATGAGATGGAATGGGAACATACAGAAGAGGCTACAGCCCCCATTAGCGGGGAACAAATGCAACGCGTCACCGTCACCTATCCCGACGGCGCCGGGTATACTCCGGGCGATATGTACGAGGTCTACTTTGGAAATGATCATATGATCCAGGAATGGGTGTATCTATCCGGCGGCAGCCGGGAAACTCCTTTTGCAACCACGTGGGAAGATTATGAGGTTTATGAAGGAATTGCCATTGCAAAGATGCATAGAAATGAAGACGGGAGTTTTGAGTTATTTTTTACGGATGTGAAAGTCAAGTAATGCAATAAGTCACGATTTTTACTTCTGTCTATTTTATAAAGTAGGTTTTTAAAACTTCTCCAAACCTCCACATATCCTCAAAAGAACAATAAAATGGCGCCGGAGCTAACCTTATCACATTCGGTTCCCTCCAGTCCGTGATCACCCCATTTCGCATTAAGTAATGAAACAGCTCCTTCCCTTGCCCGTGCAGGAAAACTGACAGCTGAGTCCCCCGGTCCTTCGGAGTAATGATCTCAAAGTTCCCGCCGACTTCCTCTGCCACTTCTTGCAGGATGAATTCCAGGTAGGCCACAATCTTATTGCGCTTTTCGATTAAAGCAGGCATACCTACTTCCTCGAAATATTCCAGTGAGGCCAGGTATGGTGCCAGAGCCAGTATAGGAGCATTACTAACCTGCCAGGCATTCGCATCCGGTTCAGGTTGAAATTCAGGTTCCATTAAAAAGCGCTTTTCTTTATTATGCCCCCACCAGCCTTCAAAGCGGGGAATGTCTTTTTGTCCGTGGTATTTTTCATGCACAAAACATCCCGAAGCATTTCCAGGTCCGCTGTTCATATATTTATAACTGCACCAGGCGGCGAAATCAACATTCCATTCGTGCAGCTTTAGCTCGACATTCCCGGCAGCATGCGCCAGGTCCCAACCTACAAATGCACCGACTTCCTTTCCGGCTTGGGTGATGGTTTTCATATCCAGCACCTGTCCATTGTAGTAATTCACTCCGCCCATCAGTACCAGCGCACACTCCTCTCCTACTTCTTTAATTTTATCAAGAATATCTTCGGTCGTAAAATGATGTTCTCCTTCCCTCTTTTTCACCTCCACAATCGCCTCCCGCGGATCCAGCCCATGAAACCTCACCTGACTCGCTACCATATATTGATCGCTTGGAAATGCTTTCTCCTCCATAATGATCTTGAAGCGCTGTTTTGTCGGCCGGTAGAAAGATACCATCAGTAAATGAAGATTCACCGTTAGCGTATTCATCACTGTGACTTCAGAAGGTTTTGCTCCTACAATGGGTGCCAGTTTCTCTGCAAATCTTTCATGATAATCCCACCATGGCTTTTCCGCCTGAAAATGTCCTTCCACTGCCAGCTCCGCCCAGTCGGTCATGACCTCATCTACATATTTCTTGGCGTTCTTTGGCTGCAACCCCAGAGAGTTCCCGGTGAAGTAAATGACATCCTTGCCGTTGACTTTGGGGAAGTGGAATTTGATTCTATAGGAACGAAGAGGGTCTTGTTGGTCGAGAAGTTGGGCGTATTGTAGAGTATTTTCAAAAGTCATTCCTGAAAGTTTGGTTCAAAAATACATTTTTTAGAGGGAAGTTAAATGTCCGGTCGAGCGGAGTCGATACTTCATGACCTTTCACAAAATGCCAACACCCATTCACTTTGGAGCAAACTGAAAAAAGAAAAACAAATTCTTTTGCCCCTCCCTAAAGGGTGAGAATTAGTTTTTCTAAATTTACTACAGTGAAAAAAGATAATCCATATCATGATAATAGTATGTGGAAAGGTGCCCGATCTCAGATTTTCAAAAAGGCAGAGCATCTTCGCAACAATCCGACAGAGGCAGAAAAACTTCTGTGGGAAAAATTAAATAGTGGTCCTTTTAAAAAATTCCACTTCAGGCGGCAACATCCCATCCATAATTTCATTGCAGACTTTTACTCACATCATCTGAAATTAGTCATTGAAGTGGATGGAGGGTATCATGGAAATGCAGAGCAGCAAATAAAAGATCAATTACGCACAGAACTAATTCAGTTTCAAGAATTAAAAGTAATTCGCTTCACAAATCAGCAGATCATCCAAGAAATGGAGACGGTATTAGAAATTCTTTCTGAAAAGATAAATACCTAAAACTTTTTCCGGCTCCCTTTAGGGTTGGGGCAATCCGGCAAAAGTTTTATTTTAATCTTGGAATTTGGTGCTTGGAATTTGTAAGGGTGTACGTCCCTGATATTGGTTGACCACAAAATCAACTTGTATGAAACCAAATGTTCAATTACTTAGGAAGCATCGTCAGTACTCTGATGAATTTAAGAGGCAGATTGTTGCCGATTATGAAAGCGGAGACTTTAGCGTAAGGCAGTTAGAGCGACTTCATGGCGTGTCCGATCAATCGATTTACAACTGGATATATAAATTTTCTACCTTTAACGAGAAAGGTTATAGAGTCGTAGAAATGAAAGACAGTAGCAATAAAAAGATGCAAGAGCTGGAAGCCAAAAACAAAGAACTGGAGGCAGCTTTAGGGCGCAAACAGATACAGCTGGATTATCTTGAAAAGATGATCGAACTGGCTAAGTCAGAGCTTGATATCGACATTAAAAAAAACTACAGCACGCCACAATCAACTGGTTCAGGAAAAACAAAGAAAAAGTGAGTTATTCAATGAACCAATTCTATGAAGGTGTTGGGATCAGTAAACAAGCTGTACATCAATATGCTCAAAGACAAACTGTGTTGATCATCGCTTGATGGAGTTAATGTCTGAAGCCGATGATATTCGTAGAGACCATCCAGGTTGTGGGGTGGAGAAAATGTACCATACTCTAAAGCCTGATTTTATTGGGAGAGATCGTTTTGTAGAGACTTTTATGCAATTGGGTTACCGTCTCAAAAGAAAGAAAAATTACAGACGCACTACTATTGCCGGTAAAATCTACTATCCAAATAAAATCAAAGGAATAGAAATCAATGCACTTTCGGTGGTGTGGCAAAGTGATATCATCTATTACCGTGTAGGGGATAAATTCTATTATGCAGTCTTTATTATAGATGTTTATAGTAAGAAAATTGTTGGTTATGAAGTCTCTGATAACATGAGAGGGACAGCAAATCTAAAGGCCCTGAAGATGGCTTTAAAGAACCATAAAGCTCCAAAGATCCACCACTCAGATCGAGGAAGCCAGTATACTTATAAATCTTATGTTGATCTTTTAAAAGCTAATACAACTACTATTAGTATGGCTTTAAGTGCACAGGATAATGCTTATGCCGAAAGAATTAACAGAACAATAAAAGAAGAATATCTGGATCACTGGAAGCCACAATCTTTTAGTCAGCTTAAGAACCAGGTGAACAAGGCAGTGAAAAACTATAATAGTAAAAGATCACACAATCACTTAGAAAAAAGGAACCCTGAAGAGTTTATTAATTATTGGTCGACACTCAAACCAGAAGAAAGACCAGTAATTACTATTTTTGATAATGAAAATTAATATCTAAAACCGGTCAATACTAATCAGGGAAGTTCAGGGATGGACTAACTATTTCCTCCTGGAAATAGTTAATCCATCCCTTACCGGCAACATCACCGTCTCCAACCTTTCATCTTCTGCTAACAGCCGATTATATTCCAGCAAAGCTTTGGTAGATTCATCATCTTGTTTGACCTGCTCCACCACTTTTCCACTCCAAAGGACATTGTCTGATAAAATGACTCCACCGGGACGCAGCTTTTTCATGATCTGCTGAAAGTAGGTGGGATAGTTGGGTTTATCGGCGTCAATAAAGATGAGGTCAAAATCCTCTTTTAGAGAGGGAATGATTTCAGTTGCATCTCCCAAATGCTGCACAATCTGATCCTTCCAGGGAGAGGCGTCAAAATACCTTTTTTGAAGATCCATCAATTCCTCATTTATGTCGATGGTGTGCAGTACTCCATCTGACTTTATTCCCTCTGCCAAACATAAAGCTGAATAACCGGTATAGGTTCCCATCTCCAGAATGTTCTGCGGATTGATAAGCTTGGACAACATACTCAGCAGCCGACCCTGATAATGTCCGCTGAGCATTCGCGGCTGTAAAACCTTCTGATTCGTTTCCCGGTTTAATTGCTGAAGTAATTCCGGTTCTTTAGCGGAATGGGCTACTATGTAGTCGTCTATTTCTTGTGGAAGAAAATGCATTTGGAAGTACGATTTTAGAAGTTAGAAGTGCAAAGTTAAGACAACTTTTAAAAAGCTGTTCGGTGTTGGCCTTTAGCTATTAACTTCCGATTAACTACTTCTGTACTATCCAATTACTTTTTCGGCTCCCCTGCCTACCGGCAGGCAGGCTTTAGGGTGAGGGGTAAAACGAAAAAGAGTGCGAAGGTTCTAATTTTTGAAGCCTAGGCTTAGCCAAAAGAGTTGCGGGTTCCGGGTAGCGGGGAAAGGCTTTGCATAAATATCAACGGCTCCATTTCCTTTGGAGAGGGCTGAGGAGAGGATGAGGGAAAGAAATTTCCGTATTCCTAAGAAGTGGATTGCCGCAGTCGCTTTACAGCTCCTTCGCAAAGACAAAAAACATTGGGATTTGGTGCTTGAGGGTTGGTACTTATGTTGGATAGAACAGCTCCTCACCTTTGGAGAGGAGGGGGTGACACCTAGAATCTTCGTTTCACTGATCCCGCAAGTTCCTCGATCTCCTCTTTCACCTTGTCAGCTTCTTTCTTGAGGTCGTCACCTATGGAAGTATCCATTCCGTGTTTTTCGGCACTGCGCATTACTTCACTTTTGATATCGTTGGTTGCATTTTTGATGCTGCGCATACCCTTCCCAAGCCCTTTGGCGATCTCGGGTATTTTATCGGCACCAAAGACCATCACAAGGATGAACATGATAAAGGCGATCTCAGCCCCACTAATAAACAACGGAAGTGTCAACATAAGACTGCAAATATACTCACTATTCTATTCATTGGAAAAGGGGGCTTGTTAATTCTGTCTTGGCTTCGTCCCTCTTCTTTTCAAGAAGTTTTTAAGGAAGAGTCAAGATCGCTGCGCCTGCCGCCTGGCAGGCGGACTACAAGAGCCAAGAGCCAAGACTGGTTTTCGACAGCTTCGCACCTCCTGCGGAGGAATCTGGGTATCACCACCCCACCCGCCTGCGGCGGGCACCACTGCCTGTGGCAGGTGGGTAAAACGAAAAAAGGGAACTCAGACTAAATAAGAAAAAAAGATACCTCAATTAACTCCCCTCCTTAGAGGGGCCGGGGGAGGACGAGCACAAAAAAAACCCTCCGCAAATGGAGGGTTTAAAAAAAATTTCATGTGCCGGTCCTCCTTCCGAAGGAAGGAAAAACACCTTCAGGTGTTTTGAACCTCAACCAGCTCCCCTCCTTTTTTCAAGGAGGGGTGGCAGGCGATAGCCTGACGGGGTGGTCCGGAGACGTATCCCGCCGCAGGCGGCATTACTGCTGCACCTGCTCCTTAAACTCCTGAAACTTATCAACTTCTTCCTGCTGTGGCCATGAATTGTTGTCCACGTTCACATCTGCAGTTTCAAGATCCGGATCGACTACGATCTTCACAATCTCTTTGTCTGTTGCCAGCGCACGACTCACCTGCTGATCGTTCTTTCTCCAGATTTGTACCGGATATGTAACTTTTTCCGAAGTACCATCAGCGTAAGTGTACTCAACAATGATAGGCATTACAAGTCCGCCCGGTTTGTTGAAGGTCACCTGATAGAAATATTTAGGAACCTTCATAGAAGCTCTTTGCTGCGGAGTGAAATTGTCCATCAAATATTCATTTAGTGTCGGTGCATTTTCAGCAGGAGTTTTGCCTTTCATTTCAGCATTAAACTCTTCACTACCTTCCTCTACTACATAAAGCAGATCCATTGATGAAGGATCCTCTACTCCATAACGCTGAAGTAGCTCTGCACCTTCTTTGGTAGGCTTATCGGTGATATGGAACTTCTTTACTTCCTCTACTCCTATATCTACAAAATCTGTAGTATAGAACCATCCTCTCCAGAACCAGTCAAGATCAACGGCCGATGCATCTTCCATTGTTCTGAAGAAATCTTCAGGAGTTGGGTGCTTGAACATCCATCTCTGAGAATACGTCTTGAAAGCATGGTCAAAAAGCTCTTTTCCCATCACTGTTTCTCTCAAAATATTAAGAGCAGTTGCAGGTTTACCGTAGGCGTTGTTCCCCAACTGATAAACATTCTCAGGATTTGACATTATAGGAGCAATATATTTTTGATCTCCTTTCATGTAGTTCACGATCTTTGAAGGCTCTCCCCTTCTGGAAGGGTACTTGGTGTGCGGCGCGATATCATCAGGATATTTTTCCCCATATTCCTGCTCGGCTACATACTGCATGAAAGTATCGAGACCTTCATCCATCCAGCCCCACTGGCGCTCATCGGAATTCACGATCATTGGGAAAAAGTTATGTCCAACTTCGTGAATGATCACGCTCATCATTCCGTACTTCACACGATCACTATATGTTCCGTCCTCATTCGGTCTACCGTAGTTCCAGGAGATCATAGGATATTCCATTCCCTGATTCTTGGCATGAACTGAAATGGATTTGCTATACGGATACGTAAATGTATGGTCTGAATAAGACTTCAAGGTATGAGCTACTACTTTAGTAGAAAAATCTTCCCATAACGGATTTCCTTCTTTTGGATATAAAGAAACTGCCATGACATCTTTCTCTCCCAAATCAACAGCCATCATATCCCAAATGAACTTTCGGGAAGTGGCAAAGGCAAAATCTCTAACCATTTCAGCTTTAAGCTTCCAGGTCTTCTTCTTGTCTGAAAAACCTTTTTCGGCAGCTTCGGCTTCTTCCTGTGTCACGATCATCACCGGCTTATCGTAAGATTTCTTAGCCTGCTCATAACGGCGCATCATTTCCTTGCTGAAAACCTCTTTTCTGTTCTGGAGCTCTCCTGTCCCGTCCAGAATGTGATCTGCAGGTACTGTGATATTTACTTCATAATCTCCAAACGGAAGCGCAAATTCACCATTCCCCCAGAACTGGTAGTTCTGCCATCCTTCTACATCATTGTAAACAGCCATTCTTGGGAAGAATTGGGCGATCACATAAACATTGTTCCCATCTTCAGGGAAATGCTCAAAACCTGACCGAGCCCTGTCGGTAACGTGATTGTTGATATTGTACCACCATGCGATGTCAAATGTGAATTTTTCTCCCGCCTTTAATGGCTGCGGAAGATCTATTCGCATCATGGTGTTGTTGATCACTGTTTTTAGAGGCTTTCCATTTGCGCTCACTTCGGTAATGTTGAATCCGCCGTCAAAAGGCTCTTCCATATATTCTGAAACAAAGTTGCCCGGCTGTGCTACCGGTGCGATTCCATTTCCGTCCTTAAGTTTAGCTACTGCCTCTTTTGAACGAATATTTTGATCCAGTTGCACCCAAAGATATTCGAGTACATCGGGTGAATTATTGTGATAAGTGATGGTTTCACGGCCGGTCAGTTTTTCATTTTTATCATCCAGCTCGATGTCCATCTTGTAATCGGCCTCATTTTGATAGTATGCTGGCCCGGGTGCACCGCTTCCTGTGCGGTACTGGTTTGGAGTAGAAAATTCCTGGTACAACTGGCGGAATTTATTCTCATTAATGTGTCCTCCTTCCCTTTGCTCGGCCTGCTGTTGTGCTTCCTGGGCAAATACCCCGGCCGTAAACAACATAAAAAAAGCCGCAAGGGCAGTTCTAATTGATCTCATATGTAAAATTTAAGTTTAGGTTGCTAAAAATAATTGAATTCTGAAGTTTCACAATCTTAATTGCTGAAATTTAACGTGCCGCTCAAAGCATCACGCATTAAAAGCAGACTCTTAATAGTCCCGCCATATTCTACCTTCACCACGTTTTTTTGCTCCGGAAAAAGATCGGTCAAAACTGCATTTTCGACACCTATAGTTTTTATGGGTTCGACATTTTCTACCTCCAGGTATACCAGCAGCTGATCTTTATCGTACTCTTTGCCAATGTAGTTGAAGCTCCTCTCTTTTCCATTTACGCTTACGCGAAATTTACTGCGGAAGTACTTCTCCACATACTCATCGGCAGCAGGATGCTCATCATTCTTCACAAGCACTATTTCCTTGCTGTAGCGGGTTTGCAATAAATCTTCCAGGTCATCTGTGAAGACATGTGAAATAATTTGCAGCGAACGCTGCCTTTCGTTGTACTCTATATCTGTTGCGCTAACATAGAATTTATGGGCTGCAGTAAATGCCATTAGCGGCAAAGTCGCTAAAAAAAGTAGAATTATTTTTTTCATGAATTACTCTAACCTGAAGTTGTCTTGTTTATAACAAAGACCGTTCCATTGCAGGTATAGGAAGTAAGACTGCAGGATTTGGATAAGGTTTAATTTGAGTTCGGAGTTAAGAGTTCGGAGTTGGTAGGGGCAAAATATAATTAGCCCGGGGCTTTAGCCTCGGGATTAAAAGCAACGCAACAAGAGCCCTGTACGGGCGACAAAAAGCCCCACCCCGTCCTGCCGACACCCCTCCGACGGGGGGGGACGGTTATCGAGAAAGTTTTGAGGTGAAGATGGCGCAGTTCAAAGGAAATTTTGCTCCTCGATCAGGAGATTGCCATGCTTCTTGTGGTCGCTTGTAAAAACGCACCAAAGAACAAATGAGAAGATGGCACGGATTTGTAATTCATTTCGAATGAAAGACCTGCCAAAGTTCCAAACTAGGTATTTTTAACTAAAAGATATGCTCTACTTCATTAGACTAAAACTTTGGCAGGTCTGCAAAGTAATCCCCGGAGGGGCGACAGATAACCCCACCCCGTCCTGCGGACAACCCTCCCAAGGAGGGGAGGGTATTAAGAAAGATTTGAAATGGAGATGGCGCGGATTAGTAATCCGTGCCGGGTAGAAAAACCTGCCAAAGTTCTACATAACATATATTAAATAACCTGAAGTGATCATTTTCCAATAGATCAAAACTTTGGCAGGTTTGATCTCCCAAAATGGTGCAGATATTTAATTCATGCCAGGAACTGATTGACACTTCTACCTTCGTACTTCTAAAATCTAACTTCCTTCCTTACTTGCTTGCAAACAACCTTACATCCTCTTCGCTGACTTCCTGTCCACCAAGAATGATGAGGCGTTCGACAACGTTACGCAGTTCCCGGATGTTTCCGGTCCAGTTGTATTCCTTCAGCAAATTAAGTGCGTCTTCCGTAAAAGTTTTTTTATTGACTCCCTGCTCTTCGGTGATCTTATCGGCAAAGAAATTCACGAGAAGCGGTATATCATCTCTTCTTTCGTTTAATCCGGGAACTTTTATAAGAATAACTGCAAGCCTGTGGTAAAGGTCTTCCCGAAATTTATTATCCTCGATCTCTTTTTTGAGATCCTTATTGGTCGCAGCTATCACCCGCACGTTCACCTTGATATCTTTATCACTACCCACCCTGGAGATCTTACTTTCCTGAAGTGCCCGCAGCACTTTTGCCTGTGCAGAAAGGCTCATATCCCCTACCTCATCGAGAAAAATGGTACCGCCGTTGGCGGCTTCAAATTTTCCTGCCCTGTCCTTGGCAGCCGAGGTAAAAGCTCCTTTCACATGCCCAAAAAGTTCGCTTTCTATTAATTCTGATGGAATTGCTGCACAGTTCACTTCGATCATTGGTCCCGAAGAACGGTCGCTCTTTTGATGCAGCCAGTGCGCCACGAGTTCCTTCCCTGTTCCGTTTGGTCCTGTAATAAGAACACGGGCATCTGTTGGGGCTACTTTTTCAATAATATCTTTGATCCTGCTTATAGCTTCAGATTCCCCTATCATCTCCAGGTTCTTGCCTACTTTCTTCTTAAGCCGGGTGTTTTCCACCACAAGCTCCTTACGATCCAAGGCATTTCGCACAGTGTTCAACAGCCTGTTGAGATCGGGGGGTTTGGAAATATAGTCGAAAGCCCCCATTCGCATAGTGTTAACGGCTGTATCCAAATCGCCGTGGCCCGAGATCATCACAATAGGAATTTCTGGCTTGATCTTTTTCACAGCCTCAAGCACTTCCACTCCGTCCATTTTTGGCATTTTGATGTCACAAAGAATAAGGTCGTAATCCTGATCTTTTGCTTTTTCCACCCCTTCGAGTCCGTCGGCAGCCTCATCGACTTCATAAGCCGAGCTTTCTTCAGTAAGTATTTTAATTAGAACCCTTCTAATGGCTGCTTCGTCTTCGATCAAAAGTATTTTTGGCATTCTTCCAGATTTATTTTTCGGCTGTATAAGCCTTTTAATATAGTTCAGTTATCACCTTTTTGAAGTACAGGTAAGATACTAAATGTTTGGAAAGTGCAGTAAGAGCGGCATGCTCCTTTCACTAACCTTTTGAAAACTTTAATATTTCAGCCACTTATACAAATCTTTGTAACCGGGTTTCTTTCCGTACATAAGGATCCCTACTCTATAGATCTTTGCTGCGATCCAAACCACTCCGGCAATTGTAAGGATCAAAATTCCGACAGAAAGTGCCAGCTCCCACCAGGCTACTCCAAACGGAATTCGCATAAGCATTACAATAGGTGAGGTAAGCGGCACCATTGAGAAAACAGTCGAAACTACCCCATGTGGATTCTCAATTACTGCAAAGAAGCCTACATAGATCCCGAGCATTAGCGGAAGGATCACGGGAAGCATGAACTGCTGCGTATCGGTTTCATTATCTACAGCGGCACCAATGGCAGCATAAATTGCACTATATAGAAAATACCCTCCTATAAAGTATACCAGGAAACTCACCAGTAATAACAGCATAGGCAGCTTTGCGATATCGATCACCAGCTGCTGCAATTCGTTGTCGGAGATCTGTTCCACCGCCTGTTGTTGTGGCCCGTGAAGCTCGGCCATACTTATTCCCGATATTGCGGTGACTATAGTTAGCATAACGCCACCCAATACTACCCAGATTATGAACTGAGTAATTCCGGCGAGGGAAGTTCCCAGGATCTTGCCGAGCATCAGGTGTATAGGTTTAACTGAAGATATTATGATCTCAATGATCCTGTTGGTCTTTTCCTCGATCACACTGCGCATGACCATATTTCCGTAGATAATAATGAACATCATCAAAAGGTAACCCGCTGCACCTCCAAAGAACATCTTTACGTAAGTTGACATTTTAGAGGTCTTTTCTCCCGAAAAATTTTGGATTCCTATGTCCACTTTAGCCCTCGACTCTGCAATGAGATCAACATCAATACCGCGGGCCAGCAACTGCCGGTTAGTCAGTTTATCGCTAATTGTCTTTTCTACCTGAGTAAGGAATCCAAAGGCAGGTGCTTCCTTGGCAAAGAATTGGATATCGGGAATCGTGTTTTCCTTTAACTGCGGAATGTGCAGCAGACCATAATACTCCTTCTCCCTCACAATAGTTTTAGCTGCTTCAAGATCTATTGCAGAAAGGTCTATGAACTCAACATCTTCTGAATTATTAAAGTCGCCAACGAACTGACCACTTTCATCATTAATGGCCACCACGCGCTTTTCTTCGGAATTTAAATTCACCAGATAAGCGATAAGCACGATCATCCCCACTAAAATAAGAGGGCTCAAAAATGTCATTACAATAAAGGCTTTATTCTTCACCCTTGCCAGATATTCCCTCTTGATGATCAATTTCAAATTACGCATTGGTGGTAACGGTTTTAATGAATATGTCATTTACAGAAGGGATCACCTCCACAAAATGGTTTACTTGTGCCTGTGAAGTAAGGTATGCCAAAAGATCATTGGGAGAAGAATTCTCCCCTATTTGTATCTGAAGTTTCAGGTCATCATTGATGCTCTTAAATTGAGTATCTGAGATTACAAACCTCTCCTTTAATTCCTTCCGCAAGCCATCAGCATCAGGGGTTAGAAGCCCCACTTCGTATGTATTGGATTTATACCGGCGTTTGATCTCATTCACCTCTCCATCCAGCAGTTTATTGCCGCGGTGGATCAGGGCCATGTAATCACACATTTCTTCCACACTTTCCATGCGATGCGTGGAAAACAGAATTGTTGCTCCTTCTTTTCTTAACTGCAGGATCTCGTCCTTAATAAGGTTGGCATTTACGGGATCGAAGCCACTGAAGGGTTCGTCAAAAATGAGCAATTTAGGCCGGTGCAAAACCGTAACCACAAATTGTACTTTTTGGGCCATTCCTTTCGAGAGCTCCTGTATCTTCTTTCCCCACCAGTCCTGGATCTGTAGCCTTTCAAACCAGTATTGGAGCCTTTCCCTGGCTTCGGCTTTGGATAGCCCTTTTAACTGGGCCAGGTATAAAGCCTGCTCCCCCACTTTCATGGATTTATATAGTCCGCGCTCTTCAGGTAGATATCCTATATGCTGAATATCCTCAGGCCGTAAAGGGTGTCCGTCGAGCAGCATCCTTCCCTTATCGGGCAAGGTAATTTGATTGATGATCCTAATAAAGGTGGTCTTGCCGGCGCCATTAGGCCCTAAAAGGCCAAAAATGCTGCCTCTTGGAATTTCCAGAGAAACATCATTGAGTGCAGTAAAGTCACCAAATTGCTTTGAAACATTTTCTGCTACCAGGAGGTGGTCCATAAAAGTGGTTTGTGTAAAGATAGAATTTTGAAAAATGCTGAAAGGGCATTAGGAAGAATTTAAGAATTCTGCCGGTTACCAAATGTATTACCTCTTTAAATGCAAAACCCACCCTCGATTGCTCAAGGATGGGAAAAAAATTGCTATGAAAAAGAAAAATTTACCACTAACCTGAATTAGTGATGTTCAAATATATGCAAAAAATTTTAACGATTGCAAATTATGTAAACATATCTTTAACTTTTTCAAAAAATGATTTATCCGATTTTTCGGGTTTCGGCTGAAAATGTTCATCGTTCGCCATACGCTCGAAAAAGTCTCGTTGTTCTCTGTTCAGGGTCTTTGGTGTCCAAACATTTACATGCACCAAAAGGTCTCCTCTACCGTAACCGTTTATATTAGGAATACCCTTACCACGCAAGCGAAGTATTTTACCAGATTGCACCCCTTCATCTATCTTGATCCTTACTTTTCCCGAAACCGTTTCAATTTCTCTCGAAGTACCAAGTACAGCTTCAGATAAACTTATATACAGGTCAAAATGCAGGTTGTCGCCTTCGCGTTGCAGGAATGCGTGTTCTTTTTCTTCTATGGCTACCAGTAGATCTCCCGGCACTCCGTTACCCGGTGCCTCGTTTCCTTTTCCGGAAACCTTAAGCTGCATTCCTTCCACAACCCCAGCAGGGATCTTTATTGAGACGGTTTCTTCATTGATAACCAAGCCCTGTGCATCTGCATCGGCAGGACGATTGTCTATCATTTGTCCGCTTCCACCGCAGGTAGTACATGGAGTGGCAGTTTGCATGCGTCCAAGTATAGTATTTGTCACTCTTGTGACCTGGCCGGTACCGTTACAGGTAGAACAAGTCTTATAGGTTGTTCCCGGCGCCTGTACTTTTCGTTTTACCTTTATCTTCTTCTCTACACCATTCGCGATCTCCTCAAGGGTTAGCGCGACACGAATGCGCAGGTTACTACCTTTGGCTCTGCGCTGACCGCCACCACCAAAGCCTCCAAACCCGGAGAAACCTCCGCCGCCGCCAAAGGCGCCGCCAAAAATATCTCCAAACTGGCTGAAAATATCATCCATGTTCATTCCGCCACCGCCGCCAAAGCCGCCATTCTCGAATGCCTGGTGACCAAAACGATCGTATCTCGCCCGCTTATCTTCATTGCTAAGAACTTCATAAGCCTCGGCAGCCTTCTTGAACATCTCTTCTGCCTTGGTGTCTCCCGGGTTCTTGTCGGGGTGAAATTCTATAGCCTTCTTGCGGTACGCCTTCTTGATCTCGGCCGTGGTCGCGTTCTTGCTTATCCCTAATATTTCGTAATAATCCTGTTTCATGATATCTTTAAATGTTCTGGAATTAAAAAGTTACAGCTTATTTACCGGTAACCACTTTTGGATAACGTATAATTCGGTCACCCAGCTTATAACCTTTTTCTATAACGTCAACAACCTTGCCTTTTAATTTGTCTTTGGGTGCAGGGATCTGAGTGATGGCTTCATGAATCTCGGCATCAAAGGTATCTCCCTCTTTCACCTCCATTTGCTCCAGGCCTTTAGACTTCAAGGTTTCTCTGAATTTATTACTGATGAGTTCCACTCCTTTCAACAATTCCTTGTCTTTGGCTTTATTTATTTCATTAAGGGCACGGTCAAAATCGTCAAGTACAGGAAGCATTGCCACAATGACGTCCTGGCTGGCAGTTTTGAACATCTCTACCCGCTCCTTGCTGGTACGACGTTTATAATTTTCAAATTCAGCAAACAAACGCAAAAATTTGTCCTTCTCCTTTTCAAGATCGGCTTTAAGCTGTTCTTTTTCTGAAGATTCCTCTCCTTCCGAAGTGCCTTCAGCTTTACCGGCTTCTTTATTCCCGGCTTCTTCTATAGCTTCGTCAAGTATCTCTTCTACCTGATCCTTAATGCTTTCGTCTTCTGATATATTCTCCTGATTATGTTCTTTTTCGCTCATTTTGATACTAATTTTATTCCGTGAGACAATTGGCAAAAGTACTGCCAAGAAAGCTGAAATGCCAAAATGTCACAGGAATCTTTTAGTATTCCTTTATGAGAAATCACCTAATATTTGTTTAATTTTGACCGCTAAACTATAAACAAAATCATGAAGAAGACAATTTTAAACTTTGTAATTGTAGCAGGGATTACCTTTAGTAGTGTTTCCTGTAAAAATGATAAGGAAAATAAGGTGGAGCCGGAAGAAGCTCAGGAAGCTGCAGTTTCGACCGGAGACGCTATGTCCTATGAAATCGACACCACCGAATCCACAATTGAATGGAGAGGTACTAAACCTACCGGAGAGCACAAGGGAACTATAGATATCCAGGAAGGAACTCTAATGGCTACAACCGAGGAGATCACGAGCGGTCGCGTAGTTGTTGACATGAATTCTATCACTGTGACCGACGAAGGTATGGCTGATAAGGATAAAAGAAGCCTGGAAAATCACCTCAAAGGTACAGTTGAAGGGAAAGAGACCGATTTCTTTAACGTGAGAAAATATCCTAATGCGACTTTTGAGATCACTGGCGTAACCGAGGAAAACGGACAAAAAATGTTACAAGGTAATCTCACCTTAAAGGAAGAAACTAAGAACATTAAATTTCCGGTTAGGACAAGCCTTGGGAATGAAACGGTTATTTTGACCAGCGAAGCCTTTGTGATCGACAGAACAGATTGGGGAGTGAATTATGGGTCAAAATCTGTTTTCGACAACCTGGGGGATAACTTCATTAGCGATAATATGGAATTGAAAATTAATGTCACTGCCAGAAGAGCACAGTAACTTCAGTTTTTAAAAATGAAAAAACCGGCCCTGTTGCCGGTTTTTTTTCATTTTAGAAGGTTTTGAATTGCAGGCCTGAGATTAACAAAGTGGAAATTAAAGCCTTCTTCCTGGATCTTACTACTGCTTACCAGCTGACTTCCTAATACCACACCGGACATTTCACCCATTACCAGCTTTAATGCCGCGCCGGGAACCTTTGGCAGCCACAGTTTCTTATCCAGAACATAGGCCACTTCTTTTGTCAATTCTTCGTTAGTTGCAGGATTAGGCGCCACTCCATTATAGACTCCTGTAAGACCATTGGAAATAATGTAAAGAAACATCCTGGCCAGGTCGTGAATATGGATCCAGGATTGCCACTGTTTTCCTGAGCCTAAAGGTGCTCCAAGATTGTATTTTACAGGCTTCATGATTTGAGGCAGTGCTCCACCCTCAGCGGAGAGTACGATACCTATCCGTACTTTTGCCACCCGTAGATCAAGATTATTAAACTTGTCTGCAGCCGCCTCCCACTTTTGTGACACCTCTCCCAGGAAATCATCGGCTATTTGAGAATTGTCCTCTTCATACATTTTACTTCTTGAGCTGGGGTAGATCCCAATGGCACTGGCAGAAACTAATTGCCCGACCTGATTGGGGTTGCTCTTTAAGGTTCTATGTAAAAGGTTAAGAGAATCGATCCTGCTTTTGAGGATCTTTTTCTTGTTTGAAGCCGTCCAGGGTTGAAACACACTGGCGCCTGCCAAATTTATTATAGCTCCAACGCCCTCGATGCATCTCACATCTATTTCTCCGGTTGAGGGATTCCAGTAATAGCCGCGATAGGTATCATCCTTTTCAATCTTGCCCTTGCTAGTAGTCAGGTAATTGACATCAATCCCTTGCTCATGGCATAACCGGGTAATCTCTGAACCTACCAGGCCCGTGGCTCCGGTAATTAGAATTCGCATTTTTATTTTGAATTTACAGGAAATCTATTAGAAAAAGAGGAGGTTTATTAAAGGTTTAACAGGCCTAAAGCCTTGTTGCCCGCAGCATTTCCCGCTTTCCGGGTGGCCCCGGTAAACGTTCTACAGTAAAGCCTGCAGCTTGCATAGCCCGTCTCACATCTCCTTTAGCCGAATAGGTCACCAGCACCCCATTTTGCTTTAAGCCTTTATACATATTTTCGAAAACTTCTTCGCTCCACAATTCCGGTTGTACACGGGGTCCAAAAGCATCAAAGTAGATGAGATCAAAATCTTCATTTGCCGTTATTTCGCTGAAAAATTTCTTTTCCTTCTGAAGGCTGAAAAATGTAGAAATCTCACTTCTCTCCTCCCACTCAGTTCCATGCAGTTTTTGAAATATTTCGGAAGTATTCTCTCCGGAAACTACTTCAGCATAATCCAGTGCATTTAGCTCTTCTGTTGAAACAGGATAGGCTTCCACCCCGGTGTAAATGATATTTATCTTTGTTCTTTCAGCTTCATAAAAACTGAGAAGGGCGTTAAGTCCAGTCCCAAATCCTATCTCCAGAATAGAAACTTTTTCCGGTTTATGTTTTAAAATATAGTGTTCAAATCCGGTCTTGATGAATACATGCAATGCCTCCTGTAAAGCACCGTGCTTGGAATGGTAGTGCTCATTCCATTCGGGCAGATAAATAGTCGCCGAACCATCACTGGTCTTTATGATCTCCCGTTTCAAAGTTTACTTTTTGATCTTCACTCCGTCGGCAATAAAAGACAAAGTGATTGAGGGTTTAGTTATTGCTTTTATTTCGGCAGCCGTTTTGCCGGCATCTTCGGCATAATGTCTTTGATCCTCCACAGACATCTCGGTGACGTAAGCCTTTCCTCCCATGATAACTTCCTTGTCTTCAATGTCTTTAGGAACGAAAAATGCATAATCCTTAAATTTGACCATCACTTCGCGACCATCTTGAAGACCTACATTCATCCAGCAGCCCTTTTTCTTACAAACTGAAGCTACATCGGCCTTGAAAGTGACATTTAAAGTGTCACCTACTTTCAGGTTCTCATAACGTTGCTGCATCTGGTACCCCGAAAGAACGTTTTGCACATCAACTTCCTCTCCTACAGAAAAATAAGGTTCGCTTTCATCCGCATTTTTTTCCTGTGAATAGCCGGTAAAACTTATCATTATGAAGGATAATAGCAGTAAAAAATTAAAATTTTTCATTATCTTCCTGTTAAAGCTTTAGAAAATTCAAATTAAGATAAAATTAGTTATTTCACACCTTTAGAACCTGTATTAATTTCGGTAAATTTGCAGCAAATAAACAACCATGAAAAATATCCCTCTCGCAATCGATGTAGTTGAAGCAAAAACTTCAAGGATCGATTCGGTTGATTTTGATAACCTGATCTTCGGAAATGTATTCGCAGATCACATGATGGAATGTGATTACATAGACGGTCAATGGCAAAATCCGGTTATTAAACCTTACGGTCCCATTCAGCTGGACCCTTCAGCAAAAGTCTTCCACTATGGGCAGGCAATTTTTGAAGGTATGAAAGCTTTTAAAGACGATGAGGACCAGGTGTGGCTTTTCCGTCCCATGGCGAACATAGATCGCTTCAATAAATCTTCAAAAAGACTGGCAATACCCGAATTTCCTGAAGACCTTTTCCTTGAAGGCCTGGAAACCCTTTGCGATCTTGATCGGGACTGGGTGAAAAAAGGCTTTGGAAATTCGCTTTATATACGCCCTTTTGTGATCGCTACAGAAAGCGGTGTTTCAGCCTCGCCTTCAAAAACTTATAAATTCATGATCATCTGTTCTCCCGCCAAATCTTACTACAGTGGTGAGGTACGGGTAGTATTTGCAGAAAAATTCAGTCGCGCTGCCGACGGCGGAGTAGGATATGCAAAAGCTGCCGGAAATTACGGGGCGCAGTTCTACCCGACCAATCTTGCTAAGGAAGAAGGTTTCCAGCAAATCATATGGACAGATGCCAATTCTCACGAGTACCTGGAAGAAGCCGGCACTATGAACATTTTCTTTAGAGTTGGAGACAAGTTGCTTACAGCACCTACCAGTGACCGTATCCTGGACGGGGTGACAAGAAAAAGTGTACTTACCCTTGCTGAAGAATTCGGAATTGAAGCTGAAGTAAGACGGGTACAGGTATCTGAAATTGTAGAAGCTGCCGAAAAAGGGGAATTAAAGGAGATATTTGGATCGGGTACTGCCGCGACTATTAATCCGGTTAGAGGATTTGGTCACCAGGGCAGAAAGTTCGAATTACCCGAGATGGAAAATTCCTATGCATCCTTCTTCAAGAAAAAATTAATGGAGATCCAGTATAACAAAGTCGAAGACAAGTTTGACTGGAGATATCTCGTAAAAAAGAACTAATCAAACATAACCGGAATCCGTAGCGTCCTGTCATGCTCCGGTTTTCCTGAAGCATTGGCGCGGCTAAAGATCAAATAGCCGCGTTTTTCTTTTGTCTCAAATTCGAGTCGGCCACTAAAAGGAACCCAATCTTCGGTCATCCATTCCCCCTGCGCCTCCACATAACTTTCTACAAGTTCCTTTCCGCTTTTAGTTACCAGCCGTACTGGTGCAGTTCCCTCAAAGAACCAATAACCTTTTGCCTCTCCTGAAATTTTCAGCGGAGAATTTACAGTTGAATTTTCCAAAGGTTCTTCAATTGTAATTAGCTGAGATATTTCCTCCCGTTCCCCATTAGGAGCTGTGAAATATAGACTCTCTAAAATGTCATTTAGAGCCTCTCTTTTTTCTTCGGAAACATCACCATAGAATTTCATGGCATCACCTTCCATAGGATTGCATTGTTCCATCGGTACCGCTTCTCCCGTATTGGCACTGAAGCATTCTGCCCTGAAGTTGTCCACCTCATAAAAAATGTAAATTCCGCCATACTGATTCCAGCCCGGTGGCGGAGAGTTAAACCTAAGGCTTATTGCCCAGGGCTCTCCATTTTCCATTACATAGGCGAAGGAGTTTTGTTGGTCTACATTGAAAGACAAAGGCAGGTCTCCAGCCCAGTCCTGCAAAGATTTTCTTGGTCCGCCCGGACCGTCAACTCCAAAACCCTCGGGCAAAACCGCCATATAAGCCATAGAAGCATCATTGTGTATAGCAAATGGCGGGTCTTGTTCAATGCTGCTGTCGTAAAAATTAATAATTGGGGATTCCCCTGGCAGTTCCCCTTCAAAGACCTCAAATCCCTCCGGAATTTCTGCTGAAAAATGCCATTTTTGGGAGGTAAATTCCGTAGTGGTTTCTTCCGGTTCAGGTGCGGGATCAACAGGTTCTGACTGCTGCTCTGCTTTATTTCCGGAATTGCGGCATGAAAGAAGTGCCAGTCCTAGTAGTATAAAGATCAGTGTTCTCATATCTACAAGATACAAAAGATTTAAGACCGCTCCGCTTCTAGAACCTAGAACCAGGACTTTTGTAGGTTGCGGGTTGCGAATTCTTTTGTCATCTCGACAGAGCAGTTTCTTTCGCCAGAAAGAGAGTGCGACGAGAGATCTCGTCCTGTTTAATTAACATCTCAAAAACAAGGGATTCTTCGCTCCGCAAAAGCTTCGCTCTGAATGACATAATTTTCTGTTACAGGTTTCATGCTGAAATAAGTTCCAGGTTTTCTGTCATCTCCTTAGAGCACTTTTTTCTCACCAGAAAGAAAGTACGACGAGAGACCTGATCACAAGAAGAAATTGGTCAATTTGGGGCTATTCTTCACACGAAGCAAATTAAGCTTCAAAAAAGAGCACGAAGAGTTCTGAAAGAAAGTGGAAATACAAGTTCTTATATGATCTCGACAGCATTTTTTACATTATACATTATACAATATTCATTATACATTTGACAGTATCTTCTCCAAATCGGGCTTTAAATAATTAGGCCCCTTCAGTACTTTTCCGTCCTCTCTGTAAATGGGTTTTCCGTCTTCGCCGAGTTTGCTCATGTTGCTACGCTGTATCTCGTCAAAGACTTCAGATATTTTGTGTTGCAGGCCGTGCTCGACTATGGTGCCACACAAAATGTAGAGCATATCCCCAAGCGCATCGGCCACCTCCACCAGGTCTCCGCTCTTTGCTGCTTCGAGATATTCTTCATTCTCCTCTTTCATTAATTCGTACCTCAAATGCACTTTTTCAACACCCAGGTCAGCTGTGGGCTGATGATTTACTCCCAAACCAAAGGCTTCATGAAACTCCTGTACTGCGGCTAAGCTTTTTTTCATCTTAATGCTTTAAATTCGCATAAAATTAGAAAAATGTTTAGCACGGGGCAGATTATCTTCGGCGTATTGTTTTTTATTGTTTTTGCAGGTATCATTTTCTTCAGCTACCGCAAAGACCTCAAACTCCACCGCAAGTATTACAAAGGCACTATTTATATTCTGGTAGGATTCATTGCTTTTATCCTGCTTTTGTTCGTTCTGAAAACTTATCTGAAAGGCTAGTTTTTCAGCATAAAAAAACCGCCAATCTTTACAGAGTGGCGGCTTTTTTAAATTTACTTCAGCAACAGCAACTAGTTCTCCATTGGAAGAACATCATAGTTATCTGAATATTCAAGCATTTGCTCTTCAAAAGAGCTTGGCTGAACTACTTTGATCGCTGTGATCTCACCATTAGCCTCCATCTCCGGAACAAGAACAGGATTTACAAATCCGCTATAGGGAGCAGATTTGAATTGAGCGTTTCTCTCAAGAACTTCGGCATGGATATCCTGATCCACCTTTACTCCATAGTTCTCTACAAGGTCTTTAGCTGCCTGGTAATCTCCTTCAGATTTGATCCTTTGGGTCTCTTTTAAAAGATCACCAAAAAGTTCACGTAATGCAGCATAATCTGTAATGTTGAAATAGGTTTTTCCGTCTCTGTTCACCTTTTCGATGATACCTCGGTCCCGACCTTTTTCAAATACCCATGCACTCACCCACTGGCGGTTTCTCATGTGGGCCTCTTCAATGTCGGCTCCCGGTTCAAGCCTGATCAACTGAGTCATCAAGCCATTTCTTATGTAACCATCGTAAGCTGCTTTTCCAAGTTTTTCATGATCATCCACCAATCCAAGTTCTTCAAGTTTCGGGTCCATCAGGTAATATAACCCAACAAGATCTGCACGTCCTTCTTCCAAAGTAGAAGCATAGCTTTTCAAAGTTTCCTTAGTCTCTCCCACTCCCGGGTTCAATTGCCCTGATGCGTGACCTACAACTTCGTGAAGTGCTGTATGAAGCTTATCGGCAAGTTCCCCATATTCTTTTTCAAGAGTTACTTCCTCCTCATCGTACGCAAATTCTTCCAGTCTTCCGGTACTTCCGGCGTTGCTGTAAGCTTCAATGATATTTCCAAGAGAAACAGATTTACTTCCGTGTTCCTTCCTTATCCAGTTAGAGTTTGGAAGATTTACTCCGATTGGGGTAGCCGGGGAAGCATCTCCTGCCTCTCCAGCAACGATAACCGTTTTATAAGTTACTCCCACTACAGAATCTTTCTTGTGTTCCTCCATTAATGGTGCATTGTCTTCAAACCATTGTACATTTTCCTCCAGCACCTGCATCTTCTTGCTCATGTCAAAATCCTTGATCTGCACTATGTTCTCATAAGAACCGGTGTAACCAAGAGGATCATTATAAACTTCAATAAAGCTGTTGATGTAGTCGATATTCCCTTCGGTAGCCTTTACCCACGCGATATTATAATCATCCCAGGTTTGAAGATCTCCTGTCTTGTAATAGTCGATCAACAGACCAAGTGCATCTGCCTGCTGCTGATTCTCGGCAACACCCTGTGCTTTTTCAAGCCAGAATACGATCTTGTCAATTGCAGGACCATACATGCCGCCACTCTTGTATACTTTCTCTACGATCTGCCCATTCTCTTTTACAAGCTTAGAGTTAAGACCGAAAGCAAGGGGTCTTTCGGGATTTGGAGATTTCTTTTTTGCATAGTACTGCTCCACATCTTTTGCAGTTATTCCTTCTCCATAAAAATTCACTGCAGATCCTTCTACCAATCCTTTCAACTCATCGAGGTTCACCTTTTTAGCATCTTTGTCGTTAAAGATCACTTCATAAGGCTCTCCTGTCAACTCTGTACCGGTTTCAGCTAAAAGAGTATCGAAGTATTCTTTGCTAAAGCCGGGTTTCAGCTTATCCATAGAATAATGGTGATGGATCCCGTTAGAGAACCATACTCTCTTTAGATAAGTTTCAAAGTTCTTCCAGTCCTCTGTAGTTTTGTCACCTTCATAGCTGGTATAGATATTTTCAAGAGCCTCACGGATCTTCAAATTGTGTTTGTAGTTCTGGTCCCAAATGATGTCCCTTCCGCTAAGACCTGCCTGGGTTAAAAAATAGACCAATTTTTGCTCCTTTAGACTGAGATCTTCCCAGCCCGGAATTTGATAACGTAGAACTTTAACATCGGCAAATTCGTCTACCTGATAGTTAAAGTCATTACTTTGTTCAACTTCTCCCACTGCTGCAGGATTCTCCATTTTGGAATCTGCACAGGAAAAAAGAAATGCTGCAGTAAAAAACAGCATCAAATAAGATTTGATTTTCATTTTCTAAGTATTATTTGTGATTAAATTAATGGGCAAATGTTTGAAGAAAGGCACATATTCTCCTCTGTTCTGAGCTTTCACCAATATTTAACAAATGTAAGAATTAACATATTCAAATTATTTATATTAGCGTATTAAATACAACAAACGAGCCACCCACCATGAAGATCCTAAAATACCTCCTGTTCCTGCTGTTAATAGTCTTTATTGCAGGTTCAATCTATGTTGCAACCAAAGACGGAGCTTATAAAGTTGAGACCAGCAAGGTCATCAATGCACCTGCCCCGATGCTTTTTAGGGAGGTAGCCGATCTTTCCAACTGGAAGAACTGGAATGCCTGGAGTGGAATAGAAGGAATGGACATGGACGTAACAGGTGAAGCTATGGCCGAAAGTGCCGTCATCACATGGCAAGCTGATGAAATTCGTGATGGCAGCATAGTAACAACGGCAGTTGTCCCTTATTCCAGAATTGAACAGCTGCTGAATATGCAGACCATTATTGGGGAAGCTGAAGGAAAAATCATTTGGACCTTTACTCCCGAAGACGGAGCTACCCGGGTAAATCTTACCCTGGAAGGCGATCAAAGCTTTAAGGAAAAACTTGCTTACACTATCCAGGATGACAATCTCACCGACGTTTTCCTCCCGATCTTTGCAGCCAGTCTGGAAAATCTGGAAGGGAATGTGATCCGAAAAATGGAAGCCTATTCCATAAATGTAGAAGGAGTGACCGAGCATGGGGGCGGGTATTATATGTACACGACTACCGCGGCCCGTATGGGTGAAGTAAACACTCGTGCAGCAAGTATGATCGCACAGGTGAAGGTGTATATGGACCAGAACAATATTTCCATAAGCGGTAGACCACTCATCATATATAATCAGCGGGATGATCGCAGCGGTACGACCATCTTCTCCACAGGGGTGCCAACGCCGAGCCAGGTGATTACTCCTGCAGGTAGCGAGATCCTCAACGGTTATCTTGAACCGCAAAAGGTTGTGAAGACCACTTTGAAAGGCCATCACAAAAATGTTTCGGAAGCATGGGAAAGCACCTACCGCTATATCGAAGAGAACGGACTCATTGTAGATCCACAAGGACAACCATTCGAGATCCTAATTACAGATCCTACAGAAATTGACAATCCTGCCTTGTGGGTGACTGAAATTTATATTCCTGTAGAATGATAAAACAGGCCCTGCTCGTATTCCTGGGTGGCGGAGTTGGCAGTGTCCTGCGATTTCTAATTTCCAGGAATCTTAACCAGCTTTCAGCAATTCCTCTGGGGACACTGCTGGTCAACTTCTCCGGAAGTCTGATCATCGGGCTTGTCCTGGGGTTGGGATTAAAACAGGAAGTATTTTCTGCCAACGCAACTTTGCTGCTCGCAACGGGCTTCTGCGGCGGATTCACGACGTTTTCAGCTTTTAGTTTTGAGAATCAGGCTTTATTGAAGGCAGGAGACTACCTCAACTTCGGAATTTATTCCGCCGGAAGTATAGTCCTGGGGATTGCGGCAGTTCTTTTAGGACTTTGGCTGGCAAAAATGGCCTAAAGTTTCCTGAATAATTTTACGCCGGCATTAACTGCTACCTCAATATGATTTTCCTTTGGCGGGATGGGACAGGAATATCCACCACTATAAGCGCAGTAAGGATTATAGGCTTTATTAAAATCCAGCTCAACATATTTTCCTGAAGGTATAGTCATATCCAGATATCTTCCACCCGAATAAGTTGTCTCTCCATTCGTAGGATCTGTAAAAGGCAGAAAAAGGTAGTCTTTATATTCTTCGGTTTGAGATAAGGTGAGGCTTTGATAGAGATTCAGCTTGTATTCTTTAAACTTCAGGCCGAAGTAAAGTTCTCCATATTTTACATACATTTTTGATTTTCCCGAAGTAGTAGGCATGGCAAAAGGAACTTCATTGGGAGTCCTCAAAAATTCAGCTGTAACTCTAAAATCGGGAGCAAAGGGAAAGAATTCCAGAGCCACAAATTGCTGTCGCTCTTCTTCAGGCAAGGGAGATTCCGCCGGATCTTTAAAATCTGAATTGATCTTTTCCTGAAAAGCTATAAAAGCAGAGTCAGGTTTTACTTGCTGTGCCCCGGCATGGGTAATAAAGAGCAGAAAAAGAATGAGTCTCAAAAATGTCATTTTTGACCCTCCATTTCAGCATCATAGAATTTTGAAGTGCCAAGATAGTTCTCGATGATCTGGTTATATTCCGGCGTTAATCTAAGGCCGAGGGTCCCTTCTATATTATAAAGGTTCTCAAGGTTGGTATAACCATGCTTCAGCATCTCCTCCAGGTAAAAATAAGCTGTAGGAAAATCACTGTCTTGTGCACTTAAAGAAATGATATTACGATAAGCATCATATGCACGGGGATCAAAAATTGTCTGGATCATATTCGCCACCAGTTTGCTCTCCAGCGGGACACGGTCCTTTTTAAATTCCTTTCGCTTTATCCACACATATTCATCGATAAAATCCTTTAATCTGAGCGCCATTTTGGCTTCAGCATTATTTTTCTGTACCAGGGAATCCAGTTGATTCTTCTGATAATTCCACCAGCCCAGATTTTCAAAATTGGCAGTACGTATATCCTCTTCCAGGTAATAGATGAAATCATCCATTAGCCTGGCTTCTTTTTCTGAAACTAGCTGCTGTTCTCTTTTTTGCTGTGTGTAATTTCGGGAACGGGTAAGCTGATCCTGTTTTGCTCTTATTTCATTGATACTGATGAAGCCTTTGTACTTTTCTTCCATGAGGTCCAAAAGAGCACCTGCATTTATAAGCTGATTGTTGCTCATGAATTTATTCACCCTCGACATATCCATGTTGTAGAGCTCTTCTATTAGATTAACATCTACAGCTCGCAATTTACTGCGCATTGCCTCGAGAGTAAGCGATCCTACCGCAGCACTCACGATCTCCGGTTGCGGCCACTCTTCATTACCCGAATAGGTATAGACCTGCGAAGGAAATCTTAGATGAGACAGAGCCCCTGCCGTTCTTTTTATACTAGAATCGGCAAATTGCTCATCACCCACAATTCCTATGAAAACAAAGTTTTTCTTTCCATTCAGCATTTCAAAGTTGATCCAGTGATCTCCAACTGCGATCGTTCCAAAAATATTATCAAATACCAGCGGGACAGAAGTTGCCACCCTGGCTCCTGCCATTGATCCTATGGTAGAGACCTGTTTCAGGTCTATGGGCAAAATACCCGCAAGGTGTTGCATTAGCCTCGCCCCTGTTAGAAGATTTTGCTCGAGATCTTTTTGACGACTAATATTGTTTGAAGATACTATAATGTAACCCTGCTCCTCGGCAGTGCCGCGAAAGAGTTGGGCAGCGGTTTTTCCCCGGCCTTCGGCATCAAACACAAAAAGTACCGGCCAAGGCCTTTCGTTCTGGTAGGCTGTAGGAAGATATAAGGCATAGCTATCATCAAGAGTATCAGATATCTTAAGATCGTCTACTACCACTCCTTTCTTTACAAGAAACTCCTGAGCGGACACCTGAAGGCTCAGAAACAAAAAAAAGATGATCTTTTTCATGGAATTAAGGTAGTAAAATTTCTAAAATGTAAAGCAGGAATTCACTTTAGGGCATAAAAAAAGCCTTACAAAATGTAAGGCTTAGGATAAATATCAAAAATTGAGACTATGCTTGTCTCACGTTTACTGCATTTACACCTTTTCTACCTTCTTCAAGGTCGAAAGTTACTTCGTCATCCTGTCTAATCTCGTCTACAAGACCGTTAGCATGTACGAAATACTCGTCGTTTGATTCTTCGTCTTTAATAAATCCGTAACCTTTTGATTCGTTAAAGAACTTAACTGTACCTTTATTCATTATATAAATTTAAATTGGGGGCGAAGGTACGACTAAAAAATCGATAACCTACTAAAAATCAATTTATTATTTATTTTATTCCAAAAAGGCAATGTGGATCCCCTGTATCAGCATGTTAACTCCAATGATGGCAATGATAAGACCCATTATTTTCTCCACCACTACGATCTTATTTGCCCCAATGTAGCGTACAAGGTATTCGCTGGAAAGGAATGCCAGGTGATTTAGATACATTACCAGAGCAAACATCACCAAAATAATCCCGAGTTGCAGGTAGGTTGCTGTGGTAGTAAAGTTCATGGCTGTTACAATAGTACCGGGGCCCGCCAGGATAGGTATTCCCAGGGGAGATATAGAAATTTCCTCGTTAAAGTTAACCTCCTTCTGGTTATCAATACTGGAAACCTGCGCCCTTATCATTTCAAAACCCACAAAAAATACCAGGATCCCTCCCGTTATCTTAAACGCCGGAATGGTCAAACCAAAGAAGTCGAAGATGTATTTCCCCAGAATAATGAAACCTGAGACTATTACAAAGGCTGTAAAAGTAGCCTTACGGGAAATGGTCTTACGGGTTGGCCTGTCTGCCTGCCGGGTGAGACTAAGGAAAATTGGAACATTTCCTACTGGATTATTGATAGCAATAAATCCTGTAAAAACGGCTATGGCAAAGACCCATATTCCTTCCATCCTCTGTTTTGGTAAAGTGGTTAGTGCAGGTAAAAGTATTTAAAATAAATCAGCCGCAAAAACCAATATATCTGCCGTGGCTCATCCTGTTAAAGTTTTGAGACTATTTTAACGAAGCTACAGACGCAATTTTTGTACTTTTTCGATTCAGGAATTCAGGATCCATGAAGACTTACAACGAAAAACGGGATTTCAGCAAAACGAAAGAACCAAAAGATGTCCCTTCAAAAAAGGGAAATAAAGAACCCATTTTTGTTATTCAGAAACACGACGCTACCAATCTGCATTATGATTTTCGGCTCGAGATAGATAACACTCTCAAATCCTGGTCTGTTCCCAAAGGTCCCAGTACAGATCCTTCAGTAAAAAGAATGGCGATCCCCACAGAAGATCATCCCATTGCCTATGCCGATTTTGAAGGAGTCATCCCGCAAGGGGAATACGGAGGTGGCACAGTAATGATATGGGATACGGGAACCATTGAAAGCAACAAAAAGGATGATGATGGAAATATTATCTCGCTTGAAGAAAGTTTTGAAGCGGGAAGTATAGAGGTCACCCTGTACGGTAAAAAACTCAAAGGCGGCTATAACCTGGTGGAAATGAAAGGCGGAAAAATGAAAGGCAACTGGCTACTCATGAAGCAAGATGATGCCGAAGCTGATGCACGCCGCAACCCCGTCAACACCCAATCAAAAAGTGCTGTCTCGGGAAGAACCCTCGAGCAGATCGAAAAAGAAGAATCACAAAACGACTAACAATGAAAGTAGCCGGAGTGGAGATCTCGAGTGCCGACAAGATTATTTTTCCGAAGAAGAAGATCACTAAAGGAGACATGATCTCTTATTATGAAAGGATCGCACCTCTTATGCTGCCATATTTGAAGAACCGACCATTAACCCTGCATCGCTTTCCCAGTGGTATAAGTGAAAACGGTTTTTATCAGAAAAATTCCTCTGATTATTTTCCTAATTTCATTAAAACAGTTCAAATAGAGACAGAGGAAGGAACTAATACCCAGATCCTTTGCAATGATGTAAAGACGCTTGTATATCTGGCCAACCAGGGCACTGTGGCTTTTCACATCTGGCTGAGTAAAAAAGATAAACTTCGACAACCTGATAAAATAGTTTTTGATCTGGATCCTTCCGAAGATGATTTTAGAAAAATAAAAGAAGGTGCAAAAGCACTTAGAAGTCTGCTGATGAAAAAAAATATTGATCCGTCTCTTATGACGAGCGGAAAAAGCGGCTTACATTTATATTACAAAATAAGGCGTGGGAAGGATTTTGATCAGGTAAAAGAGATCGCCCGAAAAATTGCTGAAGAAGCAGAAGAACAGGAACCCGATCTCTTTACTACGCAAGTTAGAAAAGACAAACGCAACGGAAGGATTTTTGTAGATTACCTGCGTAATGCCTATGCCCAAACTGCGGTTTGTCCTTACTCGCTGCGGGCGACCGAAGAGGCCGGAGTTGCAACTCCACTTGAGTGGGATGAGCTTTCCCGCATTAAAAGCGCCTCTGAATACAACATTGAGAATATTTTTAAAAGAACCGGACAACTAAATACAAATAAATAAAAAGTAAAAATGAAGGAAATCACTCCCGAAGAAGCTAACCGCGCATTGAACGAACAAGCAGAAAAAGTAGAGAAAAAAGACCTGGAGAAGGTTTTGGCGAAGGAGCAAAAAATAGAAGACAAGTTTAAGAACAATGAATCCATGAGCGGTTACCTGGCAAAGGCAAAGAGCATGTTTGGACTGGTACGGGACTACTGGAATGGTAACTACCGCACCGTGCCCTGGAAAACCATTGCTGCTGTGGTCGGCGCTCTACTCTATGTACTCATGCCACTTGACCTTATTCCCGATTTTATTCCTGTTGCAGGTTTTCTTGATGATGCCGGGGTTATTGCTGCCTGCCTTGCGCTGGTGAGTGACGATCTTGTAGATTACGAGAAGTGGAAAATGCACCAGGATAATTCCGTTAAAAGCAAGTCCGAGGATTCTCTTACATAGCACCGTGTTGTAAATGAAAAAAGATAAACTGGAAAAAATGCCATTGTACAGAAAAGCAATGGAGATCTTTGAAATTGTTGAACGTATTAGGCAGTTGGTTCCCGAAGAGAACGAATTCACAACCACCGTAGCCCAGAATATGTATGCCGATGCCCTGCAGCTGGCTCCAAAGATCGCCGGCGCCGAAGGGGTAGATCTTTACGATATCAAAATGGAAAATGCAGCGATCATTCGCAAGTGTGCCCGCGAGATCTATGTGGGTTGCAATGGTTTTCTTATGGAAGGTTTTAAGGAGGTGGAATACCTGGAAATGCTACGTGCAGAGATAGAAGAATTCCGGATCCTTTTTGCCGAATGGGTGAAAACTTTCGACCAGTGGAATTATATCATCGACCGCTGGGGATTATTTAATCCGCCGGGTGTTAGTTATGATGACAAGGATCCCGATGATGATATTCCTTTCGATAATCCATTTGACGAAGAGGACTAGCTTTTCAAAAATCACAAAATACGGCACTATTCCACGGCCGGCAAAAATATTCTAACTTGTCCCTTCTGAAAATTACCTTCAAAAAAAGGCATTTCAGAATAACATTTTTGGGGCTTAATGAAAATTACTGCTAAAAATACTTTGAAGGATCAGCTGAAATTTAATTGGCTGATCCTTCTATTATTCAGCCCAATCATTTCTCTTCAGGCACAGAGTTCGCTTAATGACTGTTCCGGGGCAATAGAAGTCTGCGGGAATGGCGCTATTTCCAGTAACGCTACGGGAGTAGGGCAACAGGAAATTGGATCGAATGCCTGCTCAAGTATGGAGCACAACAGCTTATGGATCAAGATCGAAATTACCAAAGCAGGCACCCTTGGTTTTACCCTATCTCCTACCAGTTCAAATTTAGAAGTAGATTATGATTTCTTCATCTTTGGTCCCAACGCCAGCTGCGGAAATCTTGGGGAGGCAATTCGCTGTTCCACTACAAATCCTTTAGCTTCCAACCAGGCAGACAATCTTACAGGAATGAATGACCAGGAAACCGAAACTTCCGAAGGTCCGGGTGCCGATGGGAATAGCTTTGTGAGATCCCTTGATGTAGTCCCGGGAGAATCCTATTTTATCGTTATTGACCGACCAATTGGCCAAAGTCCTTTTGAACTGGAATGGACCGGCACCTCCACCATTGGTGGCTTTCCCTTTCCTGAAGGTGTTGAAGTGAATAAACCCAATGATCTCGAAAAGTGCGGCATAAATGGCACTGCAGATTTTGACCTTTTTGAAACCCGTGACGAGATCACATCGCAACCACAGACAGAGATTAAATATTTTGCGCAGCTCGCACAAGCTATCGATAACACCAATGAATTACCGTCTCTATATACCAGCTCTTTACCAAATAAAACTATTTACGCAAGGGTAGAAAATCTCGCAACAGGCTGTTCGGAAATAGTGGATTTTTCACTTATTGTAAATCCCGGGCCGTTTATTAAAACACAGGTAAGTTTGGGAATTTGCGATCTGGATCTTGACGGCCTGGGAACTTTCGATCTGGAACAAATACAAAGTGAAATTTTACAGGATCTCTCTCCGGAAGATCATTCGATCTCATTTTTTTCCTCTGAACAGGATGCGATAAATGTCACTTCTGAAATCAGCGCTGCTCAGAATTTTTCCGGCGGAAGAATTTTTGCCCGGGTGGAAGAGATCAATGGGTCTGAATGTTTTAGTATTGCAACTGTCGATCTCCAGGTAAATGAACCCGCAAGTATTCCCGGCCTCTCAAGTGCAAGCCTGAATCTTCGCGTTGCTTCAAAAAGAATTATAGTTGCGACAAGACCTGAACTTGAGTACGCGGTTAATGATCCTAACGGTCCTTACTTTCCCGGCCCGGAAATTCTGAATGTTCCGGCAGGATTGAATACGCTTTACATTAGAAATGCAGATCGCTGTGAGATCACATCGCTTGAAGTCCTGGTGCCGGAATATGCTGCCGCCTTTAGTCCCAACAACGACGGGATAAACGACAGCTGGTTCGTTAGTACCGGAAGTCATCCAGTTCCCGACCGCCCGGTAAGGATCTTTGACCGCTATGGAAAACTCCTGTCGCAATTCTTCGTCAACTCCGGCAACTGGGATGGTACTTTTAATGGCAGTGAATTACCTGCAGATGATTACTGGTTCGAATTCTCACTACCTGAAAATGTCATTTTGAGAGGACATTTTAGTCTACTTAGGTAAATAAAATAAAAACCTCACAGGTTTTTGAAACCTGTGAGGTTTATTGAAGATCCCGATATCGCTACCGCTCATCGGGATAAGCAGCCTGCTCCATTTTCTCTGCCCTGCGGTTGAGAAAACGGGCGATCTGCTTACATATTTCTCCTATACTGCCCTCCTACTTCAAAAAGAGCAGTAGTGATCTGGCCTAGAGAACAAACTTTTGTGGCTTCCATAAGCTCCTCAAAAATATTCTCATTTTGAATGGCAGCCTTTTTCACCTTTTCAAGGGTCTCCTGTTCCAGTTCTTTCTTAGCTTCGTGAAGGTGCTCCAAAGTTTGTATCTGATTTTGCTTTTCTTCTTCGGTAGCTCTAATTACCTCTCCCGGAGTAACCGTTGGGGATCCTGTAGAACTCAGGAAAGTATTTACACCAATGATCGGGAAGTCTCCATTGTGTTTCAGCGTTTCATAATACAGACTTTCTTCCTGAATCTTGCTGCGCTGGTACATGGTTTCCATTGCTCCGAGCACGCCACCTCTTTCGGTGATGCGATCGAATTCCTGCAACACTGCTTCCTCCACAAGATCGGTAAGTTCTTCTATAATAAAAGCTCCCTGGATAGGATTTTCATTCTTGGTTAATCCTAATTCCTTATTGATGATCAGCTGAATGGCCATCGCTCTTCTTACTGAAGCTTCTGTTGGTGTTGTGATCGCCTCATCGTAAGCATTCGTATGCAGCGAATTACAGTTGTCGTAGATCGCGTATAATGCCTGAAGGGTAGTTCTAATATCGTTGAAATCAATTTCCTGCGCGTGTAGTGACCTTCCGGAAGTCTGGATGTGATACTTCAGCATCTGCGCCCGCGGATTCGCACCGTATTTGTACTTCAGCGCCTTGGACCAGATCTTTCTCGCTACCCTTCCAATAACAGCGTATTCAGGGTCGATTCCGTTGGAGAAGAAGAATGACAGGTTTGGTCCGAATTTGTTGATGTCCATCCCGCGACTCAGATAGTATTCCACATACGTGAATCCATTAGCAAGGGTCAAAGCCAGCTGAGTGATAGGATTGGCTCCGGCTTCAGCGATATGGTATCCGGAAATAGATACCGAATAAAAATTCCGCACATTTTCACGAATGAAATATTCCTGCACATCTCCCATCAGCCTCAAGGCAAATTCCGTAGAGAAGATACAGGTGTTCTGCGCCTGATCTTCTTTTAAGATATCTGCCTGTACGGTTCCACGAACCTGGCTCAGCGTTCTTTTCTTAACATCGGCATATACATCTGCAGGCAGTACCTGGTCTCCGGTGACACCGAGAAGCATTAAACCGAGGCCGTCGTTTCCTTCCGGAAGTTCCCCACGGTACTTTGGCTGCTCCATTCCTTTCTCTTCATAGATCTTTTCGATCTTCTGCTTTACCTCATCCTCCAGTCCGTTTTCGACAATGTACTTCTCACATTGCTGATCTATGGCTGCATTCATAAAGAACCCAAGCAACATTGGCGCCGGACCGTTGATGGTCATACTCACTGAAGTCATTGGATCGGCAAGATCAAATCCGGAATAAAGCTTCTTCGCGTCATCAAGACAGCAAATGGAAACTCCGGAGTTCCCGATCTTTCCGTAGATATCTGGTCGGCGGTCAGGGTCATTTCCGTAAAGCGTAACCGAATCAAATGCTGTGGAAAGCCTTTTAGCCGGCAAGCCCATACTCACATAGTGGAAACGGCGGTTGGTACGCTCCGGCGAACCTTCTCCGGCAAACATCCTGGTTGGGTCTTCTCCCTGACGCTTGAAAGGATACAGTCCGGCGGTATATGGAAATTCTCCGGGAACGTTTTCCTGGAGACACCATCTTAAAATGTCACCCCAGGCCTGGTATTTTGGAAGCGCTACTTTCGGGATCTGTGTGTGTGATAAGGATTCTGTATGCGTTTCGATCTTGATCTCTTTATCCCTTACCTTAAAAGAATAAATAGGATCTTTATATCGATTTACCTTTTCGTCCCAACCGGTGATGATCTCCCAGTTGTAAGGATCAAGGTCCATTTTTACCTTATCAAACTCTTTCTTAAGAAGATTTACAAGGTCTTTGTTATCTGAAGTTGTGGCATTATTAAGATCATCCTCTTCAAGTCCGTACTGGTTGAGATCAATCTTTACCCCGGTTACTGATTCTATTGTTTTATAAATTCCGTAGAGTTTCTGAGCTACCTCAGCCTGAGCTGCAGCTTTCTCATCATAACTGCGGTTATTTTCTGAAATTTCGGAAAGGTATCTCGTTCTGTTTGGCGGGATCACGAAGATCTTTTCGCTCATCTCTTTAGAAATATGAAAAGTGGAATTGAACTTACTGCCCACTTTTTCATCGATCCTGTCCATGATCTGCTTATAAAGCGTATTCATTCCGGGATCGTTGAACTGCGAAGCTATGGTTCCGAAGACCGGGAGATTATCTGCATTTTCATGCCACAGGCCATGATTTCGCTGGTATTGCTTTTTTACATCACGTAAAGCATCCAAAGCTCCTCGTTTATCAAACTTGTTGATCGCAACAAGGTCGGCAAAGTCGAGCATGTCGATCTTTTCCAGCTGAGTAGCCGCACCAAATTCTGGGGTCATCACATATAGAGAAACATCGGAATGCTCCAGGATCTCGGTATCAGATTGTCCAATTCCTGAAGTCTCCAGGACAATCAGGTCATAATTTGCAGCTTTTAGCACCTGGATCGCTTCAGCAACATATTTTGAAAGCGCAAGGTTTGACTGACGGGTCGCTAAGGATCTCATGTAGACCCGCGGATTATTGATCGCATTCATCCTGATACGGTCTCCTAAAAGGGCACCTCCGGTCTTTCTTTTTGAAGGGTCTACGGAAATTATTCCAATGGTCTTTTCAGGAAAATCCATAAGGTAGCGGCGTACGAGCTCATCTACAAGAGAGGATTTCCCGGCACCACCGGTTCCGGTGATCCCAAGCACAGGAATTTCAGATTTTTTATTTTCAGAATGTATTTTATCCAGAGTGTCTTTAGCAACTTCTGGAAAATTTTCCGCAGCCGAAATGACCCGCGCAATAGCACCCGGAGTTTTATTTTCCAGCTCATTGATTTCACCATTCAGGCTTTCTCCCAATGGATAATCAGATTGCTTTACAAGATCATTGATCATTCCCTGCAGGCCAAGTTCACGGCCATCATCGGGAGAATAGATGCGGGTAATTCCATAATCTTCCAGCTCTTTAATTTCTTCGGGAAGGATCACTCCGCCACCGCCACCAAAGATCTTGATGTGACCCGCTCCTCTTTCCTTCAGCAGGTCATACATGTACTTAAAATATTCGGTATGTCCACCCTGGTAAGAGGTCATGGCAATTGCATTGGCATCTTCCTGGATTGCACAGTTCACCACCTCTTCCACACTACGGTCATGCCCCAGGTGGATCACCTCCACTCCGGTAGACTGAATAATGCGGCGCATAATATTAATGGCGGCATCATGCCCGTCAAAAAGGGATGCTGCAGTAACAATTCTTACTTTATTCTTGGGTTTATAAGGAGCTTGTTGTTCCATTTCTTCGAAAACGTTTTAGGGCGTGCAATTTACGAATTTAGAAACGAAGATGCCATTTTTGAAAGGATATAAAAACAACAGACCCTGTGATTGAAAATTCCTGAAAATCTCCTTCCGCAGCAGGATAACTTTTGTTTATGATTTTAATACTGAGCTAATAGCTAACTTTGGCAAAAACAGTATCATGAAGAAAATTTTCCTCCTCGCTATAATCCCGTTCTTTTTAGGTTGTGCCGAACTACAACAAATAGCCGACTCCCTCCCGCAGGAAGGTACCACAGTCTCTAATGCTGAAGTTGCTGCAGGTCTACGGCAGGCACTTGACTTCGGAATTGATAAACAAGTTAGCAAACTGGCACAGGAAAATGGATTTTTTAGTAATGAACTGGTGCGCATAGGTCTTCCCCCCGAATTGCAGAAAGTAGACAGAACATTACGCGATGTAGGACTCGATGCCCTGGCCGATGAAGGATTGAAAGTATTGAATCGCGCCGCCGAAGAAGCCGTGCAGGAGGCAACTCCCATTTTTATCAATGCAGTTAAACAGATCACCTTTACCGACGCCCGAAATATCCTTTTAGGAGATGACACGGCTGCTACGACTTATCTGGCACAAAAAACTACAGATCCCCTTTATTCCAAATTCAATCCTGTCATCACTACCTCCCTAGAGGAAGTAGGCGCCAACAGAGTCTGGACAAATATTATCAATAGATATAATGCTTTGCCACTTACCAGCGACGTAAACCCCGATCTTGCCGACTATGTAACCCGGGAAGCTCTTAAAGGAGTCTATACTATGATCGCAATAGAAGAGAAAGAGATAAGGAATAATTTTGCCGCCAGGACTACCAATCTGCTGAAGCGGGTTTTCGGCTTGCAGGACTAAGGTTTAGTTCGGAGTTAGGAATCAAGATTTAGGAGTTAGGAGTTCGAAGCTCCGGGTCGCGAGATTTGGGTTATGAGTTGAGCAGAAAACATTCGCTCTTAATCCTTCCACATTTGACCTTAAAAACGTGGTTATTCACAATTTGAAAAATCCCTCAACATAGGTAGATCCTCAATTCCATTCTGCTAATTCATAAGTTTTTAACAGGAGAAGTAGCGGAGTGTACCAGTTTTACCAAAAAGTTAACTTTAGGTTATGAATTCTTCGAATAACCACGATATACCTTTGTATCACTAACAATAGAGTATGTTTCGATTATTTGAACCCAGATCTACGTTGGAAAGGCTTCGCGAAAAGTATACTTTTCTTATGCGCCGCTCTTTTGAGCTCGCTTTAGTGGACAAACCCCGAAGTGATGTTCTTAATGACAAGGCGTGTAAAATTTTAGAGGAAATTCGCCGCATGGAGCGAAATCAGGAAAGAACGGCCTGAAGCTCTCTAAAATAAGCAAAAGCAGTCGCGAGACGTGACCCATACCAACTAAAGAATTCCCCGTCCACGATGTGGACCGATGATATCCTCACCTCTTTTTTCAACGAATCTTTATCTTTGCTTTTAAATGGAAATGGCTCTGTAGAGAGTAACACCAGTTCCACCTTTTTCCTCTCCAACTGTTCCAGTTCTATTTCAGGATACCTGGAATCCTCTTCTAAAAAGACATTTTTGAACCGGTTCAATTTGAGTAAGTGATCAATAAAAGTATCCCTTCCTGCTACCATCCAGGGATTTTTCCAAATGAAGTATGCCACCCTGCGCTCCGGGATCGCCTGCATTTCTTTCTGAAATTCCCTTCGTAAAATGTCAATTTTATTGACTATTTCTGAAGCTTTACCGCCAACTTCGAAGATCTCACCGTACTGCAGGATCAACTTAAGGGAATCATCTATGGTTTTAATATCCGAAACATGGACGGGAGCGATTTTTTCCAGCTCCGTCACCATTTCTTCAGTATTTTCTTCTTTATTGCAGAGAATGATATCGGGGTTTAAGGCAGCGATCCTTTCGTAATGAACCTGTTTTGTACCACCCACTACCTTTTTTTCCTTCCGCAGGTCTTCAGGGTGCACACAAAACTTTGTCACCCCAATAATTTGCTCCCGAAGTCCCAGGTCTACCAGCAGCTCTGTCTGACTGGGCACCAGACTCACAATACGTTGAGGAATTCCCTGAAGCTCAATTTTTCGGTCTATTTGATCGTAAAAAGTTCTCATAATCCTGAAAAATAAGAGGTGCCAAAAATGTTATTTTTGACACGTATTCCAGAAGCAGCTTGGTTAAAGAAAAGCAGCCATTTCCTGCTGTAGCTTTTCGGCTTCTTTGGCAGCAGCTTCAGCAAAATCTTCACCATTAGCGGCGTAGATCACGGCCCGGGAGGCATTGATAAGTAGCCCCACCTTCCGGTTCATCCCGAATTCGCAGACTTCCTTCAGGCTTCCACCCTGTGCACCTACCCCGGGTACCAAAAGAAAGCTTTCGGGAATGATTCTTCTTATCTCCCGCAAATGCTCTGCTTTGGTCGCACCAACTACATACATGAGATTCTGGCCGTTGTTCCAGGTTTTGGAGATCTTAATGACCTTCTTATATAATTCTTCTCCTTCCACCTCCTGTGTTTGAAAATCGTATGCGCCGGTGTTAGATGTCAAAGCCAATAAGATCGTGTGCTTGTTCTCGTAGGCCAAAAACGGCTCTACAGAGTCTTTTCCCATATAGGGCGCTACAGTGACCGAATCAAAATTGAGGTCTTCAAAAAAGGCTTTTGCGTACATGCCCGAAGTATTTCCTATATCTCCCCTTTTGGCATCGGCAATGGTAAAGATCTCAGGATGATTTTCATTCAGGTAATCAATGGTTTTACCCAAAGCCTCAAGTCCTTTAATTCCATGAGCTTCGTAAAATGCCAGGTTTGGCTTATAAGCCACAGCAAGATGATGGGTAGCATCAATGATCGCTTTATTAAAAGCAAAAATAGGATCTTCCTCCTTCAGCAAATGCTGAGGGATCTTGTTCAGGTCGACATCAAGACCTATACACAAAAAACTCTTTTTTAGCCGTATTTGGTCTGTAAGCTGGGAAGTGGTCATTGGCTGGAAATAAAAAAGCTGCCGGAGTGCGGCAGCTTTGATGAGTTTATCTTTAAAAAACGTCTGAGTTCTCTTTCAGTTTTTCGGTATTTTCAACAAGTTGTAATTCGTCGATGATCTTTTGGATATCTCCGTTAATGATATTTCCGAGATCATAAAGCGTTAGACCTATCCTGTGATCTGTCACCCTGCCCTGCGCATAGTTATAGGTACGGATCTTCGCACTCCTGTCACCACTGGAAACCATGGAGTTTCTCTTGGCAGCATCTTCTTCCATTTTCTTGGCAAGTTCCTGCTCATAAAGCCTGGACCTCAATACGCGGAATGCCTTCTCCTTATTTTTATGCTGAGACTTTTGATCCTGACATTGCGCCACCAATCCCGTTGGCATGTGCGTCAACCGCACAGCCGAGTAAGTCGTATTAACCGATTGCCCTCCCGGTCCCGAAGAACAGAAGTAGTCGATTCGCACATCTTTTGGATCTATTTCCACATCAAATTCTTCAGCTTCGGGAAGTACCATCACTGTAGCGGCCGAGGTGTGAACCCGCCCCTGAGTTTCAGTCTGCGGTACGCGTTGTACGCGGTGTACTCCGGCTTCAAATTTCAAAGTTCCGTAGACATCTTCACCTGTAACGTCAAAGATGATCTCTTTGAATCCGCCGCTGGTTCCTTCGCTAAAGTCCACGATCTGGTGTTTCCAGCCTTTGCTTTCAATGTATTTGGTGTACATGCGATAAAGGTCACCAGCAAAAATACTGGCTTCATCCCCACCGGTACCGGCACGAATCTCCATCACCACGTTCTTGGCATCTTCAGGATCTTTTGGCACAAGCATCATTCTAATCTTCTCCTCCATTCCCGGCAACTGCTCCTTGGCTTCTTCCAATTGCATTTTAGCCATATCGGTCATCTCGGGATCGCTCCCATCGGCAATGATCTCTTCGGCCTCTTTTTTGTTTTCAAGCAGACTTATATATTCTGAACGCACCTCCATCAGCTTCTTCAGCTCCTTATACTCCTTGTTCAGCTCTATATAACGCTTTTGATCGGCAATCACGTCGGGCTGAATGATAAGATCATTCACCTCGTCAAAACGCTGCTTCACAATATTTAATTTCTCGATCATAACATCTCCTTAAAGTGGCAAATTTACGATAAATCTAGTGGATTTTAGGAAAGGATTTTAGGAGATGAAAAAATCTTCCTGTTCTTCTTTGAGCCTTATGTTCCTTTATGTGAAAAGGTCTGAATTTTTTCATACAAAGAGTACAAAGATCATGTGTTACGAGCACAAGGAGGAAAAGGAAGTTATTTTGTATTTTTTACATTGAATGAATGATTCACAAAAAATAGGGTTAGGTGGCGGATGCCATTGGTGCACCGAAGCGGTTTTTCAGGCAGTGGAGGGAGTGACAAAAGTTGAACAGGGATATATCTCTTCTGATCCTCCCGCTGATGATTTTTCTGAAGCTGTCATTGTACATTACCTCCCAAAAAAGGTAAAACTAAAGCGGCTTCTGGAGATACATCTGCACACCCACAATTCCACTTCCAATCATTCCTTCCGGAAAAAATATCGAAGTGCTGTTTATTGTTTTTCTTCTGAACCAGAGAAAAAAGCAAAGGAAATTCTGGAAGTTCTTCAGAAGCAATTTGAGGAAAAACTAGTGACGCAGGTGTTAAACGTAAGGGAGTTTAAGGCTTCACGGGAGTCTATTCAGAATTACTACAGGAAAAATCCCGATGCACCTTTTTGTAAGCGATATATAGAACCGAAGCTGATGTTTTTAGAAAGAAACTCTTTAATTTCTCGCAAAGGGCGCAAAGTTTAAAGCGCAAAGAACGCTAAGTATTATAAATTATTTGCCAATCTATGAATACTATCCTTGAGGACTTTTGAGTTGAAATTCATAAGTAATCCAAGCTTTTTATCTGAAAGTTTCAAGTAAGTAAGCACCTGAGAAAAATGAACGGGAGCAAGATTTTCAACAGATTTGATTTCTACTATTACTTTGGAGTTTACCAAAAGATCAATTCGATAGCCCACATCCATTTTTACTTCCTTATATACAAAAGGCATCGGAACCTGCTGCTGTACATAAAATCCCATTTCACGAAGATCAAAGGCCAAAGCAGCTTCATAAGCCGACTCTAAAAGTCCGGGACAATTTTCTTGTGTAAATCTAAAGCGCAGCCAATAATATTGTAAGACAGTTCATTCTCGGTCATATTGCCTTTTCTTTGCGGCCTTTGCGAAGTCTTTGCGATCTTTGCGCGAACCTATTGGTATTCAAACTCCCCAAACTCACTTTTGATCGTGAGTTTCTTCTCCTTTGAAGCTTCTACCCTACCCACCACTTTTGCCTCAACATTAAAGGATCTAGAAATGGAGATAATATCTTCAGCGATGCTTTCATCGACGTAGAGTTCCATTCTGTGGCCCATGTTGAAGACCTGGTACATCTCTTTCCAGTCGGTTTTACTTTCCTCCTGAATCAATTTGAACAAAGGTGGAACTTCAAACAGGTTGTCTTTGATCACATGCACCTTATCAACAAAGTGCAGCACCTTGGTCTGTGCACCTCCACTGCAATGAACCATTCCAAAAATGTCATTTTTAGAATACTTCTCAAGGATCTTCTTTATTACTGGAGCGTAGGTACGGGTTGGAGAAAGCACCAGTTTCCCGGCATCCAGCGGACTTCCTTCCACCGAATCCTTTAGGTTCTTTGAACCGCTGTACACCAGATCTTCAGGTAGAGCAGGATCAAAACTCTCCGGATATTTATCAGCTAAACTCTTTCCGAAGACATCATGCCGGGCAGAGGTAAGACCGTTGCTGCCCATGCCGCCGTTGTATTCTTTTTCGTAGGTCGCCTGCCCAAAAGAAGCTAAACCAACGATCACGTTTCCGGGTTTGATGTTGGCATTGTCAATGACTTCGCTGCGCTTCATTCTGGCTGTGACGGTAGAATCGACAATAATGGTCCGCACAAGATCGCCCACATCGGCCGTTTCACCACCTGTGGAATGTATGGTTATTCCGAAGCTTTTTAGATCCTCCAGCAACTCCTCAGTTCCGTTGATGATGGCGGAAATAACCTCTCCGGGTACCAGGTTCTTGTTACGGCCAATTGTAGAAGAGAGCATGATATTATCTACTGCACCAACGCATAAAAGATCGTCAATATTCATGATAAGCGCATCCTGAGCGATGCCTTTCCATACGCTTAGATCACCGGTTTCTTTCCAGTACATATAGGCCAGGGAAGATTTTGTTCCGGCGCCATCTGCATGCATGATGAGACAGTAATCTTCATCACCGGTAAGATGATCGGGGACAATTTTACAGAAGGCCTTTGGGAATAACCCCTTATCCACATTTTTGATGGCGTTGTGAACATCCTCCTTTCCGGCAGAAACTCCGCGGCCGGCATATCTTTTACTTATTTCCTGGCTCATGCTGATTCATTTGCTGGTCAAAGATAATTAGATTAGATTTTTTGACCTCCGGTTTCTATAAATATAAAAGCCACTCCTTTAAGAAGTGGCTTAAAATGGCATTTTTGAAAGGCATTATCGAGTGAACAATAACTCCCTGTATTTGGTCAATGGCCAAATCTCATCATCGATCAACAACTCCAGCTTGTCACAGTGGTAGCGGATGGTTTCAAAGAATGGCTTCACTTCATTGCAATAGGCAAAAGCTTTTTCTTCGGCTTCCTCTATCTTATTTGCTTTTTTACGAGCCTCGATCATTTCTGTAATTCCCGAATTTATCTTTTCAATATGTCTTGAAACTTCTTTAATGATCTCCAGTTGCTCTTTTGAGTGGGTTTCGTAATCGGTTTCAAAGATCTCTTTAAGTCCGCGAACGTTCTTGATAAGGATATTCTGGTAGCGAATAGCGGTAGGAATAACGTGGTTACGGGCTATATCTCCAAGGATACGACTTTCGATCTGTACTCTCATGATGTATTCCTCAAGCTCGATCTCATGACGCGCTTCGATCTCCACCTCATTCATCACCCCTAGCTCCTTGTACATTTCAATAGTCTCTTTTTTCACAAGAGCTTTAAGAGCTTCGGGAGTATTTCGGTTGTTGCTTAAGCCGCGCTTTGCTGCTTCCTTTTCCCATTCTTCGGAATAACCATCTCCTTCAAAACGTATGTTTTTGGAATCTTTGATATATTCCCTTAATACGTTGAAAATAGCATCATCCTTCTTCATTTTTTTGCCCTTGATGAGGCTATCTACTTCCTTCTTGAAATCTTTCAGCTGCTTTGCAACTATAGAGTTAAGAGCGGTCATAGGTTCGGCGCAGTTTGCTGTAGATCCAACTGCACGAAATTCAAATTTGTTACCTGTGAAGGCGAAAGATGAAGTTCTGTTCCTATCGGTATTATCTAAAAGGATCTCAGGGATCTTACCAACTACATTTAATTTTAGTTCAGTCTTTTCCTGCGGAGAAAGTTTCCCGTCGGTCACTTTTTCAAGCTCATCAAGAACTTCAGTTAGCTGGGAACCGATAAAAGTGGAAATAATGGCCGGAGGTGCTTCATTAGCGCCTAATCTAAAGTCGTTTGAGGCGCTGGCAATGGTAGCTCTCAACAGTTCTTCATTGTCATGTACTGCTTTGATCGTATTAATGAAAAATGTCAAAAACTGAAGGTTCTTCATCGGTGTAGAACCGGGACCTAACAGGTTCACGCCGGTATCTGTGCTCAGCGACCAGTTGTTGTGCTTACCACTTCCATTGATACCTGCAAACGGCTTTTCGTGGAAAAGCACTACAAAGCTGTGACGATCGGCCACCCTTTGCATAATGTCCATTAGGAGTGAATTATGATCTACTGCCAGATTTGCTTCCTCAAAGATAGGTGCAAGTTCAAACTGGTTTGGTGCCACCTCGTTATGCCTGGTCTTTACCGGAATTCCCAAAAGCATACATTCCTTTTCAAGATCTCTCATATAGGCAAGAACACGCGATGGAATGGAGCCAAAATAGTGATCGTCCAACTGCTGACCTTTAGCCGGGGAATGGCCTAACAATGTTCTTCCCGCAAGAGTGATATCGGGTCTTGATGCCGCCAAAGCCGAATCGATCAGGAAATATTCCTGCTCCCAACCGAGGGTTGCCTGCACCTTATTTACATTTTTATCAAAATATTTCGCAACATCTGTCGCTGCACTGTCTACAGCCTGTAAAGCTCTTAATAGCGGCGTCTTATAATCTAGTGCATCTCCTGTATAGGAAACGAAAACACTTGGGATACAAAGCGTAGTTCCATAGATGAACGCAGGAGAAGTTGGATCCCAGGCAGTATAACCACGGGCTTCAAAAGTGTTTCTTATACCCCCGTGAGGAAAACTGGAAGCATCGGGCTCCTGTTGTACAAGTTGCCCACCTCCAAATTTTTCAATTGCAAGTCCATCACCAATAGTTTCAAAGAAAGCATCGTGCTTTTCTGCAGTACTTCCGGTAAGGGGTTGAAACCAGTGGGTGTAGTGAGTAGCGCCTTTAGAGATGGCCCACTCTTTCATTCCGGTAGAGATATGATCGGCGATGGTGCGATCGATCTTTTTCCCGGTGGCATTTGCTTCCAGTACACTTTGATAAGCTTCCTTGGTCAGGAATTGTCGCATGACGCTTTCGGTAAAGACATTGCGGCCGAATAATTCTGAACGACGTTCCTTCTCTTCGATTTCGATGGGTCTGCGATTTAAAGTCTCCTTAAGTGCCTGGAATCTTAATGTTGCCATTTTTAAAATAGTTTTATGGGTTAACGGCAACAAATATATTTAAATTATAAACACACCCCCTAAATTTTTGGGGTAGGTTTATAAAAATTTTATGTTTTATTATGATGACCCCTAATTTATAAAGGCTAAACTAACGAAAACAGTATAACCTGCGAATAGCAAGAAGCCTTTCCAGCGGCTCATGGAGTATCGCTTTGGAAGAAAGGCTAAAGGAATAAGAATAAAGGCAATACCAATCATCCAGAAGATATCGCTGGTGAGAGTAGCTTCAGATTTTACGACTATAGGCTGAATAATCGCAGTTATCCCTAAAACTGAAGCGATGTTGAAAATGTTGGATCCAATAAGGTTTCCCAGGGAAATGGCTTTTTCCTGCTTCATTGCTGCTATGACAGAAGCTGCCAGCTCGGGCACACTGGTTCCCACGGCGATCATGGTTACTGAGATCACTCTTTCACTTACTCCCAAAGCCGAAGCCAGGTCAACAGCTCCAGATACCAGCAGTTCTGATCCAAAGTACAGGGCCGCCCCTCCAATGAGCAACCATAGAGTAGTTTTAAAGCCTGAAGCAACCTGTAGGTCTGGATCTACCTCATCGGGTTGTAATTCAGGTTTTCTGCGGGCACGACGAATAAGCAGAACCAGGTATAGTACGATAGCAAAAACAAGAAAGATGCCTTCAAGACGGGAAAGTATATTTTCAGAAGAGAGAAAATAGAAGAGGGCAAGAGAAAATAACATCATGATAGGCCAGTTAAACCGGTAGAATTCGCGGTCGATCATCAATGGAGAGATCATGGCGGTAATCCCCAGAACGAGGCCGATATTTGCTATGTTCGAGCCTATTACATTACCCAGGGAGATATCTGAGAAGCCTTCCAGGGCGGCTTGTAAGCTCACCAGTAATTCGGGTGCAGAGGTAGCAAAGGAGACCACCGTAAGGCCGATGACCATTCTTGAAAGTTTTAGTTTTAAGGAAATCGCTACAGATGATCTTACAAGAAACTCCCCCCCTATTACCAACAAAATAAAACCGAGGATGATATAGACTACACTCATTCAGAATTTTTTTTGCGAAGATAGAAGATTCTGAAAGAATGCTGAATTGCGGACGATTGAACTAAAGAAGTTGTGGGACGGAACAAAATAATAACTACAAACATAGTTATTAAACGATTTTTTTAGTTATGTTTGCTTTAGATTGTTAGGATAATCGTACTTAAATGGAAAAACTCACCAATAAAGAAGAGGAGATCATGAGGATCCTGTGGCAGTTAAAAGCTGCTTTTGTGAAAGAGGTCATAGCAGAGATACCTGAATCGGGCCTGCACTATAATACTGTTTCGACAATTATCAGGAATTTGGAAGAGAAAGGATATGTGGGGCATAAGGCTTATGGAAAGACGCACCAATACTTCCCACTTGTAAGCAAAGAGGAGTACAGGAAGCAATTTATGAACATGGCGACCAGGAAGTTCTTTGACAGCTCTTATAAAAGTGTGGTTTCCTTTTTTGCCCGTGAAGAAAAGATAACTGCAGAGGAACTCCGCGAGATCCTGGACATTATTGAAAAGAAAAAGTGATGCAGGATCTAATTATATACCTTCTAAAAAGTGCAGGTTTACTCAGTCTGTTTTTCCTGGGATATTTTTTCCTTCTAAAGAATGACACGGGTTTTAAAACGAACCGTTTCTTTTTATTGGCTGGTATTTTCACATCCCTGCTCCTGCCTTTCCTGGAGATCATTCGCACTGTTGAAGTAGAAGCCACCGCTGTTCCATTGCTTCTGGACAATTTTTCTGCGGAAATAAATCCTGAAATCGTTAACCAACCTCAGTCGACTGACTGGTGGTTAATCGCGGGAGTTATATATCTCGCGGGCCTTGGATTTTTTCTTCTGAAATTCATTTTTCAACTTTTGTCACTGCTCCGTTTAATTTTCACAAATGATAGCAGCAGGAAAGAGAATTTCCATATCATACACAAAGAAGGCACTACACAACCATTTTCCTTTTTCAACTACATAGTTCTTGATCCCGACCAGCATTCTGCTTTAGAACAGGAATTGATCTTAAAGCACGAGATGTCTCATGCCCGGCAATGGCATTCCATAGACCAAATTATTAGTAGCCTTAGCGTCTACATGCTTTGGTTCAATCCTATCTCATGGCTATACAGAAAAAGCCTGGTGCAAAACCTGGAGTTTCTTGCAGATAAGGAAGTGGTTGCCACTAATGTGTCAAAAAAGGAATATCAAAAGACGCTTCTGAAAATCTCTGTCAGCAGTTATGAACCGGCCCTGACTAATCAATTTTACCAACCCCTCATAAAAAAACGTATCATGATGATCAACAAAAATTCATCTCAAAAATCCCATTTTTGGAAGACAAGTTTGTTACTACCTTTTCTTGCAATCTTCATCTTCAGTTTTAATATTAAGACCGAAGCCAGTGAAGTCTCTGGAAAGCAGGAGCAACAGATTACTACTGATGAACTTACGGTTTATATCACTAAAGTAACAGATAAAAAAGTATTGAGGGCTTATAAACGTCTTTTCAGGCAAGAAGGCGTGGAATTAACTTTCAAGAATCTGGAGTATTCTGGCGGACTTCTTATTAATATTGAAGTCAGCTTCAAAAAAGAATCCAGTGGTACAACGGGAAGCATTTCTTTAAACAACCCTAACGGAATTTCCCCGTTGATGATCCAAACAAACGGAAAGGAAGTTACTATGTCTCCTCAAGATTCTGTGCCCAGACAGTCAGAAAATCTACTCGCAGAAATAGGTGACTCACCACTTTACATTGTTGCCGGTAAAGAGTACGGGACGGCTCAACTTATTGATAAACACCTCCAGTTAAAGGGAGAGTGGAAAGTTCTGCAACCAATGGAAGCCAGAAAGAAGTATGGCGATAAAGCTAAAGATGGTGCTATAATCATCTCTCAAGAAAACATTGTTGAAGATTTTAAAGCAGCCTTAAAGGATATGGATCTTTCCCAAATGCCAATGAAGCAGAAATTTATTCACGTGAGAAAAGATCAACCTCCTGTCTTAATGGGAGTGGATTCAAAAGTTATGCTTCATGGATCTTCAAAACCAACTGCTTTTGAACAACAGGAGATAAGCTTTCACAAAAAACCTGAAGATATTATTGCAGTTCAGAAAGAGGATGGGAAGCATCAGGTTTATTTATCACAGGAAAATAAACCCCTGATAATAATTGACGGGAAGATCCAGGATAAAAATTTTGATGTCTCAGGTCTCGACCCTTCCCATATTAAAAATTTAATGGTGCTCAAAGATAAAGGTGCGACAGATAAATATGGTGAAAAGGGTAAGCATGGAGTGATCGAGATCGAATTGAGATCTAAGGAAGAAATAAAGGGAACTTCTCAAGAAGTACGTGATAAAAGGGCTAAAGACGCTTCAAAGAGCATTAAATTTTCGGTCTCATCAGTAACTTCTTCCGATTTTTCAGACCGTAAGGCAATAACTGTAAGAGACGTGGGCAGTGCAGATCCCGATGCTTCCAAACCTCTTTATGTGGTGGATGGTAAAGAAATGCCTGAAGATTTTGATCCGGATTCTATTACCAGGGAAAATATCGAATCCCTCAAAGTACTTAAAGGTGAAAACGCTACTGAAAAATACGGCAAAAAAGCCTCAAACGGAGTTGTAGAGATCATCACGAGGAAATAATTACTGAATTAGCTTTTAAAGCCTTTCAAAAATGGCATTTTTGAAAGGCTTTTCTTATTTTCAAGTTTCTATCTTTATAGGAAACCAAACCTTATGAAAAAAGCTGTTTTCAGGACCCTTTCCAAAATCAATAAGAAGGTATTGCCAAGCTATTCGAAAAAACAACTGGATCTGGCCAAAGCTACCAAACTTCAGAAGGCGATTATAGGCTGGAAGGTCTGGGTGACTAAAAATTCCTTGTAAGGGAATTCAAGGTTCAAGATTGAAAATTTCCTTTTAATCCTTAGCATTTTAGCACTTCGAACTCCGAACTATCGACTCTTAACTAGTAACTAACCAGCGATACTAAATTATAGGAACTTATTTTTTCCTTTCCCTTTAAGAATTCAAGGTCCATGATAAAGTTGACCTGAACGATCTCCCCTCCCATTTTTTCAATTAATTTACAGGCAGCTGCCGCGGTACCTCCCGTAGCCAGGACATCGTCATGCACCAGTACTTTTTCTCCCTTCTTAATGGCATCACAGTGTATTTCAAGAACATCATTCCCGTACTCAAGAGAATAACTTTCTCTATGGGTCTTATAAGGAAGTTTGCCCGGTTTGCGAATAGGGACAAATCCGGCATTTAGCTCCTGTGCAAGCAGGGTCGCAAAAAAGAATCCCCTGGATTCAATTCCCACTACCTTTTGGATATTTTCACCTTCAAGAAAGGATAAGAAAGATTCGAGCGTCTTACGTGTAGCTTCGTGATCTTGAAGTAGGGGCGTTATATCCTTATATACAATTCCCTTCTTCGGGAAATCCTTTACGTCTCGTATGAAGTTTTCTATTTTAAACATGTAAAAGAATTTACGAGCGAAGGTACTAAGAAATGAGGAGCCAAAAGGCTCATTTTTACTACTCATTTAGCAAAAAGTCAACAAAGATTTATTACTCATTTAACTGGCTCCTGGAGAGTCAAGTTCTATTTTAGACAGAAATTTAAAAGCTAGAAAAATGAAAAATTTAAAAGATCTGTTTGAACATCAATTAAAGGATTTGTACAGTGCCGAAAACCAGTTGGTAAAAGCCCTTCCTAAGATGCAGAAAAATGCTAATGACGACAAATTAAAAAAAGCATTCGAAAAGCATCTTAAAGAAACTGAAGGTCATGTAAAGCGCCTCGAGGAAATTTGCGAGAAGCTGGGCATTAAACCCGGTGGTGAAAAGTGTAAGGCCATGGAAGGTTTGGTAAAAGAAGCTGAATCTTTTCTTGAAGAAGATGCCGAAGAGGATGTGCGGGATGCCGGCTTGATAGCAGAAGCCCAAAGAGTGGAGCATTATGAGATCTCCGGTTATGGTACAGCTGTGCGCTACGCCAAAGAACTTGGGCATGATGACATCGCAGCCAAGTTACAGAAAACACTTGATGAAGAATACAAAGCCGATAACCTACTGACAGATATGGCCGAAGACCGACTAAATCGCGAAGCAAAATCCTGATTAAGATCAAATATTTAGAAATTGGACCACCTGCATTTCACAGGTGGTTTTGTGTTTTCAGCAGGGAAAAGTGACACAAAAAAATTCATTTTAAGAAGCTTTTTGTCATCTTCTTCCTGAAGTCCCAAAAATGAGTTAAGTCTGCTATTTTACGAAAACGATTGCGGGAAATTCATTAAATTCAAAGAACAGCAAACACAGATTTAAGCACCTCAAAAATGGTTACTAACGAGATAAGAGAGATGACTTTGCGACAGCTTCTGGAAGAAAATTTTAGAAGTTCCAGACTGTTCCGCAAATTAATGGAAACCCTGAAAGATGTTTCCCTAAAATACTATTTCCAAAATCTCGCTTCACGAAGATCCCAATTTGCCATGGAAATAAGTGATGAAATCTCCTTCTATGGTGGAAAAAGACCTTTTTTCCCTTCCTATGAGCGAAACAGAGAGGAAAATTGCGAAGAAGATAAGAGGAAATGTATCAAGAAGGCATTGAAAGTTAATAAGGCAAGCTTGCAAAAATACCAGGAATCGCTTTGCCGCATCCATGACGGCTCGTGCCGCGAAGTCTTACTTAGGCATAAGGCCTACGTTGAGAACTGTATCTTTGAACTTAAGGCCCTTAAGAGTCTGATAAAGTACAGTTCTTCAAAAGACGGACATCTAGATGAGATTCGCAGTCATTCCTGATAATTCGTCTGTTTAACAAATTTGCCTTATCAAAAGCACCTTTAGCCATGCTCAAGGTGCTTTTGCTTTTCTGCCTTTCCCAGCAAATTTCTATCTTGCCCTTTCAATTACACAAACAGTTTATGAACAAAAAATATTTCCTCTGCGTTTTGGCTTTTTTGAGCCTGCAATTTACCTATGCCCAAACCTCAAATCTTAGTGTTGAAAAGATCATGCAGGATCCCTCCTGGATGGGAACATTTCCTTCCAACATAGCCTGGGGACCACACAGTGAATTTATTTACTTCAATTATAATCCTGAAGAAAACCCTTCAGATTCTTTATACCGCGTGAATGTAAAGGACCTGAAGAAGATCGAAAAGGTATCCTGGCAGGATGAACACAAAATGATCCCTCGCTACGGAGACTTCAATAACTCCCGGAATAAGAAAGTCTATACACGAAATGGAGATCTTTATCTATACGACCTAAATAAGAAACAGGAACAGAAGCTCCTGCAACTGACAGGAAGTATTTCAGATCCTAATTTCCTTGCAAATGAGAATAAACTGAGCTTTATTCTTGAAAATAATGCTTTTCTCTATGATCTGGGATCAGGAGTCATCACCAGGTTGACAAACATCCGGACCGGATCCAAAAAGGAGGAAGGAGAAAAAGAACTTACGGCCCAGGACCGGTGGTTACAGGAAGAAAACCTACAGCTCCTTGAAGAAGTACGAAAAAGAGACGAGAATAAAGAGGCACGAAAGATCTATCGCGAAATGACCGCCCAGCCTGATCCTTTTACTTTCTACTTAGGAAAAAAACGTTTACGAAACCTGCAGGTAGCTCCAACAGGAGATTATGCCACCTTTCAATTGATCACCCCGGTGGAGGCAAAAGACACAGATGTGCCTGATTATACCGACAAATCGGGCTACACTGTAGATCTTCCCGCCCGCAGTAAGGTAGGCAGTGAGCAGACCAAAATGGAAGCCATGGTGTACAATCTGGAACAGGATACTGTGTATCAGGTAAAAACAGATGATCTCCCCGGCATAAAAGACCTTCCCGATTACGTAAAAGACTATCCCGATAAGGAATGGAAAGAAGAAAACAGGGAAGTTTACGTAAACAGTCCAATATTTTCGCATGATGGAAAGCGTGTAGTAGTGGTCGTACGCTCGGCAGATAATAAGGACCGATGGATCACCTCGCTGGATCTGGAAACCGGAAATTTAAGATCTCTTGACAGGCAGCGCGATGAAGCCTGGATCGCCGGTCCGGGCATCGGTTACAACTGGAGCACGGGAGATATGGGTTGGTTGCAAAACAATAAAACTATATACTTTCAAAGTGAAGAGAGTGGTTTTTCACATCTTTATCTTCTTGACGTAACTTCCGGAAAGAAGACACAGCTAACAAGCGGAAATTTTGAGGTTTTTGACCCGCAGCTTTCCAGAGACGGAAAGACCTTCTTTCTAACCACTTCTGAAGTTGATGCGGGAGAAAGACATTTCTACCAGATGCCCGTAGGCGGTGGAAAAATGAAGCAGCTTACTACCCTTACAGGAAACAATGAAGTAAATCTTTCTCCGGACGAGAAATACATGGCGATAAGGTATTCTTATTCTAATAAGCCATGGGAGCTTTACCTGAAGAGAACAAATGCAAATGCAGAAGCAATCCAGATAACTTCGGGACAATCTCCGGAATTTAAGAGTTATAATTGGCGGGAACCTCAACGGATCCAGTTTGAAGCCCGTGATGGCGCTAAGGTGCCTGCCAGGCTGTATGAGCCCACAGCAGAGGCTAAGAATGGCGCAGCCGTAGTATTTGTGCACGGGGCAGGATATTTGCAAAATGCTCATAACTGGTGGTCGAGTTACTTCAGGGAATACATGTTCCATAATTTACTCACAGATCTGGGATATACTGTTTTAGACATTGATTATCGTGGCAGTGCAGGCTATGGACGCGATTGGAGAACAGGGATCTACAGGCACATGGGTGGAAAAGATTTAAGCGATCACATCGATGGGGTAAAATATCTCATTGATGAACATGAAATAAATCCCGATAATGTTGGGATCTATGGAGGCAGCTATGGCGGCTTTATTACTTTAATGGCCATGTTCACTGAACCTGGCACCTTCGAGTCTGGTGCCGCATTGAGATCGGTTACAGATTGGGCTCATTACAATCACGGTTATACTTCGAATATTCTCAATGAACCTGTTAATGATCCCATTGCCTACAGGCGTTCTTCTCCTATCTATTTTGCTGAAGGTCTTGAAGGCAACCTGCTTATTGCTCATGGAATGATAGACGTCAACGTACAGTTCCAGGATGTTGTAAGGCTGGCACAAAGGTTAATAGAACTCGAAAAAGACAACTGGGAAATGGCAGTTTATCCAGTAGAAGATCATGGCTTTACAGAGCCCAGCAGCTGGACAGATGAATACAAGAGGATTCTGAAGTTATTCAATGAAACGCTTCTCGATTAAACCTTCCAAAAATGAAATAAAACCGGCCCAATTCCAGGTGCCGGTTTTTTTATTTTCAGACTGGACTGCTTCTCAAAGCTCAGTTATTTTCCTACCTTTAAGTAACTAATCCATACCACCATGAAAAAGATCCTTGTTGCCATTAACGTTGAAGAAAATGCTCAACAGCTTCTTGCAAAAGCTGAAGAAATAGCTAAAGCTTTTGGATCCAAAATATGGATCCTCCACGTTAGCGAACCCGATCCCGATGACTACCTCGGCCTGGAAGCAGGCCCTCAATTCGCCCAGGATAAGAGGGTAGAAAACAGAAAAAAAGAAAAAGCACTTGTCAAACGTTTGGCTGAAGAACTAAGAGAGAGGAATGTTGATGCCCATGGAGTTCAATTAGAGGGATCTACTGCAAAAATGATCAAAAAAGAAGTTCAGGAAATACAGGCTGACTTGGTTATTGCCGGACACCATAAGCGAAATTTCTTTTATGAATTATTTGTAGGAAGTATTGAACAGGACCTAATGCAGGACTTGGATGTACCAGTTATGCTAGTTCCGGTGAAATACCAGGCTCCATAATCAACAAACTTGTAAGAATTCTATACCGACATAAAATTTTACACTCGCTAAAAAACATATTTATCGGGTAAAATCCATGTTTTTAGTTATTTATAAAAGGCATCCTGATTATTTTTTGTATATATTTGCATAATTCTTAACAAAAAATTAAGAAGGACATAACATCCCCCTACGATGACCGAATTCTGCTGGAAAGAAATTTTTGAGGCTATGCCATTCGCATGTCTTGTCCTCAAAATAGAACCGCAAAGTCGCTTCAATATTATCGACGTAAATCAAGCTTTCCTCAATCTTACAGGAGCTTCAAGAGAAAATTATATTAGAAAAGACATAAGTGACTTCCTGCCTGATAACCCAAATCAAGATCATGAAGTAATAATTTCTCTCAAGAAAACCCTTAAGACCGGGAAAAAACAGGTTGTCCAGAATCTGAAGTTCGATTTAAAAAATTCTGAGACAGGAAATCTTGAAGAGCGATATTTCTCTTTCCAGAATATCCCTATAAAAAATGACAGTGGAAAAATAGAGGTAATTCTACATACTACTAAAGAAGTAACTTTTGAGAACCTTCTTGCTCAACGTGAGAAAGAAATAGAACAGGAGTTAACGATAAATCGGCAACAGTTTAATCATTTTATTCGTGATAATCCCGATGCCCTGTTCCGCCTAGATCTGAACGGAATCTTTTTACACGCCAATAGTGGACTTGCAAAACTTGCAGAGCTACCTTTAGATCAACTTATACATACCAGTTTTTTCCCATTCTGTTCTCCCGAAGACAAGGAGCGCATTCTGGAAAATTTTGAAAAAGCTGTATCAGGGAAAATTACATCCTTTGAAGCCACCTATATTTCAGCGCTAGGCACGAGAGTGATTCTCAAAGTCCTTTTAATGCCCATGATCTTAGACGGGCGAGTTGTGGAAATTCATGGTATAGCAAAAGATTTTTCCGAGCTCCGGAACAATGAGAAAATAGTTATTGAAAAAAGCAAGTTTTTAGAAGTTAACGCATCCTTTGTTAGTTCCCTATTGGAAAATGAAATTAATGAAGACATTCTTCACGAAACTTTTGGGATCATCGCTCAAACAGTTGAGGCAGATCGTATGTATTATTTTGGTGCCGATGAAAATCCCGAAACAGGAGAGATTCTCATAAGCCAAAAAGTAGAATGGTGTAGTTCTAATGCTCAACCGCAGATCGACAATATCGAATTGCAAAACATGCCTATTTCAAAAGTAAAAGAAATTACTCCTCCCCTCATAAAGAATCTCCCTTTTACAGCAACTATTCAAGAGCTATCCCCCGGCATGTTAAAAGAGATTTTTGAAGAGCAAGACATAAAATCTATGTTGTTGCTTCCAATTTTCGTAGATGAAAAGCTTTACGGGTTTGTTGGTTTTGATGACTGTACCAAAGTTCGCAAATGGAAACAAGAGGAGATAACATTTTTAAAGAGCTTAACACAAAATCTTACAAATGCATTTGAGAAGAAGACTGCCCTTGAAAAAGTACGGAAAAGCGAGGAGGATTTAAAAAGGAGTGAACAAAAGTTTCGCGCCCTTGTTCAGGAAGGTTCCGACCTTATTGGGATCCTCGATATTGACGGTTTCTATTCATTTGTAAGTGAGAACTACAGGAAAATATTAGGTTATTCTACCAATGATCTTATTGGGGAAAATGCTTTTCATTTTATTCATCCTGAAGATGTTAATCGCGTTAAACAAGAATTTTTACTATTAAAGAAACAGAAGCAAATAATCTTGTCTCCTTTCCGCTTCAGAAACAATGCAGACGAATATCGATGGATACAAACTACAGCCACTAATTTACTTGACGATTTTGCTGTTCAAGGAATTATTGCCAATTCCAGAGACATTACAACTGAAATTGAACAAGCACAGCAAATTGAAGAAATTAACGAAAGATATAAATTGGCTGCTACGGCCACAGAAGACCTAATTTATGATTGGGACCTAACTACAAATGAAGTAACAAGATTTCACCAAAGCCGGAAAGAACTATTTGGATATCCTGCAGATGCAGTAAATGAGCGAAAATTTTGGAAAAGAAATATGCATCCAGAAGATCTCGATCACGAAATGCAGAAACTCAAAAATGCACTCTCTAATCCTAACGAAAACTATATTAGAGCAGAATATCGTTTTCGTCGTGCCGATGGAAGCTATGCCCAGGTTGTAGATAAAGGATATATTTTAAGAGATCAATCTGGAAAGGCAATAAGACTGATTGGGGCCACAAGTGATGTGACGGAGCTCTTAGCTAAAAAACAAGCATTGAAAGTAGCTAATAAGCGCTTCAAGATGGCCATGAAAGCCACCAATGAGATGATATGGGATTGGGATATTGAGACCGATTCGGTAACCAGAAGCAAAGGTTATAAAAGAATCTTTGGTTATGACACAAATGAAGCTACTTCTGTACATTCTTTCTGGCTTAACAAAGTTGCCGAGGAAGACAGAGAGAAAGTTAAATCTTCACTTAAAACAGCAGTTGGTGATCCTAAAGTTAAAAAATGGAGGCACGAATATCGATTCGTTAAGGCCGATGGAAAGATAGCATACATACAGGACCGGGGCTACATCTTGAGAAATAAAAAAGGTAAGGCTACTCGGGTAGTGGGTGCAGTGCTTGACGTTACTAATTCCCGAAGGCTGTTGCGCAAAATTCAAAGGCAAAATAAGCTGCTCAAAGAAATTGCGTGGGAGCAATCTCATGTAGTAAGAGCTCCCCTTGCGCGCATCCAAGGTCTACTCAACCTGCTGGAACAGGACCACCAGGAAGAAATGTCCCGTGAAGAGGTGTTGTATCATCTAAAAAATTCAGCCAATGAGCTCGACGATATTATTCGAAGCATAGTGGGAAAAACAGAAGAGCTCAATGTCGAGATCCAGTAGAGCATCTTCGCTGGAGATCCTGCTGGTAGATGATGATAAAGTGGTAGCTTTATTACATGAATACAGGCTGAAGTCAACAAAAATAAGCCTCCCGCCTATAATTTGCTGTAATGGCATGGAAGCTCTGGAACGGCTCCACAGGAATGATCATAAGTCAAAACATTTCCTGGTCCTTCTTGACCTTAACATGCCTGTTGTTGATGGCTGGAAATTTCTAAAATTATTGAAGAAAAATCCGCCGAAAGCCGAGGTTTCGGTTGTAATTGTAACTTCCTCTATTAATCAGCAGGATTATCTCAAATCCCAATCCTATGATTCGGTAATTCATTTCTGCAGTAAACCATTAACCGCTGATTGTCTTAACAATATTAAGAAGCTCGAGCAGGTACAAAAATTCTTTTAGGATAGAAAAGTGAGGTGACAGGATCTCTGGAAATTGCTAAAAATGTCACTTTTGGAAGGAATTAATCTGCGGAAATTAATAACTTGAAAAATAAAATGAACCAGGTAAAAACTGCCTTTGCCGGTTTTGGACCCGGCGGAAGCGTTTACAACTCCCCCATCCTCGCCAGTGTACCGGGATTTATTGTTGCCAAGATCCTCACCTCCAGCACTTCAAATGCAGCCTTAGCCCGAAAAGATCACCCAAAAGCCGATATAGTCCGGAATTTTTCAGAGATTTTAGAAGACCCGGAAATCGATTTGGTCATCCTGGTCCTGCCGAATCATCTTCATTATTCTTTTGCAAAACAGGCACTTGAGGCAGGGAAACATGTGCTGGTCGAGAAGCCATTTACCTCAAATGTCAAAGAGGCGAATGAGCTTATCAACCTGGCTCATCAAAAGAACCTTATTCTCAGCGTGCACCATAACCGGAGATGGGACAGCGATTTTCAAACTGTCAAAAAACTGGTTGAAAGTGGCATTTTAGGCAAGGTAGTGGAATATGAGGCTCATTTTGACCGCTTCAGAAATGAAGTAAAACCCGGGTGGAAAGAAAAGAAAGAAAATCCCGGCAGCGGAATTTTATATGACCTGGGCAGCCACCTTATTGATCAGGCGCTCACGCTGTTTGGGTTACCAAAAGAAGTCTTTGCCGATATAAGGATGCAGCGGGATGGAGCTAAGGTTCCCGACGCCTTTGAACTTCTGCTCTTTTACCCTAACCTAAAAGTCACTCTAAAAGCCGGCCAGCTCGTCAAGGAAAAAGGTCCTACATTTCAGGTTTTTGGGACTAAAGGAAGTTTTGTCAAATACGGTGCAGATGTGCAGGAAGAAGCTATGAAGCAAGGCAAAAAACCTTCAGAAACACAGGATTGGGGGATAGAACCTAAGGAGCTCTGGGGAAAACTTAATACCGTGGACGAGGAACGGCTGGTGGAAAGTGAACCCGGGAATTACCCAATTCTCTACCAAAACCTCTTCAAAGCCATTACAGAAAAAGAATCTCTGGCTGTGACATCCCAACAAGCCCGTGACGTGATAAAGATCATTGAAGCGGCACAGAAGAGCCAGGATGAGCGCTGCGTAGTTACTTTCGGGTAAGTTGCCTCTCGCCTTCTTTAAGTGCTGAAAAATACCTTTTTGCCTCCTTCAGCACCCGCGGTGCCATGATCAAAGTTGCCGTCATTGTTGGTATGGCCATCAAAGCAAAAAATCCGTCGATGAGGTTGATCATCATGCTAAGGGAAGTTGTTGCTCCCAGCAGGATACTTAAGATATAAAAGTAGTTATAGTAATGCTTCCGATGAGCTCCTATTAAAAATGAAAGACATTTACTTCCGTAGTATGAATAGGAAAAAAGAGAAGAAACACTAAAAATTGCGATGCAAATAAGCAACAGGTAGTTTCCGTAGAAAGGTATGGAAGCATCAAATGCTGCTGCCGTTAAACTTACCCCGTTGACGTCGTGCGTCTGCCAAACCCCGGTGACAAGAATGGCCATTCCGGTTAGAGAACAAACGATAAGGGTGTCTATAGCAGGACCCAGCATGGCCACAAGTCCTTCCCGAACGGGCTCTGCAGTCTTTGCCGCCCCGTGAGCCATAGGAGCCGTACCAATCCCGGCTTCATTCGAAAAAGCTCCCCGCCGAATACCCAAAATTATAAGTCCGCCAAGCATACCTCCCAAAAATGGCTCCCCGGCATAGTTTTCTGCTGCAAAGGCATCGGTGAAAATGAGCTGAAAATAGTAAGGCACCTGTTCATAATTCACAAAGAGAATGATCAAAACAGACACAAAATAAAGCGCCACCATAAGGGGCACCATTTTCGAGACGGTATTACTAATCCTTTCAAGGCCGCCATAGATCACCACAGCTGTAATTATTGCCAGAACAATTCCTATACTAAGGTTGGATATAAAATCCACCTCTACTCCATTTGGAGTAAGTAGAATATAATTTATGGCCTGTGTGAGTTGATTGACATTGAACACAGGCAATGCCCCCACCAGACCTGCAACGCTGAAAAAGGCGGCCATGATCCACCATTTCTTTCCAAGTCCTACAGTTATGAAGTACATGGGACCTCCCTGCAGCTTGCCTTCGGAGTCTTTTCCGCGGTACATTACTGCGAGCGTATTGGTGAAAAATTTTGTCGCCATCCCTATTATGGCACTTATCCACAACCAGAACATCGCCCCAGGTCCTCCAATAGCAATAGCCACCGCAACTCCGGCAATATTGCCCATTCCAATCGTTGAGGACAGTGCAGTAGAAAGGGCTTTAAAATGGTTGATCTCCCCCGGATCATTGGGGTCATCATATTTTCCCCGCAGCACTTCCAGGGAATGCCTGAGATATCTAAATGGTAAAAACTTTGAAAGAATTAGCAGATATAATCCGCCACCGGTAAGTAAAATTAAAAGCGGAAGTCCCCAAACAAAAGAGGCGAATTCAGCTATAAACTCATCTAGTTCAGCCATGGAACAAATATAGCTATTGCAGAAGATTGTGCAAGTCACTTACAATTCGAACCACAAGAATTTGTAGCGCTCTGATAAACCTCTTTAGGAAATAACAAATATTAATATTCTGTTAAATACCTACTTCTAATTCTTTACATTTGAAGCCCGAAAGCCACTCCCTAACCCGGCATAAATAGAAGTGAAATCCTCCATGGGGCAAATTTTCTTTTTTCTCATTTGTTTGTCCATTTGCTGCCAGAGCTGGAGCCAGGAACTCTTATGGGAAAAAACTATTGGAGGAGATGGTACAGACTGGTTTCATCACGCTTTTCAAGACAGCCGCGGTAATTATTTCTTTTCGGGGTATTCCTACTCTTCAGCTTCAGGAGATAAGACTGTCCCCAATCATTTGAGTGGTGACTCCGACTCCTGGATCGTAGAAACGGATCCCAATGGAAATATTCTATGGCAGCAAACCTTTGGGGGATACAGCCAGGATATGATCATGAAAGTCATCGAAATGGCGGACGGCACCTTCCTTTTGGCGGGATATTCTTACTCAGGAGCTTCCGGGGATAAGACTGAAGTTTTAAGAGGTCACAGGGACCTCTGGCTGGTAAAACTGGATCAAGACCGGGAAATACAGTGGCAACGCACCTACGGAGGGAATGATGCTGAAGATCTTAATGACATTGTAGTCACCAACGATGGTGGTTTTCTTCTTAGCTCTACCTCAAATTCCACAGCTTCAGGAGATAAAACAACTCCGGCACTGGGCAATTCGGATATCTGGATCCTGAAACTTGACAGGGTGGGCCGACTCGAATGGCAAAGAAGTTATGGCGGTAGCGGATATGATCATGATGCGCAGATCGAAAAAATGGACAACGGTAACTTTCTAATAGCTGCAACTTCTTCTTCAGGAATTTCAGCCACAAAAAGTGAACCCTCAAAGGGATTAGGGGATTACTGGGTATTTGAAATAAATCCTAAGGGGGAGATCCTTTGGCAAAGAACCATTGGAGGAAATAATGGCGAATATTTAAGCGACCTGCAGGTCACCCGGGACGGAGGTTATTTGTTGGGTGGGGATTCAAGTTCAGAAATCAGTGGAGATAAAACTGTGGGCTCAAATGGTTTTATAAATCTCTGGGTAGTGAAGATAAATAGCCGCGGAGATGTCTTATGGCAGCAAACCTATGGCGGGAATTCTACAGAATGGCTTTCAAGTTTTTATCCGGCACAAGAGGGAGGTTATATGATTGGAGCAATGTCGGGTTCCGATCCGGGATTTGATAAAACGGAAACCAATCGCGGAGACAGGGACTTCTGGATATTCCATATTTCGGAGGAAGGAGAAAAATGCTGGGACAAAACAATAGGTGGTAGCAGTACAGATCAACCTATGCAAGGTTTTGTAGATGTTGAAGGTAATTACGTCCTGGCGGGCTGGACAGATTCGGATGCTTCGGGTGATAAGACTGAAAATTCCAGGGGAGGCAGAGATGGCTGGGTAGTAAAAATTAAGCCACTTAAAATAGCTCCTCCTTCAGTAAATAACCCGGACACGTATATTGCCTGTGACGAGAATGGAGATGGGTTTGCAGAGTTTGATCTAAGCGATCTACAGCAGGATATATTAGGAGACCAGACTGATCTGGAGATCTTTTACTTTGACGCTAAAGGAAAGCCTTTACCTTCACCCCTGCCAGATAAATTCACTAATACTATAAAAGGAAATCAGATCATCACGGCTCGAATATCCAATGTTGACAATTCCTGTTCATCGGTGACTATAGAATTTACTTTGGCACTTGATAATTCCTGTAAAAAACCGGGCGGTACCGGAAGACCACCTGATTTCAGGCTCTATTTTCCTGAATTCTTCACACCTAATGGAGACGGCTATAATGATGACTGGGGTCCATTGACAGACAAAGTAAGGAATATTAAGGTTGTAGAGATCTATGATCGCTACGGAAAGTTGCTGAAGAAACTTGCTCCCGAAGAAACCTGGAATGGAGAATACAATGGCAATGAAATGCCTGTGGATGACTACTGGTTCACAGCGATCACTTCCAAAAATGACATTTTAAAAGGACATTTTAGCCTGTTGCGGTAAAGGCTGCTCAGTTTTCTCTCCTGATTCATCCTCCTGTAAATGAACAATTCCTTTTGGCAGAATAGCCATTGGAAGCGGATCCTGGAGATGAGCCGGAATCCCATTCACATACTCCTGGATGATCCCTATCTCGTCTGCCAGTTCACTACCGGCAAATCCGGTGATCTCTTGGCTGGTGATAGCACGGTTGTACAACGAAAGAAATCTTGACGCTAAAGGCATGTAAGACCAATGCCATTTTTCCTCGTGATACCCTTTTCGATCAAGTTCCTGAGAAGTATAGACCTGATGAAACCCAAAGCGTGCGGCATTCTTTACCAGCCATTCGTAAACAGCTTTACCCCTCCCCCCTTCAAAATGACAATTTTCAAGGTAATTCAAATCTATATCTGTACCCCAGTGATGTCTGGAAGTGGATGGCATGGAACTGAACTCCAAAATCGATCTGACCCGTTCTACAGGAGAGAGACTTTCCAGTTTTTGCCATTTGTATTCCCATATCTTCTTTTGCTCCTCAAAATTACGCGTACCCGAGAGGATCTTTAGATCAATACCATCTTTTAAAGCTGCACGGTGCATCTCCCTATAGGCCGCGTAAACTACAGAATTCAAATAAACAGGTTTATCTGCATATTTTTTATCTACCTTTTCAAAATCTCCCGATTGTCTGTAATCAAACTTTCCCAGGAGGAGTTGTTTAACACCTGCAGCCTCTTGAGAGGAAGCAGGAAAGGAGATAAAGAAAATGATAGCAAAGATTTTCCGTATCATTGGGAGAGTCGCGACATCAAGTTATTTTGACCTTCGATTTGGATTTTCTCTTTGACACCTGCCATGATCCTCCAAATTCAAATAAAGCAGCCAAAATCTTAAAAGTTTCTTAATAAAGCAAGTGAAATTTTTGCAGGAGGAGTCAATGCGGTCAATAAGCATAGCGAAGAAAAAAATAATTTATTTCACCTGAATTTATTTTCCTTTTTTATAAAATGGACTATATTTGCACCCGCCTACGCAAAATGGTTGACACCTTTTGCTTCGGCGGGCAAGCCCGCCCGATACAGGCGCAAGTTTAGGCCTCGTGGCGCAACTGAATAGCGCATCTGATTACGGCTCAGAAGGTTCCAGGTTTGAATCCTGGCGAGGTCACTTAAAAGACAAAGTCCGCAGCGAAAGCTGTGGACTTTTTTGTTTTCGGGAAAAGCACAATTTTGGAGCTATAGGACAATCATCCTGTCCGGAGAAAAAGATTTGTAAAGTCTTTGAAACCTAGCTTAAGATTTGGGTTTACACTTCCGCAAATTCCTCACTTCTCAAAATTAATAGCTCAATAAGCTCCAGCTCCCGTTCTTTTTTCAGAAGTTCGGAAGAGAATCCTTTAGCGTCTACGAATTCAATGAAAATACTGATATTTTCTGTAGAAATGTTTAAAACATCCTGGAAGAAGACCTCATCATAGCGGCTTCTTATTTCCCGCTCCAGTTTAATTAAACCTATTATATTCCGTTGAGAAGGTGCCGGTTTTTTGACCTTTTTGGGAGGTAAAAGCAAGCCTATGGCTTCACCAAAAAGAGCTTTTAGGTTTGCCCCATTTTTCATGCCTGTACTTGTAGGCATCGCAGCATTTGTTACCCCGGTCTGTCCATCTGCCCTCCATTCCCAGTCATAATCATTAATAGAAATAGCAGACATCGTGGGAAGAACAAGTTGCTGAGTCTCAATATTTCCCGCATCGACCTCAAGATCTCCTGAAAGATCATGTGGCCTAATCACTACTTCGGGAAGCTCATTTACTCCCTCTAATATTTCCACCACCAACCGCCGGTCCTTTATGACTGTTGAATCAATGCTCACAAGTAATTTTTTGAACTGCAATGCGGAAAAATAAACTGAATCTCCTTCCTGTACATATAAATCAAAATTTCCATCAAGATCAGAGATATCACCTTTACCCGAAGATTTATTGTAAATATGAATTGAACCAGGCGAAAATCCTGCAGGAACTATAATTGTTCCGGTCACCTCTACTCGCTCCTGGGATTGAGCAGCAGAAAAAGTAAGGAAAATGAAAGAAATTAAAAGTAGAAGTTTCTTCATCTCCTAAAGAAACGGAAAATCTTGTAAGAAATTGTAATCTACCTCCTACCCAAATTGACTCTTAAAGCTTATTCTTCAGCCTTCCGCTGCTTGTACTTCTGACTTTGAGCTACCAAGAAATCAACCAGGAGCATTTCGTTATCGGGTTTCAGCATTTCAGAAGTCAATCCATTATCTTCAGCAAAATAAATGAACTCGCGGATGTTGTCCTGAGAGATATTCAGCTGTTCCATAAAGAATTCGTCTTCATATAAGAGCAGCACCTGTTCGTCCAGTTCTTCCTCTTCTCCCACTGTGGTCATTACATCGCGGGAAGTAAAGATATTCCTGAAGATATTGGCAAAGTCCATTCCGCTGTAGATCATTCCGCTTCGCATTGCAGCATTGGGAGGCGAGACCAGCGAATCGGGCCTAAAAATATGTTCATAGGGATTAATTTCGGCAGCCGGCTTTGTGGGGAGATCTACCGTCACCACCGGAATAATAGCCACATCTACCCTCACATTTCCGGAAAGATCATAAGGAGTCACCACCACCTCCGGGAGCTCTGTAACCGCCTCGGACATGAATACATTGAGCAATCCGCTATCTAAAACTCCTTTATCAATAACTACAGAAAAATTCTGGAACTGCAAGGCAGAAAAATATAATGTATCTCCTTTTGCCACCCTCATCATAAAATCTCCCGATTCATCGGCTATTGTGGCACTTTTGGCGGTTCGGTTAATAATAGAAATACCCTCTGCACTCTCCCCAATAGGTGGCGTAATATTTCCTATGATCTGTACCCTCTCTTGCGTAAAGGCGGTCAAAGAAAGAAACAATGTGATAAGGCTTAAGAGGTATTTCATATGTCCGTTTTTTTAAAGAAACAAAATCTAATCTTTATAAAAATCTAATTTCCGACTAAACTTTAGTTAAAGTCAAGTCTCGGGAACAGTAGTTAATGGTGGAAATCTCAGGCCTTTCCTAAAGATTCCACAATCCTTATCTTGAATATTGAGTCCAGCTGAGAATTGGCCAAATTTTAAAACATCCCTTGGCGAGTTTTCTTAATTTTACAGTCATTACTAATTTTTAAAAAATGAAAAACCTCCTCCTTGCCAGTACTTCAACCCTGCACGGCCAGGATTATCTTGAATATTTAATTCCTACTCTAAAAAGCCATTTTTCGGGCTGCACCGAGATCCTGTTTATCCCCTATGCCCGCCCCGGCGGAATTTCTCATGATGAATACACCGTAACAGCCCAAAAAGCTTTTGAAAAGGCAGGTCTAAAAATTAAAGGTATCCATGAGTTTGACAGGCCAGCTGAAGCCGTGAAAAAGGCTGAAGGCATTTTTACAGGCGGCGGAAATACCTTCCTGCTCGTACAGCAGCTGTACAATTATGACCTCATTCCGGTGCTAAAGGAAATGCTGAATAATGGAACTCCTTATATGGGAACCAGTGCCGGAACAAATATTGCCGGCCTTAGTATGAAGACGACCAACGATATGCCAATTGTCTACCCTCCCTCCTTTACCACATTAGGGGCTGTGCCTTTCAATATAAATCCACACTACCTCGACCCCGATCCTAAATCCACTCATAAAGGAGAGACAAGAGAAACCCGCATTAAAGAATTCCATAATTTTAATACACCCCCGGTGGTTGGACTGCGAGAAGGAAGTTGGCTTGAAATTAAAGGCAAGGATATCAAGCTAAAGGGAACCCTTAATGCACGAATCTTTGAAGCCGGTCAGGACGCCTATGAAGTTGAACCGGAAACCCTGCTAAATGACCTCACATAGTGTAGAATATCAAAAGATCCTCGACCAGATAAAGCAGGAGTTCATCAACAAACCCCGCTCCGGTAAGGTAGCCTCCTATATTCCGGAACTGGCTAAAGTGCCTTCCTCAAAATATGGAATGCATCTTTATGACCTGCAGGGAAACAATTATTGCTTTGGCGATAGTAAGGAACGTTTTTCCATTCAGTCTATTTCCAAAGTTTTCACCCTTTCCCTGGCAATGAAGGTCATGGGTGATCAACTGTGGAATCGCGTGGGAGTAGAACCTTCCGGAGACCCTTTTAATTCTCTTTCACAGTTGGAAAATGACTCGGGGATTCCCAGAAATCCTTATATCAACGCCGGCGCGCTGGTTATAGCCGATGTTCTTGTATCTTCATTTAGTAATGCCAAAGCCTCGCTACTGGCTTTTTTGCACGAGATCACCGGCAATTCCAATATTGATTACGACCCCGTGGTTGCTGCATCCGAAAGATCTGAAGGTTATAGGAACTACGCTATTGTCAACTACCTTAAATCTTTCGGAAACATTGAGAATGATGTGGAAGATGTGCTGGATTTCTACTTTCACCAATGCTCCATCGCTATGTCCTGCAAAGAATTGGCCAATGCTTTTATCATTTTTGCCAACAATGGCACCACCATAGATTCGGACAGAGAATTCCTTACCGGCCGGCAGGTGAAAAGGATCAATGCCCTTATGCAAACCTGCGGATTCTATGATGAGGCAGGAGAATTTAGTTTTGAAGTTGGTCTACCGGGGAAAAGTGGTGTTGGTGGGGGAATAGTTGCTGTTCACCCCGACAGGTTTGCGGTAGCAGTGTGGAGTCCGCCGCTCAATCCCAAAGGAAATTCGGCTCTGGGCATGGCTTCCCTGGAACGACTTACGACCCTTACCGGTTTTTCTATCTTCTAATATTTCTGAAGGTGAGGTTGATCCTCGGCTCCTTTATCTTCTTTGACTTCGGAAGGCTGTGCAACCAGTATTTTTGAGTTTCCCCGGCCATAAGCAGAAGACTTCCAGGTTCCAGCTGAAGTTCTATCTTTTCTCCTGATTTTTTGTGTTTGAACAAAAATCTTCTTTCTATCCCCAGGCTCAAGGAAGCTATTGCAGGTTCAGGACCCAGCTCTGCCTCGGCATCCGAATGCCAGGACATGCCTTCATCCCCGCTGTGGTAAAGGTTGAGCAAACAGGAGTTGAATTCCAGGCCCGTCAACTGCTCTACCTTCTGCTTTAGTGGCAGTAACTGTGGTATCCAAAGATTTGCCTTTTTTGTCATTTTTGAATATGTATATTCAAATTCCCTGTCTCCATACCAGGCAGTCTTTCTGGCGGTAGTGATCTTTTTTCCTAAGATCAAAACCTCGTCATGCTTCCAATCCACCTTTTCGATCAATTCTTTAAAAAACTTCTCTTCCTCTTCTTTATTTAAGATGCTTCCGAAGTAGAAACTCTTCCCATCTACAGGTAACAAATTTTGAGGATCCTGGTAAAATTGCATCTTACTATGAGTTTTAATTATTACTTTCTTTTCGGAAGGGATTTAATACTTAAATTTTAAAAATGATCTAGTCTTAAATGATCATTTCCATCTCGTACTGATTAACGGGGTTCGAAAAATGCCATTTTTGGAGAGTCTTTATCAATTCAGTTCTTCCTGAATCAATATTCTTTAGTTTTACATCTTTCGCCAAAACAGCTGCCGATTGAAGCAGTAACTCATATTCATTGTTTTTGCTCTCCAGTTGAAGGATACTTCCGGTTTCATCAATTACCAGGTAGGCATCAGGAGAAATTTTATTGCCCAGGCACCAGGTCTGGATTTCTTCGGCCATCATTGCTACGGCTTCCGCAGTATTATCCCATGAATAATGTTTTGCTTTGTAAAGATCACCCTCCAAAGCCTGCGAAAAATGACATTTTTGAAGGTAATTTTCCGAAGTCACTTCAGGAATAGTCCCGGTGAAGCTGCGAAGGGTGCGTATAGCTTTAAAGCCCACACGTTTATAAACTTTTATTGCTCTTTCATTCTCACAGATCACCTCCAGTAAACATTTTTCTATTCCGTGTTGCTTTAGAAATGGCAGTGCGTGTTCATAAAGACTATCTACAATTCCATGACCGCGATATTCGGCTAAGACCCCCGTTCCTGTATTGTAGGCAGTAAGCTTGTTGAGGTGACTGTCCACTGCATTAATGATGTAGCCAACCAATTTATCACCATCAAACATCCCGTACGATAACTCCCAGTCTACCCGCGCATTTTTAAATCGCTTTTTCCAGTAAATTCTGTCGGTGGGTAGTTCAACGAAATAATTTTGAAAGGCAGAAAGGAAACAGGTCAACACCTCATCAAAAGGAGTAGAAGCAAGATTATTGATCTTCATGAGCCGAAAATTAGCGGCTCAAATTTAAATGAATTTATTCTTTAACGGTCTGTTTTCTTTTCATCATTACAAAAGTGCCGGCGATAAGAATACCGGCAAAAACAGGGTAAAGCATCCAAAAAGCTGAAGCAGTTGCTTCTTCAGAAATAATGGCAGCCATTACGATATGGAACATGGATGTGAAAAGCATTCCGAGTGTACCGGTAAGAAAAAGCGGATTGATCTGTCTCATTCTTTTTAGGTTTTTGAATGATTATTCAATCAAATTACAAAGAATATCAATGAATGGTACCGTTTTAACTAAAAAATTAACATTTAAGAGGAAGACTTGCCAAAAACAAGAAGCAAATGATCAGGTAAATGAAAAAAACGTCTCTCAATGAGCTGCTGAGGGTTAGTTCTACCTCATTTCAATTCGGCCGACACACCGGGTTCCCCTCGACTATGCTCGGGACAGGCTTCTCACCCGCTCTCCCGCATAAAAAAAAGCCCCGTCTTTCGACGAGGCCTGGAGCGGGAGACCGGGTTCGAACCGGCGACATTCAGCTTGGAAGGCTGACGCTCTACCAACTGAGCTACTCCCGCGTTAGTAATGCTCTGCAAATATATATTGAAAGTTTTTATTGCTCAAAATATTTTTAAAGCTTTTTCAAGAAATGATATCCCTTGATCTCATAGCCTTCATTAAGGTAAAATTTATGGCTGCGGTAATTACTCACATAGCTGTTCAACTCTGAAGTTTCACAACCTTTCCCTGCAGCATAGCTGTAGATGAACTTGAAAAGATGTTTACCCACACCTTTACTTCTGTAATCCTCTTTTATAAAGATGTGATCGGGTTCACACGAGCGACCGGCATAGTGGCGGGTCATGAACCACATCCCAAACACACCGATCATTTCCTCCTTATCGAAGATTCCAAAACATTCGTAATTCTGGCTGAACATTTCGCTAAACCTTTCAGTTAAAATTTCATCTGAAAACTGGTTGCCCATTAACTCTTGTATCATAGGCAGTATTTGCGGAATTTCTTCCTTTAAAATCTTGTTAAATGCAAGCTTCATCCCCTATTTTTCTGCAAAAATAGTCATATTTTTAGCTACCAATCTTTAAAAATTCACATGAAAGACACAGATAAAACCGGAAAACTTCAGGATCACATAGAACGTTCCCTTCTCAATGAACGTAAAATTTTCCTTTGGGGAACTGTAAATGAAAAAACAGCAAAACACATCATCGAAAGAATGATGTACCTGGATGCCACCGGAAACGAGGAAATACAATTCTTTATAAGCAGTCCGGGCGGGTATGTAACTTCCGGATTTGCCATCTATGATACCATGTTGAGCCTCAACAGCCCGGTTTCTACGGTTTGTACAGGCCTTGCTGCATCCATGGCTTCTATTCTGCTTTCGGCAGGTGCTAAAGGAAGAAGATTCGTGCAGCCTCACGCCAAGGTAATGATCCACCAGCCTAGTGGTGGGGCGCAGGGACAAGCATCAAATATTGAGATACAGGCCGCTGAGATCCTTAAGATCAAGGAACAAAGTGCCCGCATCCTGGCCGAAAACTGCGGACAATCCTATGACCGGATCATCAAGGATTTTAACCGCGATTATTGGATGGACGCAACAGAATCTGTAGAATATGGTATTGTAGACGAAATCCTTCAAAAGAAATAAAATGGATAAGAAAATTCAGCAAAAAGAAGCAGACGGTAAAGGAATGTTCTACATAGAAAAAGATGGTGACATCATTGCTGAACTCACCTATACTCTTCAGGACAATAATGTCATGACCCTGGACCATACGGAAACCGAACCAGAATTTACAGGGGAAGGACTCGCCAGTGGCCTGGTGGAGCACAGTGTAAAGTATGCCCGGGAAAAAGACCTTAAAATTGATCCTTTGTGTAAATATGCTGCTGCCCAGTTCGAGCGACATGAGGAATACCACGATGTAAAAGCTACGGAGGAATAATTATAAAGCTTTGATCCGTAAAATATCAGCCGAAGACACTTACCCGGTACGGCAGGAGGTGCTACGCCCTGGAAGACCTTTAAAAGAGTGCTTTTTTGAAGGAGATCTCGAAGAGGAAACTGTTCACTTAGGTTATTTCAACCGGCAGAAGCTGGTGGCTGTTGCTACCTATGTCGCCCGCAAAAATGAGCTTTTTGAAGCAAATTTTCAGTACCAATTGCGAGGCATGGCGGTACTACCATCCTTTCGTGGAAAAAATCTCGGAACAAAACTACTCTTATACGGCGAAAAGCTCCTGAAGGAGAGAAATCGACAGATTCTTTTATGGTTTAATGCCAGAGAAACAGCGGTTGCCTTCTATGAAAAGCATGGATATAGACCTATTGGTACTCCGTTCATGATCCCAAATGTGTGCATGCATATTGTGATGTACAAAAACCCTACTGAACTATGAAAAAGAACTTTTTACTACCATTGATCATTCTCCTTATTAGTCTTAGCGCCTGTGAGGGAGACAAAAAAGATCCAATGACCCGGGCGTCTTCAGATGAAGCATCGCAAAGAATTGCAGAAGCCACGCCAGATGGCATACGTACAGAAATATCAGCTAAAAATGACATTTTTGAAGGGGGAAGTCTGGAGGAAATTTATAGTCAAAGGGAATACAGGTCTTTATGGCGTGATGGAGAAGTACTACATTCCTTCTATAACAGCTTAAAAGCTGCCAACGACGAAGGTCTTGACTATAGAGATTATCACGGCCAGGAAATTGATTCTCTGCTTTCCCGATCTGATCTTGATGCAGGGCAGGCAGCGCGTCTGGATCTCCTACTTTCTGATGCTTTTCTCACCTATGCAAATCACCTTTACTACGGAAAACTGGATCCCGAAAAATTACACGAATTCTGGGGTATCTCAAGACAGCCGAAGGATATTAAAGAATTACTTATACAAGGTGTAGAAAATAATGAGATTCCGGAAATACTGGAGGATCTCAAACCAAAGAGTCAAATCTATCAGGGATTAAAAAAGAGCTTAGCTGAATATAAAGAGCTGAAAAACAAACAGGATACCATTAACAAAATCTCAAAAGGAGAAGTAATAAAGCCTGGCGATTCCGACCCCCGAATCCCTGCTATAGCTCAAAGACTGGAGCAGCTTAAAAGCTTCCAACCTGATACCTCGATTACTCAAAATATTTATTCTGAGGTTCTGGTAGAGGCCATTAAGGAATTTCAGGAGAGTAAGAGTATCCAAACAGACGGAATTATTGGAAATTCAACTATTGATGAGCTAAATAAGGGTCCGCAGGATATATACAATCAAATCCTCGCAAATCTGGAGAGATGGCGTTGGTATCCCCGCGACCTTGGAGAGCATTATATCCTGATTAACATACCTCACTTCAGGCTGGCGGTCGTAAAAGATGGCGACACTGTTAGGAAACACAATGTGATTGCCGGAGCCAAGGCGCGACCCACCCCTATTTTTTCAGATACTGTAAATCACCTGGTGATCAATCCTACCTGGACGGTTCCTCCTACCATAAAATCGAAGGACGTCATTCCAAAAATGGCAGCTGACCGTACTTACTTAAGCAGAAATAATATGACGGTCACAGGAACAAATGGAGAAAGGATCGATCCCTCAAATGTGAATTGGGAAAGCAGTGAAGCTATGAGCTATAGCTTCACCCAGCGTGCAGGACCTTCCAATCCTTTGGGACAGGTGAAGATCATGTATCCCAACAAATATCTCATTTATTTACATGATACTCCTGCAAAAAGCCTGTTCAGTCAATCCGAACGGGCAGAAAGCTCGGGTTGTGTGAGAGTTGAGAACGCCATAGATCTTTCGGCTTATATTGTAGAGAATCAGAGTGAATGGAATAAAAATAAGATTGAGGAGGTAATTCGATCTGGTAAGACAACCACTGTAAATGTAGACCGGCCCATCCAGGTCCATCATTTCTATTGGACAGCCTGGCGGGCCGGAGATAAAACTGTTGTCATAAATGATGTATATGATCTTGATGAACAGATCTACACCAAATTGACAGAAAACTAATTTTTAGACTGCCTGAGAATTGATATAGGTAGAGTTCGCAAGGTAATCTTCACTTGTGTGGTAGATGAATAATGCAGACCCTCCTTTGATTTTGTTGATGATCTCTTTGGATACTTCAGTAGGTACGGCAGGACATCCATAGCTACGACCAAGTCTTCCAAGTCTCTTGATAGAACCTTCTTTGGCATAATCTGCACCATGAATAACTACGTAACGCTCACGTGCTTTAGAGTTGAATCCTTCTTCCATCCCATCGATGAAAAGAGATAGTCCATTTTTCCCGTAGTAGGTTTCAGCAGTAACGTAAAACCCAAGGGAACTTTGTAGAGAGTTCGGTGTGTTGGAGAAATTAGTAGCCATATTACCACCTGTATTCTTTCCATGGGAAACGTAAGTGTGATATAGCACTTCATTAGTTTCCATGTCCAGGATCCATAGCCTTTTTTCAGTTGAAGGAAGACTGAAGTCGACAATACTCAAAAGTCGGTTTTCGATCTTCTCCTCTGCTTCTAGTTTGTTATAACCTGTAAGTGCATAAGTAAAAGAAACTCTGGATGGCATATTAGTGTTAACCGCTACAAAATTTTCGTATAGTAGGTCGATCTTTTCTTCGGCAGTTGGCTCAACTATTTCATTGGTAGCAGTCACTTCTTCAACCGGAAGAGCAGTTTCTGCAGGTTTGTAAGCAGTGAAAGCAAAAGAGGCAGTAAGAGTTAAAAATAGAGTTAGGGCAGTGATCTTCTTTATCATATCTTTTTGTTAAAGTTGTTGGTTGCCAATAATTATTCAAAGGTCATACCAAAAAGGGAAAAACTTCAATTAATTCAGTACAAATGAGCAGTTTAACATTCTCCTCCTCCACTTATAAGAACTCAAAAATTATAAAAATATTGCATAAAATAAATCTTAAAGTGTTAAACTTTTTCTTTTAGGTTTACTTCATTTTTCCGGACATTTTTGATTGGGTTATAAACTTTTCTCCCTATGCATATTTCGTATCTTTGTGCAAACCCTATTTTAATGGATAAGAAAGTAATATTGATGATCCTGGACGGCTGGGGGATCAGCAACGATCCCGGTACATCGGCCGTAGACCAGGCAAATACTCCTTTTATTGATTCACTATATAACAAGTATCCTCACAGTACACTTCGCACCGACGGAATGAATGTTGGCCTTCCCGAAGGGCAAATGGGAAATAGTGAAGTGGGTCACATGAACCTGGGAGCAGGAAGAATAGTTTATCAGGATCTTGCGAAGATCAACCTTGCAGTTGAAAATAACAGCCTTGGAAAAGAACCTGTACTGGAACAGGCTTTCAACTACGCCAAAGCTCATAACAAACCCATTCACTTCATGGGACTCGTAAGTGACGGCGGAGTTCATTCCCATATCAACCACCTCAAAGGACTGCTTACAGCAGCCGAAGAATATGGCATTTCTGAAAAGTATGTTCATGCTTTTACCGATGGTCGTGATGTTGATCCAAATTCCGGAAAAGGTTTTATTGAAGACCTGCAGGCGCACCTGAAAAAAACAAATGGAAAATTGGCTTCAGTAATCGGAAGATACTATGCCATGGACCGTGACAAGCGTTGGGAAAGGACAAAACTGGCTTATGACCTTATCGTCAATGGACAAGGTGAAAAACATCAGTATGCTTCCGAAGCTATTCAAAAAAGCTATGATGACGGGGTTACAGACGAATTCATCAAACCAATTGTAATGACCGATAGCTCAGGTAATCCTGTAGCTACTCTAAAAGAGGAGGAAGTAGTGATCTTCTTCAATTTTAGGACAGACAGAGGTCGCCAGCTCACACAAGCCTTGACGCAGCAGGATTTTCCCGAACAGGAAATGAAAGCTATGCCGCTGTATTTCGTTACTATAACACGCTATGATGAAACCTTCAAAAATATTCATGTTGTTTTCAGCAAAGAAGATATTAAAGCTACTCTGGGTGAGGTATTGGAACGTGCCGGTAAATCACAGATCCGGATTGCGGAGACTGAAAAATATCCTCATGTCACCTTTTTCTTCTCCGGCGGAAGAGAGCAACCTTTTAAAAGAGAACGCAGGATCATGATCAACTCTCCCAAAGTGGCCACTTACGACCTGCAGCCGGAGATGAGTGCATATGAAGTAACTGATGCTATCGTGCCGGAGATCAAAGATAAATCGGTCGACTTTATTTGCCTGAATTACGCCAATCCCGACATGGTTGGGCACACCGGAGTCTTTGAAGCTGCAGTGAAAGCCTGTGAAACGGTGGACGAATGTGCGAGAAGAGTTGTGGAAGCCGCCGAGGAAAATGATTATTCGGTTCTGGTAATTGCCGATCATGGTAACAGTGAATACATGATCAATGCCGACGGAAGTGCCAATACGGCCCATACCACGAATCCTGTACCTTTTGTTCTTGTAGATAAAGATATCAAAGAAATAAAGGACGGAATTTTGGGTGATATAGCACCCACTATTTTAAAACTTATGGGTATAGAACAGCCTGAACTGATGACTCAAAAACCCCTATTATAAATATGAAGATCTTATTTTATTTAATGCTGTTGATCACAGCAACGAATTGTGGTGGTTCTCAAACAACAGAGCCAGTAGCAACTCAGCCAGAGCCGGCAACCCAGGAAGAGCAATCTGATATTTTGGTTGGAGAAATAGACCATGATGATCTAAAAGAAGTTCCTTTTTCAGGCTGGTTTGATCCAATGTACAAGTCATTTAAGCCGAATGATGAAGCCCTGCAAACGATAAAAGAAAATATCAATGAATATGATATCGTAATGTTCATGGGTACCTGGTGCGCCGATAGTCAGCGGGAAGTTCCAAAACTCTACAAGATCCTGGAACTAAGTAATTATGATCTTGACAGAATGGAAGTGAGAGCAGTACGGGAAGACAAGACCCTGCCTGATGATCGTCAAATGAAATATGATGTCACTTATGTTCCCACCATCATTTTTTATAAAGATGGAGAGGAAGCAGGAAGATTTGTAGAGTATCCACAGGAAGATTTCGAGGATGATATTGCGAAAATAGTATCGGGTCAGGATTATAAACATTCATACGAGTAAAGAAAATTCCCCGTTAATTATAATTCCTATTTTTGCGCATGTCTAAAATGTTGACCATAGCAGTTGATTTTGATGGAACTCTTGTAGAGAACCGCTATCCTAAAATTGGAAAACCGATCTTGTTTGCTTTTGAAACCTTGAAGAAGTTGCAGCAGGAAGGCCACCAAATCATTTTATGGACCTATAGATGCGGAGTCAAACTTGAAGAGGCTGTGGAATTCTGTGAAGCTAAAGGCATTAGATTTTATGCCGTTAATAAGAGCTATCCTGAAGAGGAATATGAGGAAAAGCTAATGAGCCGAAAGATCCTTGCCGACGTTTTTATCGACGACCGCAATATTAATGGCTTACCGCCATGGGGAGAGATCTATCATCAGCTTGTAAAATCAGATCCACTGGAAAATGAGCTTCCCCGGAAAAGTAATGGATTGCTCAAAATTTTTAAAAGGTTATAATGATCATACCAAAGACCAGAGAAGAAATTGAACTTATAAGACACAGTGCCTTGATCGTGTCCAAGACCTTAGGAATGCTCGCCCGGGAAGTTAAGCCGGGAGTAACAACCTTAGAGTTGGATAAATTGGCAGAAGAATTCATTCGCGATCATGGCGCCGAACCCGGATTTTTGGGGATGTATGATTTTCCCAATTCCCTCTGCATGAGTCCAAACGCCCAGGTAGTACATGGCATACCCAACAAGGAGCCCCTTAAAGAAGGGGATGTAATTTCCATTGACTGCGGTGCCTATAAAAACGGATTTTACGGAGACCATGCCTATACTTTCAGTGTAGGAGAAATAGATCCTGAAACTCAGAAATTACTTGATGTTACTAAGGAATCACTTTATATAGGGATCAGGGAATTCAAGATAGGAAACCGGGTTGGAGATGTGGGTTTCGCGATCCAGCAACATGCAGAGAAAAATGGCTTTGGAGTAGTTAGGGAACTGGTTGGACATGGGTTGGGTGCAAAAATGCACGAAGATCCGGAAATGCCGAACTACGGCCGAAGAGGCCGCGGTAAAAAGTTCGTTGATGGTATGGTTGTGGCTATTGAGCCTATGATCAATGCGGGAACTCACAGAATAAAACAGCTAAAAGATGGCTGGACTATTTTAACCGCAGATAATAAACCGAGTGCACATTTCGAACACGATGTTGCAATTATTGATGGAAAACCCGAACTATTATCAACTTTTCATTACATTTATGAAGCTTTGGGGATAAAAAGTGACGAAGAGGAAGAATTCCGGGCACAAACCATCAACTTCAATGATTAAAAATTTTCGGCAGGAAAAGTGGCTCCCTTATTCCAGGGAAAACTGGCAGGAACGTTTCCGTTATGCTGTCTCTAACTATGGAAGGGTGGTGAGCTATGTCAAGAATCCTGACGGAGACCTGCTAAAGGGTGGAAAGTCCCAGGGCTTTCTCACTTTTGTTGCAACACTCAAAAATGGCAAGAAACAAGCCTGTTATATTCACCGCGTCGTAGCCGAGCTATTTCTTTCTAAGAAAGACGGAGATGAGTATGTGATCCACAAAAACTACAATAAGACCGAGAACAAGGCGAGCAATCTCGCATGGGTGAGCAAGAAGCAATGGGTTGCGCACCAGCAGAATAATCCACAAGTGAAGGAGAATAAACTTAAGCGCAAGCTTGGAACCATCAAATGCTACTCAAAGCTCTCTTATGCCCAGGCCACAATTCTGAAGAAAAAACTACTTGATCCAAACCGAAAAACCAGAATCAGAGTACTTGCAAAGCAATTTGGGGTTTCAGAAATGCAGTTGTACAGGATCAAGTCGGGCGAAAACTGGGGAGATATAAAAGTATGATCGGGAAGGCTTTTAAGTTTTTTCTGAACAAGATCCCGCGTCCCATTCTCATTAGGCTAAGCTATGTGGTGAAACCTTTTTTCCTGCTTAGCCTCCGTGGAAACAGATACACAGATCCCATAGACGGCAGAAGCTTTTCAAAATTCCTTCCCTATGGCTATGAACAACAGCGGGAAAATGTACTCTCCCCCTCTACCCTTTCTCTGGAACGACACAGGCTGCTATGGCTATACCTTAAAAACCACACTGATTTCTTCACTGCTCCTCATAAAGTGTTGCATTTCGCACCTGAGCAGGCTTTTTATAAAAGATTTCGGAAGTTAAAGAACCTCGACTACACCACTACTGATTTGGAATCACCTCTTGCAGATGTAAAAGCAGACATTTGTAACTTACCTTTTCTGGATAATAGCTTTGATATTATATTGTGCAATCACGTCCTGGAACATATTCCAGATGATACGCAGGCAATGAAGGAACTATACCGCATTCTTCAACCCGGGGGCACAGCCATTCTACAAATCCCACAGGATTTACAACGGAAAAAAACCTTCCAGGATGACGCTATTACAGATCCAAAAGAAAGAGCGAAAATCTTTGGGCAATATGACCATGTAAGAGTGTATGGAAGAGATTATTTCGATAAACTCCGCAGTATTGGATTTGAGGTTGAGGAAGTGGACTTAACATCAAACCTGGATCCACATCTGGTGGACAGATACAGACTGGCAAAAGGAGAAATTATTCCTGTGGCAAGGAAGTGAATTACTTAGTGGGGAAATTAAAATTAGTTAATGGTTAGTAAAGGATTAGCAGTTCAGTACCGGTGCGCATCCACGCAGTATGATTATCAGTTGTGTAAGGAATTCCATTCAAGCCGTTGTAAAAAATATTTCTTTTAGTATAGATCTGTCTACCAGATCGTTCTCCATCCTTGTTCCTCCGGCAATTCTGTTCAACGGACACAGAACCCAGAACACCGTTAGAATCTAAGAAATTCCCGGATCTTGGCCCCTGGCTCTTGATTCACCCCCTACAGATCCTTCAGAACTTCCTGGAAACCTGGAGTAGCATATTCCTTCATTTCTCCCTCTAGTGTGGAATAGATAAAAAAAGCATCCAGATTTTCCTGTTGTAAAAGCACCATTTTTGAGAGGTCATATCCCATGGCCATAAAAGCGGTAGCATAAGCATCGGCTAAGGCGCAATTCTCAGCAAGGACTGTCACACTTAAAAGATCACTTTTTTGAGCAAAACCGGTGAGTGGGTTGATAGTATGCACGTAAAGCGCACCGGTCTCGGGATCTGTTCTATGCTTTCGGTAATTCCCTGAAGTAGCCATTGCTTTATTTCGCAATTCTATAGTTGCAGTGAGCTCCCTTTGACCCATTTGCTGTATAGGGTCATCGATTCCCACCACCCAGTAGGATCCTCTTTCCCTGTTCACCCCACGGGCCAGGAGTTCACCTCCCAATTCTATTAGATAGTCTTCTACGCCTTTAGAATCTAAATAATGACCGATAAGATCTATAGCGTAACCTTTTGCTATTGCATTGAAATCAAGGTACATCTCAGGAGATTCCTTCACCACTATATTATCCTGCAGCTTCATCTTTCCAAAGCCCACATATCTCATAAGTGAATCAATAGTGAGTGAATCTACTTCCCTGGGTCCGCTTTCGGGTCCAAAACCGTATTGATTTACAAGGTCTCCAACAGTTGGGTCAAAATACCCGTTACTGTCCTCCCACACCTCCTTGGAAACTAAAAATACTTCCTGAAAAAGACTATCCACTTTCACCAGGCTGTCTCCCCTGTTAATTTTCGAAATATCGGAAGAATCCCTGTAGGTACTCATCGACTGATTTACCCTCTCAAAAATGGAATCCAGAGCCCTATCTATTGGGATCAAATCTTCAGAATAATAAGCGATGGAATAAGTAGTTCCTAAAGCTTCTCCATTGGCGCTTCTTTGCTCATCTATCTCCGAGCAGGAAACCAGGAGGAAAAAGGAAAACAATAAAATAATAGGTCTCAAAAATGTCATTTTTAGATCTCTTTTAATCCGTGGTAATTGACCACGTAATCTTCAGAACTGGACACAGGCAGATCATAATCTTTTGAATTTGCCAAACCGACTCCTGCATAAAAGGTACGTGCATCAAACTTCTGTGCATGTTGCTTTATAGTCTCAAGAAAGAACATATCCATTTCCTTGGGATCGTGTGGATATTCTATAGCCCGCACTATAACAAAATGAAGCTTCTTATCTTTCAATGCGACAAACTGTGGATCCTTTTTGAATTCACTGTTCACTCCGAGAAATTCATAGCCCTGCTCTTCAAGGTCCTTTCCAACAATGTTCATTGCCAAATTATGAAGTTCCTGATCTGTAAGTTGCGACATACAGCAAATTTAGTCAATAAAGGCAAATGTATTCAACCTTAAACAAAAACAGCCGCCCCTGGGCAGCTGTTTTTTATAATTTTGCATTAGATTATCCTCCAAAGTCATCAAATCTTACATTTTCCGGTGGCACTCCAAAGTCCTCGGCCATTTTCTCAACAGCTTTGTTCATTAGCGGTGGTCCACAGAAATAGAACTCTATTTCTTCCGGCTCATCATGAAGACTTAAATAGTTATCTATTACTACCTGGTGTATAAATCCAACGAAACCATCTCCTTCTCCATCAATTCCATCCTTCACCTTCCAGTTGTCCTCTTCCAGAGGTTCAGAAAGGGCGATATAGAATTTGAAATTTGGAAAATCTCTTTCAAGAGCTCTAAAGTGCTCGGTATAGAACAATTCTCTCTTAGAACGACCTCCATACCAATAAGTCACTTTTCTTCCGGTCTTAAGAGTTCTGAAAAGGTGATACAGGTGAGAACGCATTGGAGCCATTCCGGCACCACCACCTACGTAAAGCATTTCTGAATCACTGTGGTTTATAAAGAATTCTCCATAAGGCCCTGAAATGGTTACCTTGTCTCCTTTTTTCTGATTAAAGATATAAGAAGAAGCGATACCCGGATTTACAGCCATCCAGTCATTCTTTGCGCGATCCCATGGCGGAGTCGCAACACGAACGTTCAACATAATTCTTCTTCCTTCGGCAGGATAAGAAGCCATTGAGTAAGCTCTTTCCACAACCTCAGGGTTCTTCATTACAAGCGGCCAAAGGTTGAATTTATCCCACTCAAGCTTGAATTTATCAGGTTCTCCCGGATGTTCTTCAGGGTGAGCGGTGATATCCATATCCTCATACTTCACTTCACACTTAGGGATCTCAATCTGGATATATCCACCTGCTTTGTAATCCATATCTTCAGGAATCTCAACTACAAATTCCTTGATAAAAGATGCCACGTTATAGTTACTCACTACAGTAGCTTCCCATTTCTTAATACCGAATACTTCTTCAGGAATGGTGATCTTCATATCCTGCTTAACTTTCACCTGACAACCAAGACGCCATCCATCGGCAATCTCTTTACGAGTGAAATGAGGCTCTTCAGTTGGTAGAATAGTTCCACCACCTTCAGCAACAATACACTTGCACTGTATACAGGTACCACCCCCACCACAGGCAGAAGGCAGGAAAAGCTTGTTCTCACCCAAAGTAGAAAGAAGAGTTCCTCCAGAGCCTACTTCGATGTCTTTTTCATTGTTAATATTGATCTTCACAGGTCCCGACGGGATCAACTTGGCTTTTGCTCCCAAAAGAACAGCCACCAGGATCAAGATCAGGGCTAAGAATACAACAACACTTGCTATAATTACTTCCATTGCTTTCTCTCTATAATTTAATTCCCATGAAACTCATGAACCCAAGGGCCATAAGTCCGGTGATGATAAAAGTTATTCCTAATCCTTTAAGGGGAGCGGGAACATTTGAATAGGCAATCTTTTCACGGATGGCAGCGATCCCCAAAATAGCAAGGAACCAGCCAATTCCACTTCCAAAGCCGTAAGTAGCAGCTTCTCCAATACCGGAGAAATCCTTTTGTTGCATGAAAAGTGCACCTCCTAAAATGGCACAGTTCACCGCGATCAAAGGAAGGAAAATTCCCAGCGCTCCATATAGGGCGGGTGCGAATTTTTCCACGATCATTTCAACAAGTTGTACCATGGCTGCGATCACCGCAATGAACATGATGAAACTTAAGAAACTGAGGTCTATAGTTGCATACTCCTCGTTCAACCAGGTAAGAGCACCGGGTCTAAGAAGGTATTTGTCAAGTAAAAAGTTGATAGGTACAGTTATAGACAGAACGAAAATAACCGCTGCTCCTAATCCTACCCCTGTTTTTACTGTCTTGGAAACTGCAAGGTACGAGCACATCCCAAGGAAATAAGCAAAGATCATATTCTCTATGAAGATGCTTCGTACGAATAAATTAATATAATCCATATTCGAATTTTTTGTGGTTAGTGATTAGGCCTCGATTAGTTTTCTATTCCTTGAACGTTGTACCCAAATAATGATACCTACAACAATTAGTGCCATTGGTGAAAGTAGCATCAATCCATTGTTCTCATAGCCCAAAGCGTAAAGTCCGGTGGATTCTGCAAGAGTTGCACCTTTGTGTCCAAGCACCTCGTAACCAAAAAGTTTTCCGGCACCTAAAAGTTCACGGAAGAAGGCTACTATGATAAGAATAAGACCGTATCCAGCAGCGTTCCCTATTCCGTCAAGGAAGGATTTGTAAACTCCGTTCCCAAGGGCAAAAGCTTCCAAACGACCCATTACGATACAGTTGGTAATGATAAGACCAATAAATACCGAAAGCTGTTTACTTACATCATAAGCAAATGCTCTTAATACCTGGTCTACCAAAGCAACCAGGGAAGCAACAACTACAAGTTGAACGATGATCCTGATCCTGTTTGGGATCATATTTCTCAAAACCGAAATGATCATGTTACTAAACGCCATTACTGCCATTACTGCAATCGCCATTACAATTGCCGGTTCTAACTGAACTGTGATCGCAAGTGCAGAACAAATCCCCAGAACCTGAACAGTAATAGGGTTATCATCGTCAAGAGGATCTGTAAGAAGTTTCCTGTTGGCTCTCGATAGAAAGTGCTCTTTCTCCTCTGAATCTGAAAGAAAAAGAATCATTGCATCTTTCTTGGTTTCCTTGTCTACCTCAGCTACTTGCTCAGGTTTATTTTGTGTTTCCTGTGCCATAATTAAAAATTACTTGCAAAGTTCATATCTGTTTTGCTCTTGAAATAAGGCAGGTAGTGCTGAAGTCGTTCAGAGATCATATCTGATACACCATCTCCTGTAATTGTTGCACCCGATATTGCGTCTACCTTATTGTCATCCTTAGAAGTACTGGTGTTTCCTTTCACGACAGATACTCCTATTAGCTCTCCATTCTCATTAAAGATCTTTTCATCTGTAAAGCGCTCTCTAAACCATTCCTGAGTGATTTCTGCACCAAGCCCCGGAGTTTCCCCAAGGTGGTCAAACACTGCTCCTTTGATGGTATTCACATCATTCTGAAGAGCAATGTATCCAAAAATGGCATTCCAAAGCCCGGCTCCCCGAAGTGGAATAATGTAATAGGTCTCCCCATCAACCTCTGCTATATAAAGCGGAAAGTTTTGTTCTGTATCAGACTTCTTAAGCTCCTTTGCAAGGTCTACATCAAAAGCATTAACTCCTTCTTTTTCCTGACCCTGATTATTAAGAACAAGCTGTTCTTTAATATACTCCTGAAACAAAGCTTCAGCTCCTGCCCTGTCGGTTTGCACCCCAACTGTCGCAAGAATATTCTGCATTTTCTCCTGGCGCATGTTCTCATACTGCATTGGCTGCAAAGAAGTCGCAGCGAATGCAAGTACAACTCCTACTACCACCACCATTATAATGGCGAATATAAAGGTATACGAGTTGGAATTCGTTTTGTTTACTGTTTTCTCTTCCATAACTATACTACAGTTTCAACTTGATTGTTAATTCCTGCTGCCTTCCTTTTCACTCTTCGCTTAATGTTCCCCTGGATCACATAGTGATCAATTGTTGGGGCAAACACGTTCATCAACAGAATGGCAAGCATCACACCTTCGGGATAAGCAGGGTTGAATACCCTGATCATTACCGATAAGAATCCTATAAGGAATCCATAGATCCATTTACCTTTATAAGTTTGTGCAGCCGAAACAGGGTCTGTCGCCATATAAACAATACCAAAAGCAAGTCCTCCTGCAACAAGATGGTTGTACCACGGGAAGTTAGTAAGAGCATTTCCTTCAACTCCCATTGCCGGAAGTGCATTAAAGATCAAGCCCATCGCTGCAGCTCCAACCACGGCACTTAGCATAATTCTCCAGCTACCTACTTTTGTATAGATCAAGAACAGCGCACCCACCAAACATAAAGCTGCTGAAGTCTCTGATACCGATCCCGGGATCAATCCCCAGAACATATCCATCGTTGAATATTCTACCGGCTGATTTGCAGCAAGGGTTCCTAAAATGGTTTCCCCCGAAACTCCGTCAACTTCGGCAGCATTCATCACCCAAACCTGGTTACCCGACATATAAGTAGGATAAGCAAAGAAGGCAAAGGCACGAGCAGTAAGCGCAGGGTTAAGAATATTCATTCCGGTCCCACCAAACGCTTCCTTTCCAATCACTACAGCAAATACTACAGAAATTGCCAGCATCCACAAAGGCAGCCCCACAGGCATGATCATAGGGATCAAGAGACCCGTCACAAGGTATCCCTCGTTTACTTCATGGCCTCTAAAAATAGCAAACGCGAACTCAATTCCAAGACCTACCGCATAAGACACCACGATCATTGGAAGAATATCCATTGCACCGTGACCAAACGCATCCCAGAAATCAACTTCTGGCTGAATTTGCTTGAGATACTGGTAACCTTGATTCCACATACTAAATAGCAGTACTGGTAGAAGCGCAATTACTACAGTGATCATCACTCTCTTCAAATCAACCGCATCTCTAACGTGCGCACCTTTTTTGGTGGTGTGATTTGGCGTAAAAAGAAAAGTATCAAGCGCATTAATTGCGGGAGAATACTTCTCTAGTTTCTTACCCTTAGCAAAGGGCTCTTTAAACTTATCTAGTTTTTGTCTAATCCATTCCATAGTAAACAGTTTATCCAACTTCGGTGATCATTAAATCCAGCCCTAAGCGTATTATTTCTTGCGCCTCAATTTTTGAAGTATTCACATAATCTACAAGTGCAAAATCTTCGGGAGCAACTTCGTAGATCCCAAGATTCTCCATCTTCTCAATATCGGCTGCCATACAGGCTTTCAATAGCTGCATAGGATAAATATCCATTGGCATCACCTCTTCCATTTCACCGGTCACCACCAAAGCTCTTTCTTCCCCGTGAAGATTGGTATTCACTTCAAATTTCTTTTTAGGGAACATCCAGCTCAAAGAAGTTCTGGAATTAGAAGGGATGTTATTATATGTAAAAGGCAACCATCCAAACATACGGTACTTATTTCCTTCCGGGATCAAAGTAAGTTCATTCGGAAAGAATCCGATATACTGCTCGTTGTTCACCTGTTGTCCAGTAAGCACATCTCCAGATATGATCCTCACATTTTTGGTGTCAACAGAACCAACAAGATCAACAACCGGAGCTCCAATTGTTGTTCTAAAGTATTTTCTGTCTTTAGCCTCACTACCACAAACCGCAACAGTGCGAACAGCAGTGAATTTTCCTGTAAGGAAAAGATCTCCAATGTTGGCAACATCCTCGGGCTGCACAGTCCAAACACGATCTCCCATGTTAATTGGGTCGATCTTGTGGATCTGGACACCTACATTGGCAGCCGGATGCGGACCATAGACCTTATGAACCTCAACATTTTGAAGGCTATTTAAAACCCCTTCGCCTTTACCCGCAACAGATACGTGCACTTTTCCCGGGGTCAACCTGGTAAGTGCATTTAGACCGGCCTGAAATGCCTCAAGACGATCCTTTAGTATAAACTCAACATCTGCAGAAAGTGGCGCTGTGTTTAGTGCTGAAACAAAAATGGCCTTAGGGGTATCTTCAGGATCAGCCGGGATATCGTAAGGTCGCTGGTTGATAAAAGCCCAGCTCCCGCTTTCAAGGATCCTGCTTTTCACAGCATCCGCTTCAGCTTTTAATGGATCAAGAGTTCCAAAATCACGGAAATCATCTGAAGCGTCGGCCTCAATTACCACCTCAAGTATACGGCGTTTTTCACCCCTTACTATTTCTTTTAGAGTACCACTAACAGGAGACGTAAACCTGATCTTCTCGGTATATTTTGAGAAGAAAAGTTCATCACCTGCCTGTACTTTTGCACCCTCCTTTACAACCATCTTAGGTATCACCGAATGAAAATCGGGTGGTTTTACAGCGTAAGTTTTGGAACGGGGTGCGTCAACAAGGGTCTTTTCGGCTTCTCCTTTAAGGCGAAGCGTGAGCCCTCTTTTTATTCTAATGTCGTTTGACATAGGACGAAGTGTTAAAATTTCATTTAAAATCCGGGCAAATTTACTGATTTCCGACCCACAAATCCCAATTAAAACTAAATTAATTCCCCTTCAAACTTGTTAAAAAAGTCAAATAGTGACGGTAATCAGTTTTTGAGTATCTTTAAACTTATTTTCAGTGCATGAAGTCAATCTTTACCCTCTCCTTTCTCTTTTTATCTGGGATCTATTTTGCTGCTGCCCAGGCAGTCATTGAAACTCCCCCGCCTAATTACATTCGCACAGTAATCTTCACAGGACCAGAAGGATTCAGTGGCACTCCAATTATACAACTGGGACAACCCATTTTCTTAAGTTTCGATGATCTAATTGGGGATGAAGCAAACTACTATTATACTATTGAACATTTTAATTACGACTGGTCACCCTCTCAACTACTTAAAAATGAATTTCTAGAAGGCTTCGATAATGTAAGGATAACCGATTACGAAAATTCTTTCAATACCTTACAGCTCTATTCCCACTATGAACTGCGAATACCAAATGATAATACCCGTGCGCTCAAGGTTAGCGGAAATTATTTATTAAAGATCTTTAATGAAGAAAGAGAGCTAGTTTTCTCCCGGAAATTCATGGTTTACGAACCTCTCACCCGCGTGCCGGTCACTGTACGAAAATCCAGGGAGGTGAAATTCATTCAGACTAAGCAGGTGGTGAATTTTGAAGTAGACTCGCCCGAATTCATTATTCGCACCCCCGAAGAGTCTGTGTGGGCAGTAATACTTCAGAACAACAATCTTAAAACAGGTATATATAATATTCGGCCACAGTACCACATCGGGTCTACCCTGGTCTACAAGTATGATCAACTCACTTCCTTTTGGGCCGGAAATGAGTACCTCAATTTTGACGGGAAGGATCTTATGGCCGCTACGGTCAAAATACAGTACATAGACGTGCAGGAACTCTACCATCATTATCTTTTTCCGGATGTGATCAGAGCGTTTCAACCCTACACATACAATCCCGATATTAACGGAAAGTTCGTCGTCAGGAAGTTCCAGGCAGAAGAAGATGATATTGAAGCCGGGTATGTGTGGACTCATTTTGCTCTTCAAACTCCCGAACCTTTCCCAGGTGGAGAGGTTCATCTCTACGGAGAATTCAACAACTTTATCCTGGACGAAAGCACCAGACTCACCTATAATTTTGAAAAAGGAGCCTATGAGACCGCCCGTCTCTTTAAACAGGGCTACTATGACTATAAATATGTGTTTCTGCGGAATGACGGAATTTTGGATGAAGGCTTTATAAGTGGAAATTTTGTTAGCACCGAAAACAATTACACCGTTCTCATCTATTACCTACCTCCCGGCGGAAGATATACCCGGATCATTGGAGTTGGGAATGCCAGTTCAATAAACATCAGCAATTAAGGTTTCAAGAAAGATTTCACATGAGCAGAGAAAGAAATGTGCCTACCATTTATAAGGAACGGCATAAACTCAAGTACCGCAACACAGAATGTCTCAATTGCTATCATCCACTTGATATAAGTGACGAATACTGCCCTAATTGCGGACAGCTCAACAGCACTAAAAAACTCGCTTTCAATGACTTTTTCAACGAGTTTTTTGCAGGAATTTTTGCTTATGACTCCAGGTTCTACAGAACTTTAGGAGTTCTGCTCTTTAAACCGGGAAAAATCTCAAAAGATTATATTGAAGGAAAGCGGGTGCGATATGCCAACCCCTATAGATTTTACCTAAGTGCCTCAATAATATTTTTTCTGCTTTGGAGCACAACTCACCAGGTGGAGGCACCTATAGAAATTGATCGTGAAGCTTCCCTGGAACAGCGAAGAGAAGCAGATTCCCTTTTGGCAGCCCAACGCATTGAAAATCCAGCATTGGACGTGGTTCTCCCCCCCATAGATACTACTGATACTGAAACAGTGGAATATGTCCCGGAAAGTGCTCTGGATACTATGCCCTATTTTAATGCCCGCATAAAACAGTGGCAAGTGTTTTCAGACCACTATAGAAGCACAGAAATGAGAAACGCTGAAGCTGCTTTGGATAGTCTCAATTACTCCCAAACCGGCTTCAATCAATGGTACTACAGGAAAACGGTTGACGCTGAAAGATTCAGCTCAGATTCCGATCTGTTCTGGAACTATTTTTACAGCAAGTTGCCTTTCATCATTTTCTTTTATCTTCCGGTCTTCGCCCTTTTCATATGGCTATTATATTTGCGCCGACCCTTCACCTACATGGAACACCTCATCTTTACCTTCCATAATCAAACCACCTGGTTTGTTCTCTTTGGAATTGCGGTGGGATTTAATTCGATCCTTGACAACAGTGCAGCCACCTGGATAGCTACTCTCATCTTTGGTTTTTACCTGTATAAAGCCTTTCGCAGATTCTATGGTCAGGGAAGAGTTAAAACCCTTTTAAAGTTTATAATTATCAACATTATATTCTTTATTTTAGCCATAATAGCTGCCGCGTTTTCAGTACTGGCATCATTCGCGATCTACTAAGATGATACAACAAGTAACCAGAGGCATTAAGATCTCAATAGAAACTAACTTTGAGGGGACCTTCTACAAGAATTACAGGGTCCACTTCGCTTTTGGTTACCAGATAACCATTGAAAATCAAAGCAAAGATTCAGTACAGCTCACTTCCAGGTTCTGGAAAATTAAAGACGCTTTGAACAGAACTGAGATCGTGGAAGGCGAAGGCGTTATTGGCAAGAAACCTGTCATAAAACCCGGCGAGTCCCATACTTATAAAAGCGGATGCCTCCTCACCTCTCCTTTTGGTGCTATGAGCGGATTTTATAATATGATCAATTTCACTTCCACCAGGAAATTCAGAGTTGCAATTCCCTCCTTTAAACTCAGCGCTCCATTTGCGTTGAATTAAATCAAAATTTAGGATTCAAGGCTTGAGTTATGAGTTGCGAGTTTCTTTGAACGCTGTGGCTTAGGACATTTTGAAATTACCTTTCAAAAATGCCATTTTTGACTCGGCTAAATATTCCGGATGTCTCCTCAAGTGGAGTCGAGAGGTCTTTACGATTAAAAAATTGAATTCCCACCTGTCACCTGTCACTTGTCACCTGGCAGTAGGTAAGCCAGTTAATTTTTCGATGAGTATTTGGCACCACGACGTTTGGAAATACTGACCTCCCAAAAATGTCATTTTCGACATCTCTTTTTGAGGGTCTAGACCTGCCAACAAAATAAAATTACCTCCCAAAAATGCAGTTTTTCATTACTTCTTTTTTTGAAGTAAAATCTGTTTTCAAATTATCACATTTTCAAATTTTTAAATTCAAGACAGTCTCCTCCTCTGTAGTAAGATCTTTATATAAGAACTTTGTCTTATCCTCTGAAACTACCACCTGTGAAATACTCATAGTTTTCACAAATCCGCGATCTATGATTACCCCACGATCCTTGTCTCCCTTACCTGCCGAAAAATGGAAATCCAGCAATGCTTCAGGTGTCAATTCTCTTTTCTGCTGAAGCTTTTGGAACCACTCCTCCCGCAGCTTTTTCATTTCTTCTGAATATAAAGGACTGGATGACCAGATGCGAGGCTTCAGGGGCAGATCCTTAAAATGTTTTTCACTTCCGTCCCAAACGAATTCGAAGAAACGGAGTTTGTCATGCCAATCTGCTGCCACTATTGTAAAGGGCTCTACTTCAGACAGATCATATACTTCCGCAGCTTTAGGAAAATCTTTAGCAGCCAGGAGGTCCTTTACTACAACTCCCCTGCTCTTTCCGTAAGGTAGCTCTCTCTCATGTCGTTCAAAACCACCATTCAGAAGGCAGATGACTCGCTGACGTTCACTTATTCCCAGCCAGGTACCGCCGGCAAGAACATCTTTCGGAAATACCATTTTTAAACCCGCTATATCATACATCTTTGGCGGCAGAGTTTCCCTTCCCGGTGCTTCATCCCGATTGGAAGTAAGCATGAACAAATTTTTCCCTTTTACAGGGGTAATTGTGACGGTACACATTATGAAATAATTAAGATTCTATAGCTTTTAGCTGCTCATTTTGAGTAAAGTTCAGTAAAAAATAGTGTAACTAAAACTATTTTAATTTTTTTACCTTTACGACCACTCATTTAGAAATCACAAAAAATCAAAAACAACTATGGGAAAAGGTGTATTCCAGGTTCCGCAGGCAGTTAATGAACCAGTAAAATCATATGCTCCCGGAACACCCGAAAGAGAGGCCGTTTTAAAGGCTTATAAAGAATTGTATAACAGCAAAGTTGAAGTGCCGCTTTACATTGGAAGCGAGGAGATCAAGACCGGCGATACTGCTCCAATGAATCCGCCACACGATCACCAACATCATTTGGGAGATTATCACAAGGCTTCAAAAGAACACGTAGAAAAGGCTATTCAAAGTGCTCTGGATGCCCGGGAAAAATGGGCGAACCTCGAATGGGAGCAGAGAGCCGCAGTATTCTTAAAAGCAGCCGAACTTATTGCAGGTCCTTACCGCTACAAGATCAATGCAGCGACAATGATTGGGCAGTCAAAGAATATTTTCCAGGCAGAGATCGATGCAGCTTGTGAGCTTATAGATTTCCTTCGATTCAATGTAGAGTACATGACTCGTATTTACGAAGAGCAGCCGGAATCTTCTTCGGAAGCATGGAACAGGTTAGAATACCGTCCGCTCGAAGGGTTCGTCTACGCAGTGACTCCATTCAACTTTACCGCTATTGCCGGAAACCTGCCATCGGCACCTGCAATGCTTGGAAATGTGGCTATCTGGAAACCAAGTGACTCGCAGGTGTATTCTGCACAGGTGATCATGGAAGTATTCAAGGAAGCAGGATTGCCAGACGGGGTGATCAATATGGTTATGGGAGATCCAAAAATGATCTCTGATGTTATTCTTGAGCACAGAGATTTTGCCGGACTTCACTTTACCGGAAGCACAACCGTATTCAAGAATCTTTGGAAACAAATTGGAGAGAACATTCACAATTACAGGTCTTATCCTCGTATAGTTGGAGAGACAGGAGGTAAGGATTTCATCCTTGCGCATCCAACTGCAAGACCAAAGCAGGTAGCTACAGCAATATCTCGTGGAGCTTTTGAATTCCAGGGTCAAAAATGCAGTGCTGCTTCCAGAGTTTACATTCCAAAAAGCATGTGGGAAGAAGTTAAAGGATATGTAGTGGAAGATGTAAAGTCTTTCAAAATGGGTTCACCCGAGGATATGAGCAACTTCATTACAGCCGTGATCCATGAAGCTTCTTTTGATAAACTGGCAAAATTCATTGACGCCGCTAAGAACGACAGCGATGCGGAAATTGTTGTGGGTGGAAACTATGACAAATCAAAAGGCTGGTTTATTGAACCAACAGTGATTCTAACAGATAATCCAAAATACAGCACTATGTGCACCGAGTTATTTGGACCTGTAGTTACTGTATACCTTTACGAGGATGACAAATGGGAAGAGACACTAAAGCTGGTTGATGATTCTGAATATGCCTTAACCGGAGCTATCCTGTCCCAGGACCGCTACGCAGCTGCCGAAGCAACCAAAGCACTTCAAAATGCAGCCGGAAACTTCTATATCAACGATAAACCAACCGGTGCGGTTGTAGGTCAGCAGCCATTTGGTGGTGCCCGCGGCAGTGGTACTAACGATAAAGCAGGATCGATCCTAAACCTATATCGTTGGATTTCTCCGAGAACCATCAAGGAAACATTTGTTACCCCGACAGATTATCGTTATCCGTTTTTAGGGGAGTAATAAAAGAGAGGAAAATTAGATAGAAATTTCCTACAGTCCGGAATTCCGGTGAGCATATTCCAAGCTGAATGTTAATGATTTTCAAAAAAATTAACATTCAGCTTCTTTTTTTAAGAGTATTTTTCTCTAGAAATCCTAATTTTTTCCCTAAAAATTTCTTAATTCGTGTAGTTCGTCGGAAATACTGTTACAGATATCTAAAAATCAGTTAATTAACGTTTTTTAGCTGTAAATTAGCATGTTATAAAGCTCCCTTCGGAGTTAAATGAGTCCCCCTACTCTTAACGCTGCTACTTATGGTTAAAAAACTACTCTTAAAAGTTTTCGCTTTTTGGGCTTTAATATTGACCCCGTCCCTGGGGTGGGGGCAGTGTACTGATGGCCCTACTACTTCAGCTACCGCATCGATAAGCCTTCAGGGTTTAACTAACATTTGTTCTGATGAAAGTATTTCTTTTACATCTAATATAGACCTGAAGGATGGTGTTAACCCTGTATATCAATGGCAGGTACGAGTGGGGTCAGGTTCATGGACAGATCTTACGGGAGCAACAAGTCCAAATCTAACCAACTACACGCCTGTTCAGAATAACTCCAGATTCAAACTTCAGATAATTTTTTGTGATGGTACAGCCGAGCAGGAGGTTTTCGAAAGTAATATCTCATCCAGTATTACCGTAAATCAGATTTCCACCGCTAAAGCGTCAATTTCGGCCAATAAAACTGAAATATGCCCAAATGAAAGCATCAATTTTTCCGCTTCACTGGAGAATCAGGGAGGAAGTCCAACCTACAGTTGGAGGGTAAATAATGTTGAGAGAGGAACTTCTTCTACTTTCTCTTGGAACCAGTTTAATAATGGGGATAGCGTTGAACTTTGGATGACACCGTCTAAAGCCTGTGCAAATGATGGTGATGCCGATGAGAATAATATAGTCGAAAGTAATATAATCAGCATAACAGTAAAAGATGCTATTCCAGACCAGCCTTCAACTATAGATGGTCCTGCGAATTTATGCTCAAATACTTCTGCCACCTATAGTATTTCAGCTGTAGATCGGGCTACATCATATCAATGGACATTACCTACAGGCTGGACAGGAAACAGTACCAGTACCAGTATAAATATTATTTCCGGGAATGTTGCGAATGGTCAGGTTGTAAGAGTAAAAGCAATAAATGATTGTGGAGAAAGTACAGAATCAACCCTGACTGTAGATATTGGACCCGGAATTCCTTCTAATCCCGGCACTATTTCGGGACCAGGTCTAATTTGTCCAGGGGATACAGTTACCTTTTCCGTTTCAAATGATCCTGATGTTAATTCGTATACCTGGGGTTTACCTTCAAACTGGAGTATCCAGGGAGGAGATGACGGTGCTTCTATAACCGCCATAGCAGGAGGAACAAATGATGATGGAACTGTAACAGTTTTTTCCACTAATAATTGTGAAGACAGTAATATCTCGTCACTTTCAGTAAACATAAATGATCCCATTCCTGCAGATCCCGGTATAATTTCAGGACCAACAATGGTGTGTCCCGATACAGATGTGAGTTATTCAATTGCACCAGTAAATTATGCAGATGAATATATCTGGTACGTTGATAATGCTGAATTAACAGGACAAAACGGAACCACTATTGCCATTAACTCCGGAACAACCGGCACTAGAAACATAAAAGTCATTGCAGTTAATGAATGTGTAGATCCCACAGATTATACCAGCATAGCCGGTAGTATCCTTTCTATAACCGTAGACGATGGTACCCCGGGAGACAATTCAATAACTCAATCTTCACCTGATGGTAGCTCGGGTAATAGCACCTTCTGTCCGGGAGAAACCGGATTAATGTTTAGTGTGTCACAAGATGGTAGAATTGACACTTACAGCTGGACCGTTCCTTCTGGGTGGACTATTACATCTGGGGCCGGAACGAATGAAATAACTGTTACTTCAGGACAATTAGGCAATGATGGAAATATACAATTCACCGGTACCAGTAATGATTGTGGTAGCGTTAGCACCAGTTATGCAGTGAGCGTAAAAAATCCTGCCCCGGTGATTAACACTGAAGCTATTTCTGGTGAAGCAAAAGTTTGTCGTAATGCCACCGGACTAACCTATACTTTACCGAGCATTCAATACGCAGATAATTATGTATGGTCTGTTCCCGGAAACTGGAATATTACCAGCGGTCAGGATACAAATACAATTATTGTATCGGCAGGATCTGATGATGGTAATGTTACAGTTTATGCTGAAAATGACTGTGGTCAAACCTCAATAGTAAATTTTGCTGTTGAAAGCATAGACGCAGCCCCTGCAGCACCCGGAGCTATAGAGTCTACAGATGCTTTTGAAGCTGACCCTAAAATATGCCCGCCATTAAATCCGCTTTTTCTCAGTGTACCTTTTGTTTCCGATGATATATCATATAACTGGATCCTTCCTACTGGCTGGGAAATTATAGGAGATGAAACTTCCAACGAAATATCTGTAAACATCACCGCCGGAGGAGACTACAATGATACCGAAACAGTGCAGGTTACTGCCACCAATGGCTGTTTCACCAGCGCTGCTACCACGTCATTTGCAATGACTATTTCCGATTATATCATTACCGATCTTGGCGATGATCAAACCGTGTGTTCTACTACTAATCAGATTACCATTCCCGGAGAAATAAGATTTGGAAACTCTAAAAAATTTAATCCTATCTATACAGCAATTAATGGTAATGGTACAGATGTAACCACTAGATTATCAGGATTACCTACTAGTTTTAACAACTATCCAAACACCTTTACTTTTAATTACAATCCAACTGCCACAGATCGAGCAAGCGGTTTCGTTACAATAAGTGTACAGGTTCCACCCCCTGCAACTTCTGGAAACAATCCCGAGGCGTGCGGTACAGGATATGCTGAAATGACTATAATATTCAGACCTGAACCTACAGCAAGTATTTCGGCCACCACCGAAATCTGTGAAGGACAGACGGCAGAGGTTAGCTTTACAGCAACACCCAATACTACTCTTACTTACAGTATTAATTCAGGCACCAATCAGACTATTCAAATAGGCGACACTGGCCAGGCCACGCTCACTACAGCAGCACTTTCGGGTGATACTTCTTATTCACTTACAGGTATTCAATATACTCAGGCTCCTAATTGCTCGACGACGATCAGTGAATCTGCGAATATCACAGTTAATCCAATCCCCAGTGTAGATATCTCTTATGCCGACTATTGTAGTTCTGAAACTACTCCGGCAACCGTAAGCTATTCTAATGAGGTTGGGTCATGGCAAACAGGAACTTTTTCAGCCTCCGGAGCCCTGGGGAGTGAAATACAGGCTGATGGTTCTTTTATTCCTGCAGATGTTGCACCGGGAACTTATATTGTGACATATGAGATTACTGGTAGTGGCGGTTGTGAAAATGTTTCTGTAACCACAGAGGTGACTGTTTACGAGGAGGTAAGTATAACACAGGATCCTTCCAACCAAAGGATCTGTGAAGGGGGAAATGCAGAATTTGAGGTAACTGCAACAGGAGAAGGTTTAAGCTACCAATGGTATAAAGGAGCCGCTTCTGCAGGAAACGAAATCTCCGGAGCAACCGGAAATATTCTCAATCTTAGTAATATTGATATTACAGACGCCGGAGACTATCTGGTTGTAGTAAGTGGTACAGACCCTTGTTCTTCAAAAACTTCCCTTCCAGGAACTTTAACTATTGATGAAAATATAAATATAGATTCCCAACCAGCAGATCTTACCATTTGTGAAGGAGAAAACACTTCTCTTACTGTTTCCGCTTCGGTAGGTGGGGTTTCGGTAGATAATTACAATACGTACTCCTATCAATGGTATAAAGGAAGTCCGGGAAGCGGGACAGAAATACCTGGTATGAATGCAGCCACTCTTCCCTTGAATTCAGTTAGTCCTGATGATTCCGGAAGTTACTATGTAGAAATTAGCGGACCTTCAGAGTATAAATGCTCCCTGGCGGTTTCAGCAGCAGCTGTAGTTAATGTAAAACCCACACCAACTGTGGCAATAAGTGGCGATAATTCTATATGTAATGGTGAAAGCACTGAGATAAATTTCTTCAATGGTATTCCGGGTACGCTTGTGACGTTTAGAATTAATGGAGATAATAATAACCAGGCCAACATTATTCTGGATAATAATGGCGAAGCGACTTTAGACACCGGAAGCTTGCAGGCTACAAATGATACAGACACTCCATTCGTTTATGAAATAGTTTCTGTCAGTTATGCTGACACTCCGGATTGTATCCAAAATTTTACTTCTCCTCTACCCTCTGCCACGGTAATGGTAGCTGCTAATCCAGATGTTACAATATCATTTCCTGGGGATCAGACAGAATTCTGCACGGCAGATAATACCGAGTATGTTCCTTCATTAAAAGGGACTGGTGAATTTTCCGGTGGTACGTGGAGTGCTAATGGCATAAGCATCAATTCCTCAACAGGAGCATTTATACCTGGTGCAGAAAATTCAGGGGATTATACTATTACCTATACAGTGCCTGCCTACGGAGGCTGTGCAGAAGAAACAACCACTCTAGATATATCAATTTATGAAGAAGTACAAATAACCTCAGAACCCACAAATATAGGAATCTGTTCTACCATGGATGCTGAATTTTACGTTGGAGCATCAGGGGACGAGCTTACCTATCAATGGTATAAAGACGGAAATGTGATTGAAGGAGCCACTTCTCCTACCCTTTCACTCCCGGTGGCAACATCGGCAGATGCCGGTGATTATTTTGCAATGGTGAGTGGTACCAATGCCTGTACACCAGATCAAGAATCTCAAGTCCAGTCAGAAACGGTTACTCTCAATGTTGATGAAGATATAGTAATTCTCAAACCGGCCGATGATGTTAGAGTTTGTGAAGACAGTTCGGCGTCGGTCGAATTCAAATTCATTGCTCATGCTGAGGGGGCTCCTTTAACTTTTGAATGGATATACGCAGATGGTACTCCTGTAGATATTTCAGATTCAGATATAAGTACTACACTCCTTGAAAAGGATACCACCGCATTTTCATTCAAAGTTTATGAAGGGACTTTAAAAATAAGCAACATTACAAGTGCAGACCAGGCATCTTATGCGGTGAGAATTGATGGTAGCGCCAATAATTTTAATTGTCCGAAAGCTACTTCCAATTCGTTCAATCTTGACGTGGACCCTTTGCCAGATGCACCTACGTCGACTTCTCCCGTGGAATACTGTTTAGGAGAAAACGCAGAAGTACTTACTGCTTCAGGCGATTCAGGAGCTACTTTTACCTGGTATGATAGTAATGGCAATGAGATTAAAGATTCTGAAGGAAACCCTAAAGCACCTACCCCAGATACCAGTACTCCGGGTACTACAACTTATTATGTGACCCAAAAAGACACTTATTGTGAGAGCCCTCAATCTGAAGTGGTCGTTACTGTGTTCGACAAACCGGCAGCTCCGGTTTTAACAGAGAGTGAAAAAAACATCACTTACTGCCTGGGAGACACTGCAGACCCGCTTTCTATAAATTTAAATGGAGCTACCTCAGCGAATTGGTATGATTCAGCATCTTCTACCACACCCCTTGAGGAAACTCCAACCCCGCAAACTACTGCACAAGGAGACATAAACTACTGGATTAGTTTTATTGATGAGAATGGCTGCGAAAGTGAAAAAGCTATGGTTACTGTTCACACAAGTGCGCTCCCCGAAATAATTCTACCTGAGGATCAGGAAATTTGTGAAGGCAATTCATTTGAGGTTACTGCCAGTGACAGTAATGAGATTACCGGTAGCCCTACAACCTACACCTGGAACTGGGAAGGTAATACGGGAGATCCTCTAACGGGTGCTCAGCAAACGTTAAGTCCTATAGAAACTACAACTTATACAGTAACCGCTACCAACGCAAATGGATGTACTAACACTAATGAAATTATTATTAATGTAGACCCAGCACCAGCGGGAGGAAATTTGGAAGGACCGTCAAGTGTTTGTGTAACAAATCCGTCCGGGGTACTAGATCTCAGCGAATATTCCGGAACCATTGCACAATGGGAAAGAAAGACCGAGTCTCAATCGGTCTGGTCTGCGATTGCGGAAGATACTCCTGATGCAAACTTCCAGTTTAACGGATTAACCGAGACTACTTCATTTAGAGTTTTAGTGGGTAATGGAGTTTGTGAAGAAGTTTATTCAAATGAACTGACTGTAACAGTAGATCCTGAACCTGTGGCAGGCCAAATTCTGTTTAAAGGAACAGACAGGGTTTTCATGATGTGTGAATTCCCTACCGATGATTACCTGGTTCCACTGCAAACTTCCGGAACATTTATAGGAGATATAGTGGCATGGCAATATAGAAGAAATTCCCAGACAGATTGGACAACAATTATGGACGGAACTGAACCTTTTACAGGTTTTAGCTTATCAGGAACCCAGGTTAATCAATACAGTGCCAATGAATCGACTTTGTTTAGAGTAGAGGTTCAAAGCGGTGCCTGTACACCAAATGTTTATTCAGATTATGCCACCTTAAGTATTATTCCTTCAGATATTGCTCCGAGTCCGGTAGAAATGACGCCGGGAGAAGTTTGTTTAGGTGAGATTGTCACGATGAGTTCGCAAACAGGATATGGTGGCAGTGGCACGTTTGAAGGAGGAGCTTTTGATAATTCTTCAATTGCCAATCATGGTTGGAGAGTAATGAGATATGGAAATAGCAATAACGGGACAGAATATACTTTTGAATCTGCAGCAGATAACACCCGGCCTGACAGATGGATGAGAACCAATCCCCATGATTACCTTATGGCCAATCCAAATGGTAATGGAAATAATATATACCAAAGATTTGACTCCTGTTCCTGTGATGAGGGAAATAAAGGTTTTGCTATAGTTTCGGGAAATAACCCTTCAACCTTAGAAACTCCTGTTTTCAACACCTATACTATGGATAACCCTACTCTTACCTTTGATCAGGCTTACAACCTTACCTATGGGGATACCATAAGAGTCGAACTTTCTTTGGATGGCGGGAACACTTATGGAATTATTTTGATGGAAATTGGAGGACCAGCAAACCCCGGAGATGCACCGGTCGTGAGTGGTAATTATGCCAAATTTGGAGATGATGGTTTAGGGGAGCCCAACAACATGGAAATAGATCTAAGTAATTATGCCGGCCTTGATAATCTTAGAATTCGTTGGCTGTATGATGGGTCAACGGGAGGTATTTATACCATTGACGATATAGGAATTCCTCAGGACCCTCAGAATGTACAACTTATCTGGTATTATGACGAGGATATTAATGATGACTCCAATCCACTTGAGCAAATAGGAGAGGTAAATCAACAAACTGTGACCTATCCACAAGATGGAGCGGAATGGCCAAAAATAGGCTGGAACGATTTTGAGGTTCAAACTGCACTGGTTTTCGATACCAATGGAGACCCTTGTGAAAGTGCAGAAAATTCAGCAGTTGCAAGTGTGTATGTTTTCGACAATTATACTTCCACCGCTACTGCTCAGGTTGGTAATTGTGGAAATACCGATGTGCAGCTTTCAGCCACAATAAATGGAGTATTCCAGGGAGAGATTACCGAATTTCCAGAGGGAGAAGGTTCAACAGTGGCCTGGGAGATCATCGAAGCTCCAACAGGTTATGAGTTTTCTGAATCCCACTTTATCAATTCAGATTCTGAGTTAGCGGCAATAAACGATCCTAATGCAATCTTTCAGCCACCACTAAAGGGTAATTATACTATTAGGTTTACTATTACGCCTAATATATCTCAAACAACAAGAAATATATTAGGAGAAATGGTCACTCAGGATGTAGGTGCAAACCCTTGTCCCATGACACATATTGATACTTCATTTGAATTCCTTGATTGTACAACTCTTGATTTTGATGGAGTAGATGATTATGTCGACCTGGGTAGTGCATATAACGGTAATTTCTTTATTGAAGCCTGGATTAGACCATTTGACAGACCAATCGACGGTGGAGGTACTACCAATGCTTCAACAGGAGTTATTTTTAGTAGCTCCGGATTCGAAATAAAAATGGAAAATCTTCCAGCAGAAGTTGTGAAAAACGGAAGATGGTATCATATAGCTGTGGCTAATAATGGGGATCTCTGGATTGATGGAATTTCATCTGGAAAAATTGATGTTACTGGATCAGGAATTAATAATACCAGTATTGGAGCAAGGTATAATGCGAACACCAAAGCAACTTCAAACCATTTCTCAGGTTGGATAGAAGAAGTAAGGATCTGGAATAATCCACCTACTCTAAAGGAGCTAAGGTTCATGATGAATCAGAGATTAAAGCTGAATGCCGCCGGAACTGTAGTTAGTCCTCTGGAAGGTGAAGTTGTGCCTAACAGAACTACCGCCGGAAGTTATCATACCAGCAATAGTAATAATTTAGATTGGGATGATGAGCCGTTTTACGATCAGGAAGCCTCTGACCTGGCTGGATATTACCGCCTTATTTCCGCAGAACCGGACCCAATCCTTTATATTATACCTGACACTTATAAACCTACAGGTGGTGAAACTCCGGATTTATCGGGCAATGGAGTGCCAGGACGCTTACACAATATGACGACTCACCAGCAAAACACCTCTCCTACTCCTTATTTTTCAGGAGCTGATGGAGTTTGGCATGATGAAAATACCTGGGCCCGACCAGATGTTTGGACTTATCCTCATGAAGGAGATATCGAGTGGAATATTGCAAGAAGCCTCCATCAAATTACTTCTGATAAGAAAGAAATATTTCTTTTAGGATTACTGTCTGAAGCCGGAGTTTTAGACATGGAAGGATCGGTAGCGGGAGTTACTGGCAACGAGCTTTTTATTTCCCATTACCTCTTACTTGATGCTGTTATAGACCTCAATGGAGAATCACAACTGGTTCAGCCTCATGGCAGCATAGCAGCGGGAAGTGGTTATTTGGAACGTGATCAACAGGGAACTGCAAGTAGCTTTAACTATAACTATTGGAGTTCGCCGGTCACAACCGAGTTTGGTAGCACCAACTACGAAGTAGGAAGTACAATGTTTGATGGTTCAATTACAGGTACTGGTAAATTTAGACCTATTACATTCGTAACTGGACCTTTTGGCGCCGACACTCCCTATGTAGCTCCTCCATCCAATCCCGCCATTTCTATAACAGATTATTGGATCCATGCATTTTTCCCGGAGAATGCAGGTATATATGTTAACTGGAGTTGGATCAAAGAAGATACCTCAATTAAAATTGGGGAAGGTTTTACCATGAAAGGTGCCTGGGATGTGAACGTAAGTGAAAATAAAGTGCAGAACTACACCTTTAAAGGATTTCCTAATAATGGTAACATAAATATGAGAACAGTAAGTCCAGACCAAAATTATCTTATTGGAAATCCATATCCCTCTGCTATTGAAGCTAAGAAATTCATTGATGATAATAACGGTAAAATAAATGGAGCACTTTACTTCTGGGACCATTTTGCTGAAAAATCCCACTATTTACAGGATTATGTGGGGGGATATGCGACTAGAAGTAGAAGTATTGGAGTTCCGGCTGCTGCCAGCGATCATAGGATCAATGCCACAGGGCAAATACACACAGAGGAAGTTCCAGGACCCTATGTTCCTGTAGGCCAAGGGTTCTTCATCAATTCTTCTCCTACGTCAGAAAACGGTGGCACCTCTGGAATTCCTGTCTTTAATAATACTCAGCGACACTTCTATACCGAAGCCAATAAGGGAGACACAACTGCTATCTTCCATTCGGCTGAAAGAAAGGAAATAGAAACCAGGACCCAGCAATCATCATCTACAGGCATACCTATTATTCGCCTCAATTATACCTCTCCCAAGGGGTTTTGGAGACAAATAGCTGTGGGAGCAATTGAAAATACAACTGAGAATTTCGACTATGGGGAAGACGCTCCACTTCTGGATGACTTTAAAGAAGATATGTATTGGCTAATCAATGACAGAAAGTACGTTATTCAAGGAGTGCCCGATTTTCATGAGCAAAGAGTTCTTAAACTAGGAGTAAAAATTGATGAAGTAGGAGAGTTTTCAATTCAACTTGCAGCTGCTAAAAATGTGCAGGATGAAAAGGAAATCTATATCCTGGATAGAAACGACAGCCTCTACCACGACTTAAGAGCTCAAAAATTTACCAAGACCTTAAAAAGGGGAATCTACAACGACAGATTTGAACTTGTCTTTAGCAAGCCCGGTACTGTAATTGAGCCGCAAGAACCCGAAGAACCCATTGTCCAAGACGGCCCACTGGAAGTGATCTATGTCAATGGCAGCAGGGAAGTACTTATAAAAAATCCGGAACTATTAGACATCTCGAGAGTGTATCTTAATAACATGCTGGGTCAACAGGTACATGTTTATTATAATATTCCAAGAGATCGTGAAGTAAACCTTCCCGTCCAAAGGTTTGGTGCCGGAGTATACATTGTGAAAATGCATACAGAGAAAGGCATAATCGTCAAAAAGGTCATTCTTGAGTAGACTTCTATAGAGGAAGATCTGATCAAAGGCTGCAGCACTGCAGCCTTTGTTGTTTTTAATTAGCAATTTGGAGGTAGGATTATTCTTGCTACTTCTTGCACTTTATCTCGATAATCTGCACTTTATCTCTTAATAATTTATTAAATAAAGAGAATTCTGCTTTTTTTTCCTACTTTTACCCACTGATTTCTAATGGTTTGGTATGGAGAAAACTTTTACTCCGCTAAAAATTTTGGTTTTTTTTCTATTGCTGACCTTCCCGGCACTGGCCTCCTATTGGATTAATCCGGCTCTTGAAACCTATGAATATCCACAGAAACCGTCTGAACTTTCGCACCGGTGGTATGAATCCCCGATGGGGATTTTTGCTTTGAAAATTTCCAATTGCGATACAGATACTGAACCTCCTTCCGTTATTACTCAAAATATTACTGTTCAGCTTGACAACAATGGAGCGGCTTCAATTACTACAACTGATATTGACAATGGATCGAATGATGCCTGCGGAATTGAATCAATGAGTGTTTCTCCAAGTAGCTTCACTTGTTCGGAAGTTGGTGCAAACACAGTTACTCTAACTGTAACAGACAATAACGGAAATACCAACACTGCCACTGCCACTGTGACTGTGGAAGATAATCAGGCTCCTGTGGCTCTTGCTCAAAATATTACTGTTCAACTTGACAACAATGGAGCGGCTTCAATTACGGCAATTGATATTGACAATGGATCGAATGATGCCTGCGGAATTGACTCAATGAGTGTTTCTCCAAGTAACTTCACTTGTTCGGAAGTTGGTGCAAACACAGTTACCCTAACTGTAACAGACAATAACGGAAATACCAACACTGCCACTGCCACTGTGACTGTGGAAGATAATCAGGCTCCTGTGGCTCTTGCTCAAAATATTACTGTTCAACTTGACAACAATGGAGCGGCTTCAATTACGGCAATTGATATTGACAATGGATCGAATGATGCCTGCGGAATTGACTCAATGAGTGTTTCTCCAAGTAACTTCACTTGTTCGGAAGTTGGTGCAAACACAGTTACCCTAACTGTAACAGACAATAACGGAAATGTCAGTACTGCTAATGCTATCGTAACTATAGAGGATACAATTTATCCTACAGCAAGTGACCCCGCACCAGTAAATGTACAATGTTCAACGGATATTCCTGCAGCTGATATTTCAGTAGTAACTAATGAGAGCGATAACTGCAATTCTGGTCTATTTGTTAGTTTTATATCAGATATCAGCGACAATAACAGTAATCCTCAAGTCATCTTTAGGACCTATAGAATTACAGATCCTTCAGGAAACTCTATTGATGTTACCCAAACCATAACTGTAGACGACACTGAAAACCCTACAGCCAGTAATCCGGCAGGCATAGATGTGCAATGTTCGGCTGATGTCCCTGATCCCGATATTTCTGTAGTCATTGATGAAGCTGATAACTGTACTCCAAATCCTACGGTAACCTTTGTCTCGGACTCAAGCAATGGTCAATCCAATCCAGAAATCATAACCAGAAAGTATAGGGTAACCGATGAGGCTGGAAATTCTATTGATGTTACCCAGACCATAACTGTAAACGACACCACAGATCCTACAGCAAGTAATCCGGCAGGCATAAATGTGCAATGTTCGGCGGATATTCCTAATCCCGATATTTCTGTAGTCATTGATGAAGCTGATAACTGTACTCCAAATCCTACGGTGACCTTTGTCTCGGACTCAAGCAATGGTCAATCCAATCCAGAAATCATAACCAGAAAGTATAGGGTAACCGATGAGGCTGGAAATTCTATTGATGTTACCCAGACCATAACTGTAAACGACACCACAGATCCTACAGCAAGTAATCCGGCAGGCATAAATGTGCAATGTTCGGCGGATATTCCTAATCCCGATATCTCTGTAGTTACTGATGAAGCTGATAACTGTACTCCAAATCCTACGGTAACCTTTGTATCGGATGTCAGCGATGGTAACTTTAATCCTGAAATAGTTACAAGGACCTTTAATATAGTTGATGAAGCAGGTAACACTACTGAAGTAACCCAGGAAATCTATGTTCAGGATACACAAATTCCAGACATACCGATCCTACCAGATATTACCAGCGAATGCCCCATCACAGTCGATCCTCCTACGTCTACCGATAATTGTGATGGTACTGTAACAGGCACTACGGGTTTAAATGATTTAACCTTCAGCGAGTCAGGCTCAGTTTATTGGATCTTTACAGACGCTTCGGGAAATGCGACTGAGCCTGTTGAGCAAAAAGTAATAATTGATAACACTATTGCTCCTGTGCCTGATGTTGGATCTTTACCTACAAAAACTATTGACGGCTGCCAGATATCAAGTTTATTGGAATTAGATATACCAACAGCCACGGATGCTTGTGACGGCACAATTTACGGTACCTTGAGTGAGGATTTTGAGTTCCCCTTTTCATTTTCAGGAACTGAAACAATTGAATGGGAATTTATTGATAGTGTGGGAAATATGTCCACACAGATTCAAGAAATTAAACTCAATCCGCTGCCTGTAGCTGGAGGCTTATTAAGAGGAACATATCTGTCTACCCAGTACGATAACCAAATTGATATTTCGTCCTGTGGGGATGCAATTTCTGTGGAATTAAATCTAACAGGGGAAACGGGAAATGTTGTTCACTGGGAAAAATATGCAGTTAATGAAGGTATCTGGGAAATCATACCAAATTCCGCCAATATTACTTCTTATACAGCAGAATTTGCAGAAGGAGCTTTGGAATCTACTTACTTTAGAGTTCTTGTTCAAACCGGCACCTGTAAAGAAACTTCAAATAGTTTCTACATAAGAGCATTACCTGTGGGGGCTGCTCCAACCGTCTCAAATGAAGATCCTGATAACATTTATTGCTTAGGAGAATCTGTAAATCTTTTAGCCATAAGTAACTATTTAGGAACAGAAGATGCCATTCCAGATTCAACAGGGGACTTCAATGAAGGACAATTAAATACACAAGACCCAAATTCATGGTTGGTAGACGGAGATCCAGGCGGGTTTTCTGCAGGGGGAAATGCGAAACAAGCAAGAAATTGGTCTGGCACCAACGATCATAAGTTTGGAGATATTACCTACGACGGTGGAGATGGTAAGTTTGCTATTGCCCAGGGAAATTTCAATGATGGTAAATACAAGGGAGCGAATCCCACAACCCTGGAAAGTCCAATAATGGATCTTTCAGATGCCGAAACAGCAAGTTTAGATTTTGATCAGGCCTATTACTTCGCAAACGGGGATATTGCGAAAATTGAGATTTCTCTTGATGGAGGAGCAAGTTACACAACCCTTAAAATAATACATGCTGCAGGTGGTGGAATAAAACAATGGTTTACAGCAGGGACAGCTGAGTCTACTACGGGCTCAAATGCCACTAATTACAACTTTAGCACCGATAACACATCTATATCTCTTAATGATTACCTGGGAGAAAGTAATGTCAGAATAAGATGGTCATTTGTGGGCACCAGTGATAAGAGTGTATGGGCATTGGACAATATTTTCGTCAACAAGAAAACTAAAGTTGATACAGAACTAGAGTGGACAATTGGTATAGGCGATCCCGACGAAGAACCCATAGCAATTGGCCAGACCCAGTTACCGATAAGCTTTATACCCGATACTCCCGGTGTCTACGAATATGGAGGAACAGCTTTAATAAATGAATGCAGAACGTATAGTGAGGACGGTACAGGTTTAACTCCAATTAAGGTTTCCTATTCTTACGCCGGGGAAGATATTATCTATACAAGTGCGGAATGCGGCCGAAACACGGTACAACTAAATGCCTACGACAATACCATTACAGCCAACGAAAATATTGTAAAGGGTGCATTTACAGCACCTGCTTCCGGTTGCAGGACTTGTGACGCTCCGGGAACCGGAGACATCGGCGAATGGTCCTGGACCGGGAACGCATCCTCCTGTCAAGACGTATCCTTTTCAGATGTCCATGATCCCGATGCAACATTTACTGCAGGACCGGGAACCTACACTCTAACATGGACCGTCAATGGTTGTTCCAATGATATCACTGTTACCATTACTAATTGTGATCAGGTAGACTTTGATGGAACAAATGATCATATTGACTTTGGAGATTCTTATGACCTTACCGGTGCCTTTAGTCTGGAAGTCTGGGTAAAACCTGAAGCTAAAGATGGCACCCGAACGATCATCTCGAAAAGGGACGCAAATTTCACTGGTACCGCAAAAGGATATGACCTGATAATAAAAGATGGAACTGTTTCTTTTAACTGGGATCAATCAGGGTCGATAAGTTCCTCACCTTATGAAATTGACACTAACCGCTGGTACCATTTAGCCTTAACTCATTCTGCGTCGGGAGAATATAAGTTATATGTTGATGGAATTTTAATGAAATCCACTGCAGGTGGCGCTCCTGGTAATAACACTTATAAGGCCCTCTTGGGAGCAATGGATAGGAACGGATCTGCCGGTCCAACACATTTCTTCAATGGCTGGATGGAAGAGCTAAGGATTTGGAAAGTAGCTTTAACACCAGGCCAATTGCGACTGATGATGAATCAACGTATAAAAAATGTCGCAGGCAACAAGGTACAGGGAGAAGTTCTACCGCTGCCTGTTCCCAACCTGGACTGGAGTAATTTGGCAGGATATTACAGAATGGATGAAGTGGGATGTGGCAATCTTTATCCATTCAACGACGGTGTAAATTATATAGGTCACTACGGCCAATTAAAAAATATTAATACTGATCAAAATACGACCGCTCCTCTTCCCTACACTACTTCCCAGAATGGGCAATGGTTCAATAATAGTGGAACCTGGACGCATGCCGATGTATGGGATCCTCCCTTTAGTCCCGGAATCAACAATACCAAAATTGAGTGGAATATTGCGGAAATAGCTCATGATGTACAATCTAACAATAAAGACATAAAACTCTTAGGATTAATTGTGGAAACAGCAGGGACTTTGGATATTCAAGGAACGGTGCAAACAAGAACCACAGCTGGATCCGGGAACGGATTAACTGTTACTCATTATTTGGACCTGAGCGGTTATATCGACCTCAACGGGGAATCTCAACTAGTGCAGCCTGAAGGTAGCCAGCTAGTTGGTTCCGGATATTTAGATCGTGACCAGCAGGGTACGGCCAGCAGTTATAATTACAACTACTGGAGCTCACCTGTGAACACTGGCAATACTACAGAATTCACTATAGGAGGTGTCCTTAGGGATGGAACAGATTCAATTCCAGGGACCATTAACTTTAAATATAATTTCCGTCACGCTGACGGTCCCCTTTCAAGCCCAATTAAAATAAGCTCCTACTGGCTTAACAAATTTTTTGGCGAAGCAGGAAAGTATAGTAACTGGAAACAGATTGGTGTAGACACCCAGTTGAAACCGGGAGAAGGTTTTACAATGAAAGGTCCTTCAGGACAAAAAGCAATTCTGGATTTACAGAATTATACCTTTAGAGGCATGCCAAATAATGGCACTATAAAGCTCAACATTGGAACAGATCAAAACTATCTGATTGGAAATCCTTATCCTTCAGCTATTGATGCCAATAAATTTATTAAGGATAACCTAAAAGATGTCACCGGTGGAACAAACTCCCAGAACGTTTTCAACGGCTCTATCTACTTTTGGTCCCACTTTTCCGGACAAACGCATTATCTTCAAGAATATGTGGGAGGTTACGCAGTTTATAATCTTTCGGGAGGGATAAAGGCAACCGCAAATGATGAAAGAATTAATGCTACCGGTGATGAGGGTGGTGAAAGACCACGGCAATACATTCCTGTGGGGCAGGGATTCTTCATTAACACAGTTTTGGATCCAGATCTCAGCCTTAGTAGCAATACTACCGTTTCCGGCGGGGATATCATCTTTAGAAACAGCCAGCGTATTTTCCAAAGTGAAGCAGACAACACCAAATCTGTTTTTCATTCTGCTGAACGAAAGGAATTGAATATGGCCAGTAATTATGTTTCTAACCGCCCCGAGACTGAACCTCAAAGAATGCAGCTATGGTTAAAATTTAAATCTCCCGGGGGATATCACAGGCAAATTCTAGTCACAAAGGATCCCGCCACTACTTCGCAATTTGATCTTGGATACGACGCTCTTTTAATCGAGGATAACAAAGAAGACATGTACTGGCTAATGGGTGATGGAAAGGTGGAGCTTGTGATCCAGGGAGTACCCGACTTTAACAGGGAAAGAATTCTTCCACTGGGTATAAAAATTGCGACCAAAGGTGAATTTAGAATTGCCATTGATGAAATGCAGGATGTCCCCGATGAACTTCCTATTTTTATAAAGGACAACCAAACGGAAACATATCATGATCTTAGGGCATCTGATTTCGTTATAAAAAGTAAAAAAGGTCTTTACCACGATCGTTATTCCATTGTCTTTAGCGACGGCAAGGATCCTGATGGAGGCACTGACGGTCCGGGTGAAGGTGATGGCAATGATGGTGGCGACGGAAAAGGTGACGGGGAGGAACCTATAAACCCTGAACAGCCTCAACCCACTCCCCCGGGGCTTGAATTAGCTTATTCTTTAAAAGAGAAACAAATTGTAATTGGCAACACCAATCTTTTACCTGTCAAAAAAGTGGTTTTATACAACTCTTTGGGTCAGGAGATCCAAACTTATAGAAATATTCAGGTAAAGACTATTATAGAACTTCCGGTAGAACTACCGAGCGCAGGAATGTATTTCGTAAGAGTTTATACTGAAGATTCTACGCAGATACTTAAATTCCTGGTAGACTAAACTGTTACCAACTAAAAAAAGAAGCAGGCTCAAAAATGACGTTTTTGGGCCTCTTTATTTTTTATACTTCAGCGGAAGGTAAACGACCTTTTTAGTTTCAAAGAAATCCTCCTCAAAAAAATCCGGAAGATCATATATAACGGCAGTACGGTACTCGGCGAGTTCTTCAGAAAGATCGCCACCTTTTAGATAAAGGATTCCGTTCCTCAAATCGTGTCGGCTTTCTTTGGCTATTTTCCCTTTGATCCAGTGAACAAAGGTTGGCATAACAGCTACTGCCCGGCTAACAATGAAGTCATAATGGCCGGAGACGTCCTCTACTCTTGCATTGGTCGTGTGAACATTCTTTAATCCCAATCCCTCAACCACTTCATTGACCACTTTTATCTTTTTACCAATACTATCCACGAGGTGGAAATTAGTTTCAGGGTGAAGTATAGCCAGAGGAATCCCGGGAAATCCTCCACCGGTACCAACATCAAGGATCGAAGCATCTGGTAAAAACCGCTGGACTTTTGCTATTCCCAGAGAATGCAGTACGTGGCGAAGAAAAAGCTCATCTATATCCTTCCGGGAAACTACATTGATCTTAAGGTTCCAATCTTCGTAAAGATCCTGCAGGTTAGAGAATTTATTTTTTTGATCTTGAGTAAGATCGGGAAAATATTTTTCGATGAGTTCCAAACTTCTTATTTTTCCGCAAAAGTAATTAATTTAAAATATTAATTGTGAGCAGGTATACTCGCAGAGAATATTTATCTTATACCTTTGTCATTTACTTACAAAATTTTTAATGAATACACCAACAGTACGTTTTTCCCGGACAGATTCAGCTAAATTCTTCCGAACCCTAAACAGCAGGGTAAACACTTATTTTAAAGAAAACAATCTTTCAAAGACAGGAAACTGGAAGCTTCACCTTAAGGCTATAGTGATGTTTTCTCTTTTCCTTACCCCATATTTTCTTATTCTTACACTTGATATTTCACAATGGTGGATGCTCCTTCTCACAATCGTGATGGGGACAGGAATGGCGGGAGTAGGTATGAATATAATGCATGATGGCAATCACGGCTCTTACTCCTCGAAAAAGTGGGTCAATAAATTAATGGGTAGCACCATTTATGTCCTTGCAGGTAATGTCTATAACTGGCAGGTGCAGCACAATGTATTACACCATACCTACACGAATATTCACGGTCACGATGAAGATCTTGATGCCGGAAGAATAATAAGATTCAGCAGACATGCAAAATGGCATCGTTTTCACAGATTCCAACATTACTACTCAATTTTTCTTTATGGCCTGCTTACCTTCAACTGGGCATTGACCACAGATTTCAAGCAAACAAAAAGGTATCTCTCCAGACAACTTTCTTACGGAAAAATGCCTAATCCCGTGAAGCAGTGGAGTATTCTAGCGGTAACAAAATTAATATACATTTCGATCTGGATCGTGATCCCTATGCTGATCCTTTCCATTGCGTGGTGGAAAATACTTATTGGTTTTTTCATCATGCACTATACTGCAGGTTTAATTTTGAGTGTGGTATTTCAGTTGGCTCATGTTGTAGAGAAAACAGATATGCCCTTACCCGATGATACAGGTTCAATTAAAAACACCTGGGCGATCCACCAGCTCTTCACCACAGTGAATTTTTCGACCAGGAATAAAATTGTTAACTGGTTCACAGGGGGACTAAATCATCAGGTAGAACATCATATTTTTCCTAATATAAGCCACATACATTATAACAATCTGTCCAAAATTGTAAGGGAAACAGCCAAAGAGTGCCAGCTACCCTATAATGAATATAAAACCACAAGGGCAGCAATCGCTGCACATTTTCGTCACCTTCGGGAAATGGGAATGAAGCCTGCCGTTTCAGCATAAAAAATCAATCTTTTTTACATGTATCAACTATCTGACCGTATAAATAACATGTCTACCTCCCAAACATTGGCTATGGCTGCCAAAACAAGGGAATTAAAGGCAGAAGGAAAAGACATTATTGGATTAAGCCTGGGAGAACCCGACTTCAATACTCCCGACTTTATTAAAGAAGCCGCAGTACAGGCTATTAATGACAATTATAACTCTTACACTCCCGTAGATGGGTATGTAGAGCTAAAGGATGCGATCATTGAGAAGTTCAAAAGAGACAATGACCTGATCTATGATCGTTCTCAAATTGTAGTATCGACAGGGGCGAAGCAATCTCTCGCTAATGTGGCGATGGTGATGTTGAATCCCGGGGATGAGGTGATCCTCCCCTGCCCTTATTGGGTAAGTTATGCTGAAATTGTCAAATTGGCCGAAGGTGTACCAGTTGAAGTACCTACTTCGGTGGAATCAGATTTTAAGATGACACCTCAGCAGCTGGAAGCAGCTATTACCCCAGAAACAAAAATGCTTTGGTACAGCTCTCCTTCCAATCCCAGTGGAATGGTTTATAGCAAAGAAGAATTGCGTGCCCTGGCAGATGTCCTGGTAAAGCATCCACAGGTAATTGTGGTGAGCGATGAGATCTATGAACATATAAACTTCGTGGGAGAACATGCATCCATGGCACAGTTCGAAGACATGTATAATCGGGTGGTAACTGTCAACGGAGTCTCAAAAGCCTTTGCAATGACCGGATGGCGAATTGGCTATATAGGTGCACCTGCAGAAATTGCGAGAGCATGTAATAAAATGCAGGGCCAGATCACCAGTGGTGCTAACTGTATTGCCCAGCGTGCTGTCATTACAGCTCTTGAAGCACCGGTTAGTAAAATACAGTATATGATCGACCGGTTTAAAAGCCGCAGAAAACTTATCATTGACCTGCTCACAGATATCGAAGGATTTGCAATTTCAGAACCCGAAGGTGCCTTCTATGTATTCCCGGATGTTTCACATTTCTTCGGAAAAACCATCAATGGCTATGAGATAAAAGACGCTACAGACTTTTCAATGTTTCTCCTGGAAAGAGCTCTGGTAGCTACAGTTACAGGAGATGCGTTTGGAAGTCCGAACTGTATCCGCCTCTCTTATGCAGCAAGCGAAGCTGAAATAGAAGAAGCTATGAAGCGCATCAAAAATGCACTTTCCGAATAAGCTTCAAAAATGACATTTTTCGATCCCCATTCCTTCGGAATGGGGATTTTTTTTTCTTTAAATAGAACAAATTTTAAATCTGCACTGTCTACTGCAAAAAACTACGAACTATCGACTATCGACAATGACTAAACCTAACGGTTTCTCCAGAAGAAAGGAGTCAGGAGAATTAGAACGGTAAAAAGTTCAAGTCTTCCAATCAACATTAAAAAAGAACACCACCATTTACCCTGTGGAGGCAGGGAGTCGAAGTTATTCACCGGCCCAAGATCACCAAAGGCCGGACCAATATTTCCAAGCGAAGAAGCAGCCCCTCCAATGGCAGTCTCAAAATCCAGTCCCATTGCAGCAAGCCCCACCGCCCCAATAATAAAGGACAACATGTAAAGAATAAAGAATCCGAGAATATTAAAAACGATCTTTTTACTAATGCTCTTTCCATTGTAATGCACAGGAAGAACGGCATTAGGGTGAAGGGTTCTTTTAAACTCGATCAACCCATTCCTTATCATGATGACATGCCGCATTACTTTCACACCACCTGCAGTAGATCCCGCAGAACCTCCCAGGAAGAAAATTCCGAAGAAGAAAACAGTCAAAAATGTGGTCCACATTGTGTAATCTGCAGTGACAAATCCCGTAGTGGTAACAATTGCGAGGATCTGGAATAAGGCATGTCTAAAAGCGCTTTCAAATTCTCCCAACACCATCGGGTGTTCTATTGAAGAAAGAGAGGGATCTGCTTTAAAAAAGATTATAAGGGTTGCAATTATCGTAAAACCAACGACAAAATAGGTGTACCACTTGAATTCCTCATCTCTCAGAACCTTGCTGAAATTACCTTTAAAGCCGAAATAACTAATTACGAAGTTTGTTCCCGCAAGGAACATGAAAAGGCAGACAATATACTGCACCAGCGGATTATCATTCCAGAATGCAAGGCTGGCATTTTTAGTCGAAAATCCTCCTGTTGACAATGTACTAAGGGAATGGTTCACAGCATCAAATAATCCCATTCCTGCAACGTATAGCAAAATCGTTTCAGCAAAAGTTAGTCCCACGTAAATGAACCAGAGTCTTTTAGCGGTATCGGTAATTCTTGGCTTCAGTTTATCTGCACTTGGCCCTGGCGCTTCCGCAGCAAAAAGCTGCATTCCTCCAATTCCCAACAGCGGAAGTATTGCAATTGCCAGAACAATAATTCCCATACCACCTATCCAATGAGTAAGGCTTCTCCATAACAGCAAACCTTTGGGTACAGATTCAATATCGTTGAGAATCGACGCGCCAGTAGTTGTGTAGCCAGACATCGTTTCAAAAAAGGCATTCGTAAAGGACGGTATACTTCCACTTATTACATAGGGCAAGGTCCCACTCAAGGCCATAAAGATCCAGCCAAAGGTCACAATTAGATAACCGTCTCTTTTTTTGACTTCCTTTTTATGCCCCCTGGTGAGTAGCATGGCCAGAGACCCCACTCCCATTGTGATAAGCGCCGCCGTCAATATCTCCAGCACTACGCCATCTTCATAGTAAAAACTAACTGCAGCTGCCGAAAGCATAAAGCCTCCATTGCAAACCAGCAACACTCCCATGATATGACTTATAATGGGCTTATTAACTCTGGGCATTACAAGAACAATTTTTCAACTTTTTGAATGGCATGGGGAAGGCAACAAATTACTATTCTATCACCGGGAAGTATCTTAAAGTTCCCTAAAGCGATCACTCCTATTCCATCTCGTATTGCTCCTCCAATAATTGCTGAACGAGGGAAATCCAGGTCGACTATCTTTTTATTGCTTACTTTGGATGTAGGCTTAACTATGAACTCAAGAAGTTCGGCATCCATATTACTTAGCCGGGTCATGGCTACCACCTCTCCCTTTCGAATATATCTAAAGATATTACTGGCCGCCAAGAGTTTTTTGTTAATTAGAGTATCTATTCCAATAGAATGGCTCAACTGAAAATAATCCATGTTCTCCACCAGTGCTATTGTTCTCTTTACATTTTTTGATTTTGCTACGAGACAGGTCATGATGTTGGTTTCCGAATTACCTGTAACTGCTATGAAAGCATCCATATCCTGAAGGCTTTCCTCTTCCAGTAACTCAACATTTCTTCCGTCACCATGAATAACAAGAGCCTTGGGTAATTCATCTGCAAGATCAAAAGCGGTATCCTTATCGCTTTCGATCAATTTGACATTCATTTTCTTTTTACACAGGTCGGTGGATGCTTTACGCCCTATTTTACTTCCTCCCAGGATCATGACATTTTTCATGTTCTGGCGTTTTTTTCCCGTAAGCTTATAAAGATCGTTCACTCCTCCCCTGGTAGTAACAAAATAAACCTGATCGCCATCCTTGAAGGTAGTATTACCTCTGGGAATGATGGTTTCTATAGTATCTTTCCTTCTTAAGGCAATGGGCATGAAATGGATTCCCGGAAATATCTTGGCAGTATCCTTCACCGATTTCCCTACAAAAGCTGCCGAGTCAGACAATGTCATCCCTACCATAGTAAGAGCTCCGTCCTCAAACTCATAGCTGTCGTTGAACGCAGACTGATTCAGTAACAATTCGATCTCCCGGGCAGCAAGGGCTTCAGGAGAGATCAATTCATCGATCCCAAACTGGGTAAAACCAATTTCGTTCTTATTATCGAGGAATTCGGTATTTGCAATTCTGGCGATTGTGCGTTTTGCGCCTAATTGCTTAGCAAGTACACATACGGTAATATTTGTAGTTTCACTGCTCGTTACCCCAATCACAAGATCCACATTTTTGACCTGTGCATCTTTAAGTACCGCAATAGAAGTAGCATCTCCTCTTAACGTGCGAATATCAAGGTGGGCATCAGCATAAATGAGATTTTCTCTGTTATTGTCAATCAGGGTGATGTCCTGAGATTCATATGATAATAATTTAGCTAAATGAAATCCTACTTCACCGGCACCGGCAATGATTATTTTCATAAGGAACGAGTAAGTTCAAGGGGAACAAAGTTAAGGTATTTAGCTCATCCAAAACAAAATACTGTGGAAGTATTTAGTTTGAAGCCTCAGCATTTGGTGGATAATCTTGTATCTTTGGCGAAAATTTTTTGAATGGGAAAAAAGATCACTCCATATAAAGATTCAGATCTGGGAAAGAAAAAACAGGTTGAGCAAATGTTTGATACCATCTCAACCAACTATGATGGCCTAAACAGGGTGATCTCCTTCGGCATTGACGTAAAGTGGCGTAAGAAGGTAGTAAAAATGGTTTCTGAAACAAATCCTCAGGCTGTTCTTGATATCGCAACCGGCACAGGGGATCTTGCCATAAGCCTTGCAAGGACCGGAGCCAAAAGAATCGTGGGACTTGACCTTTCCGAAGGCATGTTGGCTGTAGGCAGAAAAAAGATCAAGGAAGAAGAACTTACCGGAAAAATAGAGATGATCCAGGGAGACTCTGAAGCCCTGCCCTTTGAAGATAACAGTTTTGATGCCATCACGGTAGCTTTCGGGGTACGAAACTTTGAAAATCTTGAAAAAGGATTGGCTGAAATATTGAGAGTTTTAAAACCGGGAGGAATATTTGTCATTTTAGAGACCTCTGTTCCTACTAACTTCCCATTAAAACAAGGATATTATTTCTACACCAAAAACCTACTTCCCCTTATTGGCAAACTCTTTTCAAAGGATAAAGTGGCATATAGCTACCTGAGTGAAAGTGCAGCTGCTTTCCCATATGGGGAAAAGCTCAACAATATTTTAAAAGAAATTGGGTTTATAGATGTGAGCCACAAGCCTCAAACTATGGGAGTGGCTACAATTTATTCGGCATCAAAATAGATCTATGAAGAAGTTCCTGATACTGGTAATTGCCATACTTTTCGCATTGCCTGCGCATGCTCAATTGTTTGGCAGAGATAAAGTGATCAACAACCCTAATTTTGATATGCAGCGCTTTTCCTGGGGGTATTTTCTAGGTTTCAATACCTACGACTTTGATTTTGATTATAAGAATTATGTCGCTAGTCCCGCCACCGGAAAAGATTTTTCTGTAGATCGAACTATAGGTTTTAATGTTGGACTTATAGGTAATATGAGACTCAGCGATCACCTCGACCTAAGGTTGGAACCTGGGGTTTCTTTTAACAGGATCAATTTTCAGGTAACCAAAGCCGATAGCAAGACATTCAGGGAGATCAACTCAACTTTTGTGCATGTACCTTTACTTCTAAAGTTTTCCACTACCCGTATTGGCAACTACAAACCTTTTGTAGTGGGTGGCGCTTCTACATCCATTAATCTTTCAAGCAACGAAAATAATCCAGACGATAACGCAGATGGGCAGTTCCGAATGACCACAAATAACTACTATTACGAAATAGGTTTTGGAATTGACCTGTACCTCTACTACTTCAAGTTTACGCCTTCTATAAGAGGTGTATTTGCCATTAATGATGAACTGGTGAGAGATGACAACCCGAATAGTTTTTATACAGGTAACGTAGAATCAATGTCCTCTCGCGGACTGTTCATTAATTTTACCTTTCAGTAAAACTTCTTCGCCTGAACTCACTTAAAAAAATTGCAGCGGCTGTTGCTACGTTAAGGCTTTCAGTGTTTTGTGAAGCACCAAATTGAGGGATATTTACTTTTTCAGTAATCAGCTCTTCGACTTCTTTAGAAATTCCGTTTGCTTCGTTTCCAAGGACTATTAGTCCATCGGAGGAAAGATGTTTTGTGAAAACATTCTCACCTTCTAAAAAAGTGCCATAGACTTTTGTCTTTGTTTTGGCATGCGCAAGATATTCAGATATATTGCTATAGTGGATGTTTACTCTGGCGATAGAACCCATAGTGGCCTGAACAACCTTTGGATTATAGCAGTCCACCGTTCCAAAGGAACAAATGAGGTCCTTTACTCCAAACCAGTCACATAAACGGATTATGGTTCCTAAATTGCCGGGATCCTGTATCTCATCCAGTACTACCTGTAATCCTCCCACATAAGGGGCTTCCGGTTGTGGAATATGAAAAACAGCTAAAGCGGTTTGCGGGGTGTGCAGGTTACTTATCTTCTTAAGATCGGCTTCAGAAATAAGTAAAGTTTTCTCTTTTTCAGCTTGGAAAATATCTTCTGTAGTATAAAGAGCATAAAGCTGAAGAGGAGAATCTAGGAGTTCAAAAATGCCTTTTTTGCCTTCCATTAAGAAAAGCCCATTCTTCATCCTGAACTTTTTTTGAGACAGGCTTTTTATAAGTTTAATTTGGCTTTTGCTAAACATACCAAAGTTGTATTTTTGAGCACATTAAAAAGGCTACTTGAGACATTTGCGGGCAAAAATATCATTAATTCTTTTAATTGCTTTATTTCTTTCTTCCTGTAACGCTGTAAAAAGAGTTGAAGATGATCAAAGGCTCCTCACAGAAAACACCATTTTTGTCAATGGTGAAGAGATTTCTCAAAGAAATATTTACAATCAAATCTATCAGGAGCCAAATAAGACCTTTTTGGGCCTTCCATTGCAGCTTTATCTCTACAACGTAGCCAATCCCAATCCTGACACTACTTATTTGAAGTGGCTTCATAAGAAACCAAACAGGCCGGAAAGACTCGCAAATTTACTTTCAGAAAAACAGGTAGTAAGGCTCGGCAACATCTATGTCAACATCAATGAATGGATCATGAAGACTGGAGAGCCTCCTGCTATTGTTACTGAAGGCCAGGCCCAACGTTCTGCAGAAAGACTAAAAGCCTGGTACTGGAACAACGGCTGGTTCAATGCCGAAACCAGCTATGAGATCATTCCAACCAAAAAGAAACGGGCTAAAGTCAATTATTTTGTTACTCCCAATGAGCCTTATATTGTCGACTCCATCACCACCCGAATAGCGTCTATAGTGGCCGATTCAATTTACGAGGCTCATAAAGCAAATTCATCGATAGTGCCCGGGGTGCAGTATAAAACTCAGGATTATGGTGCCGAAAGAGAACGCTTGACTCAGCTCTACCGCAATAACGGTCTATATCATTTCGAGCAGGAGTACATTAGCTTCGAAGCAGACACTGTGAACACGAATAATAAAGTGAATACTGCTGTTATCATCCAAAATCATGAAGCCACCGTAGATGGTGTAGAAACACGTGTCCCTTACAAAGTTCATAAAGTTAGCAAAGTAAATATTTTTCCCGATTACAGGTTTGACAACAGGAATGAACCAATTACAGATACTGCATCTAATGAAGGCTACGATATTTACAGCTTTGATCAACTGGAGTTTCGACCACAGGCACTCACAAATGCAGTCTTTATTACTCCGGGAACAATCTATTCAGATGCCGACAGAACCCTCACCTATAATCGTCTCAACCAGCTCAGGATCTTTAGGTACCCAAACATCCAGTACATGGAAGATCCTTCAGATACAACCGGAACAGATCTCATTGCAAATGTGTTCCTCACACCGAGACAAAAATATTCCCTCGGATTTGAATTCGATCTCTCCCAAAGTAATATTCAAAAATTTGGAATTGGTTTTGGAGGCTCCCTCTTGATCAGAAACGTCTTTAGAGGGGCTGAAATCCTAGAAATTGGAGGCCGTGGAAGCATAGGCTCTTCCAAGGATGCTGCAAATGATTCCGATCGGTTCTTTGATATTACCGAAGTAGGAGTTGATGTTGATCTCACCCTACCGAGAATTTTGTTTCCGTTCGAGACAGAACGATTTATTCCAAAGTATATGTACCCCTTCACCACTCTCGGGGTGGGTGCCAGCACACAAACAAATATTGGTCTTGATAAGCAGAGTTTTACTGCCGTAATGAATTATCGATGGCTGCCCAGTGATAACCTCACGCACCTCCTTGACCTTGTAAATATTCAATATATCCGGAATCTTAATACTGATAACTATTTCAATGTTTACCGAAATTCTTATCTCGAGCTGAACCAGGTAGCAACTGCAGATAACGTTGAGGCTCCAGATCAATTTTACACCATTGGTGATCAAGGCGGGCGATTTCTTCAAATTCCCGAAGGTGCCGACGGATTTTTACGGGCTGCACGAACAGGAGGCGTAACCGGACTTACAGCACCTCAAACCGAAATCCTTAACGACCTTAGAGAAAGAAAGAACAGGCTAACTGAAGACAACCTTATTTACGCCACCAATTTCTCATACATTCTTAACAAGAAAGAGAATATTTACGATGAAGATTTTTCACGGTTACGGGTGAAGATTGAAGCTGCCGGAAATATTCTGGCAGCTGTTTCAGAGCTTGCCGGTGTAGAAAAAGATGAATCGGGACGATTTAGCCTTTTCGGGGTGAATTTTTCTCAATACCTAAAGACTGAAGTTGATTATATTAAGCACTGGGATCTCGGCCGGGATAACGTCATTGCAATTCGCACCTTCGGCGGGATAGCTGTCCCCTATGGCAACTCCAACAGCATTCCATTTATCCGGTCCTTTTTTGCAGGAGGGCCAAATGATAATCGGGCGTGGCAGCCCTACTCACTCGGACCCGGCAGCAGTGGCGGCCGGAATGAATTTAATGAGGCAAACATGAAGATCGCCCTCAGCACAGAGTATAGATTCAACCTTTTTGGTGACCTACATGCGGCCCTATTTGCCGACGCAGGAAACATTTGGAACGTTTTTGACGTGGTAGAAGAAGAAGCATCTACTTTTACCAGTCTTAGCGATCTTGAGGAGCTGGCTTTGGGAACAGGAATTGGCCTGCGTTATGATTTTGACTTTTTTGTGCTTAGATTCGACGTTGGATTCAAGACATACAACCCTGCTTTAGAAGCAGGAAACAGATGGTTTAGAGGCTATAATCTCTCTAAAGCAGTATTTAACGTAGGGATCAATTATCCTTTCTAACCCGACTATTTTTCTTATTTTTGTTAACCTAAAAATCAAATCATGAGTCATAATATAAAACCCGGAGTAGCCACTGGAAAAGAGGTCCAGGAAATATTTCGATATGCTAAATCCAGGAAATTTGCTTTACCGGCAGTTAATGTTATTGGATCCAGCACAATAAACGCAGTTCTGGAAACAGCCGTAGAACTCAATTCCCCTGTAATTATACAATTCTCGAATGGAGGCGCCCAGTTTAACGCCGGGAAAGGCCTTTCCAACAAAGACGAAAAAGCAGCCATAGCAGGAGCTGTGGCCGGCGCAAAACATATACATGAACTGGCAGAAGCTTATGGTGCAACTGTCATTCTTCATACAGACCACTGTGCAAAAAAACTTACCGGCTGGGTAGACGGTATGCTCGATGCAAGTGAAAAACACTTTGAGCAGTTTGGAAAACCACTTTTCAGCTCTCACATGCTGGATCTTTCTGAAGAGTCTTTGGAAGAAAATGTTCAAACCTGCAAGAAATACCTGGAGCGTATGAGCAAAATGGGCATGACATTAGAGATCGAGCTAGGTGTAACCGGTGGTGAAGAAGATGGAGTGGACAATACAGATATTGATTCCTCAAAATTATACACCCAACCAGATGAGGTGGCCTACGCTTATGAAGAGTTGAGTAAAGTGAGCGACCAGTTCACAATTGCAGCTGCCTTTGGAAATGTTCACGGGGTATATAAACCCGGAAACGTTAAACTAACTCCTGTAATTCTGAAAAATTCTCAGGATTTTATATCTGAAAAGTATGGAGTTGAAGAAAACACCATTGATTTCGTTTTCCACGGCGGAAGTGGTTCCACTGTTGAAGAAATAAGAGAGGCAATTGATTACGGAGTGATCAAAATGAATATAGATACAGATCTTCAATATGCTTACATGGAAGGAATTCGTGACTACATGAACGAAAAGTCTGAATACCTGAAATCACAAATCGGTAATCCGGAAGGTGCCGATTCTCCTAACAAAAAACACTATGACCCAAGAAAATGGGTACGTGAAGGAGAACTTACTTTTAAAGCCCGTTTAAAAAAGGCTTTTGAAGACCTCAATAATGTAAATACACTTTAAAAACCTATTTTAGAAAGGCTTCAGAAATATTATTTTTGCGGCCTTTCTTTTTTAATCCCTATACAATATGGCCTGGTTTAGAAGAACACAAAAGGGAATACAAACTGCAACCGAAGACAAAAAAGATGTCCCTAAAGGATTGTGGTATAAGTCCCCAACAGGAAAGATCGTTGATGCAGAGCAGCTGGAAAAGAATTTTTACGTAAGTCCGGAAGACGGATATCACGTGAGAATTGGAAGCAACGAATATTTCAAAATTCTCTTTGACGATAATAAGTATACAGAACTTGACAAGAACCTCTCATCCCGGGATCCCCTGGAATTTGAGGACACCAAAAAGTACACAGATAGACTGGAGGATGCTCAGAAAAAGACCGGTCTTAAAGATGCGGTTCGTACGGCAGTAGGGAAATCAAAAGGAAAAGAGCTGGTAGTAGCCTGTATGGATTTTGCCTTTATTGGAGGGTCCATGGGTTCGGTGGTAGGTGAAAAAATCTCACGTGCAGCCGATCATGCTTTGGAGCACAAGATCCCGCTTATGGTGATTTCCAAATCTGGAGGAGCAAGAATGATGGAAGCCGCTTTTTCTTTGATGCAGTTGGCGAAGACTTCCGCTAAACTGGCGCAACTGGCAGATGCCGGAATACCATACATTTCTCTTTGTACAGATCCTACCACAGGTGGAACCACCGCTTCTTTTGCAATGTTGGGAGACATTAATATTGCTGAACCGGGAGCTTTGATAGGTTTTGCAGGACCACGGGTAGTAAAGGACACTACGGGAAAAGATCTTCCCGAAGACTTTCAAACTTCTGAATTTCTCCTGGAACACGGATTTCTTGATTTCATCACCAAGAGATCTGAATTAAAGAACAAGGTCAATAAATATATCGACCTAATTCTTAATCAGCCAATAAGGGCGTAAAATGTCATTTTTGACTGGTATTCAGAAAAGTAAAAATTTAGCCTGCTAATATTTAATATTATATTATCTTTGCGGCCTGGCAGAAAAGCTGTCAATACATAAAAATCATTAAAATTAATATTGGAATGTATTTAACTAAGGAAGCAAAAGAAGATCTTTTTGCAAAACACGGAAAAGGGAAGAACGACACCGGTTCTGCCGAAGGGCAAATTGCTCTGTTCACTCACCGTATTGAACATTTGACCCAGCACTTGAAAAAAAATCGTAAAGATTATAATACAGAGCGGTCACTAGTGAAGCTGGTAGGTAAAAGAAGAAGCCTGCTGGATTATTTAATGAAGAAGGATATCTTAAGATATCGTGCGATTATTAAAGAACTAGGATTAAGAAAATAATTAAAAGGGGCTATTGCGGCCCCTTTTTTTATTCCAATTCTTCTAAAAAAGCAGCTTTTATAAAAAATTATTACTCCTTTTTCTTTTCCCTTGAAAATTCTGTGTAATTTTTAACCTGAAAAAAATCAGTAATAAAAGCTCATTTTTGACACCTCTAGTTTTTCTGACTTAGCAGGTGAGAAAACAAAAGGCAGTTTTTCATTGGTCTTCACAACCCACAACAACAACACAACTGTCCCGTTCAGAATAAACGGGAGACCATTGTTTAACAAACCTGCATGAGCAGGAGTAGAATTAAAAATTTATGATTCCAAAAACATTTAGAGAGGTTATCGACCTTGGAGACGGCAGGACCATTTCCATCGAGACCGGAAAACTGGCAAAACAGGCCCATGGTTCTGTTGTTGTTCAAATGGGAGATGCAATGTTGCTTTGTACAGTAGTTTCGAACTACAATAAAAGTACAGCCGACTTTTTTCCATTGACTGTAGATTACAGAGAGAAATTTGCAGCCGCAGGAAGGTATCCCGGCGGATTTTTCAAAAGAGAAGCCCGTCCAAGCGATGGCGAAGTTCTTGTGATGAGAATTGTTGACCGCGTACTGCGCCCACTTTTCCCTTCAGATTATCGTTATGAAACTCAGGTGATGATCCAGTTGATGTCTCATGACGAAGAAGTAATGCCCGATGCACTTGCAGGTTTGGCAGCTTCAGCAGCTATTCAACTTTCGGATATTCCTTTCGAAACTCCAATTTCCGAAGCCCGTGTAGGTAGGATCAATGGAGAATTCGTGATCAACCCTAGCCGCAGCCAGCTGGCAGAATCTGATATCGACATGATCATTGGAGCTTCTGCAGATTCTGTGATGATGGTGGAAGGTGAGATGAAGGAAATTAGCGAAGAAGAAATGGCCGATGCTATTAAATTCGCTCACGAAGCTATCAAAAAACAGATCGAAGCGCAGAATAGTCTTGCCGATGCTTTCGGAAGAAAAGAAACCAGAGAATATGCTGTTGCAGATTCTGATGAAGATCTATACAACAAGATCCGCGAAGCTGCTTATCAAAAGATCTATGACATTGCAAAGGGAGCTCATAGCAAACATGAGCGCAGCGATGCATTTTCCGCAGTAAAAGATGAAGTTCTTGAAATGTTCTCTGAAGAGGAGCTTGAAGAGAAGAAAGATCTTATCAAGAACTACTTCAATAAAGTTGAGAAAGAGGCTGTAAGAGAATTGACTCTTGCTGAAGGTTTACGCCTTGACGGAAGAAAGACAGATGAAATTCGCCCTATCTGGTGTGAGATCGATTATCTTCCATCTGTTCACGGCTCTGCTATTTTTACAAGAGGAGAAACTCAGGCACTTGCCACTGTGACCCTTGGTACTTCAAGAGAAGCAAATATGATAGATATGCCTACTCACCAGGGTGAGGAGACCTTCTATCTTCACTATAACTTCCCTCCTTTTAGTACAGGAGAGGCCTATCCTATCCGCGGAACTTCACGTAGGGAAATAGGGCATGGTAACCTGGCTCAAAGAGCTTTAAAAGGAATGATTCCTGAAGATTGCCCATACACTGTACGTGTAGTTTCAGAAGTACTTGAATCAAATGGATCATCATCTATGGCAACGGTTTGCGCCGGAACCATGGCAATGATGGACGCGGGTATTCAACTAAAGAAACCAGTTTCAGGAATTGCCATGGGACTTATTTCTGATGGAGATCGTTTCGCAGTACTTTCAGACATTCTGGGAGATGAAGATCACCTTGGAGATATGGACTTTAAAGTAACCGGAACTGCAGATGGTATTACAGCTTGTCAAATGGATATCAAAGTTAAAGGACTTGCATATGAGATTCTTGTAAAAGCCTTAAAACAAGCCAGAGCAGGAAGATTACACATCCTTGATAAATTAACTGAGACCATTGCAGAACCAAATGTAAATGTGAAAGCTCACGCTCCAAAAATGGAGAAAGTGGAGATCCCGGGAGAATTCATTGGAGCAGTGATTGGACCTGGTGGAAAAGTAATCCAGGAAATGCAGAAGGAAACCGGCACTACCATTGTGATCGAAGAAGTTGAAGACATGGGAGTGATCGAAATTCTAGGTGTAAACCAGGAGATGATCGACGAAGTTAAAAAACGTATCAAGGCAATCACTTTTAAACCTGAAGTTGGAAAGGTTTACGAAGTAAAAGTTGTTAAGATGTTGGATTTTGGTGCCGTAGTTGAATACAAGGAAGCCAAAGGAAATGAAGTCTTACTTCACGTATCTGAACTGGCATGGGAACGTACAGAAAATGTTTCTGACGTTGTGAACATGGGTGATGAGTTTGAGGTAAAATACCTCGGAATCGACCCTAAGACCAGAAAACCAAAAGTTTCAAGAAAGGCTATTTTGCCAAAACCTGAAGGTTTCCAGGCTAGACCTCCAAGAGACAGGGATAACAACCGTGATGGTGGCAGACGCGACAATCGAGGGCGTGATGACCGCTCCAGAGGAAATCGCGACAGAAATGACAGGAACTAAAACCTGAATTTTTAATAGTAAATCGCCCTGCCATCAAAGCAGGGCGATTTTTTTTTGCTCATCTTCAACGGCTTAAGTTTTTGGTAAAATAATTCCTGCCTCTTGCTTTGTTTTTATTTAGATTGATTCTACATTTGCCCCTAATTTATAATAAATCCAAATAAAAATACGATGAGATTTCTACCCCTTCTCAGCTTTATGTTCTTAAGTTTACTCACAACTGCACAAACTGCTTCACTCTCCGGCAAGGTCACCGGACCTCAAAGCGAAGAAGTGCCTTATGCAGCTCTAAGTTTTCAAAATTCAACAATAACCACGACAGCAGGCGCAGATGGCACCTACAGTTTTCCAGCATTGACTGCAGGAAGTTATTCTCTTGTGATTACCGCCCCCGGATATGTCCCAACTACACGAAAATTGAACCTGGCGGCAGGAGAAAATAAAATTTTGAACATTGTCCTGGAACAAGAACTTAAGGACCTTGAAGAAATAATAATCACCACCAACAGACGAACAGAAACTCTGGATGAAGTTCCTTCTTCTGTTTCAGTTCTCAATTCCCGTGAAATTGAAAGACTAAATCTTACCAGCAATTCTATTGCCGATGTCATGAACGAGGTCCCCGGACTGGCTTTGAGCACCAGCCAAACCAGCAGCACGGGTCAAACCCTTAGAGGAAGGAAAATGCTTATCCTTATCGACGGAATTCCACAGTCTACGCCTCTGCGTAACGGAAGCAGAGATGTGAATACCATCGATCCAAATGTTATTGAAAGAATTGAGATCATTAAAGGTGCAACTGCAATCTACGGTAACGGGGCAGATGGCGGGATCATCAACTATATAACGAAAACTCCAAAGGCTTTCAAGGAACTTGAAAGCACTACAGAACTTAGCAGCGGAATTTCCCTTGTTAACACCGAACACACCCTTAGTTCGAAATTATCTCAAACTTTTTCAGGACAGGTTAATAAGCTAGGATACGTAGCGAATGCAAGTTTCGGCCAAACCGGGATCTTTAGAGATGCTAATGGCGAAGTCGTATCACCTTCCTATGGTTTGGGAGAAACGAATCAGTACAATTTCTTTGGTAAACTCAACTACGAAATTGATTATAATAATTCTGTTGAGTTCATGTACAACTACTTCAGCAGCAATCAGGACACAGAGTACATCAACCAGGCGGGGGTGTATGGAGAGCGTCCTGCTATTGGCGTCATCGGTGAAGTATTGGGGGTTGACCAGGGAAACCGTTACAACCACAACGGGCAGCTCACATACAACTCATTTGACCTCATTGGTGACACAGATTTTAATGCCAATCTTTATTTTCAGGATTTCAAGACCGTTTACGGCTACTCCCCTTTCTTCTTCAACAGCGAAACAGGATATGAAGGGGGGCAGTCAATGATCGAATCAGACAAAAAAGGAATACGTGCTAACTTTAGAACTCCATATGCATTGGGAGCAGAATTTTCCGGAGACCTTCTTTACGGAATTGATATACTTAATGACGTAACATCTCAACATCTCGTGGATGGAAGACTCTGGGTTCCTGAAGTTGATATGAAGAATTTCGCCCCATACGCCCAATTGAAGACCTTGTATCATGACTTTGTTCTAAAAGCCGGAATTCGTTTTGAGAACATTAATATCGACATTCCTGACTATACCACAATCTTCATTATGCCCAATGGTGGAACTCCGCAGGGAAATGTCTCTGTTGAAGGGGGAGAGCTCAAATATGACGCCACAACATTTAATGCCGGGTTGAGGTATAACGGTTGGAAATACATTCAGCCATTCGTAAGCTTCTCCCAAAGTTTCTCTATCGCCGATCTTGGCCGCACCCTGAGAAGTGCAACAGAAAATACTGTGGGCCAGATCTCTTCGGAAGCTGTGATCGCCAACAATTATGAAATTGGTTTTAGTAGCACCTTCGGAAAAACTTCTCTGAGCGGAGCATATTTCATAAGCACATCTGAACTCGGAGCTACCTATCGTGAAGTAGACGGAATTTTTCAAATTGCCCGCCAACCTGAAAAGGTCTATGGTTACGAACTGGCACTTGATACAAGACTGTCTCAAAATCTCACTTTTGGCACCTCAGTCTCATACATTGAAGGAAAGCTGGATTCAGAAGATAATGGAGACTATGATCTTTGGATGAATGGGGATAGAATACCACCCCTTAAAATAGCCTCTTACCTCAATTATAACGTCTTCAGTAAAGTGAATTTGCGCCTGGCACACATTTACAGCGGAGACAGGGACAGATTCGATCCAAGACCAAATGGAACATATGTTTATGGTCAGGGGCCTGTTGACTCTATAAATCTAGTTAACCTTACTACTACCTATAACATGACTGCTAATACACTTTTAAGTCTGGGAGTGCAAAACCTTCTTAACGAAGATTACTATCTTCCAATTTCTCAGTGGGATGCAAGACCAAACAATTATATTAAAGGTAATGGAACACGGCTTAACCTGTCGCTCAAGGTAAACCTGTAACAAAACAACGGCAGCTATGGGTTTACCTATAGCTGCCTTTTTTTATGAAAAACAGAAAGATCCTTAAATATCACTCTTTTGCAGGCCTCATAGCAGGTCTTTTTCTGATTTTAATGGGAATATCGGGAGCCATCCTGGTATTTCAACATGATATCGAAAATTACCAGTGGCAAGAATATACTGAAGTTGAAGATTTTAACGGTTTGAATATCGACCGGGGAATTTCTACTATTCAGGAAAAATATCCTAATTGGGATACCCGGCTGATGCATTTTAAGAAAAATGAGGCCCTGATCTTCAACCTTAGGAAACCCACAGAAAGATTATTTGTATTTGTACATCCTTCCAGCGGAGAGATCATAAAGGAGGTAAATGAACTTACCACCTTCACAAGATGGCTTTTAAAGTTCCACTATTCCTTCCATGCAGGTGCTGCGGGAAGGATCCTTGTTTTTATTATTGGAGTAATTTTTCTCTTTTCACTCATAACCGGGATTTTCCTCTACAGGAAAAGCATCTTCAAAACCCTCACTTTTAGAACCCATGTGTTGCACAAATCCAGACGGACCTTCTATTCTTCCTTGCACCGTATAATTGGCACCTGGGCCTTGCTTTTCAACCTGGTACTGGTGGTGACAGGTGTTTTTCTTGCCTGGACAGTGGCTGCCGCAGGACTTAATCCCCCGGCTGCTCCTCAAACCCCAATAGTTACAGCCCCTGTTAAGGATCTATTGGAAGAAGTACAGCTTAAACATCCCGATTTTTCTCCGACCTATATAAGGCTACCTCTCAATTCTGAAGGGAATTTGATCATCTACGGCCTTTTTGACGATGACCCTTTTTATTATTCCGAGTTCTATAACAAAATAAGTGCGAATTATCTTTCCGGAGAAATTACCGGCATCACCAGGATCCAGGAAGCCGATCTTCAAACAAAACTTTCCAGCACCCTAATCCCCCTGCACTTCGGGCAATATGGTGGGATTTGGACAAAACTGCTCTACTGCATTACAGGGCTCACAGGCCCCTTTTTATCCATAACCGGCTTCTTGATCTGGAAGCGAGGAAAATCCGCTAAAAAGCGTCGCAGGAAAAAAATTTTTCATTATCTTTAATTCTTGTAACATTTCCAACCCTTCTTACGTATAACTATTACAAGAGTTATTCTAATTAAAATCCAAGGAGACGATAGATGAGACAACTTAAGATTACGAAGCAGGTAACGAACCGTGAAACTGCTTCGCTGGATAAGTATTTGCAAGAAATTGGTAAAGTTGACCTGATCACCGCAGATGAAGAGGTGGAATTGGCGCAACGAATTAAAGCGGGTGATGACCGCGCTCTGGAAAAACTAACAAAGGCGAACCTTCGTTTTGTGGTATCTGTGGCAAAACAATATCAAAATCAGGGCTTGACCCTTCCCGACCTTATTAATGAAGGAAATTTAGGATTAATTAAAGCAGCCAAACGATTTGATGAGACACGTGGTTTCAAATTCATATCCTATGCCGTTTGGTGGATTCGCCAGTCTATATTGCAGGCTTTGGCTGAGCAATCCCGTATTGTTCGACTACCGTTAAACAAGATCGGTTCGATAAACAAGATCAACAAGACTTTTGCTTTTCTTGAGCAGTCACATGAGCGGCCACCAAGTGCAGAGGAAATTGCAAAGGAACTGGACATGACCATTAATGACGTAAAGGAGTCTATGAAGAATTCCGGGCGTCACGTATCCATGGATGCTCCTCTTGTAGAAGGTGAGGATTCCAATCTCTATGACGTATTGCGCTCAGGAGAATCTCCAAACCCCGATAAAGAACTTTTACACGAATCCCTTCGCACCGAGATCGAGCGTGCTCTTGAGACGCTAACTCCAAGAGAAGCCGATGTGATTCGTCTTTATTTTGGCCTGGGAGACCAACATCCAATGACTCTTGAAGAAATTGGCGAGACTTTTGATCTAACGAGAGAAAGAGTAAGACAAATTAAAGAAAAAGCTATTAGAAGGTTGAAACACACCTCCAGAAGCAAGATCTTAAAAACATATCTGGGATAATTCCCGTTAACAATGCAACAGTTGATTACTGTTCGTTTTTTGATTGATTGATGAAGAACCCCGGCTGATTACCGGGGTTCACCTTTTATAGCAAGTGATCAATCATTTATTTCTCTAATGCTCCCAAGGAAAATTTATTACTCCTGATACTATCAGGATAATAATGAGAACAAAAATAAGAACAGCTATGAAGCAACCCATTTTCCCATAGTTTCTCTTATTGGTTTTTTCTTCTACTTCCATGCGTTTTCTTTTTTTGGTTGGTTCTTTCTTTTAAATATACAAAAATCTTCCTACAGGAATTGATCATCCCTCCAAAGACCTTTCGCATAATTCTTGTTACTTTTGCAGGACAAGAAAAAACTTCATGAAAAACAGACTTATAGCCCCTTCTGTTCTGGCAGCCGACTTCGGAAACCTCCAGCGCGACCTTGAAATGATCAACAAGAGTGAAGCCGACTGGTTTCACATTGACATTATGGACGGCGTTTTCGTTCCAAATATCTCCTATGGGATGCCTGTTCTTGAAGCCATCAACAGGCATGCGAAAAAGACTATTGATGTTCACCTTATGATCGTAGATCCCGACAGGTACATCAAAGAATTTGCTGCCCTGGGAGCTAACAATCTGTCTGTACATTACGAAGCCTGTACGCACCTTCACCGCACCCTCCAGGCTATTAAAGCTGAAGGTATGAAAGCCGGAGTGGCTATTAATCCGCATACCTCAGTTGATCTTCTGGAAGATGTGATCAAAGATATTGACCTGGTATGCCTTATGAGCGTAAATCCCGGATTTGGGGGTCAAAGCTTCATTGAGAATACCTTCCAAAAAGTGAAAAAACTGAAGGAAATTATCGAGCGCAACAGCGCCTCTACTCTCATTGAGGTCGACGGCGGGGTGACCGACAAGAATTCGGCTCAACTTGTTGAGGCCGGGGCAGATGTACTGGTTGCGGGAAGTTTTGTCTTCAAAGCAGATAATCCTACTCAAACCATAAAAGAACTTAAGGATCTTGTCAACAGGTAAACCCAAAGAAATATTTGATCTAGTAATAGTCGGCGGTGGCCCTATAGGCATTGCCTGTGCCCTGGAAGCAAAAAAGAAAGGCCTCAAATATCTCATCTTGGAGAAGGGTACGCTGGTGAACTCCCTTTATAATTATCCGTCGAACATGACCTTCTTTTCAACTTCTGAAAAGCTGGAACTGGATGAGATACCTTTTATTAGCACCAATCCAAAGCCACATAAACAGGAAGCCCTGGAGTACTATAGGAGAATAGTTACTTCAAATCACTTGAAAATTAACCTTTTTGAGAAGGTAGAAAAAATAACATCTGCAGATGACCTGCATGAGATCACTACTTCCAAATTCAGCTACCGCTCCAAAAATGTCATTATCGCGACAGGCTTTTACGACATTCCAAATTACCTGAACGTTCCCGGGGAAGACCTTCCAAAGGTGGCGCATTATTACGGCGATCCGCATTTTTATGCCACTCAAAAGACTATTGTAGTCGGCGCAAGCAATTCGGCTGTTGATGCCGCGCTGGAGATCTACCGCAAGGGTGGAGACGTGACCATGGTTGTTCGTGGACCGGCCATAGGCGAACGTGTAAAATATTGGGTAAAGCCTGATATCGATAACCGCATTGACGAAGGCAGCATAAAAGCTGTTTTCAATGCTGAAATCAAGGAAATTAAGGAGAGCGAGGTAATTATTACCTCCAAGGAAGGAGACCAGGTTCTAGAGAATGACTGGGTCCTTCTACTTACCGGTTATCGCCCAAATTTTGAATTTTTAAAGAGTATGGGCATCAAACTTTCAGATGACGGAAAAAAGATCCCACAGTACGATCCTGAGACTATGGAATCCAATGTCCCCGGCATCTACCTCGCCGGAGTAATCTGCGGTGGCGTCGAGACCCATAAGTGGTTTATAGAAAACTCCAGGGTGCATGCGAAAATGATTGTGGAGGACATAGTTAAGAGTTAGGAGTTGGAACAGTTTTGAGCTTTTAGCCGCTGGCTTTTGGCCATTAGCTGTTGCGAGGTGAGAGTTGAAGAAATTGCTATTTCGGCGTTTCCGTTTTGAAAATTTTGACTACTAACCACTGCTTCTAAATTCGTACTTCTAAGTTCTAACTTCCTTTAATCGATCATCGACAACTGTATCCGCTTCCTCGCTTCATCCACTTCCATCACCGTTACCTGTACGTGCTGATTTAATTTAACCACCGAACTCACATCGCTTACGAATTCGTTCTTCAGCTTTGAGATGTGCACGAGTCCGCTTTCTTTGATGCCGATATCCACAAAACAGCCGAAGTTGGTGATGTTGTTAACAATGCCGGGCAGCTTCATTCCGGGTTCGAGGTCTTTGATGGTTTTTACCTTGGGATCGAATTCAAAGACTTTAGCCGACTTTCTCGGATCTACTCCTGGCTTTTCCAGCTCGCGCAGAATGTCCTTAATAGTAGGTAAACCTGTGGTCCCAAAAATGTAATTTTCGGGAGTAATTTTTAAGATTAGATCTTTATTGCCAATGAGCTCCTTCAGGCTCACCTTAAGATCGGCGGCCATTTTTTCTACTATGGAATAACTTTCAGGATGGACAGCGGAATTGTCCAGCGGATTTTCAGAAGCCGGAACTCTAAGGAATCCGGCGGCCTGCTCGAAGGCTTTTGCTCCCAGGCGCGGTACCTTCAGCAGCTCTTTCCGGGAGGAAAATTCTCCATTTTCACTTCTGTAGTTCACAATATTTTCAGCTAAACCAGGTCCGATCCCTGAAACATAGCTCAATAGTGCTGCACTAGCGGTATTCAGATTGACTCCTATTCCGTTCACACAGCTCTCCACTACCCTATCCAGTTCCGCCTTCAGCTTAGACTGATCCACATCGTGCTGGTACTGTCCCACTCCTATTGACTTAGGATCGATTTTCACCAGTTCCGCCAACGGATCTGCCAATCGGCGGCCAATAGAGACCGCGCCTCGTACGGTGACATCAAAATTGGGAAATTCAGCTCTCGCAATCTTAGAAGCTGAATACACAGAAGCTCCGGCTTCGTTCACTACAAACACCTGTACATCCCTGTCAAAGCGGATATTCTTAATGAAGAATTCTGTTTCCCGAGACGCGGTTCCGTTTCCTATTGCAATAGCTTCAATATTATAAGCGTTCACCAACGATTTCACTTTTTTTGAAGCCATCGCGATCTCCTTTTGGGGCGGATGCGGAAAAATCGTCTCGTTATGCTGCAAATCTCCTTTCTCATCAAGGCAAACCAGTTTACAGCCAGATTTAAACCCGGGATCGAGCGCGAGTATCCTCTTACTGCCCAGCGGGGGTGCAAGCAATAATTGTTTCAGGTTATCGGCAAAAACTTTAATAGCAGCTTCATCGGCCTTTTCCTTTGCACGGGCAATAGCTTCATTGGAAAGCGCAGGAAAAAGCAACCTTTTAAGAGTATCCTCAATGGCCTCTTCCACAAATGGGGTGCATGAATTCCTTCCCTGTTTTACAAAATATCTCGACGTTAGCTCAAATGCCTTCTCCTTTTCAACCTCAACTTTAATTCGTACAAAATCTTCGTTTTGAGCCCGAAGCATAGCCAGGAGCCGATGAGAGGGAACATTTCGAAGTCGCTCTTCCCATTCAAAAAAGAGTTTGTACTTCTGTGCATCCTCCTCTTCGCCCCTTTTCTTATTTACAGTTGAAATAATTCTTGCCTGTAGCTTATAGAGAGTGCGAATTTTATTTCTCACCAGTTGATTCTCATTGATCCATTCTGCGGCGATATCTTTGGCTCCTGTGAGTGCTTCTTCAATACCGGCCACATCCTTGCCAACAAATCTTTTTGCAGCAGCTTTAATATCAGGAGAATTCTGTGCCATGAGCATTTTCGCCAACGGTTCCAGCCCCAATTCCCTCGCTGCGTCAGCTTTCGTTTTGCGCTTCTTTTTGAAAGGCAGATAAAGGTCCTCCAGCTGTACCAGGCTTTGTGCCGCCCGAATTTTTTCACCCAGTTCTGCCGTTAAAGCATCTTGTTCAGCGATAGCTTTAAGAACAGTCGACTTCCGCTTTTCCAGTTCCTCAAACTCAGCTTTGAACTTTGAAATTGTAGCAATCTCCACCTCATCAAGGTTTCCTGTTACTTCCTTTCGATACCGGGAGATAAAAGGAATGGTGGCATCTGCATCGAGCAGGGAAAGCGTGTTATCTACACTTTTCTGCGGAAAATGAGTGTTAGCAATGATATATTCTGAAGTTGTCATAGGTAAGCCGAAGTTGAACCCACAAAGATAACAGGCTTTCAGTTTTCACAATAAAAAAGACCCTCCGAAAAACAATTTCAGAGGGTCTTTGCAGGCAATTTGTAAATTGTGCTAAACCAGTACTACATCTTCAATCTTGTTTGCATTGCCGTAGCCTGCAAGCAGTCTTCCGTAGAACTTAAGGTCAAGATCATCATTTCTTAAAGATTGAGCCAGTTCTGAAACTGCCTTTTTAAGAGGGATCTTATGCACTGTAATTTCAGGATAAGCGGTAACTTCTTCTTCTTTTTCCACCCCTACCTCTATGCAATTAGACTTTTTGTCGTAGCACACAAAAGCAGCCTGGTAGTTGTGTTTAATAAGTTCTTCCAGAGCCTTCGGGAGCTCGTCACATTCCCGGCACTCTTTTATCTGATAAGGAAGTAGGTTCCTCACCTGATTCTGAATTTCATTTTTGCTTTGATATGAGACCATTTTCTTTCAATTTTTTTCTAAAAATATATCAGATCATGCTGTTCCAAATACATTTTAATTTAGGTTTAACTTAATTTCTTATCATTGTCTAAGCTGCTGTTAATTTTCTAAAGAAAATTCCCACTCCTACCACTTCTGCTTCTCTACATTTGTAAGTAATTTTAGGTTGAAAAACCTTTCTCACCTTCCCCGGGAAATTTTGTATTTTCAGGAAAAAAATAAGCTATGCCTGCTCTTGCCGAGAAAGATTGGAAAAATAAATTTGTTGAAGCCTTTGAAGGAGATGACAGTGGAAATCGCACCCCCCGTCAAACTCCAGGCAAACTCTACAGCAAAGCAGAACCTACTCCCGTAGCAGCTCCAAAGCTCCTTGCCTGGTCCCAGGACCTTGCTAAGGAACTGCAAATTGATTATCCCACTAATAAGGATGTTGAGACTTTGGCGGGTAATCACATTACTTCCTCAATGTTTCCTTATGCAGCCTGTTATGCGGGGCATCAGTTCGGCAACTGGGCGGGGCAGCTCGGCGATGGCCGGGCGATAACGCTGGGAGAATGGGGTGCCAAAAATGGCATTTTTGACATACAATTAAAAGGAGCCGGTCCCACGGCCTACTCGCGACATGCCGATGGCCGGGCTGTTCTACGTTCTTCTGTGCGGGAGTATTTAATGAGTGAAGCTATGCACCACCTGGGAATTCCCACTACTCGTGCCCTGGCTCTTGTAGCTACCGGAGATAAGGTTTTGAGGGATATGTTCTACAACGGAAGCCCCGAATACGAACCCGGTGCTATTGTAACCCGCGTTGCTCCTTCTTTCCTGCGGTTTGGAAACTTCGAATTACTCGCAGCACAACGTGAAACCGAGAAACTTGAGCAGCTGGTGAACTGGACCATTGACCGTTATTATCCGCATCTTGGCGGCGAGAATAAAGTCCTGGACTGGTTTCAGGAAGTAGTGTCAAAAACAGCATTTTTGATGAGTGAATGGCAGCGGGTGGGATTCGTGCATGGCGTTATGAATACAGACAATATGTCCATTCTCGGACTTACCATTGATTATGGACCTTTTTCGTTCCTGGACAACTACGATTACAATTTTACTCCCAACACTACAGATCTTCCCGGTAAACGTTATGCTTTTGGCAATCAGCCATCCATAGGCTACTGGAACCTTGGTCGTTTGGCAAATTCACTTTCACTCCTTTTCGAGGACACTGAAGGTCTTGAAGAAGCCCTGAATTCTTATGAAAAGTATTTTTGGAATTATTACTACGACATGATGGGAAGCAAACTGGGTCTGGATAAAGTGGAGAAAGAAGAAAAAGAGCTTATTTCCAAGTTTGAGAAAGTACTTTCCGAAATTCAGCCCGATATGACTCTTTTCTACAGGTTGCTTGCAGATATTGCTGCAGAGGCTTCTTCTGAAGATATTCTGAAGCATTTTGATCCATCCTTTTACCAGCCCTTAAAGTCAGATGAACAGGAGCTACTTACTAACCTCATCACTGACTACTCAAAAAGGCGGAAAAACAACTACATTTCTTACGAAGCCTCCCGGGATCTAATGAACAGGAACAATCCAAGAATTGTTCTGAGAAATTATCTTCTGCACCAGGCAATTGAGCAACTGGAAAAAGGTGAGGATGAGCTGTTTCTTAAACTACAGCAAGCGATGAAAGAACCATATGCTACTAGAGGCCATAATGAATTGGTGCAGAAAAGACCAGGGTGGGCCGAGACAAAAGCCGGCTGCTCCATGCTCTCCTGTAGTTCCTGAGCTAAAAGTTTTAACAATTGAAAAACGGCAGACACTACGACACCTTTACTTTTGTGCTCAAATTCAGACATTTAACAGGTACAGCTTTGGGAAGAAACATAAAATTTTCTAAATTAGTGGGAAATCTATGTTAAGTCGCTTAATAAGATCTAGAATTTAATCTTTAAAATGCTGCATCATGAGTACCCAGAAAAGAAATTCCGGAGAAAAGGAAAAGGTAACTGATTTTGAAGTTTGGTCTGATCATCTCCTGGTGGCGGCTTTGTTTATCTTCCTGGTTTTACTAGGGTTTATCATGTAGTCAAGTTCTTAAACCTTTTAAACTCTACTCAATTAGACCTAAGAACTGCGGACTCTTCACGGTATTTACTCGATTTCTATCTTCTCCCTTCCACTAAAAAAAACCGGAATAGAAGAACTTCCTTCCAACCCCCGGCATCCTTTTTATAAACCCTAACAAACTCCTTTAGGAGTTAAAACTTTTTGTGTAAATTGCGCCACTTTTAAAGGCCGCGTAGTTCAACTGGATAGAATATCAGATTTCGGCTCTGAGGGTTGGGGGTTCGAATCCTCCCGCGGTCACTTAAAGCAGAAGATCCACACGACAGTGTGGATTTTTCTATTTTACGGAAAAGCTGAGCTCGCTCAAAGCTTTGGCGGAAAACAGAAAAATTACACCGACTGAAAGGAGGTGTGGATCTTCTATTTTCAGGCGGGAATCCTTCTAAAAACTTCAAGCACCAAATTCCTATTCTTCTCCTTCTGTCCCTGGATCATGATCTGACTTCTATAGCTAAGCTTCCATAGCCTTTCAGAAAATTCTAAAAATTTATAACAGCCGAGCTTGCTCAAGGCTTTGGAGGAAAACAGAAAAATTACACCGACTGAAAGGAGGTGTGGATTACTTATTTTCAGGCGGGGACCCAATATTCAATTGGGTGATACGAATACCTAAATTCTTAGTAAATTCGTTCACTATCGATTCTCTTTAATTAACCTCTTTTACATGGACCTATGTTTAACTCCTAACATAATGTTTCGTAAATATTCAATACCTTGTTGCGCATTGGACTTAATTTTCTATAAATATGAATACTAACAGGATATCTGCACTTCAAAGGAATAATGTGAGGGTGTTAGGAAGAGGTGAACGACCTATTCTATTTTCGCATGGTTATGGTTGTGATCAAACCATGTGGAGACATGTATATCCTGCTTTTGTAGAAGACTATAAGGTTATTCTTTTCGACCATACGGGCGCAGGAAAATCTGATGAATCTCAATATAGTTATGATAAGTATAATGATCTACAGGGATATGCTGAAGATATCCTGGACATTTGCGCTGAACTAGAGTTACAAGATGTTATCCTGGTAGCTCATTCGGTGAGTTCCATGATAGCGGCACTGGCTACAATTAAAAATCCGGGGCTTTTTGCGGGGCTTATAATGATTGGACCATCTCCCCGATATATCGATGATAAAGATTATAGAGGTGGTTTTAAGGAGAGAGATATCGAGGAATTAATGGAAGCTTTGGAAAGTAATTATTTAGGCTGGGCAGTTAATATAGCCCCCCAAATAATGGGAAATGAGGACAATCCAGAGTTGGGAGAGGAATTAACCAATAGTTTTTGCAGATCAAACCCTGAAATTGCTAAACATTTTGCGCGGGTAACTTTTTTATCTGACAATCGCGAAGATCTAGCTTCTGTTAAGGTCCCTACCTTAATAATGCAATGCTCTGAAGATATTATTGCGCCTCGAGAGGTAGGGGAATTTGTACACCGCCAAATACCGGGAAGTACTTTGCGAATTTTAAAGGCGACGGGGCATTGCCCAAACTTGAGTGCCCCGGAAGAAACGATCGAGGTGATCAAAGCTTATTTAGACGAAATATTGTAAACCTTTAGAAGAACAAAAATTGGATTTTCCTGAAGAATCGGCTGAAGAATTATATGATAATGCGCCATTTGGGTACGTATCATTCCTTGCCGACGGTGAGATCGTCAAAGTAAATAAAACCTTTTTGGAATGGTTTGCAATTACTAAAGAACAAGTTCTCTTTAAAAGAAAAATCCAGGATTTCTTAAAGATAGGCGGGAAAATATACTTTGAAACTCACTTCTTTCCTCTTTTGAAAATGCAGGGATATATCAAAGAGGTGCAGTTCGACCTTATTAAAGACAACGGGAATACCATCCCGGCTCTTATAAATGTGAATAAACTGGAGAAACCCAACTCTAAAGTTGTTGTTTACAGGGCATCTATTGTCGACATTACTGATCGGAAAAAATATGAACAGGTCCTAATAGATCAGAAAAAGAAAGCAGAAGAGAATGCTCAGGCAAAAGCAGAGTTCCTTTCCACTATTAGTCATGAGATCAGAACTCCTTTAAATGCCATAGTGGGGGTTGGAAATTTAATTCAAAATACCCACCTTGATCAAAAGCAACAGGAATATGCGAGACTTCTTCAATTGTCTTCAAATAACCTTCTGGAGTTGGTAAATAATCTTCTTGATCTTAGTAAGCTTGAATCCCATAGAACAACTATTCAAAAAAAAGAGTTTAACTTCAAGGAACTTTTAGAAGTACTGGTTACTACCTACAGAATAAAAGCAAAAGAAAAGAACATTCGTCTTGAGACAGATTTCGCTGATAATTTACCTTACCTGTTAATTGGCGATCCTATAAAGTTAAAGCAGGTGCTAACTAATCTTATTGGTAATGCAATTAAATTCACTCGTGAGGGGACAGTCCTTTTCAAAGTTAAAATAGAACAACAGGAGCAGACCTTTGTAAGTCTGGATTTCCGTGTGGAAGACACTGGTATAGGAATACCTCCAGATAAATTAGAGAGGATTTTTGATGAATTTTCTCAGGCGAGCTATGAAGTGAATATGGAATTTGGAGGAACCGGGTTAGGTTTGACTATTAGTCAAAAGCTTCTTCAGCTTCAGGGCAGTGAATTGAAGGTACAGAGTGAAGAAGGTAGGGGTTCTGCATTTAGCTTTAAACTAAGCTTTCATATTCCTCAAGAAACTGTCGACTCACCAGCACTATCCAAAGTGAAGAAGGAGCTGAGGGCATTATCGGGAAAGGTTCTTGTTGTAGATGATAATGAGACAAATCTTTTTATAATTTCCAGGTATTTGGAGGATTGGAAAATCTCATTTAGTACCGCAAATTCCGGAGCGAAGGCGATACAAAAGGCGAAAAAAAATAACTATGATGTAATCCTTATGGATCTACATATGCCTCAAATGAACGGCTTTGAGGCTACGAAGGAAATTTTAGCAAAAAAAGGCTTTAGAAAACCAGCCGTAGTTGCACTTTCGGCTTCAGGTCGGGGAGATATGGATGTGAAATTGAGAAGGGCCGGAATGAGTGCTTATGTATCAAAACCTTTTAACCCTGAGGAGCTACAGAAAGTGCTTTGGAGATTTCTTCCAAAAGAAAACAAGATGGAAACTCCAACGCCAACAGAATCTGTAAACACAGCCTTAAAAACATTCTCGGAGGATGAATTTGACGGCTCCTATGATTTGTCGCGCATTAAAAACATCTCGAAAAATAACACCAAAATCTTTTACAAGCTGGTCAATAGCTTTATTAAAAGCATCAAATTATATCAAGAGGAATTCTCAGTTGCTTCTAAGGAAAGGGACCTTAAAAAATTGAATGATCTTATTCATAAAAATAAAACTACTGTTCACTATCTAAAAGCAGAAACCTTATCTCATCAAATCGACTTGTTCTTAAAACTTCTTGAGGAATCAAATATTCAGCAGCAAAATTTAGATAAACAGAGAGCACTAATCTTAAGTGAATTCAGAGAAATTAACCAAGGGCTAATGAATCTACAGGTGTGATTCTTGAAAACCAAGCACAAAAGTTCCTAAAGTTTAAAAGTAGATTTCCTTCCAAACCAATCCAATATTTATATTCCTCAACCGGAATAATAAACTGCGCAAGCGGACTCATTTGAAGGAGGGAATACAAAGAAAACAGAAATCAGCACTTCTACCCATTCACAGCTTCATTAAGAAAAAGTGGCCTGAGATGTTTTCGAAATAAATTGTCTGTCACATTTCGCTCAATATTTTCCCTATACCTCTCTAAAAGGGTAAAAAACTGCTCTCCTTTTTCGGCAGCTATTTTATAGGCACAATGAAGCAGCTGGCGAAAGTGAGGATTATATGCTGAAGTTGCTTCATGTCTTAGGGCATTAGCAAAAGCTTTTCCGGTGGAAAAGTCGCCGACCGCCGGTAATTTATTTTTATCTATAGAAAGTACTGAAGCGTAATCTTTGGTCAGTTCTTCATAGCGCTCCAAAGATTCGGTATAAATTTCTTTGGCAAATTTAAAGCCGTCACCTTCATTTTCTGCAATTCCTATAAGTTCTTCCAGCCAGGTAGTGCCGGCGGTTTTGAGATGTAACCCGGCGTCGTGTTTCCTGATCAATTTTTGAATGACAGGATAAATTGAAAATTTATCACTACCGCTGTGCACACTCAATTTTAGATCCTTTGGAAAATCAAATTCCTTAACAGCAAATTTCAGGACCAAAAGATCCTCTTCGAATTCATTTTCAAATTTTTCAAGATCTCCCTGATAATCCACCCCTTTATTAAATTCCCCTGAAAACTTAGGAGCAATAGTATTGACCGGCACCTTATAAAATGCCAAAGCTGCCAGAATGAAAAAAAGTTCTAACGGGGATTGAGGATCATTAACCTCATCAATGGATACTTCCACGTGAAATTCTTCAATTTTTTGAGAGCGGATATGAGTATAGATCTCCCCTGCCTTTTGGGAAGCCAGTAAGAAATTATCCAGCATTCCCCTTAGATGCGATTTGGAGATCTGCATCTTGCGCTGAATCCCGGGAATTTCAATGTCGCGCATATAACCTTCGAAAAATTGAAGAAATTCCTCCTCTTCCCTTTCTGAGGCTTTTTGTCCAATAAATTCAGCAACATCAAGAGTGAAAAAATCACTAAAAGGAATGAACTTATCTACCGTTTGCAAATTAATATGGTCGGCGTCTACAAAGTAAGCTCCCTTAAAGTTCCAAGTCTTCACAGCTTCATCTGCTTCTTTTCGTAGACTCTCAGGCTGAGTTTTAACGGTGTTATGCTCGCGGTTTGATTTATTCCAAACGGGCGTCACCGTTATATTATCATCCCAAACCTTGAGAATGGCCTGCAGCTGAGCTTTCCCTTCTTTCCCAAACCTGTCCCCTACTCCAAAAGAATATTTTCCTAATGCTGCCATATCCTATAATATTATACCCCGCTAAAGGCTCCAAAACCGCCGTCTACATGGATCACCGTTCCGGTGACAAAAGAGGAGCCGTCTCCTGCCAGCCAATTAGCTGCGCCCTGTAATTCTTCAGGTTTTCCGAAGCGATTCATTGGTGTCTGTCTTACAATGGTCTCTCCGCGGGAAGTAAGGCTTCCGTCTTCCTTCAGTAAAAGATCGCGGTTCTGCTCCCCAATAAAAAAGCCGGGGGCAATAGCGTTGACCCGAATTCCATCTCCGTATTTTTGTACCATTTCTACAGCCAGCCATTTTGTAAAATTATCCACTGCTGCCTTGGCTGCCGAATACCCCATGACTCTTGTTAAAGCTCTGGATGCCGCCAGGGAAGAAATATTTATTATGCTCCCTCTCTTTTGGGCAACCATTCCTTTAGCAAAAATCAGGGTTGGCATTACCGTGCCTTTGAAATTAAGCTGATTCACCTTATCAAAGTCCTCCATACTAAGGTCGAAAATACTTTGATCTGGAGTGATTGTCGCACCTTTCTTGTTCCCGCCCGCAGCATTAACCAGAATATGTACCTTGCCAAATTCTTTTTCAATTTTTTCTCTGGCTGCCTCCAGTTTTTGCTCATCAAGTACATCTGCCACCAAAGCAATAGCTTTTCCACCGGCTTTCTCTATTTCTTGTACTCTTGCCTGCACAGTTTTCTCACTGCGGCCCAAAATACCTACTTTCACCCCTTCAGCTGCCAATCCCATAGCAATAGCACCTCCCAAGACTCCATTGCCTCCGGTTACTACTGCTACTTTATCTTTTAACTTGTTCATTTTTTGACACATTAGTTTTCAAGAGAATTCATTATTCCCATCTCCAGCCCTCTCAGCTCTGCCAGGCCACGCAACCTACCGATCGCCGAATAGCCGGGATAAGTGGTCTTTCCAAGATCGTCAAGCATTTGGTGACCATGATCGGGCCGCATGGGAATGGGCTCTCTATTTTGCCCTTTTTGACACTCATAAAAAGTGTGCACCAATTTAAACATCTCTGCACTTCCTTCGAGGTGATTGGCTTCATAGAACCTGGAATTGCCCTCTCTTTGCACAGATCTTAGATGTACAAAATGGATGCGGTCGTAATATCTTTTGATGATTTCCGGAAGATCATTCTTTTCTGAAGCTCCAAAACTTCCGCTACAAAAGGTGAGACCATTAGCTTTTGAAGGAACACTATTATAGATATGATCCAGATCTTCGGCTGTACTCACCACCCTCGGTAGGCCAAGCACCGGCCATGGCGGATCATCGGGATGGATAGCCATTTTCACTCCTGCTTCTTCAGCCACAGGAATAACTTCTTTCAGAAATTCCACAAGGTTTTGGCGGAGCTGTTCTGCGGAAATGCCTTTATAATCTGCCAGTCCCTTCTGAAGTTTATCCAAAGTAAAACCTTTTTGATCCCCGGGCAGCGCCATGAGCAAACTTTCCTGAAGTCGCTTAATTTCACCTTCAGACATATTAGAATATTTCTTCCGGGCACTTTCAACCATCGCCGCTTTATAATCTTCTTCGGCATCCTTCCTTTTCAGGATGAACAGGTCGAAAATTATAAGGTCCTCCAGGTCGTGAAGCAGGGCCGTACTGCCGTCCCCCAGCTCGTGTCGAACATTCGTTCGCAGCCAGTCAAGAACAGGCATGAAATTGTAACAGACCCGGGTGATTCCGCTTTTGCCGAGATTCCACAGACTTTTTTTATAGTTTTCAATGTATCCTGCTTTATCTGCTCTACCTTGTTTGATGTGCTCATGCACCGGAAGGCTTTCCACCACATTCCAGTGTAGGGGAAATGGATATTCTTTATTGCTCCTTTCTAAAAGAGCTTTTCTTTTTTCGATGTCTTCCAGGCTCCATACTTCGCCTACCGGAATGTAATGCAAAGCTGTGACCACGCCATTGGCACCGGCCTGTTTGATCGTTTGTAGGTTTACAGGATCATGAGGACCATACCATCTCCAGCTCTGTTCGAATATTGGATTTTTCAAAGAATCAGGTTTCTTTAGTTTCAGTAACCTCTAAAATAACATAATAATCTGCTATAATGAAGGATTTAAGGTCTAACTAAGCTAAGGCGTGGCTAGATTATGATAAGCCAAAAATACCGGTGATATTTTCACTGCACATTATGGATCTTGAACTATGGTATAGCAGGCCTGACCATCACATTACTCAGTCAACTTCAAGTTATGATCGAAATTTTAGTTCAATTCCGGTTTTTCTTTTGAGACCGAAGTGGGTATCCCGGCCTCTTCTCCAATAATTACCTCGTCAAAAATTACATTTTTGGTATTTGTTATTGAGGTCGCATTTCTCGTCTTGTTCACCTTAATATTAGTAAGTTTCACATTCTCCACCTTGCTCTCCTCAAAGCCCTGGATCACCACTGCCGTTCCCGTGGCTTCCTCACAGGTCACATTGCTGATAAATACATCTGAGATCTTTGAATTAAAACCCTCTCCTTCCCCGTGATAATTGGCTGTTATATAGAAGCAGTCCTCAACTTTTTGAAGTGCAATATCATTGATGTAAATATTCCGGATATAACCTCCCCTATCAGGATTGGTCTTAAAATAAATTCCTCTTTTGAGGTAACCCCATGCTTTATTGTTTTCTACATAAATATTCTGAACCCCGGCAGACATTTCACTACCTATCACTACTCCGTGCAATCCCTTCAATAGATTATTTCTTATGACAATATTTTCTGAAGGCGTAGCAGAATTTGCACGCCCCTCGTGATCCCTTCCCGCTTTGATGGCGATGTTGTCATCTCCATTATCAAATTCCACTTCTTCGATAAGAATATCACTGGCGTATTCTGCGTCAATTCCATCATTATTGAAGTTATGAGCGTCAAATTTTAATCCCCGGAGCGTTGCACTTTTGGATTTAAGCAGGTGGACGCACCAAAAAGGAGAATCTTCAATAGTAATGTCTTCAAGAAGTATGTTTTTTGAATTCACAAACTGGATCAACTGTGGGCGCAGGTAATGTCCTTGCCCGAAGATCCTTTCCTCCACAGGAATTCCGGTATGGTTCATTTCCCTGCTCAACTGCTTATCCTTATCCTCAAGTTGCTTCCATCCTGCCCAGGCACCTCCCCCTTCTCCATCTATAGTCCCCTTTCCCGTAATGGCAATATTTTCAACTTCCTTCCCATAGATAAGCGGACTGTAGTTGTACAACATGGTTCCCTCCCAACTCGTAAGGACCAGAGGATAATCTTCAGGATCATCTCCAAACCTGATCTTTGCTCCCTCTTCTAGATGAAGGTTCACATTGCTCACCAAGTGAATGGGACCATTTACTGTATACACTCCTTTTGGAACTATGAGCTTTCCTCCTTTTCTTTTCTTCAGGTGGTTCATTGCTTTGTCAAAAGCTCTCTTATTATTGTTAACTGAATCTCCTTTAGCTCCGAATCTTGTTACCGAAACCGAATAATCAGGTATTACCGGAAGCTGGATCCTATCCACGATCTCCTGAATAGCTGCCTTTCTTTCCGGTTCAGATAACTGGGCATTGACATTCAGGCCTAGTAATACAGTGAATAGAATAATTAGTTTTTTCATAACTGTTATTTAAAATTGGGCTAAAAGCATCTTCAATATAGAATTGCTCCAGTTTTTGCTATTTTTGGGAGGTATGTTTCTTCTGCCATGCCGGATATTTCTCCTTTAATAGATCTTCAGCATAACTGTCTATATAGCTGTAATTGGTGCGACGTTCGTGCTCGATTTCATCAAGATTATATTTTACCACGCCGTCACGACCAATAAACATTGGGCGATTTGTTCCTATTTCGGTAAAGCGACCCCAAAGGGGTCCCCCGTTAGGATCTTCTACTAGAACGCGATCACGACCTTCGGGAAGATGTTCTCCTTTGATCCATTCCACTCTCTTACCCATGACCTTGGCATCATCAAACCATCGCATGGCACTTTGAATCGACCTCTTAACTTCTTCGGAAGGATTTTGGATCTCCATTAGAAACCGCACGATCTCGGCACTTTCCTTCCCGCTTAAAGAAGCCAGTTCGTAAGCTCTTGCCTTTGCCGGTTGAAGTGTTTTCCTGTCGTGCTGGGCTCCCCAGGCTGTCAACTTTCCGTCTACTTTTACCTGGCTTGCAAGAATTATTTCCAATCCCTTATCTACAGCCCTGCGGGCTTTGTTCTTCCTGTTAAGATCTACAAAAGTGTAAGGCTCTTCATTTTTTGCAACATCCCTTAGCAGTCTCATCACGCCTACCATAGCTCCGTCATTGTAGGTGATGTGTTCGTAATATCCTTTTTTGAGGGGATAGAACTGAGGCCAGCCTCCATTGGGGTACTGCGCCTCAAGTAAAAAATCAATACCTTTCAAAAAGGCCTTTTTATACGCCTCTTTTTTGGTGGCCTCATAAACTTTTGCCAAATATCTTAGCTGAGTATGAGTTGCGCCGTTGTCTATGGTGGTGCCCATTTCTTTGGCCTGTAGAGACCTGAGGCTGTCTTTTTCTTTTTCGCTTAATTCATTGGACATGTCGATGTTCTTATACCAGCCTCCATTGTCATGCTGATAAAGCAGAACATTATCTGCTATCCTCTGCGCCTCCCTGCTTTCATACCACTCCTCATCCTGTTGTAGGGCTTTTCGCCACGGAATTCTTTCTGAATATTCTACCGCACCCACCGGAACCTCTTTTAGGATTTTCTGAAATAAAACAGCTCTTTTTACATGTTTTTTTAAATCCAGATCCTGTCTTGCGATCTCCTGAAGTGCCAGTCTTGCAACCAGGTCTGCACCCTTTCTTGACAGGTGGGTATCATCGGTTACTCCCCTGGGTTCATAGGGATCTTCCCCCGGCTCGAGGTGAAGATGCAGTTGTTTCGAATCCTGAGGGCCGTAGGAGATCTCCAGCTGTTCTGTCAATAACTGCATATCTATGAAAGGTACCTCCAGATCTTTGGCCACCATTCTTACCACCAGGGGGTAATGCCCGTGCGTATCGACAAGCACTCCATCTTCATTAAAGTTGCGGCGCACAATGGAACTAAAAAGAAGCGGGCTGGCTCCTCTATCCCTCGTCTCTTTTACAAATTTTTCAAGGTTGCTTCTATACTGGGTATAGGGATTGGTGTACCTGGCAGGATCGTTCACCTTTTGATCATTATGTCCAAACTGGATGAAAACATAATCGCCGGGCTCCAGTTGTTCCTTAACTTTTTCCCAGCGCCCTTCAGCAATAAAACTTCTGGTACTGCGTCCGTTCACTGCGTGATTATTAATCTCTACTTCTGAAGACATCAACTGCGGAAGCATTTGCCCCCAGCCGTGCTCGGGATTTTTATCGGGATCCTTTTTGTTTGACATTGTTGAATCACCAATGAGATACAGCGTCGGCCTTTCTTGGGCCACAAGAGATACCGAACAACAGATCATTAAAAACAGGAGCAGATTTTTCATTTCTTAATCAGTTATTTTAATAGTTCATCCTTTCCATCAACGGTTTTATTCTTTCATGGCTTTCGTGGCCCAATACCAGTCACTTGTGGTACTAAAAATGTTCTTTAGACTGTATTTCGCAGCCTCTTCTGAAGTCAGCTGATGCGTCCATTTAGCTCTGGTGGAAGGAGAAGCTCCGGGGCCTGAGCTGTTATATTCAGCGTAGAAGGTTGTTCTTTTCTTATTCGGAAACATCTGGTCTCCCGGCCAGTGGTCCCAGCCTTCAGCAAGAATGTGTTTCCCGAGATAAGAATTTATAAAGACTGTTTTAGCATAGGGTCTCCATGGTCTTCCAAGATAAACCTCATTCACACCTTCGGCAGCTATTAACTTGCAGTCAATAAAGACATAACCAAATTCCCGGTCCTGCGGAGTCGCAGCGGCAGTTATAAAAGAATCTTTCAGACTCTTAATGGTGCAATCCTTGAAAACGGCTGTGGCTTCTCCAAAAATGAAATCTGTTGTCCCTTCAATATAGCAGTTCAGGTAAAGCTGCCGGCTTCCTTCAGTGGCCGTGTACAGCGTATCCTGGCAACCCAGAATGTCTGAATCTTTCACTACAAAACGGTCGCCTTCCACATGCAAAGCCACGGCCTGCCCCTCTCCGCAGGACGTATTTTGGATGGTGAGATTTTCAATACTAATATCATTTCCCTGCACCAGAACTGTATAGGAAGTAAAAGTTGACATCTCTTTTCCCGTCTGCGGATCTATCTTTCCTGAAAAGTCATTGTTGGTGATAATCGTATTTTTTCGGTCTTCTCCAATGAGCGTCAACTGGCGCTTCCAGGAAGGGATCTCCAGCTTTTCATTATAGGTGCCGGATTTGATCCTGATCACTACTTCCCCCGGACCAAGATCGCGGGTAGAATTTATTGCTTTCTGAATGCTGCTAAAATCTGAAGTGCCATCTTTAGCAACCGTAATTTCCCTGTAAACGTCTCTTGCTGAAGAGGAATTTTCAAAGATCCTGTCGAGGAAATTTATGGTCAGTCTCACTGTTTCATCAAACCAGGGGTGAACAAGCCAAAAGGCGTGAGGCGTTTTGTCTATAGTGTGTACTTCATTATAGATCTTGTTTTCATCAAGGATTTTCACCATCTCATCCCGTCCGGCATGAAACCGCGGATATGAGCTATTAATAAACAAGGTCGGAGGGGTATTGCCATCTACATATTCCAGTGGTGAGGCTTCTTTCCAGGTATCGAACTTATCAGCTTTAGAACCTCCTAACCAGGTAGCAGCCATCCAGCCTTCTTCAGCATCGGGATGAATGAATGAAACAATTCCGTCAATATTAACGATAGCCTGCACTTCATCTGAAAACGTAGATGAGTTGTATTTTTCAGAATTGGGAGTTACACCAACGAGGGTTGCCAATTGAGCTCCTGCCGAAGCCCCTAAAACAGCAATTTTTTCAGTGTCTATCCGATATTGATCTGCACTTTGTTTCATCCATTTTACCGCGTCCTTGAGATCAATAACTCCGGCAGGATAAACGGCTTGGGTTCCAAGGCGGTAAGCTGCGGTTACGGCGACGTAGCCTTCAGCAGCAAGTTTTTGGGCCAGTGGCCGCAGATTTTCCTTACTCCCGGTAAGCCATCCACCGCCGTGGATCAACAGAACAGCAGGGAATTTTTCATTTTTTTCAGCCTTTGGCAAATAAACATCTGCCTGTAAACTTCTCTTATTAATCTGTTTATAAACAAGATTTTCCCGTGCTACATAATTTTGAGACTCTATAGATTCAACAGGTGAAATGAAAGGATATTTCTTCTTTAATTTTTCATAGGTAGAGGCAATAGTATAAGGTCTAATCTCCTTCTCCTGTGCAAGATTTTCAGCACAAAGACAAAGAAACAAGAAGGTTGAAAAAAGGCATTTTTGGATGCTCATGTTCTTGTACTTTACAGAGGTATCTCCCTCAATAAGTCCCTAGTATGATTTGCCGTTGATTGTTGTATTAACGAATATGATAGGTTCGCAATTTTCTATCTCCATGGGAACTTCAGTTTTCTTAATGACAACGTTCTTTAGTTTTACGTTGCTCACCGGAGCCTGCTCTCTTCCCTTAATTAAAAGTCCGTATTCTCCTCCGTTTTCAACCTGCACATTTTCGAGAAGTATATTTCTTATTACCGGAATATGCTCTCCTTCCTGGTTGGCATAAATTCCGTAGAAGGTATTTATCTTGAGCACTGCCTCTTTAACCTGGCCCACTTTGAGGTCTTTGACAAAAATATTCTCGATGACTCCTCCTCTTCTTGTGTTAGTCTTGATGCGAATAGCGCGGTCAAGGTTAGGGCTGTTCATTTCGCAGTTGCGTATGAACACATTTCTAACTCCACCCGAGATCTCACTCCCCATAACCACTCCGCCGTGACCATCTTTCATAACACAATTTTCCACTACTATGTTCTCACTACTTATTCCTACACGTCTACCGTCATTATCTCTTCCGGACTTTATAGCAATACAATCATCACCGGTATCAAACGCACATCCTGTGATGTGAACATTTTTACTGTATTCTGGATTACAGCCATCATTGTTAGGGCCGTGGCTAGTGACAGTCACATCTTTCACTGTCACATTATTTGATTTGACCGGATGCATTACCCAAAAAGGTGCATTCACAAAAGTCACCCCCTCAATAAGCACGTTCTCACATTCGAAAGGCTCAAAAAAACTTGGACGAAACTGATGTCCCTCCCCGAAGACCCGTTCATCTACCGGGACACCTTTTTCAACCATTTCACTTAATCGCGGGAGATTGTGCTCGTCCTGTTGACTCACACCACCTTCCTTATATCCATATTCCTCCTGCCCTTTCCACGGCCACCAGTTGTCATTTCCAGCCTGCCCATTAAAGGTTCCTTTCCCTGTTACTGCAATATTCTTCTGCTTATAGGCGTAAATCAAGGGAGAATAATTCATTAGCTCCATCCCTTCAAAGGAAGTATGCACAACCGGAAGATAATCCTGTTTGTTAATAGAAAACTTTACCTCGGCACCCTCTTCGAGATGTAAATTGACGTTACTTTTTAAATGTATTGGACCGGTTAGGTAGACTCCCGCGGGAACCAGTACTTTTCCTCCACCTGCCTCGGCACATGCTTCAATAGCTTTGGCAAAAGCAGCTGAACTACTGACGTTCCCATTTGCTGACGCGCCGTAATCCAAAATATTGAACACCTTATCCTGAAATTTCGGAATATTAATATTTTTAATGATCTCATCAGCTCGTTTCCAGGGGTCATTGAAATCCAGCGCTACATTCTTATCTGAAGCTATTTCTCCCGCAATAGAAGTTTCATCCTTCTCCTGATTTTTACAGGATATCACCAGAACGATGAGCAATAGAATATACAGGGGTCTTAAAAAATTATTCATTATAAAATTATTTTGGAAAGTTATCAAGTCCTTTTAATTCCTAAAAGCCAAGAACGGCAAACTAGGAGCCTCATATTTGTAATCGATTGCACTAAAATAGTGTTTTTTCTTTGTAAAAAACAAAAATATGGAAACACATTATTTCTTTAAAATTAGTCTGTAAATAGAGGGATTTACAAAAATTCATCTAAAACTAAGCAGGCATAGGTGGTATTTTATAAATAAACCGGGGTAATAAATATTAAATTTTGATACATTTGCAGTGCAACAAGTTGCATGCCTTCACAAAAACCTGATGACCAAAAAAGGAAATACCACCATTTACGATATCTCAAAGAAATTGAATATCAGTGCGGCTACTGTGTCAAGAGCCTTAAATAACAATCCCAAGATAAGCTCAAAAACCAGGGAATTGGTCTTTGCTGCGGCAAAGGAAATGAATTACAAGCAGAATCGTCTTGCACAAGCCTTGAAGAGCGGAAAAAGCAAAAATGTAGGAATTATAGTTCCTTATATCAACCGCAACTTCTTCTCTTCCATCATTAGGGGAATTGAGGAAGAACTTGGTCCCCACGGTTATCACGTGATCATTTGCCAGACACATGAGCAAATGAGCACAGAAGTTGAACAGATTACTACCCTTTTAGACACTCAGGTGGACGGGATCTTTATGTCTATCTCAAAAACAACAAACAAAACAGAGCATTTTAGAAAGGTCTTAAAAGAAGGGAAATCCCTGGTCTTTTTTGACAGGAAACTTGATATTCCCGGAGTAAGTTCTGTAGTTATCGATGACTTTAAAGCAGGGTATCTTGCCACTGAGCATCTCATTTCTCAGGGATGTAAACGAATAGCACACTTTTCGGGAGATCTCAATCTTGAGATCTACAAAAATCGTCACGACGGATATGTCAGTGCTTTGGAGCACTACGGACTCGCGGTAAATCCTGAATATATTTTCACCACCCTGAGTAGTATCGAATCTGGAGCAGCAGCAGCAAAAGAAATGTGGCAGCTTAAGGCCAAACCCGATGCTGTTTTCTCTGCCAGTGATTATACAGCTTTGGGAGCCATCCAGGAACTCAAGAGAAAAGGGGTGAAAATTCCAGAGGACTTCTGTATTTCTGGTTTTAGTAATGAGCCTTTTACAAAGTACATGGAAATGCCTATTACCTCTGTAGACCAAACTCCACTACGAATGGGAAAAATTGCAGCCCAGGTATTTCTGGAGCAGGTTGATAGCACCCAAAAACTTACCATTGAGAAAAAAGTAGTTCTTGATCCTGAACTTATCATTAGAAGTTCATCAGACAAAGGCTTAACAAAACTGGCTGCAAAATAACATTTTTGAGAAGTATAGAAAAAGAAGGGTGTCTAGAGCGACACCCCTCTTTTCCACGGAATAAAATCATCCTGATTTAAATCGTCAGCTTTGGTGGTGGCTTCTCCACCGGCCACTTTGACAATAAACTCCAGGATCTCCTCTCCCATTTCTTCTATTGTTTTTTCAGCTTTTATAACTCCTCCTGCGTCAACATCGATGATATCGGGCATTCTGCGTGCAAGAGTGGTGTTGGAGGAAACCTTTATAACGGGCGCTACAGGATTACCTGTAGGAGTTCCAAGGCCTGTGGTAAAGACCACCACGTTCGCCCCTGCCCCTACCATAGCAGTTGTGCTCTCCACATCATTACCCGGGGTGCATAGGAGGTTGAGACCGGGTTTAGTGACATAATCCCCGTAATCCAGGACATCTTGAATAGGTGAAGTTCCTCCTTTTTTAGCTGCCCCGGCCGATTTCATGGCATCTGTAATAAGACCATCCTTAATGTTCCCCGGCGAGGGGTTCATATCAAAGCCCGATCCTGCATCAATTGCAGACTTTTCAAAAGCTCTGGTCAACTCCAGGAACCTTTCAGCGAGATCATCATTAACACAGCGGTTGATTAATTCCTGCTCAATTCCGCATAATTCAGGGAATTCAGAAAGTATTGGGGAACCGCCAAGAGCCGATAGCAAATCTGAAGCGTAACCCAGTGCAGGATTAGCCGAAATTCCGGAGAAACCATCAGAGCCGCCACATTCCAAACCTAATTTCAGTTTTGAAAGCGGAGCCGGTTTCCTCGGGATCTCATTCGCCTCTTTAATAGCAGCGTAAGACTCCTTTATGATTTTATTCATCATTTCCTCCACAGTACCTTCCTGCTGCTGTTCGAAAAGCAGCACCGGTTTACCATTGTTAAAGTTTATTCTTTCAAGTGCCTTTTTGAAGATATCTATCTGAAGGTTCTGACATCCCAAACTCAGAACAGTTGCTCCTGCCACGTTAGGATTGTTGACATAACCGGCCAGCAACCTTGCCAGAGAAGCAGAATCTTGTCTTATACCACCACAACCTCCCTGGTGGGTGATGAATTTGACTTCGATGTTATCAAAAATTTCGTTCTCTTCCTCTTCTACCTGGACAGCTTCAGAAGCATCCTCTCCCTGGATCAATCTGCGGAGCAAAAGGCGTTCGCGTGAAGGTTTTCTAAAGGAAAGTTCCTTCTCAAAAACCTCTTTTAGAAGCTCAATATTTCTGTTCTCACAAAATACAAGCGGGAAAAACAACCATACATTCTTTGTTCCCACCTGCCCGTCTGGACGATGGTAACCGTTGAATGTCCTGTTCTTCCATTTTGAAATATCGGGCGCATTCCAGCCGGTAGTTTCAGTCTTCTTATGAGCCTGTGCTGCTTCATGCTTCACATTGTCCACAGTAAGCACTTCACCTCTCTTTAACGGCACAGTAGCTTTTCCAACCAAAACCCCATACATGTAGATCTTATCTCCCTCATTGAGGTCCACCAGACTTATTTTATGCTTGGCAGCAACATCTGTAAGAACGTTGATCTCTGTGTTTTCTATTTGCAGCGTCTCATCCTTCCAAAGGTCTGCAAGGGCAACCGCCACATTATCTTCCGGGTGAACTTTAATAATTTTCGTTTCCATGCTTCCTAACTTTTCACTTTTATCTTCTCACGAAAGGATCGAAATCCTGCTTCGACACCTTTATCCTCCAATTCTTCCAGAGCTAAAACGATCTGTTCTTTTAATTCCGGAACAGCCGTAAGGTCCTGCCCCCAATAATCTTCTTTCTTGAGCACCTCTTCTGTCAACTCCTCCAGATCATCCTTTTTCCAGACGCTGCTGAAGAAATTTATTATCTGTTGATCATCCTGAACTGGCAATTTCTCTCCTCTCCATTCTCCTTTGTAGAACCGGATCAAACAGGCAAAGGCAAAGGTAAGTCGCACCGGTAAAGCCGATTTTCTTTCCTGATATTCACGCAGACTCGGCAGCACCCTTACTTTGAACTTTGAAACAGAATTTAACGCAATACTTGCAAGCTGATGCTTAATAAAAGGATTCCTGAAGCGATCCAGTACTTCTGAAGCAAAAGAATTCAGTTCTTCTTTGGCCAGATCAAGCGTGGGATTTATCTCCTCAAAAATGGCATTTTTGACAAACTTTCCTGTGAAGTCGTCGTCTACTGTTTCCTTTACAGTTTCTTTTCCGCTGAGAAGCGCAAAGGGTACCATTGTAGTGTGAGCTCCATTGAGAATTCTCACTTTCCGGGTGCGGTACGGCTGAATGTCCTCAACAATCAAAACATTTTCGTCGATCTTATCAAAAGGAATTTTAGCTTTTAAAGCTTCTCCTCCTTCGATGACCCACAGAAGAAAAACCTCAGCTGTTACTATAAGTTTATCTTGAAATTCCAGCTGACTTTGATATTCATCGATTTCCGCTCTTGGATAGCCGGGAACGATCCGGTCTACCAGCGTGTTATGAAAAGAATTACTTTCTTCTATCCACTTTTTAAAGTTCTCTCCCAAATTCCAAAGCTCTACGTACTGTAGAATGATCTTCTTTAAATTGTCTGCGTTGTAATTGATAAGCTCACAGGGAATAATGGTCAGGCCTTTATCGGCGGCTCCATTGAAATACTGAAACCTCTTGTAAAGCAGTGCAGTTACCTTAGCAGGGAAACTATTATGAGGTTCCTTTTCGAGTTCATCGGTTTCATCAAAAGCAATACCTGCTTCAGTAGTGTTGGAAATAAGAAATTGAAGCTCTTCTTCAGTTGCCAGATCGAGGTAAGCTGAATAGTCCCTGTAAGGATTGAGTGACTTCTGAATACAGTTTATTGTTCTTTTCTCCTGAATCTCTTTTCCGCCTTTAACACCTCTCATAAACAGGTTGTAGAGTCCATCCTGCTCATTCAGCAAGTCCACGAGTCCGGCATCTATAGGTTGTACGACAGCAACTCCGGCATTAAATCCGGCCTCTTTGTTCAATTTATCTATGAGATAATCCACGAATGCCCTAAGGAAGTTCCCTTCCCCAAACTGAAGTATCTTAAGTGGCAATTGCTGAGATAATCCGCTATTTTTTCTATTTAATCTTTCCATTCTGTATTTTTTGATCTTAACTCAATTCAACTTTATTCAAACAATCCCGGCAACCAAAGGGAGATCTCAGGTATGAAGGTCACTAACAGCAAAACAATGAACATGGCTACGTACAGCGGCATCAGCGGCTTAATAACCTTCTGAATACTGGTTTTTGCCACGCTTACTCCTATAAACAACACAGATCCTACCGGAGGACTACAAAGTCCCACACAGAGGTTCATCACCATCATAAGTCCGAAGTGTACTGGATCAACACCTAATTCTGTTACTACCGGTAAGAAAATAGGAGTGAAAATGAGTACTGCCGGCGTCATATCCATAAAGGTTCCAACAAAGAGCAGTAATAAATTAATAATTAGAAGTATGACGAATATGTTATCACTCAGGCTTAATAAAGCATCACTGACTGCCTGCGGAATATTTTCATAAGACATTACCCATGACATACTCATGGAAGTAGCAATGAGCAGCATTACTATAGCCGTTGTCCCAACCGAACTCAGGAAAACACCATGTAGATCACTCAGTTTGAGTTCCCTGTTGATAAAGGATAGAATGAGACAGTAAAGAACTGCGATCCCTGATGCCTCGGTCGCTGTGAAAATTCCCGAGACAATTCCACCAATAACTACAACTAACAGGAGTAAGCTGGGAAAAGCATGTAAAAAGGTGATCGCAATATTTTTAAGATTAGCAGGCTCTCCGGCAGGATACTTCTTCTTTTTGATCCATACTGCCGCTACGAGCATTAAGGCAAGACCCATGAGGATCCCGGGCAGGTATCCCGCTAAAAACAGAGAAGCAATAGAAACGCCCCCACTGGCCAGGGAATAAACGATAAGCACGTTAGATGGTGGAATTACCAAACCTGTGGTTGAAGAAGTGATATTCACTGCCGCACCAAATTCTTTTGAATAACCTTCCTTTTCCATTGCCGGACCAAGAATACCACCCATTGCAGAAGTTGCTGCCACTGCAGATCCTGCAATAGCACCAAACAACATCGCAGCAACTACGTTCACATAGATCAATCCACCCGGCAGTGCCCCCATGAGGGCTTTTGCAAAGGCTATGAGTCGGTTGGCAATCCCTCCCTGATTCATTATTTGTCCTGCAAGAATAAACAGGGGAATTGCTAACAATGAGAAACTATCGAGGCCTGTGGCCATACGCTGAGATACCGTAGTAAAAGCAGCAAGTGTGTCTATAGATGCCAGGATAGTAAGTACACAGGATATCCCTATTGACCAGGCAACAGGAACTCCTATTGCCAGCAGAATCACAAAGGAAAGCACCAATATTAAAACCTCTGACATCATACTAAATACGTTTTTGAATGAATTATTTCGTGTACTTTATAATATATCACCAGTAGACCGCTAGCCGGTACTACAATGTAGACCCAAGACAGGGGTACTCCTAAAGCTGCTGAAGACTGACCCAGCAAGTCATTCACATATACCAGATTGCCTCCTCCAATGACCAATACGGTTAAACTGAACAGAATGATAAGAACATTAATAAAGATGCGCAGCTTTATCCTGTTTTCAGGTTTTAATTTAGGAGGTAAAATATCTATTGACAGGTGTGTTTGTTGCCCTGAAGCATATGCCGCACCCAATATCCCTATCCAGATAAAAAGAAATCTCGCCAGCTCTTCGGTAAATGAACTTGGGGAATTCAGTAAGTATCTCGAAAAGATCTGCCATAACACAGATAGCACCATTAGCGTTAGAAGCACCACAAGAAAGTTTCCTAAAATTTTGTCTATTTTCCTTCTCATACCTCTTATTTGATTTCCTGAATGTCTTCAATTAATTGTTTCATTTCAAGATCTTGAGAAAATTCATCATACATAGGCTCTACCTTTTCGCGAAAAAGTTCTTTATCGGGATAAATAACTTTTACCCCCGCTTTTTGGATCTCCTCCATAGCTTCAAGCTCTGCTTCCCTCCATATCGTTTTTTGATATTCAGAGGATTCCATAGCAGCCTCTTTTAGCCATTTTTGTTGTTGGGGAGAAAGGTCATTCCAGATAAGGGTACTTATCAATAACTCATCAGGAAGTGCCGTATGTTCATCTACAACAAAGTACTTACACACCTCGTAGTGTCGGGAAAGGTAAAAGCTGGGCAGATTATTTTCCGCGCCATCTACAATTCCCTGCTGGAGGGCTGTGTATAGTTCTCCCCAGGCAATGGGTGTAGGGGATCCGCCCAGGTGTTTTACCATATTAATGGCAGTATTACTTTCCATAACCCGCAGCTTTAAGCCTTTAAGATCTTCAGGTTCCTCTACCGGCACCTTAGTGTAAAAGCTCCTGCTTCCTGCATCGTAAAAAGTCAGTCCTTTTAACCTTTTATCAATACTCTTATTCAGAAAGTCTTCCCCTATTTTCCCTTCCAGAACCTCAAACCGATGATCCCGGTCCCTAAACAGAAAAGGAAGGCCAAAGAGTTGCAGACTGGGAACAAAATTTTCCAGAACTCCTGTGGAAACCTTTGTCATTCCAAGACTACCTATCTGTAATAGCTCAAGAGTTTCTCTTTCTGAACCCAATTGTTGGTTCGGGTAAATGTCTATGGTCATTGTTCCTCCCGATTTCTCGTACAGGCGCTCGGACATATAAACCATAGCCTTATGAACCGGATGAGAGGTATCAAGACCATGACCCAACTTAATTTCTTTTACTTCATTTTGCTCTTCACAACCTGTTACTGCAAACAGCAGAAAAAGCACAAAAGCAAAACCTATTTTATTCTTCAAGATTTTCATCAGTTAATATTGATAATCTAATAATACTCACCAGCCGACGTCTTCCTGCCGATGAGATATTATCGCTTTATTCTTCCATCAGTTTTTCCTTTTGCCACTTCCAGAACCTCCTCTACACTAACAAGATTCACATCACCTACGTGAGTATGCTTGAGAGCGCAGGCCGCATTGGCAAAATTCAGTGCCTCCCGGTCTTCAAAATTCTGTAATCCATATAAAAGGCCAGCAGCAAAGGCGTCACCTGTACCTATACGATCCACCACGTTTGTGATCTCCAGTTCGCTTGTTGTAATAAAATCATTTCCTGTCCAGGCCCTTCCGTAGATCTTTTGCCAGGAAGCATTTACACTTGTCCTCACTTTATCAAAGACCTTTGAAACTGAAGGATACTCAGCTATCAGAGCTTTTGCGGCAGCAATGAAATCTTCCTCATTAGAAGAAAATTCAGCATCTAAGATTTCATTGATCTCGCTCACTCCACCAATAAAAATATTTGAAAGAGAAATTAGCTCTTTCAGGACTTCTTTACTGTTTCTCCCGTACTTCCAAAGGTTGCTGCGATAGGCAGGATCGGCGGTGACGATCACTCCTTTTTGCCTGGCGATCTCGAGACCCGCCTTTAAGGTTTGATAAGCTCCTTCTGAAATAGCCGGTGAGATTCCACTCCAGTGTAAGAATGCAGCATTGCTGAGAATTGCTTCCCAGTCTACCTGCTCTGGACCTATATTAGCAAAGGAACTGTTAAGCCTATTATAGGCCACCTGGCTTGACCGCATTGAAGAACCTACTTCCAGAAAGTACAAACCTAAGGGAAAGTCCACTTTGTTAACCGCTGAAATCCCTATTCCATACTTCCTCAAAGTCGAAATTGCAGCTTCACCAACAATGTCATTGGAGACATTAGTAACATGCTGTACTTCTACTCCCATGTGAGCCAGAGAGGCTGCCACATTCATCTCGGTGCCGCCAAAGAAAAAATCCAGATGATTTGCCTGCAGGAGCTTGCGGTTATCTGATGGCGATAACCGCATCAAGACCTCTCCGAAGGTTACTGTCTTTCTATTTTCTGAAGCTTTTTCCTGCATCTACAACAAATAAAAACTACGGAAAAATGTCTCTGTAGTTTTAAATTCAAATTCTATTTTCTCAGCCTTTTAATGAGGTCAAGAGTTTCTCTGACGGTTTTTTCCAGACCATCATAATCCTTGTTGGCAATGACCTCTTTTGAAATAAGTTTTGAACCCATTCCCACACAAGTCACTCCTGCATCAAACCAGCCTTTAAGATTTTCCTCTGTTGGAGAAACACCTCCTGTTGGCATAATGCTTGTCCAGGGTTGAGGACCTTTAATTCCCTTTACAAAGCCGGGACCATAGGTTCCACCTGGGAAGAGCTTTACGATCTCGCAACCTAATTCTTCGGCGCGGGCAATCTCTGTAAGTGAGCCACAACCGGGAGACCAAAGCACTTTCCGGCGATTACAAACCACTGCTATATCTTCTCTAAGAACCGGAGTCACAATGAAATTGGCGCCAATCTGCATGTAGAGAGATGCAGCCGCAGCGTCAGTAACTGAACCTACTCCCAGGATCATTCCCGGTAGTTCCTTTATTGCGTACTTATTAAGTTCCCCGAAAACTTCGAAAGCAAAATCTCCACGGCTGGTGAATTCCAATAAGCGGCCACCACCATCGTAGCAGGCTTTAAGTAACTTTTTCCCCAATTCAACATCAGAGTGGAAGAACAAGGGAACCATCCCTTGTTCCTGCATTACTGATGCTACTTCTATTCTTGAATATTGAGCCATATCTCTTGATTTTTATCTGGCTACCCGTCCAGAGGCATCTCCGCCCATTAATTTATTTACTTCGTCAACCGTTACAAGGTTCGCATCACCTTTAATAGTGTGCTTTAGAGCAGATGCAGCAACAGCAAAGTTCAATGCATTCTGGTCATCATCGGGATATTTCATGAGTCCATAGATCAATCCTGCCATAAAAGAGTCTCCTCCTCCTACTCTGTCCACGATGTGGGTGATGTTGTATTCAGGAGATTTAAACATGGTTTCTCCATCATAAAGTACTCCGGCCCACGTGTTGTGTGAAGCCGATAATGATCCTCTTAAGGTAGTGATCACCTTTTTTGCATTCGGGAACTTCTCCATCATTTGCTGACAAACCGAAAGGAAGGCTTCAGCTTTTACATGCTCTCCCTGGGTAGTAATATCAAGTCCTTCAGGCTTGATCCCGAAGTGCTTTTCTGCATCTTCTTCATTTCCGAGGATAATATCGCAGTAAGAAGTAAGCTCGGTCATAATTGCTTCCGGCTCTACTCCGTATTTCCAAAGTTTTGCGCGGTAATTAAGGTCTGTGGAGATTGTAATTCCTTTCGCACTTGCGGCTTTTACAGCTTCAAGACAGGCATCGGCTGCTCCCTGGGAAATAGCCGGAGTAATACCGGTCCAGTGGAACCATTCTACACCATCAAAAACCTCATCCCAGTCTACCATTCCTTTCTGGATCTCTGACATAGCCGAATGAGCGCGGTCATATACCACCTTACTTCCGCGGCTTACAGCCCCGGTTTCAAGGAAATAAATCCCAAGACGATCTCCTCCAAAAATGATCTTATCTGTACCTACATTTCTCTTGCGCATTTCCATAAGGGCACATTCTCCAATGTCGTTCTTAGGCAAACGGGTAACAAAATCTACAGGCACCCCATAATTTGCAAGGGATACCGCCACGTTAGATTCACCTCCACCATACACCACATCAAAACTGGATGCCTGGGAAAACCTGAGGTGTTCCTGCGGTGCGAGACGTAACATTATTTCTCCAAAAGTGACTACTTTTTTCATATCTCTGATAAATTTATAATTGTTGGTTGTGCTGAAGCCTTTGCAGAAAAGGAACAGCTATTTAAAAATCAAAATATTCTTTAGCGTTGTGGTAACTAATGTTAGCAACAGTCTTTCCTACCAGCTCCATATTATTTGGCAGTTCCCCACTCTCCATTTCTGCTCCAAAAAGGTTACAAAGGACTCTACGGAAGTATTCGTGACGTGGAAAGGATAGAAAACTCCGGGAATCTGTAAGCATGCCAATAAAAACGCTTACCAGCCCCATATTAGACAATGCGTTAAGCTGTTCTATGATCCCGTGCTTTTGATCAAGGAACCACCAGCCCGATCCAAACTGAACTTTTCCTTTTACAGTCCCGTCATTAAAGTTCCCTATCATGCTGGCAAATACTGCGTTATCGGCAGGATTCAGGTTGTAAAGAATGGTCTTGGTAAGTTTGTCCTTTCCGTCAAGATGATTGAGGTACTGAGATATTTTTTCAGCCTGGGCATAATCTCCGATGGAGTCCCAGCCGGTATCTGGCCCTAATTCATCCAGCATTCTCTTGTTGTTATTTCTCAAAGCACCCAGGTGGAACTGCTGTACCCATCCAACTTCATGATAAGTTTCTCCGAGAAACAACAAAATTGAGGTCATGAATTTTTTGGCTTCGAGTTCAGAAATCTCCTCTCCTTTTCTCTTTTTTGAGAAGATAGTATTTACTTCTTCCGTAGTGAATTCTTCAAAACAAATGGAATTAAGTCCATGATCACATAACCTGCAGCCATTCTCGTGGAAGAATTCGATCCTTTTCTTTAAAGCTGATTTAAGATCATCATAAGAAGTTATAGATACTTCAGCAGCCTTTCCAAGTTCATCGAGATAGGAATTGTACTTTCCGGATTCTATTAAAATTGCCTTATCCGGCCTAAAGGCTGTACTGACTTTTATCCCAAAGTCGCTCTTAGCTAGTTGTTGATGATATTCCAGGGTATCAACAGGATCTTCTGTGGTACAGAGTGTCTCCACTCCCATTTTTTTCAGCAGGCCGCGGCAGGAATATTCAGGTTGTCTTAGTTTCTCATTTACGGCTTCATAAATTCTTTCGGCTGATTCTTCATTAAGCAACTCATCAATTCCGAAGTATCTCTTTAGCTCGAGGTGAGTCCAGTGATAAAGCGGATTGCGCAGCGTATGAGGAACTGTTTTGGCCCAGGCCATAAATTTCTCCTTATCTGATGCGTCTCCGGTAATGTATTTTTCATCGACACCCATGGTTCGCATTGCGCGCCACTTGTAGTGGTCACCGGCTATCCAAACCTGGGTGATGTTATCAAACTGCCTGTCTTCTGCAATTTCTTTAGGAGAGAGGTGATTGTGGTAATCAATTATTGGCTGTTCCTTAGCGTAGTTGTTGTACAGATCTTTCGCCTGCTGACTAAAAAGCAGGAAATCTTCTGTTATGAATTTATTAGATTCCATTTTGGTTTGTTTATTCATAATTATAGGCGTTAGCGAGCCATCCAGCCGCCGTCTACCAATAGTATTGAGCCGTTCATGTAATCACTGGCAGCTGATGCCAGGAAAACAACAGGTCCTTTAAAATCTTCCGGCTCACCCCATCTTCCTGCAGGGATCCTGCTTAAGATCGAAGTACTTCTGTCCTCATCTTCTCTAAGGGCTGCTGTATTGTCTGTAGCAATATAACCGGGAGCGATAGCATTTATCTGCACCCCTTTTGAAGCCCATTCATTGGCAAATGCTTTTGTAAGCTGACCTATAGCACCTTTGGAGGCTGCATAACCCGGTACGGTTATTCCACCCTGAAAAGTGAGAAGGGAGGCCGTAAAAATGATTTTCCCACTTCCTCTTTTGATCATTTCCTTCCCGATCTCCCGGGTTAAAATGAACTGAGAATTCTGATTCACCTCGATCACCATATCCCAGTATTCATCGGGATGTTCGGCGGCAGGTTTTCTCATGATGGTTCCGGCGTTGTTCACCAGGATATCTATGGTTGAGTTTTCTGATTTTACTTTTTTAATAAAAGCGTAAAGATTTTTTCTGTCTGAAAAATCACATTGATAGGCGGAAAATTTTCTTCCCGCAGCTTTTACTGCTTTTTCTATATCTGAGCCTTCTGCCTTCAGACTGGCAGAAACTCCTATAATATCTGCGCCTGCTTCTGCAAGACCCTGAGCCATTGCAAAACCGATCCCACGGTTACATCCTGTAACTAAAGCTGTTTTTCCTGAAAGATTGAATAATTCCATAACTACTTCAGGTTATCTGGATCTACTTTATCCATATCACCATAATCCAGGTTCTCACCTGCCATTCCCCAGATAAAGGTATAGTTTGAAGTTCCCGCACCGGCGTGGATAGACCATTCCGGAGATAGAATTGCCTGATGGTTCTTCATAAAAATGTGCCTTGTCTCATCCGGCTGACCCATAAAATGACTGATAGTTTGTCCCTCTTCCAAATCGAAATAGAAGTAAGCTTCCATTCGGCGGGCATGAGTGTGCGGAGGCATGGTATTCCAAACATTTCCTTCTACCAACTCGGTCATTCCCATTTGCAGCTGACAAGTCTCAACAATACTGTTTACGATGAGCTTGTTCAAAATGCGTTTATTAGCATATTTTTCATCACCCAGATGAACTACTTCGGCATCTTCTTTTCCAACTTTCTTGGTGGGATATTCTTTATGCGCAGGAGCAGAGTTCAAATAAAATATCGGTTGCTCTCCGCCTGACTTCTTAAAAATGACATTTTTAGTTCCTTTTCCAACGTAAAGCGCTTCTTTGTGCGCTAACTGAAATTCCTTTCCGTCAACTTCGACTACTCCTGTTCCTCCAACGTTGATCACTCCAAGCTCCCGGCGGTCTAAGAAATTTTCAGCCTTAAGATCATCAATGGTTTCAAGTTTCAGATCCCTGTTTACAGGAAAAGCCCCACCAACAATGAACCGGTCATACATAGAGTAGGTTAGATTGATCTCGTCATTACTGAAGAGGTTTGGTATAAGGAAGTGTTCTCTTAGCTCCTGGGTTGTATATCTTTTGACATCATTAGGATGATGTGCGTAACGTAATTCTGAATTTGTCATTTCGATTAGTTTTTTGCTGTTCTACTTTGTTTTAATCTCAGGTGCCTAAGGTCTAACCTCCTGCCGCACCTCCTGTGGGATCTGCATTTGTGCAATCGATTACACAAATATAGAATTTTTTCAGCGAAAAGGTTTTCTCAAGCGTTAAAATCCCGCTGAAACAGGTAAAAATATTTAGCTTCAAAAATGTCATTTTTGAAGCTCCTTTATTTCAGTTTGTTCTTTAAGGTCAACTAATCCTTCATATACCAGTTGAGCCACAGCCTTTGCGCCTTCCGGTTGAAAATGTGTGTTGTCACTACTCCCTTCAGGATAGGCTTCATATATGCCGGCACCAAAGTTCATAAAATAATTTTTGGTCACATATTCTTTACCCTTTTCGGTAAAGTGGTCCATAGACCTTTGGGTAAGATCAAGGAGATAGGCGTTAAGTTCTTCTGCTACTTCTACAGCGGCTGTGTAATACTCGCCATGTACATTTTGCAACTTCCCTTCTTCCCACGGATAGTTGCGGTTCACCGGAGTAAGAATTACCGGAATTCCGCCTTTTTGACGAGTCTGATGAACAAAAAGCCGCAAATACTCCTTATAGCCTTCTACATTGACAAAACGCTCCGGCTTATTTTCGGCTGCATCATTATGCCCGAATTGCATAAGCACAAGATCACCTTCTTCAAGGTCTTTATATACCGATGACCATCTCCCTTCTTCAAAAAATGTTCTGGTACTGCGACCACCCCGAGCCCTGTCATCAACCACTACAGTATCTGTCTTCACAAGGTGCTTTAGATCCTTCAGGTGCTGCGGAGTCATTTGTTCCTGAAATACCTGCCCCCAGCCCATAATAGGGTAGCGGGTTTTCATATAATCCTTATCGGGATCATAGTCGCCACTATAATCGGCCATAGTAGAATCCCCAATGAGATAAATTTTCACCGGTTCCTCCTGCTGAAAGAACAGGAAAGGGATCATCAGGACTAGTAAAAAATGGGGTTTTAGAGTCATAGGGATTATTTTATTGTTACCGCTTTTTGAGAAACCTCTTTGTCCTGTTGGATCTGTTTGGCCACAGCTGAAAAGTCGCTCTTCTGAAACTGCACATTCTCGGTTAGTTTTCCAAGGACACGCACCGGAGTCTTCCCGTTTTCAGCAAAAGAAAAATCCTCCACTTTTACATTTTTGGTGTTGTAAAGCGTAAGGGCAGCATCATTTTCAGAAATTACTTTTACGTTGATCAATTCAATCCCATCAGTGTCTATAGCCGTAATTCCGCTCTTTGCTTCCAGCACCGAATTAGAAAGTCTCACGTTTTTCACATTCATTTCGGGCAAGCCCATAAAGAAGGCTGCCTTATGGGAATCTACCACGCGAATGTTGTCCATAAAGATATTCCTGAAAGACGGCGTCTCCTCAGTAACAGGCATGGGAGTTTCGTCACGAACTTCTTCCATGCTCTCCTCACCCTCGTCAAGAACAGGAGCCTTTCCCCCGTAGAAAAGATTGAAACGAATGGCATCAGTAGGAATGTTGATCATATCAATATCTGAAATGTATATATTCTCCACAATTCCGCCCCTTCCGCGGGTACTCTTAAACCTAAGGCCGACATCGGTACCCATAAAAGTACAGTTTGAAATATGGACATTCTTTACGCCGCCGCTCATCTCGCTACCGACCACAACTCCGCCGTGCCCGTGATAAACGATGTTATTCTTTACAACGACATTTTCCGTTGGCATACCTCTGTCCCTCCCGTCCTTATTCTTACCCGATTTGAAACAGATGGCATCATCGCCCACATCAAATGTATTGTTGTAAACAAGTACATTTTTACAGGATTCCAGATCTAGTCCGTCACCATTCTGTGAGTACCATGGATTACGAACATTAATGTTTCTAATGATGATATCTTGGCTCATAAGCGGATGAATGTTCCATGCAGGGGAATTCTGAAAAGTAGGACCATCAAGCAGAATCCTTTTACTGTTCACCAGACTCACCATTACCGGCCTAAGATAATCCTTCACCTTTTGGTGCTCCTCTATCCCCTCCAGATCGGGTACATTTTGATCTGTGGAAAGATCATATCCCAATTTTGAATTTTCTGAAGGAAACCACATTTTCTTATCGTCTGATAACACTCCGCCGGAATTCACTAATGTCTTCCATTGATTGGCCGTCATTTTGCCTTTTTTGACAGGTCTCCAGGCGTCACCGTTCCCGTCAATAGTTCCGGTGCCGGTAATGGCGATGTTCTCTACATTGTTAGCATAAATTGGAGAAATATTTCTGAATGTATTAAGCCCTTCAAAGCTGGTACTTATCAATTCGTAATCATCAAAGTCACGACTAAACAGCAACAAAGCACCATCTTCAAGATGAAGATTAATGTTGCTTTTGAATTCAATAGGACCTGTAAGCCAAATTCCCCGTGGAATGACCACTCTTCCGCCTCCTTTAGAATTAACTTCTGAAATTGCCTTTTTAAAGGCCTCAGTATTTTTAAATATACCGCCTGCCTGTGCACCAAATTCGGTTATTGACCTGGAATAATCCGGAAAGGAAGTTTCCTTCACCCGGGGCATCTCAAATTCCAGCCCCTCGTACATTTCCTCCAGGCTCACCTGCGCCTTCATTGTGCCTGTTCCAAAAATCAGGAATAGCACTGCAGCTAAGGCTTTAAAAATTGTTTTTCTCATAAGTATTCTTACTTCGTTCTTAGTTTTTTGAAAACCTGAACCAGTCAAAGTCGGCATAACCGGAATCGTTGATCTTGTTCTCTTTTGTGGCAAAAATTCCCACTTTAGCTCCCACCCACTTTCCTTCTCTGGCTGTAAAATCTTCTTTTACTTCGGTGAAGGTTTTTCCGTCTTCACTATAGCTGAAGGTGCATTCGGCATTCTTGTCCACTTCTACTCTGAAGTAAACATCCTTTCCAGATAGTTTTTTCAGCTGTTTCTTTTGCTCGGAGTTTCCTTCATCGGCACTTTCGGCTATGGCAAAGACCACATAGATTCCGTCTTCACGACTTTCTAAAGCCACGTAGGCATAGGATCTTCCCATCACCACGAGTCCGACTTTTTCATTCTCGAGATCCTCGTTCGGATTAAAAGTCAGTTTTGTAGTAGTGGTAAATTCTTCTGCCGGAAACTTCTGTAACATCAGGTTTGGGGCATCCCAGAGGTTTTTAGCACCTTCCGGAAGTAACTGAGTGTACAGGCGCAGCTCCCCTTTTGCCGGATTTGCGAACGCCCAGGTGGTTTCAGGATTTGCCTGCCACTGCCATTGGGGACCAATGTCATTTCCGCTGAATTCATCAGAATCTTTTGGAGTAACTACAGGATAGGTTTTCCCAACATTCGGTTTGCGGAAAGACATTACCGGCTGCCCGGTGCCGTCTCCATCCTTATCTTTTCCCATTGTAGGCCAACCGTCCTTCCAGGTCATAGGCTGCATATGAACTATACGCCCGTAAGCCTCCTTATCCTGAAAATGTATGAACCAGTCCTCCCCGTTCTCAAGTTCGATCCAGGCACCCTGGTGCGGGCCATTAATATCGGTATTCCCCTGTGCCAAAGAAACATGCTCCTCGTATGGACCGTAGGGATCTTGTGATCTTAAAATTAACTGCCATCCTGTGGACACGCCGCCTGCGGGGGCAAAAATGTAATAATAGCCATCCCTTTTGTAGAACTTGGTTCCTTCTACCGTTGGGTGATCTTCATGTCCATCAAATACAATTCTTCCGGGTCCTGTAGTTTTTGTTCCTTCCCAGTTCATGGGCTTCAGCACAAGAATACTTTTAATTCCTGCCCGACTTCCGGCGAAAGCGTGAGATAAATAGGCCTTGCCATCTTCGTCCCAGAGCGGCGCAGGATCAATAAGTCCTTTTCCGGATTCAACAAGAACGGGCTCTTCCCATTCGCCGGCGGGATCATCAGTTTTTACCATATAGATCCCAATATCGGGATCTCCCCAGTAGATATAATACTCTCCTTCGTGGTAACGGAAAGCAGGCGCCCAAACTCCGTTTCCATGCTGGGGGGAGCTGAAATGTTCGTCGGGCACCTGTCGGTCTAATGCATGACCAATAAGCTTCCAGTTAACAAGGTCTTTGGAATGTAAAATCGGCAAAGCCGGTGCCGAATTGAAAGACGATGACGTCATATAGAAATCATCACCAACCCGCACAACATCAGGATCCGAAGAATCTGCATGAAGAACAAGGTTCTTATAGGTGCCGTCTCCCTGGTCGGCCACCCAGACTTCTGACTTAAAATTTTCCTGAGCATTTGTTGTTACTCCCCCAAAAGCTGAAAGAATGATAATTGCCGCTAAACTTTTAAGTCTGTTCATCTTATTCCAATTTTCCGGCTTCCTGAAGTCTATTTAAATGCTCATCAAGTTCAGTCAAAAACGCCTCTTTTGTAGTTATCCCTCCCGGCTCCTGTTCCCAGGCGGCAAGGAAATAGTAGGTTACCGGGTCAGTAGTTTCATTAAAGATCACCAGGTGGTCGTGCGGACCTTCCTTTACTTCCTTTACATCCTTAGTTTTATAGAATAAGGCCATTCCCAGTTGGTCGGTGTCATTTACCAGAGTCTGACTTCCATAGGTAGCGATATAAGCCCATTCTCCTCCTTCACTTTGCTTCTGAAGCAGCTCGATATTTTCAGCTTTTACGATCCCCGTAGTTAAACCTGCAAGTGGTTCAGAAAGGTCAAGAGTCGCTTTGGTATATCTTCCTTCCGGAAAAATAGTGAGCGTAGAAGTAAGATCAACTGTATCATTTCCTGTCGCCCAATCTGTGTATTCAATTTTCACTTCGGAAGACGCTTCAGCATTAGAAACCTGAGCGTAAGTATTACCAACACTTCTGAAGTGAGCTACCGTATCATTCATAAACCTTCCGTAGCTACCGATTCCGAGGGACTTTCCGGCTTTTAGGATGTCCATTCCCCAGGCTGCTTCCTCGTGGTAAGAATCAAAACCATCCTGTCCTACTTGCGGCAGCACCATGGTATCTGTCTTCTTTCCGAAGACATCTATGGCGTTTCTCCAGTCGAGATACAGGCGATATCCCACCTGCGGGTTTTCCCAGCCCGGGCCTTCATACCTTATGTAGTAAGAATGATCTGTATGCTCGGCTGGCAGTGTTAGCTCCTCAACATTTTCAAAAGTACCACCAATATATTCCCGGCCTTCCCACTGACCGCCAGTCTTTACAGAAATTTCAGCATAAGTTTTTTGCGCTACCTCCTGGCTTTCAGGAATAAGGCGGGATTTTTCATCATTATTCTCCTTACAGCCCACTCCCAGAGTTAAAAGACTAAGTAATAAAGCTTGATTAAGTTTCATGTAATAATTATTGTTGGTTCAACTCTTCGTATTCTAAGGAGGCCAGGATAAAAGGCCCCACTCCTTTTGGATCATTGTCTCTTATGATCTCATTGATATAATATTCATAAGAACCGTCCCGGTATGGATCTCCACCCAAACCAGCGACTCCATTCACATCGGTAAGGCTGATAGTGCCATCCTCATTTTCCTCAATGAACTGTTCTAAAATCCCTTCATAGGCTTTAATTCCTGCGTCGCGGTATTTTGAATCCAGGTAACCCTCATCCACTCCTTTCAGAAGGAAATATGCAAACATGCTCGATGCGGAAGCCTCTAAATAGTTACCTTCTCTTTCGCCCTGATCCACTACCTGATACCACACTCCCGTTTCCTCATCCTGATATCTTACTATCCCGGCTGCGAGTTTCTGGGCAATGTTGATAATGTTTTGTCTTTCGGGGTGATCTTGTGGAAGAAAGTCCAGCACGTCTACAACGGCCATTGCAAACCAGCCGATACTTCTTCCCCAGTAATTGGAAGAAAGACCTGTCTCAGGATCTGCCCAGCGCTGCTCCCGGCTTTCATCCCAGGCGTGATGGAAAAGACCTGAATCTTCGCTATAGTGATACTTATTGACCAGTGCGAATTGATTAGCTACATCGTCAAAAAGTTCAGGTTCATCAAAGGTTGCGGCGTAGCGGGCAAGAAATGGTGAACCCATGTACAAACCATCAAGCCACATTTGATAAGGATAGATCTTCTTGTGCCAGAATCCACCCTCAGAGGTCCTTGGATGCTCCCGCATTTGATCTCTCAGGATTTCAACTGCCTTTTGGTATCTTTCCTCTCCGGTTTCTTCATACAGGCCTATCAGGAATCTGCCTCCCTGCACCCTGTCAATATTGTAATCAGATTGTTTATAGGTTTTGATCACGCCTTCTTCATTGATCATGAATTCAGCAAAATTCTTGATGTAATCAAGATATTTTTCTTCTCCTGTTGCATCGTGCAGCTTCTCCATAGAGGTCATGATAAGTCCATGGGTGTATTCCCATTTTGGCTTTTCATTAAAATCAAGAGTCCAGCCTTTCGGGTTTCTCTTAATTTCTGAGTCGGCCATCCAGGTGGAATATTTAAGCTGCTCTTCTACGGTACCTGCTGTGGCAAGCTTATTTTCTTCAGCTCCTTTGCACCCGGTTAAGAGGGTGAAAGCTGAGAAAAGGTAAAATCCAGGTTTGAGAAATTTTTTCATCTTTAAAATTGAATTATAGATTTTCTATTTCAGTAGGATTCCAGTGATCAGATCCTGCCAAAACATTTTTTACAGTATATTTCTTGGCTTCTTCGGGGCTAAGAATTTCTGCCCATTTTACCCTTTTTGAGGGGGTATATCCGGGTCCGCTATTGTTGCTTTCGGCGTAGAAGACTGTTTGCTCAGCATGGGGTTTGTTCCAGTTATGCCAGCCTTCATTTTTGATATGCGGACCCATCTGGGTATTTAAAAACACGGTCTTAGCAAAAGGCCTCCACGGCCGACCCAGATAAACTGACGCTACCGGAGCATTTCCGGTCAAATTACAATCCAGAAAAACAAAACCGTGTTCGGTACCTTCTTCGGTAGAAGCTGCCGTGATGTAATGCCTTCCTTCTTTTGAATAGATCTCGCAGTTTTCGAATACTGCTGTAGACCTTCCAAAAATGAAATCGGTAGTACCTTCTATATAGCAGTTGCGGTAATATTGCCTGCTGTTCTTGCCATGAGGGTATAAGGTATCCTGAAAGCCAAGAAATCTACAGGTGTCAAAAATGACTTTATCGCCATCAATTCTTACCGCCACTGCCTGCCCAATGGGACCAGCACTATTTTGAAAAGTGATATTGCTTGCGTGAAAACCATCTCCAAAAACGTAGAAAGAAGTAGAGCCTGTTGTACCGATCTCTTCCCCGAATTCATTCAGCTTTTGAGCAAAATCGTCGTAGGTGAGTATAGTCTTTTCCTGGTCCTCCCCAATAAATGTGACATTTGTCTTAGAAGCCGGTAATACTAGTTTTTCCTTATATGTTCCCCCTTTGATAAAGATCCTTGTCCGGTTTTTCCGGAAATCGGGAACGGCATTGATCGCTTCCTGAACGGTCTTGAAATCTCCGGAACCATCGGCAGCCACTATAAAATCATAAGAAGATGAATTCTTAGCAGTAATGCCAGACTTTCTATCAACCAGTTCATTCAAATAAATTTCAAGATTAGTATAAGCTTTGTCTAAAGCATGTGCCGAAGCATCATTTTGATTCGGATCCAGACCTTTTGTTTTTTCCCATGCATCGGGCATGCCGTCTTCATCGGAATCTTTTGGTGCAGTGCCAGCTTTCAATTTTGGCCAACCGCCCACCTGTTCCTGGGAATCAATGATCCCATTGCCATAGGTGGCTTTTCCGCTCCTGGTTTCATTAATGATCCTGATGTCCACGGCATCCCTGTTGAGACTGGCACCTGCTTTTTTCATCACCAGGTCCATGGCTTTACGGGCATCCTGAGTATCTACATTGTTGTTAATATCAAAAGGCTCATTAACACGGGTAGCTTCAGGATCATCGCCCTGCACGCCACCGTTCCAGTTGTTCTCGGTCACCTGCTTTGAACCTTCCACGAAATTTCCTTGAACGTAGAACTTTCCGTAGGGATCATAGGGCTCTACGATCCTTTCCTTATCTTCTGTCGCAGGACCGGGTTTGAAATAATTGTTGATAATATTGTACCGACCATTCTCACCTCCGTAGATGCTGTTATCTGCCCAATTGTAGATCACATTATTTCTGAAATCAACAAATTCGCCTTCCAGATTTTCAGTAGTCTTGGAACCGCTGAAGCGTGGATTCCTGCTGTAGTTATTTGCAATTAAATTGTGATGAAAACTTACATTTTCACCACCCCATATTCCGCCGTAACCGTGATCTCCCTTGGAATGTACCGAGCTGTTTAAAGCTTCAGAAATGATACACCACTGCATGGTGAAATCCTTATTTTGATAAAAAGAGGCGTTCTCGTCTGTAGCCCAGCTGACAGAACAGTGGTCTAAAATGACATTTTTGACATCTCTCCCCTTAAAGGAATCATCGGCAGTACCTTTAATATCCCCCATCCTGAAGCGCATGTACCGAATGATCACGTTATCATCCTTTACAGCTACAGGATAGCCCTTGATGGTGATCCCTTGCCCGGGGGCAGTTTGACCTGCAATGGTAAGATCTCCTTTGTTGATATCCAGGGGCCTCTCAAGTTCAATGGTACCCGAAACTGCAAAGACGATAGTGCGGGGACCATCCTTTAAAACACCTTTTCTAAGGCTTCCTTCTCCTGTATCATTAAGATTTGTTACCGTATAGACAATGCCTCCCCTGCCTCCTGAAGCATAGCGTCCAAAGCCTTCGGCGGTAGGGAATGCTAACTGTTGTGCCTGTAGCGGGAGACAGAACAAAAGTGAAGTTGCAAAAAATATTTTTAAAGTATTTAAAAAGAGTCTGTACATAAAAAATTTTCCTTCTTCTGTTCATTCAAGAATGCCTTTAGTTTTAGACATTTTTGAGATATAATTTTCAATACGTTTATTGGATCTTTTACAGGACTGTTCAACCTGAAAGCACGTTTGCCTCAGTTAGCTACAAAAAACTCCTGAAACTAAATAGGCACAATCACCCAATGATAAGATTGAGACGAGAGTGCCTATCTACTAAGAATCATTCAGCATAAAGCTCAATAATTCCCTTGTATCATGGCAGCTTAATATTCAAATGCTCCAAGATCTGGCGCAGAGCCGTTGTAAGGCAAGCCAACATCAACTCCCGCGTCTATCATATCACTGTCCGGTTCCAGGTGGAAAAAGTTTACATCGGGCAGGCTTCCATCAGGTTTTCTAGGTCCCGTTAGTTGTGAATAATCTATGCTCACAAAATCATCCACAGAAGATTCAATTCCTTCCATCCAGCTGTTATTGGTCACATCAAGAGTAGTTGCATTAATACTTCCAACTGCTCCAAGCACGTTGCTGTTCTTTATAGTCAGCTTTTCAAGAGGATTTGTACTGCCAAAGCCATAATTGGTTCCGTTATCATATGCAGAGCAGTTATAAAGTGTTACCTCTCCCCTGTTACTGTTATGGTCAAAACCATCAAACCTGTTACCTACTGCAATAGATCTTATGTAAATAGCATTGTGTTTTAGATCCTTATCATCACTTCCGCCTGTCTTGAAGCCGTTTCCGTCTCCGCCGCTTACAGATCCATCTTTTAAATAACCATTTTGAATGGACCAGCAATCTTCGTGAATTGTAGTGACATTATCTGCATTTCTAAGATAGCCATCCCATCCATCATCAAGGTTTTGCCATGCTCTACATCCTACGAACTTGTTGCCGGTGCCCACATCCAATTTACTTGCAAAACCATCGGCATTCTCTAAAGTTGAATCGGCATTGAAATAAGAATCTGAATTAAGAATAGTGTTATTGGATGCACCGCTTCCCAGCTGAAGTCCTGTATCTGAACATTCAGAAAAAGTACAGAATTCGATAAGGTTATTGTGACCTGTTATAAGCATCCCATTATCGCCGGCTTTGAAAACATCTATTCCTTTGATATGCCAGTAACTACCTTCCAGTTCTATTCCTCTGTTTGAAGAATTTTCAGTCATTGAGGAAAAGTCAAATTTAGGTCTTGTTTCATCTTCAGGATGTGCCAATAAGGAGATCACATTATCTTCACTACCACTAGCATTTATTTTAATTGTGGAATCAAAAACATATTCTCCTCCACGGATATAAATATTTTCACCAGGGACCGCAGCTGCAATGGCATCTAAGATCTCCTGGGGTGAACTTACCACCTTGCCCTGTACTGAAGAGGTGTTCTCTCCTGTCTTGAACGAGTAGGTGTTACTTATAGCTGTATTGCTTCCGTCGCTGGTTTCAACGTGCCAATAGTACAAACTATTGGGCTCCACCTCTATTTCCAAAGAATTTACCGTTAGACCTTTCCATTCTTCCGGAGGTTCCTGATTCCCATCAACCGTATCTGCAAATAGCGTAAAGACCAGAGGATCTCCATCTGTGTCCGTCGCGGCAGCTTCCCATTCAAGAGTAACTTTTCCATCAACAGGTGATACCGTTACTCCGGAGGTGGGTGTGGTTAGTGTTGCCGGAAATGGGACATTGTTAGAACCCGGCTCACCGGCAACATAGAACCTGAAGGAGTCTGACTCTGTAGTCTCTTCTCCAGAATTCTTTGAGATGATCTTCCAGGAATAGGCATGCCCTCTTTCCAATCTTACCATAAGACTGGTCTCCTTTAGATTTGGCCTTTGCTTTACTTCCTGAGTAGCTAAATTGGTTATTACCAGATCGTAGCTTTCAGCATCGGTGGCTTCATTCCATTCAAAAAACACTTCAGCCATATTAGCTACCACATCCCCTACTTCACATTGAGTGTTGTCCTGTGGAAGGACCAGGCTGGCTACCCCTGGAACTGCAGTGTTCACATCTAATTCATCATCATCGCTGGAGCAGGACACAGCTAAAGCAACTATGAAAAGAACCAGGAGACGTTGCATCTTGCTAAAAGGTATGTTTATAAATTTTTTCATGATTTAATAACTTTTAAAGTTCTGTTAACCGTAGCTGATTTTACTTGTAAAAAATATACTCCATTTCTAAAATTGCTAAGGTCAAGCTGAATAAGTCTGTCTGATGAAACATCCATCTTTTCAGAAATAAATTCAGTTCCACTGATATTTATAAGGGAAACATCTACTGTAGTGTCTGTTCCATTGATATAAACTTTCAGATCACCCTTGGTTGGGTTTGGATAAAGCACCACCTCTTCAGATAAAAAGACCTCATCAGAGAAAATACCCTGACAATCGGAATCTGTAGTTACAGTAAACCTGTTCATACCTGGTTTAAGATCTAAAGTTATTTTTGACTGGGATGTGGTGATATTGTTACCATTAAGCTGAATGTTATATAGTTCCGCTCCATCGAGAGACAAATTCATTGTATTATTCGCATAGTTGACATCCGAATAGGCTTCCAGAGGAGACGGCCCTTCTATGGTCACTCTAAAGCACTGTTCATAATCATCCCGGCCATCAACGGTAATGCATACATCATACGTTCCTGCCGGAAGATTTCCAATATTGGCTGAAAAATTATTTGATGATGATAAGGTTGCAGAACCTGTGGTAGGACCAAACACAGAAACTGAATAAGTATAATCAGGATCTTCAGCATTGACAGCAATAAAACCATCATTAGTTCCATTACAGCTTACCTCATGGGCGGTCAAATTATAATTATCTGCTGACAGGTTGAAAACTTCGCAGCCAAAGACATCAACAATTGCACCTTCGGGAGTATCCAGACAATTATCGTCATAATTTATAATTCCGTCTCCATCATCATCCTCACATACATCTCCAACACCATTTTCATTAACATCGGCCTGATCTGGATTAGGAGTTGAGACACAGTTGTCGACAGCATTGAGTATTCCGTCCCCGTCAATATCACCGTAAGGCCCGTTGGGTTCAGCCTCAAAGATTATATCACTTGTGGTTTCACCTGTAATCTCCAGAGTATTCTCGGGAATATAATATCCGTCTACACCATCAGCTGTAATGGTATACTGAATATTTGGCTCAAGTTTTACGCTGTAGGTACCCGCATCTGTATCGATTACAGGTTGCGGAATGTAAAGTGCACCAGTGCCGGCAGCCGGAGTAAACGTCAAGGTTAAATCTCCCACTTTTTCACCAAGACCTACAATTGACCCTGTAACAGGATAGATCTCAACTTTCTTAATACTAATCTCATGAGTGGATACACCTGTGGTGAGTTCCAAGGATGAGCCATTAGTAATCACATATCCATCTGCTCCTTCAAGAGAAATGTTGTAATTAAAATCCACCGGGAGTTCAAGCTGGTATGATCCATCGGTTGGATCAACCTTCCAGGTCTTACCTTCCTCAATAGAAAATACTATGGAATAATCTTCGGGAATTCCCGGTGCTTCGGTTAGATCAATGGTACCCGTCAAATTCACATAAGTGGCAGGCGTTCTAATAATCCTGAAATAACTTGGCTTATCAGCAGTATCATAAATGTGATAAGTTCCAGCGGCCTTTGCCACAAAACTCACTTCCTGAAGTTCGCCCCCCACACTTACAACATCATTCTGTATCTCAGGATTTGCAACATTCTCAAAATGAAGCTCACCATTTCCATCCTGGCCGAGCACCCATAGAGTAACCTTATCATCTTCCTCCAATTCCAGGCTCATGTAACGGTTGGTAGCACCTCTGGAATTTATATAAACTCTTCCTTTGAAATTTTCATACTCATCAATGTTCTCGTCATATCGGGTTAAATTGGTGTTGGTGGTACGCAGACGGTCACTTCCACCTCCCGTAAAGCTAAGATCTCCGGCTGTAAAGTCTGGTAAGGTATGGCCAGAGGTTCCAGGAGTAATTGATTCATCATACCAGGAGTTAATTCTGGCTTCATTCAACATGTTGTTGTATTGAGAATCGTCCAGTAGAGTTGCTCCAAAATCCCAAACATCTGGCAGCCCTTCTACATAGACCAGATCTTTACCTATATTGATATCGAATGAAGTAGTACTTTCTGTTACTTCGAGGCCTGCATTACCTTCAATAGAATAACCCTCAGCTCCATCCAGAGAAACTTCATATTGGTGTCCAACAGGAAGGACCACACTAAACGATCCTCCTGTAGTAAAAGGAAGTTCCCAGGTCTTTCCAAAATCATTCGTAAACACTATAGTGAAATCTGACGGAATACCCTCGGCTGCTGCCACATCGACGTTACCTGTTACAGTAGTGTAGGTCGCAGCATCACGTACAATCCTAAAGTAACTAGGCTTATCTGTGTCATCATAAATGTGATAAGTACCTGCAGCTTTAGCCATAAAGCTTATTTCTGTAAGCTCTTCTCCTACAGCAATAATATCATTTTGCAGGTCCGGATCGGCTACATATTCAAAATGAATATTTCCTGTACCGTTCTGCGTAAGGGTCCAAAGAGTGACCTCATCATCTTCGTTCAGTTCAAGGCTAAAAAATCTTCCAGTAGCTCCCGAAGAATTGATATAGACTCTTCCCTTCAAATCCTGATATTCATCAATGTTTTCGTCATAGCGGGTCAGGTTTGTATTGCTGGTTCGCAGACGGTCACTTCCACCTCCGGTAAAGCTAAGATCTCCTGCTGTAAAATCTGGCAAGGTATGACCTGAGGTTCCCTGGGTTATGGATTCGTCATACCAGGAGTTGATAACTTCGACGGAAAGCTGGTTATTGAATTGAGATTCGTCTAATTGTGTTGCTCCAAAATCCCAGACATCGGGTAATCCATTTCCTGTAGCTCCATCCTTTTGAACCAAAAGATTAAGAGCAGTATTTTCTGAAACCTGCATATTAGTACTTCCAATGATTGAGTAACCATCGGCTCCTTCTAAGGATATGTCATAGGTATAACCAGCAGGAACCTCTATAGTATAAGCACCCTCAGAAGGGGAAGAACTCCAGGAATCACCGTTTTCGTTGGTGAAAACGATTTGATAATCGGCAGGAATATCCGAAGCTGCTGCAACATCAACATTACCACTTACTGTAGCAAAAGTTGCACTTTTTCTAAGGATCCTGAAGTAACTCGGCTTATCGGTATCATCATAGATACGGTAAGTTCCCGCTGCTTTAGCGGTAAAGTTCAATTCGGTAATTTCTTCACCAACTGCTACCACATCGTTTTGTATAGAGGAGTCGGAAGCATTTTCGAAATGGATATTTCCCGTGCCATTTTGGGTAAGTGCAAAAATCGTTACCTCATCATAGGCCTCCAGATCAAGACTAAAAAATCTTCCCGCAGCCCCCGAGGAGTTGATATAAACTCTTCCTTTAAAATCTTCATGATCATCAATATTCTCGTCATACCGGGTGAGATTCGTATTGGTGGTTCGCAGACGGTCACTTCCACCGCCGGTAAAGCTTAGATCTCCAACAGTAAAATCTGGCAAAGTATGTCCTGAAGTTCCCGGCGTGATGGATTCGTCATACCAAGAGTTAATAATTTCTACTGATAGCTGATTGTTGTACTGAGACGCATCCAGTTGAGTAGCACCAAAGTCCCATACATCTTCAGCATTATCTGATTCTGCAGAACCGGTGCCGCTTTCTCGCATAATTCTGAAATAGCTCGGCTTATCACTACTATCATAAATACGATAGGTTCCGGCGGCCTGAGCAACGAAATTCAGTTCAGTGAGCTCTTCTCCTACAGCAACTACTTCATTCTGCAAGGACGGATCGGCAACATACTCAAAATGGATGTTTCCCGTACCATTCTGGGTAAGTGCCCAAATGCTTACTTTATCATTCTCATCTAAATTGAGACTGAAATATCTTCCTGTTGCTCCCGAAGAATTAATATAGACCCGACCTTTAAAATCCTCGTGTTCATCAATATTTTCATCATAGCGGGTAAGAGCCGTATTGGTAGTTCTCAAACGGTCGCTTCCACCCCCGGTAAAACTAAGATCACCTACAGTGAAGTCGGGCAAAGTATGGCCTGAAGTTCCCGGGGTAATAGATTCATCATACCATGAGTTGATAATTTCAACTGATAACTGATTATTAAATTGAGAATCGTCAAGCTGAGTAGCTCCAAAATCCCAAACATCGGGCAGATCTGAGGATTCCTGAGAAACTCCTGCGAAAATCCCCATTAAGAGGAAAAGGCATAATAAGTGTAATCGTTTCATCATTCCATAAAAGATTAAAGTTTATAATGTATCATATCCTGGTTTCGGAGTTGTTTAAATAAGCAACTCAAGTTGTTACATTCTGACATCAAATGCCCCAGGTCATAATCCAGAAATTAGATCATGATAAGTTTCAACTGTTACCACTTTGGGAAATAAAAAAGGGCGTACATCTTTATGATGCAGGCCCTTTCCCATATTTATTATTGAAATTCCATATTATCTCCAGCGAGGATCCCCCACCTGATTGTCTATTATTGTTTGGTTCGTCACAGTAAAATCTCCAGTTGATGGATCTACAAATCCAGGATCTAAAGTCGTGTAACTGCTGTCGTCGAAGATATACTGGTTAGTGTCATAGAATCCCGGTGCATTGAAATAATTGTTATTACTAAATGTCGGCGATTCATCTATTCCCTCTCTATCTGCGTAACCTTCAGATGCTGTATTCACTATCAAAGTATTCCTTACTGTTACATCATTGGAAACAAAACGAACATATAGCAATCTTCTACTGTCATTGTCGGAAACAGCATAAATTGTGTTACTGTCGATCAATATGTTGGAAGTCAAGCCTGTATCGTTAGAAGTTCCACTAGCATCCATTCTTATGAAGTCCCTCCCCGGAGCAACATTATAGAACGTGTTATCTATGAGGTTGATATTAAGCACATCAGAATTTCGAAAATCTATAAAATCCCCTCCTGAAGTAAAGATGTTGTAGACAATACTATTTTCTACAGTTAAGGTCTGTAAAATCGCATCAGTCTCATTACCTGCAATGAAAGAACGTGAATAGTCATGGATATTACTACCACTAATCAATAGAGAGTTATAATTTCCGGGGCCGGTATATCTCACCACATCCTGAAGTTCTGAAGAACCTTCACCCATTCCCATGAGATCAAGATCAATTAGTGCAACATCATCTGCTCCTCCTACTATTTCAAAATTCAGCTGTAGGAGTGGTTTGTCGTAACTTCTTAGACCGCGTATAGTTAAGGATTTATCAAGAGTTACTGTTCCAGTTTGGGCAGTATAATCACCGGGTTCAAGAACCAGGATATCTCCTGCACTGGCATCTGCTATAGCCTGTAATAAATCATCTTCAGCAGTAATTAATATTCCATCACCAATGTCAATGCCTGTGGTGAACTTTATAACACCTCTAATACTGGTGCCATTGTATAAAGTGGCAGTATATTCGGTTTCAGATGAAAGACCGCTAACTGTAGCTACACCACTCGCCATTTCTTCGGGGGTTATAGTATAGGTAATATCTCCCGGGCTTAAGCTTATTTCAGTAACATCACTTCCCGGCACCCATCGCAGGGTAGCTTCCTTGGCCTTAATATCTCCATCTTGACCTTCTATAAAGATTTGTTCGGTCAAGGTTCTAAAGGTGGTTACTGCCCAGGAGGAATCATCCAGCCCCCTGTCACTTATGGTTTTTACTCTAACAGAATATAAGGTTTCACTTTCTAAAGGCACCAGAACTGGCAGCTCATTTGGTTTCACCTCAAGGGTTTTTACTATGTTGTTGAATTGCAACGAATCATTAGCAAATTCTACTATATAACTGTTTGCATTTTCGTCTACCGTCCAGTTCAACTCTACATTTACCTGATTCCTAACAAAGGTTCTTAAATTAACCGGTGCAAATTCCCTGTTTACCGGAAGCTCTTCGATCAGCTCTTCATCATAATCGCAGGCTGTGACAGTCACTGCAACCAGAATAGCTATTAGTAAACTCTTAAAGATATCTTTTACTCTCATAACTTATAAATTATTCCGTTTTATTAGGTTCTAGTAACCGTAATCGTTTACTAATTGACCATTACTTGCATCTATGAAGACCTGCCAAATTGGCCAGAACTGTCTAGTATCAGGATCTACTCCCGGTTTGACAAGGGTATTTTGAATCTCCTCCAATGGTTGATCCCATGGGTATGCCGAATATTCAGGTCCGGGATTACCGGTTTCCCCTCTGTTTAAACCATAGATATCAAGAGTATAACCATCATCTTCATACTTATAATAAAGGGTGGTTGGCACATTTGCGTAGTCTCCTGTTCTGTTTGCAAGATTCTCCAACTCCTGTTTTTCTTCTTCAAGCTTTTCACTTAACAGGTTCCAACGGATTAGATCCATTTTTCTATCCATTTCCCCTGTGAATTCATACTTGTATTCTTCTACAATTGCTTTGAACATTTCTTCTTTAGAACCAAGGGCATCTACATAAGCATCTACTTTTTCAGCATGAAGTGCAGATGGAAAGGCTCTACGACGAATTTCCTTCAAATATGGTGCTGCCGCACCAGGTCCTTCTAATTCATTGGCGGCTTCAGCAGCAGTCAAGAGAACTTCGGCATATCTCATATAAATAAGATTAACACCATCATCATTGGTAGAGGTTACATAGCGATCCATCCATTCGTACCGATATTTCCCAAAATACCACATATCAATACCAGTTAGCTCCTGCTGTGCAACACCGTCTACAGCAGCACCCCATTGATAGGGCACAGCGGTGACATCTCTTCTGGTGTCATCCTCATCAAAATCGTAATAAACAGTTGGTGTAGGTCCCGCGGTACCACCTCTTGGCTGACCGGTAAACTGGTCTACACTCCGGTGACGTACGGCAAAGGAAAATAATACCCGTCCCCGTCCATCTGCAAAAGGAATTTCCCATAAAGATTCTCCACCTGCATTAATGTCTTCCCTATTGTACTTCCTCCAAAAAGTTTCAAAAGAAGGCTCTAAATGTGCTCTACCGCTATTAATGACAGATCTTGCTTCATCAAGTGCTAAACGATACATTTTGTCAACGGAAAGATCGGGATCGTTACTCCTTCTTACTCCGTCAGGATACTGTTGATAACCTGCTGCCACCAGGGCCAGTCTGGCTCTCAGTCCCTTTACAAATGCTTTGTTTATGCGCTCCACAGAGGAGGTGGCAGCGGTTTCGTTTGGCCATGCAACCAAAGTAGATGCTTCCCCTAAATCTGCAATAAGCTTTTTGTAGATGGTATCCCTGCTTGTTTTAGGTAAGTACAGTGTTGCAGAAGTAATTGGTTCGAAGCGAGCAGGAACATCCCCCCAGGCTTTCATAAGGTCGGCATAATATACTGCTCTATAGGTAAGTGCAGCTCCCAGAAGTTGTCCAAATTCGTTACCTGGCTCAGGATTTCCATGGTTTCTCAGACCCCGAATTACAATATTTGCCCGCTCGATCCCCTGATACATCATAGCCCAGGCATTATTGTCTGTATTCATCCTTGAGTTAGTTGGCTTGGCATCGTAATAAACAAGATCTGCATCTGTACCTTCATCCCCGGCACTATAATTATATTCTACATCAGTATTAAAGCCATAGTAAGGAATAAATCGACCACGGTAAGAATTTGTCTGACCCATTGGCTCTAAAATTCCATCCACAGCTCCTTTTGCCAAATCTACTGTAGAAAAAATTGTAGATTCATCAAGAGTAGATTTTGCCGGAGCTTCAAGGAAATCTCCATCTATAAATTCTTCCTCACAGGATGCCATCATGCATGTAAGGAGAAGTACCGAACAGATTTTAATTAAGTTTTTCATTTTCATCTAAATTTTTAAAAATTAAGGTTTAACCCAAATACCACTTGTCTACTTCTTGGGAACGGAGAATAATCAACTCCCGGTGTAAGCGGAGTTTTTCTTCTGGTAGAAACCTCGGGATCAAGACCGGAATAATCGGTAAGGATAAATACATTATTTGCCGTAGCGTAAAATCTTAATTTAGTAAGGTTAGCTCTGGATACCAGAGACGCGGGTAAGGTATAACCCAAAGTAAGTGTATTCAATCGCAGAAAAGAACCATCCTCTACTGCCCAATCACTAAAAACGTAATTACGCATATAAGGCGACCACATGGTGGTGCTGGCATTTGCAGCCGCAAGTGCATCAGGATCTGTAATGAGCTGTCCGGTTTCCGGGTTCAGATTTGTCCACCTGTTCCCATCGGCCATAATAGCACTTAGGTTACGATACTGACCATTTTCATTAGCAGTTGTAAATTGAACTTTATTCGCGTTATAAACATCATTCCCTACGCTAAAGTTAAAAGCAGCCGAGAAATCAAATCCATAAGCGTAAGCATCTATAACAAATCCACCTGTAAAGTCTGGATTGGCATCCCCTATGATGGAATTATCATTAATATCTACAACTCCATCTCCATTGATATCCTCTAGCTTTAAGGATCCAGGCATTAATTGTCCTACTACATCTGTAGCGTCCACGACATCGGGTTTTAAGGTATAAGAATTTGTAGCTGGATCGTAGTTAAAATCAGAAACCTCATATCTACCGTCGTTCCTGTAACCGTACATGGCTCCTACAGGCTGTCCCACCCATACTGCATAGTCACTTCCAATCTCTGATGATGCCCATCCGGAATAATCCTGATAATTTTCCAGGGAACCTAAGGAGTTGATCCTGTTTTTGTTTGCCGACATATTTAAAGCAAAACTAAGTCCATAGTCCTCCTCCATTATCGGGTTGTAATTTATTGCCCCTTCAATACCTGTGTTCTGGATCTCTCCCAGATTTCTATACTGAAATTCGTATCCCGAACCGGGAGTCCTAAAGGCCAGCAAGAGGTCTGTCGTGACATTTTTATAAGCTTCAATACTACCTCTTAACATGCCATTCATGAGTTCATAATCAAGACCGGCATTTTGCGTTACCGTTGTCTCCCATCTAAGATCAGGATTGGCAAGTACTCTTGAAGCAGACCAGTAGGTTGGAATACCATTTAGGTAAGTTGTAGTATTGGACTGAAAACTCTGAACCGTTTGCCCAGCAGGAATGTTATTATTTCCGGCTTCACCATAACTCAATCTTAACTTAAGCGCATCAAGCCATTCTACATCCTGCAGGAAATTCTCTTCGCTCATTTTCCAGGCTACTGCAGCCGATGGAAAATACCCCCAGCGATTGTCTCCTAAAAATTTACTGGAACCATCTGCCCTGTAAGTAGCTGTGATGAGATACTTATTCTTGAAATCATAATTCACACGGCCGAAGAAAGACAACAATTTATCATCTGGTCGATAAAAATTATCTACAGACTGGGGTATACCCTGGGTAGTTAGTTTCCTGGTAGTTTCAAAGTCGAAATCTTTCGGGAAACCCTGTATCTCAGCAGTCTCCTCGTTATCATTGGTGACGATCATCTCTTGCCCAAGAAGTAATTTCAGATTGTGATCTTCTCCAAGATATTCCTCAAAATTATAATTAAGTGTATTAGCATTTCTAAAGCTTTCCCGCTTACGATCACTGTAAACAAGTGAAGGTAATCCCTGATTATCAGCAGAAGGTCTGTTCCTGGAATAATAAGTTGACCTTCCATAGTAGCGGTAATCCTGCTCAATTCTATAATCAAGCCCGAAATCCGATTGGAACCTTAAATTATCCATTATGTCCCAGCCAAAGCTTCCCAGCATATTGTAATTTCTCCTCAATTGCTGTCTTTGATTATCGGAAGTTGCAACGAAAGGATTTACCAGGTAACCTGCCAAAGCCTCATCTGTGTTAGTTGTAGTAAGACCAGAAATAGGTATAGGAGAATACTGTACACTATATTTCAATCTGGAATCTGCAGAAGAGATCTCATTCTGCTCATTTGTCCCTCCCCCGTCGATCTCAGTATCTGAATATCTAACGGTAAAGGAAAGATCCACCTTTTCACCTGCCTGGCTCTTAAGTGCCAATGCAAGGTTATCCCTTTTGTAGGCCGAACCAATCATGATAGTGCTAACATCGTAATGGGCGTAATTAAAGTTATAGCTCGCCTTTTCAGATCCACCTCTAATGGAGATGTCATGACTTTGAACTTCACCCATGTTTCCATAGACCTGTTTTTGCCAGTTATTACCTTCCTGGCCAACATAGAGATCATAATCCTGCCAAAGTCCGAAGTAATTCTCGTATGAATCAATATTCTCAGGATCATCTAATAAGGCATATTCATACTGCCACTTAACAAAATCTGCAGGATCTAAAACATCAATAGTCTCTGCGATTTTTTGGAATCCGTGAAAAGCATTGACACTCACGCTTATCTTACCACTAACACCATCTTTAGTTGTGATGATAATAACACCATTGGCTCCCCGCGAACCATATATAGCCGTAGAGGAGGCATCTTTTAAAACAGAGATACTAGCTATATCTGTAGGACTAATATCTCCCATGCTGGCTACCGGGAAACCATCTACTATAATTAAAGGAGAACTATCCTGAGTTAAGGAACCATTACCCCGTATTCTAATATTGATCTCGGCATCTGGAGAACCTTCAGTGGATAAAACCTGAACCCCCGGCAGTCTACCTGTCAAAGTCTCTGCGACACTGGCTCTGGCCTGCTCATCAAGTTTTTCTCCCGAAATAGAAACAACAGAACCGGTGAGATCTGATCTTCTTGCTGTACCATAACCTACAACTACGACCTCATCCAGCGCATTTTGATCTAATTGCATCTCGACTTTAATATTGTTCCTTCCGTTAACCCTAACTTCCTGAGGCCGAAATCCCATAAAACTATAGACCAGAACAGCATTAGGTCCGGAAACCTCTATAGAATATTCCCCATCAAAGTTGGTCATTGTTCCGTTAGAAGTACCCTTTTCAAGGATGTTCACCCCGGGGAGAGGCTCCTGAGATTCGGCGTCCACTACTGTACCGCTAACAGTAACACTCTCCTGAGCATTTGCCCCTGCTCCCAGCAGAAGGAAAAAACCAAGTAAGAACAGAGATACCCGCGAAGACAGCTCATTTAGTTTAGAATTCATAGTACAAAATAATTTGGTTTAGATTTGATCATTTTTGAGAGCTTATGCTCCTCCATATTCAACTCAAACGATTTCGTTTAACCAAGAAATTACTTGACCTGTAAAGCAACTTTTTCATTATGGCTAGAATGAAATAACAGAATGAGCAAATGAAATTGACAGTCTAAGCTCCTAAAAAACACTTTTCTTGTTAAGGCGAAAATTAAAAAGGAGTTACATTGACAATTTCACAATGTAATCGATTACACAAACCTAGATAATTATATCATGAAAACAAATTTTCTTATAGATAAATTTAATAGAAAATTAGGATTTTACTAAAATATAGCTAAAAGGTCTTCTGCCAGAAGTCTTTGCTCGAGTTTTATTACTGCTTTATCTATAAATATTTTTTGAAAGGAGGACCGTAATCCTTTTATTGTAATCGATTACGGGAGTATGGAAAAAGAAACGCAGTAATGTGGAAAAGAGAAAAGCAGGAGGATTTGCTCAATCCAAACCCAAACAAATCTAAAGGAATTTTAGACTTCATAAGGACACTTGAGATAAGAATTCTTACTCAAATAAAATCCTGCTTATACTTTTGATCAAGCGAAGTTCTAAACAACTACATAACTAATAACCGGCAAAAGTAGCAATACTCCAGGGACAGATTTCCCTTATAAATATTGGGAATGCAAAGGCTGGCGATCACTGAATAGTCTATTAGTACTATTTAAACCTTCTCACAAAGGCTATACTTTAGAAGAAGCACTTGTTGACCAGTTAAACCTCCTTTATCCCGTATTCTATCAATTACTTAGTAAAAATGAGGCCGATTTGTAACCAATGTTTAAACCACAAAAAAAATCCGCAGCTCTCACTGCGGATCATTTTACATAATGAATACTTTTAAGACTCCCCAATAATTGAAACTCTCATAGGTTTTAAAGACTCTCCACTTCTTTCTACCTGGACTTCTAATTTCTGCCCTTGTTTAAGAGCATCGAAGTCCACCGTTTGCCCATTGCGCATGATTTGAGTATCATTAGAGAAGTAGAGTTCAATGATGGTAGTATCATTCAGTTGAACATAAACTTCTTCCTGTTGCGAATCTACAATTGTAGCAGTTCCTGTGTATGTACCTGAATCTACAAGATCTGTATTCTCAAGTTCTTTCTCACCAGCCATAGTAGTATCAAGAGAATTCATATTGTCATTCATATCCATGGAAGACTCTTCCATTTCCGTCATCTCCATGACTTCTTCATTCTTCTCTTCAGCATCTTTACAAGAAATTACTGTAGAAAATATCATCGAAGAAACAGCTAAAATCATTATTGATCTTTTCATAATTTTTCTTTTTAATTAATAGACCCTATTCTTTTAAAGGTCCGATTATTACAATTGGCGAATATATGAAAGAAAAACCCTGTGCTTCAATACTTTAGAATAGGTTTAAGTCAAAATTGGTAGATTTAACCCCACTTTAAGGAAAATTGTAGGTATGATCCTAACTAAGCTTCTTCCTAACGATACCGGAGATGGTTTTTCCATCTGCCCTACCGGCTAATTCCTGTGAAGCCATACCCATGACTTTTCCCATGTCCTGCATTCCACTGGCGCCGGTCTGTTCAATTATCTTATCAATCTCTTTTTCAATTTCCTCCTCACTCATCTGCTCGGGAAGAAAACTTTCTATTACTGCGGCCTGATCCAACTCCGGCTGTGCCAGGTCTTCTCTTCCCTGCTCTTTATAAATAGCAGCGCTCTCCTTTCGTTGCTTTACTAATTTTTGAAGCAACTTAAGCTCCTCATCCTGGCTCAGTCCATCTCTACCTGCAGCATCTGTCTGTGCTAAAAGAATTGCACTTTTAACAGCTCTTAAAGCCTCCAGTTTATTGCTATCCTTAGCTCTCATTGCCGCTTTCATTTCGGTCATCACTTTTTCCTGTAAACTCATCTTAATTGGGATTTTGTTAGTCCTGCGAAGATAGGCAGGAATCCCCTTCAGCACAAAATTGTATTCAAATTACCTTATCAGAGGATCTTTTATGGCTTCTCCCTTTGAACTTCTCCTACCAGCGGCAACTGGATATTGAAAGTAGACCCACTACCTATTTCAGTCTCAAAGAAAAGTTCTCCCCCATGAGTTTTTACGATATCAGAAGACAAAGAAAGCCCAAGGCCTGTTCCTTCACCCGATGGTTTGGTGCTAAAAAAAGGCTGAAATATTTTGTCCCTGATGTGCTCCGGGATTCCAGTTCCATTATCAGATACACTCACCACTGCTTCTGCTCCCACCCCCCGAGTTTGAACAGAAATAAGGGGTTGATAACTATCATTATAAAGTTCCCCGTTACTTTTCTTTGCCAAAACTGCGTGAAAAGCATTTGTAAGTAAATTGATAAGTACACGCCCCAGATCTTGTGGAACTGCTAACACGCTTTTCAGGTTTCTGTCATAATCTTTCGTGATTTCTATCGAAAAGCTTTTATTTTTATTCCTGAATCCGTGATAAGCTAACCTCAGGGAATCCTCCACTAATTTATTCAGATCAACAGGCTCCTTTTGGCCGGTGCTTGAGCGACTATGCTGTAACATTCCTTTTACAATGGCATCGGCTCTTTTTCCATGGCTGGTTATCAATTCAAGGTTCTGCCGAATATCTTCCATGATTAATTTGACGTCTTCGAGATTTCCCTTTCCCAGTTCCTCCCCAACTTCCTCAATTAGGTCTTTACTGACGTCAGAAAAATTTGTCACAAAATTGAGTGGGTTCTGGATCTCATGTGCAATCCCCGCAGTCAATTCTCCAAAAGATGCCATCTTTTCGGCATGTATTAATTGTGCTTGTGTCGCTTTTAATTCCTTATATGCTTCTTCAATCTTATGAGCCTGTACAAGTTCCCGCTTCATTGCTTTTTGTCTCTCTTTAAGAAGCACTCTCTTCTTTTGATATTTATCAACAAAATAGAGAAGTATAAGAAATAATAATACATAAGTGATGTAAGCATACCAGGATCGATACCATGGCGGCCTCACTTCAAATGCATAATCTACTGGTTTACTCCAGACCCCCTGGGGGTTTCTCGCCTTTACTACAAAATTATATTCTCCTTCGGGCAAATTCCCATAACTGGCCAGGCCTGTACTGCTAGCGGGAGACCATGTCTCATCATAACCTTCAAGTTTGTATTGGTATTGCACCATTGAAGGCCGTGAAGTTTCCACACCAAGAAATTCTATCTCTATATCATTTTGTGAATACGGAAGAGAAAGCTCCACCGGTACCGGATAAAAGGGAAGAATTCCTGAAAATCTCACTTTTTGAAAGCTGTCGATCATGGTGTCCCGCTCCTTTTTGTCAAGTTCTTTATTAAAAACAAGAAGCTCATTGGTTTTAAAGGCCGCAGTCCTGTCTTCCTGTACAGGTTTTTCTTCATTTCTGGCCCATGCAACACTGTGCCAGCTTATATTTTCATTCCTGATCTTTAAATTTTCCAGGAATAGCGGAGGTGGAATAGTATCCTTTAAAATATTGCTGTAATTGAATTTCAGAAACTTATCCCCTGTTCCCAGCCAGAAGTTCCCATCCCTATCTTTTACCATGCTAAAGTTGTTGCTAATATCCTTAATCGCATATCCTGTTCTTTCGTTGAAATTCTCTATTCCGGAGTCACCAATAGGAGAGTCGGGTTTTATTCCCGCCTTAAGGAGAGTAAAACCCCGGTTGGTTCCCAGTACTATATTTTTATCATCATCCTCCAGAATGGTATATACCACATCATTAGAAAGCCCCTGGGTTGTAGTGAAGTTCTCAAATATTGAATCATCATTTTGAAATAGATCTTCAAACTCAAATTTTTGAAGCCTTTCTTTTCGAATCACCATCAATCCTCCACCCCAACTCCCAACGAGCAAATTCCCCCTGGAATCCTGGAAGACTCTGGACAATTTGTTATCTGTGAGTCCTTGTTCCTCATAAAAGTTCATCACGCGCTTCCCATCATACCGGCTAAGTCCACCGCGGGTAGCTATCCAAATTACCCCATCTTTATCCTGAAGAATATCCCAAACAGTTTTGTGTGCAAGTCCCTGTAGAACACCAAAGTTTTTAAATGCTTTTCCATCAAACATAGAAACCCCTCCTTCAAAGGTACCGATCCACAAATCTCCATTGCTGTCCACCGTTAGGGAAGTTACATCTGTATCTGGTAGACCCTGTTCTTCTGTAAAAGTTGTGAAATATTCTCCGTCATACCTGCAAAGACCTTCATCACTTGCAAACCATAAATTACCATCATGATCTTCAACAATATTTAAAAAGGTATTATCGGGAAGTCCCTGTTTAGTAGTAAAGGCCGTAAAACGGTTTTTTTGTCCCGGCTCTAAGGCCCGTTCCAACTTTACTATGCCACCATCGGACGGGGCAAACCAAATGTTAGCGTTTTGATCCTCCAAAACTGCGTAAACGGCTTTCCAGGAAGGGCCATTCTTTATTTTATATTCCACAACGGTTTCCCCGCCCAGCTTGTTCAACCCTCCACCATAGGTTCCAAACCAAAGGCTGCCCGATTTGTCCAAGGTAATATTCCGAATAGTATTGTCGGCCAATCCATTTTCTTTGGTAAGATTCATAAAAGTACCTGTCGTCTTTGAGAACTTTGATGCTCCTCCTTTAGTTCCAAACCAGATATTGCCATTGGAATCTTCGGTACAGCTAAAAATGTAGTTATCGATCAATCCATCATTTTTATCATAATGCCGCACCTCTCCGGTTGAAGGATCAAACCTGCCAACAAATCTCTCTGTAGCTATCCAGATGATCCCCTCAGCATCTTCCAGCATTTCGTTTACTCCCACTCCCTGTAGCTTCAGGATATCAGAAAGATCCACAAAAGCTTCTCCCCCTGCAATGTCAATAGCAGGATCATAACAGTAAACTCCTCCCCTTCCGGAAAACCAGATGTCTCCATTCTTAGTCTCTAAAATATCATCCATAAAGATATCCTTCAAGCCGGTTGAGCTACCATAATTAGTAAACTGCCGGACATTCTTATCATATTTGCTCACCCCTTTTATAGTTGCAAACCATAGGTTTCCTTTGGAATCTTCCAATATCTCATGAACATCGTTATCAATAAGTCCATCTTCAGTAGTATAGTTATAGAAATGAACTCCATCATATTTACTAGCTCCTCCATAGGTTCCGAACCATATATTCCCGTCGCTATCCTCAGTAACATTATGAATGTAGTTGTGGATGAGTCCGAATCCGGAGGAAAAGGTGATAAAAGATTTACCGTTGTACATACTTACTCCGTTCCCATTAGTTCCAAACCACAAATTGCCTTTACTGTCTTTAAAGCCGCACAATAAGCTGCTCATGGCCAGCCCATCTGCAGTATTAAAATTTTTCATACTGAAGAAATGATCAGCTTCCGTTCTTGTCGGCGCTGGTTTGGATGAAATAAGGATAGATGTTGGAGGTGGAAATTCAGCTATATAATTTACCTGAAATTCACCTGGATAGATGACTTCCGGAGCTGCTAAGGGAACTGATTGCTCAAATTCACGATACCTTTCTTCCTGAACCGATTCACAAGCCAGAAAGAAGAAAAATAATAACACAACATATGTTTTGCCCCCCTTTTTCATACGCTACACAATTATCCCTCTATGAATAATTGAGACTATTGAATACAAGTTATAACTATTACCAGACCCTGTAGTCTCGGGGGCGACAGAGACCAGCATTACCAGATCCGGAGAACTTCGTGGTGCTATTTTTTGCTGAATTAGCTTTCAGGTAAAACTGTCAGGGGGGAGATAAAAATTTTATCTAAAATACTGAATTTGAAGATGATAATTAACCTACGTGAAATTTTTATTTTTAATACTTAAAATGAATGGCCAGGAAACTTCCACCTTTTAAACAAAAAACCCGAAGCCGGGGGGCAGGCTTCGGGTCAGGAAATAGTTGGGGAACTATTTAATCTACATTATCATGTAAAAAAGAATTATTGGTCCTGAATCTTATCTCATCATCCTCACCGGAACCCAGGGTGGTGCGGGATAATTTTTCCTCTCCCGGTTTTGAGCTATCAAGATCTATTCCCTGTCTTTTGTATGCAGGTTGTCTCTCATACTCATCCACCTTTGTGAGATTATTGCGGAACTTATAATTGAATTCCTTCATTTTGGCTCTTCTTTCAGCCGTTCTTTTCACCAGGCTTTCATTAATAGGGATGTTGAAAGGATCAACTTCCTCATCTGGAGATTGCTTTTTCTCTTCGGGCTTGGGTGCAACTTTTGAAACAGGAGGTTGTACAGGCTCCGGAGATTTCTTAAGCTCCGGCTCAATCTCAGGTTTAGCCTTTGGAGCAGGCTCAGAGGTTCTAAGCATCTCTTCCACCTGCATATAATCGTCTAAAGAATAACGGGTAATCCCGTTATGTGTATTCTTCATTTGGGATGAAAGTTCTTTCTTAGCCTCAGCTTTCTCCTCCATTTCATCAGTAAGGGTATGAATTATCCTCTGTTCTTTCTCAGGCTGCTGTTGCTCCTCCGTTCGCATTTGCGGCCGCTCTGTCTTTTGTTCTTCCTCCTTTGAAGCATTGTTCTTCGGCAAGTCAAAAGTGAACATGAACTGCTGCTCCTGGGGTTCTGGGCTTACAACTTCCGGCTCTGTAACTTCTATGTCCTTTACACTTTCAGTAATAATAAATTCAGGCTCTTGTTCAGCTTTCACTTCTTCAAACTGCACTTCCATATCCCTTATGGCTGCGGAAGGCTTACTCTCCGGCTCTTCCTCTACATCTTCATCTTCTAGAGACAGAGTGTGAACGATCTTCTTTTCCTCTTTTGGTGCAGGAGCTGGTCCATCATAAGCTGAAGAAGTTTTCCTGGGAGAAAGTTCGTGTTCAGCTTTTTGCTCATCCTCAAGCGTGTGAATGATCTTTTTAGCTTCAGTATTTACAATGTCATTTTGTTGCTCCACGTCAAAACCTGTAGCAATAATAGTAACTGAAATTGCGTCGTCAAGGCTCTCATCTTCCCCAACACCCATGATGATGTTCGCGCTGTGGCCGGCCTCTGCCTGGATATGATCTGAGATCTCCCCGATCTCGTCAATAGTAATTTCTTCGGAACCAGAAATGATAAGCAGCAACACATTTTTAGCACCTGTAATTTTATTGTCGTTAAGCAGCGGCGAATCCAGTGCCTTGGAAATGGCATCCTGGGCACGGTTTCCTCCCGATGCCTGCGCAGATCCCATTATGGCTGTACCACTATTGCTAAGAACGGTCTTAGCATCCCGCAAGTCAATGTTTTGAGTGTAGTGGTGGGTAATTACTTCGGCAATACCTCTGGAAGCAGTTGCAAGGACTTCATCAGCTTTTGAAAATCCTGCTTTAAATCCGAGATTTCCGTATACCTCTCTAAGTTTATTATTGTTGATCACAATTAGTGAGTCTACATGCTTGCGCAGGTTCTCAACTCCCAATTGTGCCTGTTCATTTCTTGTTTTACCTTCAAACAGAAAAGGGCTGGTTACGATCCCCACCGTAAGTATCCCCATGTCTTTAGCCTGTTTGGCGATGATAGGTGCAGCTCCTGTTCCGGTTCCACCACCCATTCCGGCGGTGATAAAGACCATTTTGGTATTGGTATCCAAAAGTGCTCTTATCTCATCAAAACTTTCTTCTGCAGCTTTGCGACCGACTTCAGGATCGGCCCCTGCTCCAAGACCTTCGGTCTCTCTTACTCCTAACTGGATCTTGTTTGGTACAGGACTGTTCTCCAGGGCTTGTGCATCTGTGTTACATATCACAAAGTCAACACCCTTGATACCTTGCTGGAACATGTGGTTGATCGCGTTACTACCGCCTCCACCAACACCAATAACTTTTATAACGTTCGATTGATTCTTGGGGAGATCGAAGGTAATGTTTCCGAATTCTGTGCTGCTCATAAATTCTGTTTTACTGGTTGCGTACTTCTTTTATCTTTCTTTTTCATAGTTATATTCTCGCCGATCCTATTACTCGGCGTTGTCTAAAAAATCCTTGAACTTTTCAAACCATTTTTCAAATATCGTTCTGCGAGGCTGACTTACCGTGGTAGGCTCTTCCCGCTCTTCTTCCTCTTCTTGAGGAACTGCCGTAGGTGTCGCTCCTGCCGCCACTTCTTCCTGTTCAGGTTCTTCCTCTATGTAGGAATGTTTGCTGTTGATCTCCAGGCTGTTCAAGACCAGACCAACTGCGGTTGCGTACACAGGACTTGTAGTTTCGGTGTCACTATCTCCGGCTAAATGCTCGTTTGGATATCCAATCCTGGTATCCATCCCTGTAATATATTCTACCAGCTGCTTGATATGCTTAAGCTGGGCTCCACCACCGGTCAAAACAATTCCGGCAATAAGCTTCTTCTTTTGCTCCTCGTGTCCATAATTCTTGATCTCGAGGTAAACCTGCTCAATGATCTCCACTACTCTGGCGTGAATGATCTTAGACAGGTTTTTAAGAGTAATTTCTTTAGGCTCCCTGCCGCGAAGCCCGGGGATGGAAACGATCTCGTTATCCTTATTTTCTCCCGGCCAGGCCGATCCAAACTTCACTTTCAACAGCTCTGCCTGCTTTTCTATGATCGAACAGCCTTCTTTGATGTCCTCGGTAATTACACCTCCACCAAAAGGAATAACTGCAGTATGTCTTATGATTCCATCTTTAAAAATGGCAAGATCTGTTGTTCCTCCTCCTATGTCGACAAGAGCAACCCCGGCTTCTTTCTCTTCCTGGCTAAGCACTGCATTTGCAGATGCAAGCGGCTCCAAAGTAACTGCCGAAAGGTCCAATCCGGCACTCTTCACACATCTTCCCACGTTTCGTATGGAAGAAACCTGCCCCACTACTACATGGAAATTCGCCTCCAAACGACCACCGTACATTCCTATTGGCTCCTTGATCTCTGCCTGCCCGTCAACTTTAAATTCCTGAGGTAATACGTGAATGATCTCTTCCCCCGGAAGCATTACCAGTTTATGAACCTGGTTGCAAAGTGTTTCAATATCTGTTGCGTCGATCACCTCATCGGGATTGGGACGGGTGATGTAATCGCTGTGTTGTAAGCTGCGAATGTGCTGGCCGGCTATACCTACCACCACATCTTTGATCTTCATTCCGCTATCTGCCTCCGCCTCCTGTATCGCCTGCTGAATGGATTGAATAGTTTGGGTGATATTATTCACCACGCCGCGGTGAACCCCAAGGCTTTTCGCCTTTCCTATTCCAATGATCTCCATTTTGCCGTAGTCATTTTTACGGCCAATCATGGCTACGATCTTAGTAGTACCAATATCTAATCCTACTGCGATGTCGTTTTGTTCCATACTTTACTTTTTAGTGCATACAACCTGGTCGCCAAATTGTAGATCCACTTTTTGATATGCGTCAAGCTTTTTATCCTTTAGTGCCTTTTGATAAAAAGCTTTAAAATTTTTAAATTTTAATTCTATGTCTTTCACCTCACCAAACACCACCACAAAATCGAGCTTCCTAAGGTGAATCTCATATTTACCGTTAGAAGCACGGTTAATTCCCGTCACATGCCGCGTTAGAAATTCATCGTTATTGATGAAATCCATAAGTGGATGCACTTCCTTCAGCTGTTCTTCATTTACCCCGGTCACCAATGGCACCCTTGCGGAATGGTATTGCGACAACGGCATCTTAAGTCCTTGTCTATCAAGGTAAAAAGGCGCACTGGCCATCACTCTTGCCAAAGGTTTCCGTTGGGTGATCTCGGCTCCCATTTTTCCGTCTACAGTGAGAAAAACTTCAGCATTTTCAACCATTTCATGAGATTCCAGCAGAGTCTCCACCCTACTCAAATCTAAAGTTTCTTTGCCTATGCTCTTAGCCCTTACCTCATTTTGTATTAACAATTTATTAACCGCTTCTTCAGTGAGATACAGGTTTTCGCTGTTGGTAAAATGCAGATTTACTTCGGAAAGAACTCTTGCGCTGTTGCGTTTTTCGGCGAATGCAAATAAAAAGAACACTACGCCAATGAGCAAGAATGTTTTTATGTAATTCCAGTTAATTTTCACCGCTCAGTTCTTTACGTATTTTCTCTACTTCTTCCCCAATATCACCGGCTCCCATAAGCACCACTACCTCAGCATTTTTAGTTTTTATTACTTCGGAAAGTTCCTCTTTTTGAACCAGCTGTTTTTTGTCATTTTTAACAAGCTTTAGCAGCCATTCTGAAGTAATTCTCTCAATAGGCTTCTCCCGTGCCGGGTAAATATCCAGCAGCAGCAGCTCGTCGAACAGGCTGAGGCTTTCAGCAAAAGCTTCAGCAAAATCCCGAGTACGGCTGAAGAGGTGTGGCTGAAATACCGCCAAAACCTTTTTCCCCGGATGCATTTCCCTAACGGCCTGATGAATTGCCGCAATCTCGGCAGGGTGATGCGCGTAATCATCGATCAACACAAGATCCTCCCGCTTGATACGGTAAGAAAATCTGCGCTCCACGCCTTTAAAAGAAGCTATAGCATTAGCAAGGAGCTCGGGGGGGGCACCGAACTCCATTGCCATTGCCAAAGCTGTGACTGCATTCTGTAAATTATGTTTTCCCGGAAGGCTCAATTCAAAGCCTTTGTATGTTTTTTCTTTTGTTTTTAAATCGAAATGATAACTGCCATTTTTGACACCTATGTTCACTGCCGCAATATCGGCGTCGTCATCAACTCCTACAGAGGTTCCCAACAGGGGTAAACCATTTGCAAAGAACAGCTTCCCGTCCTCAGGTACGAGGGCTGCAAAGGCCTTAAAAGATTCTTTGATCTGCGCATCTTCCCCGTAGATGTCTAAATGATCGGCATCCATTGAGGTGATGGCGGCAAGATTAGGGGAAAGTTTGAGGAAAGACCGGTCAAATTCATCGGCCTCCACTACCATCGCCTGGTCTCCGTCAAGGATAAGGTTGGAGTTATAATTCTCGGATATACCTCCCAAAAATGCAGTTATTTCACTACCCGTTTCCTTCAGTAAATGTGCCAGCATAGTGCTGGTGGTTGTTTTGCCATGAGTTCCCGCAACCGCAAGTGTGAAATGGCCTTTTGTAAGGTTTCCCAGCACAGCAGCCCGCTTTTCCATGGTGTAGCTATCAGCTGTAAAATGCAAATACTGCGCATGTTCCTGCGGAATTGCAGGTGTATAAACGATCAATGATTCTCTGTCCTCTAAAATGGCATTTGGAAGGTCCTCTACTTTTTCTGAAGTGATTACCTCTATCCCCTCTTTTTGCAGCTCACGGGTAAGTTCTGAATGGGTGCGGTCGTAACCTGCAACATATTTTCCGGCAGCATTGAAATACCGGGCGAGGGCACTCATCCCGATCCCGCCGATGCCTATAAAATAAATGTTCTGTATGTTATCGTAGTGCCCCATTATGGCCAGGTTCTCAATATTTTTTCAACTTCATTTACAATATTCGCCGTTGCATTCGGCTTCTCCAGCTTCTTGATATTCCTGCCGAGATCCTTCATCTTCTCATCTGACTCCACCAGCGGAAAAAATATCGACCTGAAGCCCTGCTCCAAATGACTTTCGGAAAGGATCACTGCAGCATCTTTTTCGGCTACTGCCATCGCATTTTTGGTCTGGTGATCTTCGGCCACATTCGGCGACGGAATAAATACCACCGGCTTCCCAACTATACACAATTCTGAAACTGTTCCGGCACCGGCACGGGAGATGATAATATCTGCCGCAGCATAAGCCAGGTCCATCCTTTTCAAAAAGGCGAAAGTTTGTATGTCTTTCTTTTCTGCGTACTTGCTATACTCATCAAAGTAAAGCGTTCCGGTTTGCCATAGTACCTGCAGGTCGTGTTTTTCAAACTCCTTCAGGTTGTCTTCGACCAGTTGATTTATTTTTCGTGCACCAAGACTTCCGCCAAGAACTAAAACTGTCTTTTTTGACGGCTCGATTCCGAAGAACTTTTGCGCCTCCTCCCTTTTTTTATCGACATTTAGCAGATCCTGCCGAACAGGATTTCCTGTAAGCACGATCTTCTCTTCGGGAAAGAACCTTCCCATATCGGGATAGGCCACACAGATGCTGTTTGCGCCTTTAGCTAAAAGTTTGTTTGTGATTCCGGGATAGGAATTCTGCTCCTGGATCAAGGTGGGAATATTCTCCCTGTTCGCCATTTGCAGTAAAGGTCCGCTGGCAAATCCGCCGGTTCCAATTACCACATCGGGCTGAAATTTTTTAATAATATCCCGTGCTTTCCACAGACTCTTCACAAGCTTGACCGGGAAAAGCAGGTTTTTGGCAGTCATTCTGCGTTGAAAGCCACTGATCCATAGACCTTCGATCTTGTAACCAGCCTCAGGAACTTTTTGCATTTCCATTTTATCCTCGGCACCTACGAACAATATTTCACAGGTGGGATACCGAAGCTTCAATTCATTGGCAATAGAAATTGCCGGGAAAATATGTCCTCCCGTACCTCCGCCAGATATGATCACTCTTAACTGATTTTTCATATTGCCTCGCTTAATATTTCCAGCGGATTATCTTCATCCGCATCATTTTCTTTTTCTATTTGCTGCAGTTCCTCTTCGCGTTTCGCACTTACACTCAGCACCATTCCCAGCGCCAGGCAGGTCATCCAGATGGAAGAACCACCACTGCTAATTAGCGGCAAAGTTTGCCCCGTCACCGGAAACAATTCTACTGCCACAGCCATATTTACCAGTGCCTGGAAAATTATTGGCAGGCCAACACCTATCACAAGTAATTTTCCAAAGACCGAATTTGCTTTAGTAGCCACAATAATTATTCTAAAAAAGAGCAACAGGTATGCGAACATCACTCCAATCCCTCCAATGAGCCCCATTTCCTCGACAATGATGGCATAAATAAAATCTGAAGAAGATTGTGGAAGAAAGTTTCTCTGCACACTTTTCCCAATTCCCTGTCCTGTAACTCCGCCACTGGCAATTGCGATCTTCGCTTTCTCTATTTGATAATCGGCTTCAGTAACCTCATCATTTGTAAAATTCTCTACCCTGCTAATCCAGGTGTCAACGCGGTTGGGGAACAGCCCGGGAAAAGCTTTGGCTGTCAACATAAAGATACTGAGCATTACTATACCCGCACCAACAATAGCCAGCAAATATTTCCAAGGATACCCGCCTATAAAGGTCACCAGCAGGACCATTAGGAAAAGAATGGCCGTGGTCGAAAAGTTCGCCGGTAAAATGAGCCCCATTACTACTGCTACAGGCAACCACAGCGGAACTATAGTTTGTTTAAAGGTGTATTCTTTGTCTTTGACCTTTGCCATGTATTTGGCTACATAAGTCAACAACACTACAGAAGCCAGAGTCGAAGGCTGAAAGGTCTTATTAAGGATTGGAATATTGATCCACCTACTCGCATTGGCTCCATCGATCACTACTCCCTGGGATACCGTGAACAACAGCAACAGGATCAACAAGGGAAGCGTAATTATGGAGAGGCCCACGAAATAATGGTAAGGCACCTTGTGCACAAAGAACATGATCACAAAGCCCAGGAACAGGTGAATGAAATGATTGACAAGATAAGGCAGGGTGCTCCCGTCGCCATATAGATAGGCGAGATTACTGCTGGCGCTGTACACCGGCAGGAACGAAAAGATCGCCAGCAATGCTGCCGAAGCCCATATGGTTTTATCACCCTTTATCCTTGAAAAAAATCCTGTCATTTATTCCCTTTTTGACACCTGTATTTTTAAAGATTCCTTACCGCCTCTTTGAATTGACGACCTCTGTCCTCGTAATTCTGGAAAAGATCAAAACTTGCGCATGCAGGTGAAAGAAGAACGGTATCCCCTCTCTCTGCAATTTTGTAAGCCTGCTGCACAGCTTCTTCCATTGAGCGGGTCTCGAAAATAAGATCCACACAATTTCCAAATGCATTCAGGATAGGCTCATTATTTACTCCAAGACAAACGATTGCCTTAACCTTTTCATTCACCAACGGCAGTAATTCGGCGTATTCATTTCCTTTATCTACACCACCCACGATCCACACGGTTTCAGCTTCCATACTTTCAAGTGCATAATAGGTCGCGTTCACATTGGTCGCTTTGGAATCATTGATGTACTGCACATTGTTTATTTTAAGCACTTTTTCAAGACGGTGCTCCACCCCTTGAAAACTCTCCATGCTCTGTCTTATAGTTTCTTTTCTAATGCGTAATAATTGTGCAACAGTAGCTGCGGCCATCGCATTCTTGGCGTTGTGTTTTCCTTCTAAGGTTAAATTGGATGTTGGCATGGTCAATTCTGAATTATCTGTACGAATAATAAGTTGTTCATCTTTTATAAAAGCTCCTTTCTCAAACTCCTCCCGGAGTGAAAAAGGCATTTTTTGGGACTGTATTGGATTTTCTTTAAGCCATTTCGCGATCACGGGATCATCGGCATCATATATAAAATAATCTTGGTCTGTCTGGTTCTTTACGATCCTGAACTTGCTGGCGATGTACTGGTTAAAGTCATGCCTGTAACGGTCCAGGTGATCTGGGGTTATGTTGGTCAATACTGCAATATGCGGCCTGAAATCTTCTATCCCGTCTAACTGAAAACTGCTAATTTCCAGCACATAATGATCTGCTTTGGTCTCTGCCACCTGTTTGGCAAAACTCTGCCCAATATTTCCGGCCATTCCCACATTCAATCCACCGTCCTTAAGCAGGTGGTGTGTGAACATGGTGGTGGTGGTTTTTCCGTTACTCCCTGTAATTCCTACCAGCACCGCATTGGTAAAGCCGTAGGCGAATTCAATTTCAGAAATAACAGGAATTCCTTTTCCTCTCAGCCGACTGACGAGGGGGGCATCGTCAGGTATACCCGGACTTTTCATTACCAGGTCGGCTTTGAAGATCTTTTCTTCGGAATGATTCTCTTCTTCCCAGTCTATTTCATGTGAGTTTAGCTGAGCTTTAAAATGATCTTTGATCTTGCCTTTGTCTGAAACAAAAGTGCGGAAGCCTTCCTTCTTTCCAAGGATGGCTGTACCCACGCCGCTCTCACCTCCGCCAAGGATGACGAGGAAATTGCGGTCTCTGTTTTTTGTTTCTGTCGACATTATCGAATCTTGAGAGTTACAATAGTTACTATCGCAAGGAAGATCCCAATGATCCAGAACCTTACTACGATCTTGCTTTCATGAAATCCTGCCTTTTGAAAATGATGATGCAAAGGCGACATCAGGAAGATCCTTCTTCCTTCTCCATATTTTCTGCGGGTATATTTGAACCAGCCCACCTGCATTACTACAGAAAGGTTTTCGATAAGGAAAACCCCACACAAAATTGGGATCAGTAATTCTTTTCTTGTGGCGAGAGCTAAAACAGCGATAATTCCGCCAATGGTAAGGCTCCCTGTATCTCCCATGAAAACCTGCGCAGGAAAAGTATTATACCAGAGAAAACCTACCAAAGCTCCCGCAAAAGCCGAAATGTAAATCGTCATCTCGCCTGTTCTGGGGATGTACATGACATTGAGATAATCAGAAAATATGATGTTACCGGAAACCCATGCAAAGATCCCAAGCGTTAGTACAATAATAGTTGAAGTTCCGGCTGCGAGACCGTCGATGCCATCAGTAAGGTTGGCTCCATTGGAGACCGCTGTCACAATGAAGATCACGATTGGAATAAAGATCAACCAGGCATACTGAGCATAATCAGGATTGATCCAGGTGATTAGATCGGCATAATCCAGCTCGTTGTTCTTCACAAATGGAATTGTTGTTTTGGTCGACTTCTCCTCCTTAGAGGTGGTCACAGGATTCTCTGCTGAAGAGATCAATTCTACCGTCTGTACACTTCCCGGCAACTGCGGATTCTCATTAATGGTTATATCGGGATGAAAATAAATGGTAGCTCCAACAATAAGACCAAGACCTACCTGTCCTACCACCTTAAAAATGCCTTTTAAGCCTTCTTTATCTTTTCTGAAGGTTTTGATATAATCATCCAGGAAACCAATAGCACCCATCCAAAGGGTGGTCACTATCAACAGGATCACATAGATGTTATTAAGCTTGGCCACCAGCAACACAGGAATTAGCGTTGCAATGATGATAATCAACCCTCCCATGGTTGGCGTTCCGGCCTTTTGAGTTTGACCTTCCAGCCCAAGGTCCCTTACACTCTCTCCAATCTGCTTCTTTTGAAGGAAATTGATGATCTTCTTACCGTAAATGGTCGAAATACCCAACGAAAGAATGATCGCCACAGCCGATCTAAAGGAGATATACTGATATAGTCTCTCCCCGGGAAAGGTATAGACATCTTCAAGATATTCGAACAGATGGTATAACATATGCTTTAGCTTCTTCTCCGGAAGAGATTATTTTTTTAGTTCTTTTAAATATTCACTTACGATCTTAAAATCGTCAAAATCCTTTCTTACTCCATTGATCTCCTGATAGGTTTCATGTCCTTTCCCGGCGATCAAAATGATATCATTCTTATTTGCCAGCTGGCAGGCGGTTTTAATAGCCTGAAGTCTGTTTGTAACTGACATTACTTTCTTGAAATTCTGAGGCTCTACCCCTGCTTCCACTTCTTCAATGATCTTATCGGGATCTTCTGTGCGGGGATTATCACTTGTAAAAACCACCTTTGTACTCAATGCTGAAGCAATGTGACCCATTTTTGGCCTTTTTGAGCGGTCACGATCTCCACCACAACCCACAACTGTGATCAATTCCTCATTTTTGGTCCTGATGCTGTTAATGGTGTCCAGCACATTTTGTAAAGCATCGGGTGTATGTGCGTAATCAACTATTGCAGTGATCTTATTATCTGAGATGTAATACTGAAATCTTCCGCTTACAGCATTAAGTTCGCTGATGTACTTAAGACTTTCCAGAGTGGTTAATCCGAGTAATTCTGAAGCAGCATAGATTGCCAGCACATTATAGGCATTAAAGTTTCCGATAAGCTTTGTCCAAACTTCCTGCTCATTGATCTTCAGCAGCATTCCGCCGAAACCGTTCTCCAGGATCTGTGCCTTGTAATCGGCTACAGACTTTAAGGCATAAGTGTATTTCTTTGCCTTCGTATTTTGAAGCATCACCCGCCCATTCTTGTCATCTCCATTGGTCAAAGCAAAAGCTGAAGCAGGAAGCTGGTCAAAAAAGGCTTTTTTGACATCCCTGTATTCCGCAAAGTCTTTGTGATAATCAAGATGCTCATGGGAAAGATTAGTGAAGATCCCGCCGGAAAATTTGAGTCCGGTGGTGCGATGTTGTGCGATCCCGTGGGAACTAACTTCCATGAAGCAGTACTCTACCCCTGCCTCGTTCATCTTCTTCAGGTAAGAATTAATGGTAAGGGAATCGGGAGTGGTATGTGTGGCCGGGAATTTTTCTTCAGCGATCAACACCTGAACTGTAGAAAGCAATCCCACCTTATATCCCGCTTTTGTAAAAAGCTGATACAATAGCGAAGCCACTGTGGTCTTTCCATTAGTTCCTGTAACTCCAACAAGCTTCAGGTTTTCTGAAGGGTTTCCGTAAAAATTATCAGCCATGAAAGCCAAAGCCTGCTGTGAGTTCTTAACCTTTACATAGGTGATCCCGTTCACGGTTTTCTCAGGCATCTCTTCACAAACAATAGCCAACGCCCCCTGTTCAACAGCCTTCTCAATATAGGCATGACCATCGGTCTGGGTCCCGCGAATTGCCACAAACACGTCATTAAATCCCACTTTTCGGGAGTCAAAGTGAATTTCATTGACAGCAATATTGGTATTTCCAACTACCGCTTCCAAAGAAACCCTGTATAATATGTCTTTTAAATAATTCAACTCAATTTCAATTTTATCACGAGGTTCTCAGCTATTTCAGTTCCCGGTTGAACCGACTGCTGACTCACCTCTCCGTTTCCGGATAATTCATACTTCACACCCAGGTTTTCCAAGAGAGAAACAGCATCCATAGCTGGCATTCCTCTTAGATCTGGCACCACCTCCTGCTCATTCCTGGCTGTGGCAAAATATTTTTCGTAGTTCTTTTCAATTTCCGGATTGATCACCTCCAGAGTTTCAAACTCATCCAGCACAGGGTTGTCTGTGTATATCTTTTGGGCGATTCGTTTAAAGACAGGTCCGCTAACATCTGCACCATAATATCCCACCTTGTTGTTTGGCTTATGTATCACCACTATGCAGGAATATTTCGGATTTTCCACAGGGAAGAAACCAACAAAGGAAGAGATGTACTGCGGATTCTGTGCCCAGCCTTCTTTCCAGTATTCCGTTTGCGCAGTTCCGGTTTTTCCGGCCATAGAAAAATTTGGCTCATACAAACTTTGTCCTGTTCCCCTTTCCACAACATGCTTTAGCATATCGGTCACCTTTGCAACAGTTTCGGGACTGCAGATCTGTGGATCTATTACTTTCTTCTCAAATTTCTCAACAGTCCTGTCCCACTCTTTCACCTCTTTGATAAAACGTGGTTTTACCATTTCCCCTCCGTTAGCAATTGCGTTATAGAAAGTGAGGGTTTGCAGCGGCGTGATCTGTATACTTCCATAACCATACGCCATCCAGGGCAGGGACAATCCACTCCAGGTCTTATCTCCTGGCGTGGGAATGTATGGAGTTCCTTCTCCTTTTATGGCTAAGCCCAGGCTTTCATCCAGATGCATGGCTTTAAGTCCATCCACGAATTTCTGCGGCTGGTCCTTATAATTTTCATAAATGAGTTTCACTATCCCTACGTTGGAAGAAACTTCGAAAGCCTTACCTGCTGATATCTTTCCGTAGCCACCGTGTTTCGAATCCCGTACCCTTCGGCGGTGAATGATCATTTGGCCGTTCTCTGTATCTACAACTGTACTTGTATCAATTACCTTATCTTCCAAAGCGACGACCATTGCCATCAACTTAAAAGTTGAACCGGGTTCGTGGGCTTCGCCTACGGCATAGTTCAACCTTTCGTAATAGGTGCCTTTTGAAGTACGACCAAGATTTGATATTGCTTTGATCTCCCCCGTTTCAGTTTCCATTACTACAACAGAACCGTGATCGGCTTCATATTTTTCAAGCTGCTTGAGCAAAGCGTGATGTGCGATATCCTGAATTTTGACATCAATAGTGGAAATAAGATCATAGCCATCCTTTGGCTCCACTTCGTTATTATCACTTATAGGTTTCCACTGGCCTTTTGCAATTCGCTGCTTTAAACGCTTACCTTCCTTTCCTCGCAGGTAAGGACCAAATGCCCCTTCCAAACCAACCCGGGTATAGTAACCACTATCATCCTGCCGCTCATAACCTACGGTACGTTCAGCCATAGTTCCAAGCGGGTGTTCACGAACGGTTCTTTGTTCGACTATAATTCCGCCGCGGTTGGAACCCAGCTTGAACATTGGGAAATTCTTGATCTTGATATATTCTGAATAACCTAGGTTTCGTGCAATAAGAAGATAACGATGTTTATTAGCTCTTGCTGAACGTAACTTCTGCGCCCAACGGGAAGAAGACTCTCCGAACATCTTTGCAAGCTCTTCTGAAAGCGGACCTACATTCTCCTGAAAATTCTTATCTGAAACAGTTACTGCATCAAACCTGATGTCGTATTTGGGAATTGAGGTAGCAAGTAAGTTACCATTGGCATCATAGAGATTCCCACGGTTGGCAGGAATAACAAAATTGCGGTAGGTACGCTCCTCTGCCATCTCCCGGTAATTCTCCCCCTCCACGATCTGAATATTAAGCAACTTCACGCCAACAGCAACAGCCAACAAGAACATGCAGCCTGCCACAACATAGATGCGGTACAATATGTGCTTTTCGGTAGTTGCCATTGAGCCTTACTCTTTTTCTTTAACTATGATCTTGGTTGGCGGCACATCTGAAGGTTTTATCCCCCTGTCTGCCATCCTCTTTGTTATGGTCGATTCCATTTTGAGCTTCATGAGATTGGACCTGCCGTCAAGGAACTCTGTCCTCAACTCTAAAACCTCATCATTCAATCTTGCAATTTCATGGACCTTTTGCTCTGCACTGTGTGAACTACCTATCATAAAGATGGCCAGCACGGTGCAAAAAAGGATAAAACGCCAGTTGTTAAAGGCGTCATTGCTTATCAAAAATTTACCTTTCAGGATGTCGTAAAAGCTCTCTTTCATTCTACTCTATTCTTTCAGCTATACGTAACCTCGCACTTCGGGCACGGTTGTTCCTCTTTATTTCTTCGGGAGAAGGGGTGATCATTTTACCCACTTTTCGAAAGGGAACAGAGATATTTCCGTAGAAATCTTTTTCAGGCTCCCCTTCAAACATGCCACTCCTTATGTATCTTTTTACCAGTCGGTCTTCCAGGGAGTGATAGGAAATAAGGCTTAACCTTCCTCCCGGCTTTAGCAGATCTTCGGTTTGCAGCAAAAATTCCTTCAATACTTCGATCTCCTGATTCACCTCAATTCTTATTGCCTGATAAACCTGCGCAAGTACTTTATGCTCCCGGCCTACAGGTAAAAACGGCTTTAAAACCTCCTTCAGTTTTTCACTGGTAGCTATTGCCTCTTCTTTACGGGCAGAGACTATGGTGCGGGCAATTTTTGGCGCACTTCTTAACTCCCCATAATTGAAAAGCACATCCCGCAATTGCTTCTCATCATAATTATTTACCACTTCGAAAGCGCTAAGAGTGCTGCCCTGGTTCATCCTCATGTCGAGTTTGGACTCAAACCGGGTAGAGAAACCTCTTTCAGCAACATCGAACTGGTGCGACGAAACACCAAAGTCACCCAGAATTCCATCTAATTTTTTGATTCCGTAGAACCTTAAGAAGCGTTTTATGAACCTAAAGTTCTCATTGATAAGGACAAACCGCTCATCATCAATCTTATTTTCTAAAGCATCCTTATCCTGATCAAAAGCGTATAACTTTCCATTTGGCCCAAGTCGATTCAGGATCTCACGGGAATGACCGCCACCACCAAAAGTCACGTCCACATAAACGCCGGAAGGCTGAATATTCAGCCCGTCAACAGTTTCTTCCAGTAAGACCGGATTATGGTAGCTCATTTGCATCGTTACTTTTATTTCCCATTACACGTTCAGCGAGCTCGGCAAATTCTTCAGGCGGCGTATCGATCGCCTTTTCATACTCGTCCTTATCCCAAATCTCGATGATGTCAATTGGAGAAGCGATCACCACCTCCTTGCTTATTCCGGCAATACGAATTAGGTCTTTCGGAATTAGAAGTCGGCCGTTAGTATCAACCTCCACAATTTTAACACCAGCTGTAAATTTTCTTATAAAGTCCATATTCTCCTTCACAAAACGGTTCAATTTTCCCACCTCCTGCATTACTTCATTCCATCTTGCCATGGGATAGAGCTCCAAACAATTTCCGAAAAGAGAACGTTTAAGAACGAAACCATCTTGAATTATTGGCACAAGTTGCTTCTTCATAGGCGCCGGGATCATTAACCGTCCCTTAGCGTCTACCTTGCATTCATATGTACCAATGAGATTTACCACTTCTATAGTTTACGATTCAAATATATTGAAATTTAAACCACATTTTACCACTTTTTACCACATTGTTGATAAATTTTCCACTTCCCCTCCCAGCAGCACCTGTTAAACCAACTACTTGAAGCAGATTTAGTTGTAAGATCATTTTGTTAAAAAAAAATTTAAAAATGAAAACGATTGAGCAGCAGAAATGTGAAATTTCCCCGCCCGAAAATTATGGCAGCTTCTGTAAAATCGATATACTTGTGGGGAAATCATTATATTTGCGAAGCTAACAGCAAAGGCATCAATGGAAAATAATCTAAGGGAAGAAGGTAAATTCAGTTATGTAGAGGAAGGTGAAGGAACACCTATAATTATTCTGCACGGTTTAATGGGAGGACTAAGCAATTTTGAAGGCGTCCTTGATTTTTTCCCGAAGAACGGCTACAAAGTGATCTTGCTGAAGCTACCCTTGTACGAACTGTCCCTGCTAAAGACGAGTGTTGCAACTTTTGCGAAATACCTTAAAGAGTTCATTGATCATAAAAAGTTCTCACAGTCTATTCTCCTGGGGAATTCCCTGGGCGGTCACATCGCCTTGCTGTGCACCAAGTTATATCCTGAGTGCATAAAAGCGCTTGTTATCACCGGAAGCTCCGGTCTTTACGAAAGCGCTATGGGAGAAAGCTATCCCAAAAGGGGAGATTACGAATACATTCGCAAGAAAGCCGAAAATGTATTTTACGACCCTAAGGTAGCCACCAAAGAAATTGTGGATGATGTCTATGAAACAGTGAATGATCGCAATAAGCTGATAAAGACATTAGCAATTGCCAAGAGTGCGATTCGCCACAACATGTCTAAGGACCTTCCAAAAATGCAAACTCCCACCTGTATCATTTGGGGAAGAAATGACAATGTAACTCCGCCGGAAGTTGCCGAAGATTTCCACCGCCTCCTGCCCGACTCCGATCTTTACTGGATCGAAAAGTGCGGTCATGCAGCAATGATGGAACATCCCGACGCTTTCAACGAGATCCTTTTCCGATGGCTTACCGCCCGGAAGTATTAAAATTTTATCATGAAGATCAAGTCGGCCGAATTTGTTATCAGCAATTCTGATGTTGCGAAATGTCCGGATACCAAGCTCCCGGAATATGCTTTCATCGGCCGAAGTAATGTAGGGAAATCCTCCCTCATCAATTCTCTTACAAACAGGAAGGACCTTGCCAAGACGTCTGGACGCCCGGGAAAGACTCAGCTAATCAATCACTTTTTGATCAACCAAAGCTGGTATCTGGTTGATTTGCCTGGTTATGGTTATGCAAGAGTTTCTAAATCGGCTAAAAAGACATTTCAGAAGTTCATTACCCAGTATTTCGAGAAGCGGGAGCAAATGCTATGTGCTTTTGTACTCATTGACAGCCGCCACAAACCTCAGCCAATAGACATGGAGTTCATGACCTGGCTGGGAGAACATCAGGTGCCGTTCTGCATTATTTTCACCAAGGCAGACAAGATGAAACCTAAAGCCCTGGAAAGAAACATCAATGACTACCAGGCAGAGATGCTTCAAACCTGGACAGAGATGCCTCAATACTTCGTAACCTCCTCAGCTAGTGGAAAAGGAAGGGAAGAAGTTCTTGAGTTTATTCAGGGTATTAATGAAAATCTGCTTCCGCAGAACTGATTCAAGGTTCAAAATTCGGAGCTAAGAGCTAAAATTTGCTTTTAAGATTCCTAAGATAAAAGCTCCAAAATGTCTTTTTTGAAGGTGCTTTTTTTTCGCCACGAGTATATGGAACTTGTTTGGAGTCCAGAGTTCGGAGTTCGGAGAAAAAGCATACCGTCACTTCGAGTAAAATTGTACGAACGAGAGCGAGGAAAATTTTGTATCGAGAAGGACGGGAATTTACAATCTCTTTTTACTCAATACAGCTTTCCACCTGCGCCACAGCTGGAAAACCACCCGAACTGACAGAGGAATAGGTGATTGTCCGGATTTTCTGTTCGGTATTAAATCCCCCTTCAAAAGCTTTCAAAAAATACCTTCCAAAAATGTCATTTTTGAGAGTCATCTTTTAAGAAAAACACTCCATTCATCTGACCACCGATCACCGACAACTGAACATTACTTTTTTATCTCCATCTTCTCGGCGAAGAAATCGCAAAAATCCTTCATGGTGTCCCGCATCTTGTCATCCTGGGTTGCACGATAAAAGGTGTCACTCATGGTCACCAGCGTTTGATGAAAAAACATTTTCATATCATCCAGCGGCATATCCTTTGTCCACAGGTCGATCTTTAAAGTCTCTTTTTGCTGGGCATCCCACATAGAAAGGAGCATCGCCTTGGCCTCCTGGTTTTCTACCCCTCCATCTTCAGCGCTCCAGTGAAGCTCTTCGGGCACACGGTTCTCATCTAATGAAACTTTAATATTGATATTTGATTTCTTTGTTATAGCCATTATTTTATTGGTTTATATTTTGACTGTTTGAATATTGTTTCTGCATTTGCCTGTATCATTTCATCAACAGGAACACCATTCTTTTCCATGTACTGCTTTACGATCTGCCAACCTATGAATTGCCCTAAACGCGGCGGAGCTTCAGCATCAAGTTCAAGGAAGAACTTTGAAAAAGGCGCCGGAAATAGAAATCTTGTCTGCAGATCATTATCTGAAGAATATAACAATTCCCGCTCAACAAAATACCTCCATATCTGGTCCTCATTAGCTTCGGCCCAATTCATTTCTTCGGGCAAATAGGTCATCTTTTGCGCATCTGTTTTAAACGGCAGTAGAAGATCTTTTAGATAAAGAACTTTTCCGTAGTAGATCATGTGTGCGAGAAAACTGCGGGAAGCCGGTCGGGGAACTACAGTTTGGGCAAAAGCTTCGGCGGCATCTACAGCAATCTGCTCTTTCCGCATTTCCTTTTTGATATAATCCTGTACGCCCATATACAGGGGATGATCCATTCCCAGATAGGTATCGAGAGCCACCAGCATCAAAGAATCTGCCCACACCACCTGGTTGCGGTAATCTACATCTGAAGTGAGGGTGATGATCCTGGGGATCTTGCGCTGCGGAAAATAATATCTAATATGCTGAAAAAGCCTTTCCAGTTCTCTTTCAGTTTGTTCAATGTCAGGGAATTTCTCCGCCACAGCCTGATTTAATTCCAGCTGAATGGTATCCTCCATTTTCTCCACCCACAGGATATCTGGATACTGCCTCGGAAAAAGGAACGGAAATTCCCTTTTTAGAGCAGGCAGACTGTCGGCCGTTGCATTAGCAAACCTTTGATCAAATCTGTCAATCTCCAGTTCTATTGGAATGGCAGCTATTTCCTCTTCTCTACCATCATCTTCAGCACAAGAGATAAAAGCGGAAAGCAGGCAACAAAACAAGATCTTTTTAAGCATATGCAAATTAAGAATGGTTTAACGCGGGCTATTTCGTGAAAATTAGCTGAAGGATTATATTTGTTAACAAAGATATTATTTCCGCTACAAACGAACCAACTATTATGAAAACTAAAGAGGTTATCGACCATATTGTCAACTGGCTTAAAGAATATGCATCAAATGCCAAAATGAATGGTTTTGTAGTTGGAGTGAGTGGCGGAGTGGATTCTGCAGTTGTTTCTGCACTTTGCGCCAAGACAGGGATGAGAACTTTATGTGTGGAATTACCAATTCATCAGTCCCGGGACCAGGTGACCAGAGCCCAGGAGCATATTGCAGGTTTAAAGAAGAAGTTTGCCAACGTGACCGATGTACAGGTGGATCTTACCAGGACTTTTGACACCTTTGGTGAAACAGTCCCGGAAGTAGAAGCGAGTCCTAAGTTGCACCTTGCCATGGCCAATGTTCGCGCCAGGTTGCGAATGACCACCTTATATTATTTTGCCGGTTTACACAACTATTTGGTGGCAGGAACGGGCAACAAGGTGGAGGATTTTGGAGTGGGTTTTTTTACCAAGTACGGTGATGGCGGCGTAGATCTTAGCCCAATTGCCGATCTAATGAAGAGTGAAGTATATGAAATCGCCCGGGAAATGGACGTGATCAACAGCATCGTAGTGGCCGCGCCAACCGACGGATTATTTGGGGATAGCCGTAGTGACGAGGACCAGATTGGTGCAAGTTATGATGAACTGGAGTGGGCAATGAAAGAAGCCGAAAAAGGAAGAACAGAAGATGATTTTTCAGGAAGACAGCAGGAAGTCTTCAGGATATATAAAACGAGGCATAGTGCAAACAAGCACAAGATGGAACCCATCCCTGTTTGCGAAATTCCTCTTCACCTGAAATAATTGCAGTTAATCGAAAAAATTATTTTCAGACAGAATAAGGCATTATCTTTCATTCTCCCCCTGATTTTACTATTAAAAACTAACAATCAGAATTTTACCAGACCCCCGCGAATGAAATTCTTTGTGCTAAAATTCAAACAATGACGAAGATTCTAATAGCAGACCACCATCCCATCACCCGCATGGGAATTTCCTCTCTTTTAGAGAAGGAAGGAGTGTATGAAGTAGTAGGAAAAGTTACCAATGGAAAAGATCTTTTCAGAGCTTTGAAGAGTAAGAATCCAGATGTTCTGATCCTCGAGATCGATCTTCCCGACATTAATGGAATTACTGCCCTTAGAACTATAAAATCCGAAAACCCGGGCACTAAGATCCTCATTCTTAGCTGTCATCCCGAAGAAATGTATGCGCTTAATGCCATCAAGGCCGGAGCTGCTGCTTACCTTTCAAAAACGGCATCTACAGAGATCCTTAGTGAGGCCGTGCACCAGGTTGCACGGGGAGGAATCTATCTCAACAAGGAGATCAGTGAAAAGATCAATTCCGGCACCACAAGATCCAACAATCTTGTTTCCCGCTACAAAAAGCTGTCTACCAGGGAAATTGAAGTGCTAAATCTTCTTTCCACCGGAAAAAGAAATAAAGATATTGCCGAAGCTTTAGATATTAATGAAAAAACAGTGAGCACCTATAAGACAAGGTTGCTCAAGAAACTACGGGTAGATAACCTGGCCGATCTTATCAACCAGTCACGCCTGTTGCAGATAAGGCCTACATAACCCGGTTAAGCTTTCCGGAAAGCACCTTTTTTAAAGTAATATAATCCATGATATCCTGGAGGATAACGGGAGACTCTTCAGGCGGGACTTCTTTTATTTCCCGGTTGAGCTCATGGATCTTTTTGTTGACAAGATATCTTCGCAAAGAAAGTATGGTCTCATTTACAAGTCGACCAATTTCAGCTTTTTTGCCCTTTACAAAGATCTCCATCCTTTCCCAGTCGTGAAGTACGTACTGCTCTTCATCCATAAGAATACTGGTCACTTCCGAAGCATTTTCGGGAGGTAGTTCATTGACAAAGGTTTCTATGGAAAATTCATCCTCCTCGTTGTATTTTTTGATCACATGCTGATAGATCTTTTGAAAATGCTCATTTGCAAAAGCCACTTCATCTTCCTGTAGATCGAGGAAGATCTTTTCATGAACTTTTGCCCTAACCATTTCCGGCTCAAGCGAGATCTCACCCTTATCATCCACCTTTACCACCAGATCTTCAAAGTCCTCTTCCATCATTCCGTAGTGAAGTAATAGACTAATTATTGTTCGCTCAAGAATATAAAGTTCATCAACTTTAGGTTGCGGCGTAACATCATCCCTTACTACTTCAAACTGCTTTGTTTTCTTTGGAGCCGCTTTCCCTGTGGTTTTCCCACTGAGTTGGGCCAGAGTGGTGAAGAGTACTTCTTCAGAAATATCCATAATACGGGAAGTCTCCTGCACATATACCTCCTGCTGAATATTATCGGGAATCTTGGAGATACTGCTCACCATGTCGCGAATGAGTGAGGCTTTTTTAACAGGATCGTTCTTCGCCTCCTCCATCAAAAGAGAAGCCTTATAATTGATAAAATCCTTAGAATTTTTCTCCAGGTAAAGCCTTATATCCTCTTCAGTATTTTTCTTGGCAAAACTATCGGGATCCTCTCCTTCCGGAAAGGCACAAACCTTCACGTTCATTCCTTGCTCGAGAATAAGATCTATCCCGCGGATGGAAGCCCGCTGTCCCGCAGCATCACTGTCAAAAAGTACTGTAATGTTCTTTGTCAGCCGATTGATGAGCCTTATCTGTTCAGGCGTAAGCGCAGTTCCCGAGGAGGAAACTACATTCTCAATTCCGGCTTGGTTGAACTGAATTACATCGGTATATCCTTCAACTAAAAAACAATTATCCTCTTTGGCAATGGCCTGTTTGGCGTGATAGATCCCGTAGAGAACTTTGCTCTTATGGTAAATATCACTTTCCGGACTATTGAGGTATTTAGCAGCTTTTTTGTCCTTATTCAGGATCCGACCTCCAAAGCCCAGCACCCGTCCGCTCATAGATTGGATGGGAAACATTACCCGGCCTTTGAACCTGTCAAATTGTTTTTCTTCCTTGACAATGCTAAGACCGGTTTTCTCCAGGTATTTCAACTGGTAACCCTTCTTAATAGCTTCAGAAGTAAAGGCATCCCACTCATCAAGACAATATCCTAAACCAAATTTTTCTATGGTTTCATCTGTAAATCCGCGCTCCTTGAAATAGCTTAAGCCAATAGCTTTCCCCAGTTCGTGTTTGTGGAGAATGTTCTGGAAATATTTTGCAGCATATTCCGATACGAGGAACATGCTTTCCCGCTCATCGGCCTGTTCTTTCTGCTCCTGACTTTGCTCTGTTTCCTCGATCTCAATATTGTACTTTTTTGCCAGGTATTTTATGGCTTCAGGATAAGTGAAATGCTCATGCTCCATTAAAAAAGCAACCACATTACCTCCTTTTCCGCTGGAGAAATCCTTCCAGATCTGTTTTACGGGAGATACCATAAAACTGGGAGTTCGCTCGTCGCTAAAAGGACTAAGCCCCTTATAGTTACTCCCCGATTTTTTCAGGCTTACAAAATCTCCAAGCACCTCCTCTACCCGGGAGGCTTCAAAAACTTTGTCTATGGTGTTTTTTGAGATCAAGACTTATTGCGGAAATTTTTCCAAATGTACATAAAAGAAGGAGGTTTTCGAAAGCAGATTTCTGCCGCCCTGTTTCCAAAGAAAAAGGGCACCTATTTGGCGCCCTCTCCTTACTAATCATTACTACAAAGGCTAATTCGCATCAAACCTCAATCCTATAGAAAGGTTATGCATTTGAGGATTAGGATCTTTAAAGATTGGATTCAGGTCATATTTCACGTACACGGAAGTACCACCAAAACCAATGTAACCGCTCAACCCATAAATAAATTCATTGGTATTGTAATCTCCTTTCAGCTTTTCCTTTACATTCTCACCATCTGCTTCATATTTGAGTTTTTGGCGCTCTCCAAGGTTAACTCCTGCGTAGCCTCCAACACCTATTTTGAATTTGTTATGTGTTGAAAACCACACACTGCGATCGGATTCCACTTTTTTGGAAGGCCCGAATTCAAAATGCACGGGAAAAACGAGGTTGTCCATTCGAAATTTGGATTTATCCAGTTCAATGGGATAAGTTTCAAGAACTGTAAGCTCTTCATCTTTCACCAGATATCGATTATCTGTAGGTTTCAGGCCATTAAACTGGAATGAGAATCCATACCTTAATCTCATGAAGTTGGAGCGTTCAAAAATCCTTGTTCTCCAGGCTATTCCCAGCTCAAAAAAGCGGCTCCCACCCACTTTAAAATCTGAATCGTTTATTGATTGATCTTCAGTAAGAGCATTATTAAATCCAACTGCCATCACCATGTGAGTAGACGTCCTGCTATAACGGCTCTTGTTATACCAGTTATCATGATCCTCCTCATCTTCTTCCTCTTCCCAGTCCCAATCTGGCTTCTCTTCCCTTGTAAGCAGGGCGATCTGGTTATCAATGATCGCTACCCTGTTTTGAATATTCATGGCATGCTTTTTTGCAGCCTCGCTCTTCAACTTCTCTGCCTCTTCCCAGTCGATCTCTTTAGCTTCGGCCCTGCGGTTAATTGCCTCTACTTCCTGTTTCAAAGCTTCTTTTTCTTCAGCAATGATCTGCTCCTTCTGCTTTTGCAATTGTTCGATCTTCTCTTTGTTGGTTTTTTCCTGTGCAAAAGCAGGCTCAACAGCAAAGATGGTTAAAACAAGGAGTGCTAAAAATGTAACTTTTTTCATGGTTTAGAATTTTGCTTTTCCCTTAGGAAAGTCCGTTAAATGATTGATTGATGGATTAATTGAATTTAAGATCTCTTGTAGCTACGGCAGTTTTGGCCTTTTTGAGTCCGTCTTTGACCACCTCAAAGACCTTTTCTCTAAAAGACTGGTCCAGCTCATATTCCACCTGGTGCAAAAGATCGCCGGAGTTGACAGTATAGGTAGAATCGGCTTTTAATTCGGCAGTAGCCAGTAAGAGGAGTGCTTCAACTTCAAGATCTACATTTTCCATTTTCGTATCCTCTTGAGCAATGGCAATTTCGGATTGAGAAATTACTTCAATATTTTCTGAAGGCGCCTGTATTTCTTCGGAAGGATCATTAGCTGCTACCGCTATCTCTGCTTCAGAAGATCTTTTAACAGGGGCTTCAAAAATGACATTTCTGACACCTCTTTCTGCCGAAGGTTCTTCCTTGACTTCCGGTTTTTCTTTCTCTTCGGAAGCAGCCACTTGAATAACTTCAGGCTCAGATAATTTTTCTTCTAGAATGGGTTCTTCGGTCGCTTGCTCTACTATTTGTTGTTCTTCCGAAGCAATGGGAGCATTGAATTGTGTGCCAATCACGAAAAATATCGCCGCGATTGCTGCTGCCGAGCTCATCCACAACAGATAAGGCCGCTTTTTCTTCTTTTGCTGAAGCCTTTGATCCAGCTTCTCCCAGGCGGCGGCAGATGGCATGATCTCCCTCTCCCCAAGCACCTTTTTTACGCTACTTTCAAATTTTTCCGGTTCCATATCCTGTCTTGTTTTCCTGTTCCAGCTTTTCCTGAAGCATTTTTCTAGCCTTGAAAAGCTGTGATTTAGAAGTTCCTTCTGTAATGTTCAGCATTTTTGCTATTTCATGGTGTTTGTAGCCTTCCACAGCATACATCAAAAACACCATTCTATAACCCTCGGGCAGACTGTCGATCAACTCCTGAATATGCGCCGCATTAAAATCAGATGTAAAGGAGTACGAAAAATTGTCATTTTCGGGCACCTCATCTTCAGCAAACATGGAGCGCTTGTCGGTCCGCAGGAAAGAGATCGCCTCTCTTATCATGATCCTTCGCATCCATCCTTCAAAGCTGCCCTCATCCCTAAAATCCTCCAGGTGAGAGAACACCTTAAAAAATCCGTTGAGCATAACTTCTTCGGCATGCTGAAAATCCTTTACATACTGCCTGCAAACGCTGAGCATCTTTCCCGAATGTTTCTCGTAGATCTTTCGCTGCGCCTGTCGGTTACCCGCGGCTGCACGTTTTATCAATTGAGAATCATTTTTAAAGAGTTGAATTACTTTCACCTGCTTAGCTTTTCAAAAGGCCTTCTATTAACATAGACGAGGGAAAGTTACGAAAGGTTGCCTGAGGGGTAGATTTTTTTTGAGATTTATCCCGAGCTAAGAGCTTTCACTTTCCAAAAAACGCTGTTCATGACCCGAAATTACTGAAGTTTAAGCTTCTGAAAATTCAGAAAACCTTATCTTAGGGCTTCCAAAATTCCCTTTCGAATGCGCTACTTTTTTACCCTAGGTTTCCTCTTCCTTTCCTTTGTTTGCCCCGCGCAAGAACGTTTCTTAAATGACATTTTTGAAGCTGAAGCTGCGGTAACAGAAACCTATGCTGTCAAAGACGGGGAAGAACTAAAGCTCGATATCTATCTGCCAAAGAACGACTCTGCCAGCGCGAGACCTTTGATCGTATTTATGCATGGCGGCGGATTCGCAGGCGGCACCAGAACTAATGAAGCTGAAGTAAAGTTCGCACAGTCAGCCGCAAGAAAAGGTTATGTAGCCGTCCAGATCTCCTATCGCCTCACCCGGAAAGGCCAGTCTTTTGGCTGTGATTACAGAGCTTCCGGAAAGATGGAGACCTTTCAAAAAGCTGCTGAAGACCTTATGGATGCCGTTCAGTATATGCTGAACAACAAGGAGAAATACGGGATCAATGCTGAAAAAGTGATCGTGGGCGGCAGCAGTGCCGGTGCCGAAGCTGTTCTCAATGCTGTTTACAACGACCGGCTCATGTTCGAAGATCCTGATAAATATTCATCAATTGATATTGACGGCGTATTCTCCCTCGCCGGAGCCATTGTTGATGCCCGCTACATCACTCCCGAAAATGCAGTTCCCGGAATCTTTTTCCACGGAACTAAAGACAATCTGGTGCCATACGCAACTGCACCGCACCACCTCTGCAAACCCGATGCTCCCGGATATATCATCCTAGATGGCTCCAGAACCATCACAGAAAAACTAAATGAACTTGGTCAGTCATATTTGTTGTACAGCTTTAAAGGCGGAAAACATGAACATTCGGGCATGCCCTTTGACTATATGGAAGATGTTTTTAGCTTTTTTAGTTCTGTTTTTCTTGAAGGTGAGAAGAAACAGATCGAAATATGGAAATAATACCCCAAACCATGAAACAATTTAGATCATATAGCACTATTATAATCATTTTCTTTAGCTGTAGCCTTTCTTTCGCGCAGAATGAGAAATACTACAAAGGAAATCTCCACACCCATTCCTACTGGAGTGACGGGGATGAATTTCCTGAAATGATCATGGAGTGGTATAAGAATCAAGGCTATGACTTTGTCGCCCTTTCTGATCATAATATCATTGCTGAAGGTGAAAAATGGAAAAAGATCCCAAAGGATACTTTGTACGAGCAGGCTTTTCGGGATTACTTGAAGAAGTACGGAGAAGATTGGGTTGTGTACAGAAAAGATGCTTCAGGAACTCACGTGCGCCTAAAAACACTTGAGGAATTCAAGCCACTCTTTGAAGAGAAGGAGAAATTCCTCATTTTCAAAGCCGAAGAAGTTACTGCTTACCTCGATAAAAAAGCGGTACATATGGGCGCGATAAATATTCAGGAGGAATTACAGCCTCTAGAAGGAAAGACTATAGTCGAGCTTATTCAGAATAATCTGGATGCGATCAAAGAGCAAAGTCAACGCACGGGAGAACCAATCCTTCAACACCTCAACCATCCAAATTTCACCTATTCCATAACGACGGAAGACATTATCCAGGTCGACGGGGAAAGATTCTTTGAGGTTTTTAACGGGCATCCATACGTCAATAACTATGGCGACAGCATTCACAGCAGTACCGAGGAAATGTGGGACGAGGTGAATATAGCTTATTCACAAGCCGGAAAGCCCCTGCTCTACGGACTTGCGACAGATGACAGCCATCACTACCACAAATTTGGCAGCCGCTATAGCAATGCCGGCCGCGGCTGGGTGATGGTAAAGGCAGAAAAGCTGCATCCTCATGTTTTGATTGAAAACCTGGAAGCCGGGAATTTTTACTCGTCCACAGGAGTAGTGCTTGAAAATGTCATTTTTGAAGACAATGTGCTCTCAATAAAAGTAAAACCTGAGGCAGGAGTGAATTATCAAATTCAGTTCATTGGCGCTCATAAAGACCGGCTGGAAAGTGAAGTTTTAAAGACAGTGAAAGGGCCGGCAGCCGACTTTCAACTTTCAAAAGATCACATGTTCATACGGGCTAAAGTTATCTCAAGTAAATTCAAAGACAATCCATATCGGGAAGGCGATCTAGAAGTGGCCTGGGTGCAACCTTACCAACCGGTAAAACAATAAATATCATGACCTTGTCCAGATCTCTCATTTTTACCTTTTTATTCTTAAGCAGTTTAGCTTATTCGCAGCGACAGGTCCAGACATTAAATTCTGCCTGGAAATTTTCTTCGGAAGTACATCCTGAAAAGATCGTAGACCTTCCCCACACCTGGAATGCCGAAGATCCTTTTAGAGACGGCAAGGAATATTTTCGTGGCAAAGGCACTTACAAAAGAGCTTTGTATGTCCCTCAAAAATGGCAAAATAAGCAGGTCTTTCTAAAGTTTGAAGGCAGCAACCAAATAACCACTGTTTATGTCAACAATCAGCTGATTGGTGAACACCGTGGCGGCTATACCGGATTTACTTTTGATATCACAGGAGCTTTGAATCCCGGGGAAGAAAACAAATTGAGGATAGTAGTTGATAACAGTCATAATGTAGATATTCCTCCCCTGGATGCTGACTTTAATTTCTACGGCGGAATCTATCGCGATCTTTGGTTGATCACCACACCAAAATTGCACTTTGAAGTCGCAAGTGAAGCGGCAGGTAATTTTCTTATAAGAACTCCTGAAGTTTCTGCAGAAAAAGCTTCAGTTAATATTGAGGCAAGGCTGGTGAATCAATCAAATAAAAGAAGTTCAGTTAGCGTTGAGGCCGAGATCTTTGATCCGAAGGGGAATTCAGTTAAAACTTTGAAGAAGAAGCTAAGAGTAAATTCCGGAGAAACAGCAGCAGTGAATTTTGAAGAACAGATCCTCTCTCCCCAGCTGTGGTCGCCTACTTCTCCAAATCTTTACAAAGCTGAAGTACGCTTAGTGGCAGATGGAGAAGTGCAGGATATTCTAAGCTCCAACTTCGGATTGCGCTGGTATAAAATTGATCCTGATAAAGGCTTCTTTCTTAACGGGGAACATTTAAAGCTGATCGGAGCAAACCGGCACCAGGATTTCCCAAGCTTAGGAAATGCCCTTCCCGATGAACTCCATCAGAGCGACTACAAAGTGATTAAAGAAATGGGCTCGAATTTCATTCGTACCGCCCATTATCCGCAGGATCCTGATATTTACAGGATCTGTGACGAATTGGGGCTGCTGGTTTGGAGTGAAGTGCCGGTGATCAATGATGTTACAGATTCTGAAGCTTATCATGATGTTTCCCTGAAAATGCAACGGGAACAGATCCTGCAATTCTTCAACCATCCCTCGGTGATCATGTGGGGACATATGAATGAGATCTTCATCCGGCTGGTTTTTAATAACAAAATAACAGAATCCGAAAAAGAAGCAAAGATCAAAACTTCTGTAGAGCTCGCTGAAAAGCTGGAGGAGGAGACCAAACGCCTTGATCCCGAACGGTTAACAGTCATGGCATTGCACGAGAATGAATTGTACAATACCAGTGGCATAGCAGATATTCCAGATGTGATTGGCTGGAACCTATATTTTGGCTGGTATTCCCCCGGACTCGACAGCTTCGGAAAATTTATGGATGAGCAGCACGAGCGCTATCCAAACCGGCCACACTTCATTTCTGAATATGGGCCCGGTGCCGATGTTCGAATTCAAACTACAGATCCACAACCCTGGGATTACAGTGAGGCTTATCAGCTCAAGCTCCACCGCAGCTATTTGAATCAGGTGATGGAAAGGGATTACATCTTCGGAATGGCCGCCTGGAACTTTGCCGATTTCGGATCTTCCTTTCGGCAGGATGCAATGCCATATATCAACCAGAAAGGACTGGTGAATTTTGACCGCAGCAAGAAAGACATCTACTATTACTATCAGGCGAGATTACTGGAGGAACCAATGATCTATGTTGCAGGCAAGAACTTTCAGCAGCGATATGTTGAGAATGCCGGAGATCCTGTGGAGATCACAGTTTTCTCCAATACTCCGGAAGTTTCTTTAATGGCAGACGGCAAGACTTATACTGCAAAAACGGAAGATGCAATTGCCATTTTTAAGATCCCACTTCCGGAGGGAACAACTCAGGTAACTGCAAAGGCCGGTGAGGTTTCGCATTCCAGGGAATTTACGGTTTATTACCGGGAGAATCTTCTTGACCCAATTTCAGAAGAAGACTTGAGGATCAACATCGGGGCTCATGTTCAATACATTGATCCTGTGACAGGAGAGGTTTGGATCGCCGATCAACAATACACTCCCGGCAGCTTTGGCTACGTGGGTGGCGAAGTTTACCAAAGGGATAAGAACAAGATCCAGGGAACAGCTTCAGATATACAGGGCACGGAGAACGATCCCCTATTTCAGACCATGAGGGAAGGATTGGAGGCCTATAGCTTTGACGTCGGAAAAGGACATTACAGGATAAGCCTTTTATTTGCCGAACCACAATTCAATGCTTCGGAAGCTTTGATCTACAACCTGAATTCTTCCGAAGGAATTTCAGAAGAAAGCCTAAGAAGCTTTGATATTATGATCAATGGAGAGCCGGTACAACAAGATCTCAATTTGGCCAGGGACTACGGAAAGATCCGTGCGGTAACAAAAACCTATCTGGTGAGAACCAATGGTAAGCTCAATATCCAATTTTCTGAAAATCGTGGAAGATCCTTACTTTCCGGAATTAAACTTGAAAAACTCTGATGAAATTCTTTTATAGCTTTTTATTTCTGACTTCAATTATAACCGGCTGCAAAGAAAAAGAACCTGAAACCGCCATTCTGCGGGAAAAACCTGAAGGCATTGCAACTCCGGAAGGGATGGTCTGGATTCCGGGTGGGGAATTTAGCATGGGTGCAGTTGAAAATGATAAAATGGCGCTGGACCATGAAAAACCTGCACATCCTGTAGCCGTAAACGGATTTTTCATGGATGTCACCGAAGTAACAAACAAGGAATTTGAGGAATTTGTTGAAGAAACAGGATACGTAACCGTAGCCGAGCGGGAAATTGACTGGGAAGAAATGAAGAAGCAATTTCCTCCCGGCACTGCGAAGCCACACGATTCTATTCTACAGCCGGGATCTTTGGTATTTAAAAAACCGGGGGAAACTGTACCTAATCTTTATGACTTCTCTCAATGGTGGGAATGGAAAATTGGCGCGAACTGGAAGCATCCTGCAGGCCCGGATTCTTCCATTGAAGGAAAAGAAAATTATCCGGTTGTACATATAGCCTATGAAGATGCCGTAGCTTACGCCAATTGGGCCGGGCGGAGATTACCCACCGAAGCTGAGTGGGAATACGCCGCAAAAGGAGGTGCCAAAAATGCCATTTTTGGATGGGGTAATGATGACAGTCTTATAAAGGATAAAGCGAATACCTGGACCGGAGTTTTCCCAACTCAAAATTCCCTTGCAGATGGTTACGAACGTGTTGCTCCTGTCAAAAGTTTTGCTCCCAACGATTATGGTCTTTATGAAATGACGGGAAATGTTTGGGAATACACTTCAGACTGGTACAACACCAAATACTATAACGAATCTTTAGAAAAAGGAACTCTTGTAAATCCTACAGGTGCAAAAGAGCCTTATAATCCGCACCATCCACAGGTACCCGAAAAAGTGATAAAAGGTGGTTCTTTTCTATGTCATGTTTCCTACTGCGCCAGCTTCAGGCCTTCGGCGCGAATGCAGAACACACTGGATTCCTCCCATGAGCATTTAGGGTTTAGGACAGTGGCTACGCCGGAAATGCTTGAGCAGGAAAAACAGGAATAAAATCTTCTTTTTGTAAATTGAGTAAAAAGACGGCTATGGACATTCGAGCAACTAAGCTTAAACTATTACAGACTATTCTGGATAATGAAAATGAAGAATTCATCCAGAAGCTTTCTGATTTTGTCCAAAAAGAACAACCAGATTTTTGGAAAGAATTGAGCTCAGCAGAGCAAGAAGAAATAGAACAGGGAATTAGGGAATTAGAAAATGGGAAAAGGATTTCTTATGAAGCTTTCCTAAAGAAGATCTCCTGATGAAGGTTTTTCTCTCTGAACTTGCTGAAAACAAACTCCTTCGACTAAATTTTTATTTACTCGAAAAATGGGACAAAAAAACCCGCGATATTTTTCTTCAGAAGTTAAAGGAAAAGATTGAACAAATTTCTCAGCAACCAGAAAGCTGACCAAGATCAAATGATATCGATGTGTGGTAACTAAACAAACTACTTTCTACTACCGGATATTGATGAATTCAAACGAGATTGAAATTATTACTGTTTTTGACACCCGACAAGATCCTGATAAGTTGACTGGGGATCTACAGTAGATAGATTTGTCAGTGGCCAGTGGGCAGAAAAATTGTCATTCTGAACGAGCGGCAGCGAAGTCAAAAATATTAGGGAAAGATATTTCTCTCCCGAAGTTTCGGGATCGAATTGAAGCTACTCATTGCTAATTGTTTATGGATAATTGACCTCCAGATCTCTTAGTGCTCTTCTTTTTAAATCTTGGTGTGCTTTGTGTGAAATTTTTTCATTTTCAAAATCTTAAATTTCCACATCTTCAAATCTTTTCGTCTTGGTTCTTGGCTCTTGATTCTTAAAGCGCAGCGGTCTTTATTTCACATTCTTCGGTACCTTGCCAGAACCATATTTCCTTACATAACCTTCATAATTCCGTACATCATCATCTGCGAGTCGGGCGAAATTACGATAGGCACGTTCCACTTTTTCCGGCGGAGTTTGCTCAAATTCTCGATCAGTTACCTGGTACTGCTCCTGAAGAGAAAGTAATGTTTCATGCAGCTCCTTCTGAATTTCAGCATAATCGGGATGATCATAGATGTTGTTGATCTCCCGCGGATCTTCCTGCAGGTCGTACATTTCCCACTGATCGATATCGTCGTAAAAATGCATGAGTTTATATCTGTCGGTCCTTACCCCGTAGTGTCTCTTCACCATATGGAAAGCAGGAAAATCATAGTAGTGGTAATAAATTGCATTTCTGAAATCTTTTCCGCTTTCACCCTCAGTTAATAAGCCTTTCAATGATTTGCCTTGCATTTCTGAAGGGATTTCGGCCCCGGCAAAATCAAGGAACGTGGGTGCGAAATCCAGGTTTTGAGTAAGCGCATCGATCTCAATACCTGAAGGGATCTCTTGAGGATATTGAACCAGCAACGGCATAGCAAGGGATTCTTCATACATGAAACGCTTGTCAAAAAAGCCTTTTTCACCCAGGTAAAAGCCCTGGTCTGTAGTGTATACTACAATAGTATTTTCCATGAGCCCGTTCTGCTCCAGGTAATCCAGGATCTTTCCTACTCCTTCATCTACAGAGGCCACGGTAGCTAAATAATCTTGTAAATATCGCTGTCCCTTCCATTCTGCCAGTTCCTTTCCTTTCAAATTCGCTTCATGAAAAGCATCATTTTTGGGTCGATAGGCTTCATTCCATGTTCTCCTTTGTTCTTCAGTCATTCGGTCAAAATCGCTGGTCCAGGGATTGTGTGCCAGCGAATCACTTCCTTTTCTAACGCTTAATTTAAGATCATGACCTTCGTACATATCATCATATATGGTTTGAAGTTGCTCCTGTGAGGCAATAGATCCTTCGTGTTCTATGAAGTAAGTCTCCGGTAGCGGGAACTGAACAGTATCATACATGTTGAGGTGCCTCAATGCCGGCATCCAGTTGCGATGCGGCGCCTTGTGCTGTACCATCAAGAGGAAAGGTTCTTCGCTGCCCCCATTTTTCTTCAACCAGTCAAGCCCCATTTCGGTCACAATATCTGTGGCATAACCCTCAATACGCGTTGTGTCTCCCTGCTTAATAAAGTCTGGGTTATAGTAATTTCCCTGATCCACAAGAATATTCCAGTCATCAAAACCTTCGGGCAGGCCGTGCAAATGCCACTTCCCAAAAAGTGCAGTTTTATAGCCCTCTTTTTTTAGATACTTTGGCAACGTGGGCTGGGAACCATCAAACACTTCCCCATTCATTCTGAAGCCGTTCAGGTGACTGTGTTTTCCTGTAAGGATCACCGCCCTGCTCGGTCCGCAAATGGAGTTGGTACAGAAATTAGTGTTGAACTTCGCCCCGTTCCGGGCAATACGATCAATATTAGGAGTGGGCGCAAGTTTGCTTAAGGGATGCCCATACGCGCTGATTGCCTGTGCCGCATGATCATCGGTCATAATGAAGACGATATTTGGCCTTTTTGGCACCTCTTGTTTTTCGTCCTTTTTGCCTTCATTACAAGACATTAAAATGGCTGCGAAACACAGCGAGAAGATTAAATTTAAGCAACACTTCATGTATGTTTTCTTTTCTTTAAACGGTATTCTACTCTATACAATAACTCTCTTAATATTCCACTTTTGGAGCCAGACATGTGCGGGGCTCCAACATTAAATAAGAAAAAGTGCTACTAATATAAAATAGCGGTTGTTCAACGTATTTCAATTTTATATGGAGGCTTAGAAATTACTCTAATAAAGTAAAACTACCCTGCATCTCACAATCTGAAGTGCCGCCAACGAAGAATTCAAATTCTCCCGGCTCGGCAACATACTCGAGTTGGCTGTTATAGAATTTTAAATCTTCAGCAGTCACGGGAAAAACAATTGTCTCGGACTCTCCCGGCTGCAGCTCGATCTTTTCAAAAGCGATAAGTTGCTTTTTTGGAGGAGTGATACTTCTCACCTTGTCATGAATATACAATTGCACCACTTCCTGCCCGGCTCTGTCCCCAACATTGGTAACTGTAACACTAATATTTAAAGTTCCGCCGGGAGTTAAAGTTTCACTATTCGCTTTAATTTTTGAATACTGAAAAAGCGTATAGCTAAGACCATGGCCAAATGGCAATAACGGGGAATTTAGCACATCGAGATAATTTGTTTTAAATTTCTGAAACTCTTCTGTGGGCGCAGGTCTCCCTGTAATTCTTTCCCCGTAGTAAACAGGAATTTGCCCAACATTTCTGGGCCAGCTCATGGTAAGTTTTCCTGAAGGGTTCACATCTCCAAAGACCACATCGGCCACAGCATTGCCCGCTTCAACTCCCGGGTGCCATGCCTGTAGTATGCTAACCGGCATATCCATTTCTTCTGAAATATCCAACGGGCGTCCACTCATCAACAAGAGTACCACAGGCTTTCCGGTTCCCACCAGCTCTCTTATAAGTCGCTTCTGGCTCTCCGGAATTTGAATATTTGTACGGCTTGCGGCCTCCCCGCTCATTTCACTGGCTTCTCCAACAACAGCTACAACAACATCTGAAGCATTAGCGACCTCCAGGGCCTCTTCCAGTAATTGCTCAGGCGACTCTTCAGAAATTATGATCCTCGGCCCAAACACATTCACCTTTTTCGCAAACTCGGGATCATTACTGATATTTGCTCCCTTGGCGTAGGTGATTTCAGCATTAGGGGCGACATTCTTAAAACCTTCCAGCACCGGGATTGAAAGTTGCTGGTCTCCGGTGGGAGCCCAGGTACCGAGCATATTATTCTTATCGTTCGCCAGTGGACCAATAAGGGCAATTTTAGCATCCTTTGAGATCGGAAGATTATTGTCGTGCTTCTTTAGCAAAACGAAAGATTGAGTAGCTGCGTATCGGGCAAAATCCCTGTTTTCTTTTGTTAAAATATCTTTTTCGGGACGGCTGGGATCGGAATATTTGTAAGGGTCATCCAATAATCCCAGTTTATGTTTTGCCTCCAGGATACGACGGGCCGCAGTAGTGATCTCCTCTTCGGTTACCAGACCTTCTTCTACAGATTTTTTAAGAGTGGTGAGAAATCCTTCCCCAACCATATCCATATCAAGACCGGCTTTTAATGCCATGGCAGATACCTGCTGAAGGTCTCCCATTCCGTGCGCGATCATTTCATTAACTGAAGTATAATCTGATACCACAAATCCGTCGAATCCCCAACGCTCTCTTAGAAGATCTGTAAGAAGCCATTTATTTCCGGTTGCCGGTATTCCATCGATATCGTTGAAGGAGGTCATAACACTTCCTACTCCTGCATCTACAGCTGCCTTGTATGGAGGCAGGTACTCATTAAACATTTTGGTACGACTCATATCTACCCGGTTGTAATCCCTTCCTCCTTCGGGGGCACCGTACAGCGCAAGGTGCTTAACAGTAGCGATCATCGTATGCGGTTTAGAAAGATCATCCTGCTGGTATCCATTCACCATTGCTTTAGCGACCTGAGAGCCCAGGTATGCGTCTTCACCTGCTCCTTCGGCCACTCTTCCCCAGCGAGGATCACGGGAGATATCAACCATTGGTGAAAAATTCCAGTTTATTCCATCGGCCGTAGCTTCCTTGGCTGCAATCTGAGCAGTTTTTTCTATCAACTCCATATCCCAGCTGGAAGAAAGTCCAAGAGGAATAGGAAAAGTTGATTTATACCCATGGATCACATCAGAACCGATTAACAAAGGAATTCCTAATCTAGAATTTTTAACTGCTATTTCCTGTGCCTGTCTCACTCTCTCGGGACTGGAAACACCAAACACACCTCCCACATTCCCTGCTTTTATCTTGGCTTCCACATCTTCACTTACCACAGAACCGGTAGCAACTCCCCCGCCAGGGGTCAAAAGGTTAAGCTGCCCTATCTTTTCCTCTAGGGTCATTTCTTCAAGCAACTCTTCCACCTGCGGAATCCTTTCCTGTGCCTGAAGACATGAGAGTCCCATGAAAAGTAAGATCGTGACTGACAGATTGAATTTTTTCATCTTCTTATACTTTAAAATTGATAACTTCTTTCTCTATTTCACTTCCTGGATCTTAGTTCTTTCTGAGATCCCATTTTCATTAAATGCTTCAATACTGAAGTAGTAGGTCGTACCACGATCAAGATTGCGCATAAAATGCTCATTCTTATCATAAATCAACCAGGATTGATATAACTTATCTGGTGCGATTCCCCAGCGAATGTTGTAGCCCTGGGCTCCCTTTACCGGTTCCCATTCAAACGCCGCATCTCTGCGGTCTTCCTGTCGCTCTATAGTAAAGCCTTTAATCTTAGCAGGCTTCTTTCCTAATCCTTTACCGAACACCCTGATCTCTGATAATGCCAGGTTGTTTCCAGGTACTTCGATATTATTATAGCGCACATATTTTGCTTTCACCGGTTGATTGAGAGTAATATATGCATTTGGAGAATCTTCATAACTGTTGCTTCTATCTTCCACCGTTTTCCAGTTCTTCCCATCTTCAGAAATCTCCAGAGTGAATCTATGTCGTAAACCTTCAGTCCGGGTATATATTCCCGCATCCTGATCATGAAAATTCAGCTGAAAAGCATAAATATTTCCGGGAGCCAGCATCTCGATCTCCACCCATTGATTATCATCATTGACTTCGGCAACCCAAAATGATTTAGGACTTTCGTCGGTTAAAACTTCAGATATGATCTCACCTTTACCGTTCGTCTTTAAAGGCATTTCGGTAATGTCATAATCCCCGTCTGTAGATGTACTTTTCCTCACCTGCATCATGGACGAGGAAACAGTTGCCTTTCCTTTGAAAGACAGCAACATCCAGCCGGTATGCTGGCCTGCTTTTGTTGGATGCTCGGGGCCAAAAAGCGGATAATCTCCGTAGCTTGTATTGGTATACATCAATCCTTCCTCATCAAAATAGGTGGGAAACATGCAGAGTCGACGTTCCCAGTGAGAGTTGGAAGCCAGGGCCATGGTAGCGAAATGCCAGTATTGGCCATTGGTCTGTTTTACTGTAATGCCATGTCCTGCACCATTGGCAAATCCGCCCGGTTTAAAACTGTAGGGATTATTTTTCATGTACTTAAAAGGACCTAGCGGGGTTTCCCCAATGTAAGCAGCATCGGCATAAACATTGAACTGGGTTCCCGGTGCGGCATATTGCAAGTAGTATTTCCCGTCATGTTTGGTCATAGAAGCGCCTTCCATGTACCCTTCCTTTAAAGTGGGATGGTAATTATTCTCCCCAAAACGTTCCCACCCGTGCTCTTCTTCGACTAGGTTTATAAGTTCTTTTTCCACCCCGGTTTCAAGAAAACGATCGTCTTTATCCAGCATTTTCACCCTAAGCGGATGAACGTTCGAGGAACCCCAATACAAATAGGCTTTTCCTTCATCATCGATAAATAGTTCTGAATCCTGGATATTACTTGTAATGGAAGCAGTGGGTGACCATTTTCCGCTTTTTGGATCATCTGTGTAAAGTATACTCCCATAACCGGCTGGATCACCTGCAAAATAAACGAGTGAATCCTTATAGTTAAAAGCAGTTGGGGCATTAGAACCCTCGAAGAACCACTGTTTTGGCTTGATGAACTCCCAGTTTACAAGATCACGGGAATGCCAGTAACCAAAGGAACGGGTGACGAACATGTAGTATTCCCCGCGGAATTCGATCACGGCAGGATCTGCTCCCGAGCGATAGGAAATATTTTTACTTGAGTTATAGACCATGTAAGTGTAATCTATATCCAACGGGTTACAATAGGTTTCCGGCACCACTTCCTGGGAATGAAGAATGGCACTGAATATCAAAGCTGCTCCTGTAAGTATATTTTTTAAACTTTTCATTTTATTGCTTTGTTCAATTTTTCATGAGAAAACAACCATGGCAAGAGATAAGGTTCCGCAAGTGCCGAATCCCAGCTGTTGTGATTGTCTTCCGGATAAAGTGATAACTTGGCATTACCGCCATGGGTATTGATCTCTCTCGCCATGACCTTTGAGAATTCAGGAGGTACTATGTCGTCCTGTTCGCCGTGAAAGATCCAGATGGGAAATCCTACGGGATATTTTTCAACTATTGCGGGATCTGCACCACCGCAAATAGCAAAGGCTGCGGCGAACATTTCCGGTCGACGGTATATTAGCTCATAGGTGCCCATACCGCCCATAGATAAGCCCCCCACATAGATCCTGTCTTTGTCCACGAAATCTTCTCTAGAAATTGAATTCAGAAGGGCCATGACCAACTGTAGGGATGTTCTAGGCCCTTCCTCCTTCTTAAAACTAAATTCAAACGGTTTCTTTTCTCTGTCTACTTCCACCCGCGCCCAATAATCTTCTTTTGGAGCCTGCGGAAAAATGACAATTGCCGGAAACTTTTTTCTAATCTCTTCCTTCAGAAATAGTTCTCCTCCATGGGTCAATTGTGCAGAATTGTCATCACCTCTTTCCCCGGCGCCATGGAGGAACAGGACGAGAGAGTACTTTGTGCTTTGATCAAAATTTTTCGGATAGAGAATTCTGTAATTTAAAGTATCATTTTCCTCAATAAAAATTTCCCGCTTATATTCCTCCATGGATTGCGCGTCTACTGAAAAAGGAATGAGCAGCAGGGAATAAAGTAGCGCCAGAATAAGATAAACAAGCCTCATTTTCACCAGAACCATATTAATATTTAAACCCAAGTTTGTCCAATCCCGCTTTTACCTCGGGAGCTTGCATGAAAAGATCCCAGATAAGACCTGTTCGGTGATTTTCTATCATCACTATCATGGGCCCCTGGTCGATAGCCAGATATTGCTTCGCTACCCAGGGTTCTCCCTCCAGGCTATAAGCATCATAAAATCCTGCCGGGCCCCATAATAGTTCATTTTGGTCTTCGTAGAAATACCGGATAGCACGCATAGATTCTTCTGAAGTATAAGGCAATGAACTCACTGCAGCGGTAGGAGACACTACTCCCCTGTCATTATCGGGAGAATGCGCAGTATAGCCAATACCTCCATCTTCTCTGCGAGTATAACTGGCGGTGAGACCCCAGGATGCTTCACTATAGGTCTTATAATTCTTTGGATTTTCCTGGCAGTACTTATAATTAATAAGCGAATGATTTCGATTTACATCCCAATAATTTCCATACCTGTCCTCCAGATCTCTTGGATCAAGACCTAAATAGGAATAATGGGCCCAGAACAGCGGTCCGCCTTTGTCTCCCCTCGTGTTGTGCTTGAGGATCAATGGAAGGCCGTAGGATTCGCCATATGACCTAATGTTTCCGTCTCTTGCCCAACCTTCATGATAGACTTCCGGCTCTATGGAATGATCTGGCGAGGCTGCCGCCATTACATAGGTGATCAAACATTCGTTGTAACCCTGGATCATGAAATTCTTTTCCCATTGATAATCGGGAGACCAGTGCCAAAAAAGGCCGTTTTTGTTATTTGTATAGAAGTTCCACTCAATGCCTTTCCAGAGCCGGTCATATTTTTGAGCTACCGCTTGTTCTTCAGCTGTTCCTTCTTCAAGATATTCCCGAACTACAAGGAATCCCTGTGCCAAAAAAGAGGTTTCCACCAGGTCTCCACCATTATCCTTGGGACTAAATGCCTGAGTCTCTCCTGTTTCTCCATTAATCCAGTGAGGCCAGACTCCATGAAATCTGGTGGTGCTAGCAAGAAAATCTGCAATCTTTTCCAATCTTGCCACAGCTGAATCCCTCGGAATAAAATTTCTCTCCATTCCCACAACCAGACCCATTAGTCCGAAGCCGGTGCCCCCCGTAGTTACTACATGAGCATCATTTCTGGGATAATTACCATCTGGATGAAAACGTTCCCTTGCCATGCCGGAATTGGGTTCGGCGTAATCCCAAAAATATTTGAGGGTCTGCTTCTGTACGATATCCAACAATTTCTCATCGTTGAGATCTTGAGTTAATTCATAATTTGGTCCGAAATTTTCTGCAGTCTCTTCCGCATTTTTGCAACCACTGAAAGTGACAATGAAAAACAGCAAAAAAGGTCCGGTCAGATTTTTCATAAAAGGCAATTGATTTCTTTAATTAATAAGTAAACCCTAGTTTGTCCAGTCCTTCCAGCACTTCATTATTACTCATAAAAAGATCCCACAGCAGTCCTGTTCGATAATTTTCGATCATGCCAATTATTGGCCCCTGATCAATGGCAAGATAACCATCAGCAAACCAGTCTCTTTCTTCTGAAAAAGCATCATAGAAACCATAAGGTCCCCAAAGTTCATCCCCGAGTTCTTCATAGTAGTAGCGCAGGGCCTGCATGGATTCTTCGGGAGTATATGGAAAGGAAGAAAGAGCGGCGGTAGGAGCGATAACACCCAGATCATTTGTAGGACTGTGAGCTGCATATCCATCATAACTATCACTGGCGGTTAATCCCCATGCGCTAGCGCCATAACCTTCATAGTTCTTAGGGTTTGCAATTGCATAATTATAATGGATAAGAGCATGAGCCTCATTCTGCTCCCAGTAGTTGGCGTACTGATCCTCAAGTCCGTTAGGGTCAAGCCCTAAAAATGAATAATGTGCAAAGAACAAAGGTCCTCCATAAGAAGGTCCCAATGGCATTTGTATGTTGTAGTGGTTACGGTTGGTAACTATATTCCCATTGGAAGCCCAACCGGCATCATAAACCTCTTTTTCAATAGGGTACGTAGGTGACGAAGCGGCCAGCACGTAAACAATGAGAGCCTCGTTCCAGCCCGTGACGGGCAAGTTCATTTGAAAATTGTATGTAGGCGACCAATGCCAGTAAAGTACATCCTGTCCATTGGTATACCACGACCATTGTACGTCTTCCCATAAAGCAGTGATCCTGTCCCGGATAATCGTCTCTTCCTCCCCGTTTCCGGAAAAATATTGTCTGTTGATCAAAAGCCCCTGCATGAGTAGGGCCGTCTCCACAAGGTCCCCACCATCATCCATGGTACTAAAAGCTATAGTTTGAGCGGTCTCCCCATTATACCAGTGGGAAAACACCCCGTGATAAGTAGGCACTTTTTCTAAAAAACTTATAATCTTATCCAACCTTTCAATGGCCTGAGATCGGGTGATCCAACCCCGCTCTACTGCAGCGGGAAAAGAAGCAATGCCTAATCCTGAACCACCGGTAGTGACCAATCGCGGGCTCATTCCTCCATAAGCATCGTCCTGGGAACGCTCTCTAGCCAAACCGGAATTAGCTTCTGCAAAATCCCAGAAATATTTAAAGGTCTGTTCCTGTACCAGGTCCAGCAATTCATTATTTGTCAATTGAGGTGCCGGTTCCTCTCCGTTGCCGGGATCGGGAATGTAGGGCTCCTGGTATCCGGGACCTGAATCGTCTGAACAGGCCAGGACAAGAACAAGAAAGTTCACCACAGAAAAATTTTTCAATAGCCTCTTCATAGGGTAAAGATTTGTGAATTAGGGAAAAGAACAGTCCTCAAAAATGTCATTTTAGAGGACTGTTTTTAGTCTCTTTTTAGTCGGCCATATCGGCTTCTATTTCTTCTTCAGAAAGGGCGACTCCATAGAGACGCAGATCATCAATATGGCTCTGATCTGAAAGATGACCCCATTCTGTAAAACGTGGAGCACCGGACATAATAGACAAAAGATCAATACCTGTCCAACTAATACCGGAAATTGCAGATTCCTTTACAGGCTCACCATTAATATACACGATGGCTGTTGTTGGAGAAATTGTGAAGGCTAAATGTATCCATCCTGCATCATTAGGTACATCTGCAGCTGTTCCGCCATCAACCCAGACATCTGCGGTACCGGTACCTACATTTAATTTGAACCGCTGGGTTCCTGCAGCACCATTTTCCCTGAAAAATCTAAATCCTGACGTTCTATCATTTTGTATGTCAGGATATTCGGCTCTTTCCGTATCCGCTGGTCCCATAACCAGAATACCTGCTCTATCTGGAGTGGCATTTAATTTATACCACATAGTAGCACTAAAAGAATCGCCGGTTAAGCCGGTGGCAGGCGCAGTAAGATAAGCACCCTCAGCCCCTGCGTAAGCATTACTTCCTACTTTACCTTCTCCTGCAAAACCGGGAGAACCAACTACTGTTATATTTCGCCCGGATACCTGTTCTACGTAATTTCCCTCAAAAGGTAAATAAAGGGAAAGATCTTCGGAGGGTGGATTAACCATCATATTCACCTCCTCTGCGGTTAAGGCAGCATCAAAAATTCTTAATTCATCAATTAGACTTGTATCTGAGTGATGTCCCCAGCCATTAAAGTTCAATCCTGATCCAATGATGAGATCGTCAACTCCCGTCCAATCAATGGGCATATTACTTACTGGAGTTTCATTCACCAAACTACCATTAAAATAAATCGCTGTTCCGGTTGGAGAAACAGTGACGGTGATATGGGTCCATTCAGGATCTATACTTGAAATGTTACCTCCATTATTCCAGGCAGAGCCATTCCCAGTTCCTACGTTTAATTTAATGACCTGGGCTTCTGCACCAGCAGCTTCCCTGAACAACCTGAAGCCCTGATTGAGGTCATCATCATCGGTTGCAGTTAATATACCTGCTCTACCTACGCCTGGATCCAATTTATACCAAAAGGCCAGGGTGAATTCATTACCCAAATCTGCCAATGGAATGCTGAGGTAAGAATCTGTAGCTCCCATATAAGAACCTGTTCCCTCTTGAGCATCATCTGAGAATCCGGGATTACCAATTTGGGAAGGAGTTTGGAGTTCAATAAGCTCCATAAAATCCATATTGAACGGCATATAAAAGATTTCATTCTCAAAAATAGGTGAGTATGGAGGTTCTTTGCTGAAGTTTATTGTTTCTACCGTTTCATTTCCCTCTATATCTGTCGCCCGCACTGTAATAGTATGCTCCCCAATGGGAAGACCTTCATAAATCACCTCTTTTAGTGCGATTCGGTAATCGGGGAATTCCGTAAAAGAGGCAACTTCTTCTCCATTTACCAGAACAACAATTTCCTGAAGTTCTATGTCATCTTCCACCTCAAGATCTATAACAATTGTAGAGAATTCTACAGCTTCGCTAATAACTGTTCCTTCCTGAGGATATTTAATGTCCACTTCTGGCGCTCCCTGGTCTGGTCCCGGGTCGACTTCGGTTATAGGATCAATTCCTTCCCGCTCACAACCTGCCAGAAAAAAGAGACAGGTAAATATTCCTATGTAAATTCTGTTTAGCTTTTTCATGTTCTTAATCATTTAATAGTAGCAATGCATCATTCATTGCAGTGTTTCTATCAACTGCAGTTGCCTCAAGTGGCAACGCATCCACCTGAGCCTGAGGGTATGGTAAATATTCATCATCAGCAGTAAACGTTCTGCCGCCGTAGCTCAATTCAGAATAATCATCCACTCGAATCATGTCATAATACCGAATTCCCCATTCGAGAGCGAGTTCAGCGAACTTTTCCTCAAGCACCTGGTCAGTAGTAACTCCGCTTAAAGGCGGCATATTACCTCTTTCCCTTACAAGGTTTACAGCCTCGTCTGCACTCATTGCTGTACCACTTGCACCCCGGGTAAGAGCCTCGGCATAGATAAGAAGGATTTCAGCATATCTTATGGCAATTAGGTTTTTACCGGCACCGTAGTTGTTCCTTCCATCAGTTAATTGGATGGAGGGCAAATAATGTTTCCCGCTGGCAAAAAGGGCACGGGCATAGTCGTTAATTACATCCCCGGATGGAGTGACATTAGAAACAAAATCCGGTAGATCTGTATATCCGTCTGCCTCAAGTTCATCTATACCTCTGTCGGTAAAAAGCACGCTGGTTTCAAGTCTTACGGTTTCATCTCTGTCAAGCATAAATTCTATGAATTTTAAACTTGGTTCATAGAATCCCCATCCACCTGAAGCATTTTCTCTGGCCGGATCCCAATTCTGTGGCCCAAACGGAGCATATAGATGGTAAAATGCATCCCCGGCTTCCAATCCGTAATCGGAATATTGCATTTCCAACAGATTCTCATCACTTAGCTCTCCCGGCTTTTTAAATAGTTGGTAGAAGTTGGGGAAAAGAGAGAATTTTCCGGAGCTTATTATTGCCCCGGCAGCATCTGCAACTCCCTGGTAATTTTGCAGTTCCTGTTGAGCCAAAGCCTTTAGAGCATATGCTGTATATGCAGTCACACCTCCAGGTATATCTGTCCTTTGATTTGGTCGAAGGTCTGGCAGTAAAGGAATGGCCTCATCCATTTGATTTGAAATGAATTGCATCACCTCTTCTTTGGAAGAAACCCCCTGTGCGACTTCCTCTTCGGGTTGATTGGAGGTGATAATAAAGACATCCTCCCAGGTACGGGCAAGATTTAGATGAAACCAGGCTCTTAGAACCTTAATTTCAGCTATGTATTGTTCTCCTCTTGCAATGTCATCTCCCGTCGCAAATTCGAGATAATTCTCGATCTGCAGGATTGCGGTATTCATATTAATAATATCGTTGTAATGTACGTTCCACAAAGAGTTGTACATCCAGTAATCTTTGTCATAGTCAAAACGATCTGTGTCTGCAAAAGGCTGCTGGTCTCCCAGTCCTCCTGCGTTCACATCATCACCACGAACTCCAAGCAGGAGAGGTTCTTCCCAACCCCGTGTCGCGAATTCATAATACGCTCCTATAAGAGGAGTTATCATTTCTTCGGAATTGGTATAATCTATGTCACCCGTGTTGAGTTGACCTTCCCGAACATCAAGTTTATCATGACATGAGCTCAGGGTGAAGATCAAAGTAAGCACCAGGAGCTTTGATATAAGAAAAATTAATTTTTTCATCTGTTCTGTAATTAAAATTTGACATTTACACCTACAGTATATATAGCAGGAACCGGATAGGTCTGTCTATCTACACCGTCTGGAACTTCAGCAGTAAAACCGTTGTAATCAAAGAATTCAAAAGGTCTCTCTGCTGTCAGATAAATTCTTGTTGAAGAATAATCCCCCTGTTCTATAGTATAACCCAGCTGAATGTTCTGAATTCTGAAGAAATCTCCGTCTTCAACCCAAAAATCACTCAAACGTTGGTTCCACGCCTTACGTAAACCTGCAGAAGAAGGATATACATTACTGGTGCCTTCTCCATGCCATCTGTTTACGGCCAGGTCTGCATCAAAATTAGTATCCTGAGTAAAAATGATTTCTCCTCTTCTCCTATTCAGGATCTTGTTTCCTCCCTGACCATAAAAGCTAAGTGAGAAGTCAAATCCTTTATAGTTCATTGCAAGGTTACCTCCGTAAGTGTATTTTGGAAGGAAAGAACCTAGTACCACCCTGTCTTCCCCGGTGATCATATTATCTCCGTTTTGATCGCGGTAAATAATATCCCCCGGCTCCAGATTATTGGCCACTGCTATAGGATCGGCTTCTATTTGAGCCTGATTCTGGTAAATTCCTACTCTTTCGTAGCCGTAGAATGCAAACAGGGGACCTCCCTCCATAGTTCTCAATCTAAATTCTGCTGAACCGGCATCCAGGTATCCACTTTCACCGGGAATTTCAATGGCCTCATTTTCAAGAGTGGTAAAGTTTGCTCCAATAGAAAAGTTAAAATCTTCTCCTATGCGACCGGAATAATTGGAATTAAATTCGAATCCTTTGTTCCGGATTGTGCCAGAGTTTCTGTCTACACTGCGGTTAATAATCGGAATATAAACCGGCAAAATAGCATTCTCAGTATCTCTTATATAATAATCTGCCGTTACTGAAAGTCGGTTGTCCAGAACTTCGAAATCAATACCAAAGTTCATTTCTTCAATAACCTCCCAGGTGTTATTTGAAAAAACACTACTGGAGGTTATACCACTTCTTGGAACATCCCCAATAGCTGTGGTGATCACAGTTATAGTATTTGAACCTGTACTTGCTGCAACATTGTCATTACCCAATTTACCCCAGCTTGACCTGAACTTGAGGTAATCGACAACATCATTATCTCCAAAGAAGGATTCTTCCGATACTACCCAACCTAATCCAACCGAAGGGAAATAGCCCCATGGATCCAGTGTAAATTTAGAAGAACCATCTGCTCTTAAGGTACCGTATAGAAGGTAACGATCCTTATAATTATAAGATAACCTACCAAAATAGGATATTCCATAATATCTTCTTCCAATTTCATCTACATTATTATTGAAGGATTCTCTATCTGCAAATCGAAGGTAACGACTGGATTCCAGTTGTATTCCTGCAATATCCTGTCCTGTAGCTCTAAAATTATTAGACGCTTCATCTCTGTAAGATGTACCGGCCATTAAGGTAACATCGTGATCCCCGAAGGTATCACTATAGGTAAGAATGTTATCCCAGTATTGATTTGAAAAAGTATTATTAGCCCTTGTAATGGCAGATCTAACGTCAAAATTATTTCCAAGATTATAAGGAAGATTAACATATCGCTCCTCTAAAGCAGTGAAGTTGTGGCTGTAGGTGGTCTTAAGATCCAGTTTGTCTTCAATAATGTCATACTGAAAAAAGACTGTAGACAGTAATTTCCTTAATTTAATACGGTTCTCATTGAAGTCCATTACAGGAAATGGATTTTGAGGAGAGCGATAGCCAAGCAGCTGTGCATTAGCGTATGGAATTGGAGATGCCTCTGTATTTTGAGGGTCGAGAACAGGCAAAATTGGAACTGCAAAGTAAGCAGTAAACCAGGCAGCATTTTCAGGAGCGTACTTTGTTGCATTACTAAAGACAAAATTAGTTCCTGCCGTAAGCCTGTCTGTAATATCAATATCTACTTTAGATCTAACGTTAAATCGTTCATACTCATTTTTCATATCCAGGATTCCTTCCTGCTCAAAATAGTTCACTCCTACGGAATAAGCTGTATTCTCACCTCCCCCGGAAACACCTAAACTATGGCTTTGCATAAAACCATCTCTTAAGATCTCTTCGTACCAATCTGTGTTAACATCGGGAATATTAGGATTTATCCTGCTTCGTCCAAATCGTTGCATAGCATTTAATATAAACTGCACATCTGGAGTTGATCCCGATTCATACGCCAGAGTAGTGAATTGTTCGGCATTTGCCATCTTGACCACATTCTGTGCGCGCTGGATTCCTGTATAGCCGTCATATTCAAATTGAGGTTTTTGATCCTGTCTACCGGATTTTGTCTCAATAATTATAACCCCGTTGGCAGCTCTAACACCATAGATAGCAGATGAAGAAGCATCTTTTAAGATATTAATACTCTTAATATCTTTCGTGTTTAAAAAGTCGATGTTGTTATATAAGGTACCATCAACTACATAGAGCACATTGGTCGCATCGGTATACGTCCCAAGGCCCCGCACTCTAACATTAGGCGAATCTCCAGGAGAACCAACTGCAGTCACCTGTACACCGGGCACCTTACCTTGTAAGGATTGCATTACATTGGAGGTAGGTGTTTTCTCAATTTCCTCCGACTGAATGCTAACTATAGAACCGGTAAGATCTGATTTTTTCTGAGTACCATAACCAATTACCACAACCTCCTCAAGAGTTGCGGCATCCTGATCGAGAGTTATCAGGTAATTATCAGTATCGACTACGGGCAATTCCTTAGGAAGGAAACCTAAGAATGTAACGCGAAAGGTATCTCCTTCCACGACCCCTTCAAGGGTGAAATTTCCATCAAAATCGGTTACATCAAAAATGTTTTTACCGATTACCTTTACCTCTGCCCCGGGTAAAGGCAAATTCTCGGAATCAACAACAGTACCCGTAATTGTTTTAGGTTGCTGTGCATATCCCATTCCGAAGAACAGAAGTGACAGAGCTGTTAGTAGTAACTTGTGTTTCATAAGGTAAACCGTTTACAAAATTTATAATGAAAGTACTTCAGTCTTCAGAATTGACGAAAACGTTATAGTACATATTTACTACATCAGGAGAATATACCGACTTAAGGTACTGTTTTTAAATATATTGGCCCAAAAATGAAGTATAATTTATTCTGTTAAATTACACTATGATGTAGTAATGTTGTAGTGGTATTTTACACCCTAGGAAGAAAAATATGCCTTAGAAATTTGAAATAAGCCAGTTTGTAAGATTTTCAGCAGTGTCCACATCAAGCTTTTTCCTCAAGCGATATCGGTGCACTTCAACTCCTCTTACACTTATTCCCATTAAGGGGGCAATTTCCTTGGAAGAAAGGTTCATTTTAAGATAGGCACACAACTTTAGATCCTTATTTGTGAGTTGTGGATATTTCGCTAACAGATCCTTAAAGAAATCTTCATGGAGCTCATTAAAGTTTGTTTCAAAGATCTTCCATTCATCATCGTTCTTTACAGCACTATTGATCTTATTCATAATGTGCTTCATGCGGTATTGATTAGAAAATTTCTCCTTGTCCTTATTTAGCTCTCCCTGTATTTGCATGAGCACCTCATTTTTCTTTGCTGCCATTACGGTAGAATTAGCCAGTTCTTTCCTCTTGAGATTGATCTCACTTAAAAGTTGCTCTTTCTCAAGCTTGTTCATCTTTTCTTCATGCTCCCTTTCATACTGAAGTTGCAGTTGTTGCCGGTGCTTTTGGAGTTTCATCTTGTTGACAAAATATATAAGGACTACCAAAAGGACCAGCAAAAGGAGGTACAGCAGTTTCATTCTATCTTGCAAATACCAGGGAGGATCCACTACAAATTGGAAAGCATTTAACACTGAAGCGTTCTTTTGAGAACCTACAGCCGTTAATTTGAGTTCATATTCATCATACGGCAAATTTTGAAAATGTATCCTTCCATCGACCACTTTCCCTTTTACAGGTGAACTGTTATTACCTGAAAGTTCATAATTCAATTCCACAGCATCTGATACCGGAAGACCTGCCAATACAGTAACTTCCCTGGCCTCCTTACTGGATATATGAGGAACAGTATTAAGGTTATGATCTTCACTCGCATCATAAAATTTTTGCACTACAGGTTTACTCAGTTGTTCCTCATCGATGTGGTCCTTTAGTTTTTCCAAATTTATACTCGCAAAGCCGTCATGTAAGCTTATAAAATAGATCGAATCATTCACCTTAACCAACCGTTCATGATTCTTTACCAATCTGTTATTCAACATGCCGCCGGAGATAAAGATCTTCCTATCCTCAAAATCGGTAATCTCCAGCAAATCTTCTTCAGAATTGAGGAACCAGAAATATCCCTCCTCCCCGGTAAGGAGACGGCTGTTGTCATAGGCCTGCCATTCATTTAGCCTTTCAAGCTTTTCCTTAAATGGATTATACCTATACCATTTACCATTGCTCAAAACAGTTATTTGATTTCTAAACTTGAAGACCTCTGCGTTATAATCTCCTACAGGATTCCCTGAAGTTATCTTATTCACAAAAGTGGTGCTGTCACCTTCAGGCGAAAGACCTATTCTATAAATCCCTTCATAAGCATCTGTTGCCCACAATGTTTCAGAATTTTCGACCAGCATTTTCTTCACCGGAAAATTAACATTGTTAAGCCGTTCAACCTCGCCATTGGCCTCACTGTAAAGATCTATACCTGTATAATTTCCAATAAAGTAGTTCCCCCGATCGCGCTCTAATACCTGAAAACTACCAGTGCGTTCACTAATTGGAATAAAAGCATTATTTCTTACCTGGAAGGTACCGTTATTGTGATTCGCATACATTACCCCGTCGTATACCTGAAGATTCCAACAGTGTCCTTCTGCTCCTTCCAATAATTCCAACTTATTCCCATCCAGTTTAAACACGCCGGTGTTACTCGCGAGATATAATTTGTTGTCGTGGTATACCAGATCGTAAACGGAACCGAGCTCCCCACTTTCATCTGTAAAAAATTCCACCGGAGAATTTATATCCACAGCATCGATCCCGTTGTCTAATCCCAGCCAGATCTTTCCGTTCCTGTTCGCCATGGACAATACTGTATTGTTCTGCAAACCATCTCTACGGTTGTACGTTTGAACCTCCTCATCCTCTTGTTCATAGTAGATGATACCATTTTTAAGAGTACCTATTACAAGACCCTTAGAGCCAAGAGAAAGAACATGATTGAGTTCATATTGTTGTAGCTCTTTTTGAAGGTCAAGATTCTTTAATTCTTTTAGCCTCTCGCCGTCGTGAAGAAAGACTCCATCCTTTACACCAATTAGCAATTGACCCTCATGCATGATCAACTCCCTTACAACTTTTCCTTCCAGTAAGCTCTGGCCTGGCAGCGGAACAAGATCTCCCGATTCCTCTAAATAGAACAAACCTGAATTGCCAACACTTACCACCAGCCTGCCATTGAAGACCTCCATTTGATTTACATTGATTCTCTTTACCGGAGTAAGGCTATTCCCCTTGTATCGATAAATAGCCCCAAATGACCTGAAATAAACAGTATCGTTAAGAGCAATAATTTCCCAGAATTCTTCACTCTGCAGTTCATACTTTCCCAGTAATGGAATAAGTGATGTATAACACATATCCCCTTTATGGTCCTTTTGCCAGTATCCAAATTCCCTGTAAGAACCGATATATATCCTATCTCCATGAGGATAAACAGAGCGAATAATGGAACCGCTTTCAAGGGGAAACAACTCCCAACGTTGTCCATCAAAAGATAAAAGCCCCTGAGTGTTGGCGGCATAAATAATTCCTTCTTCATTAAGATCAATATCCCAGTTTTGGCTACCGCCCTTGTATTGAATGGAAGAAAAGTTCTGTATAGGCGGTGAAAGCTTCTGTGCTGTAGCGGAAAATATTGGTAATATTATGGCTATCAACATTTTGAGCTTAGAAATATTCATGTCTGGAAATGGTTTGAGCAGGTATTGAGCAAGTGATTTCTTCAGATAAAAGTAATATTTTTTGCTATTTTAAAGATACTTTTCAGCAAAAAGGAATCCTTCTTCACGAGAAGGTTGACCAAGAAGGTAGAATAGGAAAGCTTTAGGATTCTAAGTAGTGTAAATTAAACCTACTTTTTACGCTCAATCACGTAGTTCACCATGAGAACAAGAGAATCCTTATAAGGAGAATCAGGATATTCTTCAAGTAAGGAAAGAGCCTGCTGTTGAAAATCTTTCATTCTGCCAACGGCGTAATCAAGACCTCCGTTCGCTTTGACAAAATTGATCACTTCTTTTACGCGCTTAGTGTCCTTGTTGTGATTCTTCACAGAGTTAATGAGCCACGCTTTTTCTTTAGGCTCAATTTTATTCAGCACGTGGATGAGAGGAAGCGTCATTTTTTGCTCCTTGATATCTATTCCGGTAGGTTTGCCTATGCGCTCGTTGCCGTAATCGAAAAGATCGTCCTTAATTTGAAAAGCCATCCCAATCAATTCTCCGAAATGTCTCATTTTCTCAACTTCCGGAGATTCGGGAAGTACAGATGCTGCGCCCAGGCTACAACAGGCAGCTATAAGAGTAGCTGTCTTTTGCCGAATGATCTCGTAATAGATATCTTCGGTAATATCCAGACGACGCGCTTTTTCGATCTGGAGAAGTTCTCCTTCACTCATTTCTCTTACAGCAACCGAAATGATCTTTAGAAGATCAAAGTCATTATTATCTATGGAAAGTAAAAGTCCTTTAGAAAGCAGATAATCTCCCACCAAAACAGCGATCTTGTTCTTCCAGAGCGCATTGATGGAAAAGAAGCCTCTGCGCCGGTTAGAGTCATCTACCACGTCATCATGAACAAGAGTAGCGGTATGTATCAACTCTATTACCGAGGCGCCACGATAAGTACGTTCATTCACTTTCCCATCAGAGACCATCTTGGCCACCAGGAAAACGAACATGGGGCGCATTTGTTTCCCTTTGCGATTGACAATAAAGTGGGTAATACGGTTGAGAAGGGCCACTTTGGAAGACATGGATTCGGTGAACTTTTTTTCAAAAAGTTCCATCTCACTTTCGACCGGCAATTTAATTTTAGAGATCACCTTCATAAGGGCTGCTAAGATAGTTAAAAGATTATTTCTTAACTCCCTGAAATTTTGCCCTTTTTGAAGGGTCTAGACCGTAACTTCTTTAGATTTATTAGCGAGTTGCCCGCAGGCTGCATCTATGTCCTTACCACGGGAGCGGCGAACAGTACAGGTGATACCATTTCGCTCCAGTTCCCTAACATACATATTGGTCGTCTCCTCGGGCGCCTGCATGAAATGATCGTCGCCGATTGGATTGTATTCGATAAGATTCACTTTACAGGGCACATACTTGCTAAATCTCACCAGGGCATCCACATCTTTCTTAGAGTCATTGATCCCCTTCCAGACCACATATTCATAGGTGATCCGGCTTTTTGTCTTTGCATACCAATACTCCAGTGCATCTCTTAGATCATTAAGCGGAAAGGTTGCGTTAAAAGGCATAATTGATGTCCTCACCTCATCTATAGCTGAGTGTAGTGAAACCGCCAACTTGAATTTCACCTCCTCATCGGCCAGTCTTTTTATCATTTTTGGCACCCCAGAAGTTGAAACGGTAATTCGCTTTGGGGACATCCCAAGCCCTTCGGGAGAAGTGATCTTCTCAATAGCCTTTAGGACATTGTTGTAGTTCATGAGCGGTTCTCCCATCCCCATAAAGACAATGTTGGAAAGCGGCTTATCGAAATACAGTCTGCTCTCGTTATCTATCGCCACCACCTGATCATAGATCTCATCTGGGTTCAGGTTTCTCATTCGCTTTAGCTTTGCTGTAGCACAGAATTTACAATCCAGGCTGCAGCCTACCTGTGAAGAGACACATGCCGTGGTCCGACTGGCTGTAGGAATTAACACCGATTCCACGGTAAGATCATCATGCAGCTTAACTGCATTTTTGATGGTGCCATCGCTACTGCGCTGCATTTGGTCCACCCGTATGTGATTGATCACAAAATTTTCACTCAGCATTTGACGTGTCTCCTTTGAAATATTGGTCATATCTTCAAAAGAATGAGCTCCTTTTCCCCACAACCACTCATAAACCTGAGTTCCACGGAAGGATTTATCCCCCTGAGAAACAAAGAATTGCTGAAGCTGCTCCTTGGTCAAAGCCCGTATGTCTTTCTTATCATTTTTCACGCTGCAAAAGTACTAAAGTAAATGCGATTTTAAACACCTCTTAAAAATGTCATTTTTGAGGATCAATAAGTTAGCCAGTTTTAATTGAGGTTTATAAAATTAAAATTCAGGATCTTTTGACTTTTAAATCATACTGTGGTGATAAATAAAAGCAAAAAAGGATGCTGAAACAAGTTCAGCATGACGTAAAATATAAAAACCTCACCGTTCCGATAGCTATCGGGTTGTGAGGTTTTTAATTTAATTACTGCCTACTAATGACTGCGCACTGCCTCCTTAAAGTATAAGCATCGCGTCGCCGTAAGTGTAGAACTTATATTTCTCTTTTACTGCTTCAGCATAAGCTTTCTTCATGAAATCATGTCCTGCAAATGCCGACACCATCATTAATAAAGTTGACTTTGGAGTGTGGAAATTAGTGATCATACAATTAGCAATGCTAAAATCGTATGGAGGGAAAATGAACTTATTGGTCCATCCCTGGAATTCATTCAAAGTTTTATTTGAAGAAACCGAACTCTCCAATGAACGCATAACAGTTGTTCCCACAGCACAAACTCTGCGTTTCTCCTGAATTGCTTTGTTAATGGTCTCTACTGCCGGCTTTTCAATATAAGCTTCTTCACTGTCCATTTTATGCTTGGAAAGATCTTCCACCTCAACCGGGCTAAAAGTTCCTAACCCAACATGCAATGTCACTTCAGCAAAGTTCACTCCTTTTATCTCCAGCCTTTTTAGCAGGTGCTTAGAAAAGTGAAGACCTGCAGTGGGCGCAGCTACGGCACCTTCAGATTTTGCGTATATTGTTTGATAACGTTCCTTATCTTCAGGCTGCACCTCTCTCTTTATGTACTTTGGCAGCGGAGTTTCTCCGAGCTCTGTCAATTTATTACGAAATTCCTCGTAAGAACCATCGTAAAGAAAACGAAGGGTCCTTCCGCGGGAAGTGGTATTGTCAATTACTTCAGCTACAAGGCTTTCGTCTTCCCCGAAGTAAAGTTTATTTCCAATTCTAATTTTTCTGGCGGGATCTACCAGCACATCCCATAAACGGGTTTCAGCATTAAGTTCTCTCAACAAAAACACCTCAATTCGGGCACCTGTCTTTTCTTTATTTCCAAAAAGACGTGCAGGAAATACCTTAGTGTTGTTCAACACCATCACGTCTTCCGGTTCAAAATAATCGATAAGATCTTTAAAGTGCTTGTGCTCAATTGTTTGATCCTTCCTGTTCAAGACCATCAAACGGGCTTCATCCCTGTTCTCGGCAGGATATTCGGCCAAAAGTTCCGGCGGAAGGTCAAAATTGAAGTGCGATAATTTCATTCCCATATAAGATAGATTTTAAGAAGCTGCAAATATACAACCTCAGGATAGGGGTTGTCAAGTAAATACGCCTTTATTTAAGAAATGTCTTAATTCATGCGGTCACACGTCCATATCTATTGAAGATATTTTATTTATCCTCAACTTCTTCTGAAGAAATTTCGAGCTTGCTCAGGTCTTCCCAAAAACCCGGAAAGGATTTACTAACCACTCCCGCATCTCTTATCTTTATAGGTACTTTTAAAGCCAGCGGAGCGAATGCCAGTGCCATCCGGTGATCATGATATGTGTCTATGCTCACATTTGGTTTCATCTCTCTTGAAGCTGAAAGTTCCAAAGAATCCTTAGTGATCTCCACCTGTCCCCCGAGTTTCTCCAGCTCATTCTTCAATGCCTGAAGCCTGTCGGTTTCTTTGATCCTCAAGGTGTGCAGGCCGGTAAATTCTGCTGCTATTCCCAATCCAAAGCAGGTGACTGCAATGGTTTGAGCGAGATCGGGACTGTTAGAAAGGTCCAGTTGCAGTTTTTCCGGAAGTAATGTCTGCACTTTTTCCAGTTTTATCTCAGCATCCAAAAATGTGGTTTTCACGCCTAATTTTTTGTAGATGTCTACCACACTTCTATCGCCCTGCAGACTTTGGTCGCGATATGAACTCAGATAAATTTCTGCCGACTCACTCAGAGCCGCAAGGCTGTAGAAATAAGAAGCCGAACTCCAGTCAGATTCCACAGTTATTTCTTTTGCAGGCACAGAAGCTACAGGAGCAATTGAAATTTTGTTATTATTAAAGCTACCGCTTATCCCACACTCCTGAAGTAACTGAAGTGTCATTTCGATGTATGGCACTGATGTTACTTTTCCCTCGAGATGTATGTTCAAACCTTCAGGAAGGGAAGCCGCAATGAGCATCAAAGCCGATATATACTGGCTGCTGATGTTGGCCTTGACAGTGACTTCATTCTTCAAAAGCTTCTTTCCTTTTATTCTCAAGGGAGGAAAACCTTCATTTTTTTCATAAGAGATTTCTGCCCCTAATTCCCTGAGCGCATCTACAAGTATCGCTATAGGACGCTCCTGCATACGCTCACTTCCGGTTAGAACCACTTCCCGGCCTTCCTTGGATGCAAAATAAGCCGTTAAAAAACGCATGGCAGTACCTGCGTGGTGAATATCTATCACCTCTTCATTTGAGGCCAGGGCTTTTTGTAGCACCCCGGTATCATCACTGTTAGAAAGATTTTTAATCTTAATTTCGGGAAACTGTGCCTGCAGAATAAGCAGCCTGTTAGATTCACTTTTTGAACCCGTAACAGAGATCTTTCCGGAGAGTTTCCGGCTATTGGAAGTGAGTTGCAGGTGCATGGGCTATTCTCTTTTGAAGTTCTTACGCCTGCTGGTCATATACATGGCATACACCAAACTTATCGCCGCTTTGACCAGGAAGTATTCCACCCACTTTCCATTGGCAAATTCATCCTGATAAATGACTGCAAAATCTCCCGAAATGATCTGCCTGAAATGCGAAATGATCAAAGAAAGTCCAACGAATATCACAAAGAAAATTGTACCCAGTTGCAATACCTTGACCCAATAATCTGAATTTTTAAGATCTTCTAAAATGCGCATTTATTGTAATTTTTCATTGTTCTTATGACGATCCTTGTCGCGCTGAGTTTTTAGGTTCAGTTTCTTGTCAAAAGACTCCTGTAGATCTATTCCGGTTTGGTTTGCAAGACAAAGCACTACAAAGACTACATCGGCCAATTCTTCCCCAAGATCTTTAGCTTTATCGCTCTCTTTTTCACTCTGCTCGCCGTATCGGCGGGCAATGATCCTGGCTACTTCGCCCACCTCCTCGGTTAGCTGAGCCATATTGGTAAGTTCGTTAAAATACCTCACCCCGTGCTCCTTTATCCAGTCATCAACAGCTTTTTGAGAATCCTTTATGTTCATAGTTTAAAAAAATTAAACCCTTTCAGGGTTTGTAACCCTGAAAGGGTTATTCTATTCCTTATTTTTCGAGTCCAAAAGTATCGTTACAGGCCCATCATTCAATAACTCAACCTTCATGTCTGCACCAAATTCTCCCGTACCAACAGGTTTACCTATTTCTGCTTCCAGCTGCTTTACAAATTTTTCGTAAAGTGGAATTGCAACTTCAGGCTTTGCAGCCTTTATATAGCTAGGTCTGTTCCCTTTTTTGGTGCTGGCATGAAGTGTAAACTGACTTACAACTATAGCGTCTCCGTCAACATCCAGCAGGGAATCATTCATAATTCCATTACTGTCATTGAAGATCCGCATGTTTGCTATTTTTCGGCACAGCCAGATAATGTCTTCCTCATTATCGGCATCCTCGATGCCCAATAGAATCAACAATCCCCATCCAATTTCTGCCTTTTTAACACCTTCTATAGTCACTGAAGCTTTAGAAACCCTCTGTACTACTGCTCTCATTCCTGTTCGTAATTATCTATACGATATTGTTGATCGTCCTCTCCTTTGAGGATCTGCACATAACTTTTATAGCGGGACCAGGGAATTTCTCCGGCGTCGAGGGCCTCCTTCACGGCACATTTAGGTTCTTCCAGGTGCAGGCAGTTATAGAATTTACAATCTTGTTTCCTCGCAAAGAATTCAGGAAAATAATCTCCCAATTCCTCTTTTTCAATGTCTACAACCCCAAAACCTTTAATACCGGGCGTGTCGATGATCCTTGCTCCAAAGCTTAGGTCATACATTTCAGCAAATGTTGTGGTATGTTGGCCCTGCTTGTAGAGATCTGAGATTTCACGTGTCTTCAATTCCAGTCCCGGTTCTATGGCATTTATCAAAGTTGATTTTCCTGTACCGCTATGTCCGGAGATCATACTGGTCTTGTCATGCATAAGCTCCTTCACCTGCTCCACATTCTTCCCGTTCTTTGCTGAGATCCCTATACATTGATAACCGATTTGCCGGTACATAGCAGCCAGATATTTCACCTCGGCCAGCTCATCTTCATTATAAGTATCGATCTTGTTGAATAGCAGGATCACCTTGATATCATAAGCCTCTGCAGTTACCAGGAACCGATCTATAAAAACAGTGAAAGTTGGTGGATTGTTCAGCGTGACCAGTAAAAAGGCCTGATCTATATTCGCAGCAATTATGTGGGTTTGTTTCGACAGGTTGACCGACTTCCGGATAATGTAATTCTCCCGATCCTTTATTTCGGTAATTACTCCGTTCATCTCCTCGTCACTGCCTTCTTCCGCCTTAAATTCTACCCTATCCCCAACAGCCACAGGATTTGTACTCTTTATACCCTTGATCCTGAATTTTCCTTTGATACGGCATTGATAGAACCGCCCGTCATCGGCTTTTACGTGATACCAGCTTCCGGTAGATTTATAAACGGTTCCTGTCATGCTGCAAAAATGCGAAATTATTCGCTAATAACCTTTTTCTGATGGTTTATCGACTCCTGGTGAATGGCTTTGAAAATTCGCATAATGAATTCTTCGCTAAGACCGTTCTCCTGCCCTTCTGAGGTCATCTTGTCCAGGATCTCGCTCCAACGCTGATTTTGCAGAATAGCAACATTCTGTTCTTTTTTAGCCTTACCTATTTCATCTGAAATTTTCATTCTCCTTGAAAGCACGTCCAACAATTGAGTGTCGGCAATATCTATCATTGCTCTGAGATTTTTGAGTTTTGCCTGAAATTCCTCGCTTTCAGAAACCTCTTTCCTTATTCTAAGATCCTGCATGTACTGCACCAGGGTGGCCGGAGTGATCTGCTGGGCCGCGTCGCTCCAGGCATTGTCCGGGTCATAATGAGTTTCAACCATGAGTCCGTCATAATTGAGGTCCAGCGCTGTTTGACAAAGATCAAAGATCGAAGTGCGGTTACCTGCGATATGTGAAGGATCCAGGATCAATGGCAGATCAGGAAATTTGGTCTGTAGATCGATGGGGATCTGCCATTCAGGATTATTTCTGTACCTGGTTTTTTCATAGGTCGAAAAACCACGATGGATCACTCCCAAATTCTTAATATCATTGGTGTACAAACGCTCTACTGCCCCCAGCCATAAAGAAAGATCGGGATTTACGGGGTTTTTGACCAGCACAACTTTATCAGTACCCTTAAGAGCATCGGCGATCTCCTGGATAATAAATGGTGAAACTGTGGTACGGGCTCCAATCCAGAGGATATCGATGTCATGCTTCATCGCCAATTCCACATGATTGGGATTGGCAACCTCGGTGGTGGTCAACATTCCTGTTTCCTCTTTTGCTTTCTGAAGCCATTTCAAACCTAAAGCCCCTACTCCTTCAAAATTTCCGGGGCGGGTTCTGGGTTTCCATATTCCTGCCCGCAATACATTCACATCTGTATCCTTAAGTTGATGTGCGATCTTGAGAACCTGTTCTTCGGTTTCTGCACTACACGGTCCTGCGATCACAAGTGGATGTTCCAATCCAAAATTATCTAACCAGGTTCTTAGCTCTTTTTTATTTTCCATATTTTTAAATTATAATATTGCGGTGCTAAACCTTCAGGGAGACCGCCAATTACTTATTATTTTTTCGCTACCGAGGCAGAAGCAGGAACTGAGGCCAAAGCTTCTAAACCGTTTTGATAAGTTCCAAGGATCTTCAGCTCCTCGGTCATTACCTCCAGAATTTCCATCGCCCGGACAAATCTCTCAGGCTCATCAAAAATGACATCTATGAAAAAAGCGTATTTCCATGGCATTTCTATGACCGGAACGCTCTGTATCTTTGTCATATCAAGGTTAAAATCCCGAAGAATATTTAATGCACTCACCAGACTGCCATGGCGGCTTTCCATAACAAATTTAATGGAAGCTTTGTTGGGGGAGATCTGCCGGGTTCGATTTTCTTCAGTAGCCGAAAGTACAAGGAAGCGGGTAGTATTACTTTTTATAGTGTGAATGCCATTTGCCAGGATCTCCAGTCCAAAAAGCTCGGCTGCCGTTTGACTCGCTACAGCTGCGGAATGTTGAGAATTATTTTCTGAGATCCTTTTCGCTACCGAAGCTGTATCTGCATCTTCAACCAGCCTTATATGCGGATAATTGCTGAAGAATTCCTTACACTGCAGCAGGGCCATGGGATGAGAAAATACTTTTTTTATGTCCTCGATCTTTCTTCCCGGCACTGCCATAAGGTTCATCTGAATTGGGATATAATGCTCTCCAATGATCTTCAGGTTGTTCTCATCTATTAAGGCATAATTGGGAAGGATAGAGCCTGCAATTGAATTCTCAATGGCCATTACCGCCTTCTGTGACTGGCCTGTTGTGAGGCTCTTTACTACCTCTCCAAATGACATACATTCCTCTACAAGCACATCCAGGCCAAAATACTCCCTCGCTACCTGATGGTGAAATGATCCCTCGATTCCCTGAATTGCAATTTTTTCTTCCATATATATATATCAAAAAAAAATCCCGATGCTTACATCGGGATTTCAGTTATTATATAATTTTAATTATACGGCACTCCCGATCCTATCTCTGTTATAGAAATAAAAGTAATACCAGGCGTTCCAGATAAATAAAATTTTCATTGTCATTTCTGTGAATGGCTAATGTAGTACATATTTTCAGAAAACGATATTTTTTCCTGAAAAAATCACGAGAACGATTTCGCTAATTTGCCAAAGCAGAAGTTCGCCTTTTGAAAAAGTTGATTTACTTTTGGGAAAAAGCTGCTATGTCCATTCAGGTTAACAAGATCACCAAATTTTACGGGGAGCAAAAAGCGCTCGATGAAGTTTCCTTTACCATCCAAAAAGGGGAAATTGTAGGCTTCCTTGGGCCCAATGGAGCAGGTAAATCGACCCTAATGAAGATCCTCACGGGCTATTTACAGCCATCCTCGGGAGAAGCCAGCGTGAATGGTTTTCCTCTTTCTGAAGACATGCTTGAAGCTCAAAAAAGTACTGGTTATTTGCCCGAACACAACGCGCTTTATACAGATATGTATGTGAGGGAATATCTGGAATTCAATGCGCTCATTTATAAGGTGCCAAAAAAGCGAATTGAAGAGGTAATTCTTCAAACCGGACTTTCACCGGAAGCCAATAAGAAGATCGACCAGCTTTCCAAAGGCTACCGCCAAAGAGTGGGCATTGCAAATGCCCTTTTACACGATCCTGAAGTGCTTATCCTCGATGAACCTACCACCGGACTCGATCCTAATCAGTTGGTGGAAATAAGAGAGCTCATCAAAAACATTGGAAAAGAAAAGACCATATTGTTCTCTACGCACATCATGCGGGAGGTCGAAGCCCTGTGCGAGCGGGTGATCATCATCAACAAGGGACACATCGTGGCCGATAAGCGCCTGGAAGATCTGCGAGATGAGCAGGTACAGATCATTGAGGTGGAATTTGACTACCGGATCGAAGAAATCGCTTTGCAGCGCCTGCCAAATTTACTGAACATCAAAAACACCGGTGGCTTTGTTTACGAACTCAGCTTTGAGACCGAAAAGGACATGCGGCCCACGGTTTTCGACTTTGCCCATGACAACGGATTAAAAACCCTGCAGCTGAATAGAAAAAATAAGAATCTCGAAAGTTTATTTTCAGAATTGACGCTGAAGAAGTAGCCTTTTCAACCCTTTCAGGGTTCCAAACCCTGAAAGGGTTACTTGCAGAGTTAGCGCCGGAGGTGCGGAATATTTACAGATAATATTATTCCGGGGAATAAAGAGCGCCGGAGGTGCGAAATATTTAAAAGCAACCTTATTATAGCGGATTGTAAATAGGCGCCATCTAGGGAGTATAAAGTTGGGCTAAAGCCCTGCAGGAAAATTTTTATTAGCCTCCGGCTAAAGCCGGAGACTATTCATTCTTATTTTATCTATTTGCTGACGCAAATCTGTGATTTTCTTCATTATGAAACCTCGTTATTCTTCCTGTTGGCGCGGATCTGATTTTCTTCACGGTTTATAAACCCTCGTAATCCTTTCTGTTAGCGCGGCTGTGATCCGTGCCGATACATATCACATTTTACTCGAAGATCAACCTCCCCGAATAAAACACCTCCACCTCAACTACCGGCGGGCGGTTCACAGAGATCACATCTCCCGTACTTCGTATCTCGCCCTTCAAAACCTGCTGCGGATTCACGATGAGCTTATTTGTTCCGCGGTGTTGGATCTCTACTGTCCCGGCTTTTAGCTCCCTTGCTTCTACTCTGCCATCTCCATTTGCCATGAACAGGTTCAGATGATCTGTCTCTCCCTTCAAAAAAAAATTTGAGAAATCGTCTCCCGTCACCCGCACATGATCTGAAACCAAATGCAGATCAAAATCTCCTACCGTATAAACACCCTTAGCTCTTTCCTGGTTAAGACTTCGGAGCCAGATGTTCTTAAAATGCAATTCTCCCACACTTTTTATAACCCGGTTCCCGGCATTTTGAAGCCAGGTAAGATTGGGGGCGGTGACGTAGATGCTGGTAACATCATAATCCCTCACAAAGTTGCAGCCGTTGTCATTCCGCAGAATGAGTCTGCCATCAACTACTTCAGCAGAGATCTCGTTCATGAGGTTTTCTCCGGTTTTTACCACTACACGGTGCTCTGCACCCTGTTCAATAAAAAGCTCGATGTCTTCATAAACAATGAGTTCATCAAAGGCTTCAACTACAAATTCCTTTTCTATGATCCTTCCGGCGGTTTGGAAACAGTCGGGGGCATCTTCGGTGTTACAACCCATAAATATGAGCAGTCCCAAAAAGGGGGAAATCAGCAGGTATTTTTTCAGTAGCTGTTTCATAGGCGATAACCGATTGAAAATTCCACTGCTTCGGCATTGGCACCATGGGAGCGGACGGTTACCGACCCAAAAAGGTCATTCCAGATCTCTCTTTGCAGCCCCACCCGGTTGTAAATTCTATCAACATATTTATCGTAAGGATAATAAACATAATATCCCAGGTGCGTAATTAGCGAAAGTTTCCTGAACGTCAATTGATGCCCTGCAAAGATGCCCACCCTTTTCGAATCTTCATCTCCCGCCGACCCGTCTAGCGGAAAAGCGACCGAGTGAAAATAAATATACTCTTCCATCGCTCTGGAAAGGAACAATTCTGCTCCCGCCTGTAAGGTGCTTTTGTGGTTCAAAGACTTATCGGCGTAAGCTGAAAGTGTCAGGAAAGGATAAGATTCAGATCCTATGACGCCTGTGGTATTGACTCCGCTGCGCAAAACAAAGTTGTACCTAAGGGGTGCCGAAAATGGCATTTTTGGATCCTTAGGAATGAATTCTCTTTGAGATTCGTGATTGAAGTCGTAATTCAATCCGGCGCTCAAGGCGAGGGTGTTGGTGGAGCTGTTTGGAGATTTAAAATCGGCGTTAGAATAATGTATAAGGGAAAGCCCGGTCTGGAAGCCGAGGCCGCCAATGATATTCTCGAACTGCAGGTTTCCGGTGAAGATCGTGGAGCTTAAGATCCGGGAGCCGTAGGCGTTGTTACGGTAGTTATCATCCGGGTGATATGGTTTTGTCGTTACCGCAAGCCCCTGCCCTACTTTCAGCAAAAGGTGTCGCTTCAGAAAATAAAATCCGAGATGTGCATAGGCTCCAAAATTCTTTCCTAAATGCTCATTTTTGAGATCCTGGTAAGAGAGCGAAAATCCGACGTTTGGATAGTTATAACGCCGCTCCCAGGCTTGATCACCATAGGTCTTCCGGTTGAAATGCAGCAGCACTCCATAAGGATGCTCCGTGATCAAATGCGAGATGTTCGGGTTGTGCTCCCAAATGCTGCCGTAGAAATAATTCGCCTCAACAGAATAATGTTTCTCCTGCGAGAAAGCAATTTGGCTAAGGCAAATTAAAACGAGAAGCAGCAGTTTTCGCATGGGGGACCGGCGCCGGAATTATTTCTTTACCGGCGAACCGTTCAGGATAACTTCTGTGGTGATCTCGGCAGTTTTTTCCAGCATTTTTGCAACCGAACAATATTTCTCTAAAGAAAGATCTACTGCTCTTTTAGCTTTGTTTTCCGGAATTTCCCCGTCAATAGTGATCTTTAGGTGAATCCTGGTAAAAACATTGGGAACGGCACCATCAACTCTAAAACCTTCCACATCCATCTCCAGATTAGTCATCTCGAGTTGCTGTTTTTTTAGGATCATAACGATGTCAATTCCGCTACAGCCGGCGATTCCCATGAGCAGCAATTCCATTGGGCTGGCGCCCTGCGGATTCGGTTCACTCTTGTTATCGAGCTGCACCACATCGCCGCGCTCATTAGTAGTTTCAAAATGGTAATTATCGTTGAGCCTTTTTAGATGGATCTTCATGAGGGTAATTTTTCCGCTAATTTAATTAAATCTGTAAGAACTCCGCGCGCCGTCACTGCAGCTCCTGCCCCTGCTCCTTTGATCACCAGCGGCTGCTCGCCATAAGATTCGGTAAAGATCTCAAAGGAAGAGTCGGCGTTTTGCAGACTTCCCAGAGCTGAAGTTCTCTTTTCGGTCACCAGCTTTACGTCCAAAACTCCGGTTTGCAGGTCCAGCTCCCCCACATGCCGTATCACCTCGTCCTGCTTTAACTCTTTCTTGAATTTTAAAAAGAGTGGATCCAGATCAACTTTATTCTTCTGAAAGTTCTCTAAAGTCGACTGCCCGTTGAGATGCGGCGGCACCAGATCTTGGATCGTAATCTCTTCAAATTCCTTCTCTAAGCCCAGCTCCCGTCCCAGGATCAATAGTTTTCTCGCCACATCCTTTCCGGAAAGATCCACGCGCGGATCGGGTTCTGTGAAACCTTTATCCCCCGCTTCGGCAAGTACTTCAGAAAACTTCTTTTCTTCAGCACAATAGGTGTTGAAAATGTAGCTGAGGGAGCCAGAAAATACTCCTCTTACTTTTGTCACCCGTTCGTTGGAACGATGGAAATTCCGCAGCGTCTCCACTATCGGCAGTCCGGCGCCCACATTGGTTTCATAGAAGAAATATTTGCCATGCTCCAGCAGTTTTTTCCGTAGTTCAGTATAAAATTGAGAGGAACGGGTGTTCGCCACCTTATTGGCAGCAACAATGTGAAATCCGGACTCAATGAGGCTGAAATAATTATCCACGAATTCCTCGCTGGCCGTAGCATCTACAGCGATCAAATTCTCATAATCCTGCTGCTGCACATACTCAATAATATCCCCGAGCTTATATGGAAAGCCGAACTTTTCGAGATCTGCCTCCCATGAAGGCTGCTGATTCTCCTTCTGAAAAAAGGCGGTAGTAGAATTAGCAATCACAGGAAGGTTCAGCTCCACTCCTTCTCTTTGCCGCAGCTGTTCGCGTGCCTCCAGCAGTTGGTTTGTGAGCTTACTTCCAACGTTACCTGTTCCAAAGAGTACTATGTTTATCTTTTTCATTATTGTCTTTTTTGGAATTAAAAATGGGCGCTAAAATCTGAGCCAGCTGCTCATATTCGATGAGAAAAGCGTCATGTCCATGGATGGATTTGATCTCATAGTAGCTTACATTCTCTTTTACTTCGGAAAGCTCCCGGTATGTTTTTCTTATCTCCTCCGGAAGGAAAAACAAATCGGAATCAATTCCCACCAAGTGAATATTCCCGCTGATTTCCTTTGCTACAGCTGAAGTCTCTCCATTCCCTCCTGAAATATCAATGGTGGTGAGTAGGTGGTTCATCAACTTATAGGCAGCAAGTTCAAAGCGACCTTCCAGCTTCCGGCCGTGATAGGTCAACCAATTCGCCACCTCGAACTGAAAATTCAGCTCATTCCTTTTCCTGCGGAATTTAGCCGAAAAGGATGTCGGAGTACGGTAAAAAGTCATGGCATGCATTCGCGCATCATGAACGGGATCTGAAGAATTATTCAGGATCTGGTCTTGTACCTTGCACTGCCCCAGCACCCAATCGGTCGCCTTGAGATCGGCAGCGATGGGGATCAGGTTTTGGATCAGGTTTGGTTTTAGGACCGCAAGATGCCAGGCCAGGGCGCCGCCAATGGAGCCTCCAATAGCAGCAAACAGGCTGTCGATCTTTATTTCTTCCAGAACCTGCACAAAGATCTTTGCAACATCATCCAGGCTGAATTCTGTATAATTGTGCAACAGATGCTCCTGTTTACCACCGGCGCCATTGCCTGGAATATTTATAGCCAGAATTGTAAAACTGTTGGTGTCGATGCATTTTCCAGGTCCTATTAATTCCTTCCACCAGCCATCTTCTCCCGTAACATTGGCATTTCCGGTAAGGGCGTGATTTACGAGCACCACAGGTGCAGTGCCTGCTTCCCTTCCAAAAAAGCGATAAAACACATGGATTTTCTGAAGGCTTCCTGCAGAATTTTCAAAGTCGGGTAGTATAATTTCTTTTAACATAGATCGGGTTTTAGCCGGAACAGCAGAATAACTTCCCGCTGTTCCGGATCCAAATTAAGCTGATTTAATTGCATTTTTGACAGGTATTTTCGCCAGCGCCTGCTCGAGGTCAGATTTTAGGTCTTCCAAATCTTCCAGCCCTACAGAAAGCCTCACCAGATCTTTGGTCACGCCTGTTGACTCCTGCTGTTCATCACTTAGTTGCTGATGTGTGGTACTGGCCGGATGAATAATTAAAGACTTGGTATCTCCAATGTTGGCAAGCAGAGAAAAGAGTTTGGTCTCATCGACCAGGACCTTCGCTGCTTCATAACCACCTTTTACTCCAAAAGTCACTACGCCACTCTGACCTTTTGGAAGGTATTTCTGAGCCAGCTTGTAATAAGCGCTGCTTTCCAGCCCCGGATAATTCACCCAGCTCACCTCTTCCTTTTGCTGCAACCATTTGGCCAGCGCCAAAGCGTTTTCACTGTGTTTTTTGATCCTTATTTCCAGCGTCTCTAGCCCCTGCAGGATCTGGAAAGCATTAAAAGGGCTCAGGGCCGCACCAAGGTCGCGTAGACCTTCTATCCTCACTTTGGCGATAAAGGCAGCTTCTTTTAAAACGTCGTGATAAACGAGTCCGTGGTAACCGGGAGAAGGTTCGGTGAATTCCGGGAATTTGCCGTTGCTCCAGTCGAATTTTCCGGCGTCGATGATGACTCCGCCGAGGGAAGTTCCGTTGCCCCCGATGTATTTAGTAAGCGAGTGGATCACCAGGTCGGCCCCGTATTCGATCGGCTTGACCAGCGCCGGAGTAGCGACGGTATTATCAACTATGAAAGGAACTTTATGTTCTTTAGCCACTGCAGAGATCGCCTCCAGGTCCAGCACGTCAAGCTTTGGATTCCCGAGAGATTCAACAAAAACAGCCCGGGTATTTTCCTTTACAGCTTTAGAGAAGTTCTCAGCATCCTGCGGATCCACAAAAGTGGTGGTGATGCCCAGGCGCGGTAAGGTAACGCTGAGGAGATTGTAAGTTCCGCCGTAGAGGCTGCTGGAAGCGACAATGTGATCTCCGGATTTAAGCAGCGTAAGCAGCGTGGTGCTGATCGCCGCCGTTCCCGATGCTGTCACCACAGCGGCAATTCCGCCTTCCAGAGCTGCCAGTCGCTGCTCTAAAATGTCATTGGTGGGGTTGTTTAGCCTTGTGTAGATAAATCCGGGTTCTGCCAGCGAAAAAAGATTTGCTGCATGATCTGAATCTTTGAAGACGTAAGAAGTGGTTTGATAAATAGGAACTGCTCTTGTTCCTCCGTTTGCTGCTACGTCATGCCCTGCGTGGAGAGCCTTTGTCGAAAAATTGTTTGTTGTACTCATTTTTTAAAGGATTAAGGTTTAAGGAATAATGGTTAATGGTTATTGTTAATAGTTAATTGTTTTCGGTTGTCGGTTGTCGGTTCTCAGTTGTCGGGTTTTATTGTCATCTCGACAGAGCATTTTCTTTCGGAGAAAGGAGATGCGATGAGAGATCTCATGCGGTTTTGTACTTGTGCTTTTTCGTCGTTGTTTAGAGTTATTTTATTCGTTGTTCATGACCTCTCGACTCCGCTCGAGGTGACAAAAAAGCTGATTAATTGAATTGGTTCTAAAAGAAAAAATCCCTTTGACTCGCTTGCCAAAGGGATTTTTAGTAACTGAATATATAACTAACTTAGATCCTCATTTTTTGGCAATAGCGGGTTGGTGCGCACATCATGCACATCATACAACACATCATCATCATTGCTACTGCTCTGTAATTTTTCATTTCTACTTTTTGCCTTTCCGGCCTCTTGTTTTTATTAGGTGTCAAAAATGCTTTTTTTAACACCTCTCTTTTATCGGTTTTTCTGAAACAAAAAAGCCGCTGCGGTGGCAGCGGCTTTTTGCTATTTTATCTTTTCAGATTCATGCAATAGGACGCGCTGCGGAAAGTCTCCACATCATACACATCATATTACAAATTACCTGGTTCATTTCTCGATTTTGTATGAAGCAAAGTTAACGACAGAAAATTTTAAGGAACAAATAAAATTCAGATTAATTTCATTTTTTGAGTATTGGTAGGGTTTTACAACTAATCTTTGCGGATCAGCAAATTTGCTCGTCACGGATTGTAAATCCGCGCCATCGGTTGCTAATTGTTTATTGATCATTGTTAATTGCTAATTGAAGCTGCGCTAAGGATTGAGCGGTTGTTGGAGCTCTCCCGCAGCCGGCAGGATGAGGGAAGCGACCCGCGAAAGCCTGACGGGACGACCGGGAGGTCGTGCCGGAGCGCCCAAATTATTCTTAAAACTAAGATAAAGCAGCTCATTTAAAACTATTTTTATACATTTGCTGCTCATATAATTCAGGGAAAAATTTGACTGATTGCAACCCTTAAAAATGCTAAAGCAGTGACAACTTCTCTAGCGCTTCACGTCAAATATTTTCTGAAAATAACTTTTAAAAAAGACGAAGCATGCCATATTTATTTACTTCAGAAAGTGTTTCTGAAGGCCACCCCGACAAAGTTGCCGACCAAATTAGCGATACGCTGCTTGACAATTTCCTTGCCTTTGATCCCGAATCTAAAGTTGCCTGCGAAACGCTCGTGACCACAGGACAGGTCGTTCTTGCCGGCGAGGTGAAGAGCGATACTTATCTCGATGTGCAGACCATTGCGCGGGATGTGATCAATGATATTGGATATACTAAAGGTGCGTATAAGTTCAGCGGGGATTCCTGCGGCGTGATCTCTTTGATCCACGAACAATCCCAGGACATCAACCAGGGAGTTGACCGCGGAAACAAGGAAGAACAGGGTGCCGGCGACCAGGGAATGATGTTTGGCTATGCGACCAGGGAAACTGAGAACTACATGCCGCTGGCGCTGGACATTTCCCACAAAATTCTCATCGAGCTGGCGAAGCTGCGTCGGGAAAATAACGAGATCACTTACCTGCGACCAGATTCCAAGAGCCAGGTAACCATTGAATACAGCGATGACAACGTGCCGCAACGCATCGTTTCTATTGTTGTTTCTACGCAGCATGACGAATTTGATGAGGATGATCAAAAAATGCTCGACAAGATCAAAAAGGACATTATTGAGATCCTTATGCCACGGGTGATCGAACAACTTCCCGAATACGTCCAAAAACTGTTCAACGACAAAATCACCTACCACATCAACCCAACCGGAAAATTTGTTATTGGCGGACCTCACGGGGATACCGGACTTACGGGAAGAAAGATCATCGTAGATACTTACGGCGGAAAAGGTGCTCACGGCGGGGGTGCATTTTCAGGAAAAGATCCGAGTAAGGTGGATAGATCGGCTGCTTATGCGGCGCGGCATATCGCCAAAAACCTTGTAGCTGCCGGCGTGGCTGACGAGGTTCTGGTTCAGGTTTCTTACGCCATCGGAGTTGTGGAACCAACTTCTATCCTTGTGGAAACCTATGGTTCTAAAAAGGTTGATCTTTCTCACGGGGAGATTGCACAAAAGGTGCTTGAGATCTTTGACATGCGACCTTCGGCTATTGAATCACGATTAGGTCTTAGAAATCCTATCTACCGCGAGACTTCGGCTTACGGTCACTTCGGAAAAGAACCACGTACAGAACGAAAAGTTTTTAAAAGTCCCTACAATGGCGAAAAAACTGTGGAAGTAGAGCTGTTCACCTGGGAAAAACTGAACTACGTAAATGAGGTGAAAAAAGCCTTTGGGTTGAATTAGTAGTGACTATTAAATTATTCGAATAGAAATAAGAAAACCCGGAGCAAACGCTTCGGGTTTCGTTTTTAAGAGGTTTCAAAAATAACATTTTTGAAACCTTATTTTTTTGATCATCAGGAAGATTTTGTCCTCCGGATGTTATAATTAGGATTTCTACTTAAGCACATGATGAGCTAAAAGCTTCTGAACCTCATACACATTAACAGATTTATTGAACTTTCTACTCACACTGGGTTGCTGTTCTGAAGAGATCCATATCTTCAGTTCGGCATCCAGATCAAAAGTACCTGCGGTCTCCACACTAAATCGCGAAATACTCTTGTAGCCAATGGAAAGGTATTGAGTCTTGCTACCGGTTAAGCCTTGCTTATCCACCAGGATCAGTCTCTTATTGGTGAAGATAAAGGTGTCTCTAAAGATCTTAAAGCCGGCTTCAATAGTTTCAGATTCGAATAGCAACTGCCCGTAATCGCTCTGCAATTTTTGATTATCAACTGCCCCGGCATTGCCCATTAATGATGAAAATATTCCCATAAAATAAATTTTATCCGGTAATTTAATACATTTAACTGAAATCCTCTGCTGCTCAACAGCAGGTTGCTTTGAGAAAGCTTTAACAGGCTGCCGTTTCTTTAATCCCTATTTTTAGAAAAACCTGAAATTATGGCCTTCTTCGGAAAAGTTAGAAACACCATCAATCTCCTCAAGAACATCGATCTCGATCAATTGGCAAAGATCAATAAGCAAATCAACCTCTCTGAAGCCATGCAAACCCTGGGACAGCTGGATGAAAATCAGCTTAAGGGGCTCATGAAAATGCTGAAGACAAAACGCCGGAAAGGGCAGGCCGATCTTCCGCCTATTGATGGAGATTTTTACAACCTCGATTTGAAACTTACCGAAGAGCAGCGCGAATTACAGCTGAAGGTGCGGAATTTCATGGAAGATGAAATACGGCCACTGGTGAATGATCACTGGAACAGGGCGAAATTTCCGTTCGAGATCATAGAAAAATTCAAGAAGCTAAATATTACCGGAGTGCCGTATGAAGGCTACGGCTGCCCTAATTTACCCTTTTTAATGGAAGGCATCATTGCCCAGGAAATTGCCCGGGTTGACGTTTCCATCTCCACCTTTTTTGGGGTTCACAGCGGGCTTGCCATGGGTTCTATCTATCTCTGCGGAAGCGAGGAGCAAAAGCAGGAATGGTTGCCAAAAATGCAAAAACTGGAAGTCATTGGTGCCTTTGGTCTAACCGAACCCAATGTAGGAAGCGGTGTGGCCGGCGGACTAGAAACTACCTGCAAGTTTGATGGTGAAAACTGGATACTCAACGGACAAAAAAAATGGATTGGAAATGCCACTTTTGCCGATGTCATCGTAATCTGGGCCCGGGATGAAGATTCCAATCAGGTGAAGGGATTCCTGGTAAGAAAAGATAACCCCGGATTCACCGCCGAAAAGATGGAGGATAAAATGGCACTGCGAATCGTGCAGAATGCACTTATCACCCTTACCGACTGCAGAATTCCCGAGAGCGACCGACTTCAAAAAGCAGAATCGTTTAAGGACACTGCAAAAGTACTGAGAATGACCCGTGCCGGAGTAGCCTGGCAAGCGGTGGGCTGTGCAAGAGGGGCCTATGAGAGCGCGCTAAAATACACTAAGAAGAGAGAGCAGTTTGGGAGGCCAATCGCCTCTTATCAATTGATTCAGAATCACCTGGTGGAAATGATCGCCAACCTGACCTCCATGCAAACGCTGTGTTTTAGACTTTCAGAATTACAGGACCAGGACCTGCTAAAAGATGAGCACGCCTCCCTGGCGAAAGTTTATACAAGCATGAGAATGCGGGATGTGGTAAGCCGCGCCCGTGAGGTCATGGGTGGAAATGGAATTCTGCTGGAATACGACGTGGCCCGCTTTGTCGCCGATGCCGAGGCGATTTACAGCTATGAAGGAACCAAAGAGATCAACTCTCTCATCGTGGGAAGAGCGATCACGGGATACAGTGCATTTGTGAGTTAGTTCGGAGTCGAGAGTTCGGAGTCGAGAGAGTTCAGAGTTCGGAGTTGAGAGTTCGGAGTGTAAAATTTGGATTTTGGAATTTGGAATTTGGAATATAAATAGAATGAAAATATCTTCTACTAACTATCAACTACAGACTAAAGACTAAAAAATGTCCTTTCTAATCGTAAGTTCCCAAAGAGATCCCAAAGATTGGGTAGAGGCCTTAAAAGCTGAAGCGCCCGATCTTGACCTGGAAGTGTATCCCGAAGTTAAAGATCCGGCAAAAGTGGAATTCGTACTCTCGTGGAAACATCCGCATGGGATCTATAAAGACTACCCAAACCTGAAGGTTATTGCTTCCATGGGTGCAGGAATAGATCATATCATCGAGGATCCCGATATTCCGGAGCATATAAAGATCACCCGAGTTATCGACGAGCAGCTCACCAAAGACATGAGTGTGTTTGTGCTCTCCCTCATTCTGGACCACCTTAGAAATCTTTCTTTTCATTACTGCAGTAAGGAATGGAATCCTAAGAAGTACCTGAGACCTGAAGATGTTCAGGTAGGGATCATGGGCATGGGCATTCTCGGCGTTGGAGTAGCCGAAACTCTCATCAGGAACCACTTTAACGTCACCGGCTGGTCCCGCACTAAAAAGGAAATTCTGGGAGTCACCACTTTTCATGGGAATGAACAGCTTCAGGAATTCCTGGAGGATAGTCGGGTGCTGGTGAATTTACTACCACTGACCTCCGAAACAAAAAACATCCTGAATAAAGACCTTTTTCAGAAGTTACCTGAAGGAGCCTATGTGATCAACGTTGCCCGCGGACCTCATCTCGTAGAGGAGGGTTTGGTGGAGATGATCGAAAAAGGGCATTTATCGGGTGCGGCTCTCGATGTGTTCAGGAAAGAACCATTACCTGAGGATCATCCTTTTTGGAGCAACGACAAAATAAAAATCACACCGCATATCGCCAGTGTAACACTTCCGAAAACCGTAGTTCCACAGATCCTGGACAACTACCACAGAATGAAAGAGGGGAAAGAGTTGGAGAACGTGGTTTCGAGAGAGAAGGAGTATTAATAGTAGACAGTGGTCGGTGGGCAGTGTTCAGAATTTTAGAAATTGAACTTTAAGAAGTACGAAGTTGACACAACTAATAACCCTGAACTGAAGTCATCTCGAGGATCCGCCCATCGGGCGGCAGGAAGTGTAGAGGTGACATGGAACCTGGAACCCGCAACAGATATGTGACAAAGGAAAACCACGAACTATAAACGATAAACTAAAACCATGACCGATCTAAAAAACATAGTAGTAGCCGTAGATTTTAACGATGCCGTTGGGGATCTTTTAGGATACGCCGAGGGGCTGGCAGAAAAATTTGGGGCTAAAGTCTGGGTGCTGCACGTAGCAGAACCCGATCCCGATTTTGTAGGTTATGAAGCCGGACCGCAGTACATAAGAGACTTCAAGGCCGAAGAATTTCGTGAAGAACATCGCAACCTGCAAATGTATTGTGACACCTTCTTAAGTGATAGCATTGAAAAGGAAGCTCTGTTGATACAGGGTTCAACTGTAGAAGCTGTACTAAAAGAAGCTCAAAAGCTCGAATCGGATCTGTTGATAGTGGGAACCCATAAGCACAGTTTCTTACATAACCTCCTGCAGGAAAGCGTTTCTCTGGAATTGCTGAAAAAAGCAGATATTCCAATGCTTACTATTCCTATAGATGAATAGACTTTTATCTGACCACTTTTAATTAAGATTTATAGAGGTATAAAAAAACCCCGAAGAACTCCGATGATTTTTGATCTTGTTGCAAGCCAATCCCCGGAGAAGCCTCAAATTTGAACATTAAAAGATGATCCCGCAGGCTCAAAAAATCAAAAAACCCCGTGCTTTACGGGGTTTTGGAATAACTAAGAATTAAACGATTATCGGCTAGGCATCTACATCAAGAGCACGGTCTATTCTTGCAATAAGATCGTTCCAGTGATAGACGGTAAGTTTATCATTCGTGCGGGATCTTCGCGATCTCAGATCTTTTTTAAGCTGTTCGATCTCACCACGCATCAGAGCAATAATATCACTTTGTGTTATATCATTGTTGCCTTCGCCCGCCAACTGCTGTACATATCCTGTCGCAGCATCGACATATGCACGCTGAATATTTCTTCTATAAGCATCCACTTCAGTACCTCGATAAAGTTCACTGAAAATTCCTCTTCGCAGGTCGTTCATCATTTCTACAGGAGCGTAAGCTTCATTGCCGTTCAGCTGTTCATTGGTGAACATACGTTGTAAACGATCCTCGTTCAGCAAATTGTCAAGCGATCTTCCCTGCAAACTCTGAATTCTCTCTAGAGTTCCCGAAGATTCTATTCTTCCAAGTAGATCTTCGTTCAGCAGCCAGTGCGGCGTGGTGAAAGCATGTTCATTTAAAAAGGCAATTGCAGCTTCTTGTTTTTCTTTAGGCACGTGCGTATACACAGTTCCTTCCTGGTCTGCTGTTTTACGGGTTTCATAGATCCCGCCAACATTTGCCACCACGTGGTTAATGTAGCCTCTCCACATGCCGTTAAGTTCACGGTAAACCTCCTCGAGGTCATCATAATCCTGATTGTCTTTTTGAGTCCACTTCACAAGATTTGGCACTACCCTTTTCAGGTTTGCGAGTCCATATTCGCTGGCCTTGATCTGGTCTGCCCCAAGGCTCTCTCTTTGAGACTGCGGATCAATTCCGCCGTAACCGCTTCCGAATTCATAAACAGGATCACCGGCTTTTTCAAGGATCCAATCGCTAAGGATCTGCTTTTCTTCCTGGGTGGTAGCTTCGGGAATATATCGGTATCCCCAGTTGATCGCGTAAAGGTCGTAAGGTCCCATCATCCTGATGTAACGCACTCCTTCATCTCCCGGCTGTGCCACATAATTTACCCGGGCGTAATCCATAATAGATGGTGTCAAACCATATTTCTGGGTGAATTCCTTGGAACGTAACGAATCTGTAGGATAGGCTGAACTTGCCTTCATATTGTGCGGCAATCCAAGTGCATGCCCTACCTCGTGAGCAATTACCATTCGCATCATTTCCCCAATCTCTTCTTCGGGAGTATTTAATGTGCGGGCAGATTCCAGCTGGGCGCCCGCCTCGATCATGTAGCGATTTCTATACGAACGCAGGTGGTTGTGATACCATACAATGTCACTTTCAATGATCTCCCCTGTACGCGGATCGGTCACAGAAGGCCCCATGGCATTACGGGTGGTGCTGGCTACATAACGAACGACAGAGTAGCGCACATCCTCGGGACTAAATTCGGGATCTTCCTCTTTTGTTGGAGGATCTTTGGCAATAACTGCATTTTTAAAACCTGCAGCTTCAAAAGCTACATTCCAGTCTTCAATACCCTGCTTGAAATAAGGTCTCCATTTTTCTGGAGTAGCCGGGTCAAGATACCATACGATTGGTTTCACCGGCTCCACCAGTTCACCTCTTTTATATGCCTCAATATCTTTTGGTACCAGCTTCCAGCGATTGATAATTGAATAATCATCTGCCTTTAGCTCTGCCGAGTTATAATCATATTTACGGGTAGTGAACCAGCCCACACGATGATCGGCCAGGCGTGGCTGCATTTTATCTTCCGGAAGCAGGATCATAGACTGGTTCATAAGCATAGAAATAGTTCCTGCCTGCTCTCTTTCGGGTGGTTCTTCAGCTTCATAGGTCATCACATGCTTCACCTCAATATTTTTTGGATATGCATGAGCTGATTCAATGTAAGAACGACTTTTGTCCAGTCGCTTCACCTTGTATCGTTTTCTGAGCGAAGCCGAAACTCCGTTGATCGCATCCACCTCTTCCTCAAAAAGATCTCCGGCTTCAATTACTGCGGAAGTCTTATCGTCGTTGAAAGCAACGATCTTTGAACTGAAGAGGATAGGAAAGAAATTATTTGCCCGTACCGACTGGTAAATAGGAGAACCTTCTTCACTTTCGTTCTCAAAGCTTATCACCTTCATGTCGATGTAATTGCCACGGCGGGTCCAGCGCACTACCTGTTCATTCACTTTTGAACCGGCATTGACATAGCCGCCGCCATAGCTGGCAGGCACACCTGCAATACGACTTACCAGCAGCATGTCTTTCTCCAACAGCTCAAGCGGAATTTCAAAGTAAAGCTTATCCCCAACAAAGTGGGTGTTGAAAAGGCCTTCATCGCTCTTGGCTTCAGCGGTAATGACTTCGGAATATGGTTTAATGTCGCCCTTTGTTTTTTGCGCCGGGGCCTTGGCGGAATCTTTCTTTGCATCGGACGCTGCCTTGGGGGTTTGACAACCAAACCCTACGGCCAGCAACAGCCCGTACATCGGTAACTTTTTTATCATGGGTAAATGGAATTTTTAAGTTTCCCAAGATAACTAATGAAGTTAGAAGTACGAAATTAGAATTTAGGACTATTCTGAACCCAGATTGTAATTTTTGAATTTTCTCATAGGTGTCAATAATATACCCGGATAATTATTAATCGATAATTGATCATTGATTATTGATCATTGATCATTGATCTAATAAAGTCTATAGAAGAATTTGAGTCCGGCGGAAGGTTGGAGAAATCCTGAACCAATTATATCCAGGTCACCCGACACAGCCTCTGTCCTTTCCTTTTTTGCAGTATTCTTATCCATGAGCATGAGCATAACCCCTGCCTCGAGTGCAACGCCAAATTGAGGAGTAAGATTAAAATCCCTCCCAAGCCGTGGAACCAGCAACAGGTTCATCCTTTTTTCCCACTCTCCTTCGCTGCTCATATAGGTAAGGCCCGATTTGACATACCAGGGACGTAGATCTGTTTGCCCGGAGCTTCCGCCGAAATGATAGTAATAATCTCCTGATACAGTAAAATTTTGATTCTTGTAACCCGGACTGGTTCCAAGCGCAATTCCATACTGGTTTTGATCTATCTGCATTCTCAGCCCGATATTTACCATTTCGGGGGTGCCGAATCCACCGGTGATATTAAGCTCTGCCTGCGCCAGCAGGGGATTAACAGAGAGAAAGAAGATCAGGCAAAAAGCAAGGAGTCCAAAAATGTTGTTTTTCATAATTAAAATAGTTGCCGGAACAATTGGATTTATCCATTCCCATCAGGTTATAAATGTCGTATCGCACAACAGCAAAACCTCTACAATTTATATTAAAATTATTAAACCTCGTTATTGGTAAATTGATCAAAAGCTCACAGGAGGAGCAATTAAGTGGCCAGGGAGTGGTAAAGATTCTTTAGAAAAAAGCTGAATTCTTGCTGACAATTTTTCTCAGTCACGGAGTTACGAGGTTCAGCCTTTATACTTTTATAGAGTGATCCTTTTATTCCTTTGATCTCAAAACCAGAGATTTTAAGAGGTGCCAAAAATGTCATTTTTGAATAGCTTTTCCTTTATGTCTTCTGAAGCTTTCATACCACCAAAACACCCCGAAATCCCCTGGCTGCATAATAGGATTCTGCTCCATTATGGTAGATAAAGACTCGCCCAAAGCGATGATCTCCAAAAATAGCACCTCCCAGCTCTCTTACTTCCACGGGTGTTTTTAACCAACTGGAGGTTTTAGCATCAAAGGTGCCGAGCTGCTGTAATTTCCTGTACTGCTCTTCGGTGAGCAATTCAATTCCCATATTAGCAGCAAGCTCCCCAGCGCTGTGCTTGGGAGGGAATTTCTTCCTGGAGGCGAGGGCTTCAGCATCATAACAGACACTGCACCGTCCTTTCGGACTTTCAGCAGAACAATCATAGAAAATTATGGCTCCCGTCTTTTCTTCCACTCCCACCACATCTGGCTCTCCGCCTGTCCTTTCCATCTCGTGAAGCGACCACATCCCAGCAGGATTGGATCTTAATCTGGATTCCACTATATCCCATTTTAGTCGCTCATGCCGACTTACATTTTGATTAAAACGGGACTTTAAAACTGTAAGCAGTTCCTCCTGCTGTGCGGCTGAAAGCTTCTTATTTTCTGCCATTTCACAAGTCTTTTTTATTATGGGTTATATTAAAGGTAGTTAAAAATGGCATTTTAGAAAATTAGTTTTTCTACCTCCTGTCCCACAATTCCTTACCCAGGTAGAGTCGGTTAGTAAGCAGCTCTTCATGGATCTTGTCAACATTCTCGCCATTCAAAAAGATCAAATAGCCATTTTTAGATTTAGGGAACATGACCGCCAGGGTACGCACCCCGGGATCGCCACCAGTGTGAAGCAGGGCGTATTCATCTCCGGAAAAGCCGGTAAGGATCTCCCAACCTAATCCAAAATAGTCGTTCTCCTTTAGCTTCACCTGCCGGCTCTGCATTTCCTGAAATAGATCATCTGATAGTTCAGCACCGTTGATGACGAAGCTCAAAAATCTTCCGTAGTCTTCAACAGTGGTCAGCAGGTTTGCGGCTGCACTGGCCCGGTAATATTTTTTGATTGGGATCAAATTCCCCTCTTCGTCAAAATTCTGTGCATACCTGCTTTCATCCATAGCTTCATCCCACCAAAATCGGGTGTCGGTCATTCCTGCAGGAGAAAACACATGTTCATCAGCCAGTTGTTCGATGCTTTTGTCAAACTTACTTTCCATGGCCTTTTTGAGGTATTCAAAGCCTTCACCCGAATATTGATATTTACTTCCGGGGTCGAATTCGAATGCCAGCTTTTCATTTTCAATTAAATATCTCCAGTTAGGAAACCCGGTTTGGTGGGTTAGTACAAGTCTCGGCGTCAAAAGTTTATGCCGCTCATCCTTTCGTACATCGGGATCTGTCCAGTATAAATGCAGGGGTTCATCCAGGTCCATCAAACCTTTATCGATCAACCTAAGAGCAGTAACGGCCACAACAGGTTTGGTGAGTGATGCCACTTTAAAGATTGTGTTATAAGGCGCCGACTTTGTTTTATCCAAAGTTCCGTAGACCTCAACTTTAGTGAGTTCCCCGTTTTCAATGATCCCAAGGCCCAATGCAGGAACCTTGTTTTCCTTTAAAAGCTGCTCAATTTGCATTCTTGCACCTGTAGAAGCGGGTTCTCCATGGTCGTAGCTCAGGACCTCGGCAAGCCTCCAGATTCCGTCCTTTAGCCTCCATACGTGTGTAAATTTTGCAGTCCCTGTCTGCACCTCCGCTTTCCCTCTTTCCCGCAGGTAAAAGTGATGTACGCCCTTCTGAATTGCAGCATATAACTTTCCGTTCTCGTACATCGGAAAAACTTCCAGGCTGTTCGCATCTACTTTTCGTATAGGTTTTACCGCTGCACCTGAACATAAATTTTTCCTCGTGTTCTGCAAAAATGTTTTCCTGTCCTGGTAACCTCCCTGATCGTGATAAAATTCGAGGTCATCTGTAATATTATTTTCCAGATATTCCAAATCACAGAGATTGAAAGTCCGCTCAAAAAAGATACTATCCCGCTCTTTTAAGGTGCGGAATAATTCTGAAGCTTCATCCACTTGTGAGTAGCTGTTAAAGATTCCGGCTGCAACAAATAGCAGGCTGAAAAGAAATCGGTATTTCATAAGAATTGATTTTTAGCAAAGGTGAAAAGTTTCAGCCTTTAAAGCTGAAGATCCTCCCGCCAATTACCCGCCAATCTGCCGCCAGCAAGGGTTTAGCTTAAATGATATTGAAGTTGATCTTAATACGCAGCCTTTGCTTTTTATCGATTTCTGCTGCGTTGATAAGAATAATGAAGACGTTTGAAAGCACCAGTACGATCATCATGATCAGGGTAGAATCGTTACTCCATCCAAAGGAGCTCTTCATGAAATTGAACAGCATAAAAATGATGAAGGCAGAGATACTCCAGAAGATCTGCAGGGAAACAATCTGTCTTGTCAACGGATTAAATTCCTTTGCGAAGAACATAATGATCAGCGGCAAGATGATGTTAGCCGGTGGGAATATCGTAACCGGCAAAGAAGAAAAGTTAATGATCTTAACCATCCCGAAGTTAAGCTGCCCTGGAGCTTCAGTTCTTTCGATCAACTCCTCCTCTTTCACCTGCAGCGAGGCAGACAGCATTTTGAGAGTCTGGCCCTTTGGATCTGTACCCGATTCTATCCGCTGAATTGTCCTTACTGAAACTCCCGATCTTTCTGAAAGCTCCTGCTGGGTAAGGTGCTGTTGTTCTCTAATGGATTTAAGCCTGGACATTATTATATGGGCACAAATATTCTGAAGGACAAGATATATATTTTTTCGAGGACGTGGGGATGGCAGCTTAGACCCAAGGCGCTAAAAGTTCTGTCTCCAAAATTTTCGGATACAAATTCACTGAACTTTTGCCCTACCCTTCCCGCTTCACAGCACGTCCATCCTGTCTTTTAGCTTTTTTGAAAGATCCTTTTCATTTTGAAAGGTCATTGCGGGATCTTCACAGATGCTCAATGCCTGCCGCCCCAGCCATTGTTCGTAAGGCTCAGTCTTAATTGTTGCAAAAGGCATCCACTCCTCTTTTTGTTGCTCCATAAATTCCCCGCATAGCACATACTGAAAATTCTTACCGGAAGTGATCTGATAACCTGCTCTCACCTTCCGGAATTCTAGTGGTTTGCTCAGCTGGCTTGCGTGAAAGTCGGTGGCTGCAAAATCGAGCAACAAGGTTGTTATGGAATCGGGTATGGAATTTCGCACCTCGGTAGAAATTTCTGTTTCTAAATTTTCAGCGACTTTCTCCGGTTTATTCGCTTTAGATTCACAGCTCATAAAAGCTATTGTACAAGCTATCACCGCAAAAATTTGCAGCAGCTTCACCCGATTACAAGATCCCCTGGTTTTCATATTTCTTTCAGCTGCATGTTTAGAATGAGCTGCTTCTAAAGGTAGTTTAAATGGAAATACGAATTATAAAGATGAATTCATAAGTACGAGGTTAGAAGTTTTCTAATTTCGGAATCTGAATTATTAAAAGATGATCCAAAAAAGCGATTTTTAGCAGGTCCTGTTTTAGAGAAAATTCTGTTCAGGAAAGAATTTGTCCTCTTTCCAATGCATGGGATTTGTCTGTATGTAATTTGATATTCTTTCGTATGATTTCTGATTCCTGATAATATGGTCGTAAAAAAGAGGTTGCCAGGCGAATTTAATATCGAGTCGATTCACATGTTTTGTTACGGCCGATTTGTATGAACCAACAATGGATGAAATGGTATTTTTCCCCTGATTTTGGAAACGCTTTTGACCTGTTGTTTTTTCAGTTATCGGTAGATGTAGGTCCAAGGCATGCCTTGGACCTACATCATCAACATTTATTTTATCTGTTGTCCACGGCGGTTTATTATCCAACAGAATAATGATCCCATGGATATGATTAGGCATTACCACAAATTCCCCCAGTTCCACATTTTTCGCATGATTCGGTATTTCGTGCCACAACACATCCGCAACAAGACCCGTTCCTGATAAATTCATCTTAGCATCCTGAATTTTCCCAAAAAAATTTTCCCTGTTCTTGGAACATATAGTAATAAAATATGCAGCATCCCAGCCGTAATCCCAATGCTGCAGACGTATTGATCCATTCCTGAATTTATTCTGAAATTTTGCTGACATTCCTTAAATTTTCTATTTACAAGCCACAGGTGTTTCTAAATTTAGTCAAAAATGCTGTTGTGAATCTGAATTTACAACTACGTTTCAGTACAGAGGTTTTAAAATTTGCTTTTTGAAAATTTTAAAAAGAGGATTTATTAATTCAATACCTCTCCAGGATTTCAGCGATCTTCCTCCGGTACTTTTCAGTATTCAAAAGGTTGTTGTGTCCTAAACCTTTTAAGGTGATCAAAGTATCTTCGGGTTTGAAATGTTTCTTTAGTTTGAGGGAAGAACCGTAATACACGATTTCATCCTCATCCCCGTGCAAAATGATTACGGGAACATCGGCTGCAGCTATGTATTTTCCGGTTTCAAATTTGTACCTAATGAGAAACTGAGGAAAAAGACTGAACGGAAACAGCTTTTTTGCCAGGTCGGGCAGGGAATATGGCGGTGCCTGCAGGATAAGGAGTTTCGGGTGGTTCTCTACAGCCAATCTGGCTGCCATTCCCGAACCTATCGAATGCCCCAGCACAATGATGTCATCTTCGGGATATTCTTCCTTTAGTTTATCATAGAGCGTCTGCATATCTTCATGCAGCTGCGCTTCACTTTCTATAGCTCCCCCACTTTTTCCGTAGCCGCGGTAATCGGGAATAAAGACATCGTAATTATTAGCTGTAAAAGTTTCGGCTACAGAACCCCAGCCTTCCAGAGAACCCGCGTTTCCGTGCAGGTAAAATATGAGGCCTTTAGGATCTTCAGTTGTAAATAACAGGGCATGCAGCTTTGTTCCGTCCTGCATTTCCACATATCGCTCTTCATAATCTTCGTAATGTTCAAAGATAAAATCCTCTGCCAGCCTCTGCGGAAAAAAGATCATTTTCTCCTGAAAGAAGTACAGCAAAGCGCTGATAAGTAAATAAAGAACCAGAAGAACTGCGAAAAAAGTGAACAATTTTGATTTCATTTTGAGCAAAAGCCTGAATCAAAAGATACAGAATTTTACGGGAGAAATCTTTCCCACGGCTAAGCCAAATAACTATTGTTAATTGATCAATGAGTATTGCTAACAGTAGAATGCAGCATCTGAAGTTTCCAGCCGTCTCCCGTTTGAATTGCAGTTGCACTTTCTATCCAGTTGATCTCCCTTACAATCTCCTCCCCTTCCCTGAATACGGCTTTATTATGGTAGGCCATCCATGCCATTCTACCTTCGATTTTGATCTCGATAAAGTCGAAATAATTTAGACGTTTTACGGCCGAATTCCTTTCTCCGGATCTTTTAACATAATTCCTCATCATGTTCATATCCCACACCTCGCCGGTTTCCAAAAGCAGAAAATCATTGGTTAGGTAAGTATCCAGCGCCTGCGGCTCAAAATCTGAAAATATCTCCTGAAAGGTATTTTCAATAAGTTGCTTGAGCTGGTCGTAATCTGACTCAGCTGAAGTCTGTGCGGAGGCAACGGTGGTTATCAGGATGACTGCGAACAGGAATAGGTTTTTCATTGTAAGTGGAGTTTAAAGGTGTCAAAAATGACATTTTGAAGTCAGTCTTTAATAGTACTATATCAGAAATTGCGACCTAAGGATTAAAGAGAATCTGAATAATAATACTTAAGAAAATAATAATTTCTATAATAACCAATCGGAATCTTAGTCCAACAGCAATAGCTCCCAGAAATCGTTTTACACTGGGATGAAAACAAGAAGTCAGCTCCACATTCACTTTATGTCGCGGTCCCAGCTCCAATCCCGAAGAGAAAGGAATGTGCATGAAAACTCCGCTCTCATTGATAGCCTTATTGGATGCAAATACTTAAAGGATCCACTTGAACCTCCTAATCCTAATTTCCGCATATGGTGTCACATAATCATTTGGAATTTTAGAACGGCCTTTCCCGCCAGAGAGAAAAGGCATTGGCAGTTAATCTATCTCCGGTTCCTTAGCTCCTGATAAGCCTCTATCCATATTTGAGAGAATATATGCGGCATTAATGCTTTTCATCCTGGATCTTCCCTTCCTCTTCGGCAGTTCCCGGTTTAAGAAACCGCAGTGCATTATTATAGAAGATGTCCTGTTTTTGTGCTAAACTTAAAAATGGAGCCTGCTGTATAGCTTCCACGGCTGCACCAATTTTTTCGGGCCATACCATTTGATCTGAACCAAACATTATCCTCTTTTCAAGTCCGGCCTTGACCAATGCCTCCAAATGTTCATAAAAAGCTGCACGGGGAATAACCCAGGTAATTGTCGAGACATCTACATAGAGCTGTGGATACTGGTACATCATGGCGATCATTTCTTCAGTATAGGGATATCCTGCATTTTCTACGAACATTCTTAGATCGGGATATTTCTTCAGCACATCTTCCAGCAACAAAGGATTCCCGGCAGCCGATCTAAAATGATCTGTGTATGGTCCAATCCCGGCTGTATGAATAAGTACAGGGATGTCATAATCTACTGCCATTTTAAAGAAAGGATCCAATGCGGCGTCATTTGGTGCAACCCCTGTTAATTGAACCCCGATCTCCCCCATTCCTTTAAAAAGACCCCGTTCGTATTTTTTCTCAAGTTCGACGAGCAGGGAGTCTTTGGGCTGCAGGATAAAAGGAGAAGCAATAAAACGTTCTGAGGCGGATCTTTTCCATTCCTGCACAGCCTGCCAGTCTATACCACTTAAAAATGCCCGGGTAATATTATATTGATCCATTGCCGCTAAGGTTCTTTCCATAAGCTCCTTAGGATCCACTACTGCCCCACCATCACCTTGACAAGGCTCCGGCCGACATAACGAGGGGCTTCCCTCGGGAATTTCGTGGGGCAACCCGGTGTGCATATGCATATCGATAATAGGTCCAGTATATCTTGTAGAATCCTGAGGTGTAGAGTTCTGAGCAAAAATCCATTCCCCACCTATAAGATAGATCAATAGACCTATAAGGAGGTAAACCTTGCTTTTCATAGCCTGAAATTTACGTAGACAACGAACTACAAAGTTATTGAAATTCAGTCAATTACAAAAACACATCAGTTAAGACTGACTGGGAAAAAAAGCTTTAAAAGAAGGTGAGAAATACCTTTTTTGGAAGTAAAGATTTCAGAGATCAAAAGTGATGTATCCGACTTTAGCGATGTTGATCAACAAGGATTATATTTCCATCGGGATCGGTGAGCATAAGACTACCGGGACCCGAAGAATTCTCATCTGCTTCCGAGAGCAGGGGTATGTTATTAATCTTTAAATGCTTTTGAATTTCCCGCACATCATCAAAATCTGGCAGATTTTGGGCATTTTCATCCCATCCCGGATTGAAAGTAAGGATGTTACCCTGAAACATTCCCTGAAAAAGGCCAACCAGTCCATTTCCATTTTTCATGATGAGATAGTTCTTTTCTGTGCTTCCGGCAAAAACCTCAAAGCCAAGAGACTCGTAAAATTCCCTGGAAACCTGGAGGTCTTTCACGTTTAGGCTGATGGAAAATGCTCCTAATTTCATAATTGACCGGGTTTTAAAACATAATAGTTTGAAAGGTAGTCAAAAAAGTCATTTTTGGGCAATTATATTTTCGCCTGTTCCTATGGCTCGGGGCGATTTAAAATCAATGCAATCCCGGCAACTGAACACTTCTGAAGAGAATACCAAATTAAATTGATTTCCACCAAAGTGGCATCTAAGCTAGTACAGCTAATAATAACTTACCGGGATCCTTAGTCCAACAGCAATGGCTCCCAGAAATTGTTTTACACTGGGATGAAAATAAGAAGTCAGCTCCACATTTACTTTATGTCGCGGCCCCAGCTCCAATCCCAAAGAGAAAGGAATGTGCATGAAAACTCCGCTCTCATTAATGTTGGTATTGGATGTAAATACTTCAAAGGATCCAATTGAACCGTCTAATCCTATTTCTGCATATGGTGCCACATAATCATTTGGAATTCTAAAACGGCCTTTTCCACCAAAAAGGAAGGCATTGGCAGTTGATTTGTCTCCCGGTTCCTGTGATCCCGACAAGTCTCCCTCCATTTTTGCGAGAATATATCCGGCATAAGGCTTTACATCGATCCACTCATTTATATTGCGAACATATTCTCCCTGCGCATAAAGTCCAAGCCCGAAATAACCTAGCTCATCATAAGGCACACTCATTCCTAAACCTATGGAGATGTCAATCTCCTCGGTATAATATTGCGCCTGAGCTTGGGTCAATGTAAAAAAAGCAAGTATAATTAAAAGTGTTCTCTTCACGATGTTGAAACTGTCCTTGTTCAGCAACTCGACCACTTTTTGGATGCAGAAGGGGGTAGCGGAGTTATAGTTCGAAAATATGAATTTTTCTTTTAACTATTAGATTGATTTAAAAGGTTTGGGGATAAAGGTTTTCGTACCCGCGTAAAGAATAATCTTGGGGTGCATTCTAATAAGATTTTGAGACATTCAGAAAAATCGGGTTCCTTCAGCAGCAATGGTAAAAGCCTCAAAAAATCCCTATATTTAGCGCTCTTAAAGTTTTAACATCAAGTGAAATTTATGATCTATAGAAAACTATTGGCATTAGTACTTCTAATGTCCACTTCTGTCTTGTTTGCGCAGGAAAAAGAAGAAAAAGACAAAAAATGGGATGTGAATGATCCCTATACCGATGACTGGAACATCAAGGAGGTCACCCTCAACACCGATGAAGGCACCTGGATGAACCTGGACGTGAGCCCCGATGGAAAGCAGATCGTTTTTGACCTTTTAGGGGATATATACCTCATGCCTATCAGCGGCGGGAAAGCTACCGCGCTTACTAGTGGTATGGCCTATGACGTGCAGCCGCGTTTTAGTCCCGACGGAAAAAGGATCTCCTTCACCAGCGACGCCGGAGGCGGAGATAACATCTGGATCATGGATGTTGACGGCAGTGATGCAGAACAGCTTACAAAAGAGAACTTCAGGCTGCTCAACAATGCGGTTTGGATGCCCGATGGTAACGCACTTGTTGCCCGTAAGCACTTCACCTCCGGCCGTTCCCTTGGTGCCGGCGAAATGTGGATGTACCACATAGGTGCAGGCGATGCGGGAATTCAGCTGGTGGAAAAGAAGAACGAGCAACAGGATATCAACGAGCCAACAATTTCGCCCGATGGTCGTTACCTGTACTACAGCCAGGATGTGTATCCGGGAGGGGCATTTCAGTATAACAAGGATCCTAACAGCCAAATCTACGTGATCAATCGTTACGATTTTGAGACCGGCGAGATCGATCGCGTCACCGGCGGACCCGGTGGTGCAGCCAGACCACAGGTATCACCTGATGGAAAGAAGCTGGCTTTCGTGAAGCGGGTGCGCACGAGTTCTGTTCTTTATATCCATGACCTGGAAACAGGGGAAGAATGGCCCGTAAATGATGAGCTGAGCAAGGATCAACAGGAAGCCTGGGCGATCTTTGGAGTCTATCCCGGCTTTGGCTGGATGCCTCATAGCCAGGAGCTTGTTTTCTGGAGCCAGGGAAAGATCAAGAGAGCTAACATTGAGAATGCGAAGGTTTCTGAAATTCCGTTCGAGGTGAATAATACTATCAAGATCGCCGAAACGCATCAGGTGAAGCACAAGGTGTTTTCAGAGGAATTTAATCCGAAGGTGATTCGTCACGCGGTAACTTCGCCTGACGGAAAAACCCTGGTCTTCAATGCCGTAGGTTACCTGTGGAAGAAAAGCCTGCCAAATGGAACTCCGGAAAGGATCACCAATGCTGAAGAATTTGAATTCGAACCCAGCTTCTCGCCCGATGGGAAGAGCATAGTATATGTAACCTGGAGCGACGACAATATGGGCGCTGTGAGAACTATTGGCCTTAACGGAAGGAATTCCAAAAAATTAACTGCCGAAAAAGGCATTTTCAGGAACCCTTCTTTTTCCAGCGATGGCCGCATGATCGTCTTCAACAAGGAAGGCGGAAACTCTGACCTGGGAAGGACCTTTACCAAGAATCCAGGGATCTACCTGATGAGCGCTTCCGGAGAGAATGTAAGGCAGATCAATGATGAAGGAGAATTTGCGATGTTCAATGCCAATGATGACCGTATTCTGTTCCAAACGGGAGGATATTTGTTCGGAAATCTTACAAAGAGCCTGAAGAGTGTCGACCTCAACGGTAAGGATGAGCGCATCCACATGGAATCCAAGTACGGTGGTCGTCTCGTGCCAAGCCCCGACAATAAATGGGTAGCTTTCAGTAATCTGCATAAAGCCTATGTAGCTCCGCTAGTAATGACCGGCAAGGCTGTGGAAATTGCGCCCGGTAGTAAGACCGTTCCTGTGAGTCAGCTGGCGAAAGACGCGGGGATCAACCTGCACTGGTCTAACGACAGCAAGAATGTGCACTGGACCTTAGGAGACGAATATTTCACCAATAAAATCACCGAGCGTTTTACCTTTTTAGAGAACTCAGTAGATTCCATTCCGCCAATCACCGAGCAGGGAACGAAGATTGGCTTAAAACTGAAGACCGATGTGCCTTCAGGACAAATCGCTTTCACCAACGCCCGTATCATCACCATGAACGGGGACGAAGTGATCGAAAACGGTAGTATCGTAGTTGAAGGTAACAAGATCGTGCAGATAGGGAATGCTTCCGAAGTAAATGTGCCGAAAAATGCAAAGATTTACAACGTTCAGGGTAAGACCATCATGCCGGGAATGGTAGATGCGCACGCTCATATTGGAGCTTTTCGATATGGATTAACGCCGCAGCAGCACTGGCCAGCCTTTGCGAACCTCGCCTACGGAGTTACCACTGCACATGATCCTTCTGCGCTAAGTGAGACCGTCTTTGGAATGGCCGAACTCATTAAGAGTGGAGAAATGGTGGGACCACGCCTCTACTCCACCGGGATCATCCTTTATGGAGCTGAAGGAGATTTTAAGGCGGAGATCAACAGCCTTGAAGACGCAAAATCTGCACTTAGAAGAACAAAGGCTTTTGGAGCGACTTCAGTAAAAAGTTATAATCAGCCGCGCCGCGAGCAACGTCAGCAGGTGATGCAGGCTGCCAAGGAACTCGACATGAACGTGGTTCCTGAAGGGGGAAGTACTTTCTTCCACAACATGAACATGATCATAGACGGGCATACCGGAATCGAGCATAACATTCCAATTGCACCTGTTTACAAGGATGTCAAGACGCTTTGGGGCAATAGTAATACCGGCTACACGCCAACCCTTATCGTAAACTACGGCGGGATCAATGGGGAATATTATTTCTACGACAAACACAATGTATGGGAGAATGAAAAACTTTTGGAATTCACTCCGCGGTCAGTTGTTGATTCCCGATCAAGACACCGTACAAAACTGCCTGATGAAGAATACGAGCATGGGCCAATCTTAGTTTCAGAAACCGCGAAGGAACTATCGGATGTCGGAGTAAAAGTGAACATGGGAGCCCACGGACAATTACAAGGACTGGGAGCTCACTGGGAGCTATGGCTGATCCAGATGGGAGGCATGAGCAACATGGAAGCCCTAAAAACAGCAACCATCAACGCTGCCGAATATATTGGTCTAGGTGACGAAATAGGTTCTCTGGAAGAAGGAAAACTGGCCGATCTTATAGTTCTTGAGGAGAATCCGCTGGAGGACATTCAAAATACAGACTCCGTTATCTACACCATGGTGAACGGAAGACTTTATGATGCTAATACAATGAACGAAATTGGAAACGAGCCGAAAGAGAGGCTTGATTTCTACTGGGAAAACAACCGCTATAATCCTTCTTTTGGATGGCATGAGGAAGGACATGCGCATGGATGTATGGCGCATTAGTCGGTAGTCGATAGTCCGTAGTTGATAGACGGCAGAAATTGAAAGCCGGGATCCTTAGGGTTCCGGCTTTTTATTTGGGCTAAAGCCCCATAAAATATATAATATTTCAGTCCCCTGAAGGTAGGGGCAATTCATTTTTGAAACATGAATTACCTCCGAAGGCAGGGAAATTCATTTCTAAAACATGAATTGCCTCCGGCTTCAGCCGGAGATTTAAAAAAAAATCAACAAAAAGGGCTTTAGCCCAAACTTTCCCATTCCCTAACCTGACCTATAAAGATGTAACTTTGGACCCAATTTTGAAACCGGCATTTTACATAGACCGGATCTTGAACATTAAACTTTAAACCTTGAACAATTGTTGCAAACAATTACTCATTACTTCCTCCACTTCCTTTTCATAGGTGCTATTGCTTACTGGTATGACAGGAACAACTGGAAGAAATACTGGTTGATCCTGCTGGCGACAATGTTTGTGGACCTGGATCATTTGCTGGCGACTCCAATTTTTAGCCCGGGGCGCTGCAGCATTGGATTTCATGTGCTGCATTCGGAATATGTGATTCCGCTGTACTTTTTGGGTGCTGTTTTTATAAAGCACAAGATCATCCGCCTCATCATGATCGGTCTGGCTTTTCACATGATAACAGATTTTATCGATTGTTTGTGGATGTATAGCGATTGTGACGGCTGCAGTTCGAAAGAAATTTTCAGCGGAATTTAAAACCGTCAAAGCGCCGGGAGAAGTGTCAGTTAATTAGTTCCAAAAATGGCATTGTAGCGGCTGCTTATTTTGAAGAGAATAACAAAGTATCAAAATAACAGCTTTCTTCAGTGGACCGGTAATACGACGGTAAAAACTGTACCCTTGGGTGTGGAACTGAGCTTTAGCTTTCCGTCATGGGCTTTGATTATATCATAGCTCAGGCTTAAGCCTAATCCCGTTCCCTGTCCAGCAGGCTTGGTAGTGAAAAACGGCTGAAAAATCTGATCTTTGATTGAATCAGGAATGCCCGGGCCGTTGTCGGTAACTTTTATTTCAACAGAATTCTCTCGGTGTTTTGTCGTAACCATAACCCTCGGATTTTCAACTCCGTGAACAGCCTGGAAGGCGTTATTTATAAGGTTAAGGAACACCCTCCCAATATCCTGCGGCACGACTTTTATTGTGGGTAAATTAGGGTCCAGGTCCATGGAAAAATCTGCAGTAAAGGATTTATCTTTAGCTCTTAATCCATGGTAGCTAAGGCGCAAGTATTCATCGGCTAAAGCATTAACATCTGTAGCGACTTTTTCTCCGGAACTATTGCGGCTGTGTTCAAGCATTCCTTTTACAATAGCATCTGCCCTTTTCCCGTGATGGGCAATTTTAGTTTCATTAGCCTTTAAATCTCTAAGGATTTCGAGTACTACAGCCTCGTCTCTGGCATCGCTGCTCTTTTGTAATTCAGCTGAAATTTCCCCTATTAATTCAGAATTAAGATCGGAAAAGTTATTAACGAAGTTCAACGGATTCTGTATTTCATGGGCTATCCCGGCCGTAAGTTGCCCCAGGGAGGCGAGCTTTTCCTGCTGCACGACTTGTTCCTGTGCGGCTTTTAAATTTTCATGGGCTTTCCCCAGGTTTTTATAAGCAAGCTCAATTTCCTTAGCATGTTCCAGCTCTTTCCCCCGGGCAGCTTCTCGTTCTCTTCGCATAAGTCGTTTTCTCTGGAATCGATTAAAGGCAACAATTCCTAAAATGAACAACATCAAATAAAAGGAATACGCCCACCATGTTTTCCACCAGGGTGGCAGGATTGTGATTCCCATTGTGGCGCCTTCCATGTTCCAGACTCCAAAACTGTTGGCTCCCCGCACCTTGAAAGTGTAATCTCCTGGTGGAACATTGATGTAGGGAGATGTTTCCCCATCACGAATGTCATTACGCCATGCCCTGTCATAGCCTTCGAGCATAAACTGTAATTGAATGGATGAAGGATCATAGAAATCAAATAAGGTAACCGATAGCGCAAATAGATTCTGGTCGTGTGGCAATTCTATCGCTGCTGTTTGCCAGACCGGTTTCTCAAATAATTCATAAGCTGCAGATGGATTCTGATTGCCGAGCATCTGGAAGTCGGTTATCCGAATATCCGGAAGCCTGACATTCCTTTCTTGCAAAATCTGATTGGGGTAAAAAGCATGATACCCCCCTTTCCGGCTGAAAAACAGTTCCCCGTCGTCAGTAACAAATCCGCTGTTGAAATGATCAAAAGCATTTCGTACACCGCTGTTTGCATTATAAACTGACATTGTTTCGGAAACCGGATCAAACTTAATAATGGTATGCTGGTCACTTAACCAGAGTTTTCCATCGCCTGATTTTTTCAGAGATAAAAGATTGTTTGAAGGTAATAGACTATTATAGGAAGTAAAGGATTTTATTGTTCCGGTGGCAGGATCTAATTTTTGAAAACCGTTCAACCAATCAGTAAACCAAATGTTGCCATCATTGTTGTCAGTCAGATTCATTACCAGACCACGTTGTTTGCTGCCGGTGAAAAACCGCTCTATCTGTCCTGTCTTTGGGCTAATTCGATCTAAATATAATGGTTGGAGGAGGTCCCCATTTGGAGAACCTCCTCCAACCCAAATATTGCCCTTTTTATCTTCGTAAATGGATCCCACGTTGTTTCCACTTAGGCTATTTGGATCGTTGGGATCGTGGATGTAGTTCACGACTTCATCTGTGCTCGGATCATATTGAAAAAGACCATATTCCCAACTCCCAAACCAGAAATGGCCGGAGATGGAATGTAAAAAGGGTGCCCAAAGAGTTTGTAAAATATCATCTGGAATTCCCGGGGGTTTAAACACCTGGAAAACGGAAGTTTGCGGATTTCCCCGAAATTGGCCAAAGTCAGTTCCAGCCCAAATATATCCCTCCCTATCCAAGGTTAAGCCCAGTATTCGTGTAACCGGTTGTTGAGCATTGATGATGGTAATTATTGTTCTCGCCCCGGTATTGCGATCAATGCGTTCGATAAAAGCTCCCCGGGCTATCCAAATATGGCCCTCTTTATCTTTTAATATCCCACTGGAAGGTAATCTCAATTCATTCTCATCCATAGGAATTTCGGAAAAGGGAAAAAGGTTGTCAGACTTCTTGATTTTAAAAACTGTCCTACCCTCTCCACCGGTTGTGATCCAAAGTGTGCCGTCATTTGTTTGATATGTACTCCAAAGGAAGTCGGTGTCAAGTTCCCCTGTGCTGCTGTTTGTTGTAAAGTGCCCCACAGTTCCCGAAACCGGATCAAATAAATTTAGTCCGCCGGGAAAAGCGGTTATCCAGATCCTGCCTTCATCGTCCTCAAAAATTGAGGATATGTGAGTCCAGGTATCAGAGTCAACCGGAGTGGTTCCCGGTTGCCAGGGACCTGATAACTTAGCGGGGTTTGAAGGATCATGAGTTAGCCTTTTAAAGGAACCCTTGTCCCTGTTCATTAAGTGTAAGCCGTCACCAACAGTGCCAACCCAGAAGTTGCCCCGGCTGTCTTCCAGAATTGATCTGACTTTGTTATTTATAAGGCTAGTCGAATCTTTAGGGTCATGCAGGTACCGTGTAAAAGTTCCGTCTTCAGGATTAAATTTGTTTAATCCGCCTTCCCTGGATTCGGTATCCCAGGGAAAGCCTGTGCCAACCCAGAGGGTACCCGATTTATCGACATAAAGTGTCCTTACCCTATTGTGAGAGAGTGAATTTGGATCTTCGGGATCATGCCGCAAATGTTTGAACGTCCCGGTTTTAGGGTTATATCTTTCAAGCCCCGTTTCTCCTCCAATCCAGATAAACCCCTCGCGGTCCTCTACAACCGTACTGAATATACTACCGCTCAAAGATTCCGGGTCTTTTGGATCATGCTGGAATCTTGTAAAGACTCCACTTTCAATATCAAAAGAAGTCAAAGTTCCGGCCTGCCAGTGTGTTAGCCATAGTAAGCCACTGGAATCAAGAAAGACAGACTCGACATAATCCGCTGAGAGCGAATTGGGATTATTAATGTCGCTTCTATACGTAACAAAATTCTGTCCATCGTAGCGTAAAAGCCCTCCCTGTGTGGCAAACCAGAGAAAACCTGTATTATCCTGCACCATTCCCTGTACGCTGTTCACAAAAGGGTCCCCCGGCAGTTTAAAAACTTCAAACCGGGGGTTGAAGTCCAGCGAATCTTCGGCATCTATTTGCTGTGCAAAAAGTTGCATTTGTATGCACATCAAAAATGTAAAAGTCCTTACTAGTATTTTCATAATTCGCCGTTTGAAAGTGGTAATAGAACCCTAAGTATTGATCCTGTTCCCTCTGTTGTTTGCACCTTCAACTCCTCATGTACCTTCATAATTTCACACGTCAGGCTGATTTCTAATTCTTTTTTCTGAGCTGTTGATTTCGTGATAAAGAAGCTCCGGAAGATGCTATCCTCTGGTAAATATGGTTGGAACTTCGTGTCTTCTTGGGACCCGATCCATCTCAATTTCCTTTTATCAATTTCTGAATGCGCTGGATTAACAGTGACCAAAGGTCCTGACTTCTCCTTAACAGGTTTGGTTGGCTGAAGGGAATTGGACAGATCTCCCCAAATTGTAAATGGCGGTGGAGGAGTTCGAATCTCGGGAGGTAACTCGCTTTTACCCGACAAATCCTTGCCTCTTCTGCTAAATGATGCATAAGGAAGCAACGAAAATCCTATTTCAAAGACTGAAATTTTCATTGGCAGCAATTAATGAGAAAGACTAAAGGCCGGAGGAACTTCCTTAAAGATAATTCAATAAGTTGTAAATCAATAATTTAAGTTGCGCATGAACTTTTTTACTAATAGAAGAGCCAAATAGGATTTAGCCAATTGTCATGAGAGGACCGGGCACCAACGACAGGCTCGTATTCCTGAATTCGGCGCAGGAGAATAGCCGGTATAACTAATTACTAACTAACTACCAGAAAATCCATTTTAACTTCAACTGTTTTTCATTTCAAAAATGAATTCTCTTATATTTACCACGCGGGGAAATTTCCCCATTCCAAATTAACAGCCAAAATATTCACGGAACATGCATGTAGCCATTGCGGGAAACATAGGGGCGGGAAAAACGACCCTTACCAAATTACTAGCGAAACATTTTAACTGGGAACCACAATTTGAAGATGTACTCGAAAATCCATACCTCGAGGATTTCTACAACAAAATGGAACGCTGGTCATTTAACCTGCAGATCTATTTTTTAAACAGCCGCTTCCGTCAGATCCTGGACATCCGTGAAAGCGGAAAAGCTATTATCCAGGATCGCACTATTTACGAAGATGCTCACATTTTTGCACCTAACCTGCACGCGATGGGTCTTATGACAAACCGTGATTACGAAAACTACAAATCTCTTTTTGACCTGATGGAAAGCGTCGTGAAAGGTCCGGATCTCTTGATCTACCTGCGCAGCAGCATTCCAAACCTGGTCTCACAGATCCACAAACGCGGAAGGGACTACGAGAATTCTATTTCCATAGATTACCTTAGTCGACTTAACGAACGCTATGAAGCCTGGGTGCACAACTACAACAAAGGAAACCTGCTCATCATTGATGTGGACAACATCAACTTCGTTGATAATCCAGAGGATCTTGGGAACATTATCACCAGGGTGGATGGGGAGTTGAATGGACTTTTTAAATAAGTCTTTAGACGGTATACGGTAGTTTTGTTTGTAGTTGAGAGTTCGGAGTTCGGAGAAAGTTTTAAGATTCTTTGAATTAAGTGACAAAACCCTTTTTTATTGCAGGTTTCAGGTTGCACGTTTATCCTCTATTTTAAAAGGTCTTTGCGAAGGAGGGTTTTTAACCCGAATGAAGCAATCTCCTTCTCGGGAGCTATATTCTTACTTTTACTTCGAATTCAAATTCTGCTCCACCATAGTGAGATTGCTTTGCTCCTAAAAGTCGCTCGCAAAAACGGGTGCGACAACTTGCTCCCAAAAAGACATCTCCAGAGAGAGAAATAAAAAACTCCGGAGGGCCGAAACATCAATAGCCAGGGGTTTTAGCCCCGGGATTTATAAAGCAGGAACAAGAGCTCTGTAGGGCGACACAACGAGGACAAGGAAAAGCATAAACAACGAGATTGCCTGGACCGGTCTGCTCCCCTGCCTGCGGGCAGACAGGATAGGAATGACCGCTGTGAACTTCCCACAACACCTCTGCTAATTGAACATGGATCATTCATGAAAAACATGCTTGACTTTTGCAGTCAAGTGGTTTAACTTAGTAAGAAAAACTGAGCTATTCCTCTAAAGGTCAATGCTATGGAATCCCAAAAACTCAAAAGACCGAACCACAGAGGTTCTCCTCCACTATTCAAAAACCCCATTTTAGAGCGGCTTACACATACCCATATCTCTCTGCCACTGATCATCTTCTTCTCTATTGCTGCAGTACTCATCTACTACGGGATCTTTGAAAAAGGTTTTGAGGTTCCCGAAATGATCCTGTTGTTCCTTGGCGGACTCTTCTTTTTTACCCTCGTAGAATACCTGATGCATCGCTACCTCTACCACATCCCTGCCACTACCGAAAGGCGTAAGAAGATATCCTATACCATGCACGGGGTACATCACGATCACCCCAAGGACAAAACCCGGCTGGCCATGCCCCCGGTGCTGAGTTTGCTTATTGCGACTATTTTATTTATTCTTTATCGAGCTGTTCTGGGGGATCTTGTCTTCGGATTTCTCGCAGGATTTCTTGTTGGCTATGCGGGATATCTGGCTATTCATTACTCAGTACATGTCTTTAGAGTGCCAAACAACATCCTGAAGGTGCTTTGGCATCATCACGCCATTCATCACTACCGCGAGGATGATCGTGCCTTTGGGGTCTCTTCTCCTTTTTGGGACCATGTCTTTGGAACAATGCCGAGGAAGGCACCGGCTGAAAAGAAGGACGGCAGTCTTTAGACGGGAAACGGTAGATTTGTTCTAAGTTGAGAGTACAGGGTCAGGAGAATATTTTTTTGATTGAAGAGCCAAGAATCAAGAAACAAGACTTTTTTGAGGTGCAGATTCGAGCCTTTATTGTACCGTCTTTGCAAAGGAGCTTTTTAGCGACTGATACCTTCCGGCAGGCAGGCAATCTCCTGCTTCAGGAATTCTGTTCTGGCTTTGAGGTAGATGAATGATTATGCTTTTCAATGACGAGATTGCTGTGGTCGTCTCCCGGCTCCCTCGCAAAGATGTGCAACCCCCATCTGAAACTTCAAATTATAAATAGCAACACCTGGCAACCTGCAACAACCTTAAACCTTAATCCTTAAACCTTACCACTTAAATAAATCCATTCTCCCTTGCATGCTCTTCAGCTTGTTGGGAGGTTTCAACAAGGAGGACGGGAACGGTCTTAAAATTGTCGACTATGCTCCTCACTCTTTGCATTTGTCGGCGATGTTTTACGCTGCGTAGATAGATGGCAATGATGCGATCTGGATACTGGGCAGCGATCTCGGTGTAGATCGCGGGATCATGCTCTCCGCTATCGCCAATCAGGATGAAATTGAGGTGGGGATAAGTTTTTAGGATATTAATGATCTCTTTCTGCTTATGTGGCTTTTCAGGCTTTAGAGTTTTGTCAAAAGGGGTTCTAAAATGCCGTAGCAAAATTGGTCCTTTTGGAAAGTCATTGACCTGCAGGAACAGCTTAAGGTATTCATATAGATTCCACGGACTATTGCTCAAATAAATGATCGGGTTTTGTTCATTTCCTTTTTTTCCGGCGTGGAGATCACGGTAAAATTGTGGTGAACCTTCCAGGGAAATACGATTATGAGCGTTCTTAAAAAGGGAATTTTTGATGAGCCTCCATTTCAGAAAAGAAGTTACCCCGGTATGTAAGATCGTGTCGTCAATATCTGATATCACTCCGTAGCTGGCTTTAAGAGGCGGAATAAGCAATTCGGCTTCAAATTCATTCCCGTTTGAAATAATGCTGTTAGGCACTTCGTTTACAAAAGAGACTTTCAGCTTCACCCAGCCTCCATCATCAGCAAAATCTTTCAGGTTTAATGAAATTGTTTTGTCAAACAGGAAGTAGCCGTTCCTGTTCGTTTTCTCAGTTAGAACAGTACCATTTGGCAGTTCCAGCGCGATCACTGCATGGGCGATCTCATAACTATCAAACTGCTTATACGTGTTGGCAAGAGTTCTGAAAAATGACTGGTCCTCATGCATCTTCAGCTTATCATCATCAATAGCACGACCCAGCAGGTAAAGGTGACTGCCAGTGCCATAACTGCGGTAGGTTGCAAGTTTTACTTCAGGCTTGGCAGTAAGATGAGTCTTCAGCCGGGAAAAGAGCTTCATAAAAAGGGGTTTAAAAATGACATTTTTGACACCTCTTTCAAGTTACATCTAAAAATAAAAATCCCCTGCTGCTGCAGAGGATTTTAAAAAACTTTTAGGAAATTTCTTTCAGAATTACTCCTTTTGAGATACTGCTTCAGAAGTTTTCTTTGCATCGACAGCCTCCAATTCAGAAACTGTTTCAGCTATTTTTTCAGCAGCAACTAAAGCCTCGGTTTTATCAGCTGAAAGCTCAACCTCTGCTTCTGCCTTAGTTTCTTCCTGAAGAATAGTCACCTCATCAACCTCGGGAGTGTTGGCAACAGCCATATCCTGCCCAAGGATCGGAGCGATAACAAGTCCGATCAAACAGGTAAGCTTGATAAGAATATTCATCGAAGGCCCTGAAGTATCTTTAAATGGATCTCCAACAGTATCCCCGGTCACGGCAGCCTTATGGGCATCAGAACCTTTATAGGTCATCTCGCCGTTGATCATCACCCCGGCTTCAAAAGATTTTTTGGCATTATCCCAGGCACCACCGGCATTGTTCTGGAAGATCGCCCAAAGCACACCACTCACGGTCACCCCGGCCATATAACCTCCAAGCATCTCGGCTATAAGGCGGTTCTCATAACCAATAGCCATTGGCAGAAGCACGATAAGGATAGGGAAACCAATAGTAAGTAATCCCGGTAGAAGCATTTCGCGAAGGGCAGCTTTAGTCGAGATCTCCACACATTTGTCGTACTGCGGCTTTCCGGTTCCTTCCATGATTCCCGGAATTTCGCGGAACTGTCTACGCACCTCGTTCACCATTTCCATAGCTGCTTTTCCTACAGATTGCATTGCAAGGGCCGAGAAGACCACAGGGATCATTCCCCCAATGAAAAGCATCGCCAGTACAGGAGCTTTAAAGATGTTGATCCCGTCAATTCCTGTAAAGGTCACATAGGCTGCAAAAAGTGCCAGAGAAGTAAGCGCCGCAGATGCGATCGCAAAACCTTTACCTGTAGCGGCAGTAGTGTTTCCTACTGAATCAAGGATATCTGTTCTTTCCCTTACTTCGGAAGGCAGTTCGCTCATCTCAGCGATTCCACCTGCGTTATCGGCAATTGGACCAAATGCATCAATAGCCAGCTGCATTGCAGTGGTTGCCATCATAGCCGAAGCCGCGATCGCAACTCCGTAAAAACCTGCAAAAGCATAGGAAGCCCAGATCGCGAATGCGAAAAGAAGCACAGAATAGAAAGTAGAAAGCATTCCGGTAGCAAGACCGGCGATGATGTTTGTTCCGGCACCGGTGCTGGAATTTTGAACGATAGAAAGTACCGGCTTTTTACCAAGACCGGTATAGTATTCTGTAACAGCAGAGATCACTCCTCCCACTACAAGACCAACCAAGGTCGCGTAGAATACACGAAGGGAAGAAACAACCTGCACTCCTTCTCCAAAGAAGACCATTTTCATGCTGGAAGGTAACATCCAGGTCACAAGAAAATAGGAAGAGATCGCCACAAGAATAATTGAAACCCAGTTTCCTTTATTCAAAGCTGACTGAACTTCTGCTTCCTTAGCAGAATTACTGCTAATCTTCACCAACATAGTACCAATAATAGAGAAGATAATTCCGAAGCCGGCGATCGCCATTGGCAGAAGGATAGGGCCAATTCCGCTAAAGCCTTCTCCGATTATGTTTCCGCCCATGTCATTGATCACATAGTTCCCAAGGACCATGGCCGCAAGCACAGTAGCGACATAACTTCCAAAGAGGTCGGCACCCATCCCGGCAACGTCCCCTACGTTATCACCTACGTTATCGGCAATAGTAGCCGGGTTACGCGGATCATCTTCAGGAATACCGGCTTCCACTTTTCCAACAAGGTCGGCACCAACATCGGCAGCTTTAGTATAGATACCACCACCCACACGGGCGAAAAGCGCAATAGATTCAGCCCCAAGAGAGAAGCCTGCGAGAGTCTCCAGCACAATGGTCATTTGATGAACATTGGTCCATTCCCCGCCCATAAAAACGTGGAAGAATATGATAAAGAAAGTAGTCAAACCAAGTACGGCAAGACCTGCAACTCCAAGCCCCATTACAGTTCCACCTCCAAAAGACACTTTTAGTGCCTGCGGCAGACTTGTTCTGGCTGCCTGCGTTGTACGAACATTGGATTGGGTTGCAATACGCATCCCGATGTTGCCCGCAAAAGCCGAGAAGATAGCTCCGAATATAAAAGCTACAACGATAAGTATATGTGTGGTGGGAACGATAAAGGAGATCCCCGCCAGTAATATGCTGGCCACAATGACAAAAATGGTAAGGATCTTATACTCGGCATTGAGAAAGGCCAGAGCTCCTTCATAAATATGAGAGGAAATATCTTTCATTTTTCCATCTCCTGCATCCTGCTTTAAAACCCAGGAACGTTTTACCCACATAAAGATGAGTCCGATGATCGCCAAAACTACCGGCAACCAGATCATGTATTCTTCCATAATTTTTTGTTAAAATTAATTAGCGGCGCTAAAGTTAGCAAAAGAGGGGAAATTATAGCTTACCAAAAATGATGTTTATCAGTATCTACCTATAATTATTCTGGAATCCTCAGTCATAGCGCTACATGAACCGTCAAAAATGCATTTTTCGGAAGGAATTAATCCGAAAACCTTTTTTCTAATACCTTTTTGAGAGCTTACAAAGTTTACCGGGCTAACCAATTCTCTGCCAAACAGAAAGGGCAGCTGTTTTCCAACAGCTGCCCTTTTTCTTAAAAATTATCTGGATCTTACAGGATCGAGAAATTCCCTTTTTCACCATTACTGTCCTTATATCTTTGGATACAATCTTCAATAATAGTATTCGCTTCCTGCAGGTCGCCCCAACCTTCTACATCTACCTTCTTTTGTTCGAGGTCTTTATAAACCTGGAAGAAGTGCTCGATCTCCTTGATTAGGTGACCATTCACATCGCTCAGGTCATTAAGCCTGTTCCAGATAGGATCGGAAACCGGTACACAGATCACCTTTTCATCAGGTCCTTTCTCATCGGCCATGTGGAATACACCAATAGGCTTCACTTCCATCACACAACCGGGAAATGTTGGCTCGGTCACCAGCACCAGCACATCAAGGGGATCTCCGTCAAGAGCAAGGGTTTCAGGAATGAATCCGTAATCGGCAGGATACATCATGGAAGAAAAGATCATCCTGTCATAGCGGACTTTCTTAAGATCAAAGTCGTACTCATACTTATTACGGCTCCCTTTCGGGATCTCGATAAGAACGTCAAATGTTTTACTCATTATAATATTATGTTTTAATACTCTTTTTTGCTTAGGGGCGGCAAATATACTACTTCATTCGGTTTTAGGAAGAAACATTATTTTAAGAAGTTGCTCCGCTCAAAAAGTTTAGGTTTTTATTTAGAAAAATGAATTAGAAATTCTAAAAGGTCCTTTTAGTTCGCCACGAATACAATGTAATTTTCGCCCTCTCCCGGCACTCCTAAAAAAGTCCCGGCTCCTGGTTCTTGAGCGAAGCGGTCTTGTCAAAAGATACGCATGAACAATCGTTAAGTTGCTCTATCATCTAATTAAAAAAGCCTCCCAGAAAGGAGGCTCAAAAATGTCATTTTTGGAAGGTCTTATTTAGTCCTTATACATTACTTTCTTCACTGCTTTGATCACGTCATTGTGATTTGGCAACCACTCTTCCAGAAGTACCGGAGAGTACGGCGCCGGGGTATCGGCAGTGTTGATCTTTACAATAGGTGCATCGAGATAATCGAAAGCCTGGGACTGCACCTGGTAAGTGATCTCTGTTGCGACATTCCCAAATGGCCATGCTTCTTCAACAATAACCAACCTGTTGGTCTTCTTCACAGATTCAAGGATCGCCTCGTGGTCCATAGGACGAATAGTGCGAAGGTCGATGATCTCACAGGAAATTCCTTCTTTCTCTAATTCTTCAGCAGCCTTATAACAGATCTTGATGATCTTTCCGAAGGAAACAATAGTTACATCGCTACCTTCTCTCTTGATATCAGCTTTTCCAATAGGAAGTACATATTCTTCTTCAGGCACTTCTCCTTTATCCCCGTACATCTGCTCAGATTCCATGAAGATCACAGGATCGTCATCACGAATGGCGGCTTTTAAAAGACCTTTTGCGTCGTAAGGATTTGAAGGCACTATAACTTTTAGTCCGGGAGTGTTCGCGTACCAGCTTTCAAAAGCCTGCGAGTGGGTTGCGCCCAACTGACCTGCTGAAGCTGTTGGCCCGCGGAATACGATAGGAACGTTGAACTGCCCACCGCTCATTTGGCGCATTTTGGCAGCATTGTTTATGATCTGATCAATTCCCACCAGGGAAAAGTTGAAGGTCATGAATTCTATAATAGGGCGATTTCCGTTCATCGCGCTTCCAACGCCTATTCCGGAAAAACCTAATTCGGAGATCGGGGTGTCGATCACGCGATCTGGACCAAATTCGTCCAGCATCCCTTTTGATGCTTTATAAGCTCCATTATATTCAGCAACTTCTTCTCCCATGAGGTACACAGACTCATCTCTGCGCATCTCTTCACTCATGGCCTCTGCAATTGCTTCCCTGAACTGGATTGTCTTCATTACACGTATTTGATTAAAATTTTTCGAAACACAAAAATAGTAATTCAAATAAGGATTACCGACTACTTCAGGACAAAAATTTCTTATGCACGCACAGTATTTTTCCTCACTTTTTCCTTATCTTCGTAAACCATTTATAAACTTATTTTAAAAATTTCTGAGATATATGAAAATATTAGTGTGTATTAGTCACGTACCTGATACAACCTCCAAGATCAATTTTTCTGAAGGCGATACCAAATTCGACACCGCCGGGGTGCAGTTCGTGATCAATCCAAATGACGAATTTGGTCTTACCAGGGCCATGTGGTTCAAGGAAAAACAGGGCGCAACAGTAGATATCATAAATGTAGGCGGCGCCGAGACCGAACCTACTCTGAGAAAAGCACTGGCCATAGGCGCAGATACTGCAATTAGAGTAGATGCAAAACCTACAGACGGAATATATGTTGCGAAACAGATCGCAAAAGTTGCACAGGATGGCGGTTATGATCTTATCATCGCCGGCCGTGAATCTATTGACTACAATGGTGGAATGGTGCCTGGAATGGTTGCCGGACTAATAGGAGCTAATTTCATCAATACCTGCATAGGATTAGAAGTAGAAGGTGATAAGGCTACCGCAGTTCGCGAGATAGACGGAGGTAAGGAAACTTTAAAAGCCAGTCTTCCTCTAGTGGTTGGAGCTCAAAAAGGAATTGTACAGGAAAGTGACCTTCGTATTCCCAATATGCGCGGGATCATGCAGGCACGTAAAAAGCCGCTAAATGTAGTAGAACCTGTTGAAGCCGGAGCACATTCTGAAGCCGTGAAGTTCGAAAAGCCTCAACCTAAAGGAGATATCAAACTTATAGATCCCGATAATCTGGACGAGCTGGTGAATTTACTTCACAACGAAGCGAAGGTAATCTAGTTCAAGGTTTAAAGTTTAAGGTTCAAGGTTCCACTTTGGAAATTGGAAGTTGGAATTTGAAATTTAACCGAAGGTTTAATATTCAATAGTCAATATAAAATATTCAATAGATAAGATATGTCAGTTTTAGTATATACAGAATCAGAAGATGGAAAATTTAAGAAGACGGCCCTCGAGGTGGCTTCTTATGCAAAAGGAGTGGCCGACATGCTGGGGACAGATGTCACTGCCGTTTCTTTTAACGCACAAGGCGCCGGCGATCTCGGAACCTACGGGGTGAGCAAGTTGCTAAAGGTGAATGACAGTAAGCTCGAAAAGTTCAACGCAAAGGCCTACGCCGATGCCATCAAGCAGGCTGCTGAAAAAGAAGGTTCAAAAGTGATCATCCTTAGCCAAAGCGCCAACTCAAAATATTTAGCACCCTTACTTGCCGTGCAACTGGAAGCAGGTTATGCTTCAAACGTGGTGGCTCTTCCTGAAGGAACAGAGCCGCTTGAAGTAAAAAGGACTGCCTTTACCAATAAAGCATTCAGCTTCACAAAACTTTCTACAGATGTTAAGATCATTGGTCTTTCTAAGAACGCATTCGGATTAAAGGAAAGTTCTGCAGAAACAAGTGAAGAAGATTTCTCTCCTACTCTTTCTGAAGGAGATTTTTCTGTTGATGTAGTTTCAGTAGATAAAGCAGCCGATAAGGTGACCATTGCCGATGCTGAGATCGTAGTAAGTGGTGGCCGCGGAATGAAGGGACCCGAGAACTGGGGAATGCTTGAAGATCTTGCAGAAACCCTGGGAGCAGCAACAGCCTGTTCAAAGCCGGTTAGCGACATGGGATGGAGACCGCACAGCGAACACGTGGGACAAACCGGTAAACCGGTTGCTGCCAATCTTTATATCGCAGTAGGTATTTCGGGAGCTATTCAGCATCTTGCAGGAGTAAGCGCATCAAAAACAAAGGTGGTGATCAATAATGATCCCGAAGCTCCTTTCTTTAAGGCAGCCGACTACGGAGTGGTAGGAGATGCCTTTGAAATAGTACCAAAGCTCACCGAAAAATTAAAGGAATTTAAGGCTAATAACTCATAATTTTTTTAACTTGCGTGCCGTTAAAAGGGCTGTCTGAATTTGGTATTTTGCCCATTTAGACAGCTTTTTTTGTATTTTTGAAGTATGAGTTTAGTGCGCCTTAACATCAAGGGAATTTCTTACAGCCAAACACAGAACGGGGCATATGCTTTAATCCTGAGCGAGGTAGAAGGAGAACGCAAACTCCCTATTGTCATTGGAGCCTTTGAAGCCCAGTCTATTGCCATAGCTCTTGAAAAAGAGATAAAACCTCCCAGACCTCTCACCCACGACCTCTTTAAGAATTTTGCCGATCGCTTTGAGATCGTTGTAAAGCAGGTGATCATCCATAAATTGGTGGACGGGGTTTTCTATTCCAGTCTTATATGTGAGCGGGATAAGATCGAGGAGATCATAGACGCCAGGACCAGCGATGCCATTGCGCTCGCTTTAAGATTCCAGGCACCAATTTTTACTTATAAGAATATCCTGGACAAAGCCGGTATTTATCTCAAAGGTGATGCTGCCAAAGAAGCTGAAGAAGAGAAAGAAAAAGAAGACATTATTGTCGATGAATTGTTCTCCAAAGAAGTAGAAATTAAATCTGACCAACCCGACTATAAAAAGCTTTCCTTAAACGAACTTAATAACATGTTAGATCAGGCCGTAAAAAATGAAGATTACGAAAAAGCGGCCCGCCTGCGAGATGAGATCTCAAAGCGAAAATAATTCCCCCCTGGTATGAATAAAATCTGGTGCTGCCTGTTCCTGATCTTCTTCGGAATATCCCCCCTTTTTGCCCAATCCATTTCTAAAACCTGGGATTTTGAAGCCGTAGAAGGCAACTCTCAAAATACCCTTTTTGAGATCTCTCCCGGAAATGATTACCTCAAACTAGACAACGGCGACTTTGAACTCGCCCTCACCAATGAGGAAATACCTGGCGCTTCCGGGAATTACGTATATCAAAACGAGGTGCTGGTGTTGTTTTTCGATACACCCGGAGACAGTATTCAGAACTTTAGGGTCAACACCCTTACAGATTCGACTCTTGTACTAAGTGCAAGAGACGTCACTTACTCCTTACGGGAAGTGCCTCAAACCATAGAAGAAGTACTGCCGGTAGAAACAGCCAAGACCGTCGTCCCCAATCAAGGCTTCACTTTTACAAGTTTCTGGAGAGGAGCACTGGGAATGACCTCTCTAATTATGCTCGCTTTTGTTTTTAGCAGCAATCGCAGGGCGATCAACTGGAAAACGATAATAGTAGGACTATCAGCACAACTGTTGCTGGCTATAGGGGTCCTAAAAGTGGAAATAATTCAGGATATTTTTGAATTCGTAGGTGGTATCTTCGTCCTCATCCTCGACTTTACAGCGGCCGGTAGTGAGTTCCTGCTTGGAGGCCTAATGAACGTGGAGAGCTATGGGTTCATCTTCCTCTTTCAGGTTTTACCTACGATTATCTTCTTCTCGGCACTTACCTCTGTACTGTTCTATCTGGGAGTGATCTAGGTAATTGTAAAGGGAATGGCTTGGGTACTCACAAAACTAATGGGCATTTCGGGACCTGAGAGTTTAAGTGTGGCCGGAAACATCTTTTTAGGTCAGACAGAAGCGCCGCTTATGATCAAGGCATACCTTGAGAGAATGACCAGATCGGAGATCCTGCTGGTGATGATTGGCGGGATGGCGACCGTGGCAGGAGGAGTTCTCGCTGCCTACATTGGCTTTTTAGGTGGAGACGATCCTGCCTTGAGACTGGAATTCGCAAAGCACCTTTTAGCCGCCTCTGTAATGGCAGCGCCCGGAGCAATTGTAGTTTCGAAGATCCTTTATCCGCAGCAACAGGAGTTTGACAAGAACGTCGAAGTTTCTTCGGAAAAGATAGGGTCCAATCTACTTGATGCCATTGCCAATGGTACTACAGAAGGTCTTAAACTTGCAGCCAATGTTGCTGCCATGCTACTGGTGTTCATCGCTTTTATTGCCCTTATCAATTACGTGTTGGGTTGGTTTGGGGATCTGACCACCCTTAATGCTGTGATGGCTGAAAATACTCCATACGCAAGACTTTCTCTGGAATCGTTACTCGGGCTGATTTTTGCTCCATTAATGTGGCTGATAGGAGTAGCTACCGAAGATATGATGCTTATGGGGCAGCTGCTTGGGATCAAACTTGCAGCCAGCGAATTTGTAGGGTACATTCAGTTAGCCGAACTTAAGAATCCGGTGAACGCGCTAAGTCTTACCTATGAAAAATCGATCATTATGGCTACCTATATGCTTTGTGGATTTGCAAATTTTGCTTCCATAGGAATCCAGATCGGCGGCATTGGTTCCCTTGCTCCGGGACAGCGTAAGAACCTGTCGGAATTTGGAATGAAAGCCCTTATAGGTGGTACTATAGCTTCCCTGCTTTCGGCTACAATTGCCGGGATGATCATTGGTTAATAAGTACTTTAAAACTCCTTTTCTCAATTAACTTTTTAATTCCGGGTAGTTTCCTATTTTAGCTGAAATTGATCCGGAATTTGTCATTTTTGACCTGACCTGCAAGGGTTTAAAAACCTTGTAGGTCTGAAGCAGTTATTTCTAGACCTACTATTTTTAAAAAAATCCTTGTAGGTCTGAAGGAACATCTAGTCGGAAAGATTATATTATAAGACCTACCAGGTTAAAAATAAACCTTGCAGGTCTTTTTAAACTAATACTATGAAGCAGTACCACGACCTTATAAAACATGTTCTGGAGAACGGAAACGAAAAAGGAGATCGCACGGGAACAGGCACCAAAAGTGTCTTTGGATATCAAATGAGGTTCGACCTAAGCGAAGGCTTCCCAATGGTCACCACGAAAAAGCTCCACCTCAAATCAATAGTTTACGAACTGTTGTGGTTCCTCAATGGGGACACCAATGTTAAGTATCTTCAAGAGAATGGGGTGCGCATCTGGAACGAGTGGGCAGATGAGAACGGAGATCTGGGTCCGGTTTACGGTCATCAATGGCGCAACTGGAACAGCGAAGATATTGACCAGATCAAAGAAGTGGTGGATACCTTAAAGAAAAATCCCAACAGTCGCCGAATGCTGGTGACTGCGTGGAATCCTTCTGTACTACCAGATACTTCAAGATCTTTTTCAGAAAATGTGGCTAATGGCAAAGCAGCGCTTCCGCCCTGCCACGCATTCTTTCAGTTCTATGTAGCCGACGGAAAACTGTCCTGTCAACTTTACCAGCGCAGCGCCGACATCTTCCTTGGAGTACCCTTCAATATTGCCTCCTATGCCCTTCTCACTATGATGATCGCACAGGTATGTGGTTATGAAGCAGGTGACTTTATTCACACTTTTGGAGATGCACATATATACAACAACCATTTAGAGCAGGTAAACCTGCAACTGTCGCGGGACTTTAGACCATTACCAACCATGAAGCTAAACCCCGAAGTGAAAAATATTTTTGATTTTAAGTTTGAAGATTTTAAATTGGAAAATTATGATCCGCATCCTGCCATAAAAGGCCAGGTAGCGGTTTAATTTTTAAATTTTTTAGCAGTATGAAAAAGTTCTTAGTTATTACATGTTTTTTCTTTGGAGGAATAGCAGTTTCCCAGGCACAGCAAACCTCTCCGGTTTGGCCCGGTTGTGAAGACGCCGAAGATAAATCTGAATGTTTTAACGAAAAACTGAATGCCCACGTTAGGGAACATTATGAGTACCCTATGAAAGACAACGAGTACATTCGCGGACAGGTGAAGGTATCTTTTGATGTCAACGAAAAGGGTGAAGTTGTGGTGAAATCGGTTGAAGGATCAGAGCCACTGGTGAATGAAGCAGCACGCGAAATGCTGGAAAAGATCCCTGATATGAAGCCGGGAACCCTCAACGGAGAACCGGACTCCAGAAACTTTACGACCACCTACCGTTTTTAATTTTTAAAAACCCCAGATCATGAAAAAACTACTGTTAGTGCTTTTCCTTTTTTCCGCAGGTACAATCTTTGCGCAGGAGGGAGTGAAAGTTTCCAAAAATACACTTACAACCAAAGAGACGCCGCCAATATGGCCCGGTTGTGAATCTGCTCAAAACTCTAAAGCCTGTTTTAAGGAGAAGCTTACCGGGCATCTCAAGGCGAATTACAAATTCCCTAAGGATGCAAGTGGAAACTACATTAGAGGAAAAGCAGTAGTTTCTTTTGTGATAAACAAAGAAGGAAAGCCGGTGGTAACTGATGTTGAGGGACCAAAAAAGGAATTAAATGAGGAGGCTAAAAGAATAATTCTTGCCATTCCCCAGATGACTCCGGGTCAATTGGCGGGCAAACCTACAGAGGTGAGCTATAAAGTGCCTTTCACCTTTTAGATCATTGATGTTGAAAAATTACATCTGTTTCCTGTTCCTGATTCTTTTTACTTCGGAAGCTTTTCCTCAGCAGGAAGAGGAATCTGCAGCTTTTGTTCCTTTAATACAGGCTGAGGAGCCTCCCTATAATTCCGGTTGTTCCGAAAGATCTGCTGCTTGTACTGCAGCTATTATCGAAAAATATTTGCTGCAGCACATACCAGGAGTTGGTCCTTTGGCAGCCGCCGGAATTGAGAAGATTGAAATGCCGGTGAGGGTTATTATTGATACTTCAGGCAAAGTAAGCTGGACCTCTGTAAAGGGAATTCCCGAAGAAGCTGCAAAACTATTATCCGATCGTTTAAGGGACATGCCTCCATTTTTTCCGGGCGAACACGAGGGCAAAAAAGCAAATATAATTGTTGATCTTAAAATGCCACTTTACCTGTCCAATTCTCAAAAATCATTTTCCGAGGTGATCTTATCTGAAAATGCAGAGCAGAAACCCGTCTGGAAAACTTGCCGAAAGACTAAAGAAAGGGACATTTGCAGCACTACTTCCATAAATGACTGGATGAATAGGAATGTAAGAACTTCAGCTCGTAAAGAACCGGGAAGCTATTCCCTTACTGCGGCCTTTGTGGTGGGAGTAGATGGAAAGGTAGGACAAATAGTAGTGTACGGGGGCGGAGATCAATTCGCCGGGGAAGTAATAAAGCAACTTCAAAAAATGCCGGCCTTTGAACCGGGTGCAGAAGATGGGGAGCCTGTTGCAGTAAGTTTTTTACTCCCAATGTCCTTCAGCCGTTTCTAAGGGATTGTTAGTATTCCTTTAACTAAAAGAAGGCTTTTAAATTTTAAATTTGAAGGAAACCTGCGGGTTTCCTTTTTTTATGGTTTCAAAAAAGGGAAATGAGCAGCTAATTTTTCCTTATGAACAACACCAAACCTCCGGAATTCAAAACACAGTTCGCCGAAGATGTATTCAAGGGCCTTACCTCCTACCCCAAGAAGATAAGCTCAAAATATTTTTACGACGATAAGGGAGATGAACTCTTTCAGCAAATAATGAATTTGCCGGAATATTATCTTACCGGGAAGGAATATCATATCCTAATGCGAAACAGGGAGGAAATTGGTGATGCCTTTGCTTCTTTTGAAGGTTTTGACCTTATAGAACTGGGCGCCGGTGATGGGAAAAAGACAAAAGTGCTGCTAAGGCATTTTGAGCAAAAGAATTACGACTACAAATACCTGCCTGTTGATATTAGTAAAAATGTGCTGGACCAGCTTAGTGACAGCCTGGAACAGGAAATTCCTGCAGTTGACGTCGAACCGCAACAGGGAACATATGCTGAAGTTCTTGCGCGACTCTCGGACTATCGTGACCGAAAAAAAGTGATTCTGTTCCTGGGATCCAACATTGGCAATCTCTCCCAGGAGGAAGCCGTGATCTTCCTTAAAAAGATCTCTTCAGCAATGCACGAAAGCGATCTCTTCTTTATGGGAGTTGATCAAAAAAAGGAACCCCGGGTAATCCTAAATGCATATAATGACAGGGAAGGAGTTACCGAGGCATTTAATAAGAACCTACTAATTCGCATGAATCGTGAACTTAGTGCCAATTTTGATCCTGAAAGTTTTCTCCACTGGCCTCTCTACAATCCTGAAACCGGCATAGCAAAAAGCTATCTGGTTAGTACTAAAGAACAAACAGTACAGATCAATGCGCTCGACCTTGAGGTACATTTTCAAAAGTGGGAGACAATACATACCGAAGTATCCCAAAAATATGATGACACTTCAATAGCGTGGCTGGCAAAAGAAGCAGGCCTGGAGATCGCCGGCAGCTGGGCAGATAAGGAAAACTGCTTCAAAAATTACCTTTTTAAAAGAATAACATCATGAAAGCGATCTGGAACAACACCATCATAGCCGAAAGCGACCAGACAGTAGAGGTCGAGAACAATCAATACTTTCCTCCCGACTCTATTAGATCTGAATTCTTTCAGCTAAGCGATAAGCACACCGTTTGCCCGTGGAAAGGAAAAGCTTCCTATTTTCACCTGCAGGTGGGAGAGGAAAGAAATCCTGATGCAGCCTGGTTCTACCCACATCCAAAACCCGAAGCCTCAAAGATTAAAAATTATGTCGCCTTTTGGAACGGAGTCAAAGTAGAAAAATAAATTTGTGGGTTCAGAAAAAAGAACTAAGTTTACACATATCAAAAGGATAAACAGGTGATTTTCAACAACAACAATAATAATTTCAATACCAATCTGAACCAACTCAGGTTGCGGAAAGCTATTATTGTGTAAAGAGATCCCTTAAACAATATTTAAAGCCTTTCCGTTCCCGGAAAGGCTTTTTTTTTAGCACCTATGAAAAAACTACAAGTAAATAATATCAATAATAATAGTCCACCACCGGGAGGAGAGGATCTCTGTGCCTATTGGCCTGCTCCTTTCCGGGGCAGGCTTTTTTATTTAAAAAATAATCTAAAACAAGAAATATGAAAACTACAGTACAACAATTATCGCATAAACTTCAAACAGAAGAAGCCGTTCATTTTGTAAAAACGGAATTTGAAAAACACCTGAAAGAACAACTTTCCCTGGTAAAAGTCTCGGCCCCGAGTGTGGTGCTCCACGGCACAGGCATCAACGACGACCTCAACGGCATAGAAAGACCGGTAGGATTCCCCATAAAGTACATGCAGGAGCAAAGAGCCGAAGTGGTGCAATCCCTTGCCAAATGGAAACGTCTAAGACTGAAGGAATACGAATTGGAACCCGGCACCGGCATTGTGACCGACATGAAAGCTCTTCGTCCCGATGAAGACCTGGGGCCCCTACATTCTATCTCGGTGGACCAGTGGGACTGGGAAAAGGTAATGACTCCTCAGGATCGGCATCTTGATTTTCTCAAGGAACAGGTAACCCGCATCTACAGCTCCCTTCTAGCTACCGAAGCCGCTGTGGCCGTGCAATATCCTCTTCTCACCCAAAGCTTGCCGGCAGAGATCACCTTTATTCATGCCGAAGATCTCCAGAAACAATATCCCGACCTGAGCTCCAAACAAAGAGAAGACAAAGCAGTAAAAGAATTTGGTGCTGTTTTTTTGATGGGAATTGGAGGTGCAATGGAAGGCGGAGAGCTTCACGATGGCCGTGCCCCCGATTATGATGACTGGAGCACTCCTACCTCGGCTACGACCAAAGGTCTCAACGGTGATATTCTTGTTTGGCACCCCGTGTTGGAACAGGCATTTGAATTGTCATCTATGGGAATAAGAGTGGATAAGGAGACCCTCGAACTTCAGCTACAGATCCGAAAAGCAGAGGACCGACGAAAACTGTTTTACCACAGTCAGCTGCTGCAGGGAAGTCTGCCACAAACCATTGGCGGCGGAATTGGGCAATCCAGGATGTGCATGTTCCTACTGAAGAAGCGGCATATTGGAGAAGTACAGGTGAGCGTGTGGCCGGAAGAGATGAGGCTGGAATTAAAAACTGAAGGTGTGCTTTTGCTCTAGAGACTTGAAGAACTCACAGGTTTTGAAAACCTGTGAGTTCTAATTTATCGTCGATTTGTAAAAATTAATAGACAAAAAGACCTTTCAAAAAATGACATTTTTGGCACCTTTTATTTTAGGTGTTTAAGTAGTTGATCCAGGTCTTCTTCGGTGTTAAAGTAGTGAAAACTGACTCTTATCCCCTCTCCCCTCATGGAGCAAATGATCTTGTTGCTACGCAATTTATTGAACAGCTTTTCATCGCCCTCGATATTAAAGATGGAAGAATGCAGCTTCCGGTTTACTACTGCAGGCTCTAAAAGGCCTTTTTCGGCAAGCTTTTCTTTAGCAACAGCCGCTAGTTCTGCAATACGTTTTTCGATCCCTTCCATTCCGATCTGGTTAATAAGGTCTATGGCGTATTTCAGACTTCCGAAGTTAAGGGTATCAAGGTGCCCGGGTTCAAACTTGCCGATAAAACTGCCTTTATGCGGCTTGTTCTTTCCCTGAAGTTCCTTCAGCTCCAGGTCGGCCGGGGCGATCTTCTCTCTCATGTGCTCTTTAAAAAGGAAGAAGCCATTTCCATAGCCGGCATTGAGCCATTTATAAGTACTTACTCCCAACACATCTAAAGCTGAATTTTCAAAGCTGAATTTTTCAGTCCCGCAATACTGCGTTCCATCGGCAAACAGGAGCAGGTTTGGATTTTCCTTTTTTAGGGACTTCAGGAAGTGAGGATCTATTTTAATGCCGTTGATGTATTGCACCAGGCTGAAGGCAAATATATCGGGCTTTTCGCGTGCAACGGCTTCAGCTATATTCTGTTCCAGGTTTTCATCTATTTCAGCATAGCAGACCTTGAAATTTCGGGATTCCACAGCCCAATTTAAGGAGGGGTAATCCTTCCGCAGTAAAAGAACTTTTTGGTCCTTTTCAATACCTTCCATGAGCAGATTGATTCCGTAGGAAAAATTTGGAGTCAGCGCCACCAGATTGGGAGCACAGTCAAAGAGCTGTCCCACAGCTTGTCTTACCTTCAGAAACAACTTATCCCCTTTTTCCCGGAACATACTCGCACCTATCAAAAAATCCAGGTCGTGGTCCTGCCGGAATTCAAGAACAGATTCGGGCAAGAGACCCGATGCAGCAGTGTCAAGATAGGTGTATTGCTCTAAAAGGGGAAACTGCTTCTTAAAATTCTTCATAGACCTGGTGAATTCCGTAGTAAAATCAATAAATTTGGATATATCTCTAAATTACATTTAAAAATGGGCGTGGAAAAACAAAGTTCTTCAAAAATTGACCCCGAGCAGCGCATGCTCATCGAAAGAGCTCAAATGCGGGCGAGGCAAAAAAGAAGATTATATCAGCATTTCATCGTTTTCCTGCTGGGATCGGTGGTTTTGATCCTGTTGAACGTCATTTTCGAAATTGGCCACGACATCAATCCTTTCGGGATCGACTGGTTTGTATGGGCTATCATCTTCTGGGCTTTACTCTTGCTCATCCATGTCTTCAACGTCTATGTGACGAACAAGTTTTTTGGAAAAGACTGGGAAAATGAACAAATAGACCGTTTGGTAGCCAAGCAGCAGAAAAAAATAGCAGAACTACAGAAAAAAGTGGACAAAGAATATCCCCTGCCAGAAAAAGGAGAGCCGTATATTCCGCCCACTACCCATAAACCTATAGATCCAGATGCTCCAATAAATTCTTAGTCATGGGAAAAGTCACTTTGATCGCTGCTGCCGGAGAGAATAATGAATTGGGAAAAGACAAAGACCTGGTTTGGCATTTGCCCGATGATTTCAAGAGATTTAAAAAACTCACTACGGGTCATTACATCATCATGGGTCGCAAGACCTTTGAAACATTTCCTCAACTCCTTCCCAACCGCACCCACGTTGTCATTACCAGAAAGGAAGATTATCACCCTGAAGGCACAATAGTGGTAAACTCTCTGGATAAAGCCCTGGAAGCTGCAAAGGAAGACCCTCAACCTTTTGTCATTGGTGGTGGCGAGATCTACAAGCTTGCTCTTGAAAAAGCCGATGCCATTGAATTGACCCGTGTTCACGGCACTTTTGACGCCGACACTTATTTCCCCCATTTTGAGGAGAAGAACTGGAAACTGGTGGAAAAAGAAGAGCATCCCGCAGATGAGCGGCATAAATACTCCTTTACGTACCTCACCTACGAACGTGCCGAGTGATCAACAGGTCATACAGGAACTGGCCGGCAGCCACGGCTTTGAAGTAGACAAGATCACTTCGCTGGCAGGAGGCAGTATTAACCAGGTTTATCTTTTTGATACTGCTGAAGGAAAGAAGGTGGTGAAGATCAATTCCGCGGAAAGATTTCCCGGGATGTTCGCTGCCGAAAAGCAGGGACTCGAAACCCTGAAGCAAGCCAAAGCATTTGATGTACCTCAAGTTCTTGGAATAGGGGAAATTGGGGAAAAGGCTTACCTGCTCCTGGAGCATAAAAAAGAAGGGGCTCAAAAAAGCCATTTTTGGAAGGTCTTTGGGGAGCAACTTTCCCGGCTTCACAAAACAGCAGCAAACAAGTTCGGATTTTCGGATCCCAACTATATTGGGAGCCTGCCACAATACAACGGTCGCTGCACAGAGGCTGCGGAATTTTATGTGAGTCAGCGGTTGGAGCCGCAGGTGAAGATGGCTTCAGACAGAGGTTTTTTGCTGGGAGAACTTTCAGGATTTTATAAAAATATTTCAGAAGAAATCCCACAGGAAGCTCCTGCCCTGCTCCACGGAGATCTTTGGAGCGGCAATTACATGACCAATGAAGTAGGGCTGCCCTGTCTCATCGATCCTGCGGTTTGCTATGGCCCTAGAGAAATGGATCTGGCAATGATGAAACTTTTTGGCGGCTTTCCTTCAGAAGTATTTGAGGTCTATGATGAGAATTTTCCGCTTCAGGAAGGTTGGGAACAAAGGATCCCTTTTTGGCAGCTGTACTACCTCCTGGTTCACCTCAACATTTTTGGCAGCAGTTATCTTCCGCAGGTAAAAGGGATAATCCGTCGCTTTTCATAATCTTAACAGGCTAAAAGCTTCTTTTAGCAGTTCTTTAGAGCACATGCTGTGCTAATTCCTTTATATTTAGTTGAATAACAAAAAAAGATATATGAGCACAGAGAATTTAAATAAAGAGGAATCCTGGGAAAAGCTAAGGGAACTGGTAGACGATATAAAAGTAGCCATGATGGTCACGGGGCTGGAGAAAAAGCCGATCAACGCCATTCCTATGAGCACGAAAAAGGTCGATGATAATGGAGATGTCTGGTTCCTGAGCATGGGAAACAGTGAACACAATCAAAATCTCGCTGCAAATCCCGATGTTCATTTGCTTTACAGTGATCCCGATGATATGGAGTTCATGAGCCTCTATGGGAGAGCAGAGATCACAAAGAACAGGTCTGTACTTGAAGATCTGTACAATCCCCGAACCGATAACTGGTTTGACGGGCCCGATGATCCAAACTTAACTGCTATAAAAGTCACTCCTGCAGAAGCTTATTACTGGGATACCAAGGCTAATAAATACGTCACCCTCCTTAAAATGGGAGTTGGCGCCGTTACAGGAGAGAATCAGGATATTGGTGAAAAAGGAAAATTAAACCTTTAGACCCAACAGCATATTTTGAATCCCTGTAGCCCGGGCTACAGGGATTTTTTAATTTTATTAATTTTGCAGACTAATAACCATTATTATGAAGGCATATATATTTCCGGGACAGGGAGCCCAGTTCAAAGGAATGGGACAGGATCTCTATGACAGATCCCCTCTTGCAAAAGAACTTTTTGAAAAAGCCAATGACATCCTCGGTTTTTCCATTACAAAAATAATGTTTGAAGGCACCGATGAGGACCTTAAACGTACAAAGGTCACACAGCCTGCAGTTTTTCTACATTCTGTGATCCTTTCCAAGGTTTTAGGAGATTCCTTTAAGCCTGATATGGTGGCGGGACATTCTTTGGGAGAATTCTCGGCCCTTGTTGCCAACGGAGTTCTAAACTTTGAGGATGCCCTGAAGCTGGTTTCCAAAAGAGCCATGGCAATGCAGCACGCCTGCGAACTAGAGGAATCTACAATGGCGGCAGTTTTAGGAATGGAAGATCATTTGGTAGAAGCTGTTTGTGCCGATATTAAAGGAACTGTAGTTGCAGCCAATTACAACTGCCCGGGGCAGCTGGTAATTTCGGGAGATGTCCTGGCGGTAGAAAAAGCCTGTGAAGAGCTGAAGGAAAGAGGTGCCAAGAGAGCTATGGTACTTCCTGTAGGCGGAGCATTTCACTCTCCTCTCATGGAGCCGGCAAGGGAAGAACTTGCAGCTGCTATAAAAGAAACAGAATTCCACCAACCAACCTGTCCTATCTACCAGAACGTTTCAACCTTTGCAGTAACTGATCCCGATGAGATAAGAAAAAATCTTATTTTTCAATTGACAGCACCGGTAAAATGGACGCAGAGTGTACAGAACATGATCAAAGACGGTGCGACCGAATTCGTAGAAGTTGGCCCGGGAAAAGTTTTACAGGGACTGGTCAAGAAGATAGATCGAAGTGCGCAGGTGAGTTCGGCGGAGATATAAAATTCAAAGTTCAAGGTTTAAGGTTTAAGGTTTAAGGTTCAAAATTTCAGCCTTGCATTTTGCATGTGGCCAGTTGCGGGGTGCGGGTAATGTGATAAAAAAGATCCATATACTATCCACTATTCCTTCCTTTGGGAAATATTGAAAAAGATAAAATAAAAGACCCGGGGGCGATCCCGGGTCTTTTATTTACTTCTTGTAAGACATTCTCATGATCAGGTAAAAAATGACTTCATACATTCTTACTGCTTACTGACCACTGAATACTGCTTACTAATCCTTATAGACTTTCCCTTCTTTCATTACAAACTGCACATCCTCCAGGGTCTTAACGTTCCTGGTGGGATCTTCTTTAACTGCAATAATATCGGCGAAGAAACCTGGAGCGACCTGCCCCATCTCTTTCTCCATTTTAAAGATTTGTGCAGGTACGATGGTAGCTGATTGTATGGCTTCTAAAGCCGGCATCCCTGCTTCAACCATGTAACCAAATTCTTTGGCATTCTTACCGTGTTCAAATACCCCGGCATCTGTTCCAAAGGCGATCTTAACTCCTTTTTTATAAGCTCTTCCGAAGGTATTTTGTATCTGCGGACCAATTTGTTTGGCTTTTGGAACTACCAGTTCCGGGTAATAGTTCTCGATCTCAGCTTTTTCAGCAACCTCTTTTCCGGCAGTGATAGTAGGAACGAGATAGGTGCCGTATTGCTTCATAAGCTCCATAGTCTCTTCACTCATAAGGGTCCCGTGCTCAATAGTGGTCACTCCTCCCTTTACCGCCCGCTGCATACCTTCATCTCCATGCGCATGGGCTGCAACATGGAAGTCGTAATCTTTGGCAATATCAACTATAGCTTTTATCTCCTCTACAGTGAACTGCGGATTAGAACTGCTTTTAGCTACACTTAAAACTCCGCCCGTAGCAGTGATCTTGATAAGGTCGGCTCCATTCTTGTATCGTTGTCTTACAGCCTTTCGTGCATCTTCAACACTGTTCACAACGCCTTCTGCGGGTCCCGGATCTCCTGCCAGTGCCCTGTTCATTCCATTTGAAGGATCGGCGTGACCTCCTGTAGTGGCAAGGGATTTACCCGAGGTAAAGATCCTTGGCCCTTTGACTTTTCCTTTGTTAATGGCATTCCGCAGGGAAATATTCACTCCCGTACCTCCCAGGTCTCTAACGCTGGTGAATCCTGCCATCAAAGTAGTTTCAGCAAACCCTACAGAATTGAAAGCATCATCTGCCGGATCATTGGTAAAACGCTCAAGATATTTAGAAGGATTCGTTTCACTCTCCAGGTGTACATGCATATCTGTCAGGCCCGGAAGCAGGAACATATGCTTCAGGTCAATTAAACTGTCGGAGGGATTAGCGGGTTGCACAAATCCATCTCTAATCTCTTTAATCTTGTCTCCGGAAACAATTATGGTCTTCTCATTGAGGATCTTTCCGGTTTTAGTATCCAGAAGCTTTCCGCTGTGGATGTAGGTGTCCTGTGCAGCAGCTACAAAGGTGAACAGTAGGCTACAGGCAAAAATGAAATATTTCATAAGGTGCTATTGATTAAAAAATTCTTTAATAGAACCGGTAATATAGGAAATTTGCTCTTCATCCAATTCCGTATGCATAGGAAGGGAAATGACCTCCTTTACCAATTCATTGGTGACAGGGAAATCTGCTTCCTTATAGCGCTCATCTTTATATGCTTTTTGACTGTGGAGGGGAATTGGATAATAGATCCCGAACGGAATACCTTTTTCTGAAAGGTATTTTGCCAAAGCATCGCGCTTTCCATCGCCAATTTTAATGGTGTACTGGTGATAAACATGAGTATCATCTTTACTTTCGGTATAAGGAACAGTAACTCCTTCCACATCCTTGAGTGCTTCAGAATATTTCCTGGCCGCATCCTGCCTCGCTTCATTATAAGTATCCAGGTGTGGAAGTTTGGCCCGAAGTACCGCTGCCTGTAAACTATCCAATCTTGAATTCACGCCCACTACATCATGATGATAGCGTTCATACATCCCGTGATTCACAATTCCTCTTATAGTATGTGCAAGATCATCATCATTAGTAAAAATTGCACCGCCATCCCCATAGCAACCTAAATTCTTAGAAGGGAAAAAAGATGTGGATGCCGCATGACCTATTGCCCCTGCTTTCTTTGTAGTACCGTCCTTAAAATGATAATTTGAACCTATGGCCTGGGCATTATCTTCTATAACATAGAGATCATGCTCTTCGGCGATCTCCATTATGGCATCCATGTTTGCAGTTTGCCCAAACAGGTGTACAGGAACAATAGCTTTTGTCTTTGGAGTTATAGCTCTCTTGATAGCCTCGGGATCAATGTTGAAGGTATCGGGTTCGACGTCTACCAGGACGGGCGTAAGCTGCAACAGAGCGATCACTTCTACGGTGGCCGCAAAAGTAAAGTCGGCCGTGATTACTTCGTCTCCCGGTTTTAGCCCCAGCCCCATCATGGCAATTTGAAGGGCATCTGTACCGTTGGCACAAGGGATTACATGTTTTACGTCAAGATAACTTTCCAGCTCTTTCTGGAACTGCTGCACTTCGGGTCCATTAATAAAGGCAGTGGTACTAAGTACTTCTGAAAAAGAGGAATTTACAGTATCTTTTATTTTTTCGTATTGACCCTTAAGGTCAACCATTTGGATTTTTTTCATCATATAACGTTAGGGTTACGAAAATACGAAGAAAGCCAATTTTGCCAATGGGTTTTTATTAATTTAGCACCCAAATTACCAGCCTTGCATTTTCTCTATAACCTTGCCATAAGAACTGCTGAAAACTTACTTCCTCTCGCGGGCAGGTACAGTGAAAAGCTCCGGGTCTTTAACCAGGGCAGAAATGGTCTTTTTGAGCAGCTTGCTTCTAAAATTGCAGTGACAGACAAGACCATCTGGTTTCATGCAGCCTCTCTTGGAGAATATGAGCAGGCGGTACCGGTAATTAGGGAAGTAAGGAAAATTTTTCCTGCCCATAAGATCGTGCTCAGCTTTTTCTCGCCCTCGGGGTACGAAGTAAAAAAGAACTCTTCCCTGGCCGATGTGGTGACTTACCTGCCACTGGACACGGCAGAGAACGCGGCTAAATTTCTCGACCTGGTACATCCTGAATGGACGCTGTTCGTAAAGTATGAATTCTGGCCTAATTTCCTGAATGAATTAAAAAAGAGAAAAATGCGCAGCCTCCTTATTTCGGGGGCGTTTAGAGAAGATCAGGTCTTCTTTAAGCCTTACGGGAAATGGATGAGAAAGTATCTGCAAGCTTTTGAATTCTTTTTTCTTCAGAACGGGAAATCCAAAGAACTGCTACATCAAATCGGTTTTGAGAACTCTGCTGTCAGTGGAGATACCAGGTTTGACAGAGTAAGCGCCCAGCTGGAGCATGATAATAAACTGGATTTTATAGAGGAATTTCTCGAAGACAAACTCTGCATTGTAGCGGGAAGTACCTGGCCCGAAGATGAAGCGCTCCTGGTTGATTTCATAAATAATATTGAGGCAGAGGTGCGTTTCATTATAGCCCCTCACGCCATAAAAACAGAAAAGATCCAGCACTTGCAGGAGAAACTGGAGGTAGACAATGTGCTATATTCTGAAAAAGATAAAACCGGGAAAAATGATCCTAAAGTATTCATTATTGACACAGTTGGACTGCTTACCAGGATCTATAGCTATGCAGACATTGCTTATGTAGGTGGGGCCGCCGGGGATACGGGCCTTCATAATATATTGGAACCGGCAGCTTTTGGGGTTCCCATCATTATTGGTAAAAACTATTCCAGGTTCCCGGAGGCAGAAGAACTAAAAAATGCCGGAGGATTGGTTTCGGTGCAGAACAAAGCGGAGGCCGGAGACATACTTTCCCGGCTGGTAGCTAATGAACATGAACGAAAAAATATGGGATTGACCTCGGCAACTTACATTCAGAAAAACAAAGGGGCAACCCAAATGATTTCAGAATATCTCTTAAAAAACCGATAAAATAAAAGCTACATCACAGGGCGGAGCAGGACTTTATTGAAACACTGCTTTGCATATATAAAAAATAGTTTAAATTTGTTTCAACTAATTAAACATACTAACATGAAAAGATTATTTTTAGGATTACTTGTTGCTGCATTTACTCTATCTATCTACTCTTGTAGAGAAACTACCGAGGAAAATGTAGAAGCTGAAATGGAAGAAGTAGAAACTGATTTTGAAGAGGCTGGAGAAGACATTGAGTCTGGTCTTGAAGAAACTGGAGATGAAATAGAGCAGGCTGGAGAACAGACTGAAGAGGAAATTGAAGAAGAAATGAACGAAACTGACGATATGCAGTAGTTCTTTCTTTTTTAAAAGAATCTAAAGCCATAAGTTCTCACTTATGGCTTTTTAACTTTAAAATAGGATGTTATGAAAAAAGTAATTTTAAGTTTATTCGTTATTGGTATCACTTTCACCACCTATTCCTGCAGGGAAAGTACTGAGGAAAAAACAGAGGAAGCTGTGGAGGCCATAGGTGAAGATATTGAAGACAATACCCGCCGCGCCGCCGATAAGGCAAAAAAAGGCGCTGAGAACCTGGAACGCGAGATCGATGAGGAAATTCACGAGACCGACGATCAAATACATCATGAAGAAATGGAGCATCAATAGACCTTTTGTTCCTGCGATCTTTCAAAGCCGTTCCTTTTCGAACGGCTTTTTTACTAAATTAAAATAGAATATATTAGAGTTAATAGAATCAAACCAGGTAATGCGACTTACTCTGTTTCTCTTCTTAGCTCTAATTATGATGTCTTCCTGTATGGGTTCCAAAAAAGCAATTCCTGGTTCCGCCTTTGAAGTGATAGGACATAGAGGATATGTATCCCACTATCCCGAAAACAGTCTTGAAGGTTTCATAAATGCTGTTTCTCTTGGAGTAAATGCTTTGGAAATGGACCTGGTAATCTCTGCCGACAAAAAGGTGGTGGTTTCCCATGAACCTTATATGGCAGCTGCTACGGTGTTGACACCGGAGAGGAAAAAGATCAGCAAGTCTGCAGAGAAAAGTTACAACATTTATAACATGCCATATGACAGCATTAAGCAATACAAGATCGGACTACTAAAGGCTCAAAGATTTAGGGATCAAAAGAAGATAGAGACCTTCAAGCCACTTCTAAGTGAGGTTTTGGAACAGGTAGAGGCCCACCGTTTGGATCAAAACCTTCCCCCAATAGAATATTTTCTGGAAATAAAGTCCAGGCCGCGGGATTACGGTATTTTCCAACCTTCCCCCCGGGAATTTGCAGAACTTGTAATGGAAATTATAGAGAAATATGAAATGCAGGAAAAGGTGGTGGTGCAATCTTTTGATGCAGATTTCCTGAACGCTTTTCATAAACAGTATCCGGGAATAAGAACTTCGCTGCTCATTTATCGTACTCCCTGGAAGGAAAAACTTGAGCAACTCCAATTCCGGCCAGATCTTATAGGTCCATATTATAAACAGTTGAAAAGAATTGAGCAGGTGGAAGAACTACATGCACAGGGATTTAAAGTTATTCCCTGGACTGTCAACAGCAAGAGAAAGATTAGGAAAATGATGAAATTGGGAGTGGATGGAATAATTTCAGATTATCCCGCAAGGCTATTAAAGCTGAGCCAACCAGAGACCAACTAATGCTCTGCGGTCTTCTCCAGAATCTCTTCAATTTTTGCCACCAGATCTTCCATTTCAAATGGCTTGGCAATAAAATCATTTGCCCCTGCTTCCCTGCACTTTTTTCCAGCATCGTGTAAAGCCGACATCATGAGAACAGGAGTTTCTTTAGTTTCCGGATTCTTCCTAAGATCGGCACAAACATCTGTTCCATTGACTCCGGAAATAAGCATATCGAGCATTACCAGATCAATATCTTTTTCTACGATCAGCTTTTGGGTCTCCTCGGGCTTAGGAGTAACCGTCACCTCGTATTCATAAAATTCAAGAAGGGTCTTGAGCATTTCTCCGATTCCGGAGTCGTCGTCAACTACTAGGATTTTCTTTTTACTCATTCTGTTGTAGGTATGTTATTTCTGACTTATGGCAGCCTTACTTGATTCGGGGTCACCCATTAAATGACCTGTTCTTTTTTGTCACATAAATAATGTTAATGCAGAAGGGCTAAAATAAACTATTCAAAAAGCTATTTTCTAAAAGAAATCTCAAAATTCCGGCACTGCCTTAAGAAAAATGAAGTACTAAAAGTTAGGAGGTATATTTTAAGACTATGTAGACAGCCAGCACAACACTAAACAGGAGCAATAGCGTACGCCAGATCTTGTAAGACTGATTTAACATGTGAAGAATTTTTTCTAAGAGTAAAATAAGCGATAATGTGCAGAAGAGCTATAGGGGAAATCCCCCATTTCATACCTCCCCAAAAAATCTTGTAGAAGTTTAAAAGTTAAAACCCTCTAGTTCCATAAGATAAAGAGGGCTTCTGTACGCGGAGCTGGACTTTTGTATTTACAGCTGGTAGAGAGATAATGAAATGTTAGAGCAAAAGAAAGAAGGTAGTTTTAACCATTATAGGTCACAGCCTACGGAAATATCATTTGCTATCGCTATCACGTTTTTCCTACCAGGAAAATTGCGTCCCGAAATTGACTTAGAAAAGCTTTTTTCAACTGAGTTTCATAATACACTTTAGTAGTTGATAAGTAAGCAGCTTAAAAGAATCCGTTGAAAATGATATATTTGTCGATAAAGAGCGCAAAAGTTTGAAGTTCTCCTCCCACATTTGGACTACAAAAATTCAGGGGAGGCATAGAAACTTTCGTCAAATAGAGGGGGCAAAGCAATTTTATCCTGCTATATGGAATCGTACAGAAAAATTAATTTATACGTTTCCAAAGATGTAAGAATATATGAAAAAGAAAAAAATAAATTTAGAAAGTGAGCAGCTTTTTAAAACACTTGTTCAAGAAGGTTCAGACCTTATAGCAGTATTAGATGAGGAAGGGACTTATCTATACGTCGCCCCAACAAGTACGAAAGTTTTAGGAATAAGTCCGGAAAAATTTATTGGAAAAAATGCCTTTGATTTTATTCATCCAGAGGATGCTGATAGAGTTAGAACCGCCATGCAGAACCTTGGCGATTTCTCCAGTTTGAAAATAGAACCTTTTCGCTTTCAAAATCATAAAAATGAATATCGGTGGATTGAAACCGTTTTTACCAATATGCTCAATAATCCTGCTGTAAATGGAATTGTAGCCAATTCACGGGACATTACCAGTACAGTTGAAAAGGATCAGAAAAGTAAGCTACTGCAAAGTGTGGTAACCAATACCAACGATGCCGTTATTATTACAGAGGCCGATCCTATGGATGAACCCGGCCCAAAAATTATTTATGTAAACCAGGCTTTTTCCACATTGACCGGCTATACAGCCGACGAAGTGATTGGAAAATCACCCCGAATCTTACAAGGACCTAATTCTGATCATAGAGCTTTGGCCGAATTGGGTAATAAACTTCGAAATGGAGAAAGTGCTGAGATCACAACGATTAATTACAAAAAGAGTGGTGAGGAGTTCTGGATTAATTTTAGTGTGACACCGGTTTTTGACGATAAAAATTTGTGTACTCATTTTATTGCCATAGAACGGGATGTAACTGAACAAAAAAACAGAGAATTAGAAACCAAACTTTTGACAGAGCTCAGCGCCGATTTTAATCTGGAAAATGATTATGAAAAAGCCGTAAGAGAAATGTGCAAATCCATAGGTCTGTACGGAAAATTTGATTGGGTAGAGCTTTGGACTAAAAATTTGGAAGAAACTAAAATGCAACTCACGAGTTATTATATATCAGATGGTAACATCAAGAGTTTGTACAAAGAGAATAACATAAAATTTTTTCAGAAAGGGATAGGATTAATTGGCCAGGTTTGGCAAAAAGAGAAACAACTACATTTGAAAAATGTCCTGGAATCTTCAGTCTTCATTAGAAAGGACATGGTTAGTAGTATAAATTTAAATTCGGTCTATGGCATACCATTGATATTCAATCAAAAAGTTTTAGGCGTTTTAGCCATTGGCACTAAAAAGGAAGCAAAATATTTAAAGAAATATCATCAACTATTTAAACGATTGGAAGAATTTCTTGGCTCAGAGATCCAACGCAAATTGGTGGAAAGTGATCTTAGTCATTTGTTGAATTCCATACCAGATATAGTAGGTATAGGTGATTTTCAAGGAAATATCCTAGAGATAAATTCGACCGCCTGCGAGCTTCTGGGTTATACCGAAGAGGAAATAGTTCACCACAATTTTAAGAAATTCTGTCATCCTGGAGACCTGGATAAGGTTTCTCGAAAGTTTAAGCTGTTAAAAACAGGTCATACCACTTTAGCTTTTGAAATACGGGTTGTTACTAAAGGCGGTGAAATTATATGGTTAAGCTGGTACTGTCAAGCAAATCTTAATGATGGTCTCATCTATTCCACAGCAAAGAACATAACCGAAGAAAAGAAACTAAGAGAATTAAACCGTCAAGCGAGACAACTTGCCAAAATTGGAAGTTGGGAAGTAGATATGCTCAAGCAAACTGTGTACTGGTCGGAAGAGGTTCATAAAATGCACGAAACTGATCCTAAAACCTTTTCACCCAGTTTGGAGACGGGTATTAACTTTTATAGAGAAGATTTCCGGGAAATGGTTTGGGAGGGTATAGAACGATTAATACAGACCGGCGAACCTTCAGATTTTGAGGCGGTAATAGTTACTGCTAAAAAGAAAGAAGTTTGGGTTAGGGGAATTGGGAATGCTGAATTTGTGGATGGTAAATGTGTGCGTTTGTATGGAAGTTTTCAAGATATTCAGGATCACAAGGAATTTGAACTCAGACTCCAATCAATAGGCAATGATCTACCAGGGGTCATTTTTCAGTACTGTATTAATCCAAATGGCACAGCCAATTTCAAATCGGTCTCAAAAGGAGCAAAACAAATACTAGGTTTTACTGCTAATGAAATTGAAAGAAATAGTCATTTAATTTGGGATCAGATACGAGCGGGGGGCGATCTTAAAATCTTACACAATAGTATAGAGGAATCAATTAAAACTAATTCCAAATGGTCAGCTCAATGGAGATATCTAATGCCTAATGGCGAAATGAAAATTCACTTAGGTTATGGTTCACCAACTTGTTTTACAGATGGCACGGTAATATTTAATTCAGTTTTACTGGACATTACTGAAAAGGTGAAAAACGAAGAACTTTTGGAGCAAGTCTCAAAAATGGCAAAATTTGGTAGTTGGGAAGTAAATTTTACTGAAAATTCTGTACACTTATCATCAATAACAAGAAGTATTTTAGAAGCTCAATCCACTTCAGTCATTCCTGATCTTGAAAGTTTTATAAATCTTTTTCGGGCAGATTTCAGAGAGATGGTTGGCTCCAGATTACAGAAGTGTATCCAAACAGGGAAATCTGCAGATTTCGAAGCGGCTATAGTTTCTCTTGAAAATAATGAGAAATGGGTTCATGTGACAGCTAATTCCGATATGCTCGATGACCACAGCTCAAGAATTTATGGAAGTATTCAGGATATCACCGTCCAAAAAAAGTATGAAATACAATTAGAAGAACTTAATCGCAAACTTCGGAAACATGCTGTTGAATTAGAGCGATCTAACCAGGAATTGGAACAATTTGCTTTTGTAGCTTCACATGATTTGCAGGAGCCTTTAAGAATGATTTCCGGTTTTATGAATCAACTAAAGCGTAAATACGAAAAACAGCTTGACGAGAAAGCCCATCAGTATATTTATTTTGCCACCGATGGGGCTACAAGAATGAAGCAAATTATAATGGACTTATTAGAGTACTCAAGAGCAGGAAGACCAACTGAAGCCATAGAGCAAGTAGATTTGAACGAGTTAGTTTCCGAGTATAAGCTGCTGAGAAGAAAAATAATATCCAAAAAAGCTGCTGTAATCTCTGCAAAAGATTTGCCGACCATTCCAACTTATAAAGCCGTTATAACCCAGGTGCTTCATTCTCTCTTAGATAATGCTTTAAAATATTCAAAGGAAGGGATTGCTCCAAATATTGAAATAAAAGTAAAGGAAAATCCAAGTAATTGGGAGTTTTCAATAAAAGACAATGGAATAGGAATTGATCCGGAATTCTTTAATAAAATATTTATTATTTTCCAAAGGCTGCATACCAGAGATAAATATGAAGGTACGGGAATCGGACTTTCTGTTGCAAAAAGACATGTAGAATCTCTAGGAGGTGAAATTTGGGTTGAGTCAGCAGTAGGTGTGGGTACAACCTTTTTCTTTACTATTACCAAACAACTTAGTACTTTATGATATGAATTCAAAACCTGTTCACATCCTCCTAGTAGAAGACAATGACGGAGATATATTACTAACACTTGACGCTTTTGAAGAAAGTAAAATAAAGACTAAAATAAGCGTAGCAAAAGATGGTAAGGAGGCTCTCGATTTTTTGTTGAAGGGAGAGGCTTCTTCTAATGCTAAAAGACCCGATCTTATCTTATTAGACATTAATATACCCATATATAACGGTCACGAAGTGCTCAAAAGAGTGAAAACTCATCCGGAATTGAAAAAAATTCCTGTGATCATGTTGACTACCTCATCAAATGAGAAGGATATTGATATGGCTTATGCCAATCATGTTAACAGCTATGTGAAAAAGCCGCTCAATATGGATGATTTTATAGAAGCTATTTTAAAGATTGAAGCATTTTGGCTTCAGTTAACAATTTTGGGTTAAAAGTTATGGTCAAAGAATCCAGGGTGCAAGATGAAATGTCAATTTTAGTTGTTGAAGATAATTTGGGGGACTTTATTTTAATTGAAGATTACCTGATTGAGATTTATAATACAGTATCTATTACCCAATATAGTGAATTCCAGTTGGTCTGTGATTATTTTAATCGTGAAGATTGTAATTGTGATATAATTTTACTCGACTTGCATTTGCCCGATATGAGCGGGTTGGAATTGGTAAAAAGTATAATCAATAAATGTCCAAAAACTCCAATTATAATTCTAACTGGATACACAGATCTCCCCCTTGCAAAACAGAGCTTAGAAATGGGTATTTACGACTTCCTGGTCAAGGATGAAATTAATTCAACACTTTTGTATAAAAGTATTGAGTTTGCCATAAGTCGAAGCAATTATGTTAGTCACATTGAAAGGCAGAACGAAAATCTTAAGAGTATTGCCTGGAAACAATCTCATTTAGTAAGGGCGCCATTAGCAAACATCCTTGGTATTATAAATATGATCGAGAATGAGGAGAAAGAATGCCAGAATTTATCATTTTGGTTAGAGCATTTAAAAATTGCTTCCAATGAAATGGATGAGATTATCCATAATATTGTTAAAGAAGCTGAAGATTTAATATCCGAAAAATAGAGATGATTTCACAGGTACTCATTATTGATGATGACAAAATTTCCCGATTGATTACGAGAAAACTAATTCATAGTATTGACGCTGACTTAAATATTCATGAATGCCCGGGAGGCCTGGATGGAGTAAATATGCTTGAAAAATTACGCCATACCCCTAAAAATATTATTGTTCTTCTGGATATTAATATGCCAGATTTAAATGGGTGGGAATTTTTAGAACAAATGCTAATTAAAGATTTAAATTTTAAAAACTTAAAGCTTTTTATTGTCACATCCTCTATCTATGAAAGTGATAGATTAAAGGCAGAGCAAAATTTATTGGTAGAAAAGCTTTACCATAAACCATTATCAAGAAATGATTTAAGGGAAATTTTAAATGTGGAGAAATAATATCTCCATTATTTGAACCACCAGCAAAATAATATTGACTTCATTGCAGGAATATAGTCCCATTTTCCTATTTCTACTTTTCCGTTTATTGAAATTATGAGTTCGTTTTCTTTCTGACGAAAAATGAAAACGCAGCGCTCGTTTTCATGCTCGGTTCTTGTTATCCAGGGTTGATCACTGAGTATAGCATAATTATCCAGCTTTTTGCTAGGCTGTTTCAGTTTTTCGACGAGGTGTTTTAACTGCTTATGAATAAATATTTCTTCTAATTTCTAATCTCAGTAATCCCTCTAAGCTTAAAATTTTCATCCCATTGAGTGAGCAACTTGAGATCATAAACTGTATAATCATCTGTTATCTTTTCTTTGGACCTGTAGATCATTTCATATGTAACAGTGTAACCTCCGGCTTCTGCAGGAATGACCCTAAAAGAATCCCAATCAATGTCTGAAGAAGAATAAGGATATTTTCCCCTATGCGCTCTGGCATTCCTATAGATCCATTCCCGGGAGGGATTTTGTTCGCCATACCAGCTGGTGACCTGCGGACTCAAAAACTCAGGCAGCTTTTCAATTTGATTGCTATTCATGGCCTGGTAATAATCTGTAATAATTGCTTGTAGCTGGTCTGCAGGTGTTTTCTCTGAAGTCTTGTTTGAAAAAGCAAAGCCATAGAAAAGTGTAAAAATTGTCAGTACACCTACAGCAGCAAGTGCGAGAACTTTCGAATTGTATTGCTTTAATCCCTTTTTTACTGCAGTTCTTTTCTCTTCATGTGAACATGTCTGATTTTTCTTTTGCCCACTCTCTGCCTCTGTTGTTTTTTCCTTTTTAGTAAATCGACTGGGAGGATAATGAGCCTTCTCAATATTAAAGGAATGAACTTCACGAGGTGACAATTTGGAAGTTCTAACTTGTTCCAAAGGAATAAGGCTCACATAATCTGGATTTGATGCCTGCCCGCCATAGCCAAAGGCAATATAAATGGGCCGCTTAGAAGAATGAAGTTTTGGAAATGTCTCAAATTGCTTTTCGCTCAATACCTGGTAAAGATCCTTGTAAGGTTTCGCTCTCCACTTGGCTTCTACGTAAAATTCCTTACCAGTAACTCTACATTTGAAATGAAAATCGGGTTCTAAAGATTTTTTTACAAAACGTCTCCTATTTTGTTCACTATCGCTGGTTTTGTGAATAACTTCATAGTGAGCGTCAGGGAAAATATTTTCCTCGACATATTTTTCAAATTGTTCTCCCTTTTTAAAAGATTCTTCGTTGTAGTCTTGTTGCATGAAATATTCTTTATTTATTCTCCATTTCCTGTTTCACAAGGTTATAACATCTTTCGGGAATACCCTTTATTTGCGCTGAGCCGAGGAAGTCAATACTTCAACATCTACAACCTCATTTTTAAAGTGCCAAATTGGAGCATTTCTTAGGTGTTTATGCCTTTGGGAACTGTCTTGGTACCAAAATTCCCTAAAGTCAAATCCAGGTTTCAGTCTTCTGCCTGTGGCATAAAAAGTCATATCAACTAGATAGGAAACAAAAATCTCCTTTTTGATTTTATCGGAACTTGTACTATCATTAATAATGTGCAAGTATCTGAGATTGACCAAGTTTTTTAATAAGGAATTGTGCTCTTTCGCTAGTTGCGCAGGATATAAAATCACATTAGTTTTAAGACCTTTGACTATTTCGTTTTCAATAATTTCCAAAGCCTCTCTAAGTTTTTCTGGAGGAATGTCAGATTCTATCTCAATATTTTGTTCCTTATCTTGCTTAAGATCACTAATGGCTGAGTACAAATGTTCTTTTTTAATTTTATGTGCATTTTCACTTCTTGCAATTTTGATCAATTCGGATAGTATTACGAGAAAATCTCTTGGTACACCGCCGGTCGCAACTGTTGTAAAATTAAGTACGTCATCATTACTAAAAATTCCTAAAATGTCATTACTATTTAAACCTAATGCAGGACTTAGATTCGCCGTAATTTTGAGTAGATAATCCTTCAAATTTGCAAAATCATACAATTCTTTATCAAGTCTAATTGGTGAAAAATCATCTTTAAAAGAAAAGTCGGCTTTATTTTCTTTGTTAATCCGAGTTCTATTGGGAATGGAACAGAGCTTAAAGCAAAATGAATTTAATTTAGCATTCTTATAAATATCATGTAAATACTGTACTATTCTCGGCTGTTTAGATAATTCTACAAGATAGAAATCGTCTAAAAATAAAACTGTTTTATTTCCAGTGAGTTCTGAGAAATAACCTAAACTATCGGAAATTGATAAAATTAAATCATCTAATTTTTCTCTCTTGTCTATTGTTTGGATAAATGCCAGATCTTGTGAGTTTTCTTCTTCATTTTTTTCTGTTCGGCTTGAGTTCCGCTGATATCCTGCTAGCAATTCAATTTCTCCTTGCAATTTGGTAAAATGTATCGGTACATTGCCACTGGCATTAAACTTGGAAATTGCCTTTAATTCTGATGAAGAGTTAATCTCAAGTTTTGTAAACTTCTTTTTTGTTTGTTTAATATTTATGGCAATAGGTTCATTCGGTAATTCCTTTAATTTGTCTAAGTAGAAATATAAATTTTTTAAGTTCGAAATCAACCATAGAAATTTTTCGTAATCAGAAATTTTCTTATCGTTTCCTAAGTTTTTGAACCAGTTGAATATTCCCTTATTTTCTTCTTTATAAACTTCTTCGGCTTTTTTAAATGCCTCCGACTCTAATATGAAGATCTTTAATTTGTCTAAAAATTTCTGAAGAACTTCAATTATAATTTTTTCTGAATTCCATTCCCGATAAACCTGACAATCCAGAGGCAGTATGAAGTCAGAATTATTTTCCTTGATAGTGGTGAGTAATAATGTTGTCTTACCACAGCCTCTTCGACCCAATATCAAATGATTATTTGAGATTTTGATCTTACCTAAATTATCAAATGGATCTAAATATTGAATCTCATTGGGATTGTTAAAGTCAATCACCTTTCTTCTTCTAACTTTTTCAATTTCTTGAATAAGTTGAGTGAATTTTTCATCTGTTACCTGCAGTGACATAATTTATTTTTTTCAAGGTCTAAACCTAATTGTGATTATCAGTTCTTATTAACTAGAAAAACAGTTTTGTCTGTTTAATTCATATTCCTTTTTCAATTTAATTTCTCGTGCATTTTTAGTTCCTCTTGTTGTCCCCCAATCTTTCTCCCATCTCTTCAGTTAATGGAGCTTTCAACAACCTCAATCTCCTCCTCCGTCAACCCATAAAGCTCATAAATCATTGCATCTATCTCCTTATCCGTCTTCTCTATCTCCCTTTGCAGTTTCAGGGTTTTTTGCTTGTTTTCCTCAAACAGCTCCATCCATTCAAATTCATCCTTTTTGGTGAGCGTCGGCACCTCCACTACAGAAGTTGCGTCACCACCTTCTCCGGAATGTACGGCTGCTTCTTTGGCGCGGACTTTATTACTTGCTTTGATCGCCTTGTTCAGCTCTTTGATAAACTCACCGAATTCGAGCTCGTGCCAAGATTGGAGCTTTGAACTAGCTTTTACCAATTTTATCTGTGACTTTATAAAAATCAAGAACTTATCAACTTTAGAGGTAAGTGCTTCTTGTTTTGTAAGGAGAAGATCTGCATTTTTTTCAATCAATTGTCTCTGATGAGCGTTGCTTTTAGGCACAGGAATTTCACCCAACTGATTTATTTTAATGTGCAATCCTTCTGGAAAAGTAGAACTAAACCAGCTATTAACTGCTTTAGAGTTTAATAATCCTAAAATAAAAAGTAAAGAATAACTTTCATTTGAATCATAGATGACATTAATTGTATCATTTACTAAAGCATTGGAATCATCATAAGTAGCATTTATGGATTTCGAAATATCTTGAATTAATAACTTAGGCCTTAAAAAATTTTCTAGAACTCTAGGTCTCCCCCCTGATTTTTGCTTTATAAGTTCAGGTTTATACCACAAATATTCCCCACTGATATTCTTGAAATATCTTCCTATATTTTTACCTCTGAGCATTGGAAATGAGCTTTCATCTTTTTTATAACTGAAAATGAATCTTTTGTCATCACTGGTTTTTATCCCTAAGGAAAAGGAAACCAATTCTGCCAACTTCGCTTCTTCATTTCCTAACTGAACAATGGGTTCAAAAGAATAGGTGAAAAATGTTGAGGAAAGAATTTTGTCTAAACTTATAGAATGCCTTTTATACTTAAAAATTCTGTTCTCAGGAAAAAGGAGTGAAATAGAATGATTATCCTCGGATTCCTTCTTGGTTGTTGTCATTATGACGGTGGTGACTACGGCATCCTGAAAAACACCCGGAGGAAGTTCCACAAGGGTATTAATTTGAGTTTCCAGGGAAATGAACTGTCTAAATTTAATGAAGCTACTCGTTCCCATCCAGCTGTTTGGGAAAATAAAGCCCAACTCTCCCTCCTTCTTTGCCAATAAAATAGACTGTTCAATAAATAAACTATATAGATCACATTTATTCTTGAAAGTGGAAAATTTTTGTTGAAGAGCTTTCCTCAACTTCTTATCTTCAATGTTGACAATATTTACATAAGGAGGATTTCCAATGACCACATCAAAACCACCTTTTGCAAAGACTTCCGGAAATTCTGCCTCCCATTTAAAAGCTTTATTGCCGGCTACTTTTTTATCGCCTATAAGGGAGTTGCCGCATTTGATGCTGTTGCTAAGGTCGTTGAGCTTTCGGCGGGGCTGGGCGGTACGGAGCCAGAGGCTTAATTTAGCAATCTCAACACTTTCTTCGTTGATGTCAACGCCGTAGATATTCCTTTCTAAAATGGTACTTTCAATGTCGCTTAAAATGAGCTTGCCGCCAAGCAGCTTCGCCTTCATTTCATCAATGTACTCATGTTCTTTGATCAAAAAGTCCAGTGCCTGGTTGAGGAAAGCGCCACTCCCACAAGCGGGATCGCAAATGGTGAGTTGCAGCAGCCACTCGCGATAATCTTCCAGGATTTTTATCAGGGCCTCTAAAGTGTCTTTTTGCCGTCGCTTTCTCCCCCTAAAATATTCTTCTTCTCTAAAGCCCAGCTCACTTTTCTTTTCCTCGCAAAGTCTGCCTACTGTATTTTCTACTATATATTTAGTGATGTACTTGGGCGTGTAATATACTCCGTCTTTTTTACGCTTGCTCTTTTGCTTGTCAAAACTTCCACCTTCAATTTCTGCATTGACGCTTTCAATCTCGTTCAGGGAATTTTCGAAAATATGTCCCAGGATATTCACATCTACCTGGCTTTCAAAATCGTAAGTAGCGAGGCGGGAGGTGTGTTTGTAGAGGAGTTCATCGTCGATCTCCAGCATGTCGAGTACAGGATCTGGTTTAAAGAGTCCACCATTGTAGGCAAAGATCTCTGCTTTTTTATCCGTTCCTTTTCTTCCGCTGTCCAGGTAGCCAAAATAGAGCTTGAAACGGTCGTAGAGAGGCATTTCTGCATCGAGGTCCTTCAACTTATTCCAGTCAGACAGGATTTTATGAATGGAGTTCGGGGGGAGCAGCGCGCGGTCTTCAGCAAAAAAGATAAACAGAAAACGGTCAATGAGCTTCTGCGACTTCTTGAAAAGATTCTGCTTTACACTCTTTTCAGGACTGGCCATTTCAATTTGCGCTTCATCCTGAGCGTCGGATTCATAACCCGAAGGTCCTGAGTTTTTCAGCCGCTTCGCATTCCGCTTTACCAGGTCACGGTAGAGTTCCCGCTTAAAAATTGAATAATCTTTATAGAACTGTTTGGTGATGACTTCTTCTTCCACCAAAGAAGCTTCCTTACTCCTGAGCGGTTTCCCTGAAAGCAGGTTCTCCTTGTGCAGGCAAAACCAGAGCAGCGAAAAATCCTCCCGGTTGAGCTCGAACAGGTCGAATTCAACAAATTCTGTAGCATCGTTGATATAAAACCGTAGCTTCTCAAAATTAGACGTAATTACATAGACGCAGCCTTTGTGGTTAGCTTTGTAGTCAAATGCCTGCTGTCTTATTCCCTCCAGGTGTTTTGTGTTAGTGCCTTTGAGTTCTATCACTCCAACAGCCTGCCCGTCGCTGAGGATGGCCCCATCTGCCTTTCGGGCATTTTTCTGATTCTTAAATTCTGTCGTGAGGTTATACTCCGGCTGAGGATTCATTGTATAGCCCAGCACCTTTACGAACAGCTCATTCAAAAATGTGGCCTGGAACTGCTCTTCTTTGGAGCTTCTTATATTCTCCTGGATATTGGGATTATGAAAAAAGCCGGTAAAATTTTTATAAGCTTTGTTTAGTTGCTGCTCATCCTGCAGCCGCAGTTGATCTTTAAGAACAGAGGACTGAAATAGGGCCATTTAGCAAGTTTATCATTGCTGTCAGAAAGGGAAAAACTTTATTGTGAGGCTTGAGAGTATAAAAACCCATGAAAGCCTGTTCCCTCTGCATACAGAAAATTATTAAGTTGGTCTGGCAAAGGAGTGTAGGGAGCTGCTTTTACCGGTGGTTTGTTAACACGGTCTTAAAATTAGAAAATAATAAGAGAATAAGAGAGATTTTAGGATCAAAAAACCCTTTATAAAGCAATAAAAATTTTGATTGCGGGGAAAATGCGGGGAAGCCTAGAAGTAATAAAACAAAAAACCCTTGAAAATCAGGTGATTAACAAGGGTTTCAGTACTCGGAGCGGGATATAGAATATCATTTTTATTGTGATCCGTTACTCTACAATACCCCTACAATACTGTCTTTCAGAGAAATAAAATAATTTTCTATATCAAATAGCTTCATATAATGCCCCCAAATGTCGGGAAAGTGTCGGGAAAGATTTATTTTTATAATAAATTCTTTTGCCATGGCTACAGTGAAATATATCATTAGAGGAAAGGAAGACCCGGTGACAATTTACCTGCGTTTTATTCATGGTAGGAAACACGACTATACAAAGAGCACCGGCAAAATTGTAAATCTTTCCAACTGCATTTTATCCGGTAGTGGCAAGAAGAGTCCAATACTAGAAGGAGTGAAGAGGAATTCTCCCGAAATGAAAAACCTCAATAGAAGGTTGAGAGATCTCAAGAACCAAATTATTGATCGGTATGACGAAACTGATCCAGGTGAGATTAACGGTGAATGGCTTCAAAACCAAATTAATATTTTCAACGGGAAATCAATTCCAGGCGAAGAGACAAAAAGTGATTATTTAGTAGATGCTATTCAGTATGTAATAGATACTGCTGGGTTACGGGCAAATTCAAAAGGAGGGTTAGGTCTTTCTAAAAACCGTATTGATTCCTATAATAACCTTCTGAAGATCATTAGAACTTACCAGGGTAAAAAAAAGCTGAAAGTGCAGGACGTGAATATTAAATTCGGCAAGGATTTTCTTGAATGGATGCTTGATAAGAGAAACTATTCCGAAAGCTATGCAAAAAAGAAAATAGATGATCTAAAAACAGTTTGTGCTGATGCAGAAATCCATGGCCTCACAATTAGTCCTCAGCTCAAAAAAGTAAAGGGAGGCAAGACAAAAAACGAATATATTTTATACCTGAGTCCAGCAGAACTTAAACAAATTGAGCAGGCACCTCTTGAGAGCGAATCATTGAAAAACGCTCGAAAATGGCTTCTTTTAGGCTGCAATTTGGGGCAGAGAGGTCAGGATCTTCTTAATCTAACAGAGGACAACTTTGTCACTCGACATAAATTGGAAGTTATTGAGCTTAAGCAGCAAAAAACCGGAAAGCAGGTTACCATTCCCGTCCTACCTGTTACCAAAGAAATTTTAAGAGAAGGTCTTCCTTATAGTATTTCTCTCCAAAAGTTCAACGGGCTGCTAAAAAAACTCTGTAAGAAGGCTGGAATTAACGTAGTAATTGCAGGGACAAAAATTGAGATGGTAGACGAAGATGGAAAAGTTATACCTAAAGATAAAAATGGAAAACGAAAGGAAAAAGGTGAAAAACGAAAAGTCAAAGGATCTTATCCTAAGTGGCAATTAATGAGTTCACATGTTTGCAGGAGATCCTTTGCTACCAATACATACGGAAAACTGCCCACTCCTCTAATAATGCAGATCACAGCTCACAGCACAGAAAAAATGTTCCTTGGTTACATTGGAAAATCTTCAATGGATTATGCTCAACAAATTGCAGATTTTTATGCTAAGGAAGTTCAGAAAGACATTAGCTTCTCTTAAATACCTAATTAACCAAATGAACGGATCAATTCTGTATTCTTTTAAGGTTGAAATAAATCCTCTCAAGATTGGGATCTTCTTCTTTAAGTAAATATTTTTCAGTACTATCGAATATATATTCAGCCTTAACTATCTCCCGGTCAATTTCCTCAGGTCTTGAAAAATTCAACCATTCTGGTTCAAATTCCATTGGAGGATAATTTTTTAAATCAAATAGAAATTGATAGTATTTGTAAAAAATATTGTCACTTTCAATTAAGGAAAGATCAACCTTATTTTCGAAATACAGCACCAAAAAAAGATGGATATGGTGGTTAAAAAAAATGATGTTTTCACTCTTATTACTTAATTCTAGTTTTAAAATGGAATTAATTTCCTGTTTAAATTGGTTAATAAAATCCACATCTGAAATAACCTCATTCTCGATAGCATCATAGTATAAATAGTAGGTATTATTTTCCTTTTCAACCTCAGCCTTTAAATACTCTCTATATTCGACTTTTTGTCGATCGTCCAACATCGGATATAAATGCTTTGAACTAAAATTAGTCACATGAAAATTTATCCATTTTACATCTAAAAATTCCAATGTAGTAGCTGAACTACAACTTGTAAGCAGACTATAAAAGCAATTGTTTAACTTATAACGCTCATATATTACGATTAAAAGCTCTTTCTTCTCTTTTTGGGGAATTAAATGCCCCTTTCTGATTAAAAAGATATTTACAAATTTGAGACTACTAGAGACCTCTTTAAATTCCGCGTATCTAAGAAACTCGGTGAGTGGCTCAAAATATCTGAATAATGCTTTTTCATCTAATTCTAAAAAAGATAATAAAATGCAGATATTACTGAACTGACGATCAATAAATCTATAAAATGTCTCTTTCCCTTTAAAATGAGTTTTGAATATCAGAGATTCACTCTTGCCTCCGAAAAATTTGTTTTGTTCATATGCATTATTTAAGAATTGAGAAATGTGATTGTACAATTTATTAATTTCATCCTCGTGAAACTTTATGTTTTGCAGTTCTGATTTCCGCAAGATTTTATACAAATTCTCTGGATCAGCTCTTCTAATAAGAATATCGGATATCCAAAAATTAAAATATTTTATATGTGGTTTTCCAAAATTGAACGTTCTACTGTTTAAGGGAATATCTTTTATAAGATATCCGACAATAATGCTTTCAAAGGATTTCTGAAAAGAATGATTTACTTCATAAAAGTTATCTTCAATTATATAATTAAAGTTCAGGAAATTATCTAATTCCTTCATTCTATTCAACAATCCGGTGAAGCTGGCGCCTCCAGATCCACCTCCTTTTATTCTATCTAATGTTTCTAATGTCGTAACTTTTAAACTGTCAAGATCAATACAAAGCCGATGAACTATTTTTCCATTATTAAGGTCTTTATAAAACCTATACACATCCTTATCGTAAAAAAATTTTAATTTCTCTAATTCCCTATCGAGGTCATAGGAACTTCCAACTTGTTTGAGATTTTCATAATCCTCAAATCCTATTTCATCATTGTCCACATGGGAATAGACAAGAAACTTTGATAAGTTGAATAAGTTGAATTTGGCAAGAAAGCTTACGTCGAACCTCCCCTGTTTATTAGATTTTTGCAGAAGATCTTGAAAGGACTTAAAACTCTTTAGGTAATCTCCAATTTTGTATAGTAGGTACGAGTACTTCAAATCTTCTAAAATTTCAGTCGAACTGGAAATTCTATAAGCCTCTGATTTTTTTAAGATTTTTTGATATTCAAAACGGTCTAGAAGACATCCAAAACAATCACAAACTTTCCCCTTCTCTTTCCAATTAATTTCATATATGTCATTTTCATTTGGAATATATTGTCCAAGTCCTTTTGGTTTACCAGCATATGCAATTTCATTTATTCCAGATCCTAATAGAATTTTTTTAATGTAATAAGCTTGTTTACTTAGTTCATTTTGCGCGGAACTGGCACTAAATACTTCCACCAGAGCATCATAAATATTTCTACTAAAAAAAATTAATCTATCCTCATCAACATTTAAATTTGGTGGTTGCTTAGAGTCTTTATTAAAAGGATATAAAGAGGCAAGAAATGATTTTGGAAGAACACTGAGACATCCAAACCTTTTTAAGGATTCAAAAGACGTCTCAACCACATTTTTGAAGCTGGCCTCTTCCGTCAAAGAATAGTCATTGTCAAACAGTTTAATTTTAGATAAATAATTTAAAATGGAATATACTTTCTGTCCTTTGGTTGATAAAGAACCATTAGGAGGGTTTACTGCAAAGAGCTCAGGATTGTAATTAATAATATTGATACCAAAATTATTGAAATAAGACTTCTCTGAATTTGGAACTTCTATTTCAGGAGTTATTAAGTAAGCTTTTTGTTTATGCTTTTTCAATAAATGTTGCACCTCTCTGAGCAAAATCTTTAGGTTAATATCAGAGAAACTGTATCCCACAAACAAAATCACCTTATTACTAAATAAGGATTTCACAAAAGTTTCTTTGAGTATGTTTGTGTTTGAAAATTCCAGATAATCAGTTTCCTTTAAAACAATATTCTTATTATTGAAATCTCCATGGTACTTAATTAATAGATTTTTATGATCTGCATATGGTAGATCAGGATCTTTCGAAATTACCGAAAAGGGAAGACCTTCGTGATCAATAACTTCTTCAAAAAAATAATCATAATTTGTAGTTACAATATGCTGAGGATTTAATTCGAACAAAATTTTATGAATAGGATTTGCAGTGGTAGAAGATTCAAATATCAAATTCCTAAGAATTTCATTATATTCTTTTTCACCCTTCTCATTGTATAACAGTTGAGCCAATTTTAATGGGTCACTCTCATGAGTGTCAAAATCCAGCTTTTTCTTTATCTTATTGATCAGCTGACTCCACAAAAGTAGTCCAGAGTCAAACGAAACTCCAGCCCCGGCAAAAATGACTAACCGGTCTTGTGTAATAGCTTTTTTGATCTGGGCCAGATTATTTTGAAGATATTTTAATTCCAATTTGAATAAAGTTGAAGTTATTTTAAAAAGATATTTTTTTGATAATATGGTGATTTATTGACTTGATTAAACCGAGAATTTCTAATCAAAGTCAAAAGATCTCTGATTAAACCTGGATTTAAAAAAATCATTTTCCTTACAAAAATCATTATTCTTCATTTCGTCATATAGAATTATTCGCTGTCTAGCTGAAAAGTTTGGCTTCAATTCGAGCAAATTTTTCCAGTTGTTCATCAATTCTTCTTTCTTCGTCGCCAATCTTGACTTCTTCGGCTTCTTGTTTTCCGATCTTTCCTTGGAGGCGGTCAATATCACCCGATACTGCCTTGATACGTCGTGGAAGGTGCTCCAAAGGGTCTTCAACTCCAAAAACGTCTCGCTCTCTAGCTCGAATTGCTTGCTCCTCTGCTCTAAGCTCTTCTGCTTTTGAATTATATCGGTTTTCCAGGTCTTTATGTCTCTGTTCAATTTTTTTGTATTCTGTTCGTTCTCTTTTTTCAGCTTCTCTAAGGCTTCTCTCCTCTGGTTCAAATTCTGAATATAGGTCTGCTTCTTGTTCTGTTTCCATTTCTGCCAGTCTTGCTCTTGCTGCTTCTGAAAGTTTTCCAACTCGATTGACTTCAACTCTAAGATCTTCTTCAACTGTATGAAATTGATCAGTCTCCATACTTCGTTCAATTGCATATACAAGCTCTCTAATTCTGGCTCTTCTGCATGTGGAAGATTCTTGAAAAAAGCTTCTTTGCTGCTCATTAATTGATGGAAATTCTCTTCTATTCTCGCCGGTAATGGAAAAGTAGTCTGTATAGAATTCTTCATGGTTAAAAACCCATTTTGTATTTATTCCCGAATCTATAATTTCTTTCAATTCATCTTTGTCGCCATGAGGCAAATCAATTTGTATTGTGTCTATACCAAGGCTGATCAATTTTGCCTTCTTTTTGTCATCAACAGGATGAGTGATGACTATTTCAATAAATAAGAGTGGAGCCCCATTGCTATCGTAAAATGTCAGATCCGGACGTATATATTTGTTCTTGTTTCCGCTTTCATTTTCTTCGGCTGGATCGATCTGTAAATTCCTATCTATAAAAATTGTCTGCTGAGCCTTAACTTTTTCTGCAAACATTTCTTTTTCCTCCTGAAGTAAAAGTGGAGGATTAGAAGAACCAAGAGGAGGATATTTTACCACTTTCGGAAGGAGAATGGAACCTTTTTGAATGATTATTTTTTCAACAACTCTTTCCAGGTATTTTCTACTATCAAAAGAGCAGTGGAATGTATCTCGTGATTCTGGATCTACAATGTGTCTAAAAAAAGATCTATGTTTTGGATTTTTCTTTTGTATAACAGCCTCTAAAGGTCGTTTACAGCCGATACAGGTATAACCCCGCCTACCACTCTCAGCTCTCGATATATAAATATCATCTCCTTCAAAGCTTGCATATTGTGTATCAAAGATTTCCTTTTTCATTATTATTCCAATTCAACTTTATCTATCTCCTTCATGAGCCTATTCGTCTCATTTAAAGCTATTATGATCTTTTTGATAATAAAGTATGTCTTCAAAACTCAACTTTCTGGTCACATGAATTTCAGGGACTAAAGAGTGAATTAGGTTTTCAAGGTCTCCACGGTAGGAATGTTCTCTGGAAATTCCGGACCTGTATCGGTCATTCAGAAATTCAAGATACTGTGGTATAGTCATTTTTATAAGAATTAGATTTACTGGCTACAGTCTACCGGTAGGTAGAACCAGGTTCTGCGGCTTATATAGTAAATCTATAAAATAATCTTAAAATTAAGCTGTTATTCCCTTGGAGAGTATGGATATTTAATGAACTTTTTATTCATGTAGTACAGGTTAAAATTTAAGGATCAGAAAATGAAATCTTTGTTACAACTAGTTCTTACTTGCCGAGACTGGTAAATCCCTCTTTCAGTTTTTTTTACAGGAGGTCCTTTTCATAGTCATTTAGCTTTAATTAGAGGATAGCTTATTTTAGTTTTTGAGTAAAAATTGGAATAAGAGATGTTGTAATTTTAATTTTCACTTAATTTGTGGAATAAGTAGGATAGTAATTCCATTTTTCAATGAAAACATTTACGGCTGGAAAATCAGTTAACCAAGGATATTTCAAAAGCTTTCAACCCACCTTTATAAATAAAGATTGGGAAATTGACAATATGGAGATTTTCAATCTTTTAAGTAAAGCAGATCGCCATCTTGGAAGATTAGACATGTATTCCGAATATGTCAATATTGAATTGTTTATTAGCATGCATATTGCTAAAGAGGCCACACAATCTTCTAAAATTGAGGGTACTCAAACGAACATGGAAGAGGCTTTTTTAGATAAAGCTGATATTTCTCTGGATAAAAGAGATGACTGGGAGGAAGTGCAAAATTACATCGCTGCCATGAATGAAGCAGTTAAAATGTTACACACGCTTCCATTCTCATCACGGCTAATCAAACAAACCCATAAATTCTTTTGAGCGGAGTAAGAGGTGAGCATAAATTACCTGGAGAATATCGTACAAGTCAAAATTGGATTGGTGGTGCAAATCTTAATGATGCAGTTTTCATTCCCCCAGTCCACACTTCTGTGGGGGATCTTATGTCAGACATTGAAAAGTTTGCAAATAATGATCTCAATCCCTTGCCTGATTTATTAAAGATTGCACTTATTCATTATCAATTTGAGACCATCCATCCATTTCTGGACGGGAATGGAAGAGTTGGAAGGCTTCTGATAACATTATACCTTGTGAACAAAGGGATTTTGAAGCAGCCAATTCTTTATTTATCGGATTTTTTCGAAAGGAATAGAGTCTTGTATTATGACAACCTCATGCGGGTTAGAACACATAATGATCTAACACAATGGTTCAAGTTTTTCCTTACTGGAGTTATTGAAACTGCAAAATCTGGCGTAAATACATTTAATGGTATTATGCAATTGCAGAAGGAAGTAGAGTCAAAAATTCAAGGCTTAGGATCTCGAAGTGGGGACGGTAAAAAAGTTTTGGAATATCTCTATACTAAACCTATTGTTGATGCGTCTAAAGTGGCAATGATTATTGATAAGACGCCTACTTCTGCTTATAAACTGATTTCTCTACTTGAAGAAAAAGAAATTCTTAAAGAAATTACCGGAGGGCAAAGAGGAAGGTTATACGTATTTGAAAATTATTTAAATTTATTTGATTCAGCTAAACATAATTAGGAGGGATTAGGCCTAATTAGTGTCTTAGGGAATATCATGATTTTGTAGCCATTGATCAAATATCTCTTTCTGCTCAGGATACCCTTCAAAAAATATATCATATTCTCTGGATTGGTGATTTTCAAATTTTTCATCTTTAAATGTTATTAATTCAAAACTGAGATATCCAATCAAGCTGACGAGTAGGATCAGAAGACTTCCTAAGATCATGCCTAAATTTTTAGGGAGTATGTAGGCATTTTTTAATTTTATATTAATAGCAGTTAGTCTTTCAGCTGCTATTGCTTCCTTTTCCTGTTGCTGCTGAAAGAAAAATTTTAACTGTTTTTCCAACACCTCAGTAGTAATAGGAATGCTCCGGGTGTTGAGATCATCAGTCATTTTTTTCATCTGCAAGAGACCATTTTGAAAGTCTTGCATTTCATCAGCCATAAGTTCCATGATTTCATCCAGCTTCTTCATCTTGTTTTATTTTAAAATCCTATGCCTGGATCCAGCGCCCTTTTTATGGTTTGCTTCACCAAATCCTTCACCATTTTATTTATAAATCCGGTGCTAAGTTGAATTGTATTACTGGCCAACTTGAAAGACTTTGGTGCTTCTTTTAATTTTGTGAAACTATTATTCTGGCTAATTCCAAGGACAATTTTACTGCCACTCATAGATCGGTGTATCTCACTTCCCTTTAGGTTTATGCCTTTAAATTCGAACCGGAAACCCTGTAGCTGATTCGATTTGTTGATTGATGGGATCACCGTCACCCGGTGCTCCTGCATTCTTTTTATGTACTCATCTAGAGATTTCGGTTTAGAGAGGGAAACCTTTTCATGAATATTCTGAACTTCCTTGCGATGTTGATTTAGCTCCTGAAGCTTATCCTGTTGCACTTCCCTGACCCTTGTAAGTCCCATCTCCCTGGCCACGTTATCTGCAGCAATTTGACTTCTTTTTCCAATAAAGTTGTCCTTGTACGTCTCTCCTGTCATACTTATGCGATTCACATAAATATGAATATGGGTGTGTTCCTTATCTCTATGAACAAAGGAAATTGCCTGGTGGTTTTTTAGGTTCATCTCTCTCAAGAATCGCTTGGCTATTTCTCCCAGATCTTTCCGGGTTATATTTTTTCCGTCTTCTATGGTGGGACTCACCACAAAGCTTAAGGTGTTATTGATGCATCTGTTATTTTGTGACTGTATGATCTTAAATTCTTCGGCAATCTCCTGCGGTGTATCTCCTGCCAAAAATTCTTTAAGAACCACTTCGGCATCTTTCTCCTGGTTCCAGCCATATGCTATAGATTCTTTTGTCCGCGATATGGAGTGTCCCTTCCCAATCATTTTCTAAAGTTTTTTAAGTGGGTTCTTATTTCTTCAGCCAGATTTTTCACAGTCGCAGCTAGCTGAGGATCTCGATTTTTAAACATGCTGCTTATTCTGGAAAAGTTAGTTTTGTATTGTACGAGTAAGCGGTAGAATTCCAGTTGTTCTGGTGTAATTCTTTCAACAATATTTCTTTCAAAAGCAGTGGACCGGAGGTATTCTGAAAGAGAAATTCCTGCCCTGGCCGCTCTTTTTTTGAGTAGCTTCTTCTCGTAAATCGAGCAGCGAATTTGAATGAATTCTCGTTTCATTTTTTGTTTTCAGTCTTTGCAACCTCCGGGCGCAAAGCAAGATTGTCATGACAATGACACATCTTGCTTTGCTACTCAAAAAAGTAGAAGTAAGTCATTAGCCTGATTTTGTTTTTAATGGTTTATACTTCCTGTCATGGGTGCTATGAATAAGTTTATCATTCAAATCTTTATGGCCTTTAAACAACTGGCTCCCATCCTTACAATGAGAGCAGCTTCTCAGAACATTTTCAGTTGCTCCGATTCCAGCAGAGTCGCGGTCCAGGTATAATGTCACAGTTAAATAGAGGGTGAAAATCTCAAGGACCTCAGGTAAAAAAGACAGAGAATTCAGAATCAATAGATCAGCCTTTTCAATTTCTTCGGGATTGATAACTGCTAAAGACAGAAGATCAAACATTCCTTCCAGTACAATGATCTGGTTATTTCCCCGATTCAGATAGGAATAGCTTTTAGGAGGTGTGGAGGTTTTGAAGTAAAGGTTGCGAAGCTCCCAGCCTCCTAAATGGTTCTGCAGGCCCAAGGCAAAGAATCTTTTACCATTCGATATATACCAGATTTCCTTGCAGTAGATTTGTGCTACTTCAACAGGGATATTGCGAGTTTGAAGATATTTCTTGAGCATTTTATGTTCTATAGGTAAGATCTTCCAAACCTTATTTGCACGTTCTATTTCCTTACACCTAATTTGGATATTCAGAGAAGAATTAGCAACGGGTATCCCATCTGACAAATAAGCCAGTGCTTCGGCTACGGAACAACTTAAGATTAGGCATACCAGGTCGATCACGTTTCCTCCTTTCCCAATACCGAAGTCATACCACCTGTTCAATCTAAAGGAGATTTTAAAAGAGGCTTCTTTTTCAATTCTCAGGGGACTTAGGAACCAGGCTTCTTTTTCTGATTTGCGAGTGGGGATGTGACCCATCTTTATCAGCGTTTCAAAGATGCCTATGCTTCGTGCTTCCTCACAGTTCATCTTTTTTGTTCTCATCAGCATATTATTTACATCAAATTGTAGCTTTTTATAAAGAAACTTGTCGTCTCGTTTTTTGTCATCATTTTATTTTTGATGACAGTTTGATGACAAAATGATGACAGCTGGAACCCTTGCTATTACTAGTCTTATCTTACTTTGTCATCAATTCATCAAAAAATAGAATAGTTTCAAAAGTTTTTCTTTCAAAAGCAGTCTTCATTTTGATGAAACGATGACAGCAGCTGAAACCTCCCGCAAACACTGGAGTTTCCCTGTCATCGTTTTGTCATCATTTCATCATTTTTTCCCCCAGAAGCAGGAATTCAGGTATTTTTGACATCCTCAAAATTCTCCAGGAGGAAATTTTTGTTTATAGTGAAATAGCGTCCTTTAGCTTCTCTGAAGGTAGTAGAGCCATCTCCCCAGAGCAGGAACTTTTGATAGCGGTTCGAGTTGCTTTGGTTCTCCAGTTTCCACTCCTTCTTCAGAATATTGCGGATTTGGGTAAGATCGAAGCGGAGCCTTGATTTATTTATAGCGTTATAAGCATCCATCGGGCAAAGATCAAGTGTTTCCAGATCATGGTCTTCCATGATCATTAGAAGAATACCGGCCAATTCCCTTTCCACCCGGTTCCGGTTATTCTGCACCAGTCTTTTCAAGGCAGGAGTTTCTATTTGATCAGCTGTAAACCACATCCTTGTCTGGTGTTTGGAATAGAGCTTCCTATTTTTCAAGTAAAACAGAAAAGCCGGTATTTCTTTGGACAGGGCTTCCAAAAACCCCGTTTGCTCTTTTTTTATAACCGGTACCTGCAGAACCCAGAAGCGAGTTTCGTGGTGATCTATTTTGATAAAGTTTTCTTCATTGTTACTACAGAGGATAAACTTACCGAAGAATTCCACTTCCCGCTTGTCTTTCCCCTTGGCCTCAAGTTTATTGATGTTGGTAGTACTGAGGTATTTGATCCTTTCTGTAAGTTCCTCTTTGTTGAACAGTACTTCATCTATACAGATTAAGAGTTTGTTTGCCCAATCTGAGTTGAACTGGCTAGTGAAACTGTCGTTAGTGAGATAAGTGAGATTGTTCTCAAAGATGAGCTTAAGCCATTTTAGAAAAGTACTCTTCCCCGTTGAACGTTCCCGGGACACCAGGCAGAGAATAGGCAGGATTTGAGTGGGCCTGGTAAATAATAGCTGCAGGTAATCCAGACCAAGCTCATAATAAGTTCCAAAGATGTGCCTGACAAATTTGAAAGATACCCCACAATGTCCCTCTTTTAGCATGTGACTTAACGGCGCATAGGTATTGTAGAAATCATGGAAGGAGGATTTAAAATTCAGATGGTCCGGGATACAGGTGAAGCCATCATATTTCGGAATGGCTGCAAGAAAAGTCTTTCCGTGGTCCTGTCGGATCGTTTCAATATTCCATGGCACCAGGGCTTCATTTTCCACGCCGGAGATACTTGGAGCATTTACCAGTTTGTAGTACTGGGTGCCGACCCTAATGTATGACTTTTTTTTCTCCACAATCAAAATTGTTGGAATCGTTTTGTAGTGACAATTATTCACTTAAAGATAATTACAACCTCTTGTTTTTGAACTATTAATACAAAAAATAAGTTTTGGATACGAATCATTTAAAATGATATTATTCAAAAATAATTTCATTTATAAAATGGCCAGATGAGGGCAGATAAAGCTTCTGGAATAAAGGGCGGAATTTTTAGTTTTTGAGATTACAGGAAGAAAAAAGCAGGAAGAGCAAAAAATGCCATTAAATCCAATTCTTGAATTTCATCTTTTTCATGATTTACTTTTTGTATCTCGAGCGTTTTCCATTTTCTCAAAAACTAATTTTTGCATCTGAACAAGTTCTCTTTTTACTTTTGATTTACTTCCCGTAGAGCCGTCGCTGTTACCATTTTCCGTTGCTCCTTTAGGGAATTTAGGATTAGGATAGGCCGTATCGATATTTTGGTGGAAAGACCTTGAGTTTCATTCAGGCCGGCTAACTTCTAAATTCCGTTGTTTTGCAATAGTATAAATGGTAACAGCGATGGGAGTAGGTGAAAAATTAGGTGAAGAGGCATCTATCATTACTGGAAATTAATTGCTTAAAGGATTTGGCGGACTCTTGACTAACGGATAGTACAAAATTCTATTTTTTAGAACATCCTCACTAATCCGTTAGTCATGTGTCCAAGACCTCCCCCCAAAGCTCTTTTCCTGAAACGCAGTGGAAGGGAATGTGCTTTGGGGATCATAGATTTAAAGTTTTATCTATGAAGGAAATTAAAGATTTTCATTTCTGAGAGAAGAAGGTTTGAGGCTGTAGGTTATCACTTGTGGAGAATCTGTAAATTGGTATTTTTATTTTAAAATGACCCTATAGTCTTTTTCACTATTGAGTTGATCAGAAGGAGAATCTAGTGATAGGGCTTTCCAGTAGAGAAAACCTAAGTTTTTCATTTAATGCGTTGTCTGAGGAGGCGTGTGGACAAAATAAACCTTAAAACTAATGGTACTGCTAATTATTCAGGGTCTTTGGCGCACCTGTGAAAAGAAGGGTGAATGTGCCCGTTAAACCCTTGGAAAATCACCTCAATTATTTCACCTTTTATCAAAAATGTTCAACTTTGGATTCTTTTACAGAGGTCACCCACTCACTTGAATAGGCTCTTTGAACCTTTTATGTGCAGTTTTTATGAACTAGTATAAATGTGGCTTGAGACGAGCTGTTAAATCACCTTCACCGTACCCCGTCCATTTGTCCACAATTTCTCCTTTCGGACTTATGAGAACAAATGTTGGGAAGCCGGTAACTCCGTAACTTATGGATGTTTCGCTAAATCTTCCTTTTCCATCCCAGATGCTGTTCCATTTCACTCCATCTCTTTCTACTCCTTCTAACCAAGCCTCTTTTTGTGGATCTCCAGAGAAACTTATAATGGTCAAAGAATCGCTGTAATTCTTGTAAACCAGGGAGAGTTCCTCAACTGCTTGCATAGAAGCCCCGCAATGAGTTGAAGTAAAGTCAATTAAAGTAAATTTTTCATTATCCCTAATGTTGGAAAGCTTAACCTTCTCCTTTTCTTGATTTAATCCTTCGAAATCATAGAAGGTATCACCGATTTCCAAAACATCTCTTTTTAGATAAGTCCTAACGACATTGCCATACTTGCTATTCCTGATTTCCTCGGGATATTTCTTAAATATTGATTTTACAGTATCTTTTGGAAGCTGATTTTTCAAGTAGCCCAAGTCGATGATACTAATAAATGTTTTATTATTTTTAATATACTGGATTCTTTTTGCCAGAGTAATGCTATCGATCTTACCAATTCTTGTCCAAATTTCCTTACCGCGTTTTTGCTGCTCTTCTGGAGACAAGGCAACAAAAAAATTAATTAATGAA